>NZ_FXXA01000002.1:2609658-3914488 GCF_900184265.1 Eggerthella timonensis
GCGTAGGCGCCGCCCTCGGAGGTGTCCCATTCTTTCGTGGACTCGACCTGGTAGTGCCAGGTCTTCGCGTCGTAGGTGGCGCTGTCCTCGTCGAAGCCCGAGAAGATGCCCGCCTCCACGTCGAAGGAGTACTCCTCGTCGAGCAGGTAGGAGGCGTTCGTGTAGTTCAGCACGTACTCGTGCTGCCACAGGTCGTGCTCGATGATGTAGTTGAACAGGCCGCCGTAGAAGGCGATGTCGGTGCCCGAGCGGATGGGGCAGTAGATGTCCGCCATCTCGGCCGAGCGCGTGTAGCGCGGGTCGACGACGATCCACGTCGCGCCGTTATCGAGCGCCTTCTGCACCCACTTGGAGGACACGGGATGGTTCTCGACGTTGTTGGAGCCGATCGTCATGATGACGTCGGCGTTCTGCATGTCGCAATAGTGGTTCGTCATGGAACCGCGACCGAATGTTGCTGCCAGACCGGCAACCGTGGGGCTGTGTCAAACACGAGCCTGGTTGTCGATGGCTATCACCCCTAACGAGCGCATCATCTTGTTGATGAGGTACTCTTCCTCGGAGTTCTGCTGGCTGCCGCCCAGGCTGGCGATGCCGTGGCACCGGTTCACCGTGATGCCGTTGGCCACCGTCTCGAACGTCTCGTCGCGGGTCTTCTTGACCCACTTCGCGATCTCGGCGACGGCATCGTCCCAGGTGATGTCCTCCCACTCGGAGGCGCCGGGACGGCGCACCATCGGCTTGGTCCGGCGGTTCGGGTTCTTGATCACCTCGCGCGTGGCAGGATCCACCACGTTGCGCAGCTGGAACATCGTGGCGCCCTTCGGGCACAGACCGCCCTGGTTGATGGGGTGGTCGGGATCGCCTTCGATGTTCACCAGCTCGCCGTCGCGGGTGGAGCAGATCACGCCGCATCCGCCCGAGCAGTAGCAGCAGATGTTCGTGTACTCCTCCGTGTTCACGAGCTTCCAGTCGGCTGCGGGCTCGACGGCCAGCGCCTCCGACTGTGAGGACAGCTCGAACGCCATGGTAGTGGCGAACGCGGCACCGGCGGCTTTGAAGAAGCCCCTGCGTGACAGGTTCATGTCCTCGTTCTCCTTCCTTCTCGTCCGTTGAGAATCATGCCCGAGACCAGCGGGAGAACGTCGCCGAGGGCATGGGAGACGTCGTCCTGCTCGTGGTGCCGGATTGCATGGTGTGCCGGGACGGCAGCCCTCCACCGCCCGACGACCGCGATCTTAGCAAGCGCGCCAAGATGCGACGTAATCAGTTTCTGATGATATGGGTCGTTTTATGCGCAAACGCTCAAGATTCATTCGTGGAATATTCGGTAAACGACACCCCGCCGGAAAAGCGGCAGAGCGAGCGGTCGCTTTCCCCTGGTGGGCGGCGACCCGTCTCCGGTAGACGGTACGTTTGAGGCACCGCTACGGTATCGACGAGCGGCGCGGATAACGCGTAGGCGGCAGGATGATCGACGGGTGCGCAGGACTGTTATACTGGATGCAGCAACCATCGCGTCCATGCGGAAGGAACGGCCATGAGCGAGACCGAGCGCATACGCCTCACCCACCTCACCGAGAAGGGCGGTTGAGCGGCGAAGTGGGGTCCGGGCGACCTCGAAGAGATATTGAAGGACATCGCGCCGCCTCCCGACGCCGACCTGCTGCTGGGCTTCGACACCTCCGACGACGCCGCCGTCTACCGGTTGAACGACGAGACGGCCGCCGTGCTGACGCTCGACTTCTTCACGCCGGTGGTGGACGATCCCTACGAGTTCGGCGCCATCGCCGCGGCGAACGCGCTGTCCGACGTGTTCGCCATGGGCGCGAAGCCGCTGACCGCGCTCAACATCCTCGCGTTCCCCTGCAGCCTCGGCACCGACGTGGTGGGCGAGGTGCTGCGCGGCGGGGCAGACAAGGTGGCCGAGGCGGGCGCGTTCGTGGTGGGCGGCCACTCCATCGAGGACGACGAGCCCAAGTACGGGCTGTCGGTGTTCGGCACCGTGCACCCCGACCGCATCGTCAGAAACGGCGGGGCGCTGCCGGGCGACGTGCTGTTCTACACGAAGACCATCGGCTCGGGGCTCATGAACTCGGCGTTCCGCGCCGGGTTCGAGGACGACGAGGGCATGCGCCCCGTCATCGACTCCATGATGGAGCTCAACCGTGCGGGCGCCGAGGCGATGGCGAGCGTGCACGCGCATGCCGCCACCGACGTGACGGGCTTCGGGCTGGCGGGCCACCTCCACGAGATGCTCGACGCCTCGGGCGCCTCGGCCGAGCTCTTCTGGGACGACCTGCCCCTGTTCGAGGGCGCCTACGCGTACTCGTGCGACTTCTGCCGCCCCGCCAAGACGTTCGGCATCGTGGATTGGGCGCGCGCCTTCGTGGAGCAGGGCGCGCTCGACGACGAGGAGTTCGAGAACCGCATGGGCGTGCTGTGCGACCCGCAGACGTCGGGCGGCCTGCTCGTGGCCGTGGCGAGCGAGGAGGCCGACGCGTTCGCGGAGGCGTTCGTGCGCGCCGCCGGACGCCGCCCCGCGCTGATCGGGCGCGTGCGGGACGGAAAGAGCGGAACCATCGCGATGCGCGCGTGAGGATGTCCCAAAGGGCCCACGTGTCCCAAAGGGGCCAGGCCCCTTTGGGACATAACGGCGGACTGCATGCCTGCTGGACAAAAACGCGAGTTTTCTTTATCTTTTTTCCAGTATAATCTAAACTTCGACGCTTTGACCTCGGGTTATTGGAGCCGCCCGCGACCGAGGCTCGCTACAGGGTAGAAAATCTAGAGAAAACCCGCGTTTTTGTCCATGACCTTCACCATAATGGTTATCGGACGGACATCGCCAGCAGCGCGGCGCCCACCGCGCCGGCATAGCGCGCCCGCGCGTCGGTGGCCACGGGCGAGCCGAGGCGCACTCCCAAGCGCTCGACGAAGTACCCGTTCTCGCACAGGCCGCCCGTCAGGTAGTACGGCGCGCCCTTGCCCTGCGCCGCGAGCACCGACACCCTCTCCACCACCGACTCGATCACGCCGTACGCGATGTCCTCGCGGGGCGTGCCGGTGCCGATGAGGCTGATGACCTCGGATTCCGCGAACACCGTGCACATGGACGAGATGGACGTGGGAGCGCCCGCCTGCGCGAGGCGCGCGAGCTCTCCCTGGCTGACGCCGAGGCGGTTCGCCATGACCTCGAGGAACTTGCCCGTGCCGGCCGAGCACTTGTCGTTCATCGCGAACTTCGCCACCTTGCCGCCGCGCAGCACGATGACCTTCGTGTCCTGGCCGCCCACGTCCACCACGGTGCCCTCGCCTCCGAACAGGAAACCGGCGCCCTTGCCGTGGCAGGTGATCTCGGTGACCACGCGGTTCGCGTAGGGAACGGCGACGCGCCCGTAGCCGGTGGCCACGCAGGGCGCGTCGAGCGGGTCGAAGCCCCGGGCGCGCAGCTGCTCGGCCAGGCGCTCGGCTGCGTCCACGCTGCTGTACCCCGTCGGGCACACGAACGTCGCGACGAGCTCGCAGCCCTCGAGCACCGCAGCTTTCGCCGCCGTGCTGCCTATGTCGATGCCGATAGCGGGCATGGGCAAGATCCTTTCATTTTCTCTCTTGGCGCGGAGAAGAGCGTGCCTATCGCGCGGCGCATCGGAGCCGATGAGAGAACCCGCAGGTCGTCTCAGCGGCGCGGATGCGCCGCGGCGCCCACGTCCTCCTCCAAGCCAGGGGGCGTCGGCCTAGTACAGCTCCACCTCGTGCACGGCCTCGTACGCGAGCGCGCCGTCGGCGAAGGCGGCGAGCAGCGCGTCGCGTTCCTCGGCGGGAACGCACCAGGCGAGGCCGCAGCCGGCGGATATCTCGGACGGTATGGGGATCATCCTGCCTGGGAAGCCCGCCTCGCGGGCAGCGGCCTCAACGGCCATCGCATCGCTCGTGGACGCGAACGTCACCACGGCTTTCGGCGTCTTTCTGCGCACGGCTCACGCCTCCTCGGCGATGGCGGCCACGGCGGCGATGCCGGCGTCCACCTCGTCTTCGGCGTTGAAGCTGCTGAAGCTGAACCGCACCGCGCCCTGGTTCTGGGTGCCCAGCGCCTCGTGCATGAGCGGCGCGCAGTGGGCGCCGGCGCGCGTGCAGATGCCGAACTCGGCGTTGAGCGCATCGCCCACCGCCGCGGAGTCCAGCTCGCCCACGTTGAGCGCCACGATGCCGCAACGACCCGCGTCGCCGCCCCCTCCCAGCACCCGCACGCCCTCGATGCCGCGCACGCCGCGCTCGAACCGCTCGGCCAGGGCCCGCACCCGCGCGCCCATCTCCTCGACGCCGCGCTCCTCGATGTAGGCGAGCCCCGCGCCCAGGCCGGCGATGCCGTGGGCGTTGAGCGTGCCCGCCTCCAGCCGCTCGGGCATGCGCACGGGGTGGCGCCGGTCGTAGCTGTGCACGCCTGAGCCGCCCACCTTGAGCGGCTCCACGTCCACGCCCTCCGCCACGGCGAGGCCGCCCGTGCCCTGCGGGCCGTACAGGCTCTTGTGCCCCGTGAACGCCACGAGGTCGAGCCCGTCGCGCCCCATGTCGATGGGCACGACGCCGGCCGTCTGGGCGGCGTCCACCAGCAGCAGCACGCCGCGCTCGCGGCAGATGCGGGCGATGCGGGCGATATCGTACACGTCGCCCGTCAGGTTCGAGGCGTGGGTGACGACCGCGAGGCGCACGTTCGGCTCGAGCGCCGCGTCGAGCGCTTCGTAGTCGAGCGCCCCGCGCGCGTCGTGCGGCACCACGGTCAGCTTGCATCCGCGCTCGTCGACCGCGCGGTACAGCGGGCGCAGCACCGAGTTGTGCGACGCGGCCGTGGTCACGAGCGCATCGCCCGGGCGCACGAGCCCGTTGACGGCCGTGTTGAGCGCCTCGGTGGCGTTGCCGGCGAACGCCACGCGCGCAGGATCGCCCGCGCCGAACAGGCGCGCGAGCTGCTGGCGCGCACGGAACACGGCATAGCCCGCGTCGAGGGACGCCTCGTGCACGCCGCGGCCCACGCCGCCGAACCCGTTGATGGCGCGCGCCACCGTCTCGGCCACCGCCGGCGGCTTGGATGCGGTGGTGGCCGCGTTGTCGAAGTAGATCATAGCTCCACGGTCCTTGTCCTCGCGCGTCTTCGACCCTACGGGCGGACGATGCCGCGCGCGTTCGCCTGCTTCTCCACGATCACGTACATGTTCGTGGCCTCGCCTACTTCCAGCTGCTCGGCCAACCCGTAATGGTTCAGGCACGTGCCGCAGCTCATGACCTCCACGCCGGCCTCGGCCAGCGCGCGCAGGTCGTCGAGCGACGAGGAGCCGGCGCACGCCAGCTTCACGCCGCCGTTGTACATGAGCACCGTTTCCGGCAGCTCGTCGAGCTGGGTGAGGGCGAACACGAAGCCCTTCATGAGCACCGCCCCCAGCTCGTCGTCGCCCGACCCCATGAACTCGGACGGGATCACCGCCACGACGCCGCCCGTCGGGGTCGCCTGGACGGCCGGGCACGCGGCGTCTTGGGCAGCCGCAGCCGCGACGCTCGCCGCGCCCTTCGCGAACGTCACCGCGAACGTCGACGCCCCGCGCTCCTCGCCGGACGCCTCCACCTTGAGCGTCTTGCCGAGCGCCTCGAGGTTGTGCACCGCGGTCTCGTTGTCAACGAGCACTTCGAGCACGCCCTCCCCCATGGCCGCGAGCGCCTTCTTGGCGCGCACCACGGGAAGCGGGCACGCCTGGCCCCGCGCGTCGATTCTCTCCATCGCGATCCCTTCTTTCTCCGTCGTGCCCTTCGGCTCGCGCCGCAGGGGCTCCTTCGACTCCGACCTGCGGCCGCCGCCCGTGACGGCGAATCCCGGGCGGCCTCCGCTTGTGACGGCGCCTGTCAGCAAAACGTATCGCGCCGCGCGTTGAGCTGGCGCGGCAGCCGGGCGACTCCTTCGAGCGGGATGCCCTCCTCCTGCGCGAGGCGCTCGAGCAGCTCCACGTCGTCGCACGACGCAAGCAGCGACACCCCGCAGGATGCGCGCGCGGCGCGGGGTGTGGGCGATATGCGCACCGTGCGCCCCGCATCGCGCGCCGCTTCGTACAGCCGCCAACCGTCGGTATGGCTCGAGAACAGGATATAGCAATCCACGGGCCGCGGGCCCTCGTTCACCGTATCGGCAGCGTCTTGTTGCACTGATCCGCCCTACGCGTCCAGCATCTCGACGAACGCGCCGATACGCGTGCGCAGCTGCTCGGCGTCGTTGTCGGCGTAGTCCGTCTCGAGGCCCAGGCACGGGATGCCCTCCTCGGCGAGCGCGTCGGCCAACGAGCCCTTCTCCACGTCGTAGAGCGTGCAGAACTTGAGGTTCGCGTCGATCACGCCGTCCACCTGGTACTCCTTCGCCATGCGCACCACGTCGGCGACGCGACCCGGGTTCGGCGTGAAGCACGCGCAGTTGTTCTTCATGTAGCGCTCGGACAGCGCCTGGAACATGCCGTCGAGCGTGTCGGCGCCCTCGTCTACCTCGTTCTCGAAGTAGCGCGTGCCCGTGCACATCTCCTCGCACACCACCACGGCGCCGCTCGTCTCGATGAGGTGGTGCAGCTTCCAGTTCGGGATGGCCAGCGGCGTGCCCGTGACGAGGATGCGCTTCGTGCCGGCCGGCGCCGCGCCCTCGCCGCGCTCGATGCGCTCCTCCAGCTCGTCGGCCAGCTTGTTGGCCGTCTCGGCACAGCGCGCCGGGTCGTCGAAGAACGCGATCTGCATCATGAGCAAGGCGTCCTTGCCGCTGATGGGCACCGGGTCGGCCTTGCGGGCCTCGTACACGCGCGCCAGCGCGCGGCGCTTCTCGTTGATGAGGCGGATGGCCCGGGCCAGGTTCTCCTCGGTCAACTCGTTGCCCGTGACCGCTTCCACCTTCTTCGCGAACAGGGCGATCTCGTCCTTCCACGCCGCGATGTCCTTGGCGCGCTTCACCTGCGGAACGTCCATGACGTACGTCTCTTTGTCGGCCCCGAGGATCTCGTAAGCCTTCTTCTTGCCGTCGCACGTGGTCTCGCCCACGTACAGATCCGCCACGCTGAAGTACGGGCAGGTCCGGCCGAAGTGCGCGCCGAGCGACGCCTTGATCAGCGGGCAGATGCCGCTCGGCAGCACCTTCTCGCCTTCGGGCACCCAGAACTGCGAGCCGCCGCACAAGCCGGTGACCGCGCCGCCGCAGGCGACGACCACCTCGTCGGGCACGAACACGCAGAACGTGCCGAACACCTTGCCCCCGCGGCTTTGCAGCTCGATGAGCTCGGCCGGGCGCACGCCGTGGATCTCGGACACCACGAAGTCGTAGAACGCCATGTTCTCCGGTCGGTTCTCCTGCGTGAGGTACGTGTCGCCGAACGCCATCGGCAGCACGGCGCACAGCTGGTCGTGCGTTTCCAGGTCCATACCCAGGTCTTTCCACATAGCCTGATAATCAGCCATGAAGGCCCCCTTCGATACCGGTCGATGAGCAAGCTTGCGTCGCGAGACGGCATGCTTGCGGCACTATTCGATTGCGATGCAGAATGGATGGAACAGCGCCGCCGGACGCGCGCAGAGGCGCATGCGGGACGCGATGAGGTGCGCGGAAGCGAAGCGCCGCCCCGCATGCAGAAATGGCACCCGCGCAGAAGTCGTGCCAATGCGAAGCAACGCCGTAATGATACCGTATGTCGGCCGCCCGTCGCAATCATCGATTCCATGATCGGCGAGCGGTCGGCGGCGAGGCCCTTTACCTGCTCGCGGCCTTTTGCCGATGGACGAACCAGAACGCGAGCCCCACTGCGACGCCGCCGACGATGTTGCCGAGCGTGGCCGCCGACAGGTTCGCGGCGAGGCCGCCGAGCGTGACCGCGTCGGGAGCGCCCACGCCCATCGAGTTGAGCAGCAGCCCCATGGGAAGGAAGAACATGTTGGCGACGCAGTGCTCGAACCCGCAGGCGACGAAGGCCGAGATGGGCAGGATGATGCCGATGACCTTGTCGACGACGGTGCGCGCCGAGAAGCCGATCCATACCGCCAGGCACACGAGGATGTTGCACATGACGCCTTTGAAGAACAGCGTGGCCCAATCGGGAGCGACCTTGCCCGCCGCCACGCTGACGAACGCCTCGCCGACCGCCCCGCCGTTCATGGCGGCGACGTTGGCGAGGAAGACGAGCGCGAGCGCGACGAGCGCTCCCGCAAGGTTGCCGATCCAGACGATCGCCCAGTTCCGCAGCAAGAGCGCCCACCCGATCCGCTTCGACGCCTTGGCGCATACCATGAGGATGTTGCCGGTGAACAGCTCGGCCCCGCAGCACAGCACGAGCACGAGGCCGAGGCAGAAGCAGACGCCGCCCACCATGCGCTGCACGGCGAACGGCATGGTCGGATCGCCGAGGAACACGCAGAAGTACAGCGCGCCGAACGCGATGAACGCGCCGGCGAGCATGGAGGACGCGAAGCACCTCGCCGACGGAATGGCCGCTTTCGCCTCCCCGACGGCCTCGGCCTTCGCAGCGGTCTCGGCCGGCGAGAGCGCGTCCGGCTTGAGCGTTTTGATTTCGTCTGGCGTCATGATTGAGCCCTTTTCCTTCCCTGTCTCGTCCCGGCCCCGATCCTCGTCCCCTTCGAAGCCGCAGGGTATGGTACCTCAACTCGCCGCCTCGAGGCGAAACAATAGTCTTTTCCTCGACAATTTCCCCATCGCAGCGCCCCGCGCCGGGGTTCTCCGCGAATGTTCCCGGGTCGTTCGCCCACCGCGGCGCGGAGGGCTGGTATACTTTGGAGCGCGGCCGCATCGGCCGCGCGCTCCCGCACCCAAGCACGAGAAAGGCGCTCTTATGGCGAATCCGTCACGCACCGACCTGCTCCGCGCGCTCCCGCAGGTGGAGGAAATGCTCCAGCTGCCCGAGGTGAGCGCGCTTCTGTCGCTCGTTCCCCGCAGCGTGCTCGCCGACTGCGTGCGCGAGGCCGTCGACGAGCTGCGCCAGGCGGTGCTCGCCGACGCCTGCGACGAGGTGGACGTCCATGCGCTGGCCGACGCCGTGCGCGCCCGTGCGCTGGCCAAGGCGCGGCCCTCGCTGCGCCGCGTGATCAACGCCACCGGCATCGTCGTGCACACGAACCTCGGGCGCAGCCCGCTGGCCGACGAGGCCGTGCGCGCCGTGGAGGACGTTGCGCGCGGCTACTCCACGCTGGAGTACGACACCGAGGCCATGGCGCGCGGCAGCCGCCACGACCATGTCGAGCGCCTCGTGTGCACGCTCACCGGCGCCGAGGCGGCGCTGGCCGTGAACAACAACGCGGCGGCCGTCATGATGGTGCTCCACGAGTTCGCGCGCGGCCACGAGGCGGTCGTGTCGCGCGGCGAGCTCGTGGAGATCGGCGGGTCGTTCCGCATCCCCGACATCATGGAGCTGTCGCAGGCCCGCATGGTAGAGGTGGGCACCACGAACAAGACGCACGCCGTGGATTACGAGCGGGCCATCGGCGCCGACACCTCGATGGTGCTCAAGGTGCATCCCTCCAACTACCGCGTGGTGGGCTTCACCGAAGGCGTGGCCGCAGGCGATTTGCGCGCGCTGGCCGACGCCGAGAACGCGCGCCGCGCCGCAGCCGGCGAGCCGGGCGCGGGCGAGCTGCTCGTGTACGAGGACCAGGGGTCGGGCGCGTTTCTGAACCTCGAGGCGTTCGGGGCGTACGCCGAGCCCACCGTCGCCGAGTCGCTGCAGGCGGGCTGCGACCTCGTGTCGTTCTCGGGCGACAAGCTTTTGGGCGGGCCGCAGGCGGGCATCATCGTGGGCGCGAAGCGGTTCATCGACCGCCTGAAGAAGAACCCCTACGCCCGCGCCATGCGCCTCGACAAGATGACGCTGGCCGCGCTCGAGGCCACGCTGCGCCTCTACCTCGACCCTGCCGCAGCGCTCGAGCGCATCCCCGCGCTGCGCATGCTGTCCGAGTCGGGCGAGGCCGTGCGCGAGCGCGCCGAGCAGCTGGCAGCGGCCGTCGAGGCGGCGCTGCCCGCGGGCGCGGCGCGCGTCGGCGTCGTCCCGGAAACGGCGCGGGCGGGCGGCGGCGCGCTGCCGCTGTGCGACATCGAATCGCACGCAGTGCGCATCGAGTTTCTGCGCGGGGACGCACAGGGGTGCGAGACGTTCCTCGTCTCGCGGCGCGACGTGCCCGTGGTGGGCCGTATCAAGCACGACGCCGTGCTGCTGGACGCGCGCACCGTGGCCGAGGACGAGCTGGCCGAGGCTGCCGAGGCCGTGCGCGCCTACTTCGACGCGCTCGACGCCGAGGCCGAGAGGGGCCGGGCATGAGCGAGGCGACGCAGACCGACCTCGTGCTGGGCACGGCCGGCCACATCGACCACGGCAAGTCGTCGCTCGTGCTGGCGCTGACCGGCACCGACCCCGATCGTCTGGCCGAGGAGAAGCAGCGCGGCATCACCATCGAGCTGGGCTTCGCCCGCCTCGACCTGCCGGACGGCACGAAGCTCGGCGTGGTGGACGTGCCGGGCCACGAGCGGTTCGTGCGCCAGATGATCGCGGGGTCGACGGGCATCGACCTGGCGCTTCTGTGCATCGCCGTCGACGACGGCGTCATGCCGCAGACGGTGGAGCACCTCGCCGTGCTCGAGCTGCTGGGCATCCGCACCTGCGTGGTGGCGCTCACGAAGACCGATCTCGTGGACGAGGAATGGGCGCTGTTCATGGCCGAGGAGGTGCGGGGGCGCCTGGCGGGCACGCCCTACGCCGAAGCCGAGATCGTCCCCGTGTCCAGCCGCACGGGCGCCGGCCTGCCCGAGCTGCGCTCGGCGCTCTCGCGCGCCGCGCGCACGACGCGCCGCGCGAAGGCGGGCACGCGCCTGCGCCTGCCCGTCGACCGCGTGTTCAGCATCAAGGGCGCCGGCACCGTGGTCACGGGCACCCTGTGGAGCGGGTCGGCGCAGGTGGGCGACGAGGTGGAGGTGCACCCCTCCGGCCTGCGCACGCGCGTGCGCAGCGTGCAGGTGCATGGCGCGCCCGTCGAGCGCGCCGAGGCCGGGCACCGCGTGGCCCTCAACCTGAACGCGGTGTCCGTCGACGAGGTGCGCCCCGGCGACTTCCTTGCCGCGCCGGGCGCCGCGAGCGCCACCGACCGCTTCGACGCATCGCTTTCCTACCTGGGCGTTCCCGGAAAGGGCAAGCCGCTCGCCAGCGGCGCGCGCGTGCACGTGGCGCACGGGACGCGCGAGGTGACGGGGCGCGTGCTGCTCATGGACGGCCGGGAATCGCTCGCCGCGGGCGAGCGCGCCTACGCGCAGGTCCGCCTCGACGAGCCGCTGCCCGTGGCCTGGCGCGACCGCTTCGTCGTGCGCTCGTACTCGCCGGTGCACGTCATCGGCGGCGGCGAGGTGCTGCGCGCCCGCCCGCGTCGCACCACCACGCTCGCGCCCGGGGCGGCCGAGCTGCTCGACGCGCTGCGCGCGGGAGACGAGGCGGCCGTGGCGCGATCCGCGTTCGCGTTGGCCGCCGCGCCCGTCACCGCCGCCGAGCTGGCCGCGCTTTCGGGGCTCGAGGAGGACGCGGCCGCGCGCGAGCTCGAGGCGCTGGCCGCGGGCAACGCCGCGGTGCGCCTCGGAGGCGACGGCGGGCGCGCGGTGCGCTACGCGGCGGCCTCCGTGCTGCAGAAGCAGCGCTCCGCAATCGAGAACGCGCTTTTGAAGTTCCACGCCGAGAACCCGTCGGCCACCGGCATCTCGAAGGACGCGCTGCGCGGGCGCTGCCTGCCGCGCCTGGACGCGAGCTGCTTCGACGTGCTGCTGGACGACGCCGTCGCCCGGGGCCTGGCCGTGGTTGACGGCGGCGAGGCGAGCCACCCGAAGGCGGGCGCCGGGGCGCGCAAGCTGGAGGAGCAGGCGGCGGCGCGGCTGCGCGAGACGCTGGCCGCCGCGGCAGGAGCGCCGCCTTCCACGAGCGAGCTCGTCGCGACGAGCGGCCTGGACGCCTCGCTCGTCCACCGCGTGCTGGGCGGCCTCGAGAAGCAGGGGCTCGTGCGCCGCATCGGCGCGGACTTCTACTTCGATGCGACGGCGCTCGCCGCCTTCGAGCAGGCCGTGCGCGCCCGCCTCGCCGATGGCCCCGCCACGGCGGCAGAGCTCAAGGACGCGATGGGCACGAGCAGGAAGTACGCCATCCCCCTGCTCGAGTTCTTTGACGCCCAAGCCGTCACCCGCCGAGAGGGGGACGTGCGCGTGCTGGGCGGAAGGTAGGACGCTTCCGTTCGGAGCGTTTCTCAGACGAAAAAAGCGCCCCTTCGGGGGCGCTTCGCGTATCTGGCGGAGATGTGTGCGAATCGAACACACCCGAGACGTTCTGCACGCCTCACAGCGGCTTTGAAGGCCGTGGGGCCCACCAGGACCCATCCATCTCCAATAAGAAGGTGCCGTCGGCACCGTTGATATAGTACCGCATTTGCCGGCGTCGCGGCCGCGCGTTCCGAAATGTTGCGAATCATTCAGCAATTCCCCAAAACCGCGAGCGCGCAGCGCAGGCCGGGTGCGCCACGGCTGGCGTAGCACGGGATCCTTCGGCTCGCTCGAATAACGAGTTGAACTGCGGTATGCCGCTCCATAGTAAACCACCGTTGACACGTACTGGCGTTCGCCCGCGAATCGGCTCAGCTGCTTGCGATCGGGCCCGATCGCAAGCCCTCCTTGCCGCTGCAGCATGCATGGGGGGGGGGGCGGCTCGACCCCGCCGGTCCCGGTATGGCCTGGCGTATGTCAACGGTGGTTTAACGTAGAGATTCTCGTTTCGCGGCCGTTTTCGACGGATATACGTCCCCGTTCAAAGCATCTCGCGGCGCGGGAAAATGCACCAAGCCGCTGAACTGGCCCTTTGAAAAACGTTCTCCTATGATCGGTACGCGCGTTCGAACGAAGCTCTTCCGAACGACGTATACCCGTCGAAAACGGCCACGACCGGAGGAACTCTATGTCGATGGTGGTTTAACGTAGGGGTATGCCGATGGTGGCAGGTTTCGACGTTTATCCGCCTTCGGGCGGGGCAACGGGAGGAGCATTCACCGCAAACCCTGGGGAAACGCCTGGTCGAGGGAGGGCCTTTTCGTCGTCTAGCGGCAGAAGCGGGAAAGCGATCGCGGTTTTCCGTCGAAACCTGCCAGAAGCGAGCGCCGCGCCCGTCCGCTCAGCAATTCCCCACGAGCACGTCGTCCAGGTGGCGGCGCGCCACGTCGGCGAGCGCGCGCAGGGCGGGCACGGGCGTCGGGGGCCGATCGAGCATGCGGTGGCAGGGAAAGAACCGCGTGAGATGGTACGGGATGCACGGATCGAGCGATGCCAGCCAGGCCGCCGCCGCGTCGATCTCGTCGGGATCGTCGTTGAGGCCGGGGATCACGAGGGTCGTCACCTCGAGATGACACGCCGGATCGGCGGCCAGCGTCTCGATGGTGCGCTTGACGGCGGTCAGATCGCCGCCCGCCAGGTCGTAGAACCCCTGCGTGAACCCCTTGAGGTCGATGTTGGCCGCGTCCACGACGCCGAGGAGCTCGGCGAGCGGCTCTTCGTTCACCATCCCGTTGCTCACCAGCACGTTCACGAGGCCCGCCTCGTGCGCGAGACGTCCCGCGTCGCGCACGTACTCGTAGCCCACGAGCGGCTCGTTGTAGGTGTAGGCGATGCCGACGCACCCGTCGTCGCACGCGCCGGCGGCCAGGCGCACCGCCTCCTCGGGGGAAAGCTCGCGCCATGCCGCATCGTCGGCCCCCGCGCACGCGATGCTCGCGTTCTGGCAGAACGGGCAGCGCAGGTTGCAGCCGTAGCTGCCCAGCGACAGCACCGTCGAGCCCGGGCGGAACCGCGCGAGCGGCTTTTTCTCCACCGGGTCGAGCGCGATCGAGGTGACGCGCCCGTAGTTCTCGTCCACCACGCGCCCGCCGCGCGCCACGCGCGCCCGGCAGATGCCGCGCGCTCCCTCGGCGAGCGTGCACGCGTGCGGGCACACGCCGCAGACGGCGCGCGGGGAAGCGCCCCAGAACCGCACGGGATCCTTCGACTCCGCGCTGTCCCTTCCGCTCGGGACGGCGCCCTTGCCGTCAGCCACGGCGCGCCTCTCCCCCGCGTTCATGGCGCACCACCTCGAACCGTTCGAGCTCCACGTCGTCGTCGAACAGGTCGATGCCGGCCTTGCGCTTCGCGATGTCCACCTGCTGCTGCGCCGAGTCCACGCCCTCGAGGTTCGGCAGCAGCAAACCGCGCTTCCACCCTTTCGTCACGATCACGCCGTAGCGCGCGGGATCGAGCTCGTCCACCGAGTCGATGGGCATGGGCGTGAGCAAGACGTCCACCGAGTACGACAGCGCATCCAGCTCTTCGGGCCGCACGGGCGGGAAGCGCGGGTCCTCGGAGGCCGCCGCCACGCCGTTGCGCACGATCTCGGCCGCCACGCTGCCGGTGACGGGAGCGACGGTGCCGATGCACCCGCGCAGCTCGCCGCGCTCGTGCAGCGACACGAACACGCCGGCTCGCTCGTCGGCCAGCTCGGGCGGCAGGTCGTCCGGCAGCGCGATGGGGCTTCTCGTGCGCACGAAGCCCTCGACGCTCGCCCGCGCCAGCGCCACGTACGGATCGACGCGCGCGCCGTCGGCCGCGGCGTCCTCGGCGTCGAGCGCGTCGGCGCGCTCGTCGATGCCCGAGCGCACGGCCCCGTCGCCGGATGCGCCCTGCACCTCGAAGGCGGCCACGGCGTAGCCCACGCCGAACGGCCCCTCGTAACTGAGCAGCTCGTGCGAGAACGGTCGGCCCTCCAGCGCGCCGGCCATGATCCAGAACGCCCGCAGACCGCATTCGGCCGCTTCCTCGGCGAACGCCTCGTCGATGTCGATCAACCCGTCCAGGTCGCCCGCATCGAACAGCGCGGTCACCGTACGGTCGAACACGGGTCCTTGCGGCGCATAGCCGTACGGGCCCTCGGCCGCCAGCTTGTGGGACAGATCGCCGCTCGCGACCAGCACGCAGGTGCGGTCGAGGTCGTCGGCCGCCTCGGCGATGCAGCGCCCCATGGCGAGATGCGTCTCGGGCGACAGGCCCGAAAGCCCGATGCGCACCACCTCGTAGCCGGTGTAGGCCTCGTTCACGAAATGCAGCGGCACGAAGGTGGCGTGATCGAGTTCGCCGTCGCGCATGCCGCTGCCGCACAGCGGCACCGTGTGCTTGCGCGCGCAGGCGGCTATGGAGGCGCCCATCGCGCCGTCGTAGGGCACGGTGACGGACGCGTCCCATGCCCCGAACCTTCCCATGTCGCCGTGCCCGGCCTCGCCGGTGGACACGTGGAAGCAGTCGCGGAACAGCGGCGCATGGGGCGAGACGACCACGATGGTATCGGGAGCGTGCGCGGCGATACGGCGCGCCACCTCGCGGTACGCGTCTACGGTGTCCTGGATGGCGCGCTCCTGCCCCCGACCCACAGCGGGCACGATGAGCGGCGGGTGCGGCACGGCGTACGCGGCGACGATTCCCATGAGAAACTCCCTTCCACGGCGTTGACCGAGAGCGCCCGAACGCGGGCGCGCATGCGTTTTCGGCCATTGTACACCGCCGTGCCCCGCCGCCGCGACGCCTGGCCGCCCATCCGGCACGCAAGCGTTGCCGGATGCACGCATCGGGCTCGCCCCCCCCCTACGCGCCCCCGCGCTTCTCGCACAAGGCGTCGACGAAGTACCGGTGATAGGCTTCGTGCATCTTGCGGCGCTCCTTCACGCGCACCGGCACGCACGTTCCGTCGCGCAGGACGAAATCGTCGTGCACGTCGGCGATGTAGTCCATGTTCACCAGGCAGCTGCGGTGGCAGCGCAGGAAACGAGGGTCGTCCAGATCCCGTTGCACGTCGTCGAGCTTCGCCAGCCCGCGATGGCAGGAACCGTCGGCGATATGCAGCAGCACCGCATGGTCGCGGCTTTCGAGGTACATGATGTCGCCGAAGGCGAAATAGCGCCGCGACGCGCCCACCCTGAACGCCAGTCGGGGCTTATGGGCCGGAAGGACCCGATCGAGGACGCGCTCGATGGCGGTCGGATCGAGCGGTTTCATCAGGTAGTCGGTTGCGCGCACCTCGTAGCTCTCCACCGCGTGCTCGCGCGAGACCGTGAGGAAGACGATGGGCACCGCCGCGTCCACGGCGCGCAACGCGCGAGCCGCCGACACGCCGTCCTCACCTTCGAGATAGACGTCGAGGAACACCAAATCGAAAGGCTCGCCCTCCGCCGCGGCGGCCACCAGGCGCTCGCCGGCGGTGTACTCCTGGTACCGCGCCCGAACGTTTCGCCCAGCCAGCGACCGGTCCAGCGCGCTGCGCAGACCGCTTCGAAGCGCTCCGTCATCATCGCAGATCGCTATCCTCAAACCGCAACCTCCTCGTGCATGCTTTCGTTTTTGACCGTGTTGATCTATTTTCCGACGAAGAGGGTGACGTTGTCTAGAACCGGTTACGACGCACAGCGCGCCGTTTTCGCAGCTGAGCAGTTCGACGGCTCCCACGATGCGCGCAGGTGCGCCTAGCCGTCCAGCTTCACGTCGCGCTTCAAACCGTAGTGCAGCACGAGGTAGTACACGATTCCCAAGGCCATCCAAACGAGGCCGAGCACCTTCGCCGGCACGTCGAGGCTCCACCACGTGTAGCCGATCACCGCGATGCCGCACAAAGGCGACAGCAGGTGTGCCACCCAGCGTCCGTCCCGCTTCTTGACGAAGAAGTACCCGATGACGGTGACGTGCAGCATGAGGAACGCCGTGAGCGCGCCGAAGTTCACGAACAGCGAGATGGTATCGGTGCCCAGCTGCCCGAACGTCAGCACGAGCACGAGCGTGAGCGCGCCCACGAACAGCGACGCGACGTAGGGCGTGCGGTACTTCGGGTGGACCTTGGCCAACGGCTTCGGCAGCCCGCCCGCGCGGCCCATGGCGAAGAGTATCCGCGACACGGCCGTCTGCGCGGCCAGCGCCGTGAAGATGCCCCAGGCCAGCGCCGTCGCCACCGCGCACACGACGTACAGCCAGCGCCCGCCCACGAGCTGCGCCACGAGGTAGAAGGCGTTGCTCGAATCGCCCGCGAACGCGGCGCCGTCGGGGCTGATGCAGCCGGCGATGTAGGTTTGCAGCACGAACAGGCTTCCCACGATGGCAAGCGACGCCATCATGGCGCGCCCCGGTCCGCGGCGGCCGTCCTTCGCCTCCTCCGACAAGGTCGCGATGCCGTCGAAGCCCAAAAACGACAGCACGCCCAGCGATACGGCGCTCATGACGAGGTTCGGATCGAACGTGGACGGGTTGAAGAAGGGATCGAGCGAGAAACCGTGCGATGCAGGATCGGTGAGCAGCCACCGGACGCCGAGCACGACGAAGATAAGCAGCACGAGGATCTCCAGCACGAGCGCGATGCGGTTCACGATGTCGGTGAGGCCGATGCCGCGCACGTTCACGAACGTGTTCGCCACCACGAACACCACGGCGAACGCCCATGCGGGCACCTCGGGCACGAGGCTTGAGAGCGCCGTCGAGGCCACCACGTACATGAGCAGGGGGATCAGCAGGTAGTCGAGCAGAAGCGTCCAGCCCGTCACGAAGCCGATGCCCTTGCCGAGGCCGCGCGAGGTGTAGGCGTACACCGATCCCGCCACGGGCCACTCGCGGATGAGCATGCCGTAGGACAGCGCCGTGAACACCATGGCCAGCGTGCCCACGAGGTACACGAGCGCAGGCATACCGCCCGAATCGCCGAACACGCCGCCGTAGATGCCCATCGGCGCGATCGGCACCATGAAGATGAGCCCGTACACGACCATGTCCGGCACGCTGAGCACGCGCGCGAGCTTCTGCTTGCCCGGCTTCCCGCCGGCGCTCGCATCAGACGAGGCGCGGTTCGCGCCGCTGTGAGCGTTATCGACCATGCTGATGCTCCTTATCGGGGGTCGCTTCGAGGCGCGCTCGGCGCGCTTGCGTCCAGACGTACCCGATACACCCTACGGGAGAACCCCGCCGGCGCATGCGGGGCCGCGCGGACCTTGCCAACGCGTTGCCCGCCCGTCGGCCATGCGTTGCGCTCCACTACAAGAGAAAGCCCGCATCAGCGGGCTTTCTACGGGTGCGTGCGCTTAGAAGTCGACGGTGTCGGGGTCGAGGCCGCTTTGGCCGAGCGGGTCCAGCTCGTCGATGCGTTGCAGGTCCTCGTCGGTGATGTTGAACCAGAAAATGCGCGCGTTCTCGGCGATGCGCGCCGGGTCCGTGGACTTGGGCAGCGGGATGGCGCGGCGCTGGAGGCACCAACGCAGGCACAGCTGCGCCACCGTGCAACCGTAGCTGGCCGCGATGTCGATGAGCAGCTGGTTCTCCAGCACGCGGCCCGAGCCGAGCGGCGACCAGGCCTCCACCACGATGTCGTGGCGGTTGCAGAACTCGCGCGTGACCTCCTGGTTGCAGCCGGGATGCAGCTCGATCTGATCCACCATCGGCAGGATGTCGGCAGCGTCCATGAGCGGCTCGAGGTGATGGGGCTTGAAGTTGCTCACGCCGATCGCGCGCACCTTCCCGTCGAGATACAGCGTCTCGAGCGCGCGCCACGTCTCCTGGTTCGTGCGCTGCCACTCCGATTCGGCGCCCTTCGCAGCGGGCCAATGGATGAGGTAGAGGTCGACGTAGTCGAGATGCAGCCTCGTGCGCGATTCCTCGAACGCCTTGAGCGTGGCGTCGTAGCCGCGATCGGTGTTCCACACCTTCGTGGTGACGAACATATCTTCGCGCGACACGCCGCCCGTGGCGAGCGCCTTGCCCACCGTGCCTTCGTTGTCGTAGGCTTGAGCCGTGTCGACGTGGCGATACCCGTCATGAAGCGCCTGATGAACGGCGTCGATTCCCACTTCCCCGTCGGGCATCTTCCACGTGCCGAACCCCAAACACGGAATGCCGTAGCCGTTTCGCAGGGTGATCCGGTCCTTCGGACTTTGCAAATCCGCCATGCGCGTGCTCCTTATCGCTGATACGCCGCCCGCAGACGACGCAAACCGTCATAACGAGTTCACGATACGCCCGAGCAGCGCCCGGTCACCGAACCGTCGCAGGTTCGTAGCAGGAGGGACACGCAAGCGTTACCCGTGGTAGTGTGCGGACGGCTTTCGCGCCTGCCCGGCCGCCGCGCGACCGCAACAGGGGGCGCACGCCAAAGAAACCCCCTCTTCTGGCAGAAAACGCGAGAAATTCGTCGTTTTTCCCCGCCGTTTCGGCCGGGGTGGCAGAGGGGCAACCGGCGCTGTTTCGTTTCGCCTGCTCAAAGAGGGGGCTTCGAAACCGCCCTGGACAAATCGTCGCTTGCGACGGTAGTGCGACGACGAATTTCTCGCGTTTTCTGCCACGAATCGCAGCTGCGAAGGCCCGGCCGTGCGAGAAAGCGGCATCCACGGCGGGCATGCGCCGACAGGCCGACCGCGCTACTCGTCGACGCGGCCGCGCTGGGACTTCGTCTGGGAGCGATGGCGCTTCTCGGCGAGGCGGCGCTCCTTGGAAGCGCGCGTCGCCTTCGTGGCCCGGCGCACCTTCGGCGGGACGGCCTTGCGCGCGAACTGGTCGCGCAGCTTCTGCACGCACAGCTGGCGGTTGCGGAACTGGCTGCGCGACTCGCGGGACGTCGCCGTCATGCCGCTGGGCACGTGCGTCATGCGCACCGCCGAGTCGGTGGTGTTCACGCACTGCCCGCCCGGGCCGCTCGCGCGGAACGCCTGCACGTCGCAATCGCGCGCGATCTCCTCGAGCGATTGGCGCGCCCAACGGGCGTAGTCGCGATATGTCGGCTCATGCGGGTCCATGAGCTGACATGATAGCACGATCCCCGCGCCCGCGTCGGCGCGCCCCGTTAATCCTCGATGCCGTCCTGGTTGCGGATGAGCTTGCGCTTGATCTTGCCGCCGATGGTCTTCGGCAGCTCGTCCACGAACTCGACGATGCGGGGGTACTTATACGGCGCCGTCGTCTTCTTCACGTGGTTCTGCAGCTCTTTGACCAGCTCATCGGAGGGTTCCCAGCCCTTTGCCAGCACGATCGTGGCCTTCACCACTTTGCCGCGGATGGGGTCGGGCGCGGCCGTGACCGCGCACTCCACCACGGCGTCGTGCTCGATGAGCGCGCTCTCCACCTCGAAGGGGCCGATGCGGTAGCCCGAGCACTTGATGACGTCGTCGTTGCGGCCCACGAAGAAGCAGTAGCCGTCCGAGTCGCGCCACGCCATGTCGTGCAGGTTGTAGTATTCCCCGCCCACGGCCTCGCGCGTGCGCTCCGGCTCGCGGTAGTAGCCCGTGAACAGGCCCGGCGGGTACGCCTCCTTGAGGCCCGTGACGCAGATGGCGCCCTCCTCGCCGTCGGGCACCTCGTTGCCGTCGTCGTCGAGCAGCTTGATGTTGAGCAGCGGCGAGGGCTTGCCCATGGAGCCCGGGCGCGGGTCGACCCACGGGAAGGTGGCCAGCAGCACGGGGCCCTCGGTCTGCCCGAAGCCCTCGCGGATGTTCTTGCCGGTCAAACGCTTCCACGCGATGGTGACCTCGGCGTTGAGCGGCTCGCCCGCCGTGGCGAAGTTGTGCACGCTCGACAGGTCGTAGGCGCTCACGTCCTCCTGCAGCATGAAGCGGTACATCGTCGGCGGCGCGCAGAACGTGGTCAGCCGGTAGTCCTGGATCTTCTGCAACAGCTTCGTGGGCACGAACTTGTCCATGTCGTAGGCGAAGACGGTGGCACCGGCGATCCACTGGCCGTAGATCTTGCCCCAGCCGAACTTCGCCCAGCCGCTGTCGGTCACGCTCATGTGCAGCGCGTCCTCCTCCACCTGCTGCCAGTACTTCGCCGTGATGATATGGCCCAGCGGATGCGCGAAGTTGTGGCACACGGCCTTCGCCATGCCGGTGGTGCCCGACGTGAAGTAGATGAGCATGGTGTCCTTGCTCGTGACGCCGGCAGGGCCGCACGGGCGCTCGAACTCGTCCGACTCGCCCTCGATCAGCTCGTCGAACGGCGTCCAGCCCTCGCGCTCGCCCGCAACGATGATGCGGTTCTCGATGGACGGCGATTCGGGCAGCGCAAGCTCCATCTGGCCGCACACGTAGTCGTCGTCGACGCAGACGACGGCCTTCACGCTCGCGCTGTCGGCGCGGTAGACGATGTCCTTCTTCGTCAGCTGTAACGACGCCGGGATGATGGTGGCGCCCAGCTTGCACAGCGCCACGGCGCACACCCAATACTCCCAGCGGCGACGCAGGATCATCATGACCACGTCGCCCTTGCCGATGCCGAGCTTGCGAAATGCGTTGGCCGCCTGGTTCGACAGGCGCGACAGGTCGGTGAACGTGAAGGTGCGCTCCTCGTCGTGGTCGTCGCACCACACGAGCGCGCGCTTCTCGGGCTCGACGCGCGCCCACTCGTCGACGACGTCGAAGCCGAAGTTGAACGCCTCAGGCACGTCGATGCGGAAGTTCTCGAAGAAGTCCTCGTAGGAGTCGAACTCGATGCGGGGGCAGTATTTTTTCAGGATATGGTTCACGGGTCGCGCTTCCTACTCTGCGATGATGGTCACGAATTTCGCGGGCACGTCGCCGCCGCAGCGTTGGCCGTGCGGGTGCTCGGGGTTGAAGTAGATGCTGTCGCCGGCGTTGAGCTCGAACTCCTTGTCCGCCCAGGTGACCACGACGGTGCCCTCGATGACGAGGTTGAACTCCTGGCCTGTGTGGGTGACGAGCTTCGCCGGCTCGTCGGACGGGTCGAGCACCACGAGCAGCGGCTGCATGATCTTGCCGGTGTAGCGCCACGCGAGGTCCTCGAAGTGGTAGCCCGGATAGCGGTCCACCTCGCGCCCCTCGCCCCAGCGCACCACCTGGTACGTGTCGAGCTTCGCCGCGGTTCCGGTGAGGATCTCGGTGAACTCCACGCCGAAGTGGTGGGCCATGTGGTAGATGGCCGAGATGGGAACGTCGTCGCCGGTCTCCTCCCAGCGTACGTAGGTTTCCAGCGGCACCTCCAGCTCGGCCGCCATGTCCTCGCGCGAGACGTCGCACGCCTCGCGCAGACCCTTGATGCGCAGGCCGATCTCGGCCAGTTCAGCTACCATGCGAATCCTACACTTTCTATCGCGTACATTTCCAAATCGGTCAGCGAGGCTTTCCGTGGTGCCCGAGATTGGCGTGAAAGCCCGAGGAAGCGCGCCTCGGGCACGCGACGAGGGCTTGGAGCGCCAAGCTCGAGCGCCACGGACGGCCGCAGCGTCGGCATGTTCCGCCGTTCGAAGAACGGCGGAACCCTATGCGTCGATTCCCAGTTGCAGCGCCCGCTTGTTCATGTCGAGCATCTCCGCCTTCTTGGCGGGCACGCACTTCTCGATGGCCTTCCACAGGGTCGCTTCCTCGCAGAAGCCCGTCTCGGCGAACAGCTTGCCGGCCAGGATGATGTTCGCGAGCTTCTTGAAGCCCGCCTCCTCGGCCATGGCCGTCGCGGGGATGGCGCACATGCGCACGCCCTCGATCTCGGGGATGCGCTGGATGAGCGTGGAGTCGGCCACCACGACGCCGCCCTTCGCCACGCTGTGCTCGAACTTGTCGAGCGACGGCTGGTTCATGGCCACGAGCACGTCGGGCTCCAGCACGAGGGGGCTTCCGATGGGGTCGTCCGACACGCACACGCTGCAGTTCGCGGTGCCGCCGCGCATCTCGGGACCGTAGGAGGGCAGCCACGACACCTCGCGGTCCTCCAACAGGCCGGCGTAGGCGATCAGCTTGCCGGCGAACAGCACGCCCTGGCCGCCGAAGCCGGCCAGCACCATATTGACGGAGCGGCTCATCGCGCGCCTCCTTCCGCCTGCGGGGCAGGGTTCGCAATGGGGCAGTCGGCGTTGCGCGCGGCGGCGGCCTCGGCCGCGTTCGCGTAGCCCTCGGCCACCACGTCCTTGTAGACGCCCAACGGGTAGTACGGCAGCATGTTCTCGTTCATCCACGCGAAGGAGTCCTGCGGCGTCATGCCCCAGTTCGTCGGGCACGTGCCCACGATCTCGACGAGCGAGTAGCCGCGCCCGTCGATCTGGGTCTGGAACGCCTTCTTGATGGCCTTTTTCGCCTTGCGCACGTTCTTCGGGCAGTCGACGGTGACGCGCTCCAGGTACGCCACGCCGTCGAGCGAGCTCAGAAGCTCGCACACGCGGATGGGGAAGCCGGCCGTCTCGGTGTCGCGGCCGTAGGGGCTCGTCTGCGTCACCTGGTTCGGCAGGCTCGTGGGGGCCATCTGGCCGCCCGTCATGCCGTAGATGGCGTTGTTGACGAAGATGACGGTGATGTTCTCGCCGCGGGTGGCAGCGTGCACGGTCTCGGCCATGCCGATGGACGCGAGGTCGCCGTCGCCCTGGTAGGCGAACACGACGCCGCCGGGCAGCACGCGCTTGACGGCGGTGGCCACCGCCGGCGCGCGCCCGTGCGCGGCCTCGATCATGTCGCAGCCGTAGAAGTCGTAGGACGTGACGGTGCAGCCGACGGGGGCCACGCCCACCGTGGAGCCTTCCACGTCCAGCTCGTCGAGGCACTCGGCCACGAGGCGGTTGACGATGCCGTGGGAGCACCCGGGGCAGTAGTTCGTCACGACGGGCAAGAGCGCATGGGGTCGTTCGAACACGACTTTCATTTCCTTCTCGGCCATGGCCTACTCCCCTCCTTTCGCGGACGCAGCGAGTTCTTCGTTCATCGATTCCAGCTTGGCCAGCACCTCCACGGGCGTCGGGATGACGCCGCCGGTGCGGCCGTAGAACTCCACCGGACGGCGGCCGGCGACGGTCAGGCGCACGTCGTCCACCATCTGGCCCATGTTCATCTCCACCGACAGGTACGCCTTCGCGGTGGGAACCGTGGCCTCGATGGCGTCCACGGGGAACGGCCACAGGGTGATGGGCCGGATGAGGCCGGCCTTGATGCCCTGCTCGCGCGCCGCGACCACCGCGCTGCGCGCCACGCGGGCGCTCGCGCCGAACGCGACGACCACGATGTCGGCATCGTCGCACATGAACGACTCGGCGCGCTGCTCGTCGCGCTCGATGGCGGCGTAGCGCTCGTAGCGCTCCACGTTGAGGTCCTCGAGGGCCTCGGCCGTCAGGTACAGCGAGTTCACCACGTTGTGGGCGCGCTCGTGCCGGTGGCCGTTCGTGGCCCAGGGCTTGTCGGGAAGCGCGTCCACGGGCTCGGGCATGACCACGGGCTCCATCATCTGGCCGAGCATGCCGTCGGCAAGGATCATGACGGGCGTGCGGTACTTGTCGGCCACGTCGAACGCGGAGTACACGTAGTCGGCCATCTCCTGCACGGTGGACGGCGCGTACACGACCACGCGGAAGTCGCCGTGGCCGAGCGCGCGGGTGGCCTGCCAGTAATCGGCCTGGGACGGCTGGATGCCGCCGAGGCCCGGGCCGCCGCGCTGCACGTTGATGATGACGCCCGGCAGGTCGGCGCCGGCCATGTAGGAGATGCCCTCGCCCTTGAGCGAGATGCCCGGCGACGACGACGACGTCATGACGCGCGCGCCGGCGGCCGCGGCGCCGTACACCATGTTGATGGCCGCGATCTCGCTCTCTGCCTGCAGGAAGGTGCCGCCCACCTTCGGCATGCGCTTGGACATGTATGCCGCGAGCTCGGTCTGCGGCGTGATGGGGTAGCCGAAGAAGAAGCGGCAGCCGGCGCGCAGGGCGCTCTCCGCCAAAGCCTCGTTACCCTTCATGAGCACTTTCTCTGCCATGGTCTACCTCTCTACCGTGATCGCAACGTCAGGGCACATCGTCGCGCAAGACATGCAGCCCGTGCACGCGTCCATGTCGGTGCAGTACGCGGGGTGGTAGCCCTTCGCGGTGATTTTGTCGTGGTCGAGCGCCATGATCTGCTCGGGGCATGCGTCAACGCACAGGCCGCACCCCTTGCAGAAGGAGTCGTCTACGCTGATTCTCGCCATGATTCGCCTTCCTCGTCTCGTCTGAATGCATGAACGGCCGGACGAAAAGCGTCCGGCACGCAGCTCTCTTGCCTATTCCCAGGGAGTTCTTACATATACTTGCACAGGATAGTACGTTTGCCGATCCCCATTCGGCGCGCGGTGGGTAGTTTCCCGGTCGGCGACCTGCTGGGCCAGCGCAGCGGGCACGGTCGTACACGCCAGGGGCAGCCCGGCCGCCTGCGCGACGGCGCGCGCGAACGGCACGCCCTGCTCCACCACCGCCTCGTCGGTGTCGCCCTGCAAGTGCGTGTTGTTCACGACGCACGTGGCCCCGAGGCCCGACTTCAGCTCGATCTCGCGCAGCACCTCGACGGCCTCGCCCGGCTCCTGCGTGAGGTTGCGGCTGCGGTTCACCACGTACAGCATGGCGTAGGGGGCCTGCGACACCGTGCGCGCGAAGCGGCCGAGCGCCGTCGCGCCCACGTCGTCGCCGCCCGCGTCGATCACGACGAGCGGGCGTTCGTCGCCCGTGCGCCAGGCGCGCTGCGCGCCGTCGATGGCCGGCTCGATGGTGCCCGACAGGCTGGGCCCGTCGAGGTTCGTGCCCGCGAACACGGGCGCGACGAGGCGGATGCCGCGCTCGTCGAGCAGCGCGCGGTAGTCGCTCGAGCGGAAGAAGGGGTTCACCACGTCCAGGTCGATCACCGTGACCGCGCGCCCCGCCTCGGCCGCGTCGAGCGCGACGTTGAGCGACAGGTTCGTCTTGCCCACCCCGTAATGGCCGCATACCACGGCCACGGGCACGTCGAGGGCGAGCGGGCCGCGCGCGGAGCGCTCCGGGTCGTCGGCCGCCATCACACGAGCCCTTCGGGCGCCGCGGCGGCCTCGTCCGTCTCGCGGATTGCCGCGCGGCGGATCTTGCCGTTCACGGTTTTCGGCAGCGCCTCGACGTACTCCACGATGCGGGGGTACTTGTACGGCGCGGTCTTGTGCTTCACCCAGGTCTGCAGCTCGCGCGTGAGCTCGGAGGAGCCCGCGAAGCCCTCGGCCAGCACGATGGTGGCCTTCACGGCCTTGCCGCGCGTGGGGTCGGGCACGCCGGTGACGGCGCACTCGCGCACCGCCTCGTGCTCGAGCAGGACGCTCTCGATCTCGAAGGGGCCGATGCGGTAGCCGCTCGACTTGATGACGTCGTCGTTGCGGCCGACGTACCAGAAGTAGCCGTCCTCGTCGCACCAGGCCGTGTCGCCGGTATGGTACCAGCCGCACGTCATGGCGGCCGCGGTCTTCTCGGGATCGCGGTAGTACTCCAGCATGATGCCGGCGGCCTTCTCGTGGATGTCGATGCACACCTCGCCCGTCTCGCCTACGGCGCAGCGGGTGCCGTCGTCGCGCTGGATCTCCACGTTGTACAGCGGCACCGGCTTGCCCATGGAGCCGGGGCGCGGAGTGGAGTTCGTGAGGTTCGCGATGGTGAGCGGCGTCTCGGTCTGCCCGAACCCTTCGTAGATGGTGAGCCCCGTGTGCTCCTTCCAGAAGTCGAACAGGTCGGGATTCAGCGCCTCGCCCGCCGTCGTGGAGTACACGAGCGTGCTCAGGTCGAAGGCGTCGATGTCCTCGGTCATCATCATGCGGTACATCGTGGGCGGGCAGCACAGCGTGGTGATGCCGTAGCGCCCGATGAGCGACAGGATGTCGGAGGGGCGGAAGCGGTCGTAGTCGTACGTGAACACGCACGCCTCCATGAGCCACTGGCCGTAGTACTTGCCCCACACGGCCTTGCCCCACCCCGTGTCGGCGATGGTGAAGTGCAGGCCGTCGGGCTCCACGTTGTGCCAGTGCTTGGCCGTCACGAGGTGCGCGATGGCGTACTCGGAATCGTGCAGCACCATCTTGGGGTTGCCCGACGTGCCGGACGAGAAGTACATGAGCATGGGGTCGGCGGCGGCCGTCTCGCGACGCTCGAAGTCCTCGGAGGCGGCGCGCACGCCCGCGTTGAAGTCGAGCCAGCCGTCGCGCTCGGCCGAAGCCGCGCACACGCCCTCGGGGCCGGACAAGGCGGGCCCGATGAGCTCGCCTTCGGGCAGCACGATGGCGCCGTGCTCGTCTTCGGGCGACAGCCCGCCGCCCGCGCCGTTCACGAGGATGCGGCATGCCAGCGTGGGGCACGCCCCCGCCACGTTGTCCACCACGTCGGCGATGTCGCCGAGCGACGTGGCGATGACGGCCTTGATGGAGGCGCCGTTCAGGCGGTACTCCAGGTCGTGCTCCTTGAGCATGAACGTGGCGGGCACCATGACGGCGCCCAGCTTCGCGAGCGCGGTGGCCACGAACCAGAACTGGTAGTGGCGACGCAGGATGACCATGACCATGTCGCCGCGCCCGACGCCCGCCTCGGCCAGGAAGCTCGCCGTCTTGTCCGACCAGCGCTTCATGTCGGCGAAGGTGAACACGTGCTCCTCGCCTTCGGGGTTGCACCACACCATGGCGCGCCGATCGGGATCGTTCACGGCGATGTCGTCGACCACGTCGTAGCCGAAGTTGAAGTCGGCCGGGCAGTTCACCTCGAACGAGGCGAGCACCCCGTCCTCGTCGTAGGATTCGTTCACGTAACGGAGGTTGATGTTTCTCATGATGATGTCTTTCTGGGGAATCGATGCGGCGGGAACTATCCGCCGCGAGACGGATGGGATCATCGAATGCGAGGCGCATGCGCCCGGGTTCCGCGCGGTTGGACGCCGCGCGCCGGGGAGCAGCGCCTAGATAATCTCCCCGTTCGGCTTCATGACGACCGCGAGGAACGTGCACGGCTCGCCGCCGGTGGCGATCATGCCGTGGCCGCGGCTGGAATCGTACATGAGCAGGTCGCCCGCCTCGAGCTCCTCGACGTGGTCCTCGTAGGCGAAGCGCATGCGGCCCGAGATGATGTAGTCGAGCTCCTGGCCCTTGTGGTAGGACAGGTGGATGGGCTCGCTCTGCTCCTCCTCCAGGTACGGCGCCGTCACCAGGAAGGGCTCGGCCAGCTTGTTCTTGAAGTGCGGGGCCTTGTGCAGGTACTCGAAGCCCGCACGGCGCTTGATGGACAGCCCCTCGGCGGCGCGCGTCAGCGAATAGCCCGAAAGATGCGGGTCCTCGCCGGTCAAAAGCTCGATGACGTCGACGCCCAAGCGCTGCGCGCACTTGTACAGAAACGTGAACGACAGGTCCTGCCGCCCCGATTCCTGCGCGGCGTACTCGGCCACCGAGCGGCCCGTCGCGTCTGCCATCTCCTGCATGGTGATGTCGAGGTCTTCGCGCAGCGCCCGAATACGTCCAGCCACCTCTTCGATGTTCGGCTCCATGCTCGCTTGACCTCCTTCTTGTATGTTGTCGGAATAAAAGTCTACCTATTGTATAGCAAACCGCTTCGATTCATACGATGACGAAATCATTTGGAAACAAAAAAGCGGCCCGGTGGTTCCGGGCCGCCTGCCATGGGCGTCGGTTCGCGCGTCGTCGACGCGCGCGGGCTCCCTACGCGGGGACGCCCTCGCCGAACAAGAGCTCGCGCTCCGGGCCCGTCAGCGCGGCGCGCGCCTGGTCGCGCAGGTTGTTCATGCCGCTGAGGAACTGGCGGTACATGACGACGACCAGGTAGCGGCCCTTCGGCGTGAGCGTCAGCTCGTCGGCGTTGTCCGTGGCGAACGCCCCGTTCAAGCGCATGAACGCCATCTCCATGGGAAGGCCGCGCTCGATGGTGCAGCCGAAATCGCGCGCGAAGGCCCGCTTGTCGAGGCGCAGCTTGTACAGATCGAGCAGGAACCGGTAGCGCATGAGGTCGGGCTTGCTCATCACCGTCTTGCCCATGATGGACATGCGCCCGCTCTCGATGGCGGCGTTGTAGTCCTTGATGCTGAAGTTGTTGACGTACAGACAGCCGTTCAGGTGCGTGATGGAGCCGCTGCCGATGGCCGGGTACTCGTCGTAGTTCACCTGGTACTCGTCGATCTGCGGCGCGTCGACCGGCTTCTCGCCCTCGCCGTCGCGCGTGAACGTCCACAGCGTGGTGCGGTCGAACAGGGGGTCGTCGCCGCCGGCCAGCACCCCGTCGATGATCTGGTAGTAGCGGTACTCGCGCTCGTAGTCCATCTTGCCCAGCACCGACACCATCTTGCGCGTGGTGGCCGACGACACGTACAGCGGCGAGAACGTGGTCTGACGGCAGCCGGACAGCACGATCTTCTCGAGGTCGGCCATCAGCACGTCCTCGGTCTGCGAGGGGAAGTTGAAGATCATGTCCACGTTGAGCGAGTCGAAGTACGGCTCGGCCTCGGCGATGCGCTCGAGGATCTCGTCGCCGCTGCCGTACTTCTCGTAGCGGTCCATCTGCTTGAGCAGGTCGTCGTCGAAGCTCTGCACGCCTACGGACAGGCGCTGCACGCGGCCGTGCAGCTTGTCGAGCCACGGCTGCGTCAGGTGGTTCGGGTTGGTCTCGGAAGCCACTTCCCTGATGCTGAAGTTGTCGCGAGCCATATCGAGGGTCTCGCACAGCTCGTCGATCATGACGGTGGGCGTGCCGCCGCCCACGTAGATGCTCTCGAAGTCGTAGCCCAAATCCTTGAGCATCATCATTTCCTTGCGCATGTTCGCGAAGTAGGGCGCGGCCACCTCGGCACGGAACGGGTAGCGGTTGAAGCTGCAGTAGGGGCAGAGCCGTTCGCAGAAGGGCACGTGCATGTACAGCATGTACTTCTGCCCGGGGTTCGCGGGCGGCATCATGGTCTCGTCGGTCGGCCGCAGGGTCAACTCGCGTTTGGTCATGGTATGGATCAGGCGCGAAAGCATGCGCTCGGAAAGCATAGGGTCTCCTTTTCGTTTCGATTCGGGGTGCGGCGTGCGTCAGGCGGTGCGGACGAACCGGACGGCGAAGTGGGCGTCCGACGATCCGGGGCGCAGGCGCGTGGCGACGCAGGAGCGGCCGTTGACGGGCGCCAGCTCGAAGCCCGCGCCGGCGGGGCTGTCGAGGAAGGCCTTCACCACGCCGTTGTTCTCCTCGCGCGTCACCGTGCACGTGGCGTAGGCCAGCGTGCCGCCGACGGCCACGTGAGGCGCCGCGGACTGGAGCATGCCCAGCTGCACGCGCGCGAACTCCGCGACGTCGGCCGGCGTGATGCGCCAGCGGATCTCGGGGTGGCGGCGCAGCGTGCCCAGGCCGGAGCAGGGCGCGTCGATGAATATCTCGTCGAACTGCCGCTCCCCCACCACGGCGTCCAGCTCGAGCGCATCGCCCGTGAGCGCCTCGGCCACCTGCGCGTTGTAGCGGTCGGCACGCTCTTTGAGCAGCCGCGTCTTGAACGCATGGTTGTCGAGCGCCGTGAGCGCGAGCTGCGAGCCGTAGGCACGCTGGGCGTCGCTTTGCAGCAGGATGGTCTTCGTGGCGCGCCCGGCGCCCACCTCCAGCAACGTTTCCGGCTTCCGCTCGGGCAGCACCGAGGCGGCCACGAGCTGCGAAGCGGCGTCGGACACGAGTATCTTGCCTTGGCCGAACAGGCGCTTCACCTCGGGCAGCAGCAGAGCGCGCGTATCGAGCACGCGGTAGCAGCCGGGAACGCGCACGTCGTCGATCGCCACCGGGTCGAGCCCCTCGTCGAGCTTCTCGAACGCGGCCACGAGGGCCTCGTCGCTCGTCTTCGCGGCGTTGACGGCGATGAACAGCGGCGCCTGCTCGTTCGAGGCGCGCATGAAGTCGAGGGCCGCCTGCGGCCCCAGGTCGGCGATGAGCTTGCGCGCGAGCCACAGCGGGAACGCGTGCAGGCGCGCGAGCGCCTCGAGGTCGCGCATCGGATCGCCGAAGGGGAACGACGCGCGCAGGGCCACGATCTTGCGCAGCACCGCGTTCGCCAAGCCCGACGCGCTCACCGCGAACGAGCGCACGAGCTCGACGCCCTGGTCGACGGCCGCATGCGGGCTCTTGCCCAAGAAGATGATCTCGTAGGTGCTCAGGCGCAGGGCGTCGCGCACGTCGGGCTTCACGTCGTCAGGCTTGTTGAGCGCGCGGTCGATGACCTCGTCGAGCGTGCCGCTGGCGCTGACCGTACCGAGCGCCAGCTTCGTGGCGAAGGCGCGGTCCTCCGAGGAGAGGTCCGAGCGGTCGATGCGCGTGCCGATGACGTCCTGTGCGAACGCGTCGCGCTCGCGCACGGCGCGCACCACGTCGAGCGCGGCGAGGCGCGCGGGGCTCGCCTTGGAGCGCGGCCTCTTCGGCGGGTTCTTGGGTCCCGCGTAGCCTTTCGGCTCGCGCTTCTCGGATGGTTCAGGCATGCGTTTCCTCCCACGTCAGGCCGCCGTCTTTGATTCCCTGGATGCCCGCGGCGAACGAACGCGCATCCATGGCCTGCTTGCCGTCAGGTTTGAGTTCGAGCGCCTCGAGGACGCCGTCTGCCATGCCGAGGAACAGGCGCTTGCCCGCGAACCGCACCGATCCGGGCGCGAGGCCCGCCGCAAGCTCGCCGCCCTGCGCGTCCTCGACGGCGCGCGCCTCGAGCACGGTGACGCCGCGTCCCGCGACCGTCGCGCGCGACGGATGCGCCGCGCGCGACGCCTGCACCTTGCGCGACGCCGTCAAGGCGTCGTCGGCCGGCGACAGGTCCAGCTCGCGCTTCTCGATCTTCGACGCGTAGGTCACGAGCGCCTCGTCCTGCTCCGTCCACTCGGCGGCGCCGCGCTCGACGTGCACGAGGGCGGTGAGCAGGGCGTGCGAGCCCAGGTCGGCCAGTTCCTCGGTGAGCTCTGCGGCGCTCTTGCCCTCGACGGAGGCTGTGCGGCACACGCAGTACGCGCCCGTGTCGAGGCCCTCCTCCATGCGCATGATGCACACGCCCGCCTCGGCGTCGCCCGCCAGGATGGCGCGCTCGATGGGCGCGGCGCCGCGCCAGCGCGGCAGCAGCGAGGCGTGAACGTTGAGGCAGCCGAAGCGCGGGATGTCGAGCACGGCCTTCGGCAGGATGGCGCCGTAGGCCGCCACGCAGACGACGTCGGGCGCGAAGGACGCCAGCTCGCGCTGCGCCTCTTCGTCGCGCAGGGTGCGCGGCGTCAGCACGCGCAGGCCGTGGCGCTCGGCCACGGCCTTCACCGGCGAGGGCTCGAGGCGCTTGCCGCGGCCGCGCACCGCGTCGGGGCGCGTGTACACCGCCACCACGTCGTGCTGCTCCACGAGGTCGTCGAGTATGGTCGCCGCGAACTCCGGCGTGCCCATGAACACGACGCGCATGTCAGCGCACCCGCGCTTCAAGCGAGGTCTCCCCCGGCTTCGCGCCGGAGGCCACCGCGATCTCGTAGTCGCGCAGCGCCTGGATGCGCACGAGCGGGTCGCAGCGCTCGAACATGGTGATGCCGTCGAGGTGGTCGAGCTCGTGCTGCAGGCAGCGGCCCAGAAGATCGTCGCCCTCGATCTCCCACTCCTCGCCGTCGAGGTCGAAGTAGCGCACGCGCGCGAACGGCGGGCGCGCGATGGGCACCGAGATGCCGGGGCACGACAGGCACCCCTCGCCCGCCACGACGGGGTCGCCCTGCGTGTCCACGAGCACGGGGTTCACGAGCACGATGGGGTTCTGCTCGCCCTCGTCCTGGTCGCAATCGATCACCACGAGGCGCTTCGTCACGCCCAGCTGCGGCGCGGCGAGGCCGCAGCCGTCGTTCTTGTACATGGCCTTCGCCATCTGCTTGGCCAGCTTCTTCAGGCTCTTGTCGTCCAGATCGCACGGTTCGCACATCTGGTTCAAGATGGGGTTGGGGGACTGCACGATGGAAATCACGGTCAACACGTCCTTCTTGCTTCTATGGGACGCGCCGCCCGTGGTCGGGGCGGCGCGGGTTATCGTCGGGTTCGTATTGTCCGGTTTCGGGCGCGCCTTGTCTAGCGGTCTTCCGAAAGCTCCACAAAACGCGAGGTGGGAAGCGCTATTCCTGCTTGTCCACGACGATTTCCTTGAGCGAGGCGGCAAGGCCCGCCATGCCCTGGATCTCGGAGGGGATGATGAGCTTCGTGGCCTGGCCGTCGGCCACCTTCTTGAGCGCCTCGAACGCCTGCAGCGTGAGCACCGCGCTGTCCGCGCCGGCCTCGCGCACCATGCGGATGCCGTCGGCCGTGGCCTGCTGCACGTTCAGGATGGCCGCCGCCTCGCCCTCGGCCTCGCGCATCTGCTTCTCCTTCTCGGCCTCGGCGGCGAGGATCACCTGCTGCTTCGCGGCCTCGGCGGACAGGATCTGAGCCTGCTTGTTGCCCTCGGCGATGGTGATGGCGGCCTGCTTCTCGCCCTCGGCCAGAAGCACGGCCTCGCGCTTCTCGCGCTCGGCCTTCATCTGCTTCTCCATGGCCTGCTGGATGGCGGCGGGCGGCGTGATGTTCTTCACCTCGACGCGGTTCACCTTGATGCCCCACGCGTCGGTGGCCTCGTCGAGGATGGCGCGCATCTTCGCGTTGATGGTGTCACGCGAGGTGAGCGTCGTGTCGAGGTCCAGATCGCCGATGATGTTGCGCAGCGTGGTGGCCGACAGGTTCTCGATGGCGATGATGGGGTTCTCCACGCCGTAGCAGTACAGCTTCGGGTCCATGATCCGGAAGAACACGACCGTGTCGATGGACATGGTGACGTTGTCCTTCGTGATGACGGGCTGCGGCGGGAAGTCGAACACCTGCTCCTTGAGCGAGATGTAGGGGCGCACGCGATCGATGAAGGGCACCTTGACGTGCAGGCCGTTGTTCCACGTGGCCAGGTACGAGCCGAGGCGCTCGACGATGGCTGCCTCGGCCTGCGGGACGATTTTGATGCACGTGACCGAGAACAGCACCACGAGCACGACGATCACGATGATGGCGATCATGAGCGGATCGAGGGTGAACATGTCAGGACACCTTCCTTTCGACGATGAGCTTCACGCTCTCCTGCCCCACGATGCGCACCACAGCGCCCTGGGGGATGAACGAGCCGTCCGCGGAGCGCGCGGCCCAGGTCATGCGGTTGTCGGTTTCCACGCGACCGGTGAGGCCCTCGTTGTCGACGTCCTCCACCACGATGGCGGTCTGCCCGACATGGGTGGGTTCCTCCTGCTTTCCGCGATCGCGGTACTTCACGAACACGGGGCGCAGGGCGACGAGGCACACGACGGACACGATCAGGAACACGACGATCTGCACGAGCAGGTCGGCGCCGAGCAGGTTCGCGCCGAACGCCACGAGGGCGCCCACGACGAACCACATGGTGATGAGGCCGAACGACGCCACTTCGGCGAGCGCCATGACGGCGGCGACGGCCAACCAGATGAAGGGGCTCACGGGCTCCTCCTTTCTCCTGCTTCGAGTATACCATTCCATGCGCCGTCCCGCGCGCGAGGGGCGCGAGCCCGATCAGGACAGCGGCTTGTGGGCGGCGCGACGGCGCTTGAGGTCCTGCTGCATGGCGGCCACCGTCTCGTACAGCATCTCCAGCTCGTCGGGATCGAGGCGCGAGGGGTCGGCGATCTGGGCGCGCAGGGCCCCCACCGCGTCCTCGGCGTCGCCGATGGCGAGCTCCTCCACGAGGAAGGAGGCCAGGTGCTCGGGCGTCGACGTTTCGGACACGGTTCCCGACGTCAGCACGCTCGCCGCCGCAGGCAGCGCGCGCGACGCCTGCGCCACGAGGCGTGCCGAGGAGGATGCAGGATCCTCGGCCAGCGTGTCGAGCATGCTCTGCGCGATCACGGCGTGCGCCTGCTCGTGCCACTGGGTCTGGGCGAGGGCGTCGGCGTGCAGGAGCGCGAGGTCGGGGCGGCGCGCGGCCAGCGTGAGCAGCTGGCGCTCGAAGCGGCGGCGGTTGATCTCGGCGCGCGGCAGGCTGCGGCTCGGCCGCGGCGGCGCTGCCGCGGGCGCGCCGTCGGCGGCGCCCGCCTCGTCGCGCTCGCCTTCGGCCTTCGGCGCCTTCAGATGCTCCAGCTGGTCGATCACGTCCTGCTCGCGGGCGCGCACGCTCGTGGCGATCTGCACCGCGTAGTCGCGCGCGAGCATGGAGTCCTTGATGGGGGCCAGCACCTGCAGCGCGTCGGCGAGCGCCGCGGCGCGCCCTTCGGCGCGGCCGAGGTCGTGGCGGGCAAGGCGACGCTCGATGCCGTACTTCAGCAGCGGCTGGGCCTGCGCGATGAGCTTCTGCAGCTCCTCGGCCCCGCGCTGGGCCACGAAATCCGCCGGGTCGAGGTTGTCCGGCAGCGTGACGGCGGCCAGCTCGATGCGGCTCTTGCCCGCCTCGGGCGTCATGGAGTCGTCGATGAACGCGAGCGCGCGGTCGGCGGCGCGCTGGCCCGCCTCGTCGCCGTCGAACAGGTACACGATGGCATGCTGCGCATGGCGCGACAGCAGGCGGATATGGCGCATGGTGAGCGCGGTGCCCAACGTGGCCACGGCGTTCTTCACGCCCGACTCGTGCAGGGCGATCACGTCGGTGTACCCCTCCACCACCACGGCCACGCCCGTCGAGGCCATGGCGGCCTTCGCCTTGTCCATGCCGTACAGCACCTGCGACTTGTGGAACAGGGGCGTCTCCTGCGAGTTCAGGTACTTCGGCTCGCCCTTGCCCACCACGCGCCCGCCGAAGGCGATGCACTCGCCCTGCGGGTCGTTGATGGGGAACATGATGCGGTTGTAGAAGCGGTCGCGCAGCTTGCCGCCGTCGCCCGACAGCGCCACGTTGGCCTGCACCATCTCGTCGGGTTTGAAGCCCTTCGCCGACAGGTGGCGCACGAGCTGACCGCGCCCCGGCGCGAAGCCGAGCTGCCAGGTCTTCGGCACCTCGCCGCCCAGGCCGCGCGCGCCCAGGTAGCTGCGCGCCGCCGACGCGTCGGGGCCGGGATTGCGCATGAGCTGGGCGTGGTAGAACTGCGCGGCCTCGTCGCAGACGGCCTTGAGGCGCGCCTTGCGGCTGCTGCCGATGCTCTTGCGGCCGCCGCTCTCGGCGATGTCGATGTGCGCGCGCTCGGCCAGCCGGCGGACGGCCTCGGGAAACGACAGGTCCTCGGTCTTCATGACGAAGCCGAACACGTCGCCGCCCTCGCCGCAGCCGAAGCAATGCCACAGCTGCAGGGAAGGGTCGATCTTGAACGACGGCGTCTTCTCGTTGTGCAGGGGGCAGCAGCACCAGAAATCGCGCCCGCGCTGCTTCACGGGCGTGCGCTCGCCGATGACCGCGACGAGATCGCTGGCCTCGCGTACCTTCTGAATGTCCTCTTCGCTGATGCCGCCCGCCACGGTGCGCCCCTACCTTCGCCTGTTCTGCTTTGCCAGCACGACGTTCACGAGAAACACGAAGGCGAGCGCGAGCGACGGCCCCAGCTCGGCCAGCCCGACGCCCTCCTCGCCCGCGTTCATGTACGTGAGCACGAGGCTGCCCGTCATGAGCACGAAGCTCAGCGCTCCGATCGCCGCGAATATCCACTGCCTGTTCTGCATGCGCTCCCTTTCCGCGTTCGTCGCCGTCCAGTATAGCGCATGCGCGCCCCCGCGTCGGCAAGGCGGAAGCGCGCGGGCCAATCAGCAGAACGCCAACCGAATCCTGACAAAACCGCAGCAGCATCGGCCGCGCTCGGAGCCGCTGCTATGCTGGATCGGCCGGCGGCCCCCGTCGGCTTCCGCACGATCATCGACAAGAGAGGTTTGCCATGAACGACGACATCAGCATTTTGGCGGACTTCGATTCTGCGCTCTACGAGCAGGTCGAGCCGCCCCTCGTATCGCTCTACCTGCCAACGCACGGGCGCGTGCCCGGCGACGACCGGGACCGCATCGAGTTCAAGGCCCTGGTCGAGCAGGCGCGCGAGAAGCTCGCCCAAGAGCGCGAGCGCCGCGAGTACACGGGCGTCGACGAGCGCCTCGACCAGGTAGCGGCGCGCCTCGACGAACTTGCGAGCCCCGCGCCCGGCGGCAGCCTCGCCGTGCTCGTGGGCAACGACCGCACCTATATATACCAGCTGGGCTACGAGGCGGGGCCGCTCGCGTTCGTAGGCGAGCGGTTCTACGTGCGCCCGCTGCTCAAGAACTTCCAGTTCGGCTCGCGCTACTTCCTGCTGGGCCTGTCGGCCGACCGCTTCGCGTTCGTCCACGGCGACTTCGGCTCGCTCGAGCGCGTCGAGCTGCCCCAGGACGTGCTCGACGAGTTCAGCGAGGAGTTCCCGCTCGTCTACGACGGCCACGAGGGCGCCCTCGACTACGAGTCGCTCGAGAACCATATGCCGCCCTACCACGGCTACAAGTCGCGCAACGACGTGAGGAAGGAGGAGGCCGAGAAGTTCTTCCAGTACGTGAACCGGGCGGTGACCGACCATCTCGTGCAGGGCACCGAGCTGCCGGTCATCCTCGTGAGCCTGCCCGAGCATCAAACGGCGTTCCGCCGCATCTCCACCATCCCCCACCTGCTGAACGAGGGCATCGAGAAGGATATCGGCGGCATCGAGGCGCCCGAGCTCTTGGCCGATGCCAAGGCCGTCATCGAGCACGTGCGCGAGGCGCGGGCGGACGAGCTGCTCGAGAAGCTCGGCGACGCGGAGCCCCACGGCGGCGGCTCGACCGGCCTCGAGGCCATCGGGCTGGCGCTCGTGGAGCGCAAGGTGCGCGCGCTGTTCGTGGCGGAGGGCGCCTACATCCCCGGCGGCTTCGACGACGAGACGGGCGAAGTCCATCTGTTCGAGCGCGAGCCGCACGGCCGCTTCCAGGGTCCCGAGCTGGCCGACCAGTTCGCTCGGGCCGCTTTGGCCCAAGATGCAGAGGTGTTCGAGCTCGCCCCGGAGAAGATCCCCGGCGAATCCGGCATGGCTGCGCTGTACCGCTACTGATCCGCTCAGAAGCCATCGGCACCGATCCGCTTCGTTAATGCACGCTTTTGACAAGCTTTCATGCGTATGAAAGGCTGTTTTACTTGTCAAAAGCGTGCATGAGCGGAATGCAGCCGCTCGGGGTCGGCGCATGCGCTCGCTCGCCGACCCCTTCGCCGTACGCGGCTCCATGCGCTACAATGTCCTCGATGCACACGATGCGTGCCGCTCGCGCGGCGCGCCGCACAGCAGAGGACGCATATGGATCACGCGAACATCCCCTACCTCACGCTCGACGCGGACATCGAGGCGGCCATCCGCGCCGATCGCGCCGCGGGCCGGCTGCACCCGCACCGCTTCGACGACGCGGGCGTCGTGCGCCGCGAGCGCAACCCGCACGACGATGCCACGCTCACGCGCCCCGCGTTCGCGCGCGACATCGAGAAGATCCTCAACGTGCCGGCGTACAACCGCTACGCCGACAAGACGCAGGTGTTCTCGTTCGTGGAGAACGACGATATCAGCCGCCGCGGGCTGCACGTGCAGCTGGTCAGCCGCGTGGCGCGCGGCATCGGATCGCTGCTGGGGCTGAACTGCGAGCTCATCGAGGCCATCGCGCTCGGCCACGACGTGGGGCACACGCCCTTCGGCCATGCCGGCGAGCGGTATCTCAGCGCCTGCTACCACGCGCGCACGGGACGCTACTTCAACCACAACGTGCATTCGGTGCGCGTGCTCGACCAGCTGTACCGCCGCAACGTGAGCCTGCAGACCCTCGACGGCGTGCTGTGCCACAACGGCGAGTTCGCCCAGCAGGTGCTGCGCATGGGCGACACGGCCGACTTCGCCGCGCTCGACGGGCTCGTGGAAGCCTGCACCGCCGACGAGCGCGCCATCAAGACGCTGCGCCCTTCGACGCTGGAAGGCTGCGTCGTGCGCGTCGCCGACATGATCGCCTACGTGGGCAAGGATCGCGCCGACGCGCTCGACATGGGCGTCATCGACACGCTCGACGTGTTCGACAGCGCGGTCATCGGCCGCGACAACGCGCGCATCATCAACAACCTCACCGTCGACCTCGTCAATTCGAGCTACGGAACCGACCGCATCGCGCTCAGCGAGGAGGTGTTCGCCGACCTCAAACGGGCCAAGCGCCAGAACTACGAGCTCATCTACGAACGCGAGGGCATCGTGAACGGCTCGGGCAACATCGTGGGCGAGATGTTCGAGGACATGTACGAACGGTTGCTGTCCGACCTGCGCGCAGGAGACGAGAGCTCGCCGGTGTTCAAGCACCATGCGGCCTCGCTCGCGGCCAAGTCGCGCACGGTTCGCATCGACGACTACCTCGCCTCCGACGCGAACCAGGTGGTGGTCGACTACATGGCCTCGATGACCGACAGCTACTTCATGGCGCTCTACGCCCACCTGTTCCCGGGAAGCGACCGGCGCATCGTCGGGCGCGGCTACTGCGCCGACTTGGGCTGAGGGCGCTCGAGCAGGTCGATGAGCTCCTGCTTGTCGTGCACGTCGAGCTTGCGGTACAGGTGCGCAAGATGCGTGTTCACCGTGCCCGCCGTCAGCCCGAGCGCATCTTGGATGCGCGGCGTCGAGCGTCCCTTCGCGACGAGCTCCATGATCTCCTCCTCGCGCGGCGTGAGGTCGTAGTCGCGCGCCACGCGCTCGCAGCGCTCGCGGAACGGGCGCCGCCCGCCGCCGAGGCGCACGCCTAACAAGCTCGTCATCGAGCGGTCGGTGAACAGGAACAGATACGCCAGGAACAGCAGGCACACGCATCCGAGCTCGACGATGCTCAGCACGCGCGGCGCCAGCTCCACGAACGAGCCCAACAGGGCGCCGCCGAACGTGCCCGCCAGAGACCCTGCCACGTGCGCGCCCCACCCCACGCCGATCGAGAACAGCGCCACGAGCCCGTAGAGCCCCGTGATGCGCACAAGCACGATCCACACGAGCAGCGTCACCGTGGCGTACATGGTGAGCGCCACGATGTCGGCGGGCAGCGATCCCAAGTCGAGAATGGGCAGCAACAGGAACATGAACCCGAGCGCGAGCACCGCCGCGCGGTACGCGGCCGCCACGTCCAGCTCGTCGGAGGAGAACAGCGGCACGCACACGAGCGCGATGGACGCCATCGTGGCCACGAGGAACAGCCAGGGGTAGCTTCCCTCGCTGATGATGGGCGAGGCGTTGAAGAACAGCGCCCGGATGAACGACTCGGCGAACGACAGCACGCCGAGCGACAGCAGCGCGCGCAGCGAGAAGGCGCCGCGCCTCAGCGTCGCGGGCGCCGCGTCCTCGCCGCCCCTCCACACGCCCACCTTCGCGAACAGGATGAACCCCACCGCCATGGGCATGAGCACCGTCGCCGCGACGCTCACCGGGCGCGGCAGCGCCACCACGAGGGCGAACAGGATGGCGGCCAGAAGAAACGACGAGGCCGTTTTCACCACGGCCTGCGCCGGAGCGAGCCGACGGAACTCCTCGCCCCAGGCCAGGTACAGCACGCCGAGCCCCGCGCCCGCCGCCGTCGAGAAAAGGGAGCACCACGGCTGCGTGAAGAAGTTGAGGTCGATGACGACGAGCACGACGGTGGACACCGCCATGACCGCCGGCGCGAGCGCGCGCATCGCGGGCGCTCGCATGACGCGGGCGAAGCGCTTCGGCCCGAGCGCGCCCAGGAGCAGCACGGCCAGCGTGCCCACGCTCGAGAAGCCCACGACGCTGTTGAAATGGCTCACGTCGTTGCGCGTCGAGAAATGTACGGTGGTGCTGAAGAACACGATGGACGCCCATGCGAGCGTCAGCGCGAATCCCAGCGCCCGTACGTCGAACACATCGGCCAGCGTCACGGCCTTCAGATGCGCCTTCAGCGCGGCCATGCGCGCCACGATCCCCGCTTCCATGGCGACCCCTTCCCCCCGTGCCGCGTGCGCGGCTGCCATGTAGGCGGCTATTGTACCGCAAACCGACCTCATATAAAACCTATGTTCAACCAGGTGGGAAACTGATTTTTCCCACCTATGAAACCTACGATTTCAAACGGCCGGCAACCTGCATAAAGTGAACCCATCGCATAAGCGATCCTGGCACGAAGCGCGGGGAAACGTCGGGTGCGTGCACGGAGGAGGGGAAGGCTTGGCACGGGCCGACGGGCGCTGGATGCGAGGGGAACCGATCCAAGAGGAGGGATCATGTCAGAACTGACGAGGAGAACGTTCTTCAAAGGCGCCGCCGCGCTCGGCGCCGCCGCGATGCTGGGCGGATGCGCCCCGCAGGAGATGAAGGAATCCGACGGCGCTGACGGCGCCGGCGAGGCCGGCAAGGACGCCGTCGTCGAGGTCAAGCACGCCTGGTGCAAGATGTGCGGACCCGCCCGCACGCATTGCTCCACCCTGTGCACTATCAAGGACGGCCGCTGGACGAACGTCGAGGGCAACCCCGAGGCCGGCAACAACTACGGCCGCGGCTCGCGGACGCTCTGCGCCAAGGGCAACGCCGCCATGCACACGGTGTACTCGCCCACGCGCCTGCTGTACCCCATGAAGCGCACCGGCGAGAAGGGCGAGGGCAAGTTCGAGCAGATCACCTGGGACGAGGCGCTCGACACCATCGCCGCCAAGCTCAAGGAGCAGAAGGAGCAGTACGGCGCCGAGTCCTACGGCGTGCTCAGCCCGCAGTTCTACGCCGTGCTCGGCAGCCTCGGCCGCCGGTTCCTCAACGTGCACGGCTCGCCGAACTACCTGCACTCCGCCATCTGCAACTCGCAGCGCATGTTCTCGCGTCTCGTGACCATCGGCGGCCCCGAGCACGCCAAGGCCACCGACACCGCGCCCGGGCAGCTCGACAAGACGAAGCTTTTGGTGGTGTGGGGCTACAACTCCGAGAACTCGGCCATCAACCAGGGCAACCCGTACAAGCGCATGGACGCCAAGGAAGCCGGTATGCAGATCGTCGACATCCGCCCGATGCAGGAGGGCCTCGGCGCGCACGCCGACTACTGGCTGCCCGTGCGTCCCGGCACCGACACGGCGCTCGCGCTCGCGTTCCTCAACGTCATCATCGGCGAGGATCTCTACGATCACGACTTCGTCGAGAACTGGACGACCGGCTTCGACGAGCTTGCCGAGCACGTGAAGCAGTTCCCGCCCTCCTGGGCCGCCGAGATCACCGGCCTGCCGGAAGAGCAGATCACGGAGGTCGCCCGTCTCATGGGCACCGTCAAGCCCATGGGCATCAACTGCGGCAACGGCATCGGCGACCAGGCCAACGACGGCCACTGGACCGTCGCGTGCGCCTGCATCATCGAGGCCATCACCGGCAACCTCGGCATCGCGGGCGGCGGCGGGGCCGGCATGGTCATGCCGGAACCCCTCATCAAGACGAAGGGCATCGACCTTTTGAGCGACCGTCTGCCGGAAAGCGACGAGGACAAGGCAAACGGCTGGATGGCCGGCGTGTCCAAGCTCGTGGCGCCCGAGACGCCGCGCTGGTTCCAGGACATGGTGACCCAGGAGTCCGGCCCGACGAGCGCCTACAACAAGGGCCTCCAGTCCATCCTGACCGAGGATCCCTATCCGCTGCGCTTCGTGTTCGGCCAGTCCTCGAACCCGATGTCGGCCACCCGCCAGCCCAAGACCATCGCCGAGGCGCTCAAGAAGCTCGACTACTACGTGGTCATGGACACGGCGTGGAACTCGTCGTGCGACTACGCCGACATCGTGCTGCCGGCCACCACGCAGTACGAATCGGCCGACCAGTTCGCCACGAAGAACTCCCCCGCCGGCACGTTCATCGGCATCAACCAGGTGATCTCCGAGCCTCCGGGAGAGACGCGCTCCGACTGGCAGTACTACCTCGACCTGGCCGTGAAGATGGGCTACGGCGCGGACTTCTGGGACGGCGACATCGACAAGATGCTGAACGAGCAGCTGGACGGCTCGGGCGTGACGCTCGAGGAGCTGCGCGAGAAGGGCTACGTGTTCAAGGAGCGCACCGACGGCGCCAAGCCGACCGAGCCCGCGTACCAGGACTACGAGAAGATGTTCGCGAACCTGCCCGGCGGCAAGGTGCAGTGCGTCAACGAGTGGATCGGCGACAAGCCCAACGCCATGGACACCGGCACCATCGAGCGCCTGCCCGTGTACAAGGGCGCGCCCGAGAGCCTCGACGGAACGCCCGACATCGCCGCGGAGTACCCGCTCGTCATCTCCGACGTGCATGCCTACCGCCTGTGCAACCACAGCTACTACCACGACGTCCCCTACTTGCGCGAGCTGCAGCCCGAGCCCTGGGTGAAGATCAACCCGGCCACGGGCGCGAAGTACGGCATCGCTGACGGCGACTGGATGACGGTGGAATCGCCCCACGGCTCCATCAAGATGGTGGCGCGCTACTTCGAGGCCATCGCGCCCGACGTCCTCATGACGAAGCGCGGCTGGTGGGAGCCGTGCGAGGAGCTGGGCCTGCCCGGCTACGGAACCCTGGACGGCGGCAGCGAGGTCAACGTCCTGTACGACGACAACATGGACAATTTCGACGGGTTCACCTCGGCGATGGCCAAGCAGACGCTCGTCAAGATCTCGAAGAGTGAGGGGTAAATCATGGCTGAGCAGTACGGATTCTACGTCGATACGAGCCGCTGCATCAAATGCTGGGCCTGCCAGGTGGCATGCAAGCAGTGGCACGGGATCGAGGCCGGCACCGTGTCGCGCCGCAACGTGCAGGAGACGGTCGACGGCACGTTCCCCAACGTGAAGCGCTCGTTCGAATCGCTGTCGTGCATGCATTGCGAAGACCCCGCATGCTTCGCGAAGTGCCCGCAGGGCGCCATCAGCAAGCGCGAGGAAGACGGCATCGTGGTGGTGGACGACGAGAAGTGCATCGGATGCAAGACCTGCTCGCTGGCTTGCCCGTTCGACGTGCCGCAGTACCGCGAGGTGGAGGGCGGCGGCCTCAAGATGGACAAGTGCGACACGTGCCTGTCCATCGAGCGCACCGAGGAGGGCGACCCGCACTGCGTGGCGGCGTGCCCCATGAAGGCCCTGCATTTCGGCCCGCTCTCCGAGATGGAGCAGCAGGCGACCGGGCGCGGCGGCGCGCGCATGGGGGGCGAGACGAACCCCAGCGTGTACGTGTCCTAGACCCGCGACCACCCGGGGGCCGCGCCTCCCCGCGGCCCCCTTCCCTCCCTTGCCCGAAGGGCGCTTCGGCGCCCTTCGGCACCACGTTCACCGCCGACCACGAGGAGCACTCCATGGATACCGACGACCGCAACCTCATCGAGCTCATGGGCGAACGCGCCCTCGCCTACCGCTTCCTCTCGCGCGCCTACCGCACGGCCCCCGACGCGGCGTTCGTCGCCGCGCTGCGCGCCGCATCCTCGGACCGTCCCGCCGACGACCCGCTCGCGCCCTTCTTCGCGGAGCTGGCGTCCGCCGACGCGTCCGACGACGAGGCGCTGCGCATCGACCTCGCCGCCGATTACAACCGGCTGTTCCTCGGGATGGGACCCCATCCCGTGCCGCCGTACGAGTCGGTGTACACGAGCCCCGAGCACCTGCTCATGCAGGATGCCCGCGACGAGGTGCTGGCCGCGTACCGCGCGCAGGGGCTCGACGCGCCCGACGACTTCAACCTTCCCGAAGACCATCTGGCGCTCGAATGCGCGTTCGCGGCCGAGCTGGCCGCGCGCACGGCAGACGCCTGCGAGCGCGGCGACCGGGAAGCCGCCGACGAGCTCGTCGCCTCCCAGCGCGCGTTCGTCGAGGAGCACCTGGCGGCGTGGGTGCCCGCGTTCTGCGACGATGCAGAAGAGCGCGCTCGCACGTCGTTCTACCGCGGCCTGGCCGCGCTCACGCGCGAGCAGGTGGAAGCCGACCGCGCCGTGCTGGCCGAGCTGTAGGGCGCAGGTCGCGCGCACGGGCCGTTTGCGCTACACTGGCACGACCGATCGAAAGGAACGCCCGTGAAGCTGCTCATCGCATCCGACCTGCACGGCTCCGCCCCAGCCGTGCGCGCGCTCCTCGAGCGCGTCGAGGCCGAGGCGCCCGACCGCATCGCCCTGCTGGGCGACCTCCTTTACCACGGACCGCGCAACGATCTGCCGGAGGGCTACGCGCCCAAGGAGGTCATCGGGATGCTCAACGGCCTGGCCGAGCGCATCGTCGCCGTGCGCGGCAACTGCGACGCCGAAGTGGACCAGATGGTGCTCGACTTTCCCTGCATGGCCGACTACGCCCTCGTCGAGGCCGACGGCCACGAGCTCTACCTCACCCACGGCCATCTCGACCTCGCGCCGCGCCTGCGCCCCGGCAGCGCCTTCCTATCGGGCCACACCCACGTGAAGACGCTCGACGAGCGCGACGGCGTGCTGTTCGTGAACCCGGGAAGCACCTCCATCCCCAAGGACGGATGCGCCGGCTACGCCGTGTGCGAGCACGGCACGTTCGCGCTGAAGGATATGAACGGGGCCGTGCTGGGGGCGGCAGCGCTTCGCTAGCGCAGCCGTCCTCGATCCACCGTGTACGTCGTGTCCGCGATCGCGGCGGTGGAGGCCCGGTGGCTCACCAGCACGATGGTCTTTCCCTCGCGGCCCTCGGCCAGCGCGCTCAGCACGGCGGCCTCGTTCAGGCTGTCGAGGTTCGAGGTGGGCTCGTCGAGCAGCACGAACGGCGCGTCGTGCAAGAACACGCGCGCGAGGCCGATGCGCTGGCGCTCGCCGCCCGACAGCGTCTCGCCCAGCTCGCCCACCGGCGTGTCGAGCCCCTGGGGCAGGCGCTCAACCAGCGCGCTCAACGCCGCTTTGCGGCACGCCTCGGCCAGCTCCTCGGACGAGGCGTCCGGCTTCGCGATGAGGATGTTCTCGCCGATGGTGCCCGCGAACAGGTGCGTCTCCTGCGTCATGTAGCCCTCCGTATCGCGCAGGCTGGCCGTGTTCACGCGGCGCACGTCGATGCCCGACACTTCCACTACGCCGCGCGTGGCGTCCCAGAACCGCATGAGCAGCTTGCACAGCGTGGACTTGCCCGACCCGCTGCGCCCGGCCAGATGCACCACGCTGCCCGGCTCGATGCGCAGGCTCACGCCGTCGAGCACGGGGCGCTCGCCGTAGGAGAAGTCCACGCGGCGCACCGCGGCGCCCGAGAACGCTTCCAGGTCCACGCCGTCGTCGACCTCCTCGATCTGCGGGCGCTCCTCGATGAGCTCGAGCACGCGCGCGCCCGAAGCCAGCGTCTGCTGCAGGGTGGAGCCCAGGTTCGCCACGGCGATCACCGGGCCGAACGACGACATGAGGGCGGCCGTCGCCACGAGCGCGGCGTCCGGACCGATGGCGCCGGACGCGCACAGCGCGCCGGACGCCAGCACCATGGCCACGTCGAGCGCCAGCACCAGCCCGTTCGTCAGCGACATCGCCAGCGCGCCGCGGCCCTTGAGGCGCTCCTCCACCCGCGCGAGCGCGCCCATGCGCTCGTCGAGCTCGCGGGAGCGGTCGGCGGCGCGGCCGAGCTGCAGCGTCTCGCGCAGGCCGCGCAGACTATCCAGAACGAATGCGTTCATGTCGCCGATGCCCTCGCGCAGCGCGCGGCCGCCCGAGCCGCTGGCCTTCGAGGCCACGACGGGCACCACGACGCCTACGAGCACGTAGGACGCGAGCGCCAGCGCGCCCAGCACGGGCGACACCGCGGCGATGAACGCCCCCATGCCCAGCGACACCACGAGCGCGATGATCGCCGGCGACAGCGTGTGCGCGTAGAACACCTCCAGAAGCTCGATGTCGCTCGTGACGAGGGAGACGAGATCGCCTTTGTCGCGCCCCTCGAGCTTCGCGGGCGCGAGCAGGCGCAGCGCGGCGTACACGCGGTCGCGCACGAGCGCCAGCAGCTTGAAGGCCAGGTAGTGGTTGCACAGCTGCTCGCCGTAGCGCAGCGGCCCGCGCGCGACGCCGCAGACGGCCACGAGCACCACGGCCGCGCCGTAGCTCACGGCCTGCGGGAACCCGGCGAGGTCGACGAGCGCGTACGTGCCGAACACGGTGAGGAAGATGGCGGCCGCGAATCCGAGCACGCCCAGCGCGACGGCCAGCAGCATCCAGGGCAGCAGGGGGCGCACTAGCTTGACGAGCTGCAGCATGACCGATAGGTGCGACCTGCTCGCCGGCGTGGCGCCGCGCGCGGGCGCGGCCTCGGGGCGCCGGGCGGGCGCATCGTCGAAGGCGTCGACGAGCTCGTCCTCGGGCTCGCCCATCCGGGCCGCGCTCGAGAACCGCTCGAGCGCGACCTGCTGGTTCCACAGCCGCGCGTAGGCGCCGTCCTGCGCCAGCAGCTCGTCGTGGGGGCCCGCCTCGGCGACGCGGCCGTCCTCCAGCACGTAGATGCACTCGGCGTCAGCCACGGCGGCCAGGCGATGCGAGATCATGATGACGGTCTTGGTGCGCGCCAGCTCGTGGATCACCTCGATGATGGCGTGCTCGCTCTCCGCGTCGACGTTCGACGTGGCCTCGTCGAACACGTACACCGGCGTGTCGTGCAGAAGCGCGCGGGCCAGCGCGAGGCGCTGCCGTTGGCCGCCCGAGAGGTTCCCGCCCTCCTCGGCGATGGCGGCGTCGAGGCCGCCGGCCGAGCGCACGAACCCGTCCACGCGGCAACGCGAAAGCGCATCCCACAGCTCGTCGTCGCTCGCCCGTGGGTCGGCCAGCAGCAGGTTCGAGCGCACGGTGCCCTTGAACAGGTAGCTCGAGAACGGCACGACCGTGACGGTGCTGGCCAGCGCGGCGCGCGACGCCTGCGCGAGCGGCACGCCGCCCACCTCCACCGAACCCGTGAACCCGGCGTTGCGCCCGGACAGGATGCCGGCCAGCGTCGACTTGCCCGAGCCGCTCTCGCCCACGATTCCCGTGAACGACCCGGCGGGCGCGTCGAAGTCCACGGCCTCCAGCACAGTGCGCTCGCCATCGTAGGAATAGCCCACGCCCCGGCACGCGAAAGACGCGCGATCGGGCTCGATGACGCGCGACCCGCGCTCGGGCTCGGGCGTGTCGAGGATGGCGAACATCTTGTCGGCGGCAGCCATGCCGTTCATGGCCGTATGGAAGAACGAGCCCAGCGTGCGCAGCGGGATGAAGAACTCGGCCGCCAGGAACACGACGGCGAACGCCGCGAAGAACGGCACCTGCCCGAGCGAGAACTGCCACAGCGCCATGATGATGCCCACCGCCGCGCCGCCGTAGGCGAACACGTCCATCACCGTCACGGAGTTCAGCTGCATGCGCAAAAGGCGCATGGTGGCCTGGCGGAACGTCTCGGCGTCACGGTTCATCGCCTCGTGGCGCTCCGCGTCGGCGCGGTATATCTTGAGCGTGGTGAGGCCCTGCAGGTTCTCGAGGAACGTGGCGCCCAGGTCGGTGTAGGCGCCCCAGTACGTGCCCATCGCGCGCTTCGCGATCTTCTGCACGGCCACGATGGACGCGGGGATGAGCGGCACGCAGGCCAGAAGCGCGACGGCGGCCGGCAGGCACAGCGGCGCGAGGCAGGCGAACAGCGTGACCGGCGCCGCGACCGAGTAGAACAGCTGGGGCAGATACGAGCCGAAGTAGCTCTCGAGCTGCTCGGTGCCCTCGACGCTCACCTGCACGGCCTCGCTCGTGGCCACGCGCTCGGAGTACGACGGCCCGAGGCGCACGAGCTTGTCGTAGACGAGCTTCCGCACGGTGCGCTTCGCGGCGGCGGCCGCCACCTGGCCCATGCGCTGCGCGAGCGTGAGGCATCCCACGCGCACGACGATGGCCGCCACGGCGGCCTGCACGAGGCTCGCCTGCGACGCCGCGACGTCCCCGCCCTCGATGAGCGCCTGCACGAACAGACCGATGAGCAGCATGAGGGCGACGTTCGCCACGAGCGCGACCCACTGCAGCACCACGCTGGCCACCACGTACTTGCGCGCCGCGGGCACCATCTCCGCCAGCCGTTTGCTGAACATGCCCTAGCCCTCCGTTCGCTCGGGAGCGCGCTCGGAAACGAGCTTTGCCGCGGTTGCGGCCCTGCGATCGGTCTTCACCACGAAGCCGAAGTACACGATATGCGCCACCCACACGGCTGCCACGACGGCGCGCCCCACGGGCACGTTCGCCATCAGCAGAAACGAGACGCCCAACACGAGCGTGACAGGACCCAGCAGCAACAGCTTCGCCTTCACGGTCATGGCGCGCTTCTTCGCGAACCCTTCGAGCACCGTGCGGTACAGCTTCGTCCCGTGGAACCACGTGTCGAGGCGCTCGGAGCTGCGCGCGAAGCAAAACGCCGCGCCCAGCAGAAACGGCACCGTCGGCAGGATGGGCAGCACGGCTCCCAGCGCGCCCAGCCCGAAGCACGCGAAGCCTCCGGCGGCCCACAGCACACGGATGCCGCCGCCCGCGCGCCCGTCCCTCTTGTTCGTCATGCGCTCATCCTTCCCGATGCCGACGTGTGCGCCGGCTATTAGTTTGCTTAATCTAACAAAACGGGAATTGTACGCGATTCAGCAGAATTTGTAAACCACGGCTAATTTTTTCGTCGCCGAGCAACAGACGCAGGGGCCGATGCCCAGCGCGAGCCGCGGCCCGCACCCCGCGCCCGTCACATGAGCCGGCCCGCCCGCCGCGCAGGGGGAGCCACCCGCGCGTCCACCGCGCAGGGGGGAGCCGCCCGGGCCTGAAACATTTGTTCTTGCTTCTCTTTGGCGCAGCTCGCCCCGACGGGCGCAACGCCTCGCGGGCGCCCCCAGGCATCCTCCCGCCACCGAACAGGCGAGAAACCCCCGGATCCGGGCGTCTCGGCCCCACCCCGGGCGGCATCGAACGCTTCCTGCAAGACGGACCCTGCCTTGAACAGGCATGATGCGAGAAAGGGTTTCCCAGCGCGCCTGCGGCCCGACCGAGAACATCCGAATCGGGTGATTCTTTGCGAGACAAAACGTGAGGAGCGGATGCAGCTCTTCGGGTATTGCGCGCCAATGCGCCCCTCCCGCCGCAAATCCGTGCAGTTTTCACCGAGATGTTGCAGTTCGGCGGCGTCCAAGACGCGTTCGTGACCGCGCAGCGCACGACGACCAGGGGAAACGTTCGCGATCGGAAAAGCAGGGGAGCCCGGAGAGCCCGCGTACGTCACATTTCGGTAAAAACCGCGCCCGACAGGCAGCCCTCGAAATAGCAACCCGCCCGATCAAGATGTTTCACGTGAAACATTTGTTCGCAACTCAAAAAGAGCGAGCACAGAGGGATGAGAAGCACGCGCGGCCGCGGACAGCGTGCTCGGACAGGACGCCTCACTTCCTGTTCAGCGCGTGCAGCATGCTGAGGCCGCGGAGGGTGAGATGCTCGTCGGTGCGGGCGATGCGCTGCGAGAGCGCGGCGATGGCGGCGGCGTCCGAGCCCGTGGCGATGACGTCCACGTCGTAGCCCAGCTCGCGCTCGACCATGTCGATGAGGCCGTCGATGAGCGCGACCTCCCCCATCACGACGCCGGCCTGCATGGCCTCGCGCGTGTTCTTGCCCACCACCGAGGCGGGCGCCTTGAGGTCGACCATGGCCAGCTGCGCGGCGGCGTCGGCCAGCGCCTTCGCCGACAGCTTCACGCCGGGCGCGATGATGCCGCCCACGAACGCCCCTTCCTCGTCCACCACCTCGAAGTTCGTCGTCGTGCCGAGGTCCACCACGACGAACGGCGGCTCGTAGGCCGCGCGCGCGGCAACGAGGTCGGCCACGCGATCGGCTCCCAGCTCGCCGGGATCGTTGTAGCGCATCTTCACGCCCGTCTTCACGCCCGGCCCCACCACGAGGGGGCGCCGGCCGCACAGCGCGCGCGTCGCGGCCACCCAGGCGTCCGTCAACCCTGGCACCACCGAGGCGATCACCGCATCGTCGCAAACGGCCTCCTTGCCGTCGCGCGCCCGCATGTCGAAGAGCCCCGCCATCCTCATGCGCGCCTCGTCGGCAGTCATGCGCTCCGTCGTGGTCACCGTCCAGGTCGCATCCAGCTCTCCCTCGACGAAGAGCCCCAGGTTCGTGTCCGAGTTCCCCACGTCCACGCACAGCACCGTGCGCGCCGCGCCCCGTCCGTTGCCCATAGCCGCCTGCCTTTCCGCGCTCTCCCACAATCATGCGAATTTAGCGATGTCGCCGTTCGTTTCCATCCAGTATACTGTACCCGTCCGTTCAGTAACCCGACTTCCCGATCGAGAGGGGAAGCGGATATACGAAAAGGAGAAGAGAATGGATTCTGTCAAAGGGCAGCTGACGCTGCGCGGCATCCTCATAGGCTGCGTCGGTTGCGCCGTCATCACCGCGGCATCGGTGTACACGGCCCTCAAGATGGGGGCGCTTCCCTGGCCCATCGTGTTCGCGGCCATCATCTCGCTGTTCTTCCTCAAAGCGCTCGGGCATGGCAAGGCCAGCCTCAACGAGGCGAACGTCACGCATACCGTGATGAGCGCCGGCGCCATGGTGGCGGGAGGCCTGGCCTTCACCATCCCCGGCATCTGGATGCTCGGGTTCGCCGACGAGGTGGGCGTTTACGAGATGCTGCTCGTGGCGCTGTCGGGCGTCGTGCTCGGGCTCGTTTGCACCGTGCTGCTGCGCCGCCACTTCATCGAGGACGCCGAGCTGGAGTACCCCATCGGCGAAGCGGCCGCGCAGACGCTCATCGCGGGCGACAAGGGCGGCAAGACCGGCTGGAAGCTGTTCGGGTCGATGGGCATCGCTGGCGTCTACACGGCGCTGCGCGACGGGCTGGGGATGATCCCCGCCATGCTGTTCGGCAACGTCGCCATACCCGGCGTCGCGTTCGGCATCTACAACTCCCCCATGCTGCTGGCCGTGGGCTTCCTCGTGGGAACCGGCGCCGTCGTCGTATGGTTCGTCGGCGCGCTCGTCGCCAACTTCGGCATCATCGTGGGAGGATCGGCCGCCGGGCTCTGGGACGTCGCGTCGGGCCAAGGCATCGTGTCGAGCCTCGGCATGGGCGTCATGATGGGCGCGGGCCTCGGCGTCATCTTCAAGAACATCTTGCCCAAGGCCGTGCGCATGCTGCGCGACACGCGCGGCTCGGTGGCGTTCGGCGCCGCTGCGGCCGACGACGCGGCACCCGCCGGCTCCAAGGGATCGCGGCGAGCCCGCATGCGCCTGTCCGCCGGCGTAGCAGCGTTCGCCGTGGCGGCCGTTGCGCTCGTCATCTGCTTCGGGTTGCAGCTGGGCCCCGTGCCCGCCCTCATCGTGGTGGCGCTCGCCTGGGTGGCCACGGCCATGAGCGCGCAGAGCGTCGGCCAGACGGGCATCGATCCCATGGAGATCTTCGGGCTCATCGTGCTCTTGGCCGTGGCCGCCGCGTCGAACGTGCCGCAGGTGCAGCTGTTCTTCGTCGCGGGCATCGTGGCCGTGGCGTGCGGCCTGGCCGGCGACGTGATGAACGACTTCCACGCCGGCCATGTGCTGGGCACGTCGCCGAAGGCCCAGTGGATCGGCCAGGCCATCGGCGCCGTCATCGGCGCGGTGGTGGCCGTGGCCGTCATGGCCGTGCTCGTGAGCGCCTACGGCCCCGAGTCGTTCGGCCCGCAGGCGTCGTTCGTGTCGGCGCAGGCGTCCGTCGTGGCCACGATGGTGGCCGGCATCCCGTCCGTCCCGGCGTTCGCCCTGGGGCTTGCGCTCGGGTTCGGGCTCTACCTGCTGAACTTCCCCGCCATGATGCTGGGGCTCGGCATCTACCTGCCCTTCTACATGTCGTTCACCGCGTTTCTGGGCGCGATGGCGAAGGTGGCGTACGACTTCGTCTGCAAGCGCCGCCGCGCGAAGCTCTCGGGCGAGGAGGCCGCCGAGCGGAAGCTAGCCCAGGGCGAGACGGGGCTCGTCGTGTCGTCCGGCCTGCTGGGAGGCGAGTCCATCGTCGGCGTCCTCGTGGCGCTCGCCGCCGTGGCGACGGGGCTGGGGGCGTAGCCGAGATACCGCGTCGCCCGATTCGTACGGTTTTCGGCACAATTCCGTACGTTTCGGGCGACAGTGCGCGTGCGCGGACGACTCTGGAGCCATCCGTCCCCGCCGGGATGCTAGTTGAACTTGAAGATCTTCTGGGCTACGCGGTAGCCGGTGATGCCTATCTTGCGGCCGAGCGGCGTGGGCAGGTTCGTGCCCATGTTGAGCGTGCTGCGGCGGATGGGGCGGTAGGCGTCCGGGTTGTGCTCCTTGAGGTAGTCCCAGATCCCCTCGCGCTTGTCCTCGGCCTCGTCGGTGCCGATCATGCGCAGGAAGATGGAGCAGATGCACATCATCATGGACAGGTAGTTCTCCATGTAGCGCTCGAGGCGCTTCTCGGACACGTCGTCGGGCAGCTTCACCGCGTCGATCATCTCGCGCGTCACGCGCAGCTGCTGGTCGATGCGGCCCATCATTACGCTCTCGTTCACGCTCTGATCCTCGCGGCCGATGAAGTAGCGGTACATGTCCACGTCGCGGTAGTAGATGGTCTTCACGTAGGGCAAGGGCACGTACACGAAGATGTTGTCCACGTAGAAGCAGTGCTCCGGCAGTTTGAGGCCCATGTCGCGCAGCAAATCGGTGCGGTAGATAACCGAGTGCATGAGCAGGTACTGGCTCTGACCGAAGTGCCCCACCTCGTCCCAGCCGAACTCGCGGCCTTCGGGGAACACGTTGCGGTAGTGCATGATCGTGCGCGCGCCCTCGTGCACCTTCTCGTAGACGTAGTTGCCGATGACGAGGTCGGTGGGGTGCGGCAGCTCGGCCTGGCGACGCACATACGCCATGATCTCGACCATGGCGTGCTCGTCGAGCCAGTCGTCGGAGTCCACTACCTTGAAGTAGCGGCCCGTCGCGTGCGCGAGCCCCGTGTTCACCGCCGAGCCGTGGCCGCCGTTCTCCTTGTGGATGGCGCGGATGAGGTCGGGGTGGCGCTCCTGCCAGGCGTCGGCCTTGGCGGCCGTGTCGTCCTTCGTGGACCCGTCGTCGACGATGAGGATCTCGATGTCGTCGCCGCACTTGAGAATGGACTCGATGCAGTTGTCCATGTACGCCGCCGAGTTGTAGCACGGCACGGCGAAGGAGATGGTCTTCATGAGGCTACCCCACCAGCTCGTCGGCGAGCGCGAGCGCGCGGCCGATGATGACGTCCATGTTGTAGTAGCGGTACTCCGCCAAGCGCCCCAGCGGATGGAAGTTCGGCAGCGACGTGGTGAGCGCCCGGTAGCGTTCGTAGTGCGCGGCGTTCTCGTCGTTGATGATGGCGTAGTACGGGATCTGCTTCTTCGGATCATCGTAGGAGTGGCTGTACTCCTTCATGATGGTGGTCTTGTCGCTCACCTGCCCCGTGAGGTACTTGAACTCGGTGATGCGCGTGTAGTCCTCGGTCACCGTGAAGTTCACCGTGCCGCAGGGCAGCACGTGCTCGGCGTCGTGCGTCTCGTACACGAAGTCGAGGCTGCGGTACGGCAGGCGGCCGAAACGCGACAGGAACAGCTCGTCGAGCGGGCCCGTGTAGATGATGGGGCCCTCGAACGGCGCGCCCTTGATGAGGATCGCGGACAGCGGGGCGTTCTCGTCGTCGCTCTCGAACTCCAGCTCGAACACGTTCTCGGCCTCGGTGTTCAGGCACACCATGATGTTCTCGTGATCGAGCATGCGCTCGAACAGCGGCGTGTAGCCGTCGCGCGGCATGCCCTGGAAGGCGTCCTGGAAGTAGCGGTTGTCGCGCGACAGGAACACGGGCACGCGCGCCGTCACCGACGGATCCACCTCCTCGGGCGTGAGGCCCCACTGCTTCTGCGTGTAGTAGAGGAACACGTTCTTGTAGATGAAGTCCGCCACCTCGGTGAGGTCGGGGTCGTCGAGGCTCCGCAGCTCGGTGATGGTCACCTTGCGCTCGTCGCCGAACGTGGCGATGAGCTTCTCGATGAGCTCGGCGGCACGCTCCTCGCCGAACGCGATCTCCATGGAGTTCTTGTTGAACGGCACCGGCATGTACGTGCCGTACCAATCGGCCAGCACCTCGTGCTGGTAGTCGCGCCACTCGGTGAAGCGGCGCACGTAGTCGAAGGCGCGCTCGTCGTTCGTGTGGAAGATATGCGGCCCGTAGCGGTGCACGAGGATGCCCGCCTCGTCGGCCTCGTCGTACATGTTGCCGCCGATGTGGGGCTTCTTCTCGATGACGAGCACGCGCTTGCCGCCGCGCTCCGCCAGCTCGCGCGCCATCACGCTGCCGGCGAACCCGCTGCCCACCACCACGGCATCGAAATCGCCTCGATCAATGTCGCGAAAATCGCAGAACCGCACACCCATGGGTAACCTTCCTTTGCGTCAAGAGAATCATGAGGGCCTCTCCGGCCCGAAATATGCGCGTTTGCACTGAGGACGTATTATAGCCCCGTTTTTCCGACGCGATGGGTAGTATCATACTTACATCGGAAAACGGACAATACCAGAAGGGATCGCCCATGAGTTCATTCCTGGAAACGATGCTCGCCCGCGCCAAAGCGGATCGGCAGACGATCGTGCTGCCCGAAGGCGACGACGAACGCACGCTTGCAGCTGCCGAGCGCATCCTGGCCGACGACGTCGCCGACCTCGTCATCCTGGGCGACGCCGACGCCATCGCTGCCAGCCCCTACGCGCTCGAGGGCGCGCGCATCGTCGACCCGCGCACGTCCGAGCTGCGCGAAGGGTTCGCCGAACAGCTCTACGAGCTGCGACGCGCCAAGGGGATGACGCCCGAGCAGGCGATGGACCTCATGGACAACGTGCTGTACTTCGGCGTGATGATGGTGAAGACCGGCGGCGCCGACGGCATGGTGGCCGGCGCGTGCCATGCTACCGGCGACGTGCTGCGCCCCTGCCTGCAGATCCTCAAGACGGCGCCGGGCGTGAAGCTGGTCAGCTCCTTCTTCATCATGGTGGTGCCCGATTGCGACCTGGGCGAGCAGGGCACGTTCCTGTTCTCGGACTGCGGCCTGGAAGTGCAGCCCGATGCCGAGAAGCTCGCGCACATCGCCGTGAACTCGGCGAAGTCCTGGAAGACGCTCATCGGCACCGAGCCCGCCGTGGCGCTGCTGTCGCACTCCTCCTACGGCTCGGCCAAGAACGGCGATTCCGCCAAGGTGGTGGAGGCCGTGTCCATCGCGAAGGAACTGGCGCCCGAGCTCGCGCTCGACGGCGAGCTGCAGCTCGACGCGGCCATCGTGGGCTCCGTCGGCGCTTCGAAGGCGCCCGACTCCCCCGTCGCCGGACACGCCAACGTGCTGATCTTCCCCGACCTCGACGCCGGCAACATCGGCTACAAGCTGGTGCAGCGCCTGGCGAAGGCCGAGGCGTACGGCCCGGTGACCCAGGGCATCGCCGCGCCGGTGAACGACCTTTCCCGCGGCTGCACCGCCGACGACATCGTCGGCGTCATCGCCATCACCTGCGTGCAGGCGCAGGCGAAGAAGGCGGAGTAACCGAGCCCGCCCGCCCCGTCGGCCAGGCGGGGCGGGCGTTGCGAGCATAAGAAACGGGCCCGCGATTCGTCGCGGGCCCGTTCGCATGCAGGGTCGAAAGGCGGCTTACACCAGCGGGACGTCCACTTTCTCGTGGAGGATCTCGTAGGTGTCGCGGGCGATCATGTACTCCTCGTTCGTGGGGATGATGATGATCTTGACCGGCGAGCTTTCGGTGGAGATCTCGCGCTCGAAGCCGCGCTGGCGGTTCTTCTCCTCGTCGAGGATCATGCCGAGGGGCTGCAGTCCCGTGAAGATCATGCGGCGCATCTTCTCACAGTTCTCGCCGACGCCGGCCGTGAGCACGATGGCGTCCACGCCGCCCATCACGGCCATGTACTGTCCGATGTACTTCTTCACCGAGTTCGAGTACATGTCGTAGGCCAGCATGGCGCGCTCGTGGCCCTGCTCGGAGGCGTCGCGCACGCTGCGCAGGTCGTTCGAGATGCCCGAGATGCCCAAGAGACCCGACTTCTTGTTCATGAGGTCGTTCATCTCGGCGGCGCTGAGGCCCTCGTGCTCCATGACGAACGGCACGATGGCCGGGTCGACGGCGCCGCAGCGCGTGCCCATCATGAGGCCGTCGAGCGGCGTGAGGCCCATGGAGGTGTCCACCGCCACGCCATGGTCGATGGCCGACATGGAGCAGCCGTTGCCGAGGTGGCAGGTGATGAGCTTGAGGTCCTCGAGGGGCTCGTCGAGCACGGCGGCGGCGCGCTCGGATATGTAGCGATGCGACGTGCCATGAGCGCCGTACTTGCGGATGGCGTACTTCTCGTACAGCTCGTAGGGCAAGGGGTACATGTAGGCCTTCGGAGGCAGCGTCTGGAAGAACGACGTGTCGAACACGGCCACCATGGGCGTGTCGGGCATGTGCTTGAGGCACGCGTTGATGCCCATGAGCGCCGCCTTGTTGTGCAGGGGCGCGAGCTCGGCCAGCTCGTCGATCTTCTCGATGACGTCCGCGTCGATGAGCACCGAACGATCGAAGTACTTGCCGCCCTGCACGATGCGATGGCCCACCGCGTCGATCTCGTCGAGCGAGTCGATGGCCTTCGCCGGGCCGCTCGTCAGCGATTCGAGCACGAGCGCCATCGCGTCGTCGTGGTCGGCCATCTTGGCGTCGATGACCTCCTCGTTCTTATCGAGGCCGTGCTTGTGGAACGCCTCGGCCGAGCCCACGCGCTCGCAGATGCCCTTCGCGAGCAGCTCCTGCTGCTCGACGTTGACCAGCTGGTACTTCAAGGAAGATGATCCCGCATTGATGACTAGTACGTTCAACGACCTGCCTCCTTCAGTATTCCTAAAACGCTTATTTTAGGCGCGGTCGAGAACCTCCGAGCGCAAACGGCCCTCAGTATCGGCCAACGGCGCGCCGCTCACCGAAAACACGACCGGGGCCGCGCGGGCTGCAAAGCAGCCGAGCGGCCCCGGATGTCCCATGTGGGGTCTGCCCCCGAATGGGACAGGCGTCACTTCTTCGATGGATCGCCCGAGTTCATAGGGGCCCCGCCCAGCACGTGCACGTGGATATGGTGCACGGACTGCTGCGCGTCGTCGTTCGTGTTCACGATCACGCGGTATCCGCTCTCGGCGATGCCTTTGATCTCGGCGACCTTCTTCACGGTGTTGAACAGGTAGCCCATCTCCTCGTCGGGGATGGCGTCGCCGATGTTGTCGTAGTGGTTCTTCGGCACGATGAGGGTGTGCACGGGCATCTGCGGGTTCACGTCCTCGAACGCGAGCACGCGGTCGTCCTCGTACACCTTCGCCGAAGGGATCTCCCCCGCCACGATCTTGCAGAACAGGCAGTCTTCCTTGCGCATGGCTCTTCCTTCCTTCTTCGTCGATCGGCGGAGAGCGCGGAAGCCCCCTCGCCGCTGCCGCCCGATGAGCTAAGACAGCGTCGCGTCGCGCGTCGCGTCGTCGACCTCGCCCTCGAGCTCGCCCATCAGCACTTCCACCTTCTGCTGGGCCTCGTTCAACCGGCCTTGCAGCGCGCGCAGGAGCGATACCCCCCGCTCGTAGCTCATCAGGCTGTCTTCCAGCTCGAGCGAGTTGCTTTCCAGCACGCGCACGATGCCGTCCAGCTCCGCCATGGCCTCGCGGAACGTCAGCTCCTCGATCGGCTTGCACTCGGTCGTATCCATCACCCTTCATCCTCCCAACGTATCAGCTCTATCTCCTCATGCCGCGCCGACTCGACGCGGCACGCCAGCACGCCGTCGGAGACGGTCACCTCCAACGCCGAGCCCGGCGGCGCGGCATCGACGCTTTTCGCCACGGACCCGTCTTGCGTGCGGGCGATCGCGTAGCCGCGCCCGATGACGGACAGCGGCGAGAGATCCTCCAAGCGCGCAGCCGCCAAGGCCGCCTGCTGCCCGAACCGCGGCACGATCCCGGAACCCAAGGCCTGCATCCTCTCGCGGGCGTGGCCCGCCCGCACGCGATCGCGTTCCAGATTGGCGGGCAGCGACGGCAGGAAGCGCTCGCGGCACCGCTCGAGGGCCGCACGCTCGCGCGCGACGCCCTCGGGCAGCAGGCGCGCCAAGCGCTCGCGCTGTCGATCAAGCGTCGTGCGGTCGCGCTCGAGATTGGCGGGGATGGCGCGGAACAGGCGCTCCGAGGCCAGGTCCAAGCCTTGCATCCAGGAGGCGAACAGGAGGTTCTCATCTTGGAACACGGGCCGTTCGGCGCATCGGCGCACCTCGGCGGCAGTGCGCTCCACCGCGCGCGACGCGCTCATGGTAAGCGAGCGCGCATGCGCGCCGAACAGCTCCTCCAAGCTCTCGCGCGTAGGCGTGACGGCCATGGCCGCGTAGGTGGGCGTCGAGGCGCGGCGGTCGGCCACCATGTCGGCGATGAACGTGTCGGGCTCGTGCCCGATGCCGGTGACCACGGGGATAGGGCACGCCGCGATGGCGCGCGCCAGCGCCTCGTCGTTGAAGGGCATCATGTCCTCGTACGAGCCCCCGCCGCGCCCGACCAGCATGACCTCCACGCCGGCGCGGTACATGCAGCGCATGCCCTCGACGATGTCGGCGGCGGCGCGCGCGCCTTCCACCCGCACGCCCGCCACCAGCACGCGAGCCACCGGGAACCGGTTGCGCAACGTGCGCAGCATGTCGTGCACGGCGTCGCCGCGCGGCGAGGTGACGATGCCGATGGTCAGCGGGAACTGCGGGATGGGGAGCTTGCGCGCCGGGTCCATGAGACCCTCAGCCTCCAGCTTGCGAGCCAACGCCGCCACCTGCGCGCGCAACGTGCCCTCCCCCGCGAGAGCGAGCGAGAACACGTCGAAGTTCATGCGCCCCTTCGCCGCGTACAGCGTGAACCTGCCGGAAAGCTCCACCAGCTGGCCGACGGCAAGATCGACCCCGCAGGCCTTGTAGCGACCCATCCACATCATGCAGGACAAAGCGGCGTCCTCGTCCTTCACGGTGAAGTAGACGGCCTTGTAGCCGCGCTTGCTGCTCACCTCGGAGACTTCGCCCACGAGGCGCACGACGACGCCTTCGAGCGCTCCCTTCGCCAGCGCCATAGCGGCCGATACGGAAAGCGCCGGCTCCTTATCGCGATCCCCCATCGCCCGGCGCTAGTCCCGGCGCTGACCGAGCAGCCACAAGAGCTGCAGGATGGAGGTGAGGGCCGCGGCCACGTACGTGAGCGCGCAGGCGCGCAGCACGTTGAACGAGCCGGTCTGCTCGGCCTGCGGCAAGCCCGTCGTGTTCATGTAGGCCATCGCGCGCTGCGAGGCGTTGAACTCGACCGGCAGCGTGACCAGCTGGAAGATGACGACGGCCGCGTACATGACGATGGCGAGCGTCGTCAGCTGGGTGATCTGCATGAAGATACCGAGCATGAGCAGGAAGATCCACGCGTTCGACGCGAGGTTCACCACGGGCACGAGCGCCCCGCGGATCTTCATGGGCGCGTATCCCTGCGCGTACTGGCAGGCGTGGCCCACCTCGTGGCACGCGGTGGCCGTCGCCGTGATGGATCGGCCGCTGAACGCGTCGGGCGACAGCGTGACCGAGTTCGTGCGCGGGTCGAAGAAGTCCTGGCCGGGTCCGCCGCGGTGCACCTCCACGTCGCCGATGCCGTAGTACATGAGCATGCGGCGCGCGGCCTCGGCGCCGGTGAGGCCCGTGGAGATGGGCACGTGCGTGTACTTCTTCAGCTGGGAGTTCACATACCAGGTTGCCAAGCCGCCGATGGCGAGCGTGACCACGATCAGCAGCAGGTATCCGTTGCTCAATCCGAACATAGGTTATAACACTCCTTCAAGGGGTTGCATGCGCGGGCGCGGGCGCCCGCATCGTTTTCGTTCGCCGATATTCTATAATGAAACAGATGATCGCCTCGAAACCGTCATCGATTCAGCGTGAAAGATTCGCAACTGCCGGCGCGAAAGCGCCTGCGCGCCTCAGTCCCGATGCTCCACGCGCAGCTCCGAGCCGTCGATGCTGAGCGCGATCCTGCCCTCCAACAGCTCCAGCAGCTCCTCGCCCACGAGCGCACGGCGCCACCCGCGCAGAAGGTCGATGCCCTCGCGGTAGCCCCGCGCCACGCGCGAGAGGTCGTCGTGGCTGGCCAGCGTGGGAAACGCCACGCCGTTCTGCTTCGCGCGCAACCGCACGAGCGCGCACATGAGGTCGAGTTCCGCATCGACGTTGGGCTCGTTCTTGCCGCAGCGGTCGGGCTCGGGCCAGGTGTCGGGCGAGGCGTCCACCGCCGCCGCGATGAGGGCCACCACCGCGCGCGCGTCCTTCGTGGACAGGCGGTCGGACAGCCCGCGAACCATGAACAGGTCGTCGATGGAGCGCGCCTCGCGCTTGCAGGCCTCGACGATCTGCTCGTCGGTGACCACCCACTTGCGCGGCACGTCGCGCCGCTGCGCCTCGAGCTCGCGCCACGCCGCAACCTCGCGCGCGGCCGACAGCTGGCGCCGTGACAGCTGCGAGACGCGCTTGAGCCGCTTGTAGCGCTCGCGCTCGTTCGTGGCGTAGCGCGCCGGGTCGGCCATGTCCTCGAAGTCGCGGTCGAGCCATGCGAGGCGCCCGAGCTCCACGAGCTGCGAGCGCATGCGCTCGTACATGCGCGGCAGGTACACCACGTCGTCGGCCGCGTACTCCAGCTGCGAGTCCGACAGCGGGCGGCGCGACCAGTCGGTGAACGAGTCGATCTTCTTGAGGGTCACGCCGCACTCGGCGTGCACGAGCGCGGCGTAGCCGATCTGCTGGGTATGGCCCAAGAGCGCGGCGGCCACCTGGGTGTCGAACAGCGGATGAGGCAGCACGCCCACCTCGCGCAGCAGGATCTCGAGATCCTGGTTGCCCGCATGGAACAGCTTCATGACGCTCTCGTTGCGCAGCACGGGCGCGAGCACGCGCAAATCGTCGACGGCGAAGGGGTCGACGATGGCCGTCTCGTCGTCGGTCGCGAGCTGGATCAGGCACAGCTTGGCATAGTAGGTCTTCTCGCGCAAAAACTCCGTATCGATGGCCAGCACGCTGGAATGCATGGCGCGCTCGACGAACGCCACGAGGTTTTCTTGGTTTGCTATGTACACCCGGTGTTCCTTACCTTGTGTTTCTCGGTTCATGTTGTACCATGCCATCATAGCAAACGATTGGAAAGGGAACCGGTGAAACTGCTCGTCATCAACAACCTCTCGTCCGGCTTCGGGGAAGGAGCCGTCTACGACTTCGTGCGCTCGTTCGCCCAAGACGGCGACGAGGTGTGCTTGCGCTCGACGGACGGGACCACCGGCGTGAGCACCCTGCTCGCCGACGCCGCATCGTTCGACGCCGTCATCGCGAGCGGGGGCGACGGCACCGTGGCCACGGTCAGCTACATGCTGGCCAACTCGGGCATCCCCGTCCTGCCCTTCCCCGCCGGCACCGCGAACCTGCTCGCGCTCAACCTGGCCTCGCCCATGGAGCCGCACGCGCTGGCGAAGATGGTGCGCGAGGGCCGCACGCTCGACTTCGACCTCGGCGAGATCGACGTGGCGGACCGCAAGTTCGGCTTCGGCATCATGGCGGGCGCGGGCTACGACGCCGCCATCATGCACGGCGCCGAGGCCGGCAAGCGCCTGTTCGGACCCATGGCCTACCTTTCGGCCGCCATCGCGAACCCCCTGCCGCAGAAGTCGCACTTCACCATCGACCTCGACGGCGAGCGGGTGGAGAGCGACGGCCTGGGCATCCTGCTCGTGAACTTCTCCAAGATACAGTTCGACATCACGGTGACGCACGACAACAAGCCGCGCGACGGCGAGTTCAACGTGGTGGTGCTCAAGGCGAAGACCGCCTTCGACCTGATCCCCGCCGTGTTCGCCGGCCTCCTCGACCGCGGCGGCGACTTCCCCGACCGCACGGGAGCCCTGGAGATCCACCGCGCCCGCGAGGTGCGCGTCGAGGCCGACCCGCCCATGGAAGTGCAGTACGACGGCGAGGCGACGCGCCTCACGACGCCGTTCTCGGCGCGCATCGTCCCGCGCGCCGCGCGCTTCTTCGTCAGCGAAGAAGGCTACGAGCTGTTCGCCTCCGAGTAAACGGCGGTGAGACAGAGGGGTGAGACAGAGGGACGGGGTAATTGTCTCATTCGCGTGCGAATGAGACAATTACCCCGTCCCTCTGTCTCACCCCTCTGTCTCACCGTCCCAAAGCGGCCCCTTTCGGGGCCGCTTCCGTTGTCGGCTACTTCTCTTCCGGCACTTCGTAGGCGGGCTCGCCCGCGTCGCCGGCGTCCTCCACCGTCACGTTCTCGGCGCCGATCTCGAGCGGACGGCCGAAGGCGGCGCTCGCCGTGTCGGACGTGGCCATGAGCTCCTTGAACGACGCGGCGTCCTCACCCGCCATCGGCATCATGACGTACACGTTGTTGCCGATGATGACCGGCGTGATGCGCTCGGCGGGCGCGCCTGCCGCGTCGGATGCGCCCGCAGGCTGCGGCTGTGCGCCCTCGCGCTTCATCTGCTCCATCATCTCGGCGCGCACGTTCTCGATCTGCGCGGCCGTCTCGTTCTTCCAGCGGTCCTTGCGCCACGCGAGGAAGTTCGCGTTGTAGCGCATCTGGATGAGCTCGAGCACGATGCAGAACACCATGGCGAAGTACACGATCAGCTTCTCGAGCGGCATGTGCAGAAGCTCGATGCCGGTGTGGAAGCCGGCGCTGTCGATGACGAGCAGGCCGCCGATGGCCACGATGAACGTGAGCGCGAGCATCTTCATCTCGGGATGGCCGTTGATGAAGTTCGAGATGGGGTCGATGAAGATCATCATGAGGAACACGGCGAGCATGACGGCGATGATCATGATGATGAGGTGATCGGCCATGCCCACGGCCGTGATGACCGAGTCGATGGAGAACACGAGGTCCATGACCATGATGGTGCCCACGGCCTGCGGCAGCGCGATGCGATGGAGCGCCTTGTGCTCCTCGCAATGCTCGGCCTTGACCTCGGTCAGCTTGAGCGTGTCGCGCAGCTCGGCGACGCCCTTGTAGATAAGGTAGCCGCCGCCGATGAGCAGAACGAGGTCGCGCACCGAGAACCCGTGCGCGTACGGCCCGAGGTCGATGGTGAACAGCGGCGTGGTCATGTGCACGAGGAACGAGGCGAAGCACAGGAAGACGATGCGCATGACGAGCGCGCCGGCCAGGCCGAGCTTGCGGCCGATGTGCTGCTTGTCCTCGGGCAGGCGGTTCGTCGTGATCGAGATGAACACCAGGTTGTCCACGCCGAGCACGATTTCCAGGAAAATGAGGCTGACCAGGCTGATCCATGCCTCGGGTGACGCGAAGATTGACAGATCCACGGGTTGTTAGCTCCTTCTTCAGATTCCTCGTCCGTTCCGCGGGCGGGCAGCGTCCATAAAAAAAGACTCATGGCGCGCCGCACGATGCAAGCTGCGCCATGAGTCTCGTTATTTAAGACACGCCAGGCCTTCCGGCCATGATGTTGAACGTGCCGCTCGCATATCCGAACATGCGAGCCAACTACTCCCCCACGGGTGTTCGGTATCCTAACACGACGCCCCCAGCTCGGCAATTGCAAAAAGGGGAATTTAACGCAACCCGTACAAATGTCGTTGACGCGCAGGGTTGCGCGCAGGTCGCGGCGGGCAATGCTATAATGCGCAAAGCGCAACATCAGTTTCGCACCGATCACGCACATCACCGCAGGAGACGCAATGCTATTCAAGTCACGCAGAAACGAGTACGTGGACACGGAAGGCCCCGTGCGCTACCTGGACGGCAGCGGCCTCGAGCGCCCGCTCGACATGCCCAAGCCCCAGATCGCCATCATGATCGCCTTCGTCGTGGTCGCAGCCCTCATCGGCGGCTACCTGCTGTTCAACGTCCTGGACGCCGTGAAGGGAGGCGCCGCGCGCGCCCAGGCCAGCGTCGAGGAGAACCTGTCGCGCGAGGTGTCCTACGACCTGCCGTCGCTCACGTCCTACATCGCGATGAACGACGACGAGATCAAGCAGGCCCTGGCCGACGCGGGCCTCACGGTCATCGACAAGGGGGGCATGTCGGAGGATCCCGATGCCGCCCTCGAGCTGATCAAGCTGCCCGCCGACGTGAGCGAGCTCGATGCCGGCATGATGTACAGCAAGGGCGTGTCGAAGCTCACGGCGAGCGAGGCGGCGCTGCTGCTCAACGGGTCGTGGACGCTCGACGCCGATCGCTCCGAAGAAACGTCCATGCGCCTGCGCTACGCCGACTTCTCCTCGGGCAGCCTCGATGCCGCCATCGACAGCGCCATCGCCGCGGAGGGCTTCGATCCCGCCACCGTAGCCGAAGACGGCATGGGCGTGGACGAAGTGGGCAACACGTTCAAGCAGGGCACCGTCGAAGCAAACGGAACCACCTATACCTGGAAGGTCTCGGCCATCCCCCTGTCCGAGATGTACGATATCTCGGGCCTGCCCGACACCGCCACGTACGTGGGCGTGCGCCTGAGCGCCTAGCCTCTTAGCGCCCCGCGCGCATCGCTGGAAACCGCGCCCCGCATCGTGTTCGACGATGCGGGGCGCGTTGTTTTTCCACTTCAACATTATTCTTTATTAAAAACAGAAGAAAACCCTACCACTGCGCAGGGGTTTCCCTCCCACGCCCTCGGATATACCCCGATAGGCACCCGTCCTGCTCAAGCGCATGATACGACGTGAGGAAGAGGAGATTTCATGAAAGTATCGAGCGTCATAGCGGGTGCGTCGGCTGCCTTGGTGGCATTCCAAGCCGTGTTCTACGCCACCCGCGGCGAGGCCGACCTGCTGCGCCCTCCGGGCGCGCAGGGCGAGAAGGACTTCGCGTCGCGCTGCATCAAATGCGGCAAATGCATGGAAGCCTGCCCCTACCTCGCCCTCAAGCCCGCGCGCGACGACGCGGGCGCGGCCGTGGGAACGCCCATGATCGACGCGCGCGCCCAGGCATGCCGCCTGTGCGAGGATTTCCCCTGCGTCGAGGCCTGCCCCACGAACGCGCTGCGCGACATCGAGGCCCGCTCGGACGTGAAGATGGGGGTCGCCGTCATCGACGAGGACCTCTGCATCGCGTTTCAGGGCATGCGCTGCGAAGTGTGCTACCGCACCTGCCCCCTCATCGACGAGGCCATCACCATCGACTACCGCCTGCGCGAGGGCGACGCCATCCATTCCGTGTTCGCCCCCGTCATCGACGAGGACAAATGCGTTGGATGCGGGCTGTGCGTCGAGCGCTGCGTAGTCGGCGAACCCGAGGTCGCCATCCGCATCGCTTGCGACGAGGAGCGCGCACGGGGCGTCGCTGCGGCGGGGTAACGGGCGCGTCGCGCCCTTGAACGTACTGCCAAACCGTTGGAGGACGGTAGGACATACAGAGTGAGTAACGGGAGGAAAAGGAGGGATGTCATGGACATCTCAAGACGAGGATTCGTCAAGGCCACGGCGGTAGCGCTTGCAAGCGCCGCGGCGGCAGGCACCATGTCGTCGCTCGTTGGATGCGCGAGCGGCGAGGGCCAGACGACGGCTGCCGCTGCGGGCGACGGTCAGAAGTACACGGCCGTGTGCCGCTTCTGCGGCTGCGGCTGCGGCGTCATCTGCGAGGTCAAGGACAACAAGCTCGTCAGCGTCACGGGCGACCCGGACAACGAGTCCAACAAGGGCCTCAACTGCGTCAAGGGCTACTACCTGGCGAAGATCCTCTACGGGGACGATCGCCTGACCAAGCCGATGATCCGCGAGGACAAGTCCACGAAGGGCACCGGAGAGGGCCTGCGCGAGGCCACCTGGGACGAGGCGCTTGAGCTCGTGGCGTCCAAGCTCAAGGAGACGTGGAAGGCCGACAAGAGCCGCCTCGCCTTCTGGCTGAGCGGCCAGCAGCCCATCACCGAGGGCTACGCCTGCGCCAAGTTCATCAAGGCCGGCCTGCTGTCCAACAACGTCGACCCGAACGCGCGCCTCTGCATGGCCAGCGCCGTGGTCGCGTTCATGAACGTGTTCCAGACCGACGAGCCCGCCGGCTCCTACAGCGACCTCGACCAGGCCGACGTCTTCATCACCTGGGGCGCCAACATGGCCGAAGCGCATCCCATGCTGTACTCGCGCCTGACCGCCCGCAAGCTCTCCGGCACGGGCGTGAAGCATTACGACCTCGGCACCATCAGGACGCGCACGAGCGCGAGCGCCGACAAGACGATGATCTTCCATCCGAACACCGACCTGGCCATCGCGAACTGCATCGCCAACTACCTCGTGCAGAACAAGAAGTACGACGAGGCGTTCGTGAACGACCATCTGCAGTTCAAGCAGGGCACCGAGGACATCGGGAACGCCTTCGAAGACGGCTACGACAAGAGCGAGATCGGCTCGAAGGTGGACGCCGTGAGCCCCATCACGTTCGAGGAGTACGCCGCGCGCCTGGAGCCCTACACCTTCGAGTACACCTCCCAGCTCTCCGGCGTGGCCGTCGAGGACCTCAAGGAACTGGCCGAGGTCTTCGCCGACCCCGACAAGAAGGTCATGTCGCTGTGGACGATGGGCGTGAACCAGCACAACCGCGGCACGTGGATGAACCACAACATCTACAACGTCCACCTGCTGTCCGGCAAGATCGCCCAGCCCGGCTGCGGCCCCTTCTCGCTGACCGGCCAGCCCACCGCCTGCGGCACCGCCCGCGAGGTGGGAACGTTCAGCCACCGCCTGCCCGCCGACCTCCTCGTGGCCAACGAGCAGCACCGCCGCTACACCGAGGCCATCTGGGATCTGCCCGAGGGCTACCTCGACGAGATCAAGGCCCCCGGCATGCACACGGTCAAAATGTTCCGCGAGCTGTCGAAGGGCAACATCGACTTCATGTGGTCCGCGCACAACAACTGGGCCCAGTCCATGCCGAACCTCACCCGCTTCCTGGGCGAAGGCGACGACAACAAGGGCATCTTCGACGCGTTCATCGTGGTCAACGAGGTGTACCCCACCCTGTCCACCCAGTACGCCGACGTCGTGTTCCCCGTCGCCCTGTGGGTCGAGCGCGAGGGCCAGTTCGGCAACGCCGAGCGCCGTTCGGCTGTCTTCGAGAAGGCCGTGGATGCTCCGGGCGAGGCCAAGTGGGACCTCTGGGCGTTCATGGAAGTTGCGCACCGCGTGCTCGACGGCGAGAAGATCGGCGGCGAGGACTCCTTCGACCACCTCTTCGGCTTCATATACGACAAGAACGCGCGCGACTTCAAGAACGACGACCGCGAGACGAACCGCCTCTTGTGGGAGGAGTACCGCATCTTCTCGAACCCCGAGATGAACGACAAGGCCAAGGCCATCAACGACGACGCGGACGGGAAGTTCAACGCGAAGCTCAAGATGGAGGCCAAGCAGCTGGCCCCCTACGAGGAGTACCTCACCCACCACGGCATGACGTGGCCGGTGCGCAACGTCGACGGTGCCTGGAAGTCCACGAAGTGGCGCTTCGCCGAGGGATCGCAGGACGAAGGCTTCGACGAGATCGGCGTAAAGCAGTACGGCAAGCCCGGCATGGCCGGCGGCGTGAGCTTCTACAAGTCCGCCAACATGAAGCCCTCCGTGGTGTTCCGCCCCTACGAGCCGCCCGCGCAGACGCCGAGCGACGAGTACCCGTTCTACTTCGTCACGGGCCGTCTGCTGGAGCATTGGCACACCGGCACGATGACCCGCCGCGTGCCCGAGCTCGACCGCGCGCTGCCCGAGGCGCTGCTCAACATGAACCCGGACGACTGCAAGAAGATGGACGTCAAGGACGGCGACATGGTGCGCGTCAAGTCCACCTACGGCGAGTTCGACATCAAGGTGTCCACGGCAGGGCGCACCGAACCTCCCGCCGGCGTGGCCTTCGCTCCGTTCTTCGCCGAGGAGACCCTGGTCAACCTGGCAGTGCAGGACGTGTACTGCCCGCTGTCCAAGGAGCCCGACTACAAGAAGACCTGCGTATCCATTACGAAGCTCTAGGGGGAAGACGATGAAGAAGCACATGATAACCGCCGCCCTCGTGGCCGTGATGGCGCTGGGCTTGGGCACGGTTGCCGGCTGCAGCCAGGAAGCGCCCAAGGAAGACGTGAACGCGAACGTGCCGGCAGGCGCCCCGCCGCTGATGCCCACAAGCCACGAGAGCCGCTTCGAGAACCTGGGCGCGGCGGGCTGCTACGGCTGCCACGGCGCGAACGAGCAGGCGAACCCCATGCTGGCCGACGCGACCGCCCTGCCTGCCGACCACTACGCAGGCGGCGATGCGGGCTCCCTGGAAATGGACCCGACGCACGAGCAGTGCATCACCTGCCACGCGCAGGCGTAAGAGAACCATCAGCCCTATCCGGCGGACGGAGCACCGCGCGTCCGCCCTCCCTCCTCACCCGCCCCCTGCATCCTAGGGGGCGGGCCCTCAGAGGAGCCGATGAACGAAGGTAAGGAACCCATCATGGTCATTTCGAGTTTGGTCGTGGAAACGAGCCCCGAGCGCACCGACGACGTGGCGCTGGAGCTTGCGCAGCGCGAGGGCGTGGAGGTGCACGAGACGAACGGCTACAAGATCGTCGTCACCATCGAGGCCGAAACCGTGGACGACTCGCACGACGTCGCGAGCGGTTTCATCGGCATCGAAGGCGTCACCGGCATCAACCTCGTCTACGCGAACTTCGAAGACGACCCCACGCTCGCCAAGGCCGGTACGCGATGAGCGACGCCCCGAACCCTCGGCGCGCGTTTCGCTGGTCCTATCTGCGCCATACGGTGCAGGCAGCGGTCCTGGCGCTGTTCGCCGCGCCGGTGCTCGTGGCAGGCTGGGGCCTGTTCGGGCTGGCCGTCGGCGGCGACGATGCCGCGCCCGCCCCTGCCGAGCTTCCCTTTTTCGGCAGCCTGTCCTCCTCTTCCGTAGGCGGGCTCGATCTCCTCGATCCCTTCGGATTCTTGCAGGTGGTCGCCGCCTCGAAGACGTTCGAACTCGATTGGCTGCTGGCCGTGCTGCCGGTGCTTGTCGTGTACGGCCTGATCAGGGGACGGGCTTTTTGCGGATGGGTGTGCCCGGTCAACCTGCTGCTGGAGATCGCGGACGCGGTGCGCCGCAAGCTGCGCCTCAACGTGCGGGAGATGCCGGTGCCGCGCCACGCGAAGCTGTGGATCGCGCTGGCGGTGCTCGCGCTGTCGGCGCTGACCAGCGTGCCGGTGTTCGAGGCGTTCTCGCCCATCAGCGCCGTCAACAAGGGCATCCTGTTCGGGGCCGTGACAGGCGTGTGGGTGCTGCTGACCATCGTGCTGGCGGAGCTGTTCTGGGGCCACCGCGTGTGGTGCCGTTCCCTGTGCCCGCTCGGCGGCTTCTACGAAGCGCTCGGGCACATGGGCCAGGTGAACGTCAAATTCGACCGCAGCGCGTGCATCCGCTGCGACGCGTGCAAAAGCGCCTGCCTGTCCGACCCCGCCATCCTCGACCCGGTGCTCACCGAGCGCGACGTGATCGTGCGCGCGGGCGACTGCATGGCCTGCGGCTCATGCATCGACGCCTGCCCGACGCGCGCCCTGTCGTTCACCTTGGGACGCACCGCGAAGCCCGCTCCCGCATCCTCGCCCGAGCCGGCGAGCGACGCCGTCGAAGCATGACGGTGCCGCTTCAGAAGCGCCGCGCGGCTTCGCGGCGCTTCTGAAGCGGCACCGCGCGCCCGGGAGAATCCCTACACGTTCAGCAGCTTGTGCCTCAGGGCATAGTCCACGAGGTCGGCGCGGGTTTTCAGGCCGAGCTTCTGGTATATCTTCGAGCGATGGGCCTCGACGGTCTTCACCGAAAGGAATATCTGCTCGGATATCTCCTTGTTCGTGAAGCCCTTGGCCAGAAGCTGCAGGATCTCCAACTCGCGGTTCGACAGCTGCTGGTAGGAGCGGTCCTCCTCCTCGCCACCCGTCACGAGCTGCTTGGTGAGCAGCGCCGTCATCTTCGGGTGGATGTAGCTGCCGCCCTCGGCCACGGCATGGACCGCTGCGATGAGCTCCTCGGACGTCGAGTTCTTCAGCACGTAGCCCGCAGCTCCCCCGCGCAGCGTGTAGAACAGGTACTCGGGCTCGGCGAACATCGTGAGGATGACCACCTTCGTGCCGGGGAAGTCCTTCGCGATCTTCTCGCATGCTACCAGCCCGCTCTGCCCCGGCGGCATGGAGATGTCCATGAGCAGGATGTCGGGCTTCTCGCGGGCCACGATGGCGTAGGCCTGCGCGCCGTCGGCCGCCTCTGCCACCACGCGCACCTCGGGATCCTGCTCGAGGATCATCCTGAAGCCCGCGCGCACCACCTCGTGATCGTCTGCCAGCATGACGCGGATCATGCGCCCACCTCCTTGCCTTCCACCACGTGCATCGGCGCGACCAGCGTCATCTTCGTGCCGTGCTCGTCGGATTCCATCGTCAACGTGGCGCCGATGACGCTCGCGCGCTCCTGCATGCCCACGAGGCCGCAGCCGCTGCCCTTGATCTCGGGCTGCTCGGTGTTGAAGCCGCACCCGTGGTCCACGACGCTCACGTGCAGCCATCCGGCCGAATCCTCGAGCTGCACGATCACCTTCTCGGAGCCCGAGTACTTGCAGGCGTTCAGGATGGCCTCCTGGCAGATGCGGTACGCCTGCGTCTCGAGCGCCTGGTCGAAGCGATCGCGCGACAGGCTGCCCTCGAACACGATCTCGCTGCCGTACGTGCGCTCGAACACGGCCGCCTGCGAGCGCAGGGCGGCCACGAAGCCCAGGTGGTCGAGCGCCGAGGGGCGCAGCTCCACCGAGATGTTGTGCAGCTCGTCGAGCACGCGGTCCAGGTCGTTGTTGGCCTCGGCGAGCAGCTCCGCGCCCTCGGCGTCCACGTGCGAAGCAAGGCGCTTGAACACGAACGACAGCGTGAGCAGCTCCTGCGCGATGCCGTCGTGCAGCTCGCGCGAGATGCGCTTGCGCTCGTCCTCCTGCGCGGCGATGACGCGCGAGAGCTCCGAGCGGATGAAGATGGGGTTCTTCTGGCTGTCCGAGCGCTTCTCGGCTGCGATGCTCTCGAAGTCCATGAAGTCGCTCGACACCACCTTCAGGCCGCACAGCGTGTCGCCCAACCCCTCGATGAGCCGATGGAACGCCGCCTCGTGCTGGTCGCTGGCCGTGCGGAAGGCGCACAGCAGCACGGCCACCACGCGCCCGCCGCGCGTGAGGGGCAGCGCGCAGAAGCTGTGCAGGTCCTCGGCGAACACGATAGGGTACGACGAGTACTCGCGCGGGTCGATCTCCTCGTCGATGTCGGTGAACATCATGGGCTTGCCCGCCTTGATGGTGATGCCGCCGATGCCGTGCCCGGGCGCGAGCACGATGCGTCGATGGCGCTCGCCGGTGGCACCCGCGCTGTATACCCACTTGAGCGGCGCGCCGATGAAGGCCGTCAGCCCGATGGACACGAAATCGAACCCGTAGCGGTCCTTGATGTCGTGCACGGCCTGCGCGTACTTGTCGCACGTGCCCGCCAGCTCCCGCTCGCTGAAATTGGACGCTCCCACCGCGTCTCCCCCTGTCCGTCGTCGACCCGCTCGTTCGCTCGTCAACAGGCCATTATCCCCTACTTCGCTCCGTTTTGCACGGGATGCGTCGTTGAATGCCTCAACGACGCGCGTAATCCGCCATACGGCAGGCTCCCGCCGCGCCGCTTTCCCTGACCAAGCGCTCGTTCTCGTCGGTTATGCCGCCGAGCGCGAGCACGGGCACGTGCGCGCGCCGCACGATCGCGCGCAGAAACGGCAGTCCCTTCGCTGCCGTCGCCGGCTTGCACGAGGGGGCGAACACGGGGCTCGCGACGAGCGCGTCGGCCCCGAGCGCCTCAGCCTCGTCCACCTCCTCGACCTCGTGGACGTTCGTGCCCACCCAGGAGAACCCCTCCGGGCGGCCCCGCGCGCGCAGCAGCGGCAGCGGCAGGTGCACGGTCGCGCACCCGATGCGGCGCGCCGCGTCCACCTGCGTATGCGCGGCGAACGCGATGCCGCAGCGGGCGCAGGCGGCGGCCACCTCGGCCGCGAGGCGCGCGTACGCATCGGCGTCGAGGCCCTTCTCGCGCAGGATGACCGCGTCGACGGCCCCTGCCCCCGCGAGGAGCTCCACCTGTTGCGGCAGCGGGCGCGCGCAGCCCAGGCGGTCGGTGACGAAGACGCGCGCGAACGACGGGATCCGCCGTCCGGGCTCACAGGCGCACATAGTCGTTCATCACCGGTTCCAGGCCGGCCGCGCGCAGGGCGGCGCGCACCTGGGGCACGTCGCGGCCGTCGGCGATCTCGAACTGGTCGTCGCCCGCCCCCTCCTCGCCCGCGTGCTCGCCGACGCCCGTGGACACCCCGGCCGATATCTTCGTGGCGGCGATGCCCATGGCCTCGTCGCGGAAGCCCGCGCGCTCGCGCGACGAGATGGTGATGCCCGCCTGCGGCAGCAGCAGACGGTAAGCGCACATCACCTGCAGAAGCTGGCGCTCGCCCACGTCGCGCGGCCCCAGCGAGCCGTTGCCGACGATGGGCCGCAGCCGCGGGCACGACAGCGACAGCTCGGCGTGCGGGTAGGCGCGCTGCACGAGCCACGCGTGCAGGCCGCAGGCGAGCGCGTCGCGCCGGAAGTCTCCCAGGCCCAAGAGGGCGCCGAACGCCGCGCCCCGCATGCCGCCTCTCAGCGCGCGCTCCTGGGCGTTCGCGCGGTACGGGAACACGCGCTTGCGCCCCGCCAAGTGGAGCTTGCCGTAGAGCGCAGGGTCGTACGTCTCCTGGAACACCGTGACGTAGTCGACGCCGCATGCGTGCAGGTAGGCGTACTCGTCCTCGTTCATCGGGTACACCTCCACGCCCACCATGCGGAAGCGCTCGGCGGCCAGCTTGCACGCCTCGCCGATGTAGGCGACGTCGGTGCGAACCCGGTCCTCGCCCGTGAGCAGCAGGATCTCCTCGAGGCCCGTCGCCGCGATGGCGTCGAGCTCGGCGACGATGCCGTCCGCGTCGAGACGCGCGCGGCAGATGTCGTTGTCGCGGTTGAACCCGCAGTACACGCAGTGGTTGTCGCAGTAGTTCGCCAGGTACAACGGCGTGAACAGGTACGCGGTGCTGCCGAACCAGCGCCGGCGCGCGGCGCGGGCGGCGACGGCCACCTCCTCCAGCAGCGGCTCGGCGGCCGGCGACAGCAGCGCGCCGAAGCCTTCGGGCGAAAGGCGGTCGGCCGCGAGCGCGGCGCGCACGTCGGCCTCGCCCACGGCGTCGAAGTCGAACGACGATGCGCGGCCGAGCAGCTCGCCGAGCACGGGCGAGTCGGTGACGTCCATGTCGGGAAGGTAGGTCAAGGGATCGATGCCGCGGTCGCGCGCCACGTCCGCCGGGTCCACGGCGTCGAGGCGCGGGAAGCGCGGGGCGCGTGCGATGTCCATGCGCGCCCCCTAGTCCGCGAGGAAGCCGGTGAGGGGCGAGGAGGCCTCGGCGCGGTCGAGCACGCGTCCCATGCCGGCGAGGTAGCCCGCGCGGCCCGCCTCCACGGCGCGCTTGAACGCGGCCGCCATGAGGGGCACGTCGCCCGCCGTGGCCACCGCGGTGTTCGCCATGACCGCGGCCGCGCCCAGCTCCATGGCCTCGCACGCCTGGGACGGCCGGCCGATGCCCGCGTCCACGATGACGGGCACGTCCACCTCCTCGACGATGATCTTGATGAAATCGCGCGCCGCCAGGCCCTTGTTCGAGCCGATGGGCGCCGCCAGCGGCATGACGGCCGCCGCGCCCGCCCGCACGAGGTCGCGCGCGCAGACGAGGTCGGGGAACATGTAGGGCAGCACGACGAAGCCCTCCTCGGCCAGCAGCGCCGTGGCCCGCACGGTTTCGGCGTTGTCGGGCATGAGGTAGGCCGCATCGCGAATGACCTCCACCTTCACGAAGTCGCCGCAGCCCATCGCCCGGGCCAGCCGCGCGATGCGCACCGCCTCCTCGGCCGTGCGCGCCCCCGACGTGTTCGGCAGCAGCGTCACGCCTTCGGGGATGGCGTCGAGGATGCTCTCGTCCTGCCCCGTGTTCGCGCGGCGCACGGCCAGCGTGACGATCTCGGCGCCCGCGTCGCGCACCGCCGCCTCCACGAGGTCGAGGTTGAACTTCCCCGACCCCAGGATGAAGCGCGAGGTGAACGTACGGCCGCCGAGCGACCAGGTGTCCGGTTCGTATGCCATGGCTATCCCTTCCCGGCCGCCTCCGCGGCCCGTTTCGCGTATGTCGTCACTCTTTTTCGAGACCCAGCACGAGGCGTACCGCGACGAGCGCCTGCTGCGCCGCGCACAGGGCGACCCGCGGCGCGAACAGCGCGGCGTCCGCCACGTCGGTGGCGCCGTCGCCGCACACGTACAGCCGCCGTCCCGCCCGGCGCGTGACCACGGCGTCGGCCGGGCCCGCGCCCGCCATGCCGCTGCCCGCAACCACCACGGTGTCCGGCGTTTCCGTCAAGAGCGCGTTCACGAGGTCGGCCTTGCATGCGGGGTCGTCGAAGGCCTCGCACACGATGCGCTCGCCCGCGAACAGCGCCGCCGCGTTGCCGGCGTCCACGCGCACGCGGTCGAGCGCCAGCTCGATGCCCGGCTCGATGCGCCGCAGCTGCTCGGCAAGCGCCTCGGTCTTCGGCCGACCGAGGTGCTCGCGGAAGTAGTGCTGGCGGTTCAGGTTGCCCTCGTCCACGCGGTCGAAGTCCACGAGGTGCAGCGCGCCCACCCCCGAGCGCGCCAGCATGACGGCGATGTGCGACCCCAGGCCGCCGAGCCCCGCCACGCCCACGCGCGCCGCCGCCAGCCTTGCGCGCGCGTCCGCGCCGATGCGACGGGCGAGCGCGTCCATCAGCCGCCTCCCACGAAGCGGACCACCTCGAGCGCGTCGTCCGCCCGCAGCACCGTGGCCGCGTACGCGTCGCGCGGCACGATCCGGCCGTTCAGCTCGCATGCCACGCGCGCGGCGTCCACGCCGTCGAGCGCCAGCAGCTCGGCGAGCGTCCCGCCGTCTGCCTCGGGCCGCTCGGCCCCGTTCACCTTCGCCACCGCCCCTCCTCTCCGCCCGCCGGCGCATAGCCGCCCTCCAGGCATGAAAAAAGCGCGCACGAAGCAGATCGCACCCGAGGTGGTGCGCCCCTTCGTACGCGCTTGCGTACTCTCACGACGGCTAGGATACCGGACTTCGCCCGCCCCCGCAACGCCCCGCCGGCGAACGGCGGGCGGGGCGCGTCGCCGCGAGGGCGCGAGGGCTAACCGGGCGCCACGATGCGGTAGCGGTTCGAAAGGCGCGAGCCGTCTTCGGCGAAGCGCGACTCCACCGTCAGGTAGCCCTTGCGCTTCAGCTCCCGAACGGCCAGCTTGATCGCGTCGTCGCTGTAACCGGACAGCATGCTCATCTGGCGCTTCGACAGGATCGCGCCGCCGCCCTCCGTGGAATGCGCGGCGATCATGCCCATCACGCACATCTGCGCGGGCGACAGGTGCTCCCGGGGGTCGGCCGCTTCGACCCTCATCGGAAACCCCCTCCCCGCATGCGGCGCGCGTCAGCGCGGCGGGCGGGGCGACGTGGCGCCCGCGCAGCGCGGCGAGCTCGGCCTCCAGCGCGCGCGACCGCGCCTGCTCCTGGGCCAGCGCGCGGGCGCTCTCCCTCCTGCGCTGGGCGAGCAGGCCGGCGAACCGCTTTACCTGCAGCCCGATGAGGACGGAGAACGGCGCCAGCACGAGCACCACGTAGCCCAGCGGCGACTTGAAGAACTGGAACACGTAGCCCGCCTGGGGGATGCGGAACGCGTACTGCCCCACCACCCGGCTGAACGGCGCGGGGTACGCGTCGTCGTCGCCGGTGGTGGTGCCGTAGGTGACGAACGCCCGCTCGCCCTCGTACTCCGTGATCTCGCGGATCTTGTGCGTGAACACCTCGCCGTAGCTGTCGGGGTCGATGGACTCGAACGTCACGATATCGCCCGGCCCCAGCGTGGCGGGATCGACCGCATGCGATACCGCGATGTCGCCCACCTGGAACTCGGTCCGCATGGAATCGGACAGCACGACGTAGGGCTTCCACCCCAGCAGGCTGGCCTCTCCCCGTCCCGACGCGAGCGTCGTCGCCACGACGACCGCCGTGAAGCACAGCGTGAGCGCGAAGACGACGCTGGCCAAAACGCTTGCGATCCTATGCGATATTGTGCGGCCGGACATGGTACTCCTTCGCAGGAATGCGGGAGGAACGTTGAACGCCCTCCCGCAGATAGCAGCTCGACATCAAATGAAAGGCTCAGTGCTTGTAATCGATATCCTGGCCCGTAGCGCCGTCAACCTCGACGAACGTCACGTTCGAGCAGGTCAAACCTTCAACCTCAGTAGGCGTCGGAAACGATCGAGAGAACAGGATGCCCGTGCTGACGCGTGTGACGACGGCATCGGAAATCTCGAGCGTGCCCTGGTAGCGGATGGTGGGGCTGGCGAACCCGTCGGCGCTCTTATCCGTGGAGAACGATCCACCCCTGATCACGGAAGAGCCGTTTGCGTTTTTGAGGTCGACCGCGATGCTGTAGCTGCCCTGCACCTGCACGTTCTCCAGATAGGTTTCAGGAGCGTTCGAGCATACGCCCGACGAGTTCATCACCGATGCCGAACCGACCACGATGGCGGCGTTCTCAACGGAAAGCGACGAGCCGAGGACGTGTATCACCCCTGCACCCTTCTGGGAAGAGGTGTAGGTGCCGCCATGCACGGCCACACGGGAGCCCAACGCTCCGTAGACCGCCCATCCGTTCGAAGACGACGCGTTCACGGAGAAATCATCGCCTGCGTTTATGACCACCGCTGCGCCTTTGTCTGCATACACTACGCCGTCGATAGCCCCATTGCCCTCGATGGTCAACGTGGTGCCCGAAGCGGCCTTGATGGACTGCGTTCCCTCGGCGACAACGAGCGTATTGCCTTGCAGGTCGATGGTGGTGTCGGCACCGATCGTCTTGGACGCATCGACGGTCAGGTCTTCGGCCAGTTGCACGATGCCGCCGGCGGCGATCGCCTGATCGAACTCCTCTGCCGTGGACACCACGGTGGGATAGGCGGCATCCTTGTCGTAGTCGGCATTGCCGAAGCCGTCGACCTCAGCGGTATCCTGGGCGGCAACGACGCTCACATCCGCCTCGAATGCCTTGCCCTGGTACTGGTTGCCCGCGTTCTCGCTCATGCCGTACACCAGCAAAAACTGCACGGATTCACCGGGCGCGACATGCCCTTCGTACGCTCTGCCCACGGTCTCGAGCGTGCTCATAGGCCGCTGGGTGAACTGCCCTACGGCCACGCCGTCCTCCACTAAGACGAAGTCGTACCACAGCGCGTCGGTCAGGCCTCCTTCGACGATGTCGAACTGCAGCTTGATCTTGGTTGCCAGATCGCCCGCGTTCGTCACGGTAAGCAGCTTGGCGTCGCGCTGCCCCGGCTCCCAGTTAATCTGCTGTATGACGTGCACGTCCGGAGCCTCCACGTCCGAAGCCGCCCCGAACGCCAGATCGTCCGGAATCATATCCGTGCCGAGCTCGCCTGCAGCCACTCGCACGTCGCCGGCGGCATCGTATGATGCCACCGTCGCGGTGATGCCGAGCGTGCCGGCCTGGATCTTGTTGCCCTTGTTTGCCGCGGTGTCGGTGAACCACGCGAACGTGAGGCCCAGCAGCAGCGCCACCGACGCCACGATGAGCGCCGCGCTGGCGATGAGCTTCCTGTTGTTGGTCGTTTCCATAGCGTTTCCTCTCCACAAGCTGCCAGCGTTCTGTTCAAGATCAGGCCGGCTCGACCTTTACGAAACCGTGTTTCCGTTGATCGGGGCATCGTTGAACGCGGCAACGAACTCCGAAGACGGGCTCGCAGCCGAAACGGTTCCGCTGTTCGAGCATCCGCTTATGACGCAGTTCCCCGCGTAGGCGAAAGCGCCGAGCCCTCCGGCGTATCCGGAGCCGATCGCGGTGATCGAACCGTAATTGGCGCAATCCGCAAGACTGATGACGTCCACATTCTCGCCTCCGCTTGCGGTGATGGAACCCCATATGCCGCCCGCATGCCATTTGTTGACCGTAACGTCAGCGCTGTTGACGCACTGAGCGAACGTGATGGAGGAGCCGCTCGGCCCCCAACCTTGTCCGAGAATGCCTCCGGCAACCTGCGCTTGCTTGTCTCCGACATCTTGGATCGAAGCGATCGTACCGCTCGCCACCTCGATGTTCTCGAAGGCAAGGGGCGCGCAGCCGTCGCCGACGACCGCGGAGGTAGCGTAGCGTCCTTGAAGGTTGCAGTTCACGATCTTCAGGTTCTTCACGGTCGCGTTCTCTGCATACCCGAACAACGCAACCCCTCGCGTGGGATCGCTGCTCGAAGGATTGCTCGACGCCGTAAGGTTTTCGATCGTGTGGCCCTTACCGTCGAACGTCCCCGTGAACGGGTTGTCGCCGCCGATGGGAGTCCATTCGTTGCCTCCAAGATCGATGTCGCTCTGCAGCTCGACCGTCACGCCTTCTCCCGAGCGCGCCATTCCAAGCGTCCCGTCCGCAACCGCTTGCGCAATCCATGCGAGATCGGAGCCCGTGGAAACCCGATAGACGCCGTCTTGGTCCGGTACGACCTCCGTCTTCGTTGCACCGTCCCATGCATATGCGGCGTCCTTGTCGTACTGATCGTCGCCGAAGCCGTCCTTCTCGACCGGTGCCTGAGTGGCTTTCAGCAGGATATCGAACGTGGCGACGGCACCCTGGTAGGTATTGCCCGCGCTTTCCTGCATCTTCAGATACACCGACCTCGCGGCCGACGACGCTCCGGCTTCCAAGGTTCCGGAATCGAACGCCGAGCCGTTGAGGAACGTGGCGAGCGTGCCGACGCTCACGTCGTCGACATACACGTCGATGACGTTTTCGATGCCTTTGCTCTGGCTCAAATCGCCCGACTGGAAACTCAATTCGTATTTGACGGCCAAGCTTCCGATGTTTTCGACCGCCAAGCTCGCCTTGCCGGTCGAATAGCCGGGCTCCCATAGGTTGTGGTCGAACACGGGATCGGGCGACCCGCCGATGTCCGCCCCGTTCTCCAGCAGCGCCACCTGCAGCGTGCCGGCCTGGATCTTGTTGCCCTTGTTCGCCGCGGTGTCGGTGAACCACGCGAACGTGAGGCCCAGCAGCAGCGCCACCGACGCCACGATGAGCACCGCGCTGGCGATGAGCTTTCTGTTGTTGGTCGTTTCCATGTGACTCTCTTCCTTGTCGCTTCGTTTCGGATGAAGGGCGTCGCCCGCCCTCAATGCGCAATCGCGTATGAGCGCCTCACCCCTCTCCCTCGACGTTCTCCGGGACGGGATCGGCGCCCTGCCCCGCAGGGTCGGGCGGCGATTCCTCCGCATCCGACGCCTCGCCTTCCGCCGCATCGTCCGCAGGGAGCGGGGCGACGTCGGCGGGGGCTTCGTCGGGGGCTTCGGGCACGGCGGCTCCCTCCGCCGGCTCGGGAGCCTCCTCAGGCGGCGCGACCGCCGGCTCGACGTACCTGACGACGTTGCCCTCGTTCACCACGGCGTCGGTGAGCCAGGCATGCGTCGTCCCGGTCGCGACCAACGCCGACGCCGCCAGCAACAGGACGCTCGCCGCGAGCGCGAGGCGAAGGCCGCGCAGCGCGGCGGCCGTCGAAGGGCTCGACGAGGCCATCAGAATCCCCCTCCCCCGACGTTCGCGACCTGCACCGCGTCGGCGCAGAGGTCGAACCCCACGCCGCCGCCCTGGAGGTCGTCGCCGGCCCCCTCCTGCAGGCGCACCGAGACGGCGAGCGTCTCGGCCTGGCCGGGTTCGAGGATCGTCGGGGACGCGCAGGAGCCGCAGTGCTCCAGCTGCGACGCATTGCCCGAGAACAGCACCGCATCGCCGAGGAGCACGGTGAACTCCACCGCATCGGCCGCGTCGCCTTGGAGGTTTTCGAGGTACAGGCAGTAGCGGGCGGCGGCCGTCCCCGTGTTGGCGACGACGAGCTCCTCCGTGACGGCCCGGCCCGGCTCCAGCCGCGCCGATCGCTCGGAGAACGCCGGCGCGCCGCCGTTCAGGTCGATGGAGACGGTGCCGGTGTCGAAGACGTTCCCGCGCACGCTGGCGCGCGGCGAGAGCAGCGCCCAGGCGAGCGCGACGACCAGCGAAGCCAGCGCGACGGCCGCGACCAGGCGAAGCGCCTGCCTGCGCCGGCCCTGCAGCCTCCTCGCGGCGAGGGCCGCCGCCGCGGCGACGCATAGCAGCACGAGCGCCCCGAGCGCGGCCCCGAGCGCATCGCCCGTCTTCGCCAAGGGGGCCAGCTTCCCTTCGTCGGACGCGTCCACCGACCAATGCAGGTCGATCTGCGCGTGCGCCCCCTGGAACTCGTTGCCCGCCGACGCGCTCAACGACACGGTGACCCGGCAGGCGAGGACGGTCTCCCCCGCGCCGTCGTCCACCCGGAGCGTGGCGGGCTCCCGAGACAGCGCGCTCGCCGGCCCGTCGTACACGACCGTGCCCGCAGCGTCCTCCAGGCGCACGTTCAGAACGTCCGCCAAGCCCCGCTCGTCCGAAACGACCTCGACGGCGAAACGGACGTCGAGGGGTTCCGCGTGCGCCACCTTCACGACGAAGTCGCGCGACTCCGCGTCGCCGGGAAGCATCCCCGCCACCGAGAACCGCTCGTTCGCCGAGGGGGCGCCCTCGTACAGCTCGACCGACGCGCCCCCGCCCTCGGCGCGCGCCGACGCCGCGGGGCAAGCCAGCGCCAGGCAGCAGGCCGCGAGCGCCGCGAGGAGCGCCGTTGCAGCGGCCCTCCTCGCGGTTCTGAGCATGCTATGTCGCCGTGTCGGTTCCAGCTCGATCCTTTACCCCGGCGCAGGCACCGACAAGCCAAGCCCCCTCTCGGAGGATTCCGTCTTGCCTATGCGATTTGCGCTTGATGTATTACCGTCAAGGGTAATGATAGAGCCCCCCCCCCCGCAAACAATCGGCATCGGCGTTTCTTACCCCGGGGTAATCTTGATTTTTTCGATCAGGAAGCCCCCGGCGCCCGAATTCGCAGCGCGAAGCGCCTCGTACTCACCGTCCCGCCGGCGGGCGGCGGGCAGGCGCGCCGACGCCTCCCCGGGCGATGCGGCCTGCCGAAGACGGCCCCGTACGGCTCGGAACATGAAGAAAGGGCCGCAAAGGGCCCTTTCTCGGAGAGAGGAACGGGAGGGAGGGGGTTCCTCGGGATCCGCGTCGCGCGGCGGCTCCTACAGGTTCGCCACCGTCTTGCCGGCCAGCCAGCCGTGCGTCATTGCCATGCCCACGGAGTTGCCCGCGAACGGCGTGCTGTAGCCGAAGCCGTAGCGTCCGCCCAGGCAGTTGCCGGCCGCGTACAGGCCCTTGATGGGCGTCCAGTCGGTCTTCAGCACGTTCTGCGACTCGTCGGACACGAGGCCCGACATCGTCACCATCATGGGCGTGGAGCTGTGGGACAGCTGGCCCTTGCCTCCGTAGAACGGCGGGGTCTCGATGGGCGCCAGGTAGGCGGCGTCCTTGCCGAAGTCGGTGTCGCCGTCGGCGCTGCGGCACAGCTCGTTGTAATGCTCGATGCTCTTGACGAACTCCGTCGCCGCGTCGCCCTCGTAGCCCAGGATGGTCGCCAGCTCCTCCAGCGTGTTCGCGGCGAACACCGTGCCCTTCATCATCTTGCGTTCGGCCAGGTTCGCGCCCACCACCTCGTAGCCTTCGGCGTCGCCCACGGGCACCTTCGCCATGTCGGCCTCGAGCGCGTCCATGTAGTCGTCCATGCCGAAGTTCGGCGCGCCGTGGTCGAGCGGCGCCTTGCCCACGATGTCCTTCCAGTTCGCGTCCGACACCCAGGTGCACAGGCCGTGCGGCTGGCGCAGCGACACCGCCGAGAGCTGCGGGATGGCGCCCTCGTTGCAGAAGCGCTTGCCCTCGGAGTTGAGCATGAGCATCGGCGCGGTGCCCCACGGGCCGCTCGCGGCGCCGCCGAGGCCCATCCAGCCGCGCGGGCTGGGCTCGATCATGCCGCCCGCCCAGCATCCCATCTTGTGGGCCGCGCCGGTGCGGAAGCCGGTCTGCGTCCAGTCGTCCTTCGTCGCGCCGCTGCGCTCGCCCCATTCCATGCCCTCGTTGAGCAGCGCCCAGCACATGGCGGGATCGCCGATGAAGTCGCCCGCGGCCAGCACCACGCCCTTGTTCGCATTGAACTTCACGTAGCCGTCGGGGCCCTCGGCGATGAGGCCGGTCACGTCGCCCGCGTCGTTCTGCACGAGCACGGTGCCCGTGTGCTGGAAGAACCACTCCGCGCCGTTCTCCTGCGTGTGCTTGACGATGTACTTGTGCACGAACTCGATGTTGTTGCCCTGGTAGCCGTAGAACTGCGCGTTGCACGGCCAGGTCTTGTAGCCGCCGCACTCGATGGGGTACTCCACGTTCGCGCCGCTCCAGGCCGCCTGCGTGTTGCACAGCGGGTACTCGAACATGTTCGACATATCGAAGGTGCCCTCGTCGGGCACGTCCACGCCGGGGATGACCACCTGGGTGTCCTTCATGAACACGGCGCTGTCGTTGGCCAAGCGATCAGCCTCGTAGCCGTCGTAGATCTCCTTGTAACGGTCGAACATGGGGCCGGAGCTCTGCACGTAGTTGCGCAGCAGGCCCGGGTTCACGCGCCCACCCGCGCGCTTGCAGAACTCGGCCGTGATCTCGCCGGTGTTGTAGGGGCCGAACCCGCGCTCGATGAGGAACTGCGAGTTCACGTGCCCGATGTCCTCGCCGTACCAGCCCGCCAGGTTCGTGCCGCTCGTGTTCTCCTCGTCCACGTAGCTCGACCACGGCTGCATCTCGATGACCGCCACCGTAGCACCCTCGTCGACCGCGCCGCACGCGGCCATGAGGCCCGCGTGGCCGCCGCCGAACACCACCACGTCGAACGTCTTCTCGTCCACGATGTCGGCGTCGTCGACCGTCGGCGGCGCGCCCAGCCAGTCGCCGGGGCCGCAGTAGCCGCGCACGCGGCCGTCGTCGGTGAGGCCCGAGAACGCCGTGGGCTCGGACGATCCGCCGCCCGGGCCGCCGCCCGGGCCTCCGCCTTCGCCGCCCGCGTCCGCCTTGGCCGTCTCGGTCTTGTCGGCGGCGCCCGCGTTCGTCGTCTGGGGCGCGCACCCCGCCAAGCCGAGCGCGGCGATGCTTCCCATCGCGGCGGCGCCCATCAGGAAATCGCGGCGCGTCAGATCTTCTCCCATGTCTTTCCCCTTTCCCGTTCGTGCATGATGCCGGGCCGCTCGGCCCGCTGCGCCGCATCATCGCCGCTGCGCGAGCGCTTGTACTCACCCGACGGGGGCCCAAACCCGAAAATCGCCCGCAATTCACCCGTCTCGGGTGAACGGTGATCTGCGATTTCATGCGACCATGGAAGGGCAAAGGGAGCGTCGGCATCAACGTTTCGCTTGTACGGGCAACCGCGGTTGCGTACCATGGGATCGATGTCGGCAAGAGGGGTTCGGCGGCTCGTTCGGAGCCGCGAGGGAGACGGTGGTTCATCATGGCGAAGCGGCGCGCTTCGGCGCTCGATATCGTGTTCTGCATCGTGCTGGGGCTGTTCTGGTCGTGGAACTGGATCATCTACCAGAGCCCGACGAGCCTCGTCATCGAGCTCGGGCCCGTCGTGCTGCCGTCGCGCTTCGCGCTGCTGCTGGCCTTCGCGGTCACGGGGTTCGCCCTGTTCCTCATGCGCTACCTGGGCGATGGCGGCACACGCTCGCAGCGGCGGGCACGGCGCTACGCGCTCGCCTTCGCGCTGGGGGCCGTCATCCTGGCGTCCGACCTCGCCGACGGCAGCTTCGACGGCGAGCTCGCGGGCGCGCCCTTCGCCGTGCAGTCGGTCGCCATGGGCGCGGCCAGCGCGTTTCTGTACGCCGAGATCGGCGAGCTGTTCGGATCGATGGGAGCCACGCGCCTGCGCTTCATCTCCACCGCGGCCATCGCCGCGCTCGTCATCTGCGTGCCCGTGCAGATGTCGCTGTACTGGATCGGCGGCAACGCCCGCGAGGGGCTCATGGTGGCGATCCTCGTGCTCGCTCCGCCCGTGCTCGACCGTTTGCGCAAGCATTACGGTCTCAAAGAGTCGCGGAAGGTGGAACGGGCGCGCATCCCCGTGAAGTTCGTGCTGACGCTCGTGCTGGCAGGGCTCGCCCTCGGCATGCTGCAGGGCATCTTCACCCAGATCACCGCCGACGAGGGGCACAGCGCGCTCAACCCGCTGTCGTCCATCGGCTTCTTGCTGGCGGCGGGCGCGGCGGCCGTCGTGGTGTTCCGCGGCCGCTTCGATTTCAACCGCCTCATCTACCACACGGGCATCCCGCTTCTGGCCCTCGGGTTCACGCTCGTGGCGCTCAACGGCAACGCGTTCGTCGGGTTCATCCTGTGCGTTGCCGGCTACTACATGACGCAGGTGGTGCTGTGGGTGCTGTGTGTGTACCTGGCCACGCAGTCGCGCGGCATGGTGCGATGGCTGTTCGCGCTCATGGGATGCATGATGGCGCTCGGCCAGGGGGTGGGGCTCATCTCCATCGACACGTTCTTGTACGGGCTCGACCACGAGGCGTCGGTGCTCATGTCCACGTCGCTGCTGCTGGCGTGCCTGTTCATGTCCACGAGCGCGTCGCCCTACGAGAGCTGGGGCATGGTGCGCCCGGCCGAGCACGCCGCCGAGACCGATATCGACGCGGCGTGCGTCACCCTTGCGCTGGAGAACCTGCTGACCGCGCGCGAGACCGAGATCCTTCCCTACCTGGCCCAGGGCCGCAGCCGCAAGGTGATCGCCGAGAAGCTGGTGCTGTCCGAGAACACCATCAAGACGTACATCTCGAACGTGTACAGCAAGTTGGGCGTGCACACCCAGCAGGAGCTCATCGACCTCGTGCGCGAGAAGGGGCGCGAGGCGACCGACGCCGCCGCGCGGCTGTAGCGCTCAGCGCGCCCAGGCGAACATGCCGCGCCGCGTGAGGCGGAAGCAGCCCTCGGTGCGCTCGAGGAGGCCCGCCTGCTCCAGCTCGTCGAGCTCGCGGGCGAGCGCCGCGTCGAGCGGCCCGCACGCCGCGGCGAGCTCGTCGGCGGCGAAACCGCCGCCGCAGGCCAGGCGCGTGCGCACGAACAGGCGGGCGCGGGCCGCGGCGTCGAGGGCGGCCGCCTCGGCCACCGTCTCGCGCGCATCGGCGCTGTGCGCGACGTACGCGGCGTAGTCGGACGTGTTGACGTAGGCGACGGAGCCGTAGACGCTGCGGGCGTCGATGCCGAGGCCGATGAGCTCGGCGCCGCGCCCGAGCGCCGTCGCGAACGCCTCGCGATGCGCCGCGTCCCGGGCGAAGCGGCCGACGGCGTACTGCTCGAAGCCGTACGAGGACAGGCGCTCGCACGCCGCTTCGTAGAGACGCCGCTGGGCCTCCTCGTCGGCGACGCCCTCCTCCGCCGACAGCAGCGGCTCGAGCGTGAGGTGCGCCGGCTCGATGCCCGAGACCGAGCGGAGGGTGCGCATGAGCGACGCCTCGGTCTGCCCCGGGATGCCGTAGCGCAGCGCCACGTCGACGTTGCCCAGGTGGAAGCGCTCGAGGAACAGCAGCGCGTTCTGCACCTGCACGCTGTCGAAGGGGCGCTGAAGGGCCGCGAGCTCCTCGGGCTGCACGCTGTCGGCCCGCAGGACGACGCGGTTCACCTTGCCCTGGCCCCAGCCCGTGAGCGAGGGCACGCCCACCGTGTGGGGCGCGGCCTCGATGCCCACCTCGCAGCCGTCGGCCACGTCGAACAGCTGCCGCACCTCGCGCAGCAGCGCGCCCAGGGCGTCGGGGCTCATGATGGAGGGGCTCGGCCCGACCACCTTCACCGCGCGCACCGTGCAGCCCGCCGCCTCGGGCGCCACCGCGCGCGCCTCGGCCGCGAGCGCGTCGAGGTAGCGCATGCGCGCCTCCCGGTCGCCCACGAGGCAGTGGCCCGTCTGGAAGGGCCGCTCGTCGCTGACGAAGGGGATGTTGATGGAGATGACCGTATCGCGCGAACCGACGTCCATGGCTCCTCGCTTTCCGCCCGCACCGGGGCACTCGACCGCTTTCGTTTCACCCCTCATCTTCCCGGTTGCGGGCGCGGCGCACCATACCCTATCCGGGTGAATTGGCGCGAATTCGCGCGCCGAGCCGCGCAAGCGAGCGGACGGGGAACCGTTACGGCGCCGCCACCGCGCAGGAGCGCCGCTGCAGTAGGCTACGATTCAGAAAGCAACCGACCGGAAGGAGACGACCATGGAGTACAAAACCGGCGACAAGCCCGGCGTAGGGCGGTACCGCTGCGAGAACTGCGGCTACGTCGTGCGCATCACGAGCGAAAACGAGGCGCTGCCCGCCTGCCCCAACTGCGGGCACCACGAGTTCAAGAAGATCGAGGACGAGGACTAGCGCGCACGGGGGCCGCTGCGCGCTCGCCCGCTCGAGCGTCGAGGCGGCCCTCGACTTCGGGCGCGAATCGCCTCGCCTTGCCGGGCGAAGATGCGCCCCACGGGCTTTCAGCAGGAAGCAGACGACAAAAAAGAGCCTTCGACTACGAAGGCTCTTTTTAAATTCATGGTGGGCGATACAAGATTTGAACTTGTGACCCCTACCGTGTCAAGGTAGTGCTCTCCCCCTGAGCTAATCGCCCATGAACGTTCGCTGCTTTGGAAGTTTTCCGCGTCAGCAAGCAGATAGTCTACCAGAAGTTCGCTGAGCGTCAAAGACAAATTTCAGAAATATTTTCGTGAACTTTTCCGAAATCAGGGGTTGCGCGGTCGAATCACTTCCAGTATCATATTTCCTCGCCGATGCGGACGTGGCTCAGCTGGTAGAGCACGACCTTGCCAAGGTCGGGGTCGCGGGTTCGAACCCCGTCGTCCGCTCCATCGTCACTACAAGGCCGGTCTTACGAACATGGTTTGACCGGCCTTTTCATGACGACGTCGACGAGACGGCGACGTGGCCAAGTGGTAAGGCAGAGGCCTGCAAAGCCTTCACCCCCGGTTCGAATCCGGGCGTCGCCTCCATCCTTCCCTTGCGGGACGGTTGGTTTGAGAACTGAAGAGCGTTACCCATGCGGACGTGGCTCAGCTGGTAGAGCACGACCTTGCCAAGGTCGGGGTCGCGGGTTCGAACCCCGTCGTCCGCTCCATGATCGCACAAGCCCGTCGGTTCGCCGACGGGCTTTTTTCATGCCCCGCTTCAGGCGACGCAACTTAGAGCAACTCTAACAGGTCGGCGAGCGATACCATGCGCTCGTAACCGCAGCCGGCTTCGGCATCGTGCCGGTCGATGATGACGGGCCGGATCCCCGCCGCGCTGGCACCGTCGCCGTCGGCGTCGGGACGGTCGCCCACGTGCACGCACGCTTCGGCCCGCACGCCCATCTGCTCGCAGGCCAGGTCGAAGATGACCGGGTTGGGCTTGCGATAGCCCACCACCGCCGAGGACACCACCGCATCGAAGTACGGCAGGAGCCTGAGATCGCGCAGAAGCCCTTCTAAGCCCGCATCCCAGTTCGACACCACGCCCAACGCGTACCCGCGCTCCTTGAGCGCTCTCAGGCACTCCACGACGTCGGCGTACAGCTCCCAGCAGCCCGCGCCCCGATACGCCTCGTGCACGGACTGCGCCACGCCCTCCGCATCGTGGCCGATGCCCGCAAGGTGGCACACGTAGCGGTACTGGTCGAGCCAGATAGCCGTCGAACCCTCGTGAGAGCACCAGAAATCGCCGTCGCGCAGGTACTCGGCCTCGTAGTACGCGTCCATGGCCGGCATGTGCGGCTCGATGTCGCGCACGGTGCATCCGTGGCCGCGCTCGGCGGCCACGCGCGCGAGCGTCTCGGCCACCGAAGGGCACGGCCTGATGAGCGTGTTGCCCACGTCGAAGAACACCGCCTCGGTCATGCGAGCCTCCTAGTCCTCGTGGCCGTCGTTCGGCTCGATGTGCACGAGCACCTCGATCACGTTCGGGAACCGCCGCATCACGGCACGCTCCACCCGCTCGGACAGCTCGTGGGCCTCCCCTACCGTCATCCGCGGCGCCACGAGCACGTGCAGGTCGGCGTACACCTCGCCTTCGGTGCCGCGGGTTCGGATGCGGTGGGCGTCCTGCACTCCCGGCACCTCCATGGCCGCCGCCCGCACGTCGGCCTCGGGGATGCGCGCATGGTCGGACAGGGTGGCCAGCGCGTGCTTGAACACGTCGTAGGCGGTGGCCAGGATGGCGACGGTCACCACGAGGGCCATGACGGGGTCGGCCACGGGGAACCCGAGCGCCACGGCCGCCAGTCCGACGATGACGCCGATGGACACGAGCGCGTCTGACAGCGTGTGGTTCGCGTCGGCCGCCAGCACCTCGCTCTTGAGCCTCTTCGCGCACCGGCGCTCGTAAGTGGTCACGCCCAGGTTCACGGCCAACGTGCCCACCATGACCACAAACGACAGCGGCGTGACCTCGGCCGTGTACACGCCCGACACGAGCTTGCCCACCGCGCTCGAGCCCACCTCGAAGGCGGCCAAAAGCAGCAGCACGCCGATGACGAGGCTCGCGTACGTCTCGAACTTCGCATGGCCGTAGGGGTGGCTGTCGTCGGCCGGGCGCGCGGCCAGCGCGATGCCGACGAGGCCCACCACGTTGCCGGCCGAGTCGAACACCGAATGGATGCCGTCGGCCTGCATGGACGCCGAGCCGCTTATCGTGCCGTAGACGTACTTGGCGGCAGCCACGGCAAGGTTGAGCAGGAGGATGATCCACAGCACGCGCCGTATCGAACTCATGCGCTCCGATACGGAGTTCTTCGTTGCAAGCGCCTTCGCCACGCTCGCTCCTTTCGCCGACGGCGGTCGCGGCCGCACGCGAGCGGGCGGCCATATACGAAAAGAGAGCCCGAAGGCTCTCTCGTTTCTCTCTGGTGTCGGAGGCGGGATTTGAACCCGCACACCCTTAAACGGGCACTAGCACCTCAAGCTAGCGTGTCTGCCGTTCCACCACTCCGACGTGTTGCTCGAAACGCAACGCAGGTTATTCTACCCGAACCCTCCTGCGTTGTGAAGGGGCAATTTCAGCTATTTTGCAATCGTTCCGTGCGGGTAGATGATCATGAGCACGATGAGCGACAGCATGAAGATGATCGCGAAGGCGATCGTGATGCGGTCGAGGTTCTTCTCGACGATGCTCGTGCCGGTCTGGGTGGAGTACACCGAGCTGGCGATCATATCGGAGATGCCCGTGCCCTTGCCGGAATGCAGCAGGATGAACACGATGAGGCCCAAGCCCGACACGACGAGCAGGATGAGCATGATGATGAGGAGCGGATTCAAGGTTCGTCTCTCTTCTTTCGTTCACAATATATCGGTACGCAAGTTGCTAAGTATAGCGAAACGCGCCCGTCAGGGCAAGCGCGGCGCAGCATGAACACACGCGGCCGCGGCCGCCGCAAACCCAGGTCGAGCGTCGACCGGCTTGCCGACGGAGAACGAGGGCGCCAAAGCCTTCGCGACGCCCTTCGTTCGGAAAGCGCGCCGCGGGTTTTCCGAGTTTTGGTCGAACATGCACGAAATTCACCGCCCGGCACGTCGAAGGCGGCCGCAAACGCGGCCTCGCCTTCGACGTGTTTTACGCCTGCCTCGTTTCCCCAGCTCGACGAAGCCCACGAGTCCATGCACCTCGAGAAAGGGAACGGCCGTGAGCGAATTCCGCGCATGTTCGACCAAAACTTGCGATTTCGCTGGCACGGACGGCCGATCCGCACGGCGGCGTCGGGAAGCGAGACGTCGAATGCCCCGATTGGGCGCGATCTCCATGAGGCGCATCGAATGGCGAGGCGCCGCAACCTGGGCTGCGGCGCCTCGCAGGCAAGCCGGTTACGCCAGCAGGCTCTTGCCCGTCATGGCGGCGGGGGCTTCGAGGCCCACGAGCTCGAGCAGCGTGGGCGCGATGTCGCAGAGCGCGCCCTGGCGGCCGTCGAGCGTGCGGCCCGTGCCCGCGAAGTCCACGAGCGCGAGCGGGACGGGCGCCGTGGTATGGGCCGTGAACGGCGAGCCGTCCTGGCTGAGCATCTTGTCGGCGTTGCCGTGGTCGGCCGTGATCAGCGCCACGCCGCCCTTGCGCTCGAGCGCCGCGAGCACCTGGGACACGCCCGCGTCCACCGCTTCCACGGCAGCGACGGCAGCCGGGATGACGCCGGTGTGGCCCACCATGTCGGGGTTCGCGAAGTTCACGATGTAGACGTCGGCCTCATCGGCGTCGATGGCCGCAGCCAGCGTGGCGGCCACGTCGGGCTCGCTCATCTCGGGCTGCAGGTCGTAGGTGGCCACCTTGGGGCTGGGAATGAGCGCGCGCTCCTCGCCCGCCTTCGGCTCCTCGCGGCCGCCGTTCAGGAAGAACGTCACGTGGGCGTACTTCTCCGTCTCGGCGATATGGTACTGGCGCAGGCCCGCTTCGGCCAGCACGTCGGCCAGCACGTCGTCGGGGAACTCCTTGGGATACGCCACCGAAGCGGGGATCTCGGGATCGTACTCGGTCAGGCACACGAAGCTCACCTGCGGGTACGCGCCGCGATCAAAGCCGGCGAACGCCGGGTCCACCAGCGCGCGCGTGATCTCGCGGGCGCGGTCGGGCCGGAAGTTGAAGAACACGACCGCGTCGCCCTCGCGCACCCCGCGGCTCGAGAGCGCCGTGGGCACGACGAACTCGTCGGTGACGCCCTCGGCGTAGGAGGCCGCCATCACCTCGGCGCTCGTCGCGTCCGCGCACGGCTCGGCGTCCACGACGGCGCGCCACGCCTGCTCGACGCGCTCCCAGCGGTTGTCGCGGTCCATGGCGTAGTAGCGCCCCGAGATGCTGGCTATCTCGGCGGCGCACGCGTCGTCAGCCAGTTCGGCCAGCACGGCCTCGAGCTCCTCGAGGTAGCCCGCGCCGCTCTTCGGCGGCACGTCGCGCCCGTCCATGAAGCAGTGCACCACAATGTGCCCCACGCCGGCCGCCTTCGCAGCACGCGCGAGCGCGTAGAGGTGCTCGTTCATCGAATGGACGCCGCCGTCGGACAGAAGCCCCATGAGGTGCAGCGCCGCGCCCGGCCGCGCAGCCGCCGCGAACGCGTCGTTCAGCACGGGGTTCGCGGCCAGCGAGCCGTCGGCGCAAGCGCGGTTGATGCGGGTGAGCTCCTGGAACACCACGCGGCCCGCACCGATGTTGAGGTGCCCTACCTCGGAGTTGCCCATCTGCCCCTCGGGTAGGCCCACGGCCTCGCCCGACGCTTCGAGCTTCGTCCACGGGCGGGTGGCGAACACCTCGTCGAGGCACGGCGTGCTCGCCTGGGATACGGCGTTGCCCGGGCCCGGCTCGGCCAGGCCGAAGCCGTCCATGATGACGAGGCACGCGGGCAGCACGAGGCCGTCCGCGGGCGCGGGGGCCTGCGCCCCCGCGTTCGGCTCCTGCGACATTACAGGCACGCCTTGATCAGCTGGACGAACGAGTCGGCCTTGAGGCTGGCACCCCCGATGAGGCCGCCGTCGATGTTCGGCTGCGCCATGAGGCCCTCGACGTTGCCCGGGTTCATGGATCCGCCGTACAGCACGCGCATCTCCTCGGAGACGGCAGGGCCGTACAGCTCGGCCAGCGTGGCGCGGATGGCGGCGCACACGGCCTCGGCCTGCTCGGGCGTGGCCGTGCGACCCGTGCCGATGGCCCAGATGGGCTCGTAGGCCACCACGCAGCGCTGCGCGTCCAGGGCGTCCACGCCGGCGAACGCCGCGCGCACCTGCGCCGTGACGTACTCCACGGTGGTGCCTTCGTCGCGCACGGCTAGCGACTCGCCCACGCACACGATGGCGTACAGTCCGCCCTCGACGAGCGCCTTCACCTTGCGGTTGACGTCCTCGTTCGTCTCGCCGAACAGCTCGCGGCGCTCGGAGTGGCCCACGATGCTGCCCGCGCAGCCGATCTCCTTGATCATGGGCACCGATATCTCGCCGGTGTAGGCTCCCGAGGGCTCCCAGTACACGTTCTGGGCGTTCACGGCCACCTTCGTCTTGTCGAAGTCGAGCACGGTCTTGGCCGGCTTGAGGTCGACGTAGGGCGGGCAGATGACGATGTCCACGTCCTCGCCCCAGGTCTCCTTGTCGTACTGGTTGGATATCTCCTGCGTGAGCACCACGGCCTCGGCGATGGTGTTGTTCATCTTCCAGTTGCCCGCCATCATGGGTTTGCGCGCCATAGGGTCTTCCTTTCCCTCGAAATGTCCCAAACGGGGACTGTCCCCGTTTGGACATTCGTCGTCTTGCTACTTCCTCAATGCCTCCACGCCCGGGAGCGCCTCGCCCTGCACGAGCTCCATGGAGGCGCCGCCGCCGGTCGAGATGAACGTCATGCGGTCGGCCAGGTCGAACTTGTTGACGGCGGCCACGCTGTCGCCGCCGCCGATGATGGTGTCCGCATCGGCGTTGGCGGCCACGGCGTCGGCCACGGCCTTCGTGCCGGCCTCGAACGCCGCCATCTCGAACACGCCCATGGGGCCGTTCCAGAACACGGTCTGGGCCTCGGCCACGGCGTCGGCGTAGAGCTTCGCCGTCTCGGGCCCGATATCGAGGCCCATCATATCACCGGGGATGTCGTCGACCGAAACCGTGAGCGTTTCGGCATCTTCGGCGAAGCGGTCGGCGCACACGACGTCCACCGGCAGCAGCAGCTTGACGCCGCACTCCTCGGCCTTGGCGATCATGGCCGCCGCGCGCTCGACCCACTCCTCTTCCTTGAGCGACGTGCCCACGGCCTTGCCTTGCGCCAGCAGGAACGTGAAGCACATCCCGCCGCCGATGATGAGCGTGTCGCACTTGTCCATGAGCGCGTCGATGACTTTGATCTTGTCGGACACCTTCGAGCCGCCGAGGATGGCGGTGAAGGGACGGCGCGGCTCCTCGAGCATGCCCGAGAGCGTGCCCACCTCGCGCTGCATGAGGTAGCCCGCGTACGCCGGCAGCAGCGCCGCGACGCCGGCCGTGGAGGCATGGGCGCGGTGCGCGGTGCCGAACGCGTCGTTGACGTACACGTCGCCGAGCGCGGCCAGCTCCTCGCAGAACGCGAGGTCGTTCTTCTTCTCGCGCTTGTCGAAGCGCAGGTTCTCCAGCACGAGCACGTCGCCGTTGCGCAGCGACGCGGCCTTCGCGCGCGCGTCGTCGCCCACCGTGTCGGTTGCGAACACGACGGGCTTGCCCAGCAGCTCCGAGAGCTTCTGGGCGGCGGGGCGCAGCGAGAACGCCTCTTCGAAGCCCTCGCCCGCCGGGCGGCCGAGATGGCTCATGAGCACGACGCGCGCACCCTGCGCGACGAGCTTCTCGATGGTGGGCAGCGCGGCGCGGATGCGCGTGTCGTCGGTGACGACGCCGTCTTTCACCGGCACGTTGAAGTCGACGCGCACGAGCGCGCGCAAACCGTGCGCGTCCAGCTCGTCGATGGTTTTGATGTCGGCCATGGGGCCCTCCTGTCTAAACGCGAAACGAGCCTGCCAAGGCAGGCTCGTTCCAGAGAATGCTGCTAGAGAAGAATCTTGACGAGGTCCTTCACGCGGTTCGAGTAGCCCCACTCGTTGTCGTACCAGGAGATGCACTTGACGAAGTTGCCCTCGCCGCCCAGCACCATGGTGAGCTTGCTGTCGAAGATGGAGGAGTGCGGGTTGTCCACGATGTCGATGGAGACGATCGGGTCCTCGGTGTACTCCAGGATGCCCTTGAGCGGGCCTTCGGCGGCGGCCTTCATCGCGGCGTTGATCTCCTCGGCGGTGGCGTCCTTCTCAAGCTCAACCGTGAGGTCGACCATCGAGCCGTCCGGCGTGGGAACGCGCGTGGCGAAGCCGTCGAGCTTGCCTTTGAGCTCGGGCAGCACGAGCGACACCGCGCGGGCGGCGCCCGTGGTGGTGGGGATCATCGACATGGCGGCCGCGCGGGCGCGACGCAGGTCCTTATGGGGAAGGTCGAGGATCTTCTGGTCGTTCGTGTAGGAGTGGATCGTGTTCATGTAGCCGCGCTTGATGCCGAAGTTGTCCATGAGCACCTTCGCGAAGGGGGCCAGGCAGTTCGTCGTGCAGGAGGCGTTCGAGATGATGTTGTGCTTCTCGGGATCGTATTGGTCGTCGTTCACGCCCATGACGATGGTGATGTCCTCGTTCTTGGCCGGCGCGGAGATGACGACCTTCTTGGCGCCCGCGTCGAGGTGCGCCTTGGCCTTCGTGCCGTCGGTGAAGAAGCCCGTGGACTCGACGACGACGTCGACGCCCAGCTCGCCCCAGGGCAGGTTGGCCGGCTCGCGCTCGGAGAGCACCTTGACCGCATGGCCGTCGGCCACGAAGCCGTCCTCGGTGACCTCGACCGTGTCGAAGGCGCGCCCGTGGATGGAATCGTACTTGAGCAGGTGGGCCATCGTCGGAATGTCGCCGAGGTCGTTCACTGCCACGACCTCGATCTCGGGATCGTTCACCATCGCGCGGAACGCCAGGCGGCCGATGCGACCGAATCCGTTAATGCCTACTTTGATTGCCATGCGTATCCCCTTTCAGAATACTCGCATTAGAATTGCAGGAACGCCCCGATCATAGCCGGTATCGCCGCCTCGCGGCAAGCCCTATCTGGCCAGCGTATAAAAAAAGCAACCGGGCTGCCCGATAACGGACTTTTCCCGCCGCTCGCCGAGTGGCGGGTTCTTCGAATGGCCCCAAAGGGGTCAGGCACCTTTGGGGCCATTGTCGGTCGCGCGAGCGATGGTTTTGCGGCCGATACCCGTAAGGCGCTCGATCTGCCTCATGGACAGGCCGGCGTCGCGAAGGGCGGCCAAGCACTCGTCCCTGCTCGCCTTCGGAAGCGCCTTCACCTCGCCAATCGCGCACCCGCACGACGCCGACAGCGCGACGGCCGCGACTTCGCCCGCCTCGTCGACCGCAATGCGGTGCCCACCGGCGATACGATAGGGCTTGTCAGCGCCCGCAGCTTGGAACGCCACGAACGCATCGACCCCGCCAAGCATGTCCAGAACGATCGAGGTATCCGTCAACTTAGCCCTTCCGACATATTCGCGATAGCTGCTCCACCAATACTCGGAGGCCGCGGAAACGCCCGCTTTCGCAGGGTTGTCGTGAATGTAACGAACAGCTTCGAGCATATAGGCGTCATCGTTGACGGGAAAACTGCCGAAACGCCCTTGGAACACGTGTCCCGAATGCCCGTTTCTTCGGTTGAAGTATTGGGCGTACTTCGTCGCAAGAGCGTGCATCGCCCCGCTCAGCTGCATATCGACGTCACGAAGCAGCAAGTGCACGTGGTTGTCCATGAGACACCACGCGATGACGTCGATGCCCCTTTTCGCGAGCTGCTCCGCAGCCATGTAGACGAAGGCATGCCGGTCGATGTCGTCCTCGAAGAGAAGCTGCTTGCCGTTCCCCCGAAGCACCACATGGTAATAGCCCGATTCGGAAGCGGCTCTCGCCGGACGCGCCATAGCACTCTCCTCTCAAAATGTACCCAAAGGTGCCTGTCCCCTTTGGGACTCCCCCTTTGGGACTCCCCTTTGGGACTCTTTGGGACTCCCCTAGCCTTGGACCTCCTTCGCCATCTGCTCGATGCGGCGGACGCGGTGGTAGACGGCCGACTTCGACAGGGGTGGGTTCGCGCGCTCGCCCAGCTCTTTGAGCGTGGCGTCGGGATATGTGACGCGCAGCTTGATGAAGTCCTGCAGCGCGGGCGGCAGGTTCTCCATGCCGTGGGCCTCGAGCACCACCCGGATGGCGTACAGCTGGTCGACCGAGGCGTTCGCGGCCTTGGCCTGGTTCGCGATCTCGGCGTTCGTCATGCGGTTCACGTCGTTGCGCACGCTTTTGATGACACGTGCGTTCTCCATGGCCAGCGCGCTCTGGTGCGCGCCGGCGAACGCGAGGAACTCGAGGATGGCGCTGCCGCTTTTGAGGTACACCATGTAGGAGCTGCGCCGCTGCATGACGCGCGCATGGATGCCCTTGCGGTCGAGCAGGTCGACGAGGCCCTCGGCCAGATCCTCGTTCTCCACGGTGATCTCGAAATGGAAGTCGCCGCGCGGGTCGGACACGAAGCCGCTGCCGAGGAACGCTCCGCGCAGGTAGGCAGCGCAGCAGCACTGCTTCTCCACGAGGTCGCCCTTGAGCCCCAGCTCGAGGCCGCCGTCCGGCGACAGCACGCCCATGTCCGCGAGCGCCGGCGCGAGACGGGGCTGCGAAGGCGCCTCGATGAGGTAGTTCGGCGTCTTGTGCAGCACGCTGCGGCGCACCGTGAGGTTCGTCTCGAGGTGGTACAGCTCGTGCAGGAGCTTGATGATGAGGCGCGCCACGGACGGCACGTCGGTGGCGATCTCGATTCGGTACTTGCCCTGGCCGCTGAAGAACAGCGTGCCCTCGATGCGCACGAGCGCCGCCAGCGTGGCCTTCTCGCAGTGCGAGCACACCGGGGGGACGCGGGCGAGCTCGTCCTTTACCTCCGCCGTGAACGACATAGCTTCAACACCCCCGCAAACGCGTCGCGCAACGCGGCCGGATCGTGCCAGGTGGGATGGAGCGGGTCCACGAGGTCGCGCGCGATGACCACGGGGCCCTGCGCCTGGATGGCCTTGACGTCCTGGTAGCAGACGCGCACGGGGCGGATGCGGCCCGACAGCACGAGGTCATCGAGGTCGGCGGTGGAGGCGTGCTCGGAATCGGCGCCGGTCACGGCGGTGAACACGCCCGTGGCCGGGCTGTCGGGACGCAGCGTGACCGGGGTGTGCACGAGCACGTAGTCGAGCAGCCCGCGCATGCCGTGGTCCATGAGCGCCTCCACGTGCTCGCGCGCGGTGAGGCCCCAGGTCTCGCCCTGCATGTCGGCGAGCGAGCACACGAACAGCGTGGATCCCTTCGACGCGCGGATGGCGTCCACCACGCCGGGGACGAGCAGGTTCGGGATGATGGACGTGAACAGCGAACCCGGGCCCAGCACGATGAGGTCGGCGTCGCGGATGGCGTCGAGCGCCGGCTGGTAGGGCACCACCTCGTGGGCGGAGCGCAGCCCCACGCACTCGAGCGCCGTGCGCGAGTGGCAGGCAACGGCCTGGCCCTCGAGGGAGCGGCCGTCGCGCGTGCGGGCCACGAGCGTCACGCGGTCGAGCGTGGAGGGGTACACGTGCCCCCGCGCGTCGAGCAGCCGCTCGCAGATGGAGATGGCCTCGGGGAACGACCCCGCCGCGTCCTCGAGGGCCGACAGCATGAGGTTGCCCAGCGTATGGTTGCGCGCGAACGAGAAGCGGTACTTGAACGCCTTGGTCAGAGGGTCCTTCGGATCGGCGGCCATGGCGGCGATGCACTTGCGCACGTCGCCGGGGGGCGTGACGTCCGCCTCCTCCCGCAGGATGCCGGTGGAGCCGCCGTCGTCGGCCATGGCCACGACGGCGCTCGTCTCGAGCCCCATGGACAGAAGCGTGCGGATGGACACGGGCGCGCCGGTGCCGCCGCCGATGACGACGACGCGCAGGCGCTCGTCGCGGGCGACGACGGGACGGGAGTCGCTCAGCGCGGCGAACGCGGCCGTGGCCGATGGATCGTGGGTGAACGGGCGGGCGGACATGGTCCCTCCCCTACCGGCCGGCGGCGGCGCTCGGGCGCGCCGAGGCGTCGCCACCCTCGGCGAGGGAGAGGTCGCGATGCGCGATGCTCACTCGGTAGCCCTTCGCCTTGAGGTAGTCGGCGGTGGACTCGGCCAGCGCGACGCTGCGGTGCTGGCCGCCCGTGCAGCCCACGGCGATGGCCAGCTGCTGCTTGCCCTCGGCCACGTAGCCGGGCATGACGCAGTCGAGCAGCGCGCGCCACTTCTCCTGGAACTCCTCGGTCTCGGGACGGTACAGCACGAAGTCGCGCACCGGCTTGTCGAGGCCCGTGAGGCCGCGCAGCTGGGGCTCGTAGTAGGGGTTCGGCAGGAAGCGCACGTCCATGACGAGGTCGGCGTCCAGCGGCGCTCCGTGCTTGAAGCCGAACGAGTACACGGTGACCGACAGCCCCGTGCGCTCCTCGCCCGGTGCGAACAGCGCGCGGATGGCCGAGCGCAACTGCGGCGGCAGCATGGACGTGGTGTCGATGACATGGTGGGCGTTCTCGCGCACCTCGAACAGCAGGTCGCGCTCGCGCTCGATGCCCTGGGCGATGGACGCGCCGTCGGCGCACAGCGGGTGACGGCGGCGGCTGGACTTGTAGCGCGCGACGAGCTTTTCGTCGGCGGCGTCCAGGAACAGGATGCGGTAGTCGATGCCCAGCTCCTTGAGCTTCTTCAGCTCGCCGGCGAGGCTTTCGAAGAAGTCGCGGTTGCGCGCGTCGCACACCACGGCGAGGCGGCGCTTCTCGTCGGGCTGGCCGGGCATGCCGGTGAGCTCTAGCAGGTTCCCGATCAGGCTGGAGGGCAGGTTGTCCACGCAGAAGTAGCCGAGATCCTCGAACGAGTGCATGGCCTCGGTGCGGCCCGCGCCGCTCATGCCGGTGACGATGACGAGCTCGGGCATATGCCTCAGGTCGGTGGCCTGGTCTGCCGTCTTGCCTGCGGTTTCTTCGCTCATAGCGCTATCCTTCCGTATCCGTACGCGCGCTCGCGCCTTGCACGGCCGCCTCGACGGCGGCGTCCACCACGGCGGAGGCGACGGCCGCCGGGCCCTCGCCTGCGGGCGGGCAGGCGGCCTCGTCGGCCTCGCCTCCCACGACGCGCTCGTCTTTTCGATCCCTATTATACTGCTGCAGCACGCGGTACAGCTCCTCGGCCACCTCTTCGGGCACGACGCGCGCCTCCTTGATCTCCTCGAGCGTGGCGCCCTTCAGGTTCCTGAACGACTTGAAGTGCTTGAGCAGCGCCTTCTTGCGCACGGGGCCCATGCCCGTCACGTCGTCGAGGATGGAGGCCGTCATGCCCTTGCCGCGCAGCTCGCGGTGGAACGTGATGGCGAAGCGGTGCGCCTCATCGCGCACCTGCTTCACGAGGTAGAGCGACGCCGAGCCGCTGGGCAGCACGACGGGGCCCGTGTCCTGCCACGGCACGAACAGCTCCTCGTCGCGCTTGGCCAGGCCGCACATAGCGATGTCGTCGATGCCCATCCGCTCGAACATCTCGAGCGCCGCGGACAGCTGCGGCTTGCCGCCGTCGAGGATGATGAGGTCGGGCTTGCTGCCGAAGCGCTCGTCGGCCATGCGCTCGGGCGCGTAGCGGCGGCTCATGACCTCCTGCATGGACAGGAAGTCGTTCGCCTCGTCGAGCGGCGTCTTGATCTTGAAGCGGCGGTACTGGTTCTTGTCGGGCTTGCCGTTCGTGAACACCACCATCGAGGCCACCGTGTAGGAGCCGTGGATGGTGGAGATGTCGAAGCACTCGATGCGCATGGGCGCCTCGTCGAGGGCGAGCGCGCTCTCCAGCTGCAGAAGCGCGTTGTTGATGCGCTTGTCGTCGTAGTTCGTGCGCACCTTGTAGCGCATGAGCGTGTGCTTCGCGTTCGTCTCGGCCATACCCACAAGCTCGGCCTTCTCGCCCTTCTGCGGCGCGGTGATGCGCACCTTCGCGCCATGGGGGCTGGCCAGCTTCTCGGTGAGCCACGCCTCCATGGCGGCCTTGTCCTCGGGCTCGTCGCGCAGGATGACCTCGTGCGGGATGGACGTGGTGGCGTCGTAGTAGCGCAGCAGGAACATGTGCAAGAGGTCGTCGTCGGGGACGTCCTTGCCGCGGTCGAGCACGAACTCGTTGGAGTTGATGATGCGGCCCTCGCGCACCATGAACACGTGCACGCCCGCCACCGTCTCCTCGCGGAACAAACCCACGACGTCGGCGTCGAGGTTGCGCGTGGACACCGCGTGCTGCTTGTCGGTGAGGCTGTTGATGGTGTCGATGCGCGCCTTGATGCGCGCGGCACGCTCGAAGTCGAGCTCGGCGGCGGCGGTCTGCATCTCCTCGGTCAGCTCGTCGATGAACTCGCGGTGCTGGCCCGACAGGAAGCGCTCGATGCGCTTGACGTTGACCCGGTACTCCTCGGGCGTGATGCCGCCGCAGCACGCGCCGGGGCCGAGGCCCACGTGCGCGTCGAAGCACGGCCGCGCCTCGCGGTCCAGCAGCGCGAGCGGGTCCTTCTCCAAGCGGCGCTTGAGCTGGCGCCAATCGGCGCACGACGTGGCGCACAGCGGCACGACGCGCCGGGCGATGTCCACCATGTCGCGGGCGGCGCGGCTGTCGGTGTAGGGGCCGAAGTACTTGGTGTCGGGGCGGTGCTTCTCGCGCGTGTACTTGATGGCCGGGAACACGTCGCCCTTCGTGAGCGCGATGAAGGGGTAGGACTTGTCGTCCTTGAAGTCGGCGTTGAAGAACGGGGCGTGCTGGTTGATGAGGTTCTTCTCCAGCACGAGCGACTCGTGCTCGTTCTCCACCACGATGTAGTCGAAGCTGTCGATCTGGTCGACCAGAAGCGGGATCTTCGCACGCTCGTCCTGGTAGTTCACGTACTGGCGCATGCGAGCGCGCAGCTGCTTCGCTTTGCCGACGTAGATGACCTGGCCGGACTTGTCCTTCCACAGGTACACGCCCGGCAGCGTGGGCACGCTGTCGAGCTCGCGCTTGATGCGCTCGAGCTTGGCGCGCTGGCCGGTTTCGGCGCGCGCGGCCTCGGCGTCGTGCTCGCGCGCGGCGCGGTTGAGCGCGGGACGGCGGCGACCCTCGCGCTCGAGGCGCTCGTCGTCGCGCAGCGCGCCCGCGCCGAGCGAGGCGTCGCCTGTCAGGCGCTCCACGCCGCCCGCGTCGGCGGCGCCGAGGCCGTCGTCGGAGCCGAACGGGCCGGCGGGGTTGTTGGTTTCGTTGAGTTCGTCCATGCCGTCAGTATAGCAAACCGCACAAGCGTTCCCCTGAGCGCGCCCCGCTCCACGCGGAATGCAAAAGGCGCGGCCGCCGAGATTAGCGAAGACGAGCACCGCCTGCACCAAGTTGGGCATCCCCATATAGCACGAACGAATGTTTCACGTGAAACACCCGCTGGGATCGCGTAGGTCGCTACGACCTCCGGTTCGACGTGCGATAGAATGCCCGGTCGGCAAGGACGGTTTTCAGCGAATCAGGGCAATGCGCAAGCTCCAAGCCTGTGCGTATGGCCGATTTCGCGATATCGGAAGCGCTCAGGCGAGTGGCCTCTTTCAGGACCCGCTTCGCCTCCACCTCGCTCTTCGAAGCTTGCAACAACGCCTCCATGAGCCGCGGTGCCGAATCGACATAGCCTTGACGCAAGCCCCGGCACACGTCGATTGCGACGTAATTGGTGAAGTCGAGCGACGAGTGCTTCCCTCTGCCGTTTTGCAGGATGAGAATCTCCGGCTCGCCGCAGTAGCGCCATTTCGTGCGCGACGAGAGCTGGTTCTGCAATTCGACGAAGCAGCGATCGCTGTACCACCAGTCACTGCCATCCACCGTGCCGATTTTGCGCGCATCACGATACGCCTCCATAGAGTCGGAACTATATCCGGCAGCATAGATCGAACAGTGGCTTCCCGAGGCGAAATGGTAATAGTTGAAATTATCGACAAGACCATCGGCGTGCTCATCGGTCGGCTTCACGAACAGCAGCATAATAGCCCGCCGGCCGCGACGACCCCGCTCGTTATCGTCGATTCCGTTCAAATCATGGATGGGAAACATGGGCACCCGCCTCAGCTGTGAACATTCGCCGTTATCATGCCCTCAGTATAACCCTCTCACACAACGTTCGCAGGGACTCTCCCCCCACAGCGACTAACGAACGAATGTTTCACGTGAAACATCTTGCAGCGGCCCGTTTGGGGCGCGGGATGCGGGCGCGCGCGGCGCGCAACGCGAGCGGGCGCAAGCGGCGAACGAGGCACGGGATGCAGGCGGACGCGCAGGCACGCGCCCGGACGCGCGGGACGCAGGATGAGATTTGGGGACGAACGGGGCGAGGTGCGCGGGACGCGCTTCGCGGGCTGGATGCGGGCTGCGCCTCGTCAGGCTTTTTCCAGCTTGGCTTTGAACGAGATGGTGCGGGGCGTGTCCATGTCGTCGAACTCCACCTCGTAAGCGCGCTTCTCGGTGTCGACGGCCGCCACGCGCCCGACGCCGAACACCGCATGGGCCACGCGGTCGCCCGGGGAGAAACGCTCGTCGCGGACGAGGTCGGCGATCCAGCGGTCGGTGAGCGCGTACGCGGCGCGCGCGTCCTCGATCCGCCGCTCGTCGGGCTTGTTCGAGAATTCGAGCGCCGCCGGGTCGATGTCGAGCAGGAAGCGCGAGGGATAGCGCGCCGCGCCCTCGTGCGAGCGCCCCTCCGCCTCGGTGAGGTACAGCCCGTCGCGCGCCCGCGTCATGGCCACGAACGCCAGCCGGCGCTCCTCCTCCATGCCCTGCGGCGTGCTCGTCTTGCGCGACGGGAGCACGCCCTCGCTCATGGAGCAGAGGAACACGTGCGCGAACTCGAGGCCCTTCGCCGCATGGACGGTCATAAGCCGCACCTTGTCCTGCGCATCGTCCATCGCGTCGGCGTTCGTGAGCAGGGCCACGTGCGCCAGGTAGTGCTCGAGGGTCACCTCTTCCCCGCATGTCGACTCGAACTCGTAGATGGACTGCTTCAGCTCGGCCAGGTTGTCGAGCCGCTCCTGGCCGCCCTCGGTGCGCAGCATGCCCTCGTAGCCGCTTTCCGACAGCACGGCCGCCAGCACCTCGGACACGGGACGCCCCTCGTACGACGAGCGGAAGCGATCGACCAGCTGCAGGAGCTGCCGCGCCTTCGTGCGCTTGAACAGCTCGTCGTCCGCCGAGCGCGCGAGCGCCTCGAACAGGCTGCATCCCCATTCGTCGGCCTTCTCGCGAAGGAAGGCCATGCGCCGCTGGCCCAGGTTGCGCTTGGGGACGTTCGCCACGCGCGCGAAGTCCAGGTCGTCCTGGTAGGCGACGAGCCGCAGGTACGACAGCGCGTCCTTGATCTCGCGCCGGCCGAAGAACGGCACGCCGCTGTACACCGCGTGGGGCACCTCGGCGCGCAGCAGCGCCTCCTCCACCGGCCGCGACGCGTAATGGGCGCGGTAGAGCACCGCCATGTCGCGGTACGCCACGCCCTCGCCGTGCAGCGCGAGGGCACCCTGGGCGATCCACGCGGCCTCGTCGGCCGAGCTCTTGGCGTGATGCCACACCGTGGGCCCATGGGCCGCGCGCGCGGCGACGAGCCTCTTCGGCATGCGCTCGCGGTTCTTCTCGATCAGCGAGTTCGCGACGGCCACCACGCGCGGCGCCGACCGGTAGTTCTCCAGCATCATGATGGTGCGCGTGCCCGGGAACGCGCGGTCGAAGTCCAACAGGTAGCGTACGTCCGCGCCGCGCCAGGTGTAGATGGTCTGGTCGGGGTCGCCCACCACGAACAGGTTCTTGTGGTAGCCGGCGAGCACCTCCATGAGCTCGTGCTGCAGGCCGTCGATGTCCTGGAACTCGTCGACCATAATGTACTCGAGCCGCTTCTGCCACTTCGACCGGATGTCGGGGTTCTGCTCGAAGAGGTGCAGCACGAACACGATGAGGTCGTTGTAGTCCAGCCCGAAGCACTTCTTCTCCTGGTAGAGGTAGCCGTAGAAGATGACGTCCTTCGCGGCGGTCGCGTCGAGGTACTTCTGCCGCAGGCCCTCGAGCGGCAGGGCCAGCATGTCGCGGTAGTAGTCCGGGCGCTCCTTCAGCTTCACGATCTCGATCATGTCGCGCGCCTTCGAGAACGTCATGTCGCGCAGCGTGAGCCCGCGCTCCTCGTAGACGACCTGCAGCATGGCGTCCACGTCGGCGTTGTCCAGCACGAGGAAGCTCTTCGGGTACTGGACGGCGTGGCAGTCCTCCTGCAGCACCGACACGCAGAAGCCGTGGAACGTGTTGATGTAGCCGGTGTCGCTGTCGCCGGTCAGCCGTCGAATGCGGCGGCGCATCTCGCTGGCCGCCTTGTTCGTGAACGTGGCGCACAGGATGGTGCCCGGCATGATGCCCAACTCGTTCACCAGGTAGGCGAAGCGCTCGGTGAGCGCCCGCGTCTTGCCCGTGCCGGCGCCGGCGATCACGCGCACGTACCCCTCGGTCGCCTCGACGGCCTCGCGCTGCGCCGCGTTCAGGCGCGTCCGGCCGTCGTCCTCGTCGTGCCGTACGCTCGTCGTTGTTTCGATCGTCTGTTCCATAGGTACAGTGTAGCAGAAAACGGACGGATGTTCCCGAACAAATGTTTCACGTGAAACATTCTTGCGACGGCACGGCGAAGCCGCGCGGCGAGGTCCGACGCGGCCAGGGGGCGGGGAATCGACGCGGCAAGGGGATGGAGGACCGACGCAGCCAGGGGGCGGAGGACCGCCATGGCGTAGGGACGGGAAATCGACGCTGCCAAGGGGCGGAGGACCGATGCGGCCAGGGGACGGCAGGAACGGACCCGGGGCAGGACGAGGGATCCATGCGGCAAGCCGGCACGGTGCGGCCCTTGGCTCCGCCCCCCCCTACATCAGCTGATGGAACGCCTCGATCAGCACGGGGACCAGCGCGGAGCAGATGACGCCGTTGAGCACCGAGAGCACCACGGTCTCGCCGTTCGTGCAGCGGATGAGCATGGGCAGCGTGGTGTCCTCGCTCGTGGCGCCGGCAGGCGCGATGCACGTGGGGTAGTTGAGGTGCTTCGCGATCCAGGGGATGCTGAAGAACGAAACGAGCTCGCGCAGCAGGTTCGCCAGAAACGTGATACTGCCCACCTGGGCGCCGGCGATGTCGGTCATCATGACGCCCGCGAGGCTGTACCATCCCAGACCCGACGCCACGGCCGCGCCCGTGGGCAGCGGCATGCCCGCAAGCGGCGCGCACGCGAGGCCGCCCAGCACCGAGCCGATCACGATGCCCGCCGGAACGATGAGCACGCGCACGTGGTACTGGCGCAACTTGCCCAAAAGGCCGCGGCTGCCGCCCACGCTGATGCCCACGAGGAACATGAGCGCGTAGAGGATGGCCTCGGAATGGCCGGCTACGAAGTCGACCGGCGCGATCGGCACGTTTGCCAGCCCGTACGCCGCGCCGAGCGCGAGCGCTCCCACTGCCACGCCGATCATCGCGGCCTCGCCGCGCGCGCCCGCCGCGCCCTCGGCGTCCTCCTGGGCTGCGGCCACGCGCGGGCCGGCCGGGCGGCGGGCGATGTCGGACATGAACAGGCTCGTCAGCGCGTACACGGCGATCGTCGAGAACGCCACCGGCACGAGGCAGAACAGGACGCTGGCCCACCCCACGGTGCCGAGCTCCTCCAGAAACGACTCGCGCCCGGCCAGCAGCACGCCCATCGAGAAGATGAGCAGCCCGGTGGCCGCGAGCGTCAGCTTCTCGTTCAGCCCCTTGAGCCGCGCGGGGAACACCGTTGCTCCCACGAGCACCCCCGCGACCATGACGACCAGTATCTCCACGACATCCCTTCCCGCCGTGCGCATGGCGAGAGCCTGCGCTGCGATCCCATCGGTGAAGGAGCCATCTTACCGCAAGTTCGCGGGCGGCGCAGCGTTTCGTGCCAGCGCGACCCACGCGAGCTTCGCCGCCCCCGCGGCGACGAGCAGCGCGGCGCACAGGACGAGCACGAGCGCCGCGTCGGGGGCGAACGCGAGCAGGTCGCGCCAGGGCACGCCCCGCGCGAGCGGCAGCGCGAGGAGGGCGGCGGGCAGCGCCGCGTGCAGCGCGAGCCCCTGCGCGAGCAGGCGGCGGCGCGGCGCCGCGGCCAGCCGCCGCGGCCAGCGGCCCATCAGCAGCAGCGGGGCGGCGCAGGCCAGCACCGCGCACGCGTACAGCACGTCGGTGCGCTGGCGCCACAGCGCGGTCCACTGCGCGTCCACCGGCGCGGACACGCCGCCCACCGCCGCGGTCACCACGCCGCTGACCAGGTCGAAGAATCGGCTGTTGCCGCCGGCGTTGTCGTTGGCGTCCGCCAGCACCACCACGCCGATGCCGCGCTCGGGCAGCAGGCACATACTGGCCACGTAGTTCTCCACCTGGCCGTCGTGGGACAGCACGAGCTCGCCGTCATCCCAGTAGAACGACGTCCACCCCATGCCGTAGTACGTGTCGCCCTCCGGATCGGGCACGCGGTCGAGGAACATGCGCCGCACGCTGTCGGACGACAACACGCGCCCATCGCCGTCGGCCGCGCCGCCGTTCAGGTACATGCGCAGGTAGCCGGCCATGTCCTGCACGCTGGACGCCACGTAGCCCGACGCGGGGCCGCCCCATGCGTCGTCGCCCTGCGCGTGCCGGAACCCGTCGGCCAGATGGAGGCCGAACCAGTCGCGATGCCCCGGCGCCATGCCGAGCGCCTCGGCTCGCGCGGGATCGGCCGTCGAAGCGGTCATCCCGAGCGGGCCCAGCACGTGCTCGTCGAGGTAGCGCGCGTACGGCTCGCCCGACGCGCCCTCGACGACGCGCCCGAGCAGGTCGTAGTTCGCATTCGCGTACGAGAACGAGCCGAACGTGTCGCCCAGCTGCCCGTCGGCGGCCTCCGAGAGCGAATCGTGGGAGCCGAACCCGCTCGTCTGGTTGAGCAGGCTGCGCACCGTCACCTCGTCGGGCACGTCGTAGCCCTGCGCGTAGCGGGCGGCGGGGGCGTCGAGGTCCACCGTCCCCTGCTCGACCAGCTGCATGACGGCCACGGCCGTGAACGACTTGCTAAGCGAGCCCACGACGAACGGCGCGTCGGCGCCGGGGCAGTCGCCGAGCGTGGCGAGGTAGCGCACGCCGTCGGCGTCGACCACGGCGACCGCCGCCCCGGGCATGCCCACCTGCGGGAAGTTCGCGGACAGGTAGGCGTCCAGGCGCGCGGCGAGGTCCTCCCCCGTCGGCTCGAGCCCTGCGGGCGCGGCGCCGTCCGCGTCCTCGGGCCCCTCCTCGTCGTCGGCGGGGCCCTCGTCCGCCGTCGCCGCCGTTTCGGCGGCGAAGCCCTCGTCATCCGCCGTATCCGCCTCGGCCCCGCACGATGCCAGCGACAGCGCGCACGCCAGCGCGAGCGCCGCCGCGGCAAACGCCCGCGCAACCCGTCCCGCGCGCGACGCGCGCGCCCGCCTGTCGTCGTTCCGCGCCATCAGAAGCTGCTGTACACGAACTGCACCGGCCCGTTCAGCCCCGAGAACACGAGGAACCACGCGAGCAGCACGACCATCGCCGCCGTCGCCAGCGCCGCGAGCGCGCCGAGCACCCGCGGCCGCGCCTCCACCGCGGCGCGCACCGCGGCCGCCGCCCGCATCGCCCGCGCCATCACGAGGCCACCTCCCCCGCGCCCGCCAGCGACGCGCCCGCGTTGCCCGCCGCGTCGAGGCCCTCGGCCGCGCCGAACGAGCCGCCGCCGAGGAAGGCGTCGTCGCGATCGTGCACGAAGTCGTAGAACGCCTGCTCGATGCGCACCCAGCCGCGCCACCCGGGGTGCACGGTGTCGCAGAGGAAGTACTTCTCGTACTCGCAGGTGGAGAAGTCGGCGTAGGCCGCGCCCGCCGCGTCAGCGATGCCGCGCACGCGCTCGTAGTACGCCTGCCGCTCGTCGGCGGAGACGCCCTCGCGATCGTACCAGGCGCCGTGGACCGGCAGGATGACCACGAGCGGCTCGATCCCCGTCTCGCGGCACACCTGGAGGAAGCACGCGAGGTCGGCGTACTCCTCGTCGGCCTGCGAGAAGGTCTGGCCGCGCTCGGCGTCGTAGCCGGAGTTCTTCTGCCAGTACGCGTCGTAGACGCCGTAGTCGTTCGTGGTGCAGGCGGCGTCGCCCGAGTCGTCGGCCTCCTCGAGCAACGCGTCCCAGTCGGGCTCGCCGGTGGGCTGGCCCGCGGCGCGCACGGCGCTCTTGAGCGGCGAGCGGCTCACCACGCTCGGCAGTTCGGAGCGCAACCGCAGGTCGTCGGCCGCTGCGCGCACCGCGTCGTTCACCGCGTCGAGCGGCGTATCGCGATGCGCGGCCGCCGTCGTCTTCGCGTCCACGCCCAGCTGCTCCACGCGCGAGCGCACGTAGGCCTTCGTCTCGTCCGAGATGCTCGGGTTGTCCGCGAACTGGCGGTACAGCGCGTAGGAGAACTTCGAGGCGAACTTGCCCTGGTCGCCGTTGCCCTTGAAGAACCACTGGGGCGACACGACGATCATCGCCTTTCTATTCTTCACCTGGCTTCCGTACGCGCCCGCGGCGATGGCCTGCCACAGGCTCTGGTCGTACGCCTCGCCGACGTAGGTGAGGTCGACGCCCGTCACGTTCTCACCGAGCACCTGCTGCGGGCACTGCGCCACCTTGTCCTTCGAGATGTAGAATTCCGACGACCCGAACGCCAGGTAGCCGTCGTCGCTCATGGTGGCCAGCGTGAACGCCGCGCTCTCGGACTTCGTGCCCGAGTACACGTAGTCGTACAGGCGCGCGGGGTCGTGTGCGGTCTGCGCGGGCAGCAGGGCGTTCGCGCCCGCCACCACGAGCGCCGCCGCCAGCAGCCCCGCCAGCACCGCGCGCAGGAGGCGCATGCCCGACGGAGCCGCACCCGGGGTGTCCGACCGGTTCGCCATGATCGCCTACAGCCTGATCTCCACCTGGTGGATGATGAGGTTCACCGTGTTCATCTCGGCACGCTCAACCTCGGTGGGGGCGATGAACACGCCGAACTCGTCCTCGATGTCCACGAGCAGCTCGATGGCGCCCATCGAGTCGAGCAGCCCGAGCGCGAACAGGTCCTCGTCGCGGCGCACGCGCACCTCGTCGTCGCCGCACACCTCCTCGAGGATGTCGAGCATCTTCTCTTCGAGCTCCTCGCGCGTCGTATCAGCCATGGAACGCTCCTTTCACGAGCATCGTGATCTGCCCCGAGAACAGCGCGAACCCGAACATCACCAGCTGCAGCGTGACGAACCAGGACAGCGCTTTGAACGCGGGGTCTTTCCTATGCGCCTTGTAGAACTTCGACTTCTTCTGGAACGCCTCGGTGCCGGCCAGCAGCAGGCCGTGGAACAGGCCGTACAGCAGGTAGTCCGCCGTGAGGCCGTGCCAGGCGCCCATGAGGGCCATGTCGAACACGAAGCCCCAGCACGCCACAGCCATCCGGCTGTCGAACCAGCGGCGCTTCAGCGCCAGGCGCGAGAAGCGCATGAACACGAAGTCGCGCAGCCAGAACGACAGGGTGATGTTCCACCGGTTCCAGAAGTCCTTGATGTCGATGGAGGCGAACGGGGCGCGGAAGTTGCGCGGCGTCCGGATGCCGAAGCAGTAGCTGGCTCCCATGGCCATGAGGCTGTAGCCCGCGAAGTCGAAGAACAGGTATAGCCCGTACGCGTACGCCGTCTGCACCTGCGCGCCCAGCTCGACCAGAAACGGGCCCGAGCCCCAGACCGCCGGCGCGTAGAACCGATGCAGCCACGCGGCCACGACGAAGGTGTAGACGAGCCCGACCAGCAAAAGCAGGATGCCGCGCGCCAAGAGGCCCGCGTACTCGTCGCGCGAGCGCACCGCGTGCGCATCCTCGGCGAACCGGCGCGACCGGTCGATGGGGCCCGAGGTGAACACCGGGAAGAACAGGAGGAAGTACAGGTAGTCGAACAGGCCGAGCTCCTCGATGATGCCGTCGCGCACCTCGAACAGCACCTGCAGCGCCTTGAACGTGATGTAGGACACGCCCATGAAGCCCAGCAGGTTCTGGTCGAACACCGCGCCGACCTTCGCCGAGAGAAGCGGCGCGAGGATGAGCGCGAACGCAACGGCGAAGCGCTTGTTCGAGCGCGGGCTCGCCAGCACCCAGCGCGTCGAGAGCACGGCCACCGCCACGAAGCACAGCGCCACGGCCAGCCCGGGCAGGTCCTTGCAGAACAGGCACGCCAGGAACGCCACCGAAGCGGCCATGCCGTAGCGCGCGAGCGGCTTCTCGCGCAGGCCGAGGAAGGCGGCGCCCGCCACAGCCAGCGCCAGCAGCGCGAAGAAGCTCGGATCGGCGTAGAACGTCATCGATGCTCGCCATGCCTCATGCCTCGGCCAGCGCCTTGCGGTCCACCTTGCCGTTGCAGGTGAGCGGCAGCTCGCCCACGAGCGTCACCGCGCGCGGCACCATGTAGCCGGGCACGCGCTCGGCGAGCCGCGCCTTGATGAGCCGTGCGATCTCGAAGTCGGTGCCGGCCGGGCGGTCGCGCAGCACGACGCACGCCTTCAGGTACGCCACGCGCTCGCGGCGGCGCACGGGCACCACGGCCGCCTGTTTCACGAGCGGCAGCGCGCCGAGGTTCTCCTCCACGTCCTCCAGCTCGATGCGGAACCCGTTCACCTTCACGAGCGAATCGAAGCGGCCGTCGCAGTACAGCATGCCGCTCTCGTCGAGATGGCCCGCGTCGCCCGTGCGGTAGGCGCGCGCGGGCGAGCCGTCGGCGAGCGTCGCGTCGAAGAAGGCCGCGGCCGTCTTCTCGGGGTTGCGGAAGTAGCCCTTGGCCACCGTGTCGCCCACGATGACGATCTCGCCGGTCCGCCCGGCCTCGCACGGGGCGCCCGTCTCGGGATCGACGATGCGCAGCTCGGTGCCGGGGCGCGCCGCGCCCACCGGCAGCGGGCGCTCGCCGGCGAGCTCGGCGTCACCGATCTCGACGTAGGTGACCGCCACCGTGGACTCGGTGGGGCCGTACGTGTTCGCGATGCGGGCGCGGGGGAAGCGCTCGCGCAGGGCGGCGGCCGTGGAGCGGCGCAGGGCCTCGCCGCAGAACAGGAACAGGCGCACGTCGGGCAGCAGCCGCTCGTCGAAGCTGCGGTCGACCAGGCACAGGTCGGCGAACGACGGCGTGGACGTCCACACCTCCACGCCCGAGGCGCGCAAGTCGGCGAACAGCGCCCGCATGTCCTCCGTCTCCTCGCGCTCGACGGCGTGCAGGCAGCCGCCCGTGGACAGTGCGCCCACCACCTCGTACTCGGACAGGTCGAACGAGTACGGCGGTTGGTCGAGGAACACGCGCCCGCCCTCGCCGATCACCGGGAAGGTGCGCACCCAGTCCATGAAGCGCGCGACGTTGCGCGCGCTCACCTCGATGCCCTTCGGGCGGCCCGTGGATCCGGACGTGAAGATGAGGTACTGCGTCTGCTCGCCCGTCACCCAGCGCCCGCGGTCGGGCGCAGGGCCAAGGTCGGCGGTCGCGACCGCCGCGCGCGCATCGAGCGCCGCGCCCGCCGGGAGGGATGCGGCAAGCGCGGCGGGCACGGGCACGGTGGTCACCACGGGAGCGTCGCCGAGCTGCGCCAGGATGTCGGCGAGGCGCGCGGAAGGCATCTCCACGTCGACGGGCACGAAGGCGTGGCCGCTTTTGAGGCAGCCGAGGAACCCGGCGACCATGAGCGCCGATTTGTGGCCGAGCACCACCACCGGCTGTCGCCCGTCCGTGCGCGCCGCCAAGGCGGCGGCTATGCGGTCGGAGGCTTCCCACAGCTCGCCGTACGTCGTCGTCTGCCCGTTCGACGCCCGATGCGCGGGCGCCTCCGGGTGCGCGCGAACCTGCCGCTCAACGGCGCATACGAACTCGTTCTCCCTCGTCATGGCGATCCTCCCGCAGCTTCGACTTACCGTACGGGCAAGAATCTATGACGTATTTCTCAATAAAATATCTACGGCGCGGGCCGATCACCGTCTGCGCACATTTCGGTCACCGTCCCGTCGCATTGGCGCGCTTTGGAGCGCCCGCACGCCGTATACTGGAGGCCTCCGAGAGAAAGCGAGTCCATGAAGCCCACGATCTACATCGACGCCGACGCCTGCCCGGTCACCTCCGAAGCGCTCGCCGTCGCGCGCAAAAACAAGCTTGCCGTGGTCATCGCCGGCAACGCGACGCAGAACATCGCCCGGCACATCCGGCGCGGCGACCCGCGCGAACCTGCCGACGGGTTCTGGGTGGACACGCTGGCAGTGGGCATCGGCGCAGACGCGGCCGACTTCGCCATCGTGCAGGAGCTCGACCCCGGCGACATCGTGGTGACGCAGGACATCGGGCTGGCCGCCATGGCGTTGGGACGGCGCGCACGGGCCATCGGCGTGCGCGGGCGCGTGTACACGCTGGCCACCATCGACCTCGACATGCACATCCGCCACGAGGAGAAAAAGGTGCGTCGCCAAGGCGGCCGGACGAAGGGCCCCGCCGCCTTCGAGGACGACGATCGCGAGCGGTTCAGCGCGAACCTGCAGCGCCTCGTCGAGGATGCCCTGCGCGACGGAGAATGAAAGCGCTCGCTGGCGAAGGTCCTGCTGCAAAATCGCCGTTTTCGGCGCATCGACGGGCGCTCAAAGGCCCCTCGGATCACGAGAGCCGACGCATCACGCGGCAGGCATGCTCTCCCAGTAGTCCGACGAGGTGTCGTCGTTGCCGACGATCACCTTCGCACGCAGCACGCCCTCGGCCGGCAGGTCGGAGAACCCGATGACCACCCCGTCCATCCCCCACTGCAGGCCCTTCATGCCGTACAGGCGCCGCTCCACGAACGCCTCGGACACGTGCAGCTCGGTGCCGTTCTCGACGAAGCCGCCCCCGTCGTCCACGCGGAACGAGAACCCGCCCTCCCCGATGGCCGAGGTGACCGTGCCGGTGATCGCGTAGGGGCAGTCGTACGACAAGAGGATGTCGTCGAGCGAGTCGGATACGGCCCGGTCGGAAGCGGACGACGCAAGAGGGCCGAACACTTTCTGCGCGACGATGACCCCGTCCGCGCAGGCCTCGGTCGAGCGGATCTGCACGCTCGTTCCCACTTCGAGCTCGTCGAACGGGACATCGAAATGCTCGGCCGTAGCGCATTCGACGGTCACGCGCTCGCCGGTCGCAAGGTCCTCGGTCGAATCCGTCACCGCCAGCTCGAGCGTCTGCGCATCCGCATCGACGGATGCGATGGTTCCCGTCGTATGGTAGGAGTGCCCCGACTGCGCGCGCGGAAGCGGCTCCCCCGCTTCGGGAACCGCAGCTTCGCTTGCATCGGGCAGCATGCGCATGAACAGGGGGCTTTCGGGTACGGCGTACCGCACGCGCGGCTTGTCCAGCCACACGGGCGTCACCACCTCGATCGTGCCGTCGGGCAGCTCGGTTTCCTCGGGAACGTCCAAGCGGGCCGAGCTGAACAGCATGACCGGAAGCAGCACGAGCGCGCAAAGCGCCCCGCACCCTGCAACGCGGTAGTCTTTGCGCGGCCCTGCCGCCGCGCCTATGGCAGCGAACGGGATGGCGACGAAGCACGTGGCCAGCACGCAGAAGGTCGGCATCTCGTACACGACGTTGCGAAGGGCGAGCCCCTGCGAGAAAGCGTACTGGCGACATGCGAAAAAGAACGCGAGCGCGGCCACGCTGACGCCCACTGGCACGACCAGCACGGCGATGCAGGCCGTGCGCAGCTTGCTTCGCGGCGCAGCGTCCGGGCGCACGACAGGACGCGTGGTCGGGCGAGCGGCCGGAGGCGATGAGGGCTCGCCTGCGCGCTCCCCGCGTGAGCGCCACACGAGCTCGCAGACGAGCCGTTGGACCGCGCCCGCCGCAGCGAGCGCAGCCGCCACGAAGACGAGGCCCTGGATCGCGAAGCCGGCGAGGCTCGAGGACAGATCGAGCATGCCGGCCGAAGCCAGCGCTCCCGCCGCCAGGACGAAGACGGCCTCGCCCGCGACCCAGCCCCATGAACGCCGCGCCCATCGCTCGCTGCTGCCGAACGCCCATGCCGCCGGCAGCGCCAAACCGAGGCCGCTGAACACCATGAAGATCAGGTAACTCCACAACCATACAAGCGGGCTGGAATAGCCGAACAAACTCGGCGAGCGCAGAAAGTCGCTTGCAACCTGGACGAGCATCATCGTCGTGAACACGACGAGCGCCTCGAGCGCGACCGAGCCCGACGAGCCGCGCGAGGGCTTGAACGCCGCCCACAGCATGAGCACCGCGCTCATCGCGGCGACGAATGCGAACAGTTCGAGAAAGCCGGGGTGCGCCGACGGCACGAAGAGCGAGAGGAGCCACGCCGCGAGCACCGCGATGAGCGTGCCCGCCAGCGCGTACCCCGCCCGAGCGAGCGCCGAGCCGCGCGCTCTATTCATCTTGCTCGGTCTTCAACGCTTCGAAGGCGGCTTTCATGGTGGGGTTCTTCCTCGTGAGGCGCTTGATGGTGAGGTCCTGGGCCTTGTTGTTCGCCAGGCGCAGGTTGTTCTCGGACGACACGAGCGCGTCCTTGGTCTTCTGCAGGTGCAGGATGGTCTTGTCGATTTCGTCGATGGCCGTCTGGAACTTGCGGCTGGCCAGGTCGTAGTTGCGCGCGAAACCCGTCTTGAACGCCTCCATCGACTCCTCGAAGTTCGTGATGTCGATGTTCTGGTTGCGCACGACGGCCAGCTCCGCCTTGTACGCCATCGAGTTCAGCGCCGCGTTGCGCAGGATGGAGATCATCGGGATGAAGAACTGCGGCCGGATGACGTACATCTTCTCGAACCGGTACGACACGTCCACGATGCCCTGGTTGTACAACTCGCTCTCCGGTTCGAGCAAGGTGACCAGCACCGCGTACTCGCATTCTTTCTTCGCGCGGTCGGCGTCGAGCTTCTTGAAGAACTCCTCGTTCTTGTGGCGGTAGGCCGACTCGTCGGACTCGTTCTTCATCTCGAACATGATGGAGACGATCTCGTTGCCCTCCTCGTCGCACTCGCGGAAGATGAAATCGCCCTTGCTGCCGCCGGACTGATCGTTGTCCTTCTCGAAGTACGCGCGCGGGAACGCCGTGGCGCGGATCTTGTTGAACTCGGTCTCGCAGTGCTGCTCGAGCGACTCGCCCACCATCTTGGTGGACAGGCGCGCCTTCATGTCCTTGTAGCGCTCGATCTCGCTCTCCTTGTAGGCGATGATGTCGTCCTTCGCCTTGAGCTCGATGGCCAGCTGCTCCTTGAGGGCGCTCGTCGCCTGGCACCTTTCGGCGTCTTTGAGCGCCACCTGCGCGGCCAGCGCGTCGCGCTCGCGCTCGAGGGCCGAGCGCGCCTGCTCCACCGCCAGCTGCTTCTCGGCCTCGTTGGCGCGCTGCTGCGCGGACAGGCGCTGCTCGAGCTCGGCGATGCGGGCGTCCTTCGCCGCCGCCGCGTCGGCCAGCGCCCGCTCGCGCTCGGCCTGGGCCAGGCGCGCCTCGTTCTCGCGCTCGCGCGCCGCCGCCTCAAGGCGGGCCTCCAGCTCGGCGATGCGCGCCTCCTTCTGCGCCGCCGCTCCCTGCGCATCGCCGAGCGCTTGGGCCACGGCGAGCTCCACCGCCTGGCGCTTCTCGGTTTCCAGCAAGTCGGCGTGGCGGCGCACCTCCTTGTCGAACTCGGCGTCGCGCACCTGCTTGAGGATGGCCGCGAAGCCGGCCTCGTCGATGGTGAACATCCCGCCGCAATGGGGGCACTTGATCTCGTTCATGCTCGCTCCTTCTCCCGTATCCCTTCGATTCTACCCCATCGGCTCCGCGCGCCGGCCCTTCTTTCGGGACAGGCGGCGCTCCTCCCGAAGATCTGAGCCGAAAACGAGCGGCATGGACCGGCCAGGAGCCTTTCAACCGAGGTGCCTTCAAGGTCGATCAGGAGGTCGCTCCTTCTGCGATACGCGCCGCAAGCGTCAACGACCACCCTCGTCATCGCCGGAGCAGTCGCGCAACAGCATGCTGTACTCGAAGAGAATCTTCTGGGCGTGATCGAGGGTCGCCTCGCCTGCTCGGGTGAGGGCGAACCCGCCATCGCGGGAGAACAGCTCGCAGCCGATCTCCTTTTCCAGAGCGGCCACATGCTGGCTCAGCGTCGATGGCGACATGTGCAGCATCCGGGCGGCGCTCGTAAGCTTCGAATAGCCCGCCAGGACCACGAACTCCTTCAGATACGACAGCTTCATGGAATACCCCCGCCTGCTCATCCCCAGCCCTCTGGCAGTCGGCATTGCGAACGTGTCGACCAGGGAATTCTACCACAAAAAAGACGAGGCCTCGCTTGAGCGGGGCCTCGGTCATGCAACAGCGAGAGAGGAGGGAGGTTCTCGCTCCGCACGGGACAATGCTAGGGATGCTGGGTCACCTCGGTCGGCTTGAAGGCTTCTTCCAGCCCTCGTCCGATCATATCGTGCTCGAAACGATAGGCTGCCTTTTGGTTGTAGTCGTCGGTCAGCAAATGCGGCAGCTCCAGAATCTCGTCGTCGGGCCGCTTCACGAGGATGCGGGCGCCTTGCGGGCACACATAGGCGCACTGGCCGCAACGGTAGCACTTATGGTTGGTGACCTGGGGCGTGCCGCCCTTGCCGTCCATGGTGATGGCCGCACCGGGGCAACGGCCCATGCACGTGCCGCAGGCGATGCACTTGGTAAAATCGACTTCGAGGGTGTAATGGGACTTGCCGATGAAGGTCGGCTGCGACTCGACTTCTTCCGGGCCGAGCGCCTCCACCAGGGATTGCCAGCCCTTCATGATCCAGCATTTCGAGGGGCTGCACATGCACAGCCAGGCATGTTCCTTGCCATACAGGCAATGGAAGATATACCCCTCCTCTCGCGCGTCGGCGATGAGCTTGAGAGCGTAGTCCTGATCGACGCGGCGCCCGAGGCCTCGCGAGACGATGAACTCGGCATCGTCTCCCAGGGCAAGGCAGGTCTCGATGCGCTCGCCGATCTCGTCGCGGTACTCGCCGTACTCCCCCGTGCCGAAATCGCCGAACTTGGGGTACTCCTTGCCGTCTTCGTGACACTGCATCGTGTGAGCCTCGTAGCGGCAGGAGCACGGCTGAACGGCGATGAACTCATGGCTTTTGATGACGGCCTCCACATCGTCGTAAGCCAGGAGCTCGCTGTCTTCGGCCACCACCTCTCGGTTCAGCGGAACCGAGTAGAACACCGGCGTGCCGCAACGAAGCTGGTCCACCTGCATGCCGTCGCCGGCGATCGGAAAGGCAAACGAAGCAGGGTCGTCGTAATACTCGTCGCAGTAGGAATAGGTGGCCACGCCCTCGCCATAGGCGGGGATGTTGTAGGCGAGGCCCTCGTTGGTGGTGCGGAAGGGCAGGAAAACGTGCTCGCTGAACAGCTCGCACAGCTCCTTGCATTCGTCGAACGTGCGGTCGATGCCCTCCTTCTGGCACTTGTGGTAGTACTCGTTCACGGTGAAGGTCTCGCCCCAGGGCATTTCGAGGTAGGCTTCCACCTGCTCCTCGGTGAACAGGTCCTGCATGCGCTTGAACATGGCGTCGTTCAAACCCTCGCCCGCGCCGAAGCCGTGGGTGTGGATGAGGGCGCGCATCTTCACGTAGCACGCGGGCACCACCGAGCCGTCCTCGTTGACCCACTCGGTCTGGGCGTCGACGTAGGCTTTGCGGCGGCGGTTGAGCTCCTCGAGCGGCATCGTGGAGCCGCCGAGCGCGGCGATGTGCTCGGGGGTGCCGCGCCAGATGGTTCCGTCGCTCATGATGATCTCTTCGCCCTTGCCGGCAACGGGCTCCGCAGGAGCTGCCGCGGCCGGCTTGCGCTCGGGCCCGGAAGCCTTCTCCTCCCCCGTCGCTTTCGGAGCGCACCCGCTCACAGCCGCAACCGCGCCCATGGCCCCCATCGCTCCGATGGCACCTAGGAAGTTCCTTCGACTCATCTCTTTCATGACGATCTCCTCTCTCGTACAGCACTGCATGCATGCCCCTTGCCGCTCTTCCCCTGGCGACCCCTCCATGCCTTTCCTTGGAAGGAGGCCTGCTGGAAGCGCCTATCATTCTAGGCACGAGAGCAGACCGGTGACCGCACGGCTTGTTGACACTATCCGAAACGAGGATTCAGGAAACACGAACACCCAGGTGAAAGCCTTAATCTTTGAGATACAGGCTCCTTACGATGTTCAGGTACTCGCGCTGAAGGGGGCCGAGCGATGCCGGGCGATAGAGCAAATAGGCCTCGGCCGTGACATCGTGCTCGAATCTGAGGATCGCGCTTCCCGGCAAATCGAAGTAGCCCGGCGAGTCGCCAAGGGGCTCGAACCACACAACGTACTCATCGCCCAGGTCGTCGTGAAGGGCTTCGTATTCTCGAAGCAACCGCTTGAACACCACGCGAACCGTGACCCCATGGCCTCCGAGCACCGCCACGATGCCCTCGGCGAATATCGAGGCGAGCGGATGAAGCCCCGTGATAACGGTTGCCTGATCAAGATCGCCGGCCGTCAGAACGCCCTTGCCGGCATTCGGGTGCTGGGGAGCGCAAGCGAAGACAACGCGATAGGCGCCGATGGACACCGATGAAATGTCCGACGGAACCATGTCCGCGATACGCTGGCCGCTTTTCCGGATGAGGTAAAGCAGCGAAACATCGCTCGACCCGTTGACGAGCATCTCGACGGGATCTTCCAAGTCGTGCTCGTTGGAGCTGAGGACGACCTTGACGTTTGGATGGAGCTCTCGGAAGGCATCCTTGGCGCGGGCAAGAGGCGGCTGGCACATATCCCAGATGGGAAAGCTCAGGTAAACGACGTCTTCCTCGCTCTCGGCGCAGTCGCGCAAAAGCTCGTCGTACTCGCAGAGAATGCTCCGAGCATGACCAAGGGCCCTGAAGCCGTCCTCGGTGAGGGTGAAACCGCCATCACGAGAGAACAGCTCGCATCCGATCTCCCTCTCCAGGGCGGCCACGTGCTGGCTCAGAGTCGAAGGGGATACATGCAGAGCCCTCGCTGCGGCGGTGAGTTTGGCGTAATCCGTCAGGGCGACGAATTCCCTCAGGTAGGACAGTCTCATGAGATCCCGCTCTCTTCGATTCCGAAAGCATCGGCAATGTGTTCCAGCGCCCTTCGCATCGCCGAAGAGGGCTATCCCCTCACATGCGCTTGATAGTGACGCCGTTGCTGACGGTTACCCCCTCCTCGATGCAGAACTTGGCCTCGTCGAGCAGGGCGCGGGCATCGGCCAGCAAGCGCTGCGCGGCATGGAGCTTCTCCGAAGCGCTCGCGAAACCCCCGCCCGAGGCCATGTGAGCCATCTTGTGGGTCCAACGGTAGCCGACGGCCACGTAATCGTCGGCCATGTCGATCATCATGTCAAGCTGTTCGGTGTTGATGCCGGTCGAGCACATGGGAACATCCTTCCGTTCGGGAAACGTTGCGGGCTGCGGCAGCCTACGCTCTCACCTTGCTCGCGCGCTGGGCCTGGAGCCAGTCGGCAAGCTCCGGCACGCCTTCGCCGGTTCGGGCGGAGGTAACGAAGATATCCAAGTGCGGGTTCAGCAGGCGCGCCCGCTCCTCCAAACGGATCATGTCGAAGTCCTCGTTGAGGGGCAGGTAGTCGCACTTGGTGACGACGAGCGCGTCCACGACGGCGAACATAGGCGGGTACTTCATGACTTTGTCCCAACCTTCGGGAACCGACAGCAGCATGACGCGCGCATGAGCCCCCGTGTCAAAGTCGGCCGGGCACACGAGGTTGCCGATGTTCTCGAGGAACAGGTAGTCGAACCGTTCCTCTCCGAACGCCTCGAACGCCATGCCCACCATGCCCATTTCCACGTGGCAGATCCCGCGGGTGTTGAGCTCCACCGACGGCACGCCCGCCTCCTTGATCTTGAGAGCGTCCACGTCGGACTCCAAGTCCGCCTCGATGACGCCCAGGTCGCGCACCCCGCGCCGACGCAGCTCCTCGATGATCGCAAGCAGGATGGTGGTCTTGCCAGCGCCCGGGCTGGCCATGACGTCCACGAAAACCGTGCCCTCCTCGGCTCGTGCCGCCCGGAAGGCGTCAGCCGCTTCGTCGTTTGCCGCGAGGATGCTTTCCCTCACTTCGACGATGCGACGCGGGTCGATACGGGTTTCCTCCACCGCTTCCTCCTCTCAATAGATGATTGCCCGCTGCCGATCCCTTGCCCTGCGCCCCGGCAAGGCTTGCGGCTATACGGCTCTGCTTTGTCCGCTATCGCGGATAACGCCAATCTGGTCGACCGTAAACTCCATGCCCGAGAACAGCTTGTAGTCTTTCTCGGCGCGACATCGAGGGCATGTCCAGGTAGAGCGATCGCCCACGTCGAGCGTGAACACCTTGCCGCATTGGTTGCAGCGCACCGCGTAGGGAGTCCGCTTGATAACGAGCTTCGCATGCTCGGCTACGGTGTTGCGCGCCACGAAGGAAAACAGGCCTTCCATATAGTCCTCGATCACGTCGCGTCCCGCCCCGACAGTCAAGCGCACGTCCGTGACCTCGCGAGCGTTGATCCTTTCCGCATAGTCGAGCACTATCTCGACAACCTGATGCACCAGGGCCATCTCGTGCATTGCGAACCCCTTTCCGAGCGGCTCGGGCGCCGACGCAGATTGCGCGGCTCGCCTCCGATGCTTTCCGTCTCCTCGATGCCGCGAACGATGCACCGCACGATGCGCTCGCCATGCATGCTTCGCATTTCGAGTATAGCCCGATTGCACGAGAGGAGGGTATCGCCCTTCGTTCGGTTTTACGGAAGTCGCCGTACACGATTCCCGAACGCGCGCCGTCCGGATCCGCCTATCGTGCTCTTTGTTTCGAATCGTTTAAATAAGCGCGCGCGTCGCAGTTCGCTCCCTATAATGAAAGCAGTATGGTCACCCGCATGAAATGGAGGTCCGCCAAGATGGGTTACGTCGATAATGTCATCGAGCAGGTCAAGGAAAAGAATCCGAACGAGCCTGAGTTCATCCAGGCCGTCACGGAGGTGCTCTCGTCCCTCAAGCCGGTCATCGAATCCGACCCCGCCTACGAGAAGGCCGGTCTGCTCGAGCGCCTCGTGGAGCCGGAGCGCGTCATCATGTTCCGCGTCCCCTGGGTCGACGACGCCGGCAACGTGCACGTCAACCGCGGCTACCGCGTGCAGTTCAACAGCTGCATCGGGCCCTACAAGGGCGGCCTGCGCCTGCACCCGTCGGTGAACCTCGGCATCATCAAGTTCCTCGGCTTCGAGCAGATCTTCAAGAACAGCCTGACCACCCTGCCCATGGGCGGCGGCAAGGGCGGCTGCGACTTCGACCCCAAGGGCAAGTCCGACATGGAGGTCATGCGCTTCTGCCAGAGCTTCATGACCGAGCTGTACCGCCACATCGGCGCCGACACCGACGTGCCCGCCGGCGACATCGGCACGGGCGCCCGCGAGGTGGGCTTCATGTTCGGCCAGTACAAGCGCATCAAGAACGTGTGGGAGGGCGTGCTCACGGGCAAGGGGCTGTCCTACGGCGGATCGCTGGCGCGCACGCAGGCCACCGGCTACGGCCTCGTCTACTTCGTGCAGGAATACCTGAACTGCCACGACGACTCCTTCGAGGGCAAGACGGTGGCCGTGTCCGGCTCGGGCAACGTGGCCATCTACGCCACCGAGAAGGCGCAGCAGCTCGGCGCGAAGGTGGTCACCCTCTCCGACTCCACCGGCTGGATCCACGACCCGGCGGGCATCGACCTCGACCTCGTGAAGCAGATCAAGGAAGTGGAGCGCGCCCGCATCTCCGAGTACGCCGCGCGCCGCGAGGGCGTCGAGTACCACGAGGGCCGCGGCGTGTGGAGCGTGCCCGTGGACATCGCGCTGCCCTGCGCCACGCAGAACGAGCTCTTGATCGACGACGCCAAGCAGCTCGTGGCCAACGGCGTGAAGATCGTCGCCGAGGGCGCGAACATGCCCACGACGATGGACGCCACCGACTACCTCATGGAGAACGGCGTGGTGTTCTGCCCGGGCAAGGCGGCGAACGCCGGCGGCGTGGCCACCTCCGGCCTCGAGATGTCGCAGAACTCCGAGCGCCTGTCCTGGACGTTCGAGGAAGTGGACGGCAAGCTGCAGGAGATCATGAAGAACATCTACCATGCGGCCGACGACGCCGCCAAGGAGTACGGCCACGAGGGCAACTACGTCATGGGCGCCAACATCGCGGGCTTCAAGAAGCTCGCCGACGCCATGATGGCCCAGGGCATCGTGTAGGCGCGGCGCAGCACCGACCGCGCGCAGCGAAACGGCCTCGTCCTCGGACGGGGCCGTTCGTTTTCTCGGAAGCGAGGGAGCGAGGGGCGAGGGGCTACCGGCCGGGGCGGTCGCGCTCCAGCAGCGACACCGTGCGCTCCACGAGCGCCGCGGGGTCGTCGCCGTCCTCGGGGAAGCGCACGGCGGCCGAGCGCGCCATGCAGAACGCCTTCTTGCCGTCGATGCGCACCTTCCACAGCAGCGCCAGCTCGAGCGCGCGCATGAGGTCGCCGAGCGCGCGGCGGTCCACGTACTCGCGGATGGCGATGGCGAAGCAGCCGGCGCTCACGCGCACGGCCTCGTAGTCGCCGTGCACCACCGCGTCGATCTCCCCCTTCACGCTTCCCAGGTAGGCGCGGCGCGCGTCCCAGCCCAGCGAAAGCGCCGTATGCTCGAAGCCGTCCACCGTCAGGCAGACGATGGTGAACGGCGCGCAGCCGTCGCTGCAGCGGGCCGCCTGATCGAGCACGTCGATGAAGGCGCGGTAGGTGAGCAGCCCCGTCTCGTCGTCGCTGCGCACGGCCTCGGCGTGCAGCCGGCGGGAGCGCCGGGCGGCCACCACGGTGCCGCCGAGCCCGACGGCCAGCGCCTGCGTCGCGATCACGCCCGCGGCGATGAACCACAGCCAGCCCTGCGGCACCCAGCCCTGCTCGGGCATGATGGACAGGGTCCACTGCGTCGGCATGTTGAAGGACGCTTTCACCGCATGCGAGAAGTCATGGCCTCCCTCGGACGCCGCGATCACGTCCTTGCTGCCGTCCTGCGGGCTGACCGCCCACAGCTCGTAGCGGTACCCCGCCTCCTCGAGCGACGCGAGGTTCAGCTGCTCGACGACGTACGAGGCCCGCATCCCCACCACCATCTCGCCGCAGTAGGCGCCATCGACGTCGACCGGCTCGATGAACAGGAACACCGACGCGCCGTTCGAGAGCTCCACCGGCCCCTCCACCACGAAGCCGTCGGTCACCTTCGCCAGGGTGTAGACGTAGGAGAACGTGGCCAGGTCGGCGCCCACGGAGTCGCCGAACGCGTCCTCGGGGTAGGCGTAGGCCATCGTCTCGTCGCGGACGTACGCCACGTAGGCGATCTCCTCGCGTTCGAGCAGGTCGTTCGCGACACGGGGAAGCCAGGACTCGTCGTCCGGGTCGACCTCGAGCGCCGACGAGAGCCGGCTTACCGGGCTCGCCTCGTTGTGCAGCTTCAGCTGCATGGTCTGCTGGAAGTAGGTCAGCACGTGCTCGGCGTCGCGCTGACGGATGGCGCCCGCCTCGGTGTGGACGAACACGCCGAGCAGGCCCGTGAGCGTACACACGATCAGGACGTACGCTGCGAAGCCGAGCGCGGCCAGCGCATCGCGCCGCCTCATCGCTCCCCCTCGTCGCCGAATACGACGTATCCTTCCTTGCCGTGCTGCTTGACGCGGTAGAGGGCCTGGTCGGCCTGCTCCATGAGCGCGTCGGCGTCGATCGAGCGATCCCACACGGCCACGCCGACGCTGCAGTGCACCGAGAACACGGCGTCGCCCGACTGGATGTCCACGTGCAGCTCGCCCACCATCTCGTCGAGCACGTCGCGCAGCTCGGCCTCGTCGTCGATGTCGGTCATGAGCAGCACGAACTCGTCGCCGCCGTAGCGCCCGACGAGCCCGTCGTAGCGGCGCTCGTAGCCGCGCAGCGCGTAGCCGATGGTCTTGAGCGCGACGTCGCCGGTCGCGTGGCCGAACGTGTCGTTGACCGTCTTGAAGTCGTCGAGGTCCACGAAGCACAGCGCATACAGCGACCCGTCGTCCTCGGCGTTCTCGAGCGCGCCCGCCAGCTTGCTCGCGAACACGGAGCGCGTGACGACGCCGGTCAGGCCGTCGGACAGGCCCGACGAGGTGAGCTCGAGGATGTCGGCGATGTCGGCGTCGGCGGGGCGCTCCTCGCTGTACACCTTCCGCTGCAGCTCCTCGACGGACTTCTCCAGCATGCGCGCGTTCTCGGTCTGGCGCGCGAAGTTGGCGCGCAGCAGCGCGAACGTGCCCGCGATGAGGGCGAGCACTATGACGACGAGCGGCAGCAGCGAGCCCATGACCCCCGCGTAGGCGCTCCAGAAGCTCGTGACGCACACGGCGTCCCAGCTGGTGTTCGCGATGGGCGTGGCCGCGTAGTAGCGCACGTCGAGGCCGTCGACGGCCCAGAAGGTCACCGGGTTGAGGTCGAGCAGCTCGGCCTCGATCTCGTCGGCCGTCATGCCGAAGGCGATCGAGTCGCGCAGGGGGTCGAGGAACAGATCGTCGTAGACGAAGCCGGACGTGGCCGACATGACCTGCCCGCGGCTGCCGACGAGCACCGAGACGACGGTGCCGCTGGTCGCGCTCTCGTCGAGCACCTTCACCATGTCGTCGAAGTACAGCGACACGAACAGCGAGCCCGTCATCTCGCCGCCATCGAAGAGGGGCACGAGCACGACGTAGTTGAGGGTGACGCCGTCGGCGCCGGCCGCGAAGCTGTCGGTGACGAGGCTCTGGCCGGTGGAGTAGCACTTCTGCATGAAGTCGCGGCTGGCGAGGCTAGCCGGGCCGGTGGCGTCCCACACGTTCATCTCGTCGTCGACGTAGCACAGCAGGAAGTAGCCGAAATGCTCGTTCACCTGATCGAGCATGGCCACCTTGTCCATGACGGGGACCGAAGCGTCGTACAGCGTGGGCTGGTCGGCTAGCGACCCGAGCAGCTTGAACGACTCCTCGACGCTCGCCTCGATGCGCGGCTTGGCGCCGGCGAGGGACACGTCGGCCTCGTGACGCATGCTCTGCACCGCGAACACCGCGCCCACCGTGCACACCGACGCCAGGAACGCCGCCGCGAGCGCGACGCCGTAGATGGCCATGCGCCGAAACGAGAACCGCGAAGCCCCGCGGGCTATGTCCGTCTTGCGTGCCATTACGTCGTCCTTCTCATGCGCATTGATTAAGCCAGTGTAGCATCCCCCCCCCCCCGCGGGTATGCGCATCGAGGAACTTCCTCCGCTTCACGGAAAGATTAAGGCGAAACAGGGCATCCCTACGTCAGAACGCACTCCTCCGCTGACCCACCAGATAGGCGAAGCGTTGTTGCGAAGGCGTGCCCGAGATACGCTCCTTGGCCGGAAACGCCTGGTCGTACAGCATGGCAGCATCCTCGTCCACCTCGTACACGGCATCTTCCACGTAGCGGCCCGCCGCACCGGCAAGCGCGCCCTCGAACAGCTCGCACGCCTGCAGCGCCGCCGCGTACGCGTCGTCGGCCGTGCGGATGCCGAGCTGCTCGGCGGGAACGAAGCCGCGCCGCCCGTAGTAGGCAGGGTCGCCGCACAGCAGCACCGCCCCGAAGCCCAGCGAGCGCGCAACGTCCTTCGAACGTTCGATGAGGGCCGCCCCCGCACCCGCGTTCTGATATGTCGGCAGCACCGCGATGGGACCGAGGGTCAGCACCTCGCGCGCCACCCCGTCGTCGCCCTCGACAGTCGACCGCATGCACACGACGTTTCCTACCACCGCGCCATCGCACGCCGCCGCCAAGTCAAGCTCGGGGACGAAGGCCGAGCACGTCCTCATGGTATGCAGCAGGTAATGCTCGTCGCAACCGGGCACGAAATGGTTCCAGAACGCCTCGCGCATCACGTGCTCCGTAGCGGGATAGTCCTCCGGCCGAACGCGTCGCACTTCGATTTCCATAGATCAGATCCTCTCCCAAGAGCAAACGGAGGCCCCGGCAATGCCGGGGCCTCCGATCATACCCTATCGTTCACGCAAGCCCTAGAACAGCGACTGCACGAAGATGAACAGCGGCGAGAACGTCAGCGAGACGATGGTCATGAGGTTGATGAGGATGTTCATGGACGGACCGGAGGTGTCCTTGAACGGGTCGCCCACCGTGTCGCCCACGACGGCGGCCTTGTGGGCTTCGGAGCCCTTGCCGCCGTGCGAGCCCTTCTCGATGTACTTCTTCGCGTTGTCCCACGCGCCGCCGGCGTTCGACATGAAGATGGCCAGCAGCATGCCGGTGGACACGGCGCCCGCGAGGAAGCCGCCCAGCATGGCCGGGTTGAAGCAGCCGATGACCACGGGGATGACGACGGCCAGGATGCCCGGCAGCATCATCTCGCGCAGCGCGGACGACGTGGAGATGGCGATGCACTTGTCGTACTCGGGCTCGGCCTCGTACTCCATGATGCCCTTGATCTCGCGGAACTGACGGCGCACCTCGGCGACCATCGCGTGGGCCGCGCGGGACACGGCGCCCATGGTGAGGGCCGCGAACATGAACGGGATCATCGCGCCGATGAAGATGCCGGCGATGATGAGCGGGTCGGTGAGCGTCAGCTCGAACTCGGGGATGGCGTGGTGCATCGTGGCCTGGTAGGACACGAACAGCGAGATGGCCGACAGGCCCGCGGACGCGATGGCGAAGCCCTTCGCGATGGCGGCCGTGGTGTTGCCCACGGAGTCCAGCTCGTCGGTGCGCTCGCGCACCTCTTCGGGCAGGCCCGCCATCTCGGCGATGCCGCCCGCGTTGTCGGCCACGGGGCCGTACGCGTCGACGCCGATGGTGATGGCCGTGTTGGACAGCATGCCCGTCGCTGCCAGGGCCACGCCGAACAGGCCGACGGCGATGCCGCCCATGTCGTCGACGTTCGGGAACGCCATGTTGCCGAAGGTGTAGGCGCCGATGATGGCGAACGCCACGAGCAGGATGGGGACGATCGTGGACAGCATGCCCGTGGACAGGCCCTGGATCACGTTCGTGCCCGGTCCGGTTTCAGAGGCCTCGGCGATCTGGTGCACCGGCTTGTAGGCGTCGGAGCAGAAGTACTCGGTGGTCTTGCCGATGAGCAGACCCGCCACGAGGCCGCACAGCACGGAGCCGAACAGCCAGAGAGGCTGCGCATCGACGGTCTGGCCGTTCCACACGAAGAAGATCGCGAGGATGGCGACGACCTCGATGACGGCCGCGAGGTACGTGCCGCGGTTGAGGGCCTTGTGCAGCTCGGCGCCTTCCTTCGTGCGCACGGCGAGAAGGCCGATGATGGACGTGATGATGCCGCATCCGGCGATGAGCACCGGCACGACGATGGCCCACGTGGCGTCGATGCTGCCGAACGCGCCGAAGTAGCCGAGCGCGGCGAACGTCGTGGCCAGGATGGTCGGCGCCAGGATGGAGCCGGTGTAGGACTCGAACAGGTCGGCGCCCATGCCCGCGACGTCGCCCACGTTGTCGCCCACGTTGTCGGCGATGGTGGCCGGGTTGCGCGGGTCGTCTTCCGGAATGCCCGCTTCGACCTTGCCCACGAGGTCGGCGCCCACGTCGGCCGCCTTCGTGTAGATGCCGCCGCCCACACGGGCGAACAGCGCCACGGCCGATGCACCGGTTGCGAAGCCCTCGACCATGCCCACATGCTCGTGCATGAGGTCGAAGGAGTCGACGCCGAACACGAGCAGGATGAGCCAGAGGCTCAGGCCCAGCAGCGCGAACGAGGCGACGGACAGGCCCATGGTGAGGCCCGACTTGAAGCTCACGTTGAGCGCGGCTGCCACGGACTTCTCGGCGGCGTAGGCCGTGCGCGTGTTGGCGCGCGTGGCCACGTGCATGCCGATGTAGCCGGCCAGGGCGGACAGCACGCCGCCCGTCACGAAAGCGATGGCCGTGATCGGCGACAGCGCGACGGCCATGACGACGGCCACGACGACCATGAAGATGACGAGCAGCTTGTACTCGCTCATGAGGAACGCCTTGGCGCCCTGCTGGATCTTCAACGAAATGCTGTTCATCTTCTCCGGACCCGGGTCCTGCTTCAGAACCCACGATCCGAGGTAGCCCGCCATGCAGATGCCTATTAAGGCGCAGATGGGGGCCATCCATGCGACTTGTAGCGTCACTTGAATCCTCCTTGTCCCGTACTGATACGACGTATGCGACCTTTTCGCCGGGCATTCTAAGCGGGAAAGTCGCACGCAACTGCCCTATTGTAGGATATTTGCAGATAATGTGAAGCCGGAATCACGGTTTTTTGTCACTTAGGTCGAATCGCCCGGTCAGCGCGCGAAAGCTTTCCGGCCGTTCGGAGGCTCCCCTGCGCGTTCGCGCGAAAACCGCTATCATGCACCCCTTATACTTGAGACGATCGTTGTTTGCATCCGTTTGCATTTGCATAGAGGAGTTCTGTATGACCGTACGCCAGCGCCGGGAAGCGGCGCTCTCCGCGGCCGCTTCGTTGCGTTCCCACCTGCGCGTTCGCTTCGCCCCTGAGCGCGGCGACATCGTCGGCGCCGTCCTGTGCGCCCTCTTCGCCGCGTTTCTCGTCGCCTACGCCGCATGCGGGCTGGTCGACGCGCCCTGGTTCGCCACGACGCTGGCAGTCTGCGCGCTGTCGGGCTGCGCCGCAGCGTTCCTGGCGCGCAGCGGGCGCTCCGATCGTGCGCGGGAGGCTTGGCGCCTCGCACGGCCGATCGTCGTGCTGCTCGCGGTACCCGTGGGATTCTACCTCATGGAGCGCCCTTGGAACGGCCAGCTGTTCTCCATGGATCCGTACTACGCCGCGCTGAACCTGTGCGTGCTCGGCGCGCTGTTCGCCATCGTGTACGCGGCCGGCCAGCGCACGCGCGGCGCCGTGGTCCTGTTCCTGGCCGCCTGCCTGCTCGCGGGCGTGGCGAACCATTTCGTCATCCTGTTCAAGGGCCAGCCCATCGTGCCGGCCGACCTGTTCGCGCTGTCGACGGCCGCCTCGGTGGGAGGCGGCTACACCTTCGCGCTCGATGCGCGCCTGCTCGAGGCCCTCGCCGTCTTCGCCGTCGCCTCGACCGCCGTCGCCTACGTGCCGAAGGTTGCGGCCACGCCGCGGCGCGCGGTGGCGAACGGCGCTTGCGCGTTGGCGCTGGCAGGCTGTTTCGGCTGGTGGATGGGGTCGTCGAACATCGAGGAAGCCTACGCGTGCACCGTGGACGTATGGGGCGTGAAGGAGTCGTACGCCGAGCAGGGCTCCGCGCTCTGCTTCCTCAAGCGCGTGCAGGACCTGAGCCCCGCCCGGCCCGAGGGCTACGACGCCGACGACGTCGCGGCCCTGCTCGGCTCGCTCGGCGGCCGCGCGCCCGAAGCGTCCGATGCGGCCGAGGCGCCCACGGTCGTCGCCATCATGAACGAGACGTTCTCGGACCTCTCGCGCTACCCCGGCCTCGCGGGCACCGACGCGCGCCCCGCGCACTACTACGAGATCGCAGCGGAAGCGCTCGAGGCGGGCGACGCGTACGCATCGGCGCTCGGCGGCGGCACGTGCAACAGCGAGTTCGAGTTCCTCACCGGATCGAGCATGGGGCATCTCGGCGGCGGCGTGTACCCCTACGTGCTGTACGACCTCGACGGCGCCGAGAGCCTCGTGTCGTACTTCGACGCGCTCGGCTACGGAACCCATGCCATCCACCCCGCCGAGAGCACGAATTGGCGGCGCGACCGCGTGTACGACCAGTTGGGATTCGACGAGTTCTCCGACGAGGGAGCCTTCGCCGACGCCGAAACGCTGCGCGGGCTCACCACCGACCGCGCGACGTACGACTACGTGCTCGACCTGCTGGAAGCCGACGAGAGCCCGCAGTTCATCTTCGACGTGACGCTGCAGAACCACGGCGGCTACGATGTGGGCGGCCTATCCGACGAGCTTGCGGTGAGCGTGCCGTTGGGCGACGGGAGCACCTCCTCGGAGCTCGACGAGTACGCGAGCGTCATCCGCCAGGCCGACCGCGACCTCGCCTACCTCGTCGACCATCTGAACGCGCTCGACCGGCCCGTGGTGCTGTGCTTCTTCGGCGACCACCAGCCCGGTTTCAGCGATTGGCTGTTCGAAGCCACCCACGACGGCGCCGCAGCCGACGACCTGGGGCTCGAGGCCGTGCAGGAGCGCTACACGGTGCCGTACCTCATCTGGGCGAACGACGCCGCCCGCGCGCAGGGCGCCCACGGGCCGGACGGCGGCGCCGACGGGCGCACGAGCCTCAACTACCTGGGATCGAAGCTGGTGGAGGCCGCAGGGCTGCCCACGACGAGCTACCAGCGCTTCCTGCTGGCCGTGCGCGAGGCGATTCCCGCCATCAACCTCAACGGCTTCCTGACCGCCGACGGCACCTGGCACGGCTTCGGCGACGAAGGCGCGGACGACGCGCGCGAGGCCCTGCGCGCTTACGCGACCGTGCAGTACGACAACCTGTTCAACAAGGATTCGGAGTGGACAATGCGGTAGACGGGGGAGACAAAGGGAGTGAGACAGAGGGACGGGGTAATTGTCTCATTTGGCGAGCCAAATGAGACAATTACCCCGTCCCTCTGTCTCACTCCCTTTGTCTCCCCCTCGCCTTACAGGTTCTCCCTGACCCAGGCTATGTTGCCCTTCACCGTGGACACGAGCTCGTCGAGGTCGTCGAACTTGCGCATCTCGCGCAGCCAGTGGAGGAACTCCACCTTGACCGGTTTGCCGTAGAGGTCGCCGGAGAAGTCGAGGAGGTGCACCTCGCAGGTGGCAGTGGCGCGATCGGCGAAGGTGGCGGCCACCCCCACGTTCACGGCAGCCTTGTAGCGCGCGCCGTCCACGTGCGCGTAGGCGGCGTACACGCCGTCGCCGAGCGGCCGCATCTGATCGGGAACCGTGAGGTTCGCGGTACGGAAGCCCAGGTCGGCCCCTTCCCCGCGGCCCGGTTCCACGACGCCGGTCATGAAGTAGGGGCGGCCCAGCAAATGGTTCGCCTCCTCGACGTTGCCGTCGGCCAGCAGCAGACGGATGCGCGTGGCCGTGATGGGCGCGCCGTCGTCGCTCTTCAGATCGTGCGCCTGCACGTCTGTGCCGCCCTCGGCCGCCCATGCGTCGAGGTCGCGCACCGTGCCTGCCGCCCGCGCGCCGAACTTGAAATCGTAGCCCACGTGCAAGCACGACGGCACCGTGCCGTCGAACGTCTGCACGAGGAACTCCTCGGGCGACGATGCGGCGAAATCGCGCGTGAACGGCAGCACGGCGACGGCGTCGACGCCGCTGTCCGCCAGCATGAGCACGCGCTCCTCGTTCGTCATGAGCTTCTTGAGCCGCGTCGGGTGGAACACCTCGTCGGGATCGATGTCGAACGTCAGCGCGACGCTGGCGCCGCCGCTTTCGGCTGCGGTTGCGCGAGCGCAGTCGAGCAGGAAGCGATGCCCCCGATGCACGCCGTCGAACACGCCGAACGCGCACGACGTGCCCTTGAAGAACCCGTGGTCGAACGACTCGTCGACCCTATATATCTCTGCCACGAGACACCCCCGTTTGAAACACGCAGCGCGTCTCGAACCGAGCGCGCCCCTCGTCGAACGCGTACAGCGCGACGAGCCTGTTGTCCGTCAACACGGCCACGAGCTCACCGTCGCGCGGCGGCTCGCAGCTTTCGCGCACGCCCGCGGTGCAGGCGCACATCTCGGCCGCCGACGTCGTCCTCCTCCGCTCGAACAGCGGCAGCTCGGCAGCCGGAAGCTGCGCGCCGTTCGCCACCTTCTTCGCCAGCTCGCCCTGGGCGTAGGAGAACCGCACGCCCAGCAGGCGCACCGGGTCGAGCGCGGCGCGATCCTTGAGCTCGGCCAGGGTCTCCAGGCTCACGCACTCCTCCAACGTGAGCAACCCCAGCTCGGTGCGCTCGAGCGCGCCCACGTGCGCCGGGCAGCCCAGCGACACGCCCGCGTCGCGGGCGAGCGCGCGGATATAGGTGCCCTTCGACACCTCGAACGACACGTCCCACGTCGGCAGCGTCTCGCCGTCGCCCTCGTGCACGCCCAGCAACCGCGCATCGTACACCTCGATGTCGCGCGGCGCAAGGTCGATGATGTTGCCGGCGCGAGCTGCTTCGTAGGACTTCTTGCCGTTCACCTTGATGGCCGAGTACGCCGGCGGCATCTGCTTGCGCTTGCCCACGAGGCCGGCCACGAACGCGGCCGCGAACTCGGGGTCGAGCACGCGGTCGGGCACCTCTCCCGTACGGACCACCGATCCGGCGGCGTCGTCGGTGTCGGTGCCGGCGCCGAACGCGATGGACACGCGATAGCGCTTGTCGTGCCCGGTCAGATACGACCCCAGGCGCGTTGCCGGCCCGACGCAGATGGGAAGCACGCCGGTGGCCATCGGGTCGAGCGTGCCCGTGTGCCCCACGCGACGCTCGCCGAAGATGGACCGGCAGCGGTTCACCACGTCATGAGAGCTCATGCCGGCGGGTTTGTTCACCCCGACGACCAGCGACAGCCCCGATAGCCCCCGTTTCACGCGCCGCACGCCCTCTCGCCCTCGGCGAAGGTCGCCTCGAGCGCTTCCTCGACCGTGCGGCGCGCCTCGTCCATCGTGCAGGACAGCGTGAAGCCTGCCGCGGCGACGTGTCCTCCCCCGCCGAACGAGCGCGCGATGGCGGCCACGTCGGTGTCGTCCTTGGCGCGCAGGCTGCCGCGCACGACATCGCCCTGCTCCCGCAGCATGCACGCCACACGCACGCCCGCCACCGAGCGCAGCGCGTCGATGATGGGCTCGGCATCGGCCTTCACCGCGCCGACGGCCTCGAAATCCTCGGCGACGAGCCAGCTCATCGCGTAAGCGCCGTCCGCGCCGAACGCCATGCGCTCGACGGCGAGCCCCTCGAGGCGCACGGACGGCAGCGTGCGGTTCTGGAAGATGGCGCGCGACACGGACGCCGGATCGGCCCCCGCCTCCACCATCTCGGATGCGGCGCGCATCGCCGCCGCGTCGGTGTTCTGATACTGGAAGCGGCCCGTGTCGGTGACGAGGCCCGTGTAGCAGCACAGCGCCACGTCGCCGGCGCGATCCGCGCCCAGAAGGCCCGCGAGCTCCCACACGAGCATCGTGGTGGAGGCGGCGTCGGGATCGACGTACACAAGGTCGGACATCGCGGCGTCCACCGCATGGTGATCGACGGTGACGGCCAGCTCGCAGGCGTCGCGCAGGGCGGCTGCCGCCTCCCCGATGCGCTCGCGGGTGGGGACGTCGACCCCCACGAACGTGCGGGCGCGCCCGTCGAAGGACGCTGCCGGCACGAGGTCGGCCGCTCCCGGCAGAAAGACGAGCCGCTCGTCGATAGGCTCGTCTTTCGCCAGCAGGCAGGTCACGCGCTTGCCGAGGCCCTTGAGCGCCGCGGCCAAGCCGAGCTGCGAGCCCAGGCAGTCGCCGTCGGGGCTCACGTGCCCGCAGATGATGAAGTCGTCATGCTCCTTGAGCGCCTCGGCGATGGAGGCGAGGTCGGTGTTCGTCTGGGGCGTGACCGCCATAGGGTCTCCTACTCGTCGTCGGCCGCCAGCTCGGCTTGCGCCTCGCGATCGGCCATGATGTCGGCATCGGCCGGCACGTCGCTGTCCGTGGGCGCGACCACCTTGTTGCGCGCGGCATCGCGCTCGAGGGCCGACGCGATGCGCTCGGCCTCGTCCACGCTCTTGTCCAGCAAAAAGCGCAGCTCCGGCGCGATGCGCCACGACAGCTGCTTCGCCATGAGCGAGCGGATGCGGCCGGACGCCTTCTGGAAGGCCGCGGCCACGTCCTCGTAGCGGTCTGGCTCGGTGGTGTAGAACACGTTGCACACGCTGCGATCGTAGCTCACCTCGCAGCCGGTTATGGTGACCAGCTCCAAGCGCGGGTCGGATATCTCGAAGAGCAGGATGCCCGCGACGATCTCGCGCGCCTGCTCGTTGACCTTGCGGTTCGATGAACTCTGTTTCATGATGCGTCTCCTTACCGATAAAGGCGAACCTTGCAGGTGGAACAAGGGCCTATGGCTAACCGAGTGACCTCGGCATCTTCAGCCGCCGGCCCTTGAGCCAGCATACCGAGCGCAAAGCGTCGGAGGAAGCGCATCGCCGCTACGGTAACCACAAGGTTGACGTAGCGGCGAGCGAGCCGTACGGGGGGGGCGTGCTGCGCGCAGTTCCGCACGAGCCGAAACGTCCAGTGGACGTTTCGAGCGAGCCAGGACTGTCTGAGCACGGCATGCCCTCCGTCCGGCTCGCTCGCCGCGGTCGGCACGGACGGTTACTCCGTGCGCTCGACTTCCTTCACGGTGTAGCCCTCGATGTGGTCGCCGATCTTGAGGTCCTGGTAGCCGTGGATGCCGATGCCGCACTCGTAGCCCTGCTTCACGGACTTCACGTCGTCCTTGAAGCGGCGCAGCGACTCCATGACGCCCTCGAAGATGATGGTGCCGTCGCGGACGATGCGCACCTTGTCGTCGCGGTGGATCTCGCCGTCGATGATGTAGCAGCCGGCGATCGTGCCCACCTTCGGCACCTTGAACGTCTCGCGGACCTCGGCCACGCCGGTGTCCTCTTCCACGATGTCGGGGGAAAGCAGGCCCACGCGCGCGGCGTTGATCTCCTCGATGGCCTGGTAGATGATCCTGTACAGGCGGATGTCCACCTTCTCCTTCTCGGCCTGCTGCTTCGACTTGCCCGTGGGACGCACGTTGAAGCCGATGATGATGGCGTCGGAGGCGGAGGCCAGCGTGACGTCGGTCTCGGTGATGCCGCCGACCGCGGAGTGCACGATGTTGATGCGCACCTCGGACTGGTCCATCTTCTCGAACGCGTCGCGCAGCGCCTCGATGGAGCCCTGCACGTCGGCCTTCACGATGAGGTTTAGGTCGGTCTGCTTGCCCTCTTCGATGCGGTTGAACAGGTCGTCCAGGCTCATGTGGCTCTTGGACTCCTGCTCGGCCAGACGGGCGCGCAGCGCACGCTCCTCGGCCAGCTTGCGGGCGTCGCGCTCGTCCTCGAACACGCGGAACTCGTCGCCGGCGACGGGCACGCTGTTGAGGCCCAGGATCTCCACCGGGTCGGCGGGACCGGCCGAATCGACGTGCTTGCCGTGCGGATCGACGAGCGCGCGGACGCGGCCGTACGACGTGCCGGCGACCACGACGTCGCCCGGATGGAGCGTGCCGCGCTGCACGAGCACCGTGGCCACGGGACCGCGGCCCTTGTCGAGGTTCGCCTCGATGACGAAGCCGGAGGCCTCGGCATCGGGGTTCGCCTTGAGCTCGAGCACGTCGGCCTGGAGGATGATCGTCTCCAGCACGTCGTCGATGTGCAGGCGCTGCTTGGCCGACACCTCCACGAACATGTTCGTGCCGCCCCACTCCTCGGGGATGACGCCGTACTCGACGAGCTCCTGGCGCACGCGGTCGGGGTTCGCGCCCGGCTTGTCGATCTTGTTGACGGCCACCACGATGGGCACTTCGGCCGCCTTCGCGTGGTTGATGGCCTCGATGGTCTGCGGCATGACGCCGTCGTCGGCGGCAACCACGAGCACGATGACGTCGGTGACCTGGGCGCCGCGGGCGCGCATGGCCGTGAACGCCTCGTGGCCCGGCGTGTCGATGAACGTGATCTGCTTGCCGTCGATCTCGACGACCGACGCGCCGATGTGCTGGGTGATGCCGCCGGCCTCGCTGGCCACGACGCCCGTGTCGCGGATGGCGTCCAAGAGCGACGTCTTGCCGTGGTCGACGTGGCCCATGACGGTGACCACGGGCGGGCGGGGCTTGAGGTCCTCGTCCTTGTCGTGGTACACCACCGCGTACTCCTCCTCCGGCGACACGACGCGCACCTTGCGGCCCATGTCGTCGGCGATGAGCTCCACGAGGTCGTCGCCCATGGACTGCGTGAGCGTCAGCACCTGGCCCAGCATGAACAGGCGCTTGATGATGTCGTTGGGCTGCACGCCGAGGATCTCGGCGAACTTCGCCACCGTGGCGCCCTGGGGGATCTCCACGACGGAGTCGTCGAGCACGAGCGTGGGGTCGAGGCCCTTCTCGATGGCCTCGAGCTCCATGCGCTCGCGGTTCTCGGCCTCGCGCTTCTCCTTGCGCTTCTTGCGGCGGCCTTCGCCCTCGTGCGTGGACGCGGCGGCGACGGCGGCGCGGGCCTCGGCCAGCACCTTGTCGCGCTGCAGCTTCTCGGCCTGCACGGCCATCTGCGCGTAGCGGTCCTCGGGCTGAGCGGCCTGCTGCTCGAGCTCGGGAACGATCTGCTCGATATGGCCGCCCTTCTTGCCCTTCTTGGCCGGGCGCTCGGGCCTGGAGCCCTTGCGTGCGGCGTCGCGTGCCGCCGGGGCGGCCTGCTTCTGGGCCTCGATGCGCTGCTTCTCGGCCTCGATCTGCGACAGCAGCGAGTCGAACGCGGGCTTCTTCGCGCCGAGCACCGGCGCGGGCTTCTTGGGGGCCGACGCGGGAGAGGCGCTCTTGGCGCCCTTGGCGTTGCGGTTGCGCAGCGCCTCCTCGACGGCTTGCTTCTTGGCCACCTCGGCGGCCATCTTGGCGGCGCGGGCGCGGGCACGGGCTTCGGCGGCCTCGCGGGCGACGCGCTCCTTCTCGCTCTCGATCTGGCTCGCCAGGCTCTCGAACGGCGAGGACGCCGGCGCCTTCTTCGGCTTGTCGGAGCCGTCGGCGCCCATGCCGCGCTCATCGTCGGACGAGCCCTCGGCGCGTTGCGCGCGCTCTGCCTCGCGGGCGGCGCGCTCCTGCTCCACGGCCTCGCGACGGGCGCGCTCCTCCTCGGCCCGCTTGCGCTCGGCCTCGGCGCGCTCCTCGGCCAGCTTCCTGGCCTCCTCGTCCTCCAGCTGACCGGCGCGCTGCTTGATCTCGGGCTCGAGATTCTTGCGGATCTTGTCGACGTAGGCGTCCGCGAGCATGCTCGCGTGGCTCTTCGCGGGGATCTTCATCTGTTGCAGCTTGTCGAGCAGCTCTTTGCTCGACATATCGAATTCCTTCGCCAACTCATGTACTCGCATGCTGGCCATATACCACTCCTCTACTTCTATCTCGCTTCGCGCGCAGCCGAAGCGACGTCGGCGGCGATCCTGTCGTACTCATCGCTGCCGAGCGTCGCCTTGAGCGCCCGGTCGAGCTTTTTCTTCTTGCATGCGGCGGCGAAGCACTCCTCGGAGCAGACGTACGCCCCCCTGCCCGGCGCGCGGCCGGTCTTGTCGAACGACACGGCGCCGGACGGGTCGCGCACGATGCGCATGAGCTCGGCCTTGCCGGCCAGCTTCCCGCATGCGATGCAGCTGCGCTGCCTCTTCGTCGCCGTCGTCGTCATACCAGGCCGCCCTCTCTCGGTACCTAGTTTACGCTTCGTCGAGGTCGGCGTGCACGCCGCAGTACCGGCTGCCCGGGCGGGCATGGTTGCGGCAGCGGACCCCGTCCTCGCCCACGTAGGCGCACAGCCCCGCCTCGTCGTCGCCGGCCTCGTCCTCGTCGATCAGCATGTTGTCCATCGGGGCAAGCGACTCGCCCGTGAAGCTGGCGCTCTTGATGTCGATGTGCCACCCCGTCAAACGGGCGGCGAGGCGGGCGTTCTGACCCTCCTTGCCGATGGCCAGCGACAGCTGGTCGTCGGGCACCACGACGGTGGCGTAGTTGTTCTCGTCGTCGACCACCACGCGGGTCACCTTCGCCGGCGACAGCGCGTTGGCCACGTACACCGCCGGGTCCTCGGCCCACTGGATCACGTCGACGCGCTCGTTGCGCAGCTCCTCGACCACCATGCGCACGCGGCTGCCCTTCGGGCCGACGCAGGCGCCCACCGGATCGAGGTTCGCCTCGCGCGACGCCACGGCGATCTTGGAGCGGGCGCCGGGCTCGCGGGCGATGGACTTGATCTCCACCATGCCGTCGTAGATCTCCGGCACTTCGATCTCGAACAGGCGGCGGATGAGATCCGGGTGCGTGCGCGACACCACGATGGCCGGGCGCGCCTGCTCGCCGCGCATCTTCGGCGCGTCGGAGTTCGGGTCGCGCACCTCGATGATGAGCACCTTGAGGCGCTGGTTGTGACGGTAGTGCTCGTTGCTCGGGCGCTCGTTGCGCTCGTTGGGGTTGCGCTTCACGTCGTAGTGGGGCAGCTCGGCCTCCACGCCGTCGCGGATCTTGATGATGGTGAAGTCGGGCGTGCCCTGCAGCACCGTGCCCGTCACGAGATCGCCCACGCGGTCCGAGAACTCCTCGTAGATGGACTGGCGGCCGGCCTCGCGCACGATGGACGCGATGACGCCCTTGGCGTTCTGGGCGGCGATGCGGCTCACGTCGTCGGGTGTGACGTCGCGCTCCTCGAACTCCTCGTACTCGCCGGTCTCCTCGTCGGGCTCTCCCACCGGCACGAGCTCGTACACGTAGATATGGCCCGACTGGCGGTCGATGGTCACGCGGGCATCCCACTCGAGATCGAGGATGTGCTGGTAGCTCTTGGCGAGCGATGCCTCGAGGCGTTCGATGAGGTAGAACTCATCGATCTTGCGCTCATGAGCCAGCGCCTGCAACGCCTCAATCAGTTCTGAACTTGCCACGTCTTCGCTTCCTTTCCTCAGATGCTCGTTTGCGAGCTGAAATCGATCGTGCCCTTGAGATGGGCGCGTTTGATGGCGTTCATCGGGATCCGCACCTCGGCGCCGTCGACGTCGAGCGTGACCGCGTCGCCTTCCGCGCCCACGATGGTGCCGGTCCAGTTGCTGCGGCCGTCCACGGGCTGCGTCTTGAGCACCGCCGTGTCGCCCGCGAACCGCGCGAAATGCTCCACGGTGCGCAGCGGACGGTCGATGCCGGGCGACGACACCTCGAGCGTGTACGCCCCGGGGAACGGGTCGAGCTCGTCCATGAGGTCGTTGATCCACGCCTGCGCGGAGGACAGCTCGTCGAAGCTCACGCCGTCGGGCGTGTCTATAAACACGCGAATCGTCGGGGCCTTCTTCGCGCCCACGACCTCGACCGTGACGACCTCGACGCCCTCCTGCTCCGCCCGGGGAGCCAACGCGTCGAGCAGCTGCTGTTCCTTCTTGCTGAGCACGCGCCTCCTCCTTCCCGTTTGGTTCGCTTCGCCGCCCCATGTTCGCCCGCCGCCTCGTGGAGGCGAGCCCGTACAAACAAAGAAAGCGGGAACAAGCCCACTTTCTCGTGTGTCGAAAGTATGGTGCGCGAAAACGCGCTTGCTTCTTTGTCGTGCCCAGCATTTATACCATATCAGCTGCGCTTTGCCTAGTGCGCTCATCAGGCAGCCCGCAAGTTCACCACATTTTTGCGCAAGCGGACGGCGGGCGACGGTTGCACGGAAGCCGAAAAGCGCGTTGTCGGCCGAACGCCTCGGAAATCGTCTCGAAAGCGAGGCTTTCGACCGACCATGCGCTTCTCAAGCGGCTCAACGGTCCAAGCGCAGGGCGATGCGGACGACGGCGGTGCCATCCTCGACGTCGGCGACGAGCGCGCCGTGGTGGCGCTCGACGATCTGGCGCATGGCGGGCAGCCCCAAGCCGTGGTTGCGCGCGTCGGGCTTGCTCGTGGCTCCGAACGCCGCGTCGGGCGCGGCCGTGTTCTCGCAGCGCACGGCCACGCGGCCGTCGCGCTCGCGCATGGAGAACGCGATCCGTAGCTCGGGCTCCCCGGCGGCGCGGGCGCGCTCGCACGCCTCCACGGCGTTCGCCAGCAGGTTCGACAGCAGCACGACGAGCTCGGTGCTCTTCATGCCCAGCGTCGAGGGCACCTGCACGTCCCAGCTCACGCGCACGCCGGCCGCCTGCGCCGGCGACAGGTAGGCGGCCATGACGGCGTTTACCACGAGGTTGTCGGCGTAGCGCAGCGGCGCTTCGGAGTCCTGCAGCTCGCCCAGCTCGTCGAGGTAGGCGCGGCAACGCTCCCACTCCCCCGCGTCGGCGAGCCGGCGCAGCGTGCCCACGTGGTGGCGCAGGTCGTGGCGCGCGGCGCGCGTGGCCTCCTCGCCGCTGCGCAGGTGCCTGACGCTCGTCTCTGCCGCGCGCACCTGCACCTCGAGGTCGCGCACCTGCTCGCCGGCGGCGCGCAGGCGACGCACGCGCTCCACGAGCATCCAGGCGAAGATGCCCACGAGGATGAGCGCCGCGTACTCGCTCTGCCACAGGCCGTACAGCGGCTCGTAGGCGTTGTTGTCCAGCAGGTTCGCCACGAGCGCCGCCCCCAGCACCGCGCAGCCGTACAGCACGAAGCGCGCCTCGGCGCTGCGGTTGAGCGCGCCCGCGACGGCGCAGCCCACGAACAAGGCCCAGCAGCCGGCGCGCGCGACGGTCTGGAACAGGCCGTACGCCTCGATGGACGCCGGCAGCGCAGGGATGGCCAGCGCCCAGGCCAGCGTGACGGCCGGCAGCGCCCATAGAGCTCGTGCTGCCCAGCGCGCGGCCGGGCGCCGCGCCTGCGTCCACGGCAGCCCCGCGGCGCGGGCGGCCAGCGCCACCGCCGACACGAGCACGCATGCCCACGCCGCGTCCTCCACGGCATACCACCAGGTCCCGGCGATTCCCAAGCGCCAAACCGCTCCGTGCGCGCCCGCTACGGCGAAGGCGGCGCACAGCACGCCGAAGTCGCGCACGAGCGCGTCGCCGTCGCGCCTGCGGCGCACGGCCAGCGCGAACAACGCGGCGGCGAGCGGCCCCAGCACGAGCACGCAGGTTCCCAGCGCATTCGCGAACACGATGGCGGCCATCTCCTGAGCGGTGCCCAGCACCGGCGGGTAGTACAGCCCACCGTAGTAGTGCGCGTCGTTGACCACCTCGAGCCTCAGGCGCGTGTCGTCGCCCACGACGATGCCCACGTCCGCGCCGTCGCGGCTCGTCGCCGCGAGAACGCCGTCCACGTACAGCGCGTAGTCTCCGTACACCTCGGGGACCAGCAGGACGAGCGCGCGCTCGTCCCGGTCGCCGACGTAGCGCAGGGCGAGCTCGTAGGAGGCGCTGCCGAAGGCGGACGTGCCGCCCGGCGCGTAGGAGAAGTTGGAGTATTGGCCGATGAACGTCTCGGTTTGCGGGCCGCCGTCAACGGAGAGCAGCCACCCGTCCACGAGCGAGAGGGGGCGTTCGAGGTCGGCGTCGGCGATCTCGACGGCCCCGTCCGAACCGTACGGGGGCGGCGCGAGGTATTTGTTATCATGGTAGTACGTCAGCGCGAACAGGCATCCCGCAAGCAAGAAGACCGCTGCTGCGGGAGCCGCCGCACGGCAGAGCGCACGAACCGGCATACGCCACCTTCCGCGAACGACAAGGAGCCTCCGTGCAGCATGGTACCAGAAAACGCCTCGGCCGCACGGTCGCGGGCGCGCTCGCCCTCGGGATCGCGGCCGCGCTGGCCCTCCCCTGCTCCGCGGCGCTCGCCCTCACGGCAGGCGGGGACGTCGGAGGGGGCGGCGATGGCGGCATCGACCGCGTGGACAAACCGTTCGGGCAGATCATCCGCATCATCCCTGACGTGGGGATGAGCGCGCTGCTGTACCTGCCGGCGCTGCCGATCGACCCGTATTACCGCGACGAGGAAACAGGGCGCCCCGCCTTGCAGGCGCTCTACGTCGATCGCGCCTACGCGGACGACCCGGACGCCTGGGAGCGCTGGGGCACCTTCGAATGGGACGAGGATTGGCAGGAGTACGCATGGGGCACGGACAGCATCTTCCCCGTGTACGACGATGACTACGAAGATCCCTCCATCCTGTACTGCACGGTCAGCTACTCTTCGAGCATCGTCGACTACCGCGACTTCTACCTGCGCGCGACCGCGGTGACGCTCGAAAACGGCGCGCTGACGACCACCGCGTTCGAACCGGCGCTCATCGCCTACGAGGAGGAATGGCTCCCCGACCCGGCACCGAACCCTGACGTGCCTGACGAGCCCGACGCGGAGCCTCCGAGCGTCGTGAACCCGCCGGAGGTGGACTCCGGCGACGGCGGCGGCAACCGCGGGGGCGTGGGCCAAGGCGAGAGCGAACGCGTGAACCCGGGAAGCGCGCCGGCAGACAGGAATCCTTCGACCGAAAGAGCCGAGACGATCCCGCCGCAGGGCGATGCCGGCGAAGGCCAGGGCGCCGAACCGCGAAGCGGCGCCTCCGGAAGCGAGGAGGACTCGGTGGAAAGCGCGCCCACGGCCCCCGAAGATCCTACGGAAGGCGTCGCGCCGGCCGCAGGCGAAACCCGAGAAGCCCCGAGCGGCGAGCGCCTGGGCGCTTCCGCGCCCAAGGGCGTCGAGGACGAGGAGCGCATTCCGGGCTTCGCCTGGGCCGTCGGCCTCACCGCCGGAACCGCGGCCGTCGCCGGAGGAGCGCTCGTCGCATGGCGAAGGGGTTCGGAGCGCCCGCGTAAAACGCGTCCTTGAACGCGAACCGCTTGCGGCCGCGCTGACGTCGCGATGCGGTCGTCTTCCGCGCGAGCAGAATCCTCGCGCACGCCGTCGGGCTTGCGGCCGGGCTTCGCGCGGCGGGTCGATCGTTCCAGCACGCCGCGAAGCCCCGCTCTCGTACCGTAATCACCCAAATGTTACGTTGGTGCGCCTCCGCCGGGCTTTCGCCTGCGGCCGCCATGCCCTTCGCGAGCGTTTCCCCAGGTCGCAAAAATCGTAGCGACCGCATGGCGTCCGACAGCGCAACATTACGGTGATTACTGCACGAAAAAGACCCGAGCGGCCGCCGGAAACCGCACGCTCGGCTCGGGCGCGTACGCCTCGCCGCGACGAACCGCGCTTCCGCGGAAACGGGTGCGCCGCACGCTCCACGAGCGCGCGGCGCCCCGCCTACTTCCCGGCCCGCACCAGCTCTTCGGCCATTTCGCGCAGCTTGAATTTCTGCACCTTCATGGACGGGGTCATGGGGAAATCGTCCACGAAGAACACGCGCTTGGGCACCTTGTAGCGCGCGATGCGCGGGATGGCGAAGGCGCGCACGTCGTCCTCGGTCATGCCCTCGTACCCGGGGCGCACGCGCACGAACGCGCCCACGAGCTCGCCGAGCTTCGCATCGGGGATGCCCACCACCTGGGCGTCCAGCACGCCGGGCATGGTCAGCAGGAAGTTCTCCACCTCGAGCGGGTAGACGTTCTCGCCGCCGCGGATGATCATGTCCTTGATGCGCCCGGTGACGCGATAGTAGCCGTCCTCGTCCACCGTGCCGAGGTCGCCCGAATGCAGGTAGCCGGCCGCGTCGATGGCGCGCGCCGTCTCCTCAGGCATCTTGTAGTAGCCCTTCATCACGTTGTAGCCCTTGCAGCACAGCTCGCCCGGCTCTCCCGGCACGCAGATGTGGCCGTCGGCGGGATCGATCACGCGCACGTCCACGGGCGGGTGCTTGCGCCCCACCGTCTCGCACTTGTGCTCGATGTCGTCGTCGGCGCTCGTCTGCGTGAACACGGGGCTCGTCTCGGTGAGGCCGTAGCAGATGGTGATCTCCTTCATGAACATCTTGTCCATGACCTCGCGCATCGTCTCGGGCGGACACGGGCTTCCGGCCATGATGCCCGTACGTAGGCTCGACAGGTCGAACGTGTCGAAATCGGGATGGTTGAGCTCGGCGATGAACATCGTGGGCACGCCGTACACGCTGGTGGCGCGCTCCTTGTGGATGGCCTGCAACACGAGGCTGGCGTCGAATTCCTCCACGATGATCATGGTGGAGCGGTGCGTGAGGTTCGCCATGACGCCCAGCACGCACCCGAAGCAGTGGAAGAACGGCACCGGCAGGCACACGCGGTCGTCCGCCCCCAGCTTCTGCCCCTCGCCGATGTAGAAGCCGTTGTTGAGGATGTTGCGATGCGTGAGCATGACGCCCTTCGGGAAGCCCGTCGTGCCGGACGTGTACTGCATCATCACCACGTCGTTGTTGTCGAAATGGGTTTCGGCCTCCGCGAGCGCGTCAGCCGGCACGTGCTGGCCCAGCAGCACGAGCTCGGGCACGCTGTAGCAGCCGCGGTGCTTCTCGGGGCCCATGTAGATGACGTTCTTGAGGAACGGGTACGTCTCGGACTCCAGGTAGCCGCGCTGCTGCGTGAGCGTCTCGGGCACGAGCTCGCGGATGATCTCGAGGTAGTCCACGTCGCGGTAGGCGTCGATGACGCAGAGCGCCTTCATGTCGGACTGCTTCAGCACATAGTCCAGCTCGTGGCTCTTGTACACGGGGTTCACCGTCACCATGACCACGCCGATTTTGGCCGTGGCGTACATGAACGTCAACCAGTCGGGAATGTTGCGCGCCCACACGCCCAGGTGGTCGCCCGGGCGCATGCCGATGGCGAGAAGCCCGCGCGCCAGGTTGTCGGTGCGCTCGTCGAAGTCCTCGTACGTCCAGCGCAGGTCGCGGTCGGGGTACACGACGAACTCGTGGTCGGGATCCACGGCGACCTGGTCGCGGAAGTAGCGCCCGATGGTCTTCTCGGAATGCAGCGGGTAGTCGGCGTCTCCCGGGACGGGGGCGCCCGAAGCAGCCTCGTTCTTCTCGTCGGTCATCATGTTCGCCCTCCCTAGATCGGGGTGTAGACGACGGCGAGGAACTTCGCCTTCTGGCCGTCGTGGGCGCGCACCTGATGCGGCACGATGCAGTCGTAGTAGATGCTCTCGCCCGGATGCAGCACGTAGACGTCCTTGCCGTACTCGATCTCGATAGAGCCCTCCATGCCGAAGAGCCATTCCTCGCCCTCGTGCCCCACCAGCTCGTGATCGGTCGCGCCCGAGGGGTCGACCGTGATGATGAACGGGTCCATGTGACGCGAGGGGCGCCCCGCGGCCAGGCTGAAGTAGCTGAGGTCGCCGGCGTCGCTGGCCGTCTCGAGCGTCTTGACCTTCGCGACCTCCTCCATCTGGGCACGGTCGATGTAGGCGGGACCCAGGTTCTCGTCGTCGTCCATGAGCGTTCCGAGGCGCACGCCCAGCGCGCGCGTGATCTTGATGAGAGGCGCGAGCGAAGGCGGCAGCTCGCCGGCCTCGAGCTCCTCGATGACCGACACGTCGCATCCGCAGCGATCCGCCAGGTCTTGGCTCGACAGGTGATGCGCCGTCCGAAGGGTCGTGATCTTGGTCCCCAACTTGTTCTCGTCCGCCATGGCAGCGTCCTCTCCTCGTGCTTGCTGTACCGACCATGGTATCCCATGAGCTGCCGGTGTCCAATCATGAAAAGGCGTGCGGCGAAATCGGCGGAGGCGCTCGGCACCGCCCGACGCGCGATGCGACGAGCCCAACGCGCGGTGCAGCCGACGCGGCGTCGGCCACGGAACGGCCGCGCCGGCCGAATCGCGTTTTCCGGTCGAAAACGCACGGAATTCGCCATCGGCCATCCGATTCCGCCGCGATCTCGTCATGGACGTTTTCCGACCTGCGACGATGCGAGACGGCTAAGGTCGCAAGGGAAGCCGTTGCGAGACGAGCCGATCCGATCGGGGTGCATACCGTGCAAAACCTGCCAAAACTTCGAAGAAGTTTGGCGCGCCCGCGCCGTCCGAGCGGATGGCGGAGCCTGCTCGCTGGCGCGCGTCGACGCCCAACGCCGAAACGGGGCGCAAGACGAGCGAAGCCGCCCCAGAAGGGACGGCTTCGCGGGATGCTGAAACGCGCAAGGACGGGCGGGCGTGGAAGCGCCGGACGTCCTAGCCCTTGAAGAGGGCGTGCTTGAGCTCTTCCTCGTCCTTGATGGACAGCGAGGTTTGCAGCACGTCGCCGCCGAACGGGCGGATGGCGTCGATGAACTTGTCGGTGGTCATCTCGTCCACCACCATGAACACGGCGGCGCTGTCGTCGCTGGACAGGAGGTTGCGCACGCGATCCTGGAAGTCCTTGTCCACGCCGTGCTTGACGATGGCTCCCGTCAGCGCGCCGATGCCTGCGCCGAGGGCCGCGCCGAAGAACGGCACGAAGAACAAGAGGCCGAACAGCACGCCCCAGAACAGGCCCCACACGGTGGAGGTGCCCACCTTTGAACCGGGCGTGACCACGTCGTACTTGCCGTCGGCGCGACGCGCCACGACGGCGACGGACTGCAGGCTGACGATGAGGTTCTTGTCGAGGTCGAGGATCTTCTGGTAAGCGGACGTTGCCTCCGCCTCGCTCGGATAACCGAGCACGATGAGCGTACTCATTTGATGGGGCTCCTTTCGATGCGTTCGTTGGAGCCTCCACTGTAATGCCTCGCAGGCGAAAGCGGCAGGAAGCGTTGCCGGCCGCCACCCGCTTGAAACCGTCGCGTAAGACTGAGCTTGACGGCGAACGACCCTGTTTGGCGCGCGAAATGTCCCAAAAGTGCCTGTCCCCTTTTGGGACATTTCACACGAAAAACGGCGCAGGGCCCGAAACCCTGCGCCGTTTCGACGCTGCGTATGGCAACGGCTTCCTAGCCGTACCTATACTCCACGCCCATGGTGGGCTGGGGGTTCTCCCACTTCTTGACGATGGTGCCCTCGCAGGCGATGCGGCAGGTGCCGCACTCGAGGCAGCCGACGTAGTCGAAGGACTTGGCGCCGTTCTCGTCGATCTTGTACAGGGCCGCCGGGCACACGCGAACGAGCTTCAGGAACTCCTCCGCGTCGGGGTCGTCGACCAGCTCGATGTGGGCGTTCTCCTCGTCAACCTCGTACTTGTCGATAGCCAGGAACTCGTCGACGTTGACCGTGATCTCCTCGACCTTGCTCACAGCGACTTCACCGCCTTCCTCACCTCGCCGGCCAGCTTGAACAGGCCGCGCTTCCTCACGATGGGCATCATGCGCTTCATGAGCGGCTTCTGCGGCTCGCCGTCCACGCTGAACAGCGCGTTGAAGATCTCCTTCATCATGACCGGGTAGTCGTCGAACATGCTCGACCAGCCCTCCATGGTGTGCGGCCACTTGCGGAACGTCGCCAGGTCCCGGATGACGAAGGAGCTCTCCATCGCGGTCTTGTAGGAGGCCAGGCCCGCAGCCGACGTGTCGCCCGCGTCGAGCGCCTTCGCGGCCGCGAGCCCCGCCATCTGGCCGGACGCCACGGCGAAGTCCATGCCGCGCACCTGGTAGCCCATGTTCATGCACAGGCCCGCCGACTCGCCCGCCACGAGCGCGCCGTCGAAGACGTAGCGCGGCACCATGTCGTAGCCGCCCTCGGGCACCATGTGGCCGGAGTGCTCCACGAGCTTCGCGCCGCGGATGACGGGGGCCACGGCCGGGTGGTTCTTGAAGTCCTCGAGCATCTGGTAGACCGGGACCTCGTTGGAGCCGTCGGCGGCCAGCGAGATGGTGGCCACGAGGCCGAGCGAGACGGAGTCCCTGTTCGTGTACAAAAAGCCGCCGCCCACGTTGCCGTGCGTGCAGTCGCCCACGAAGAGCATCGCCGCGCCCTCGCCCTCGGGCACGAGGAAGCGGTCCTCGATCTGCGAAGCCGGCAGCTCGAACACCTGCTTGACGCCGACGGCCATCTGGCTCGCCTTCGGGCGGGGGTTGCCGAGGCTGCGCTCGCACAAGAGGCTGTTCACGCCCTCGGCGACGATCGTCACCTCGGCGGTGATCTCGTCCTCGCCGGCGCGCACGCCGACGACCTTGCCGCTCTCGTCCTTCAAGAGCTCCTCGACCGCGATGCCGCAGATGTACTCGGCGCCGGCGTCCTCGGCCTTGCTCGCGAGCCACTGGTCGAAGGGCGCGCGCAGCACGCTGTAGGAGTCCTTGGCCTCCTCGGCGAGCTCGGGGCTCGTGAAGTCGATGGCCATCTGCGAGGCGGGGTCCATGAACGCCATGCGCTCGTGGGTGATCTTTCGCTCGAGGGGGGCCTCCCGCTCGAAGTCGGGGAAGACCTTCTTGAGCGAGTGCGAGTAGATGCGCCCGCCGGTCATGTTCTTCGCGCCGGCGAAGTTGCCGCGCTCGACCACGAGGACGCTCTTGCCGGCCCGGGCGAGCTCGTAGGCCGCCACGGCGCCCGCGCACCCGGAGCCGACGACGATCGCGTCGAAATCAGCCATGTCCTGTCCTTTCTTGTGTGCGTTTCCACTATCTTACCGTGCCGCGGCATTCGCCGCAAACCGTCGAGGCTGTCATCCCGAGCGCGCGGGGCGGGCGCGGGACGCTTCATGCTGCCGACGAGCTGGCGAAGATCTCGTCGAGGAGAGGAGGGGGATGCGACGTTCCGCCTCCGCCCGCAGCGCTCGGGATGACAGCCTGACCGGCTTCCCCGGGCCCGCAAGGGCCCGGGGAGCAAGCTCGGCTTACAGTGCGGCCGCGAGAGCCGGCAGGACGTCCTTGATGTCGCCCACCAGGCCGTAGTCGCACTGCTTGAACACCGGAGCGTTCTTGTCCTTGTTGATAGCAAACATCGTGCCAGCGCGGTTGCAGCCCACCATGTGCTGCATCTGGCCGGAGATGCCGCAGGCCACGTACGCCTTCGGCGACAGCATGAGGCCGGAGACGCCCACGTACAGCTCGGTGGGGAGCCAGTCCACGCCCTCGGTGAGGGGGCGCGAGCAGGCCAGGCCGGCGCCCAGCTTGTCGCACAGGGCGCGCGCCAGGTCGAGCTCGGACTCCTCGGCGAAGCCGCGGCCGGCGGCCACGACGATGTCGGCCTTGTTCAGGTCCACGCCGCTCTTCTCGATGGGGTTCGACGAGACGAGCTTCACGGGGTTGGCCGGGGCGATCCAGGCGACGTCCTCGACGGCGTTGGTGCCGGAGGCCTCGGCGCCCTCGAAGACGCCCGTACCCACCGTGTACACGGCCACGCCGCCGCGCGGCTTCTGCACGCGCTCGGCCACGCCGCCGAAGTACAGGCTCTTGGCGCCGTCCTCGAAGGACATGACGTCGGTGATGACGGAGGTGTTCGCGTGGGCGGCCAGCTTGCCCGCGATCGTCTTCATGTGACGGGTCGGCTCGACGATCACGACGCCCGGCTGCTCGGCGTCGAACACGGAGATCACGGTGTCGGCGGCATCGTCGAGGACGGAGCCCTCGGGCACGCAGATGCGGGCGATCTTGTCGGCGACGGCCTCGGGGGCCTCGCCGAAGGAGACGAGGACGACCTCGTCGGCCATGGTGCGAGCGCCAGCAGCGAGTTCCCGAGCGGCGTCCGCGCGTTCAGCGATAACGAGTGCTTTCATGAATATCAACTCTACCTTTCTGTATGCAACGGATGGTCGGGAAACTTACAGCGCGGCCTTGAGGGCGGCGGCGAACTGCGCGATGGCGCCGTCGGCCGAGGCCTCGAGGATCTCCTGCTTGCGGTCGGCCTGCTCGGGAGCCTTGCAGGACACGACCTCGAGGGCGCTCTCGTAGGCGCCGTCGGCGCCGGCCACGTTCATCGGCTTCTTGCCGGCGGCGAGGATGTCCTTCATGCCGGGGATGCGGGGCAGCGCGATGTCGGGAGCAACCGACACCACGGCCGGCAGCGGGACCTCGACGACCTCGACCACGTCCTCGAGCGTGCGCTCGACCTCGAGCACGTCGCCCTTCGCGGTGATCTTCGTGGCGGCGTTCACCACGGGCAGGCCCAGCTTCGCGGCCAGCTGCACGTCCACCTGCTGCGCGTAGTTGTCGGCGGAACCGTCGCCGCACAGGATGACGTCGAAGCCGCCCACCTTGCCCACGAGCTCGGCGAGCGCGCCGGCGGCGGCGTTGGCGTCGAGGCCCTTGCACGCATCGTCGGCCGTCATGTACAGCTCGTCCACGCCGCGGGCGAGCACGTTCTTCTTGAGCTTGGAGTCGTCGATGTCGGCGCCTCCCACGGTAACGGCGACCACCTTCGAGCCTTCCACGGCGGCGGCCAGCTGGGCGGCGGCCTCGATGGCGTTCAGGTCGTAGGCGGACACGGTGTTCTTCGCCTTGGAGTAGTCCAGAGAACCGTCGGCCGACACCTGGATATCCTGATCGTCGGGAACCACCTTGAAAGCAGCAACGATGTTCATCCTGTACCTTTCCCTTCTCGTTTGACGTATAAGAGGTATGCGGAACCTTGGCCGGGCGCGTCTCGGGCTTTCCCGCCTTCTCGGAAGCCGCCCGGGCCGTCCCCCAGCGCGTTGATGACAGTTTGCAGCGCCGTTGCCGCCCCGTCATCGCAAAATCGCTGTGAAACCCTCATTACTCAACTTTTGACTATGCTTTTTCGCACGGTGCGGCCGCAGGGTCGAAGGCCGCCCGGAAACGCGGGGGCGAGGGCCGCGCGCACGGGGACTCTCCCCCGCTCACTACCCCGGTTTACGCGCGCCTACTGCTTTTTTTGCGATGCCCCGATTGCGCAGTATCGTCGAATTACTGCGCTGCTTGCGATGCGTCGGATACCTGACGATCCCTATGATGGAAACAGATTCCAGGCGCGTCCTTCCTCCCGCCGCGCCGTGCTGCACATGACGCGGCGGGAGGCGACGGCGCTTGGGAGACCGGCGTTTAGAATCGCAACAATCCAAGGAGGAGCAATGGCAGATTACTATGGCACCGACACCGTCGTATCCGAACTTCGCGAGGACGGCCTGCTGATCATCCGCATCAACCGACCCGACGTGGCGAACGCCCTCAACGGCGAAACCTCCAAGGCCATGGAGAACATCATGAACAACGCCGAGCTCGATCCCGCGGTGCGCGCGATCATCGTCACCGGCACCGGCAAGGTGTTCTGCGCCGGCGAGGACCTCTCCGAGCTCAGCGAAGGCGGCGAGTGCCAGACCGTGACCGAGCACGGCTTCGGCGGCCTGACCGCGCGCCTGTGCTCCAAGCCCGTCATCGCGGCCTGCAACGGCTCCGCGGCCGGCGGCGGCATGGAGATCGCCCTGTCCTGCGACATGGTCGTTGCGAACGAGAACGCCAAGTTCGGCTGCACCGAGGTGGGCCTCGGCATCATCGCCTCCACGGGCGGCCTCGTGCGCCTCGCCCGCGACATCAACCGCAAGGACTGCATGGAGCTGCTGCTCACCGGCAAGAAGATCAAGGCCCCCGAGGCGAAGGCGCTCGGCCTGATCAACTACGTCGTGCCGGCCGAAGAGGTCATGGACAAGGCCATCGAGCTGGCCGAAGAGTGCCTGAAGAACGCGCCGCTGGCCCTGAAGTGGACGAAGTACATCGTGCACGCCGCCGACCAGATGTCCGAAGAGGACGCCATGCGCTACTCCGACGCCGCCTACCGCTTCCTCGAGAAGACCGCCGACGGCATCGAGGGCCCGGCCGCCTTCGTCGAGAAGCGCACGCCGAACTGGCAGGGCAAGTAGTTCCTCCTTTGCACCGAAGCCCCCGGACGCCGAGCGCCGGGGGCTTTTTTGTGAGACGGTGAGACAGAGGGACGGGGTAAATGTCTCATTTTGCAAAATGAGACATTTACCCCGTCCCTCTGTCTCACCCCCGTCTCATTCGCCCAGCTCGCCCGTCAGGCGTTCCTTCCAGGTGAGCTTGCGCGGCGCGAAGGGACTCGGCAGGGGCACGTCGGCGCCGATGGAGCGCAGGGCGATATCCCACAGCGTGCGGCGGCCGCCGAAGAACAGGTAGCGCTTCTCGAGCTCGGGCAGGGCCGCCTCGTCCACGGAGCCGGCGCGGGCGAACCCGTCGAGGATCGCGTCGCTCTCGCGCTTCGCCTTCGCCTTGCGGTAGGCCACGACGGCGTTCGCCACGAACACGCCTACGGTGTAGGGCAGCACGAACGCCTTCACGAGCGCCACGAGGTCGTCGGCACGGTAGTCGGCCAGCGCCTGGACCTTGTCGCCCACGAGGTCGGGGTCGAGGACGTGGGCGAGCCGGCCGTCCTCGCTCGTCGCCGCCCAGCGCTGCACGTCCACGAGCCACGCGCCCGCGAACACGATGGCGGCGCCCGAGAGCACCACGGCGACGATGCCGAGCCCCTTGAACCAGCGCGCCACGCTGGACATCCAGTAGTACGGCACCGTGTAGGCGTACAGCAGCAGGAGCACGGCGGCGAACACGATGGAGCCGCCGACGATCACGGCATCCTGCCGCACGAACCGATCCGTCGCAGAGCCGAGGACGCGCTGGACGTCGTACACCCACGAGAAGCCGCCCGCGATGGCTCCTTCGGCCGAGACGCCGAGAGAGCCCACGAGTGCCGTGAGCCAGGACAGCAGCATGCTCGCCAAGGCAACGATGACGAAGAACGCCGGCAGGGTGACCGCGACGCTGGCCAGCCCTCGGGCGAGACCGCTGTCGAAGCGCAGCGCCAGGAAGTAGAACAGCAGAAAGCCGCCCAGCAGCACGGCCGCGAAGCCGAGGTACAGCGAGATCGACCCCGATAGAGCCTGTCCCGCGAGCGCGAGCGCGAGCTTCGCCGCCAGCAACGCGACGGCGAGCCCCACGATCGCGACGCAGCCGAGCACCCAGGCGCGCTGCAGCCGATCGGCCTCGGTGCCGAGGCGCGCGGTGCCGCCCTCGTCGACGAGCCGCACGAAATCGAGGCGATGGATGCACTGCGACACGCGCACGGCCTTCGCGCCGAACGCGCATGCCGGCGGAAGGAACAGCGCGAGCCCCGCTCCCGCCGGCAGCGCCAGGCAGAGCATCGCGTACAGCGCGAGCGGAATGCCCCAGCGATAGCCCGTGCCGAACGGGCGCCGCGTCCAGGCGCGCAGGCGCGCGAGGGCGGCGCGGGCGATATCGGGAAGCGGGGTCATCATGCTTCCAGTGTACGGTCGGCCCGCGCCGCGGACAAGCAACGGCTGCGCAACCGCCGCGCCAAAGGCGCGCGACGGCATCGCTCAGGAGGGGGGGCTTCCGCACGCGGATCCAACGCGGATCCAACGCGGTTTCCCCGCCGTTTCCACGTGGTTCCAACGCGGTTCCAACGCGATTTCCCCGCCGTTTCCACGCGGATCCAACGCGGTTTCCACGTGGGTCCAACGCCGTTTCCACGTCGCATAACGCTTGGTAAACAGCCTGTTCGGCACCTTCTCCATCCGGCGTTGCCCCATGATACGATCGGGTCATGAATATGTACATCAGTCATACTTCCGCCCTCGAGTTGCTCGCGAGCACGAACGCCAAGCCGCTCGCATGCACGTCAAGCGATCGTCGAAGACGGGTTCCCCGCCGCGACGGCGCTCCCCTCCCGTCCGTCGGCAAAGCGACGCGCGCGGATATCGAGGGGCTATCGAGCTCCGGATCGGCGTTCCTCACGCGCCCCGTGCACCTCCTCGTGCCGAACGCGAAGCTGAGGACGCGATGCGCAACCGTCCGCTGCCACGTGAGAAGCGGCCCGTTTCCCGCCCGCTCGTTCTTGCCCGTCGCCGCAAACGCGTTCTCGTCCTCTCCCGAGCTCGCCTTCGTCCAGATGGCCGAGTCGTTGGACCAGCCTCGGCTCGTCAAGCTTGGCGACGAGCTTTGCGGCACCTACGGCATCGAGACCGTCGGCATCGTGGACTTCGACAGAAAAACCCCTTTCACCACCGTCGATCGCCTGGAGCGGTTCCTGCTCAAAGCGGAACGTATGCCGGGACTCGAAAAGGCGCGAAGGGCCGCGCGCTTCATCGCGTCGGGATCGGCTTCGCCCATGGAAACGGCCGTCATCCTGCTGTTCTGCCTGCCGCCAAGGCTCGGCGGGTACGGCCTGCCCCGTCCCACGATGAACGGCAAGGCGAATCTCAGGAAGCAGGCATCCCTCAAGCCCTCCGAGCAACGCTACCGCTGCGACCTGCTCTGGGCGGACGCGAACATCGCCGTCGAGTACGACAGCTTCCTGCACCACAGCAGCCGCTCAGGTCTCGCCGACGATGCGAGGAGGAGAACCGACCTGCTCGTCAGAGGCGTGACGGTGGTGTCGATAACGGGCAGGACGGTATGGAATCTCATCGAGCTCGACGAGATAGCGCGGCTGCTTGCCAAACGCCTGGGCAAAAGGCTATGGACGAGCCGGGACGATTGGCGAAAAGCCCAACACGAATTGCACGGTATGCTGACCGGCTCCTTCTTCAGCGCATGAGAGATCCAGGAGGGGCCGTCCGCTGGCACGATCCGGCACGCTATGTGTGGCAAAATCGGATTTTTGGCAGATCGGAACCACTTGAGACGGGCGTTTTGACGCAACGAAAAAACGCGACCTGGGGTTTTGCCTGAAAGCGTCTCCGGAAAGAGCGCGGAACCTGCCAAAAACCCCATTTTGCCACACATCGGACCGCCCGAACGCGCACGGGAGGGTCTCAGCGGCGTCCCCTCCCGAACGCGCATGGGAAGGTTTCAGCGGCACCCCGAACGCGCACGCAGGCGCCGCAGGGCTCCCCGCCCGGACGCGCGCGTGGGCGCCGCAGCTCCCCTGTTCCGCGCTCGCAGCCTCACGCCCCGCGCGGGCTCGCGTCCCCCTCGTCGAGCGAGCTCGTCTCCAGAAGCGACTTGCCCTTCGTCTCGGGCGCCATGAGCACCGACAGCACGAGCCCGAGGATCACGAGGCCCGCGGCGACGAGCATGGTGGGCCCCACGCCGTAGGCTGCCAGGAACAGCGGCGTGCCGTACGTGGCGACGATGGTGCCGATGCGCGAGAACGCGATGGCGATGCCCACCGCCGAGGCGCGCACCTCGGTCGGGAACAGCTCGTTGGGATAGAGCCACTGCAGGATGCCCGGACCGCCGCTGAAGAACGCGTACAGGCCGAACCCGAGGATGATCACGAAGACAGGCGCGTCGGGGAACACGCCGAGGACGACGAGGCCCACGGCCATGAGCGCGAGCGAGCGGATGAGCAGCGGCCGCCGCCCCATCGAGTTCAGCCAGAACATGGCCGGGATGGAGCCGATGAGGAAGAACAGGCTGACCACGCTCTCGCCCAGGATGGCCTCGTGGCCCTGGCCCAGCCCGAAGGCCGTCATGATCTCGGGGCCGAACGTGTAGATGGCGTACATGGGCACCACCTGGCACAGCGTCAGAATGCCCAGGAACACGATGCGCTTGGCGTAACCGCCGGCGAATACCTTGCGCAGGCTGGTCTTCTCGCCCGGCTCCTCCAGCTCGAGCTCGACGCCCTCGCCGAACACGCGCTTCATGACGGCGTCCGCCTCCTCGGTACGGCCCTTCTGCGCCAGCCACATGGGCGACTCGGGGATGTCGTGGCGCCCGACCAGCAGGATGATGCAGGGAATGACGGCCGAGCCGAGCATCCATTGCCAGCCGTTGGGCACGCTGTAGAGGAAGTACCCCACGAACGCCGCCACGGTGGCGCCGAGGTACCAGGCGGCCGACACCATGCCCATCGAGATGGAGCGGTGCTGCTTGGGCGTGAACTCGGCGATGAGCGAGGTGGCTATCGGGTAGTCGGCGCCCACGAACACGCCGATGAAGAAGCGAGCGGCCACGAGCTGAAGCGGGTCGGCGCAGAACACGCTCAGGATGGAGAACAGCCCGATGGCAACGATGTCGACGATGAACATCTTCTTGCGCCCGATGCGGTCGGTGAGGTAGCCGCCCGCGATCGTGCCCACGAAGATGCCCAGCAGGACCGACGCGCCGATGGCCGCGCTCCAGGCCTCGTCGAGGTTGAACAGCGGCGTGATCTGCGTGAGGGCGACGCCGATGAGCGAGAGCACGTAGCCGTCGAGGAACGAGCCGCCGCTCGAGAAGAACGTGATCTTGCGGAGGAAGGGGGTCATGGCGACGTCGTCCATGGTCTTCTTGGCCGACTTCTTCACCTTGTCGACCACGTCCTCGCCGATCTGCTTGGCGCTGTCGGCGACCTCTCCCATGGGCGGGCTCGTCACCTGGGTCATCTGTTTCACGTTGCTCATGCTCATCATCTCCTTGCGTGCTTGAAAAACGGCCCCGCCCGCGTCAATCGCAGGAAGCGGTTCCGGGAGGGCAAGGGTCGGAACTATCCTTGGAGCGAAGCGACGGTCTTTCAGACCCTCGCCTCCCGGAACCGGCCCCCGCCCGGTTGAACCTGCTATTCCCACTCGCAGATGCCGAAGTTCAGGTGCGGCTTGGCACCGGTCTCGTCGGCGTCGGCGTCGACAAGCTGGAAGCGGATCTCGTTGTCGCCCACCTTCCACATGCGGGTCTCGAGCGCGGTGCCCGGCAGCACCGGCGAGGTGATGCGGGTCTTGAAGCGCGTCATGCGCTCGGGCTCGCCCGGGAAGAACGAGCTGATGATGTGGCGCATCGCGAAGCCGCCGAGGCTCACGCCGTGCGCGATGGGGCGCGCGAGGCCCGTCTGCTCGGTGTAGGCGAAGTCGATGTGCTGCTGGTGCCAGTCGCCCATGAGGCGGTAGATGAGCGGCATGTTGAGCGGCATGGTCTCGGCCACCACGGCGTCGGGCGCGCGCTCGGGCATCTCGACGATGTCCTTCGGGGGCTTGGGACCTCCCCAGCCGCCGTCGTAGATGCACACGTCCCACGTCTCGGTCTCGCACAGAAGCGTGCCGTCGGAGGAGTAGGAGCGGCCCGTCTGCTTCGACAGGCAGCCGCGGCCCTCGCCGCGGTCGTACAGCGCGTCCTGGGTGACGAACGTCTCGATGCGGTCGTTCATCTTGAATGGCGCGTGCAGGCGGATCTCGAAGCCGTAGTGCAGCGAGCCGTCGTAGTCGTAGCCGTAGTCCAACGTGCGCGTCATCTCCTCGTGCACGGTCAGCGGCACGCCGAAGATGGGCAGCACCTTGAGCTCGGGATGGGCCGCATCCCCCTCGTTGACGTACTCGAGGTCGGTCTGGCCGTCGTAGCCGGCGTTGCAGCCGAGCGCGCAGATCTCGAGGTCCTTGAACGTGTACTCCCGTACGAACGGGCCGAACTCCTTGCCCACGATTTCAGTGCTGATTGCCATGGTCGTTCTCCTTAATCTCCCAATACAAAAAGGGCTTCCGAGCAACCGAAGCCGTTCGATTGCGCGCAGGCGAAGGCTCAGGGCGAGGGTCTGAAAGATCCTTGGAGCTAAAGCGACGGTCTTTCGGACCCTCGCCCCGGGCCTTCGCCGCCACCGCAGGTCACCGCAACAGCTTCTTCTCGATCTTCATGGAGCAGGTGCGGGGGAAGCTCTCCACGATCTCCACGAAGGAAGGCACCTTGAAGCCGGCCATGTGCTCCTCGCAAAAGGCCAGCACGTCCTCCTCGGTGAGCTTCGCGCCGGCGACCGGCAGCACGAACGCCTTGACGGCCTGGTCGCGGATCGGGTCGGGCACGCCGATGACCGCGGCTTCGGCGATGAGGGGATGGCCCGCCAGCACGTTCTCGAGCTCGGTGGTGGAGATGTTCTCCCCCGCCCGCTTGATCATGTTCACCTTGCGGTCGACGAAGAAGAACCAGCCGTCCTCGTCCACGTAGCCCTTGTCGCCGGTCTTGAGCCAGCCGTCGGCGGTGAACGTGCGCGCCGTGGCCTCCTCGTCGTTGAAGTACTCCTTCATGATGGTGCGCCCCCGCACGCCGTGCACCTGGATCTCGCCCACCTCGTGCGCCTCGGCCTCCGTGCCGTCCTCGCGCATGATGCGCACCTCGTAGCCCATGCCCGCGCGTCCCACCGACGGCCACCGGCGCGCGCCCGTGGGCGGGTCGGTGAGCACCCAGCCGATGGACTCGGTGGAGCCGTACGTGTTCATGAGCGACACGCCGAAGCGCTCCTCGAAGGCCTCCTTCTCGGCATCGGACACCGGCAGGAAGTAGAGGATCTCGCGCAGCGTGTGGTTGCGGTCGTCGGGATGGGCGGGCTGCAGCATGAGCGTGCGCAGCATCATGGCCACGCACTGCGTGACGGTGGCCTTGAACTCGCGGATCTGCGACCAGAAGCGGCTGGCGCTGTACTTCTCCACCACGATGAGCGTGGCGCCCACGGTGAGCACCGGCATGAGGGCCGCCAGCTGGAAGTTGGAATGGCAGGCCGGCATGGTGGTGAGCAGGCGGTCGTCGCGCGTGAGCGCCACCTCCCAGTCGCCGTACAAACCGCTGAACAGGATGTTCGCATGGGTGAGCACGACGCCCTTCGGGCGCGACGTGGTGCCGCTCGTGAAGATGATCTCGGCCGGGTCGTCCGCGCAGAGCGGGCGCTCCTCCTCGAGCTCGGCCGCGGCCTCGGCCCGCAGCCGCGAGAAGTCGCGCAGGCCTTCATAGCGTCCGAGCGCGCCGCGGGCCTCCTCGACGCCTTCCACGTTGTCGTCTTCGGTGCGGGCCACGAGCACGCCCTTGGGCAGGTACGGGCCGCTTTCGCGCACCTCGCGGTACAGGTCGAGGAACTTTGGCTCCACGAGCGCGCAGGAGGCCTCGGTGCGCTCGAGCACGAACGCGGCCTCCTCCACGAGGTACTGCTCGTTCATGGGCACCATGACGGCGCCGATCTTCGCGAGGCCGAACAGGCACATCATGAACTCGGGGCACGTGCACAGCTGCACCGCCACGCGCTCGCCGGCCTCGACGCCCATGGACAAGAACACGTTGGCCGTGCGGTCGATCTCCTCGTTGAACGCGCGGTACGTGTACGTGCTCGTCGAGCCCGTGCGATCGCGGAAGATGAGGAACTCGCGGTCCCCGCAGGCGGCGACGAGGCCATCCCACAGGCTTCGCACCGTTTCGTTTCCCACGATGTCGGTCAATCGTCTCACCTTTTCCATCCATCGATCCCCTGGTTATCCGCACGATGCCGCCGTCGCGGGTGCGTGGCCCGCAAAGGCGGCGTCGTGCGGATGCGCGGCATGCATGCGGTCCGCGCATCCGCCGAGCGGACGGCCGGGAATGCAGCTTCCCGACCGTCGGGCGAACAGGCTAGCCGATCTTCACGACGCCGGCCGCGGCCAGCTCGTCGATCTGCTCCTGCGTGTAGCCCAGCTTCGTCATGACGTCGACGGTGTCGCCGCCCTGGTTCGGCATCGGGCGCCAGATCTGGCCCGGGTTGTTCTTGAACTTCGGGAACACGCCGAGACCGTGGAACGTCTCGCCGTCGGCCGTCTCCCAGTCCACCCACGTGTTGCGGAGCTTCAGGTGCTCCTCCTCGACGAGGTCCTCCATGTCGTTGACCACCTGGGCGGCGATGCGGTGCGCCGCGAAGTCCTCCTCGATGTCGTACTTGGAGTTCGCCAGGCAGTAGTCCTCGAACGCCTTCTGGATCTCGTCTGCGTGCGGGTTGGACAGCCACAGTCCCGAGGTGTCCTCGGGGATGTCCTCGGTGCCCCAGAGATGGCCGAGGCCGATCGTCTCGAGGAAGTACTTGTTCTGGTCGACGCCGTACAGGCACACGCCCAGGAAGCCGTCCTTGCACTTGAACTCGCCGATGCCGCAGAGGTTCTGGTTGCGGGCGCCGGGACGGGGCCACTTGATGCCCTCGTTGAGGTAGTCGACGAGGTAGTACTGGCCGATGGCCAGCAGCGTCTCGTACATGGCCAGGTCGATGCTCTCGCCCTTGCCGGACTTCTCGGCCTTGTAGAGAGCCGCGAGCGCCGAGGAGGCGATCATGAGCGTATTGAAGTAGTCGCCGGCGTAGGGTCCGGGGAGCATGGGCTGCTCCTCCGTGCCGTTCTGCATGATGATGCCGGAGTAGGCCATGACCGTCAGGTCGTAGGCGGCGCGCTTGACCATCTTGGGGTCGCCCTCCTGGCCGAAGCCGGAGACGTGCACGATGACCATCTTGGGGTTGAGCTCCCACAGCACGTCGTCGGTGATGCCCTTGCGGGCCCACGTGCCGCCCTTGGAGGCCTCCATGAAGATGTCGGCGTCCTTCACGAGGTCGAAGAAGACCTTCTTGCCCTCTTCGGAGAAGTAGTTCAGGGCGACGGAGCGCTGGTTGCGGCGCTCGGCCTGCTTCACGTACGCGGTGTCGCGGATGGTGTCGCCCGCGCCCGTGTTCTCGAGCCAGACGACGTCGGCGCCCCAGTCGGCCATGAGGTCGGCGGCCTTCGGGCACGCCAGCTCCACCGCCGCGTAGACGACCTTGACGCCGTCGAGGGGGCCGTACGAGGGCTTTTCGGTAGGTAGTGCCATGGTTGAAATCCTCCTTGTTTCGCATGGGTTTCATGAAGCGGGGGCGTAGGGAGCGCCCCCGCAGGCGTACGGTGCGCTTACTTCTGCTTGTACTTGATGGAGGCGCCCTTGGAGGTGGCGAGGATCATCATCTCGTCGGTGCCGCCGGAGACGCGGTCGACGCGCAGGTCGCGCCAGATGCGGTTGATGCGGTGCTCGCTGGCCACGGCGATGCCGCCCATGATCTGCATGGCGTCGTCCACCACCTGGAAGGAGGCGTTGGCGCAGTAGTACTTGCACATGGCGGCCGCGGCCGGGTCGAAGTCGCCGCCGTTGTTGTCGGCGTTCCAGGCGGCCTCGTACAGCATGTTCTTCATGTTCGTCAGCTTGATGCACATCTCGGCGATCTTGAGCTGGTTGAGCTGCTGGCGGCTGATCGGCTTGCCGAAGGCGATGCGGGTGTTCGCGTGCGCCATGGCGTCCTCGAACGCGCTGATGGCGGTGCCGTAGTCGCAGGCGCCCACGAGCCAGCGCTCGAAGTTGAAGTCGGACACGCCGCGCATGAAGCCGTTGCCCTCCTTGCCGAAGATGTCCTTCTCCTCGAGCTCCACGTTGTCCATGTAGACCTCGCAGCAGCTGTCCATGCGCAGGCCCAGCTTGGTCAGCGGGGACAGCTTCACGCCCGGCTTGGACATGTCGAGGAAGAACTCGGTGAACACGCTCGGGTCGTCGGCGTTCTTCGCCATGATGACGAGGTACTTCACGCCCAGCGAGGAGGTGATGAAGGTCTTGGTGCCGTTGAGGTAGATCTTGCCGTTCTCGCGCTTGTACGTCGTGGCCAGCGCGCCCACGTCGGAGCCGGCGCCCGGCTCGGTGCAGGCGGAGTTCCAGATCTGCTCGCCGGAGCCCAGCGTGGACATGACGGCCTCGATCTGCTCCTCGGTGCCCTCGCGGATGATGGTCTCGAAGCCCGGGAGCTGGTAGAGCACGTAGGTGGGGGCGCCGTAGCGGCCGAGCACCTCGTAGACGGCCATGAGCGTCACGGCCGGCTGCTCAAGGCCGAGGCCGCCGTGGCTCTCGGGGAGCATGATCTGGTCGAAGCCCAGCTCGCAGAGTCCCTTCACCCAGCGCAGCGGGTAGGCGTGCTGCTCGTCGCACTCGTGGAAGTAGGTCTCCCAGTTCTCGCTCTCCATGTACTCGCGGTAGCTATCGACGATCAGCTCCTGCTCGTCCGTCAACTTGAAATCCATGACGATCCTCCTTTTGGTGTTTGTGCAACGGGGGCTGATCCCCCGCTGTAGCCTTGGTTGGTCTTCCGGCCGCGACAGCCGGGCCTACAGCCCCAGCTGCTCGCGGTAGAAGGTCGCGCCATGCTCGAGGGCGTCGTTGGCCGCATCGAGCATCTTGGTGTAGTGCAGAAACGCGTGGATGACGCCCTCGAACACCTCGTAGCGCACGGGCGTGCCGTACTGCTCGCAGATGGCCGCCAACGTGGTGCTGTCGTCGCGCAGCGGGTCGTACTCCGCCGCCGCGATGTAGCAGGCCGGCATGTCGCGCTCCAGGTCGTTCAGGAACAGGTTCGCGTACGGGTTGGTTTCCAGCTCGGCGGGGTCGTTCGCGTACATCTGCATGTAGAACTGCCAGTCGGCCTCGGTGAGACCGTCCCACGGGCCGCCCAGAAGGCGCATCGAGGACGAGTCGGTCAGGCCGAACCAGCCGTAGAACAGCAGGCAGCACTTCACGAACCCGCTGCCGCCCAGCTCCTCGCGCAGGTACAGCGTGGCCGCGAGGCCCAGATGCGCGCCGCCGGAGTCGCCGGCGAAGGACAGGCGCTCGCCGTCGATGCCGTGCCGGGCTCCCTGCTCGTGCAGGTACGCCGCCACGGCGGCCACTTCCTCCACCGCGCTCGGGAACTTCGCCTCGGGCGACAGCCGGTAGTCCACGGCCACCACGACGACGCCCGTGTTCTGCGCCAGGATGCGGCAGACGCGATCGTGCGTGTCGAGGTTGCCCAGCACGAACCCGCCGCCGTGCACGTACACGATGGCCGGCGTGGCGGGCTCGGCCGCCGCACGGCCTGCGGCGGCCGCAGCGGTGGGATAGTAGTAGCGAACCGGAACGGCGCCGTGGGGGCCGTCGACCTCGGCGTCGAGCTGCTCCGCCATGACCGGGCCGCCCTCGGTCCAGTACGCACGGCCCGCCACGTAGTTCTCGCGCATGACCTCGAAGCCCACGCTCGTGTCGTTCGCGTCGCCCGCCAGCTCGTCCTCTTTGGCGAGAACCGCCTTCATCTGCGGGTTGATCTTCGACAGGACGTCGAGCTTGTTCATGATGCACGACCTTTCCGATTCGCGTTGGTTGATGAGGTGATTCGAGATGCGGGGGCGCGGCTCACGGCGGCGCGCCCCCGCATCGTTTCGGATGGAGACTTACGCCTTGACGGCCTCTTCTTCGACCTCGGCGGCATCCGCGGCGCCGAAGTGCTTCTTGATGCTGCGGAGCAACATGACCAGCGCGACGCAGCCGATGACGCCGAACATGATCTCGAAGCCGAAGATGCTCGAGAAGGCGGCCGTGCCCTGGGCGTCGATCATGCCGCCGTACCAGGTGTGGATGAACACGTCAGGCAAGAAGCCGATGACGGACAGCAGGCCGGAAGCGGTGCCGAAGATGGCCATGGGGATCTTGACCTCGGACAGCGGCGAGGAGCCGATGGAGAAGGCGCCGTAAGTGGTGAAGCCGAACACGACCACGAGGATGGAGGCAACCATCGCGCCGGAGGGATCCTGCGGGAACAGGATGAAGCCGACGAGCACCGCGATGGACAGGATGAAGCCGCCCAGGATGGTCTTCGAGGGGCTCTTGATCTTCGTGGCGATGAAGCCGACGATCGGGCCGGCGATGAGGCCGATGCCGTAGGTGCGGATGAGGCCGACGATGTTCACGAGGTTGCCGTCGGCGTTGAAGCACTGCGTGAGGTACGGCGTGGTGTAGGTAGCGCCCTGGTACACGGCGTAGCAGGCGAAGTACGCGACGCAGGCCCAGATGACGCCGGGATGCTTGATGGCCTGGATGGCCTCCTTGACGCTGAACAGCTTCGCGTCCTTGTTGATCTCGCCCTTGAAGTCGGGGATGATGAAGAAGGAGATCACGCCGAGGATGGCGATGACGATGCCCAGGAAGATGAGCATGGCCTGCACGCCGGCGGAACCGGAGATGGCGGCGATGATGGCGGCGTTGATGAGGCCGATGACGAGGCCGGTGACGCCGTAGATGGAGTAGCTGATGCCGATCTTGGAAGCGTACTCGTTCTCCTCGCAGCACAGGCGGATGACCTTGAAGCGCGTGCCCCACCACACGAGGATGGAGGTGACGCCCATGAGCACGAACAGGATCAGGCAGATCTGCACGGAAGGCAGCATCGCGTACACGAACACGAGCACGGCGGTGGCGATGAAGCCGACCCATGCCAGCGTGCGCATGCGGAACTTGTCGGCCACGATGCCGGAGGGCAGGTAGCAGATCATGGCGGCGATGCCGTACGCCGACACCATGAGGCCGAGGTCGGCGTTCGTGGCGCCGAGCGCCTGCATCAGCGGATCGTAGAACACGTTCTTCAGATACATCGGCGCGTAGATGATCGACGAGCCCATGGAGATGAGCACGACGAGCGCCCACTTGTGCAGGGTGGAGAGTTCCTTGTAGGTAACCTCTCCCTTGCTCTTGGCAAGCAGTGACATCCTTACTTCCTTTCTCCTTGTCTGCGCCCGGTCTCTCAGTCGGTCGCCGGCACGTTCATGGCGGCGACCGGCGGTGAACCGAGCCGTTGGGTGCATTCTGTTCGCAGAGCGTTGTTTTGCCATCGCAAAATCACCACTAATTGCCCTAATACTTACTTTCTTGCGAGGCGTTACCGTGGAAATAGTGATAGGTTTTCACGGTGATGAATCGGGAGGGGGCATGGCGCGTTATGATGCGTTATGGCAGCTCAACGACATCATCATCCATCGCTAACGGGAGATAGGAAGGATGGTCGGCTTCATGACACTCCAAGCGGAAGCAGCGCCTGAGTTGAAAACGGGGAAAGCGGGCTCGTTAACCGAATTCGCGACCCGTCCCGCATTGAAATACGTCGGTTTCGCGCTTCTCCTGGCATGGCATTACGCCCTGTGGTTCGTGCCGCACATGTTCTCGCAAACGGAGCTGCTCGACGAGCGCGTAACCACCTCCTGGCTCGTGAACCTGGGCGCCACGGTCGTGTTCCTGCTCCTGATCGCGTTTCTGCTGGGACGCAAGCGCCACCTCTCGTCGTTCCGCTGGCTCTTCGTCGCCTCGCCGGCCCTCACGTGCATCGCGACGCTCGCGCTGTGCCTGCTGCCGCAGGCGTTCACCGTCCCGGGCCTCGCCTACGCGCTGTCCTTCTTCCTCGGCGCCACCGAGTCCGTCATGTGGATACTCTGGGGCGAGCGCTACGCCTGCGTGAAGGCGAACTTCTCGCTGCGCCACATCGGCACGACGTTCGGCTTGGCCCTGCTCGTCACCATCGCGCTGGCGTGGGCGCTGCCCACCTACGTGACGACGGTGTTCGTCTCGTTGCTGCCCATCGCTTCCGGCGCGCTGCTCGTGGCCGCCCGCCGCGACGGGGCGCACTCCTTCCCCGTGCTGCTGCCGAAGAGCGCCGCGCAGGGCGGCCTCAAGAACATGGTGGTGGTGAGCGCCATCACGTTCTTGGCGAGCACCGCGTGCTACTTCCTCGTGGCCATCATCCCCTGGGAGGCGCTTCCCACCGGCGACCTCAGCTTCACGCTGGGCATCCTCGGCGGCGCCGTCCTCATGCTGGGCATCGCGGGCATCAGCATGGTCTCGAAGGACAAGGCCAACATATTCAAGATGTTCCCCTGGCTCATCGTGCTGCTCATCGCCGCGTTCGCGCTGTTCTTGGCCGACGAGGCCGCCTTCTTCCCCTCGTTCATCATGGCGACCGGCATCTCGTCGCTTCTGGAGATCCTCCTCATCATGTACTTCGGCATCCTCACGTCGAAGGGCTACGTGACGCCGGCCGTGGCGTTCGCCTTCTCCGGCGCGTTCGTGCGCGCGGGCATCGCCGTGGGCAACACCTGGGCCGTGGGCTACGAGCACGCGCCCGACCTGGCCTTCGCCATCACGCCCGAGACGTGCCTGGGGCTCATGTGCGTGCTGGCCGTGCTGCTGGTGCCGCTCGTGCGCCAGGAGTTCAACATCGTGGCGCTGACGGCGGCCCCGCCCACGAAGGCCGAGATCGACGAGATCTGCTCCGAGGTGGCCAAGGAGTTCAGCCTGTCGGGTCGCGAGGCCGAGATCCTCGTGCTCATCGCGCGCGGCTACACCACGAACAACATGGCCGAGAAGCTGGTGATCTCGCCGTACACGGTGAACACCCACGTGCGGCACATCTACGAGAAGATGCAGATCCACAAGCGCAGCGAGCTGCTGAACTACCTCAACATGCAGCGCAGCGACTTCTAGAGGCGCCGGAGCGGCGCCGCGCGCGCAAAAAGGCAAACTTCGACGCGGACGCGGGGATCCTCGCGTCCGCGTCACCCGAGCCCCTAACCGCGGGCGCGGGACTTCAAAGCGCGCCTCGCCGTCACGGCCGCGCCCGCGACAAGCAACGCGGCGAGGAACCCGGCTGCGAGGATCGGCAGCAGGACGACGGGCCGCAGGCCCTGCTCGCCGTCGTCCGCCGTGGGCACGCCCGTGACGAACAGGCGGTGGGAGTTGATGCCGTAGGGCGTGCAGGTGAGCAGCGTGAGCTTGTCCTCCCCCGCCGTCGGCTGCAGCAGCGCCGCGTCGTCGGGTTCCACCACGTCCACGGACGCCACCTCGTAGGAGAACGCGCGGTCGAGCACCTTCACGCGGAAGACGTCCCCTGCCTTCACGAACGACAGGTTCGTGAACAGCAGCTTGTCCGGAAGCCCCGTGTGCCCCGTGAGCACCGGATGGATGGAGTCGCCGTCGATGGGCAGCGCCGTCGTGGCGATATGGCCCGCGCCCTTCTGCAGCACCTCCTCGCCCGTGCCGTGGTACAGCGGCAGCTCGAGGCCGATGGAGGGCACCTCCACGTAGCCCATCATGCCGGTGCCGTCGGGGTCGAGCACCTCGAAGTAGCGGTCGAGCGGGGCGGTGACCTCCTCCACGGCGAAGGGATCGCGCACCTCCGAGGCCGCGAGCTCCTCGTTGTAGGCGTAGGCCTGCGCCCACAGCTGTGCCAGCTCCTCGGGGCTGCGACGGGCCACGGCGTCGTCGTAGGACGACACGGCGCTGTACGCGCCCAGCTGGTAGGCGATGTTCGTCACGATCGGGTACAGGATGCAGCCGATGCCGAGGACGAGCACGGCCCCAAAGAACCAGCGCGCGAGGCGGCGGCGGGCGCTCACGAGCGCTCCCCTGCCGCGCGCCTGCGCCGCCGTCTGCGCGCCGCGCGCACGGCGAGGGCGACGGCCAGCGCCGCGGCGGCGGTCAGCGCGCCGACGAGCGGCCAGGGCACGGGCGTCGCGGCCGCGAGCGCCGCATCGTCGGGCAGGTCGCAGGGCGCGCCGCGCACGAGCAGGCGGTGCGAGTTCACGCCGTAGGGCGTGCAGGTGAGCAGCGTCACGTACTCGTGCTCGCCGTCGACCCGGATGGACGACACGTCGTCGGGCTCCACCACGCTCACGTCGTCCACCGCGTAGGCGCGGCGCTCCCCCAGCACCTCGATGACGAACACGTCGCCCTCCTTCAGCCGTTCGAGATCGGTGAACAGGCGCGCCGTGGGCAGGCCCGTGTGGCCCGTGAGGACGGCGTGCGTGCCCGCGCCGCCCACGGGCAGCGACGTCTGCGGGATGTGGCCCGCGCCGTGCGCGAGCACGTCGTCGGACGTGCCGTGGTAGATGGGCAGCGTGAGGCCGATGGACGGGATGCTCACCGCGCCCATGAGGCCGGTGCCGTCCACGTCGAGCACGTCGTCGTAGTTGTCGGGAACCGCGTAGCCGCTGTTCGCCACGAACGGGTCGTGCACAGGATCGCCGCGCAGGCTGTCGTTGTAGGCGCGCGCCTCGGCGAGCATCTGCCGGCGCACGTCGTCGGGCAGCGTCTGCACCGCCTCCTCGTAGTGGCTCACCGCGTCGTTGAACGAGCGCTCGTTGAGGTACGTGCCCACCACCGGGTACAGCACGAGGGCGATGCCCGCCAAAAGGCACGCCAGCATAAGGGCGCGGCGCACGCCCTCGCGCGCCCTCATGAGGAGGCGCGCCGCGCGCGATGCAGCGCGATCGCGATCGCGATGAGCACGAGGCCCAGCAGCGCGCCCGCGTACGGCGCGATCGCCGGCGCGCCGGCGAAGGGCAGGTCGTAGCGCGCCACGTTCACGAGGTACACGCCGCGCTCGACGGCGCCGCCCACGGTGATGGAGGTGGAGAACGCGGTGGGCAGCAGGCCGCCGTCGCCCTTGCGGGCCAAAAGCGTGCTCACGTCGATGCCGTAGCCGCCCGCGCCGGACAGCTCGATAGCCTGAAACGCCCATTGCCCCGTGGGCTTCTGGTAGCCGTCGGGCGCGCTCGCCTCCACGAGCATGTACCAGGACGCCGGCGCCAGCTGCGTGAGCTTGACCTGGCCGAGCGTGTCGACGCTCGAGGACGACTCGAACACGTAGGGCACGTTCGACGCGTCGCCCGGCGCGCCCACGGTGCCGTCGGCCGCGATGACGGGCGCCCATTGGGCCGAGGCCGTGGTGGCCAGGTCGATGGAGCCGCCGTTGATGGTGAGCGGGCCGAGGGCGACCGAGCCCACGTAGCGGTACAGGTTGAACTGCGCGCCGCCCAGCTTCACCGTGGCGCCGGTGCGCTGGTCGGCCCCTACCTTCGTGAACGTCACGTCCGCGTGCAGGCCGCGCCACACCACGGCGCTGCCCGTGCCCGCCACGGCCGCGAGGCCCGCGTTCGCGTTGTTGAAGAACAGCTGGAGGCCCACGACGGGCGTCGAGCCCGTGCGCGAGGCGAACTGCGCGCCGGCCGCGAGCAGCGTACGATCAGCCGACGTGATGCCGACGGCCGCCGTGGGGGCCAGGCCCGACGTGTCCACCGCGATGGCGTAGGAGGTGCCCGAGCGGGCCGCTTCCAGGTCGGACGCCTTCGGCGCGTCGGTCGACGAGCCCTTGACGGGACGCCCCACGTTGCCGGAGACGAGCGCGGCGCCGCTGAGCGTGACGAGCGGAGACGTGCCCGCGTAGGCACCGAGCGCCACGCCGCCGACGTAGGCGCCCGCATAGGCTCCCGCGTCGTTGTTCTCGGCCGAAGCCGCGTTGTTCACGACGGAGCCGCCCGTCATGACGAGCCGCGCCGCAGGATCCACGTACACGCCGCCGCCCGTGCGCTTCGCCGTGTTGGCGCGCACCTCCGCGAGGCCCGACAGCGTCACCGTCGCCTGCGGGCCCGCGTACACGCCGCCGCCGAAGCGCCCGGACGCGTTCGAGGCGATCGAGCCGCCGCTCTGCGCGAAGGTCGACGCCTCCACCGTCACGCCGCCGCCGTCGGCGGCCGTGCAGCCGGCGATGCTCGCGCCGACGGTCATGCGCAGGGTTGCTCCGCCGGCGGCGAGCACCGCGCCGCCCGGGCCGGAGGCGTTGTAGGCGTTGCGTAGCGCGGCGCCGGCCCCCACCGTCAGGGACGAGGAGGCGCCCGACACCTCGAACAGCGCGTGGTCGGCCGCGATGCCCGTGCCGTCCTGGGCCTGGCGCACCGTGCAGCCGCCGTCCACGACGAGGTTCGTCACGCTCAGGCCCCCGGCCACCGAGAACCACGAGGAGACGGAGCCCGACGCCGTGCGCGTGAGCGTGGCCGCGAGCGACCCGGTGGACGGGACGGAGCCCAGCCACCCGCTCGCGCCCGGGACGGTCTGCACGAGCGGCGCCGTTGTCAGCGCGACGCCGCCGGTGCCCGCCGCCAGCGCCACGCCGCCGTCGGCGGGCTTGCTGGAGGCCGCGAAGTCGACGATGGGCGCGTCGCGCAGCATCTCGATGCGGTCGTTCGACTGTGCCGCGCGCAGCGCGTCGTAGAGCGTCGTGTACGATTGGAAGAACGCGTCGGGCACGCCGTCGCCGTTCGTGTCGCGAATGATCTGGCACACGCGCGGCGGCGTCTGCCACACGGCGTACAGCACCATATGGCCGTTCTTCAGCGGGTCGAGCGACGCATCGTAGGACAGCGTCGCCCCGGGCTGGTACTGCGCCGTCGTCGCCGTGGGCGACGAGGCCCACCCCTTGAACGTGTAGCCGCTCACCGCCATGGTGCCCTGGTCGAGCAGCGTGGCCGCGCCGCCCGTGCGGGGGTAGGCGTTCGCCACGCCGTCCGCGCCGTCGAAGGGCGCCGTTCCCGCGAGCGTGGTGCCCGCAGGCGCATTGGCGCGGTAGTCCACCACGAACCCGCTTGCCCACACGAGCTGAGAGCCGTTGGCCGCCGCGACGAGCGTGGGGTCCGCATCGTTCGCGAAAGGGCCCAGGTTAGCCGAGGTTTGGAACACTGATCCGAATCGGGCGCCGCTCGCATTGAGCGTCGCCAAGCCGTCGGAAACGCGAACGCACACCTTCGAACCGTCTACCAGGTTGCCGTTCACGGAAATGCGCGTGGACGGGTAGAACGCGTTCGTCCACACGTTGGACGCGATGCCCGTTGCGCCCTGCGTGTTCGCGCGCACGATGCTCGATGCGACGATCTTTCCGGCGAGGATGCTCGTCTTGTAATAGGTAGGGTTCGTGAAGCCTCCGTTGGCGGACGCGGGGTAGTTGAACACGAGGCCGCGCGGGGCGCTCGCCGAGCTGCCCTGGAAGCCGTACAGGGCCACGCCGCCGCCCCCGAGCCCGGCATGGCTGCCCGTCACCGTGCCGCCGTACCAGAACAGGTCGTTGTACATATCCTGCATGATGCCGCCGCCGTACATATCCGCCGTGCAGTTCGTGACGGAGCAGTTGTACATCGTGGTGGACCCGCTGTACAGGTACATGCCGCCGCCGAACGCGCCGGCCGTGCAGCCGTCGATGCGCACGCTCTCGATGCTCGACCCGGCGCCGATGCTCAAGCCGCCCGCGATCTTGCCCGAGGTGCAGTTCGAGATGGACGGGCCGCCGCTCAGGTCGGCCGAGCCGTCGAGGCAGAACACCGACGTGCCGTAGTTCGACACGGCGCCGCCCTCGCTGTACGTGGAGCACCCCGCGATGCGCGAGCCGTCGGCCAGCACGACGAGGCCGTTGAACGCGCCGCAGATGGCGCCGCCGCCCACGCCGTAGCGCTCGAAATCGCCGTAGGAGCCCAACGTGATGGCGCGCAGCGTGCCCACGTCCGTGGTCGAGCAGTTCTGGATGGTGCCGGACAGCGTAACGGTGTCGTACACCTTGTCCACCACCTGGGCGGCCGAGGTCAGCGGCGCGTTGCCCGCGCCCACCCATAGGTTGTCGCCCTCGCCGTAGCCGTCCGCCTCGCTCCAGTAGAACACGCCGCCTCCCGCGATGGCCGAGCAGTTCGAGACGGTGCCGCTGATGGAGGTGCGGCAGTCCACGGCCGCGGTCGTCGTGCACCCGTAGTCGTAGAGGTACGCGCCGCCGCCTCCGGCGTAGAAGTTGGCCGCGGTGATGTTCACGCTGCTCACCACGTTGCACGCATCGATGGTGCCGGCGATGTCCACCTTGCAGTTGTTGGCGAACAACCCGCCGCCGCCTTGGCGCGTGCCCGTCGGGTCGAACAGCAGGCCGAGCGAGCTGCGGAACGCGAGGTCCGACGAGCGCACGGCGGCGCCCGCTTGGATGCTGACCACGGCGTCGGCGGCATGGATGGCGCCGCCGCCCGACAGCGAGGCGTTCGCGGTGAGCTGCGTGTCGCAGTCGACGATGGACGAGCCGCCCTGCATGGTGAACGAGGCGCGGTTCGACGAGGAAGGGGTCGTTCCCGTGCCGGGCATGCGGTTCGCGAGGATGCTGACGGCCGCTCCGCCCGCCTGGGCGCCCTGCGTGACGAGACGGCAGTTCTGGATGATGCTGCCCGTCTGCATGGTGAGAGACGCGCCGTGGGCGTTCATGCGGAACGCTCCCGCCGTGCCCGAGCTGTACCAATTGCGCACGGTCGTGCCCGACGAAAGCGTGACCTGGGAGTTCGTGCCCGTAGCTTCGACCACCCGATGATCGACCGACGCAGATGCGCCGTCGAACACGATGTTCGAGAACGTGACGGACCCGGTGTTCACAGTGAACAGCGTGGCGGCGGTCGAGCCGGTGACCACGGCGGGCGCGCTCTGCGCCGGATCGGTGGTCACGACGACGTTCTTGGCGCCCACCGCGGCCGTCGTGGCGGCGGCGAGGTTGCCGATGACGGCCACCGTGGTCGCGGCCGACGCGGAGGCCTTCTGCACTGCGGCCTGCAAAGTGGCGAACGGCTTCGCGCGGGTGCCGTCTCCCGTCAGGTCGCTGCCCGACGCGGACACGTACAAGGTGTCGCCGGTTGCGCGCGGCTCGGCCTGCGAGGCGGCGGCCGCGTCGGCGGGCTCGTCCGCATCCGGCGCGACCGCAGGCTCGTCGCCGGCATCGTCGACGGACGCGGAGGGCGCGGAGGGCTGCGTCCCGTCGATGGGCTCGCCCGTCGGCGGAAGCTCGTCGGAGGGCCGCCCGTCGGCGGCGTCGTCGGTCTCGGGCGCGGGCGCAGAGTCGGGCAGATCGGAATCGGGGGCGGGCGCGGCGGGCGCCTCCGCACGGCCGTCGGCGGCGCCGACGGATGCGGAGCCGGCGCCGATGGAGGGGAACAGCGTGAACGCCAGCAGGGCGCACAGCAGCACGCGCCATGCCGCGCGCAGCGGGCGGGTCGGACGTCGCCGCTCGTTGAGCTTCTTCATGGGGCCGTTCCTCCTATCGATCGTCCGTACGTTCGCCGCGCCGCCGCAAGCGACGAGCCATCCCCGCGCCTGCGAGCGCGGCGACGGCGGCGGCGAGCAGCCAGCCCGCATCGCCCGTCTTCGCCAGCGCGCCGCCCACGGCGCTCCCTGCCCGGTCGAGGGGCGTTTCGAGGCGGTTCGCAACCGCCACGCGCACCTCGGCCGCCGCCGGGACGGCGGGGATCTCGACGGCTGCAGGCTCGGCAAGGCGCACGCAGGCCCGTTGCCGGCCCCGGGCATCGACGTAGGCGGGAGCCTGCGTCTCCATGAGCCAGTAGGTGCCCGCGCCGAGGCCGCCGAGGGACGCCGCGCCGTCCGCTTCGGTGACGAGCTGCACATCCTGCAGCGAGCCGTCTACCGTCCGGGCGATGAAGCGTCCGGCCAGCGCGTCGGCGCGCGAGCGCGCCACCTTGAACGTCGCGCCGGAGAGCTTCTCCCCCGTTTCCTCGAGGTGCTTGTCGATGCGCACGCCTCCCGTGCTGAGGCGCGGGTGCGCCGGGTTCGCGGGATCGGGCACGCCTCCGGGGATGACCTCGGCCCCGATCGACGCGCCCGAGGCGGCCGTGAACGACACCGCGGCGTTGTTGTAGATGGTGCCCGGCTCGTCGTAAGCGGCCTCGTTCACCCGCGTGGTCACCGCGATGACGAGGTTGGCCGCGCCGGCATCGGCGATGCGCCGCAGCGCCTCGTCGGTGAAGGTCCACGTTACCGTGCGCCCCTGCTCGTCGTACGCCTCCTCGTAGTCCGCGCCGGGCACGAGCGCCGTCGCGCTCGGCTGGCCCGTCGCGTCGACAAGCGACACCTGCGCGCCGGGCGCGTTGTCGAGCCGGGCGTCCAGAATATCGCGCACCTGCAAGCCGCGCCCGTAGCGCACCGAGCCGTCGGTCGCGACGAGCTTGAGCTCGGCGGGTACAGGCACTGTGATGCGCCAGCGCGCCTCGTCGCCCACGCCGTACACGGCGTCCGGGTCGTCCGCCGCCTTGGCGATGGACGCCGCCACGTACGATTTCGGGTAGACATGCACGTCCCAGCGTGCGTCGCCGCCAACCGCGCCCTGCATGGGCACGGCCACGAGCAGCTTCTTCTGCGCGGGCTGCACGCCGGCGACGTCGCCCTGCGCGAGCAGGTACACGCCGCGCGGCAGATCGCGGAACGCGAGCACGCCCTGCGCGTCGGTCGTGCCCGTGCGCGGGTCGAACGACGCCAACGGCGGCGAGTCGACGTCCACCGCAGGCTCGAAGCCGTTCGCCGCCTCGGGGTCGGTCGAGAGCTGGTACAGCGTGAGGGGCACGTCGGCCAACGGCAGGGCATCCTTCGGCAGCACGGGGTCCTCGTCGCCGTTTCCCGGGTTCGTGCCGCCCAGCTGCGAGCGGTACTCGTGCACGACGATGGAGCCGGTGCGCGCCGCGTCGGCGCCGGCGTCGGCGAGCGCCGGGCTGCCCGTGCCCGCGAGCGCCGCGGCGCAGAGGGCGAGCGCGGCGGCGAGCGCCGTCGCAGCGGCTGCGGCGCGCAGGTTCGCGCGCATCGCGCGTTCGCTCGTTCGTTTCACCCGATCACACCTCGCTCTTCCCTGCTCGCCGTGCGGCGGGGCCTCCGCTCGAGGCCCCGCCGCATCCGTTGCCTTTACGATTGGTCGTGCTGGTCGCGCCTGCGCGAGCGCACGAAGTACGCCACCGCGGCGCCGATGAGCACGGCGCCCACGATGCCGAAGATCAGCGCGCCCGTGCCGCCCGTGTTCGGCAGCGCGAAGTTGCCGCCGCCCTCCTGGCCGTCGCGCGTGTTGACGAGGGACAGCGGGCCGCCCACCACCGTGGTGGTCACCTTGGCGTCGGCCGTGGCCTTCACGATCTGCAGCGTCACCTTCTGGGGGGCCTGCAGGATGCGGTAGCCGTTCGGCGCCTTCGTCTCGCACAACCACAGCTCCACGTTCTGCACGGTGCCCAGGTTGGCGCGCGCGGCCGTCACGGCCTGCTCGATGGCCGTGTAGGCCGTGCCGCCCGAGGTGAGGTTGTCGAAGCTCAGGCCCGAGAACACGGCCTTGCCGTCGGCGAGGTTCGTCGTGGCCTGCAGATCGGCGGTGGCGGTGGCGTTCTTGAGGAACGTGCCCGCGACCGCGTTGTCGTAGGACGTGGCCAGCTTGAACGTGGCCGTGTCGGAGAGGATGGCGTTGCCCTCGGCGTCGACCTTGAGGAACTGGAAGCCGATGAGCGGAATGGCGACGGTCGTGCTCGCCTTGGCGTCGATGGTCGTAGTGCCGAGCGCGTCGATGACGGTGACCGCCGCGGTGTTCTGGATGATCGGCAGCCCGTCGGCGTCGACGCCCGCGTTGAAGGCGTTGTCGTTCACCGTGGCGTTTACGCGGATGAGGACCTTGCCGATCTGCTTCGCCGGCGTGGCGATGTTCGCCACGTTGATGACGTTGATGGCCTGGGCGATGGCCGGCGTGATGGTCCAGGTGGCCTGCCCGTTCGTGGCCGAGGTGTCGGAGAAGCCGATGTCGCCGGGAGTCAGCACGTTCTCGGTGCCGTCCTGGGCGAGCGCCACCACCGAGTAGTCGTTCTTGATGGTGATGGTGGGCTGGCCTGCGGCGTTCTTGGGCAGCGTGTCGACGATGGTGCCCTTGAGGCAGTTCGCGGGATCGGTGAAGATCTTGGAGGCCTCGGGGATCATGAACGCGATCTGGTAGCTCAGCGTGTCGCCGGGCTTCACGAGGTCAGGCTCGTCGATGACGGTCTTCTCGACCTCTTCCTTGCTCACGTTCTTGGGATACACGTGCACGTCCTTGAGGTACGTGGTGGACCCGCCGCTCGCCTGCTGCGCGTAGGGCAGCGTGATGATGGAGGGCACGCTCGTCTCGACGTTCGCGCCGCCCGCGTTCGTCTCGACGAGCAGGTAGTAGCCGAACGACAGGCTGCCGAACACGGCCGTGCCGTCGGCGCCGGTGGTCTTGACGACCGGCGTGGAGCTCGCGGATTTGTACAGCGTGAGGAACGCCGCCACGCCGTCGGCCGACGGGGCGGCGGTTGCGGCCGCCGTGCCGGCGACCGAGCCCTCGACCTTGGCGGAGTCGAGCTTGTACAGCGTGAAGTCCACGCCCGACATCGGCTCGGCGCCGGTAGGCACGTTGCCCTCGTCGGCCGTCGACCCGGTGCCGGGCTCGGACGAAGCCGCGGGGGTCTTGTACTTGTGCACCGTGATCGATGCGGTGCCGTCGTCGGTCAGGCCGCCGTTGTTCAGCGCGAATGCCGGCGTGGTGCCCAGCGCCATCGACGCGGCGAGCGCGAGGGCCACGGCTGCGGCCATCATCCTTCCCGACAGCCCAGATAACCTCTGTTCCATCTGTCTTCCTTTCATACCGGGTTGGGACGGGTCGGCCCCGTCACGTATTCCGCACGGCGGCGTCGCGGCCGTGCTCGCGATCCCGCGTTCCGAGAGGGCCGCCGCTCGAACAGGACGGCATGCAAGGAAGCGATTGCGCTGCAAGAGGATACGAGCGCAGCGCCCGATAGAGGTCGGCTGGGCTCGTGGCCGAAGCATAAGCCCTACCTGCCTGGTGAACGATGATGAAGCCCGTTCTGGCACGACGGCGTGCCGATACCGCAACGAAGCCGTCGGCCGCCGTTCACGAGGTCGTAACGCAGGGACCTCTCCTTCACCGTCCCTATCCCCCTTTGGCGCGGTGGTTATCATGTGGGCCGGCAGACCTGCTTCACGCCGATCCGACGAAGGCGCGGCGTGCACGGCGGACAGGCGTGCCGCCGCGCCGATATGCGGCAGCACGCACAAAAAAGCGCCCCGGTTCCCCGGGGCGCTTCGCACGCTCGCTGTGAGCGCAATCCCTACTTCTCGGGGTAGAAGCCGCTCGGCTCCTCGCCCAGGTTGATCATGATGTTCTTCGTCTGCGTGTAGTGCTCGAGCATCACCTTGTGCGTCTCGCGGCCGATACCCGACTCCTTGTAGCCGCCGAACGGCGCGCCGGACGGGATCTGGTTGTAGGTGTTCACCCACATGCGGCCCGTCTGGATGCCCTCGGCCACGCGGAAGGCGCGGTTGATGTCGCGCGTCCACACGGCGCCGCCCAGGCCGTACACCGAGTCGTTCGCCATGTCGATGACTTCCTGCTCGTCCTTGAACTTGATGACGACGGCCACGGGCCCGAAGATCTCCTCCTGCGCCACGCGGCACGAGTTGTTCGGCACCTCGAGCAGCGTCGGCTTCATGAACGCGCCCTTCGCGAGGTCGCCCTCGGTGTTGCGCTCGCCGCCGCAGAGGACCTTGCCGCCCTCCTGCTTCGCGATCTCCACGTATTCGAGGATCTTGTTGAGCTGGTTCTCGTCGATCTGGCTGCCCATCTGGGTGTCGTCCTCCCAGGGCATGCCCACCTTCACCTTGCTGAAGGCCTCGCAGGCGTCCTTCACGAACTTGTCGTAGATGTCCTCCTGCACGAAGATGCGGCTGCCGGCGCAGCACACCTGGCCCTGGTTGAACAGGATGCCCAGCTGGATGCCGTCCATGACCATGTCCCACTTGGCGTCGTCGAAGACGATGTTCGCCGACTTGCCGCCCAGCTCCAGCGTGGCCGGGATGAGACGCTCGGCCGCCGCGCGGGCCACGTCGCGGCCCACTTCGGTGGAGCCGGTGAACGCGAGCTTGCTGATCTTCGGGTTGTCGAGGATGTACTGGCCCGACTTCGAGCCGCGGCCCGTGACGACGTTGAACACGCCGGCCGGGATGATGTCCTGCGTCAGCTTCGCCAGCTCGAGCACCGTGAGCGACGTGGTGGACGAGGGCTTGAACACCGTGCAGTCGCCGGCGGCCAGCACGGGGGCCAGCTTCCAGGCGGCCATGAGGAACGGGAAGTTCCACGGCACGATCTGGCCGACGACGCCGATGGGCTCGTGCAGCACGATGGACAGCAGGTTGCCGGGCAGCTTGTCGGCCTCGCCCGTGTCGGCCAGCAGCACGCCGGCGAAGTAACGGAAATGGTCCACGGACAGCGCCACGTCGATGGCGCGCGTCTCGCGGATGGGCTTGCCGTTGTCGAGCGACTCGAGGAGCGCGAACTTCTCGGCGTTCTCCTCGATGAGGTCGGCCACCTTGTTCAAGATGATGGCGCGTTCGGCCTTCGTCGTCTTGCCCCAGGTTTTGAACGCCTCCCACGCGGCGTCGACCGCGCGGTCGACATCTTCCTTCGTGGCGTCGGCGATGGTTGAAAGCTGCTCACCGTTGGCGGGGCAGTACACGTCGAGCGTACCGCCGTCCGACGCGTCGACCCACTGGCCGTCGATGTAGAGCTGATAGGATTTCTGAGCAGGGTTGTTCATGGGCGCTTCCTTTCGCACGAGAGTCGCATGCCTGCGCTCGCCGTCGCCGTGCGCCGTCTCTCAACGCGCATCGCCGACATGCGGGCGGCATCGCATGCCCGCTGCCCGGCCCCGCAAGGCCGTTGCCGCCACGATACACCCGCGCGCGCAAGCCCCCTTCCCCTCGTTGCCAAACGTTTACGTGAACGCCGCTCATGCGCGAAGCCCCGCCGCCCGCGCCCTCGACGCGAAACGCCCCGGCGGCTGCCGGGGCGTTTCGAAGGATAAGGAGAGGATGGCGAAATCGTCTCTTGGAACGCTGGGAGAGCTTACAGGGCGGTGCCGGCGATCCAGTCGGCGTACTCCACGTGGCCGTCGTGCTTGTCCACGCCGCGCGCGATGGTGATGCGCTGGACGGTGGGGGCGCCTTCCTCAAGCCACATGGCGCGGCAGTCGCGGTACAAACGCTCGGTCGGGCCGTAGGGCGAATCCTCGAAGTAGCCGTCGCCGCCGAAGATCTCGAGCATCTCGTCGGAAACCATCTTCACGGTGTCGATGGAGAACAGCTTGCACATGGCGGCCTTCTCGTCGACGAACTCGTTGTGCGGGTCCACGTCGTACTCGTCGGCGAAGTCCATGATCATGCAGCGCAGCGCGTGGATGTTCGTGGCCATGTTCGCCAGCTTCATCTTGATGGCCTGGCGCTGGATGATCGGCTTGCCGAAGGTCACGCGGTCGCGGGCACGGGCGATGGACATCTCGAGCATGCGCTGGGACATTCCCAGGTTGGAGTCGGCGATGTGCACGCGGGAGATGGCGAGCGAGTGCATGGCCACTTCCATGCCCTGGCCCTCCTCGCCCAGCAGGTACTTCGGGTCGAGCACGACGTTGGTCATCTTGAAGCCCGCATGGCCCGCGCCGCGGCAGCCCATCATGTGCGGCATGGGGACCAGCTCGAAGCCCGGCGTGTCCATGGGCACGAAGAAGGCGGACAGGCGCTCGTCGCCCTTCTTCTCAGGGTCGGTCACCGCGATGACGTAGGCGTACTGCGAGCAGTCGGTGTGGGAGATGAGCCACTTCTCGCCGTTGAGCACGTAGTTGCCGTTCTCGTCCTTGAGCGCGGTGGTGTGCAGGTCGGCGCCGGTGCCGCCCGTCTGCTCGGTCAGCGCGAAGTTCGTGAAGATGGTCTTGTCCTGGAACTTGTCCATGAACTCGGCCTTGAGCTCCGGCTTGCCGTAGTCGTCGAGGATGCGCCAGTTCAGGTCGGCCGCGTAGTGCAGGTGCATGCGCATGCCGCCCGGGCCGCGGGAGAACTCCTCCTGCACCTGCAGGATCTCCTTCTCGGACAGGCCCCATCCGCCGTACTCCTCGGGCAGCGCGTAGCGGTACAGGTTGTTCTCGATGGCCAGGTCGTAGAATTCCTGCGGGAACTTGTTGGTGACCTCGACCTCCTTCTGCATCTCCTCGAACGGGCCTTCGGCGAGCGCGCGCACGGTCTTGAGGTACTCGCGGAACTCCTCGGGGGTTAGCTTGCTCATACATCCTCCTTCAACGTAGTGCCAGACGGCGGGTTTCGGGTTGCTTCGTCTCCGGTCATCGGTGAGTGGCAACCGCGTTGATCACAGTTTGCACCCTAAACGATTATTTTGTCCAATAGGTAATCGTTGATGAATCATGTGCCAAACATAGGTTTTGGCTATGGTTCACCGCTGATTTCCGCGATTCTTCGGACGAAACAATCCGGATCACCGTTTCGACGATCTATATTTTACCTGATCATATGCACATAGTGCCACCATCATACCAACGGCCTTGTCCGGTTGCCCCCACCCATTGATAGAAGAAACCTATGGATTGGCCTATGAATCGCTGAAAAGAACCTATTGGACACTGACGTGATTCTGGGTGCAAACTGTACGAAGCAACCGTTAGAACGAGGCAAATGCGGCAGCACCGCCCCCGCCAACCCGGGGGCGAACGGGGACGAACCGCGCGCATGCGGGGCAAGACACTGGACAGAAAAGGAGCGTTGACTATGGATTTCAGCCTGACCGTCGATCAGGAACTGCTGGTCGAGAGCATCCAGGAATTCGCTGACCGGTACTTCGACGAGGAGACCGTCAGCGCCATGTACGAGAACCACGGCATCCCCGACGAGATCGGCGAGGCGTACCGCGACGCGGGGTTCGCCTTCATGGGGCTGCCCGAGGAGTGCGGCGGCATCCCCTGCGACAAGCTCACGCTGGGCCTCATGACCGAGACGCTGTACCACGCCACCGGCTGCATGACCCCGTTCATGACCGCCATGCTGGCCACGGCCGACGTCGCGGAGTTCGGCACGCCCGAGCAGGTGTCGCTCGTCGTCGACCAATATAACAAGTCGGGCAAGCCCATCGCCTCGCTGGCGCTGTCGGAGCCGGGCGCCGGCTCGGACAACAAGGCCATGAGCACGTACACGAAGCGCCAGGCCGACGGCACGTACATCATGAACGGCCAGAAGACCTGGGTCACGAACGGCGGCAACACCCCCTACATGCTCGTGGTGTCCAAGGACGAGCATCCGGCCCACGCCAACGAGAGCATGTCGCTGTGGCTCATCCCCACCGACGCCCCGGGCCTGTCCACCGCCCCGCTCGAGAAGATCGGCCAGCAGATCATCCCGTTCGTCGACGTGTTCTTCGACGAGGTCGTGCTCACCGAGGACATGCGCCTCGGCAAGGAGGGCGAGGGCTTCCTGCTGCTCATGAAGAACTTCGAGATCGAGCGCTGCCTCGTGGTGGCCCAGTCGCTCGGGCTCGCCCAGGCGTGCATGGACGACGCGGCCGCCTACGCCAACGAGCGCTACGCCTTCGGCAAGCCCATCGGCTGGAACCCCATGATCCAGGACATGCTGGCCGAGATGGAGACCATCCTCGAGAACTCCCGCAACATGCTGTACAAGACGCTGTGGCAGCTCGACCAGGGAGAATCGGTGCGCACCGAGGCGGCGCTGCTCAAGCGCTACGCCACGGTGGGCTGCACGAAGGTGGCCGACATGGCGCTGGAGATCTTCGCCGCCCTCGGCTACACCACGGCCTCCCGCGTCGGCCGCATCTGGACCGACCTGCGCGGCAACCAGCTTGCCGGCGGCACCGTGGAGATCATGAGCTACATCGCCGGGCGCCAGATCCTCAAGCGCTACGCGAAGTAAGACGACCAGGCACGAACGAGAGCAATCGTACCCATCGAGCGAAAGGAACCCGAATGAACATTGCCGTAGCGGTGAAAGTGGTGCCCGACGACCAGGACATCGCCGTCGCATCCGACCGTACCCTCGACTACTCCAAAGCCCACCAGATCGTGAGCGAGTACGACCTCAACGCCATCGAGGCGGCCACGCTCTTGGCCGAGGAGGCGGGCGCCACACTGTACGCGGTGAGCGCCAGCAACGCGAAGGCCGACGACCTCAAGGTGAAGAAGAGCATCCTGTCGCGCGGCCCCGCCGAGCTGCGCATGATCGCCGACGACGCGTTCGCCTTCGCGGACGCCCGCACCACGGCGCGCGCCCTCGCCTCGCTCGTGAGGGGCATCGGAGAGGTGGACCTCGTGGTGTGCGGCGACGGCTCGGCCGACATGTACGCCGGCCAGGTGGACGTGCAGCTGGCCGCCGAGCTGGACCTGCCGGTGATCAACGCCGTCTCGTCCATCAAGCTGGAAGACGGGGCAGTGGTGGTGGAGCGCACGCTGAGCGACGTGGTGGAGGAGATCGAGGTGCCGCTGCCCGCCGTGGTGGCCGTGACGCCCGAATGCGCGTTCCCCCGCATCGCGGGCATGCGCGAGATCCTCGCGGCCGGCAAGAAGCCCGCGACGGTGACCTCGGCCGCGGACGCGGGCGTGGACACGAGCGCCGCGGTGGAGACCGCCAGCATCACGGCGCCCGAGCTGGCCGAGCGCAAGCGCCAGGTGTTCGACATGAAAAACGACGGCGACTTCGACGCGTTCGCGTCGGCCGTGGCCGCGGCCGTCCGCGCGTAGCCGGTAGACGAGAGAGAGGCATCCATCATGAAAGCATTCGTTATCGCTGAATCGGCCGATGCGCAGAAGGAGCTCTGCGCCGGGGCGCGCACGCTCGCCGACGAGGTCCTGCTCGTCACCATCGGCACCGACCCCGCGACGGGCGTGGCCGACAAGGCCTTCGCCGTGGAGCTGCCGCAAGGCGAACTCGTGGAGAACGCCTACGGCGCCGTGGCCGCGCTGTTCGACGAAACCGCGCCCGACGTGGTGCTGTTCGAGCCCACGCCGCGCCTCAAGATCGTGGGCGGGCGCCTCGCGGCCCACGCGAACACGAGCGTGATGAGCGACGTCACCGCCCTCGACGGCGCCGAGGCCGAGAGCCTGTACTTCGGCGGCCTCGCCACGAAGAAGCAGCATGCCGCGGGGCCCGTGGCCTTCTACTCCTGCAACGGCGCCGCCTTCGACGGGGCCGAGGCGTCGGGCACCGACGTCGTGGAGGCGCGCGCGTTCGTCGCGCCGGAGAAGCCCCTCAAGCTGCGCGGCACGCACGAGGTGCCGCACATGGGCGCCGACCTGGGCCGCGCGTCGGTCATCGTGGGCGCCGGGCGCGGCTTCGCGCACGAGGAGGACCTCGAGCTGGCGCGCAGCCTGGCCTCGGCCGTGCACGGCGAGATCGCCTGCTCCCGCCCGCTCGCCGAGAACGAGAAGTGGCTGCCCAAGAACCTCTACCTGGGCGTGTCGGGCCGCATGGTGGCGCCGAAGGTGTACTTCGCCGTCGGGATCTCCGGCCAGATGCAGCACATGATCGGCGTGCACAACGCCGACATCATCGTGGCCGTGAACAAGGACCAGAACGCGCCCGTGTTCGCCCAGGCCGACTTCGGCCTCGTGGGCGACCTGCACGAGGCGCTGCCGGCCCTCGTCGAGAAGCTGTCCTAGCGGACCGGGCTGAGGAAAGGTATCCCCATGTCCGATGATCAATTCGACGCGATCGTCGTCGGCGCCGGGTGCGCCGGCGCGGTCGCGGCCTACCGGCTGGCCTCCGCGGGCCTCGCCGTGCTCGTGGTGGAGCGCGGCAACTACGCCGGCGCGAAGAACATGACCGGCGGGCGCATCTACACGCATGCGCTCGCCCGCGTGTTCCCCGACTTCGAGGAGCGCGCTCCCCTGCAGCGGCGCATCACGCACGAGAAGATCTCGCTGGCCGCGCCCGATGCGCTGTTCACGATGGACTTCACGGCCGACGAGCTGCGCGAGTCGGGCAAGGACTCCTACGCGGTGCTGCGCGGGCCCTTCGACCAATGGCTCGCCGAGCAGGCCGAACAGGCGGGCGCCGACTTCATCTACGGCATCGCCGTGGAGGACCTCATCGTGCGCGACGGCAAGGTATGCGGCGTGCGTACCGGCGGCGACGAGGTGGAGGCGCGCGTCACCGTGCTGGCCGACGGCGTGAACTCGCTGCTCGCCCAGAAGGCGGGCCTCGCCGACGGAACGCCCCTGCCCCACCAGATGGCCGTGGGAGTGAAGGAGACCATCGCGCTTCCGCCGTCGGTCATCGAGGACCGCTTCCTGTGCGCGCCCGGCGAGGGCGCGGCGTGGATGTTCGCCGGCGACTGCACGAAGGGCCGCGTGGGCGGCGGCTTCCTGTACACGAACGACGACTCGATCTCGCTCGGCCTCGTGGCCACGCTGTCCGACCTCGCGGCGGGCGACGTGCCCATCTACCAGATGCTCGAGGACTTCAAGCAGCGCGCCGACATCGCCCCGCTCGTCAAGGGCGGCGAACTCGTGGAGTACTCGGGGCACCTCGTGCCCGAGGGCGGCCTCGCCATGGTGCCGCGCCTCTACGGCGACGGCGTGCTCGCGTGCGGCGACGCCGCGATGCTCTGCATGAACCTGGGCTACTCGGTGCGCGGCATGGACTTCGCCGTCAGCTCGGGCGACCTCGCGGCCGACGCCGTCATGGGCGCGCTCGAGGCCGACGACGTGTCGGCAGCGCGCCTGGCCGCCTACGAGCAGCTGCTCGACGGCTGCTACGTGCTGCAGGACCTCAAGCGCTTCCGCCGCTTCCCGCGCTACATGGAGGAGACGACGCGCATCTTCAACGAGTACCCGGCCATGGCCCGCGACGTCATGCTCAACCTGTTCAAGGTAGACGGGCATCCGCAGCAGCGCGTCAAGGACAAGCTTTTGGGCCCGCTCAAGCGCGTGGGCCTGTGGCAGCTGGCCCAGGACGGCAGAAAGGGGATGAAGGCCCTATGAGCGATCCCGTCATCAACGTGAACGTCGACGCCAAACTGGCGCTCAACAAGTACAACGTGGACGAGGGCCACGCGCACATCGAGCTCGTCGACGACGCGGACCGCGCCGAGTTCCGCAAGCTCGTGCTGGCCTGCCCCGCCGCGCTGTACAAGTTCGACGAGGACGGCGGCCTGTCGTTCGACTACGCCGGGTGCCTCGAGTGCGGCACGTGCCGCATCCTGTGCGGCGCCACCATCCTCGAGCGCTGGGAGTACCCCCAGCCCACCATGGGCGTCGAGTACCGCTACGGGTAAGCCTTTCCCAGCACCCCGCTCCGTCGCGCGCGCAGAACGGCGAACGAGCCGCCAAACGGCCCGGCGCGCGCGAGGGAGCGGCGCGAAAACCCCTAGATCAGCCATTTTGTGTGGCAACCTCCTCGTCATTCACCCGTATAATGGAGGCGGTGTTCGATGCGTCGTGAGACCCCAGGGGGCGACTGATGAACCTTTCCCAGCTGTACTACTTCCGCAAGCTCGCAGAGCTGCAGCACTACGCCAAGGCGGCCAAGGAGCTCTACATCACCCAGCCCTCGCTCTCGAACGCCATCAGCTCGCTCGAGCAGGAGCTGGGCGTGTCGCTGTTCCAGAAGACGGGCCGCAACATCCACCTCACGAAGTACGGCAGCGAGTTCCTCGTCTACGTGAACAAGGGCCTCGAGCAGATCGACAAGGGCATCGCCATCATGAAGAACTACGCCGGCACGAGCGACGGCGGCAAGATCGACCTCGGCTGCATCATCACCGTGCAGACCGACTTCATCCCCAAGCTCCTCAACGGCTACAAGGCCTCCACCGGCGGCGTCGCGTTCAGCGTGCGCGAGGACACCTCGCAGCCCCTCGTGAAGGACCTGCTGAGCGGCTGCTACGACGTGGTGTTCTGCGCGCGGGGCGACGACGACCCCGACCTCACGTACGTGCCCGTGCTCACCCAGAAGGTGGTCGTGGCCATGAGCGCCGACTGCCCGCTGGTCGAAAAGGCGTTCGTCACGCCGGCCGACCTGTACGAGCAGCACCTCATCACCTACGTCGACACCATCCCGCTCGGGCGGGCCATCAGGCGCATGCTCGACGAGCGCGACATCAAGAACGTCGAGTACAGCTACCTCGACGAGTCCATCCTGGCCGGCTTCGCGGCCAACGGCGTGGAGGCGGCCATCATGCTGGACACCTTCCTGCTGCGCAGCGTCGACAACGTGGTGGTCAGGCCCTTCTACCTGAGCCCGCTCGAGCGCCGCAGCTGCTACCACCGCGTGTACATGGCCTACAGCACGAAGAACTACCACCCGTACTGCGTGGACCACTTCATCCAGTACGTCGCCGACACGAAGGCACTCGCCACCAACCCGAACGCCCGCTACATCGACTGATTCGAGATTCTCCCGGAGGATTGCCATGGCAGACACCGACAGCACCGGCTTGAGCCCCACGCGCACCCGCGCAACCTGGAAGCCCGGCGTATCCGACGAGCCGATCCCCTTCTACGGCTGCGACGGGTGCGCGGCGGTGTTCGTGGGCGTCGACGGCGGCGAGGGCCCGCAGCTCACGGGCGGCGGGCGGCGCCCCACGATCGAGCTGCCCTACGCCCCCGCCCCCGACGCGAGCGCGTGCGCCGGCTCCCTGACGCGCCTCGCGGCCGCGGATGCCGCCTCCTGCGCCGACGCGATCGAGCTCTCCTACGACGTGGTGGGCGGGTTCGACCAGAACGCCCTGCGCGTGTTCTGGAAGGTGCGCGAGGACGGCTGCGAGCCGCGTTGGGTCGCGCTCAAGACGTTCACGGGGATGCAGCTCAAGTACGTGCTGCCGGGCAAGCGGCCGCCGCTCGTGTTCGCGCTGGGCGACGAGGACGCCTACGCCTACTGCGACGAGGATCCCTGCGTCAGCTGCACCTTCCGCTGCAAGCGCGGATTCGAGCTGTACGCCTACGTCGAACGCGTCGGGCTCGTCGCGCTGGGCGTGCACCGCGAGGCCGTCACGCGCTAGGACGGCCGTCCTCGGGGCGATCGGGGCGATAGCCGAGGTCGATCCCCGCCCCCTCGGCGTCGAACTCCTTCACGAAGTCGATGAACGACTGCACGGCCGCCGTCTTGGCGTGCTTCGCGCTCGAAGCCAGGTACACCCAGTAGAAATCGGGGCGCACGCCTTCGAGGGGAACCGTCGTGATGTTCGAGAACACCTTGAGGCCGATGGAGTTCAGCATGAGCGCGCCGAGGCCCCCGTCCACCGACAGCGCCGAGGCCATCGTGATGTCGTCGTCGTAGAGCGCGTCGACTCCCTCGAGCGAGCTCCGGGCAAGCAGGCGCTGCACCTCCTCGCCGATGGGCGTTCCGCGCCGATACGTGATGAGGCGTTGGTCGCGCAGCTCGTCGAACGACACCGACGCGCGGTCGGCCAGCGGGTGGTCTACGCGAACTCCCAGCTCCAGGCTGCGGTTGAGCACGGGGAAGTACTCGATGTCGGGCTCGTGGTCGCGCCTGCCGCAGAACGACACGTCGAGCGTCTCGTTGTGCAGGCTCTGCGTGAGGTAGTTCGTGAACGCCTGGTACGTCTCGATGCGAACCTCGTCGCCGAAGCGCTCGCGATACGCCTTGAGCAGCGTCGGCAGGTAGTCGTCCTGCACGGTGAACGTGGCTCCCAGGTTGATGGCGCCGCCCAGCTGCGCCTTGCGCCGGTTCATCGCGTCGATGCCGTCGTCGAGGGAGCGCAGGCTGTCGCTCACGTAGCGGTAGAACTCGCTGCCGTTCGACGTCAGCCTGACGCTGCGGCCGTCGCGGCAGAACAGCGCAACGCCCAGCTCCTTCTCCAGCGAGCTGATCGCGTCGGAGAGCGTGGGCTGGGCGATGTAGAGCTCCTTGGCCGCTCGCGTGTAGTGCTGCAGTTCGGCGAGCTTCTTGAAGTAGTAGAGCTGGGACAGGTTCATTGCGATGCTCCCCCACGATCTCGACCGGTCTGAAAGAAGGCGCTCGGCGGGGGCCCGCCGAAACGGGCCCCCGAGCGAAGTGCAGAGCTGTTCTAGCAGAGTATACCCGTGTTTAGTCGGTCCACTGGCTCTTGAACTTCTTGGCGTTCGAGAACGTGTAGAAGCCGAGCAGCAGGATGAGGACCAGCAGCACGAGGCCCACGACGAACACGGCGTTGAAGCCGAAGCTGGAACCGATCCAAGCCCAGATCATGGATGCGAACGCGGCGATCAGGTTGAAGACGGTGCTCACGCGGGAATAGATGATGGAGTACTCGCGGGAGCCGAACGACTGGCGCACGACGATCGGGACGAGCACGACGGCCGTCGCGTAGAACGCGCCGAAGATGAACGCGCCGCTGTACAGGACGTACTCGGAAGCGATGCCGAACCAGCACAGCAGAACGCCGCCGACGCCGCAGACGAACGCGAAGATGAGGGCGCCCTTGGCGTTGCGGTCGGCCACCACGCCGAGGATGAGCTTGAACACCGCTTGGCCCACCATCATGACCGTGGTCATCACGCCGCCCACGACCAGAACGTCGAACGTGACGTCGGTGAGCGACTTGGTGTAGGTCGGGAACTGCATGGCGATGAGGACGGCGATGTTGATCAGGCCTGCGAACACGCACACGGTGTAGAACGCGGGGGTCTTCATGGCCGCGGCGGCGGACAAGCCGGTGGGCTTGGCGGGAGCCTGGCCGGCGACGACCGATGCGCCGTAGGGAGCCAGGCCGCAATCCTCGGGCTTGCTGCGCACGCAGAACAGCGTGAACGGAAGCGACGTGACCAAGGCGATGACGGCCCAGATGAGGTAGATGGTGTGGAAGTCCATGCCGCCGGAACGCAGGCCTGTGAACACGGCGGACCACACCGCGCCGCCGATGCCGGTGAACGCCATGCACAGTCCGATGAAGGTGCCCGCCTTGTCGGCGAACCAGCGGTTGATCAGCGTGGGGATGGCGAGCCACAGGATGGAGATCTCGCCCAAGCCCAGAAGCACGGCGGCGAGGTAGAACATCCAAATCTCGTTCGATACGCTCATCAGCAAAAACGCGCCGCCCACCAAGCAGGCGGAAACGGACAGGATGATGCGGATGTCCACCGTTTGCAACAGCTTGCCCATGAACGGCGAAGCGACGGTCATCGTGAGGTACATGACCGTGACGTACATGGCGAACGCCGTGGTCTCGACGCCCAGGCCCTCGGCGACGACCGGCTGGAACAGGCCCCACGTGGAAAAGCACAGGGCCGAGCACCCGAAGGTGATCATGATGCCCGTGAGAACGACGAGCATGTGGCGCACGCTCATCTTCTCTTTCTTAGCTGCGGTACTCAATTTGTCCTCCTAATTTCTCCGTCGTCCCCCTCCGTGGTATTGAGCGCACACGAAAGGGAACGGCACCCCTGACACTATCTGCTTAGAGCAGGCTCTCTAGCAGTCATTATTCCGTGCCTCCCGACGCACGAGAATGGTCATAACGACAGAACTGACCCAGAAACAGACTGCACAATGGATAATATTGAACAATTGAGTAATACTTTTGAGCGCATGCGCAGGACTATCCGCTCCGCTTGTACCAAATAGCATGAAAATGCCCGCCGCATTGCGCGACGGGCATCCCCTTGCTTCTCCGATCGTTTCGGCGCGGCGGCCTCAGTACTTCTCCATGATGAGCGGCGAGGCGATGTACACCATGATCTGGTCGGTGCCCTCCGCAATCTGGTTGCCGCGGCAGTCCTGCCACAGCTGGCTCACCCGCGCGCCCTCCGTGTAGCCCATGCCGCCGAGGATCTGCATGGCGCTCGAGGCCACCTCGGTGGCGGCGTTGGGCACGTAGCGCTTCATGAGCGCCACCGACAGCCGCTCGTCGGGGCCGCCGTTGTCCACCGCCAGAGCCGCGCGGTACAGCATGGAGTTCATATTGAAGATGCTCACCTCCATGTCCGTCAGCATCTGCTCGATCTGCTGGAAGCGCCCGATCTGCACGCCGAACGCCTTGCGGCTGCGCGCGTGGGCCACGGCGTCCTCCATGGCGGCGCGGGCCATGCCCAAAGACGAGGCGCACGTGAACACGCGGCCGAACTCGAGCAGGCGGAACAGCTGGCGGAAGCCCTCCTGGCGCCCGTTCAGGCGATAGGACGGGGACAGCTCCACGTTGTCGAACACGAGCGTGGCGAACGGGAGCATCGACTGCCCTATCTTGTTGATGGGGTAGGCGCTTATGCCCTTGAGGTCGCGCGGCAGCAGCCAGAACGTCATGGGCGGGTACTTGCCCGGCGACTCCTTGTCGCGGTCGATGGCGGCTACCATGATATAGGGGGCGTACTCGCCGTTGTTCACGTAGGTCTTGTGCCCGTTCAAGATGAGGTGCTCGTCGACGGTGCGCGTGTAGGTCTGCATGTTCATGGCGTCCGAGCCGGCCTCCGGCTCCGAGATGGCCAGCGCGAACAGGAGGCGGCCCGTCTCGCGGTAGTCCTTCAGCACGTCGGCGAACTCGCCCGCGCCGGCGAACTGGCGCACGATGGAGAGGTTGAACAGGTCGTTCTGGAACGGCAGCGTGGCGCCGGCGCACCGCGACAGCTCCTCGATGATGAGCGCCTGCGAGCATAGGCTGAACGTGCCCTCGCCGTCTTCGAGCTCCTCGAGGCCGAAGTACAGGTCGACGAACCCCTTCACCACCTCGTCGGGCAGGCCCTGGTCGCGACGCCATTGGTGCACGTGCTCGGGCGTGAACGTTTCCTCGCCGAACGCGCGGAACGCCTCCACGAGCTTGCGCTGCTTGTCGGTCAATTCGAAATCCACAGGGTGCCTTCTTTCCTTCAACACGCCGCAGCGGCCACGCTCGCTGAGCAGGCCCGCAACGCTGCAAGCAGGGATTACTTGTTACCAGTATACTGAGACAACCCTCGCGCATCACCCTCAAATCTGCCGAATTAACCAAAACGATGGACGAATCCGACGATTTGCACCCTCTGCCCCCGGCAAATGGCCAACAAATCGGGGAACCTGTGAGTGAAACGCTCCCAACGCATCAAAACTTACGGACGACCATCAATTGAAAATAATTGTCCATAGCAACAAAACGGATGACATGTGAGTATATCTGCAGGAGGAAAACAACAAGTCATCGAAGAAAGGAGAACCGTCGTATGTCAGTGACAGAGAAACTGAACGGGTATGGTCCTCTGAACGGCGTCAAGGTCGTCGAGCTGTGCGAATGGGTGGCGGCGCCTGCGACGGTGCGCGTTCTGTCCGAAATGGGAGCCGAGATCATCAAGGTCGAGCCCCTGCACGGCGATGCACAGCGCACGCAGGGCCCCGGGTTCGGATGCGAGCAGACCGAGCGCGAGGATCCCACCATCGACCTGAACAACACGAACAAGAACTGGCTGTCACTCAACCTGAAGACCGAAGAGGGCTCCAAGGTCATGCACCAGCTGCTGGCCACCGCCGACGTGTTCGTGAACAACCTGCGCGACAAGGCGCTCGTGAAGCTGGGCCTGGACTACGCCTCGCTCAAGGAGAAGTACCCGACCCTCATCTGGGCGCAGATGCGCGGCTACGGCGAGTTCGGCCCCGAGCGCGACACCCCCGGCTTCGACGCGGTGTGCTGGGCGGCGCGCGGCGGCGTGGCGAACGTGTTCCGCGAGGACGGCCAGTCCCCCGCCATCCCGCCTCAGGCGTTCGGCGACTACAACGCGGCGTCCATCCTTTCCGGCGGCATCCTCGCCGCGCTGTTCAACCGCACCCGCACGGGCAAGGGCGACAAGGTCACCTGCAACCTGTACGGCGCGGCCATCTGGGGCGGCAACATCGGCGTCATGGCCACGCAGTTCGGCGCGCCCTACCCGAAGTCCCGCAAGCACGTGCCCAACCCCTTCAACAACACGTACCGCACCAAGGACGAGAAGTGGATGCTCATCTGCATGCCGCAGTACGACAAGTACTACAACATGATGATGGAGATCACCGGCAACGACGAGCACAAGGATCAGCCCGACACCTGCAACCTGCCCGCCCTCAAGGCGTCCGGCAAGCAGCCTGAGGTCATCGGCTGGCTCGAGGCGTCCTTCGCCACGAAGACGTTCGAGGAGTGGGACGAGATCCTGCGCGAGCACGAGGTGCCTCACCAGAAGTGCTTCCGCTACACCGACATCATCAAGGACGAAGAGGCCTACGACAACGACTCGCTGCGCTGGGTGGAGTACGAGGCGTTCGGCAAGAAGGCCATCCCCATGTCGCCGCTGCGCTTCGACGACTACGGCGATCCGCCGATCATCCTGTCGAAGCCGATCGGCTACCACACGGCCGAGTTCCTGCAGGGCCTGGGTTACAGCGACGCCGAGATCGCCGAGATGGAGGAGAAGGAAGCCATCAAGTGCTACCACGGCGAGGAAGTGCCGGACGTCATCTTCAAGTCCGAGCGCCAGATCGCCGGCGAGGCCCCCTGCAACTGGTAAGGCCCTTCCCTGCATCGATCGAAAGAGCCGCAGCAACGCGCTGCGGCTCTTTTTTTTGCGCCGTCGCCGAAGTCGGCACCGGGCGCCGTCCTGGGCGGAGCGGCGCGAGCATGATCGGGATCGAAGGGGGTCGAAGGTTCGGCGCCTCTCGAGCCCGACCCTGCACGAAAACGCGCCTCGATGGTGCGTCGGGAGACGGTTTCGCACGCCTGCGATTTCCGAGACCTGGGGAAACGCTCACGAAGCGCAAGCTGCGGGGCGTCAAAGCCTCGCCGGGAGCGCGCCGACGAAACACTGCGGCCCGTTCCGTGCGGAAACGTATCGAACCGGCGGCAGCCGACGCGCCTCAAACCATGACTGGCAACATCATGGACAAAAGCGCGAGTTTTCTCTAGATTTTCCGTGACAAACTGAGGGATGGAAATTAGACGGGCGCATCGTGCCTGATCATCGGCTTGACTTCTTCACTATCCTCGTAAAGGATAAAGAGAACTCCGCTTTTTGTCCACCCGACCCGTTCTCCGCTGGAAAACCAAGATCGACGCAGTCCCCTTCCCGGGATACGGAAGACGGGCCCTGCGCCTACGATGCGCCCTACCCGAGGCGCTTCAGCAGCTCGACCATGTCGGCGCCGAGCTGGCGGGCGAAGGCGAAGGCGGTGCGGTCGTCCTGGATGCGGCGCCAGCGGATGCGGCCCTCGTCGTCCAATCCGGCGAACTGGGACGCCGCCGTGCCGTTCGCCAGCACCGGGCCCGCAGGACGCGGATGCACGACGAGCATCTCGTGGGTGGCGAAGAAGCGGTCGAGCGCGCCGAGCGTCTCCTCGGCGCCGCAGTCGACGAGCCCCGACGTGGTCACCGCGCCGGCCACCTTGCCCTTGAGCGCGTTGGCCCTCATGTGCAAAGGGCGGGTGCGGTCGATGAACGTCTTCATGCGCGCCGTGACGTTCGCGAAGTAGTCGGGAGACCCGAGGACGATGCCGTCGGCGGCCTTCATCTTCCCCACGAGGCCGTCCATGTCGTCGGACAGCGCGCAGGCAGGCTTCGCCAGGCACGCGTTGCACCCGACGCAGTAGCCGATGTCGAGCCGCGCGAGCTCCACGAGCTCGGTCTCGGCCCCCGCGTCGCGCGCCGCGTCGAGCGCCGTCTGCAGCAGCGCCGCCGTCCCCTTGTCCGGCCGATGGCTTCCGTTGATGGCGAGTATCCGCATGTCTCATCCTCTCTCGTCGATCCGCGCCGAAACGCGACCGCCCCCGGCCGCAGAGCGGGCCGGGGGCGGCGATGGCGAGCGCGTGCGTGCGCGTGCGCCCTACAAGTTGTGGAACTGGTACTTCTCCGGGTTGTCCTTGACGTCCTGCTTGTTCTTCGGGTTCATCTTGCCGACGCCCATGCGGCCGTCGGTGGTGTTGGAGGCCAGCACCTGGTTGCGGTTCTCCATCTTCACGACGTTCTCGAAGCTCGTGCCGTCGAGGGAGGCCTGCAGGCACTCCTTCGTCAGGCGCAGGCCGAACGGGGCGGTGGCGTCGCACATCTGCTGGGCGAAGGCCACGGCCTCCTCCACCACGTCGTCGTCGGCAACCACCTTGTTGGCGAAGCCCCACTCCAGCAGCTTCTCGGCGCCGAAGCGGTTGGGGTTCATGAGGATCTCGCAGGCGCGGGCGTAGCCGACGATCTTGGGCAGGAAGAACGCGCCGCCCATGTCGGTGCCGGTATAGCCGATGGACAGGTAACCGGCGTTCATCTTGAAGCTCTCGCCCAGCACGCGCATGTCGCACGCGCAGGAGATGGACAGGCCGCCGCCCACGGCGTAGCCCTTGAGGGCGCCGATGATGGGCTGCTCGCAGCGGCGCATGTTGATGATCTGGTCGGAGCACATGCGCTGCATGATGTAGAAGTCGCGCTGGATGCGGCCCATATCCTCAGGCGGCTCGAGCGCCAGGTCGTTCAGGTTGAAGCCGGCGCAGAACGACTTGCCCTCGCCCGTCAGCACGATGACGCGGCAATCCTTGTCCATGCGCACCTTGATGAGGAAGTCGTTGAACTCGGCCATCTGGGCGTACGACATGGCGTTGAGGTTCGCGGCGTCGTTGAAGCTGCACACGTACACCGGACCGCGGCGGTCGATGATCAGCTTCTCGTAGTCGTAGTCGAACTCCGGCAGATGGTAATCCTCCTGATACACGCTCATTGGCACTACCCCTTTCCCTGTAGTCTTCATATCGTTCGTTGCGTCTTGTGCACGCGATACGGGCCGTGCTCATCGGCCCTTCTTCATGATCCACGGATGGGCGCGATTAATCTACGGACAATCGGTTGATACTGTCTAACTTGCGAAATCAGAGTTCATCATTTTTAGATATTTGTCCATCATTTCCTGGAAAAGACCCCTTGATACCTTCTTGACTCGTCTTCTGTAGGGAAAACTGCCTCCTTGAACAAAGACGGTGCCCATGCCCGAAAATCCGCTGTATGATCAGGTTTTTTGCTATCAATAGGTTCTGGCTATCAACACATAGGAACTTCCTATCGGTATACCCACAAATGTGCATCATCGACCATCATCGCAGGGTCTACAATGAGAGACACTGAGTGAGGCGCATGGGATTCCATGCACGATGCCCGACGTTCGCCGCATCGCGCGAGGGCGGGTCGGAGGGGACCCGTCGCAACGGGCAGGCAGATCGAGATTAAGCGGAACATCCGGCGGGGAAAGCCGGATGAGAGAAGCGAGCCGTCATCAAGAGAGGACTCAGGGGTGATGATTACCGATCTCAAAATCAATGCCGAGCGGAAGCGATTCTACTACGAGAAGGGGTACTGGACCGACAAGACCATCGGCGACGTGTGGGCCGATCGCGTCGCCTCCCATCCGGAGCGCACCTACGTTACCGACGACCAAGGGTCGTCGTACACGTACGGAGAGGTTGACGACCGCGCCGCGCGCCTGGCATCGTGGCTCATCGCGGAGGGAGTGCAGCCCGGAGACGTCGTGACGTTCCAAGTGCCCATCTGGGCCGAGTTCTGCATCGTGTACGTGGCCTGCCTCAAGTGCGGTGCCGTGATGCACCCCGTGCCGCCGAACTTCAACGACGAGGACCTCGTCTACAACATGAACAAGGTGGGGTCGCGCGCGTTCATCTGCCCGACCGAGTTCCATCGCTGCGACTTCGTCGCGCAGGCCTACGCCGTGAAGGACCGCATCCCCACGCTGACGTCCATCGCGTTCATCGACAAGCAGGCCCCTGCGCCCGACGGTGCGCCGTGCCTGAGCGGCATCTGCGCCTCGTTCGAGCCCGTGCGGGAGCGCGCCGCCGCGTCGTCCGACGACGTGGCGTGCATCCTGTCCACGTCGGGCACCACCGGCCGCCAGAAGGCGGTGCTGTTCACGCACAACAACATCCTGTTCTCCGAGCGCTCCTTCGTGAAGGGGCTCGGACGCACCGCCGATGACGTCATGTACATGCCCTCGCCGCTCAACCACGCGACGGGCTTCTACCACGGCCTCATCTCCCCCATGATCCTGGGCGGCCGCACGGTGCTGCAGGAGCACTTCGACGCTGCGAAAGCCTTCGAGCTGTGCAACCGCGAAGGCGTCACCTGGTCGATGGGCGCCACGCCGTTCATCTACGACATCCTCAAGTACCTCACGGCGGAGAACCTCGGCTCGTTCGACACGCTGCGCCTGTTCATCTGCGGAGGCGCCCCGGTGCCGGGATCGCTCGTGCAGTGCGCCTACGGCCACGGCATCCTGCTGTGCGAATGCTACGGCTCCACCGAGAGCTGCCCGCATGCGTTCGTGCCGCCCGAGCATTGCCTGGAGTGGGACGGAGCCTGGTCGGGCATCCCCTTCCCCGGCATCGAGGTGCGCGTGGTGGACGCGGATCATCGCGACGTCGCGCACGGAGCGCAGGGCGAGGAGATCTCGCGCGGGCCGCACCAGTTCGTCGGCTACCTGAACGACAAGGAGCGCACCGATCGCGCGCTCGACGACGACGGCTGGTTCTACAGCGGGGATCTGTGCTACATGGACGAAGAGGGCCGCATCCGCATCAACGGGCGCAAGAAGGAGATCATCATTCGCGGGGGCGAGAACATCTGCGCGAACGAGATCGACGAGAACCTCATGGAGTGCCCCGGCATCGGCGATCACGCCACCATCGGCATGCCCGACGAGCGCCTGGGCGAGCGCATCTGCACCTTCGCGGTGCCGACGGGCGACGAGCGCCCCGTCCTGGCCGACGTCACGGGTTTTTTGGCCGAGCGCCACGTGGCGAAGCGCCTATGGCCCGAGCGCATCGAATACATCGACGAGATACCGAAGACGGCCACCGGCAAGGTCAAGCGCCATCTGCTGGCAGCGGAGCTGGCCGAGCGCATGAAGTAGTCGCAAGCGAAGGATCGGGGGCTCCCCGATCCTTCGCTTTTCGCGACGCCTGCCTACAACGCGGCGCGCGCATCGCCGATTCATGGCGTTCGTGGTTCGTGGCAGGTTTTGCGAGAAATTCGTCGTCTCTCGGCTTCGCTCGGTGCAGCGCGCCTCCCTGCTCGCTTCCGACCTGGGACGACGAGAACGACTCAGCAGCCGAGCGCGCAACCGTGGCCGCATCCGGGCGAAACGCGACGAAAAACTCGCGAAATCTGCCGCGAGCGGCGGCGGCGAAACGTCCCGGCGGGGCCGCAACCCGCGCAGCGGGGCCGCAACGGGCCAGCCGAGCAGCGCGAGCGGCGCGCACGCGCTTTACCGAAGCCCCTGCTGCTCGAGGTACTCCAGCTGGGCGCGGATGTTGATGCGGGCAGCGGGGTCGAGGCGGGCGTCGACGTCCTGGTACACGGCCTCGATGATGCGCTCGACGTCCGAGCCGGCACCGGCCGCCGCCACGACGCGCACGCGCTCGAGGCGCTCGAGGCGATGGCGGCGCGCGCGATCGATGGCGGCGAGCGGGTCGTCGATGAGCGGGCCGTGGGCCGTCAGCAGCCGCGCGACGCCGTGCGCCTCCACCGCGGCGCGCAGGCGCTCGAGGCTGTCCAGGTACTCCGCGAGGCTGCCGTCGGGCCAGCAGATGAGCGTGGAGCTCTGCCGGAACAGCATGTCGCCCGTCACGATGGACGCGTCGGCGGGAACGAGGAAGCCCACGAGGTCGCTCGCATGCCCGGGAAGCGGGATCACCTCGAGGCGCGGCGCGCCCGGGCCGAGGTCGAGCGGCCCGTCGGGCAGCGTGCCGCCCTTGCGCGAGAGCACCGGCGCGCCCGCCAGCGCGGCGAAGCGCTCGGCGCCCTCCGCGTGGTCGGCATGGTCGTGGGTGAGGAGGACGGCCGCCACCTCGTACCCGTCCTCGGCGCAGGCGCGCAGAACGGCGCGCAGGTGAGGAGCGCTGTCGGGCCCGGGATCCACCACGACGCACGCCGGCGCGCCGGGATCGGCCAGCACCCAGGTGTTCGTGCCGAGGTAGGTGAGCGGAGACGGGTTGTCGGCGAGGATCGCGCGCGCACGCGCCGACACGCGGCCGCTTCCCCAGGCGGGCGCACCGGCCGCGACGGGCGCGCGGCGCGCTACGGCAGCCGGCACGAGAGCACCGCCTTCCCTCCGTCGCGCACGGCGGGCTCGAGCATCACGCGGCGCGCATGCTCCACGCCCGCCGCGAACGCTTCCACGCTGGGAGCGTGCGCGAGGTGGGCCAGGTTGTAGGCCGTGGGCGGCACGAGGCGAACCGCGCCGGCCGCGCCGCGCTCCAGCATGAGGCGCGGATCGACCCACCCCGCCCTATCGGCCTCGCTGGTGCGGCTGTCGGGCGCCTGCCCGGCGGGCGCGAGCGCGGCGAAGAAGTACGTGTCGTAGCGGCGCGGCTCGAACGCGGGCGTCAGCCAATGCGAGCGCAGGCCCAGAAGGTCGGTGCGCAGCGCGAGCCCGTGCCGGCCCAGCACGTCGGCGAACGAGGTCTCGTGGCTCACGAGCCGACGACGCTCCTCGGCCCATGCGGGCTCCGCGGCGTCCACGGCGCAGACGCCGCGCTCGTCGCCGGCCAGCAGCACGCCGCACTCCTCGAACACCTCGCGCGCGGCCGCCGTCACCACGCACCTCGCCACGTCGGCGCTCGTGCCCATGCGACGGCCCCACTCCTCCTCGTCCGGGCCGATCCACGAGCAAGGCGCATCGCCGTCGCGCGGATCCACGCCCCCGCCCGGGAACACGACGGCCTCCGGCACGAACGCCATCGTGGCCGCCCGGCGCAGCATGAACACCTCGCGCGTGCTGCGCACGAGCATGACGGTGGCCGCGAGCTTCGGCGCGACGGGAGCGGCCCCCGCAGCGCAAAAGTCCTCGTACGTGCGGGCCAGCTGCTCGCCCATCGGCACCTCGAGCGTCTCGCCCGACCTCCACGCGTTCATAGGCCACCTCCGTGCGCACCTATCATCCATCTCGGTTTGCCCCTCTTCGCGCACCGCGCAAGGGGGCAAACCTCATGGTATCACCGCTCGAGGGCGAGCGCGTCGGACAACAGCTCGGCGATGTCCCGTACCGGCGGCGCCTCGTCGCATGACGCGAGGCCGTCTTCGAGCATGGACAGGCAGAAGGGGCAAGCGGTGGCCACGGCATCGGCGCCGGTCGCGCGGGCCTGCTCGGCGCGCAAGGCGCTCATGCGCTGCCCCTCGCGCTCCTCGAGCCACATGCGCCCGCCGCCTGCGCCGCAGCAGAAGCTCTTCTCGCGCGTGCGCTCCATCTCCACCACCTGCGCGCCGCACGCGGCCACGACGGCGCGCGGCTCGTCGTACACGTCGGCGTAGCGCCCCAGGTAGCACGAGTCGTGGTACGTGACGCGCTCGAACGCCGCAGGCTCGCCCGTCGCCCCCGCGCCCGGCAGCCTCCCCTCGGACACGAGCCTCTCGAGCAGCTGCGCGTGGCGCACCACCTCGAACGAGCCGCCCAGCTGCGGGTAGTCGCGTTCGAGAACCTGGGCGCAGTGGGGACACTGCACGACGATCTTCTTCGCCCCGAAGCGCTGCAGCGTCTCGATGTTCTCGGTTGCCAGCTGGTAGTACAGAAACTCGTTGCCCATACGGCGCGCCGCATCGCCGCAGCACTTCTCCTGAGCTCCGATGACGGCGAAATCAACGCCCGCGCGCCTCAGCAGCGCCACGAGGGCGCTCGACACCTTGCGGTTGCGCGCGTCGTAGGCGCCCGCGCAGCCGGGCCAGTACACGTACTCCGCGTCCGGCCGGTCGGCCAGCGTGGGCACGTCGAGCCCCTCCGCCCACGCCAGGCGGCTTTGCCACCCCAGGCCCCACGGGTTGCCGTTCGTCTCGAGGTTGCGGAAGGCCGCCTTCGCCTCCGCGGGGAACGCGCTCTCCATCGACACCTGGTAGGTGCGCATGCCTACCACTTTCGGCACATGCTCGAGCAGCGCCGGGCACGCCTCCGTGCACGCGCCGCACGTGGTGCACGACCACAGCGCCTCGGGCGCGACCACGTCGCCCACGAGCGCCTTGTCGAGCACAGCCCGCTGCTGCTCGGTCGGCTCGAACGCAGCGCCTGCGGCCTCGGCCTTGCGCTCGAGGAGCACGAGCGGCCCACGCTCTTCGAGATGGGTTTCGAGCGATTGGATCAGGCTCATCGGCGACAGCGGCTTGCCGCTCGCATGCGCGGGGCATACAGCTTCGCAGCGCCCGCAGCGCACGCACGCCTCGGCATCGAGCAGGTCCTTCCACGTGAAGTCCTCCAGCTTGCCCGCGCCGAACTCCTCGAGCTCCTCGTCTTCGAGGTCGACGAACGGCAGCGTTCCCTTCGGCTCGAGCGGGCGGCAGTACACCGTGGCGGGGACGAGCAGCACGTGCACGAGCTTGGAGTACGCCCAGTACGCCAGAATGCCGAAGGCGATGGCCATGTGGAACCACCACAGCGCCTGGTGCGCGAGCGTCACCTGGGCGGCATCGAGGCCCGACAGCGCCTGCGCGAACAGGTTGCCGACGGGCGACCACGCGGCCCAGGGGTCGTTCGTCCCGACGATGCGCAGCCCCTCCACGACGAAGCCCGTGACGCCGATGACGAGCAGCCAGACGAGCACGACGATGTCGGCCGGCGACGTGCGGAGCGAGGGGTTGCGGCCCGCCGCGCGCCGCACGATGCACGCCGCCATCGCGATGCAGAACGCCAGGCCGGCGATGTCGGTGCCGAGCGCCAGCACATAGAGGTAGTAGTCCCCCTTCGCGATGTCCACTCCGAGGTCCACCTGCGCCGCGTAGCTCACGGTGGCCACCACCATGACGGCCATGCCCACGTACATCCCGAGATGCGCGATGCCGATGCCGCGCTCGCGCACCACGGTTGCCTGCAAAAGCGCGTCGAAGAACGCGCCCTTCAGGCGCTCGCGCGGACGGTCGGCGCGCTCGAGGGGGCGGCCGATCCTCCACAGCCGGTAGCGCCGCACGAAGAAGTACGCGGCCACGGCCAGCACCACCAGGAAGCAGGGGTACATGATCCACGACCCCTCGATGTTCCACAACGCCTCGCGCGCAGGCGTCGCCGCGTCCACGCTAGGACGCCTTGCTCGCGCGGAAGGCCTCGGTCAGCAGCGGCACCGCCTCGAACAGGTCGGCCACGATGCCGTAGTCGGCCACCTTGAAGATCTCGGCCTGCGGGTCGGTGTTCACAGCCACGATGCACTTCGACGCCGCTGCGCCGGCCATGTGCTGGATGGAGCCCGAGATGCCGCAGGCGATGTAGAGCGACGGGGCGACGGTCTTGCCCGTCTGCCCCACCTGGAACTGGATGTCGGTCCAGCCCTCGTCCACCGCGGGGCGCGAGGCCCCGACGGCGGCGCCCAGCACGTCGGCCAGCTCCTCGACGAGCGCGAAGCCCGCCGCGCCCTTCGTGCCGCGCCCGCCCGACACCACCGCGTCGGCCTCGGTCAGCTCCACGCGGCCCGACGCGCGGCGCACCACGTCGGCCACCGTCTGGCGCACGTCGCCGAAGCCGTCGACGTGCTGCATGAGCACCGGCGCCGTGCGGCCCTCGTCGGGCGCGGCCGGGTCGAACGCCTTCGGGCGCACGGTGACGACCATCGGGCGCGCGTCGGCGGCGAAGGCCACATCGGCGCGCACCTTGCCCGAGTACGGCTCGCGCGTGAACAGGAAGCCCTCCTGCGCGTCGGCCTCGACGGCCACCACGTCGGCGACGAAGCCGGTGTCCAGGCGCTGCGCGAGCACGGGGCCCACGTCGAGCCCGGTGGCGCCGTCGGCGAACAGCACCGCGTCGGGTCGCTGCTGCGCCGCGAGGGCCGCGAGGGCCGCCGCGTAGGCGTCGGTGGTGTACGGGGCCAGCGCCGGATCGTCCAGCGCGAGCACGGCGTCGGCGCCCGCCGCGCCGAGCGGGGCGCAATCGACGTCCCCCAGCCCGCTGCCCAGCACGACGGCGGCCACGTCCGTCCCCTCCGCGTCGGCCATGCGGCGCGCGAGTGCCAGCATCTCGAACGTCACGCGCGGAAACGACCCGTCCCGCGGCTCCGCGTATACCCAGATTCCTGCCATGGATGCTCTCCCTTCCCGTCCTACCAGACCTTGGCTTCGGTTCCCAGCAGCCCCACCGCGGTGGCGACCGCCTCGGCCGTCGTCTCGCCCTCCACGATGCGGCCGCCCTGGCGCGCGGCCTTGGCGCGGTAGCGCACCACGCGCGTGTGCGCCGCCTCGGGCGCCGCGGCGTCCTCTCTGCCGAGGTCGGCCAGCGTCCACACGGTGACGGGCTTCTTCTTCGACTGCATGATGGCGCGCACGTTGGGGTAGCGCGGCTCGGCCAGCCCCTGCTGCGCCGTGACGACGGCCGGCAGCGCCACGTCCACCACGGCCACGCCGTCGTCGATCTCGCGCGTGGCGCGCGCGGTGCCCGCCGCGGGGTCCGCCTCGAGCGCGGTGACCACCTGCACGCACGGCAGGCCCAGGAGCTCGGCCACGCGCGGCATGGTCTGCGCGCCCGCCGTGTCGGCCGACTTGCAGCCGCCCATGACCAGGTCGGCCGACACGCGCTCGAGCGCGGCGGCCAGCACGCGCGCCCGCGCCGCCGCGTCCGCCGCGTCGAGCGCGCGATCGTCGATCAGGTAGCCCGCGGCCGCGCCCATCGACAGCGCGTGGCGCACGGCCGGCATCGCCTCGTCGCCGCCGATGCACACGACGGCCACCTCGCCGCCGTGCTCCTCGACGAGCTGAACGGCGCGCTCGACGGCGAACTCGCTGTACGGGTCGATGACGAGCGTCTGCCCCTCGGTGAGCACCCGCCCTTCGGCGTCGACGCCCACCTCGGCCTCGGTGTCGACGGTTTGCTTGATGCACACTGCGATGTTCATGGCTGCGATCCTCCTCGCCCCCTGCGCGCCGCGCCCGGCGGCGCGCTCCTAGTATTCCTTCAGCACCGACTTCGCGATGAGCGAGCGCTGCACCTGGCTCGTGCCCTCCACGATGGTGAACGACTTCGCGTCGCGGTAGTAGCGCTCCACCGGGTAGTCCTTGCACAGGCCGTAGCCGCCGAAGATCTGCACGGCGGTCTCGGCAGCCTTCACCGCGGCCTCCGAGCAGTACACCTTCGCCACCGACGCCGTCTTCATCATCGTCTGGATGTCGCCCCCGAACGCCGTGGCCGCCTGGTCGAGCAGCAAACGCGACGCCTCGAGGGCTATCTCCATGTCGGCCAGCATGAAGCGGATGGCCTGCAGATCGGCGATGTGCTTGCCGAACTGGATGCGCTCCTTCGCATAGGCGGCCGCCGCCCCGAGCGACGCCGCCGTCACGCCGGTGGCCAGCGCCGCCACGGCCAGCCGGCCACGGTTGAGCGTATGGTGCGCGATGGCGAACCCGTCGCCCACCGCGCCCACCACGGACTCGGGACCCACGTGCATGTTCTCGAAGAACAGCTGCGAGGTCACCGAGCCGCGAAGCCCCATCTTGTCCTCCTTGCGGCCGATCACGAGGCCGGGCGTGTCGCGGTGCACGACGAAGCAGGAGGGCTTCGACTGCCCGTCCTCCACCACGCGCGCGAACACGGTGAACCAGTCGCCGACCGCGCCGTTCGTGATGAATATCTTGCTGCCGTTCACGGTGTAGCCCTCGCCGTCGGGAAGCGCCGTGGTGGCGATGGCCGAGATGTCGGAGCCGGCGTTCGGCTCGGTCAGCGCGAAGCAGATCTTCGCCTCGCCTGCCGCCAGCGCGGGCAAGATGGCGCGCTTCTGCTCGTCGCTCCCCGAGAACACGAGGGCGTCGGAGCCGATGGCCGATATGAGGATCATGAGCGCCACGGCCGGCGATTCGCGCGCGATGCGCTCGATCACCTGCACCCAGCAGTGCATGCTCACCTCCACGCCGCCGTGCTCCTCGCCGTAGGCAAGCGCGAACAGCCCTTGCTCCACGAACAGCTCGTAGACGTCGTGCGGGAACTCGTCCTCCTCGTCGATCTCGGCCGCGCGCTGCGCCACCACGTCGACGCACAGATCGTCCACCATCGAAAGGATCATGCGCTCTTCTTGCGTCAGTTCGTACATGGAACCCCTTCCCCGCGAAACGTGCCGCCGCGCCAGCGAATCCGACGGCAATTCATTTCCTTTTCCTATTGATTCCCCTTTAAATAATAGGCTGCGTCTATGGTTTGCCTACGGTCAAAACAGGGGCCCTGAGCATACTGACTGGTCAATCGAACATATTTGTTGGCCTTCGTTCCACCCATTCTTGCGAAATCAACGGAACCGAGCGCCTTGACATGGGCCCGAAGACAAAAACCGCACAGTCGAGCCAAACTAGCCGGTCAATCACTGCAAGCGGTGCACTATGATCTATAGAGGAAGAATCATGCACGAAAAGGAGCATCGCCATGACCGGAGCCGTACGGCAGATCATCGAAGTCCCCTGCACCGTCGACGCGCTCGAGCGCTCCGAGGTGCTTGCGCAGCTGGCTCCCGAGGCGGCGCGCGCCCTCGGCGTGGGCGCGGCCGACGAGGGCGCGCTCGAAGCCGACGCCGCCGCGCGCATCGATGCCGCCATCGCGGCGTGCCTGGCGGCCTACGATCCGCGCGGCGTGTACAAGCTGTTCAACCCCGCCATCTGCACGCTGCCGCCCGAATACTCCGAGCCGGCCATCAAGCTCGTGGGCACCATGATGATGTTCCACGGCCAAAGCGTGTACGAGCGCTTGCGCCGCGCGGCGCACTGCGCGCTCATGGCGGTGACCATCGGCGCCGACAACCCCGAAGCGCTGCCCGCCGACGCCGACGAGCTCGACCGAGCCCTGGCCGACGCCTGTGCGCGGGCGCTCGTGGAAAGCGCGGCCGACCGCGTGAACGCCGCCATCGTGGCCGCCGCCATGGACGACGGCCTCTACACCGACGACCGCCTGAGCCCCGGCATGGGCGACTTCCCGCTCGACACGCGCTCCCAGTTCGTGTTCTACACCCAGTCGGAGAAGCGCCTGGGGCTCAAGCTGGGCAAGGACGGCGTCTTCGAGCCACGCTACAGCACGGTGGGCGTCGTCGGCCTCTACGACCCCTCCCACAAGAACCGCAAGCGCGCCTGCGGCCGCTGCAAGTACCGCTCGTACTGCTCCATCCGCGCCATCGGCATGACCTGCCACGGCGCCAAGGGAACCTTCGCCAAGTAAGGCGGCCCCTCCCCCCTCTCTCGGATGTTTCACGTGAAACATCCGTTCGCCCATCGCATCGACCGTGCGCCTCGGATCCTGCCGGAACGCGGCGATGCGCAACGTCCGCGAGCGCTTCGCCGCGCCGCCCGACCCTCCCAGAGCCGGATGTTTCACGTGAAACATCCGTTCGTTTCATCCTGAGGGAGCGGGACTTCCCTTCCCGGCGCCCGTGCGCCTTTCGGGCGACGGCGCGTTCGGCCTTTCGCGCAACGGCAAACGCCCCGGCCGAAGCCGGGGCGTTTCGCGCGGAGCCGGCGATAAGCCCCGCATGCTGAAGCGTCTTTAGATCGTGTACAGGTAATCGGGATCCTCGGCGACCTTGGCGTACTCCTTGAGGATGCCGCGGCCGGAGATGTGCACCATGATCTCCACCGTGCCGCCGCCGATCTGGAAGCCGCGGCAGTCGAGCATGAGGCGCGACACGCGGGTCTCGTCGGTGAAGCCGAGGCCGCCCATGAGCTGCAGCGCGCGCGAGCAGCAGTCGGTGAGCGCCGGGGCGCCGTAGCGCTTGAGCATGGCGGCGTCGTTGTTCACCGGGATGCCGTTGTCCATCTTCCAGCAGGTGCGGTACAGGAAGTTGCGGGTGTTCGAGAGCTCGATCTGCATCTCGACGATGTGCTCCTGCACGAGCTGGTAGGTCTTGATGCCCTTGCCGAACTGCATGCGCTCGTTGGTCCAGGCGCACGCGTCCTCCATGGCGGCCTGCGCCTCGCCGAGCAGCTCGGCCAGAAGCACGCAGCGCTCCCACTCGAAGTTCTTCATGAGCTGGTAGAAGCCCTTGCCCTGGATGCCCAGAAGGTCGGTCTCGTCGATGACCACGTCGTCGAAGTGGATCATCGCGAAGGGCATGATCTGCATGCCGATCTTGTTGAGCGGCTCGATGGTGACGCCCTTGGCATTGGCCGGCACGAGGTACATGGACATGTTCTTGTTCTCGCGGGACGGATCCTCGTCCTTGCACACCACGATGAAGCCGTCGACGTGCTCGCCCTGGGTCACCCAGGTCTTCACGCCGTTGATGTGCACCTTGCCGTCGCCCGTGCGGGTGGCCAGGCATTCCATGCCCTGGTTGTCGGAGCCCGCCTCAGGCTCGGAGATGGCCAGGCAGTACGGCGGGTAGCCGTTCTCCACGTAGTAGTCCATCGCGTACTTGATCTGCTCCGGCGTGCCGAACTCGCACACGTCGAACATGATGAGCAGGTTGGGAGCCATGGGGATGTTGCCGCCGGCATGGTTGAGCTCTTCGATGATCATGGCCATCGTCTGATGGTCGACGGGCTTTCCACCGTACTCCTCGGGCAGGCCGTACATGCCCCAACCCGAATCCACCCACGCCTTCGCCACTTCGGGAGCGATGCCGCGGTTCTTGTAGCCGGCCGCGATAACCTCTTCCGTCAGGTTCTCCTTGGCCCACTCGCGGATGCCCTTCTTGATGCGGAGCTGTTCCTCGGTGTATGCGAAATCCATGCTTCCTCCTTAACCGTTTTCCCTATATTCAAAACACCTGCGTGTTTGAATCGAAGTCCTGCAGCGCCCGCCCCCTCATGCAGCAGACGAGGCGGGCGCTTGGTGCCTGCGATGCCTAGAAGGCCATAGCCTCCTTGTAGCCGGCGTTCACGGCCTCGAGCGTGCGGTACACCTTGCCCGCGGGCGTGGTGGCGTCGCCGATGAGCTTGGCGTCCGGGAAGATCTTGACCACTTCGTCGTAGAGCTTCGTGTTGGCCTCGACGCCCAGCGACAGCAGCACGGTGTCGCACTCGAGCAGCTGCTCCTCGCCCGTCTCCACGTTCTGAACCTTCGCGCCCTTCTTCGTGACCTCGACGAGCTTCGTCAGCGGCATGAGCTTCACGCCCTTCTGCTTCACGAGGTTGATGGTGGGGTTCTTGTCGATGATGCCGATGCCGTTGCCCATCTTCTTGGCCTCGTCGATGACCGTGATCTCGCGGCCGTCGCTCATGGATTCGGCGACCTCGAGGCCGGCGAACCCGCCGCCCACGACCACGACGCGCTTGCCCACGATGGCGGTGGGGCCGCTCGCCATGTTGAGGCCCATGCGCATGAAGCCCACGGTGCCGCCCTGCGCCTTGATGGCCGCAACGGCCGCCTTCCAGATGAGGCCCTTGCCCTCGGGCACGATGCCCGCGACCATGTCCTTGATGTCCTGCGAGCTGACGACGTTCTTGCCGTCGATGCCCGGCACGTCCACGCCGATGACCTCGCCGCCGGGCGCGACCACGACCTCGTCGGGGTCGAGCGCCTTGATGGTGTCGGCCGTCACCTTCGTGTTCAGCTTGAGCTCGATGTTGGGATGCAGCTTCATCTCCTCGTTCCAGTACGTCACGAGGGGCTCGATCTTGTCGTTCAGCACCTGCGCCATGTTCAGCAGGCCGCCCACGCGGTCGGACTTGTCGAGCACGGTCACCTTGTGTCCGCGCACGGCCGCAACGCGCGCCGTCTCGAGGCCGCCGGGGCCGGCGCCCACCACGACGATGTGCTTCTTCTCGTCGGCGGGCTGGTCCTCGGGATGCCCGATGGCGATGTTGTCGATGTTGCCGTTGACCGAGCACCAGATGGGCTGGCCGAGGAACGTGTGGTCGAGGCAGCGGCTGCACACGATGCAGGGACGCACCTGCTCGGGATGGCCGGCGGCAACCTTGCCCGCCGTCTCCGGGTCGGCGATGAACTGGCGCGCCATGCCCACGGCGTCGCCGTAGCCCTGCGTGACCACCTTGTCGCACACGTCGAGCGAGTTGATGCGGGTGCCGGGGAACACGGGCTTGTCCGTGACGGTCTTCACCTGCTTGGCGAGGTCGATGAACTCGCCTTCCGGCACGATCTGGTTGGCCACGGGGCGCGGGGCCTCATGGAAGCCCGCCTGCACGCTCCACGCGTCCACGCCGTGCTTCTCGATGATCGGGATGAGCTCGAGGGTGTCCTCGATGCGGTTGCCGTTCGGCATGAGGTCGTCGGCCGAGATGCGCACGAGCACCGGGGTGTCGGGGCACACGCGATGCACTTCGTCGAGGATCTCGGTCAGCAGGCGCGCACGGTTCTCCGGGCTGCCGCCGTACTCGTCGGTGCGGTGGTTGGAGTACTTGGACAAAAAGCGCATGACCATGTAGCCGATGCCCGCGTGGATCTCGATGATGTCGAAGCCGGCCTCCACGGCGCGGCGCGCGGCCTCGCCGTACTGCTTCACCACGATGGCGATCTCGTCGGTGGTGTACTCGCACTCGGGCATGCCCACGAACGGGCCGCTCGGCACGTCCTTGGACGGGGCGTAGCTCTTCAGCTCGTCGTCGCCCGACGCGCGCCACTCGTAGCACAGCTGCAGCTGGACGGCCGTCTTGGCGCCGTGCTTGTGGCACGCCTCGTTGATGCGCGCAAGGCCGGGCACGAACGCGTCGTCCCAGATGCCGGCGGCACCCGTGGTGGTGTGGTACTTCGGCGTCGCGTTGAAGCAGTCGCTGACGTAGGCGCTGCCCAGCTCCAACAGGCCCGTGCCGCCCTTGGCGCGCTCCTCGTAGAAGTCGACGATGGCGTCGGTGATGTAGTAGTTGTCGACCATCTCGGTGGTCATGGGCAGCATGACGAACCGGTTCCGGATCTCCACCCCGCCGATGCTGAACGGTTCCAGCAGCTTCTGATACTTTGCCACGATGCAAACCCCTTTCCGCTTTGAACAGTGCTAAGCGTCTCTCTGCGCGATTGGTGCGAGGTCGATCCGTGCGAACTATCCCTCTCGATGTGCGCGGCTTCCTCGTTGCCAACATTGTAGGCTCCCGAAAAGGACGATACGATGGACAGAATTTGCATATTGGTTAGTCATTGCCAAAAAAGTCTCCCAATATTGCCATAGATGAGCCTGTTTTTATGGGGAATATCCCCAAAACAGGGGCACTCGACCGGAACCGGTTCGGAGAATTACTGCACATATTTTCATCTTTGTCCTAGAAATGTCCGAAAACGCGACGTATAATAGCCCTGGCACTATCATCATTATCGAGAGCGAGGCCCGATCCTATGAACGCGCTCAGCACGATGCTCCTCATCGCCGACACGTTCGTCGCGCTATGCGACGAGATGCCGCTCAAGAAGGTGTCCATCAGCGACATCATCGAGCGCACGGGGAAGAACCGCAAGACGTTCTACTACCACTTCGAGAACAAGGACTGCCTCATCACGTGGATCTTCCGCTACGACCTCGGCCAGGAGCTCAAGCGCCGCTTCCCCGAAAGCGCGCTCGTGTACGAGACCGGCACGAGCGACTCCTCGGCGCAGTTCCCGTTCTACATCCTGCAGAAATCCGGCGTGCGCTCCCTCGACCACGCCGAGTTCTTCGACTGCTTCGCCCACGTCCTCGAGGCCAAGCGGCACTTCTACACCCAGGCGCTGGCCGACACGAACCCCTACTCGCTGCGCAACTACCTGTACCACCTGTACCTGCCCGCGCTGCGCAACGACATCGACCTCATCCTGGCGAACCGCTACCTGCCTCAGGAGAACATCCAGTTCCTGGCCGAGTTCTACACGTGCGCGTTCCTGTACTACTTCATCCGCAAGTGCGATCAGCCGGGCGCTGAGCGCCTGACCGGCCAGGCCGGGCCCTTCGCGAACATCATCCACAGCTCGCTCGAGGCGCAGATCAAGGAAGCGCAGCTGCGCCGCAACCTGTAGAGCGGACCGCCGAGCGCGCGCTCAGGCGAGGAACTTCGGCGGCAGGGGCTCCGCGCCCAGCTCGCGCACGGCCGCGCTCATCGGCTGCAGGCGCGCCCCCACGAGCATCTTCGACGTCGCGTGCGCCAAGAGCGCGCCGCGCTCGTCGTGCGCCTCGGCTTCGCACAAGCACACGGTGCGCCCGCGCTTGATGACGCGCCCCGACGCCGTGACGGGGCCCATGCCGGTCGCCTTCAGGCAGGTCGTGGAAAGATCCATCGTGGTGAATCCCTCGTCCTCAGCGAGCGAGCCGTACAGCGCCCAGTACGCGGCGCAGTCGAGCAGCGAGGCGTACGCGCCGCCGTGGGCGCCGCCGAACGCGTTCATATGCTTGCGCTCGAACGCGCACGTCGCCCGGCACGACCCTTCGGCCAGCTCCACGAGCTCGATGCCGAGCAGCTCGAAGTACGGCGAGCGGTTGATCAGCTCCATCACCGCGTTCGCATGATCCGGATTCATGGTGCCCATAGCGCGTGTCGTCCTTCCCTCGTCGTCGCCTTCTCCTTTCATGGTAGCGTCCCGCGCCGCGGCGCGACACGGGCAAACCGCGCGCTTCGGGACGTCGCCCCGCCTCACGACGCGCTGCGCACGGCGCCGCGCCGCTCGAGGCGCGCGACGTCGTCGGCGGAAAGCCCCGCCTCGGCCAGCACCGCAGCCGTGTGCTCGCCGTGGGCCGGGGCCTCGGCGAACGCGTCGATGGACGGCCGCATCCCCGCGATGTCGTGCGGCAGGTTCGTCTGCAGCACGCGCCCCGCGCGCGGGAAGTCGCGGTAGGCCATCATGTCCGGCTCGCGCTCGAGCAGCTGGGCGATGGCCTCGTCCTTGTCGATGACCGAGGCGATGCACAAGTCCTTGCCGACCAGCCATTCCTCCCACTCCTCGCGCGTGCGCGACGCCACGAGCTCGCGCATGCGCTCGTAGGCGCCGACCGGCTTGCTCGCCAGCTCTGGCACGCCCGCGGCCTCGCAGAACGACGTCCAGAACTTGTCCTCGATGAGGCCGAACGCCAGCTTGCCGCCGTCGCGCGTCTCGTAGATGTTGTAGAAGCAGCAGTCGGCCGGGTAGATGACCGTGCTCTCGTCGATGCCGCCCTGGAAGCACCAGCGCTCGTCGATGAGCGAGTTCCACCACACGAAGGAGTCGTACATCGACACGTCGATGAAGCGCCCCTCGCCCGTGATCTCGCGGTCGTAGAGCGCGGCGAGCACGCTCTGCGCCGCCACCATCGAGCTGGCGAGGTCGCACAGGTGCAGCGGCGCCTTCACGCCGCCGTTGAGCGAAAGGTAGCCGCTCTGCGCCTGCATGTTCAGGTCGTGCAGCGGCTGCTGGCTGCGCGGGTCGTCCTGGCCGTAGCCCGACAGCGAGCAGTACACGAGCCGCGGGTTCGCGGCGGCGAGCGCTTCGTAGTCGATGCCGAGCTTCTTCGTCACGCCCGGGCGGAAGCTCTCCACAACCACGTCGGCGCCTTCCGCCAGCTTGAGGAACGCCGCATGCGCCTCCTCGTCCTTGAGGTCGAGCGCGACGGAGCGCTTGTTGCGCCCGAGCGCCTCGATGTAGTAGCTCATGCCGCCGCGCTGGGGCCGCTCGTGACGGCAGAAGTCGCCGAGCCCGACGTCCTCCACCTTCACGACGTCGGCTCCCAAATCCGCCAGCACCTGCGTGGCGTACCCGCCGGGCAGGTATCTCGACAGGTCGAGCACGCGCAGGCGCGCAAACGATGGATTGCCCATGGGTTCCGCTCCTTTCCCTCGGCGCGCCGCCGCGCGCCTCCTCGTCGCCCCCAACGATAGCCCAACCGACGGGCGCACGGGACGTCGCGGCGATTGGCATTCCCAATGCAAGATGCCCGTCCAACCTATCATCCCAGGTCGTTCCCGTGAGATTCGCGCCCCTTCCGCGATGCATAAAACGTTTCAATCGAAAGGCCGCGCCTTTCCAATTGGACGCGCCCGACTGCGCGCACGGACAATGGGGTGCAGGAGCAGCGCCGCCGATGCGCGCGGCGCACGATGCAGAGGAGGAACCATGGGCAAGCTGACGCCGCAGGAATTCGAGGCGCACCTCAAGGGGCTGCGCGCCTTCGTCGAAGGGCCGTGCGAGGAGATGCAGGCCGACATCGAGGTGACGAACAAGTTCCCGCAGGAGTTCTACGACCAGTGCAACGAGCACAACATCTACCGTATGTCGCTGCCCGAGGAGTACGGCGGCTGGGGCCTGAGCGAGCTCGAGACGCTCAAGTGCCAGGAGGAGTTCTCGCGCGGCCCCGGCGGCATGCGCATGCACATGCACTTCGCCCAGGACCTGAACTGGCGTCCGCTGTACGACTACGGCTCCGAGGAGCTCAAGGCCGAGCTCATGCCGAAGTTCCAGGACAAGTCCATCTTCTCGGCCTGGTGCCTCACCGAGGCCACGGGCGGCACGGGCGCCGACCTGCACACGACGGCCGTCAAGGACGAGAACGGCGATTACGTGCTGAACGGCGAGAAGTGGCTCATCTCGTTCACCGACATGAACACGCACTCCTACATCCACGCGGTCACCGACCCCGACGCCGACCCCGACCATCGCCTGTCCACGTTCTACGTGCCGGTGAACACCCCCGGCTACGAGGTCACGCCCATGCCGCATATGATGGGCTGCCGCGGTGCCGGCCACACGGGCCTCAAGTTCACGAACATGAAGGTGGACAAGAAGTACCTCCTGGGCGAAGAAGGCCAGGGCATGGAGATCGCCATGCACTCGCTGGCCGTGTCGCGCGTGCACATCGCCGCGTCGAACCTCGGCATGGCGCAGCGCATGCTGGAGATCTCGCTCGCCCGCGCCGCCGACCGCATCACGTTCGGCAAGCCCATCCTGTCGCGCCAGGCCATCAAGATGAAGATCGCGAACATGCAGATGTACATCCACGCGCTGCGCACCATGGTGTACGACTTCTGCAAGGACTACATGCACGAGCCGAACGGCGCCTACATCGCCGAGAAGGCGGCCTGCTGCAAGCTGTTCTCCATCGACACGACGCGCCTCGTGTCCGACGAGATGCTCGAGATCTTCGGCGGCGACGGCTACTTCGAGGACAACCCGTTCGGCCCGGTGGAGCGCCTGTACCGCGACTGCCGCGCCATGTGGCTGGAAGAGGGCGCGCCCACGGTGCAGCGCATCACCATCGCGCGCGACTGCATCAAGCACGGCGGAACGATGGCCTACCTCGACTAGCGCCCCGCGCGAACCGATGGCCCGATGACCGACCGTGCGACATCCTCCTTGCGCGCGTGCGCGCCGCCAAGGCTCTCGCCGACGCGCACGCGCGCCACCTGGAAGCCCCGGGTGGACGAGGCGGACGTCGCCCTGTATCGCTGCCCGCGCTGCGAAAGCCTCCTCATGGAGCTCGGCAGCGCCGCGGCGCAGGTCGAAACCGACCTGTGGCGCTCGGCGATCGTGCGCGCGCCCTACGGCGAGGCCGGCGGCGGCGCGCACGCACGGTGCCCGCGCTGCGGCGGGTCCCCCGTGCAGCCCATGGCCTTCCGCAGCGCATGCGCCGCCGACGAGGGGTTCTCCTTCGCGTTCACGGGAGGGATGGACGCGAACCGCCTGACGCTTTCCTGGGAGGATGCCGAAAACGGGCCCGCGCTCGTCGTGCTCAAGACGTTCACCGGCCTGCAGACGCGCCCGCGCCCGCGCGGAGGCGCGGCGGTGTTCCCCCTCGCAGACGAGGACGCCTACTGCTACTGCGACCTCGATCCCTGCGAGCAGTGCGTCGCGCGCTGCAAGCGCGGCTTCAAGCTGTACGTGGTGCGCGCCGACGGGGAGGCCCTGCGGTTCGCCTGCACATGAGACGACACCCCCGTCCCCTCGTCTCCCCATGAGACGATGCCCCGTCTCTTTGTCTCCCTTTGTCACCTTTGGAGCGCGGAGCGGGCGGGCGCGGGCGATTCGGCGCAAGGACGCGCGGCCGCTCAGGCGGGGACGGCGAGTGCGCCCGGAGGGTCGCCCTGCGCGATCGACGAGAAGCGCCGCGCCGTCTCGACGAAGCTCTCCACCACCTGGCTGCGGTAGATGCGCTTGTCGAAGGCCAGGTAGATGTAGTGGAAGTCGTCGGGCACGTCGGCCAGCGCGATCTTCTTCACGCCGTCGAAGCGCTCGATGGCGAACGTGTCCAGCATGACGCCCGGCATGGCGCGGTTCGCCACGACGACGCTCGTCAGCATGAACTCGTCGTCGTACACGATGGCGGGCTCGATGCCGCACCCCTCGAACAGCCGCTTCGCCTCCAGCCCCAGCGGCGTGTCGGGCGCGTAGCTGGCGAACGGCACGCCCCGCAGCTCCGCGAGCGACACGCTGTCGCGCTCGGCGAAGGGGCTTTCCTCGTGCACGACGAGGATGAGGCGCTTCGTCAGCATGGGCACGAAGCACAGGTTGGGCTCGCCTTCGGCCTTCGAGGCGAAGATCAGGTCGAACTCCTGGGCCTTGAGCGAGCGGATGAGCGGCAGCGAGAACTCCACCGTGAAGCCCATCTTCACGTCGTAGCCGTACTCCTGCCAGAACTGCTGCAGCAGCTCGGGAAGGAAGTCGTGCTGGATCGTGGGGATGGTGCCGATGCTGAGCGAGCCGCTTCCCACCGTGCCCTGGGCGCGCACCGCCGCGATGCTGCGGTCGAGGTCACCCAGCACGCCGGCGACGTCGGCGTAGAAGTCGCGCCCGTGCTTCGTCAGCCTGATCTGGCGCCCGTCGCGGAAGAAGAGGGGCACGCCCAGCTCGTGCTCGAGGGCCTTGATGGACAGGCTCAGCGTGGGCTGGGTGATGTAGAGCTCTTTCGCCGCGCGGGTCATGTGCTGCGTCTCCGCCAGCTTCTTGAAGTTGTACAGCTGCGAGAGGGAAAGCGAAGAAGAGTTGTTCACGGGTATCTCCTCACCTGCCATGGATGCAACCGGCGCTCGGCCCTTGTCCCTATCCTAGGCGCTTCGACGCCGCCGCGCCACGGCCAGCCTGGCCGTTCTGTTCCGTTCGGAATGAGACAAAGGGACGGGGTAATTGTCTCATTTTGCAGCCTGCACGGACTTCCGGCTCCGCCTATGAAAATGAGACAATTACCCCGTCCCTTTGTCTCCCTTTGTCTCGCAGACGCCTATTCCCACAGCGCGCGCAGGCGCCGCTTCCCCGCCGCAAGCGACGCCAGACCGGTGACGAGCACCACCACGAGCATGACGAGCCCCACCGTGAACACGGCGTCGAACCCGTAGGACGATCCCACCCACGCCCAGATCATGGACGCGAACGCCCCGATGAGGTTGAACACGGTGGAGATGCGCGAGTAGATGATCGGGTACTCGCGCGTGCCGAAGACGGCGCGCGTGAGCGCCGGAACCAGCACCACGGCCGTGGCGTAGAACGCGCCGAAGATGAACGCGCCGGCGTACAGCATGAACTCGGACGCGAAGCCGAACCAGCACAGGAAGATGCCCACCACGCCGGCCGCGAACGCGAACCACAGCGCGCCCTTCACGCTCTTGTCCACGGCGGCGCCCAGCACGATCTTGAACAGCGCCTGGCCCACCATCATGACGGTGGACATGATGCCGCCCACCACGAGCACGTCGAAGGCCACGCCGGTGAGCGACTTCGTGTACGTGGGGAATTGCATGGCGATGAGGTTCGCGATGTTGATGATGCCCGCGCAGACGCACACGAGGTAGAACGCCGACGACTTCATAGCGAGCGACGCGGACAGGCCGCACGGCTTCGCAGCCTCCTTGCCCTCGGCCACGGCGGCGCCGTAGGGCGCCAGCCCGCAGTCGGACGGGCGCGTGCGCACGCAGAACAGCGTGAACGGCAGCGAGGTGACCAGCGCGATGACGGCCCAGATGAGGTAGATCTGATGGAAGTCCATGCCGCCGGACTTGAGCGCGGTGAACACCATGGACCACAGCGCCCCGCCGATGCCGGTGAACGCCATGCACAGCCCGATGAAGAACCCGGCCCGCTCGTAGAACCAGTTGTTGACCAGCACGGGGATGGCCAGCCACAGGATGGATATCTCGCCGAGGCCCAGCAGCACGCCGGCGACGTAGAACAGGTAGATGTTGGTCGAGAGGCCCATCAGCGCGAACGCGGCGGCCACGCTCACCGCCGACGCGCTCAGGATGATGCGCACGTCCACCTTCTGCAGCAGCTTGCCCGCGAAGGGCGAGGCCACGGTCATGGTCAGGTACATAATGGTCACGTACAGGGCGAACGAGGTCGTGGGGATGCCGAGCGCCTCCGACACGACCGGTTGGAACAGCCCCCAGGTCGAGAAGCACAGCGCCGAGCATCCGAAGGTGATCATGATGCCGGTGAGCACGACGAGCAGATGACGTGACGAAAGCTTCTCACGCGTTTGCATAGCCATACAGCCCCCTCTTGACGGTGTGGGACGAACCCGGGCGTGAGCAGCGCCCGGGTTCGCAGGGTGGGGTGCCAGCGCTCGCGCGCGGCGGAGATCAGAGGTTCTTGAACCGGTACTTCTCGGGGTTGTCCTTCACGTCCTGCTTGTTGTGCGGGTTCATCTTCGCGCGGCCGATCACGCCGTCCTGCGACACCGCGCCCAGCACCTGGTTGCGGTTCTCCATCTTCACCTGCGTCTCGAAGCTCGTGCCGTCGACGGCGGCGTGGATGGATTCCTTCGTGAGGCGCAGCGCCATGGGGGCGGTGGTGTCGCACATGTGGTGCGCCAGCGCCACGGCCTTGTCGACCACCTCGTCGTCGGGCACCACTTCCAGGCCGAAGCCCCAGCTGTGCAGCGTCTCGGCGTCCCAGCGGTCCGGCGAGGACATGATGCGGAACGCGCGCTCGTAGCCGACGATCTTCGGCAGGTAGAACGAGCCGGACATGTCGGTGCCGGTGTAGCCGATGGCCAGGTAGCCGGCGTTCATCTTGAAGCTCTCGCCCAGGATGCGCATGTCGCAGGCGCAGGACAGCGACATGCCGCCGCCCACCGCGTAGCCCTTGAGCGCGCCGATGATGGGCTGCTCGCAGCGGTGCATGTACACCACCTGGTCGGAGCAGATGCGCTGCATGAGGTAGTACATCGTCTGCACGTCGCCCATGTCGTCGGGATGCTCCATGGCCAGGTCGTTGAGGTTGAAGCCGGCGCAGAACGCGCGGCCCTCGCCCGTCAGCACGATGACGCGGCACTCGTGGTCCATGCGCACCTTGATGAGGAACTCGTTGAATTCGGCCATCTGGGCGTACGACATGGCGTTGAGGTTGCCCGGATCGTTGAACGAGACGATGTAGACGGGGCCGTCCTTCTTGACGGTGATCTTCTCGTACTCGTCGTACGTGAACTCGGGGACGTGGTACTTCTCCTGATACTGACCCATGATTCCTCCTCGTGAACGGATCGTCCCGGTGACCCTGAGCAACCGGGATCGTATGCTTTGCAGCCTACCGGCCGCGCTTCCGCTCGAACATGGACAGGATCGCCGGTTTTGTCCCTGCATTTTTCTTCCATTGAAAGTTCCAATGGATCGGACGGCCCTGCGTCGGCGTTTCCCGAGCAAAACGGCGCGAGAACCCCTCGAAATGCCAATGAGTCCACCGCCCGTCGCCGCGGTCGGGATAGGAAAACCGGTTCGATCCCGCGCGCGAAAACGTCGCCCGTCGACAGCTTGCATCGGACACGCGATTCGCCGATTTCTAAGCAATTATTTCGTTTTGCGTACGTTGGAGGCCCGACGAGCCCGTTTCCGCCATCGACGCGGAGGAAGACGTGAACCGTTTCCCCAGGTCGCGTACCATGCGTCTCCTAAAACAGGTGCCGAACGCGCCCCGTGCGTTCGCAAAACGCAGTAATTGCCTACTTCGAGCCGATCCGCGCGCCGACGCGCCTCGCGAACGGCGGCGAAACGGGCGAGCGGGTTCCGAGAGCGCATGCAGCCCGAAACGCCGACGGCCCGTCCGAAGACGGGCCGTCGATGACGCATGGAAACCGCGAAGCTCTAGCGGCGCTGCTCCTGCTTGTCGTTGAGCAGGCGGTTGAGCGCGTTGAGGTAGGCCTTCGTCGACGAGACCACGATGTCGCCGTCGGCGCCGCGGCCCGTGTACACGGCGCCGCTCGGATCGGTCACGCGGATGGTCACCTCGCCGAGGGCGTCGATGCCGCGCGTGACGGACTGCACCGAGAACTCGGTGAGGTCGTTGTCCACCTGCACGATCTTGTTCACGGCCTTGCACATGGCGTCGATGGGGCCCGTGCCGTACTCGCACGCGGTCACCACCTGGTCGGCTGCGTTGCGCAGCGTGACCGTGGCCGTCGGCGTCAGCGGGAAGCCGGTGCTGATCTGCACGCCCTCGAGCGAGTACAGCGCGCTCTCGTTGCGGTCGCGCTCGTTCACGAGGCTCTCGAGGTCCTCGTCGTACACTTCCTTCTTCTTGTCGGCCAGGTTGAGGAACGCCTCGTACACCTGGTCGAGCGCCTCGCCCTCCAGCTCGTAGCCCAGCTCCTCGAGGCGGTGCTTGAGAGCCGCATGGCCCGAGCGCGCCGTGAGCACGATCTGGCTGGTGCCCGCGCCCACGTCGGCCGGGTCGATGATCTCGTAGGTGTCGCGCTTCTTGAGCACGCCGTCCTGGTGGATGCCGGAGGAGTGCGCGAAGGCGTTCGCGCCCACGATGGCCTTGTTGGCCTGCACGTTCATGCCCGTGATGGACGACACGAGGCGGCTCGCCTTGATGAACTCGCGCGTGTTGATCTCGGTGCAGGCGTCCAGCTCGTCGCCGTGCATCTTGATGCCCATGACCACTTCCTCCATGGCCGTGTTGCCCGCGCGCTCGCCCAGGCCGTTGATGGTGCACTCCACCTGCGTGGCACCGTTCTTCACGCCGGCCAGCGACAGCGCCGTGGCCATCCCCAAGTCGTTGTGGCAGTGCACCGACACCGTGGCCTTCTCGATGCCGTCCACGTTGTCCATGAGGTACTTGATGCGCGCGCCGAACTCCTCGGGCAGCGAGTAGCCCGTGGTGTCGGGGATGTTCACCACCGTGGCGCCGGCTTTGATGACGGCTTCGATGACGCGCACGAGGAAGTCGTAGTCGGAGCGGCCCGCGTCCTCGGCGTAGAACTGCACGTCCTCCACGAACGTCTTGGCGTACTTCACGCACTTCACCGCGCGCTCGACGCACTCGTCCTCGGTGATGCGCAGCTTGTCGCGCAGGTGGCTCGGGCTCACGCCGATGCCCGTGTGGATGCGGGGGCGCTTGGCGTACTTGAGCGCGTCGGCCGCCGCGTCGATGTCCTTCTCCACCGCGCGCGTGAGGCCGCACACCGTGGCCTGGTCGCCCGCCAGCTCGGCGATGCGGCGGACCGATTCGAAGTCGCCGGGGCTCGAGATGGGGAAGCCCGCCTCGATGACGTCCACGTTGAGCCGCAGAAGTTGACGCGCCACGACCAGCTTCTCCTCGGTGTTCATGGAGGCGCCCGGCGACTGCTCGCCGTCGCGAAGCGTCGTATCGAAGATGTTGATCTTGCGAGTCATGTGCGTGTTCCTTCCTTCTCGTGTCCAGTCCCGCCGCATCGAACCGCGCAAGCGTTGACCGCGTTTCAGATTGATTTGACAATCATAGCAAATATGCCGACCGAAGCCGTGGGAATTCGGCAGCGGCCCCGGGTTCTCCCCGGTCATTTTCGCGTGCATGGCGAAACGGGCGATCGTCTCGCCGGCGCCGACAGGCGCCCCGCAGTCGTCGGCAGGCATCCCGCCGTCGCCGGTAAGCGCCCCGCAGATGCCGGAAGGCGCCCCGCCGTCGCCGGCAAGCATCCACCCGTTCCGCGGGTTATATATGATTAGAAAGGTAATGGACAAAAGTGCGAGTATTCGCTAGATTTTGCCAGCGTGCGAGGCCCTCCGAACATGGCGGTTCGCATAACACCTGGTAGAAAGTCCGCTCTCACGATTATTCCCAACAAAAGATAAAGAATACTCGCGTTTTTGTCCACCGTCCCGACCGTGCGATACCGCGGCGGAACACCCTCAGGCAAGCAGAACCGACACGCCGGTGAGCGCCAGGTCGCGCGGGAACGGATCGCCGTTATAGTACTGCTCGATACACTGGCCGGACGAAACGAGCCCGCGCTGCGCGAGCCAGCCCTCCATATCCTCGTACGCCGGCCCCATGTTCTCGTTGGGTCCCAGAAACATGAACGTGACGTAGCGTCCGCCCGGGACGCACCCGGCAGCGACGTCGCCAGCGCCGGGCAGAGGGCGCGCGAGCGGGAAACCCACTTCGACGAGCGCATCGTCCATGCCGCCCATATCCACGAAGCGCACGTACGGGATGTCCGCAGGCTCCAGGCCCTCGTCGGCGACATAGGCACCCAACTGGGAAAACGCAGATCCTATGAGCGCGGGCAGCTGCGCGATGGGCGTACGCCCGCTCACTACGACTGACGGCTGCTCGGCGCGTTCGACGAGGGCGAAATCGGTGATGCGGGGCATGGCTCCTCCTCAGCTCGGCGAACGTTCGCCCGATTATACCATCGCAGGACTTCGCACGGTTGGCGAACACGCCTCGGATTCCGTATACTCGGAAGCGCGCCTGCAGCGATCGACGAGACGAAAGGGCTGCCATGTTCGAAAACGATGCGTTCGTGCGCTCGGCCGAGATCCTCTGGAACGAGGTCCCCGACGCCGACGCCTACCCGTTCGACATCCCCGCGATCGCCTCGCTTCGCAAGCTGCGGTTCGACAAGGGCATCACGTTCTTCTGCGGCGAGAACGGCACGGGCAAGTCCACCCTGCTCGAGGCCGTCGGCATCGCCTTCGGCTTCAACCCCGAGGGCGGTTCGCGCAACTACACGTTCTCGACGAAGCCCACGCACTCCGCGCTGCACGACTTCATCCGGCTCGACCGATCCCTCTACCGCCCGCTCGACGGCTTCTTCGTCCGCTCCGACACGCTGTTCAACCTCATCAGCGCCACCGACGAGCTCGAGGACGACCAACGCTACTACGGCGGCGTGTCGCTGCACGCCCGCTCGCACGGCGAGAGCATCATGGCGCTCATCACGCGCCGCTTCCGAACCGAGGGCTTCTACATCCTCGACGAGCCCGAGACGGGACTGTCGCAAAGCGGGCAGATCGCGCTCGCCTGCGAGTTGACCCGGCTGCGAGACGCGGGCTGCCAGCTCGTCATCGCCACGCACTCCCCCATCCTGCTGGCGCTGCCCGGCGCCACCGTCTACCAGTTCGACGACGAGATTCGTGAGATCGACGGGAAGGACTCGCTCGAATGGATCATGATGCGGCGCTTCATGGACGACCCGGAAGCCGCCGTGAGGGCCTTCCTCGAGCCATAGCGACCTAAATGTACCCAAAGGGGTCAGGCACCTTTGGGTACATGCAAAGGCCCGGCAAGCGCAGGGGTTCGCTTGCCGGGCCGCAATGCCGACCGCATGCAGGAGAGGAGGTTGCACGCGCTAGCAGGAGGGTGAGCTCGCTTTCGCATCGGCCGCGCCGTGGGCGGCCGCGTCGGCGTCGATGAGGTCGGTCGGCTTCGCCTTCATGATAAAGCGCTCGACGAGGATGAGGAAGGCCAGCGTGCCCAGCGCGATCACGCCGAGGAGCACCGCGTACTCCACCCACGACGGCGCGTACCAGCTGGTCGCCGCCCACACGTCCATGCCCGAGGCGTTGGCCGACGTGCCGTCGATGAGGCCCGGGCCGCCGAAGGTGTTCGGCGTGATGAACGAGGAGAACAAGAGCCACACGCGCTTGCAGAACACGCCCACCACGACGCATGCCGACGAGAACACGATGAGGCCGGTCTTCTGGCGGTTCTTCGCGAACACGAGGATGGTGAACGGGATGATGACGCCCACGACGATCTCGATCCAGAAGTACGGGGCCGTGGCGCCGAAGAACATCTGCGACAGCACGTGCCAGCCGCCCTCGGAACCGGGATACGCCGTGGTCAGAAGCTCGCAGCCCACCATGTAGCCGTCAACCGCGATGCAGGTGGCCAACAGCCCAGCCAGCATGCCCATGAGCTTCTTCGACGTCTCCCAGATGCCGCGACGATTCATCCAAGCGAGCGAGATGAGCAGCAGCGCCAAGCCCGAGTCCATGGCCGAGGCCACGAACAAGGGGCCCATGATGGCCGAGTGCCAGCCCTCGCGGGCGATCTGCAGGCCGAAGATCCACGCCGTCACCGTGTGCACGAGGATGGCGATGGGCAGGGCGAAGCGCGACACGATGGCGATCTTGGACTTGTCGGCCTTCTTCGACGTCATGAAGTACAGGTAGACCAGGTTGATGATCAGGTAGCAGGTGATGACGCAGATGTCCCAGAACAAAGGCGAGATGAAGTTCGGGGAGAGGATCAGGTTGAACAGGCGCGCCACGCCGCCGAGGTCGAGGATGACCAGCAGGCCCGCGCAGCAGATGCACACCGTGGACACGCACACGGCCGGCAGCGCCACCTTCTTGAACTCGGTGACGTGGAAGATCGATGCCGAGGAGGCCACGATGAGGCCGCCGGCGGACAGGCCGACGAAGAACATGAACGCGGCGATGTAGAGGCCCCAGGAGGTGCCGTTGTTCATGCCGGTCACGCCGAGGCCGAACATGGTCTGGTAGATCCAGGCGGCCGCGCCGACGGCGGCGATCACGGCCAGGACGATCATGACCGGACGGGAGATTCGTTTCGTTTGCATGTCAAGCCCCCTAAGCGTTGTAGTAGCGGAGCTGCGGGCGGGTACCGAACTCCTCGAGAAGCTGATAGGCCTTGTTCTCGCGCACGACCTTCGAGATCTCGGACTCGGGATCGTCCAGGTCGCCGTAGACGCGGGCGCGGCCCGGGCACACGCGCACGCACATCGGGATGTCGCCGCGATCGGTGCGCTCCTTGCACAGCGTGCACTTCTCGGCCACGCCCTTCGGGCGCACCGGCACGTCCTTGTCGCCGTAGTTCCAGTTGGGGTCGCGCTCGGGCTCGTTCCAGTTGAACACGCGGGCGTTGTACGGGCAGGCGGCCATGCAGATGCGGCAGCCGATGCACTTGTCGTAATGGATCTCCACGCGGCCCAAGTCATCCTTGTACGTGGCGCCCACGGGGCACACCTTCAGACACGCGGGGTTCTCGCAGTGCTGGCACGCCACGGGGATGTAGGTGCGGCTGAGGTTGGGATAGGTCCCCTGCGCGCCATCGGCGGTGTCCACACCGTCGGTCTCCACGCGGATGTACAGCATGTTCATGGGAACGTTGTTCTGCATCTTGCAGGCGTTTGCGCAGGTGTTGCACCCGACGCAGCGCTCAAGGTTGATAGCGATGCCAAGCTTGGTCATGATCTCTCACCTACGCTTTCTTGATCTCGACGAGGGTATCGGAGAACGGGATGACCGGGCCGCACATGAGCTCGGCGCCTCGCTCGACGTAGCCGTCGTTCGTGACGTTCTGAACGTTGCCCTCGATGAGGAAGTCGGCCGTCTGCCCCTCGAACATGCGGGCGCTGCCGGGGCGGATGGACTCGTTCGCCTTCACGCGGCACGTGAAGGAGCCGCGGTCGTTGAACACCTCGACCGCGTCGCCCGTCGCCAGCCCGCGCGACTCCATCTCGGAGGGGTTGAGCTCGATGCGCGGCTCGGCGAACTGCTGGATCCACTTGGCGTCGTTGAACTGGTTGTGGATGCGGTAGCGCGTGCGCACGTTCGCCAGCTGCAGCGGGTAGGTGGAGGCCAGATCGCTCGCGGCATGCGCCTCAAGGGGCGGCTCCCAGGTGGGCAGCGCCTGGTCGTAGGCGGTCAGCGCGTCGTAGTACACGTCCATGCGGGTGGAGGTGGTGGCGAACACGCGGTCCATGAACTCGCGGCGCGGCTCCTCGATGCCCTCGAGCGGGTAGACGCCCTGCTTATCGTTGATCTTGTCGATGGTGAGCGCCGAGACGTAGGGGTCCTCGGAGGAGGACAGCACCTTCTCCACCCACTCCTCGGACGTGGCGGGCAGGTACTGGTCTTTGCCGAAGCGCTTGGCGATCTCCTTGCCGATCCAGAAGTCGGTGCGGGCCTCGAACAAAGGCTCGATGACCTTGTTCTGCAGCACGATGTTGCTGTAGCCCACCTTCACGTTGCCCACCTCCGCGTCGTTCTCGAAGCGCGTCGTGGCGGGCAGGATGATGTCGGCCCACTTGGCGCCCTCGGTGAAGTACGGGTCGATGGTGACGATGAAATCGAGGCCGCGGGCGAACTCGGCCGTCTTGTTCATGTTGCCGATGTGCTGCTGCAGCACGTCGCCGCAGAAGATGCAGGCGCGCACCTTGGCCTGGCCGTCGCGCGCGTCGTACAGCGGCATCTCGAGCGTGCCGGCCGCGAGGTCCTCGGGCAGCTCCCACGCGCCGAGCGTGCCCGCATGGCCGTTGTAGCTGCCGCCCACGAACACGCCCACGCCGGCGCCCACCTTGCCCACATTGCCCGTGAGGGCCACGAGCGTGGCGGCGGCGTGGCCCGCGATGTCGGCGTTGCCCATCTTGTCGTTGCCGCCCCAGCCGAGCGCGAGGCAAGCGGGGCCCTCGGCGTACTCGCGAGCGAGGCTGCGGATGGTGTCGGCGGGAACGCCGCTCACGCCTTCGGCCCACTCGGGGGTGTACTCGGCCTGCTTCTTCTTGAGCAGCGAGAACACGGTGGTGCACGACGCGCCGTCGACGGTGAAGGTGCCTTCGAGCGCCGGCTTCGCGGCCGCGTCGGTGTAGGCGGCCTTCGCGCTCGACGCCGTGTCCCACACGAAGAAGGGGTTCTGCTCGCCCGTCTCGGGCTCTTCGGCATCCATGTCCTCCGCATGGTCGCGCAAAAGCTTGCCGGTGGAGGCGTCCACGAGGAACGGCAGCGAGGTGCAGTTCAGCACGAAGTCCTCGTCGTAGAGCTTCTCGTCCAGGATGACGCTGGCCATGCCCAGGAACAACGCCGCGTCGGTGCCCGGCGTGATGGGCACCCACTGGTCGGACTTGCCGGCCGTAGTGGAGAAGTGCGGGTCCACCGTCACCATGCGGGTGCCGGCTTCCTTCGCCTCGAAGAACAGGCGCGCGTTGGGCAGGCTGGACTCGAGGAAGTTGCTGCCCACGTTGAGCACGAGCTTAGAGTTCACCCAGTCGCGCGCCTCGCAGGTGGCCATCGCGTAGCCGCCGCCGAAGCCGATGGCCGGGTCGAGGCCGTTGCCGATGCCCACGTCGATGCCCGAGCTGGCGTCAACCTGCGCGCCCAGCACGGCCGCGAGCCACGGGAAGTTCGCCTCGGCGCCCGTGGAGATGACCACGCAGTCGTTGCCGTGCTTGCTCTGGAGGTCCTTCAAGGTGTCGCACACCTCGTCGAGCGCCTCGTCCCACGAGATGGGCTCGAACTCGCCCGCGCCGCGCTCGCCCGTGCGGCGCAGCGGGGTCTGCACGCGATGGTCGCCGTAGATGTGCTGGACCTCGGAAATGCCCTTCACGCAGATCGTCTCGTACCTATCGTCGCAGCAGTGGTTCGGCTGCACCGATACCATGCGGCCGTCGCGCACCGTGCACGCGAGCGGGCACATGCCGCCGCAATGCGACTGGTGGTACGTGTACGCCGTGTACTCCTCGCCCGAATCCGCGTGGGCCGGCGACAACCATCCGTCGGCGGTGGTCATCGCGCCCGCCGCGCCCAGCATCGCCAGGCCGGCGCCTGCGGCGGCGGTTCCCTTGATGAAACCCCGGCGCGTTACGTTCGTCTCGTCTGTGGCCATTGCATCCCCTTTCTCAGTGACTCATGACCGTTTCCTCTAAGACTGCTAGTTAACTGTTTTCATAGTAATATAGTTAAATAGGAAATTGAATATGTACATTTCAAGAATAATTTGCCCGTCCGCGAACGGCGCGGAAAACGCGGCGAAAGCCGCAGGAGCGATTGGCCCCTGCGGCTTCCGCAGCTGCGGGACGACGCTTCGCCCGCATCATATACCCACGTCAACCATTATATATAACCTGTTGACATATGTTTTACTTCGCCACCCTCCCCCGATGGGCGCCGCGCGTTCGCAAGCCGATTCGTGCTCGCAGGCGCACGTCCAGAGCGTACAAATGTTTCACGTGAAACATCCGCATGCATCGACGGACCTGCGCCGCAAAACCGCGTAAACGAAGGCGCGCCGCTGCCCGGGAAACGCCCGCCGCCCAGGGCCCGTTACCGTGAAAAAGCCGCCGACGCGAGGCGATTTCGGGGGTTCCGACCGGTTTCGGGCATCGGAGGCGAGCGCCCGGCGCGCCCTTCACGAAACGAAGCGCGCTGCCGGCTCGACGAGTTTCGCGGCGGCGGATTCGTGCGCAACAGCTGCCCTCCCCGACGGCGGGCCATCGCCGGAATGTTTCACGTGAAACATTTGTACGGGTTTTGCGTACGCGCGCTTCGCGACGCGGCGGGGGCTCGCAAGAGGCACCCTACTTCTTGCCCTTCAGCGCGCTCGCGATGTCGCCGGTGAAGCCCTGGGCGTAGGGGCTCGGCACCACCACCATGTTGCCGCCCTCCTTCACGCTCTCGTTCACGAGGCTCATCATGCGCAGCTGGAGGGCCAGGTCGTCCTCGCGGTAGGCGTGCGCGGCCTCGATGAACATGTCGGAGATGTCCTTCTCCACCTCGGCCAGCACGACGCGGGCGTTGCGCTCCTGCTGCGCCTGGGCCTCGGCGCTCATGGCGTTCTGCAGCTCCTGGGGCATGCGGATGTCGCGGATCTCCACGTCGATGATCGTGACGCCCCACTGCTCGGTCTTCTCCTCGATGTTCTTCTTCAGCTGATGGTCGATGTGCGAGCGCTGCATGGACAGCTCGGCGATCTCCACCTGGCCGATGGCATCGCGCAGCGCGGTCTGGGCCACGAGCGACGCTGAGTGCTCGTAGTCCTCGACGGCGAGGCACGCCTTCTTCGGGTCCCACACCATCCAGAACACGACGGCGTCGAGGTCGACCGGCACGAGGTCGGCCGTCAGAACCTGCTCGGCCGAGCACGAGATGGACGAGATGCGCTGGTCGATGACGATGGTCACCGAGTCCACCACGGGGATGGTGACGTACAGCCCCGGGCCCGCGAGGCGATGGAACCGCCCGAAGCGCAGCACCACGGCGCGTTCCCATTCGTAGGCGATGTGCACGCTGCCGGCCAGCCCCAAGCCCACGAGCACGCCCAGACCCACGGTGAACGCCGAGCGGAAGGGGTACGTCGCGCCCACCACCACGGCGAACGCCGCGAGAAACAGCGCCACGGCCAGCACGACCGCGCCGCGGCGCGACGCCTTCCGCCTGCCGGAGACGGGCTCTTCCCCGCCCGACAGCACGTCGCTCGGACGATCGTTGCCGCGTTTGCCGAACTTGACCATAGCTCGCTCCTATCCCATCCGGGAGATCTTGTCCTGAAGGCGCCCCGCGATCTCGCTGCGCGTCATGCCCAGCTCCTCGCATTGGCGGATGAAATCGCCCATCATGGCGTCGATCGTCGATTCGACGGAATCCTCGTCGGCGGATGCGGGGTTCTCGGCGACGAAGGTGCCGCGGCCCCGCTTCGACATGATGAGGCCCGACGTCTCCATGCTGCGGTACACCTTGTTCACGGTGTTGTAGTTGATGTTGAGGTTGACGGCCATCTCGTGCACGGTGGGCAGCTGGTCGCCCGGCTGGTACTGCCCCGTCTGGATGAGGTAGACGAGCCTGTTGCGCAGCTGCACCCAGATGGGCACGCCGCTTCGTTCGTCTATGCTGAAATCGTCCATGCGCCGAGCTTCCTTCGCACCGCCGGGGCGGGTGCCGGTTTTCCTACATCCCTAGCTAAATACTACCGTATACATTCTAACGCGCTTCGCCCCCGATGCCGACGAGAATGAGACAGAGGGACGGGGTAATCGTCTCATTTTGCGGGCAAAATGAGACGATTACCCCGTCCCTCTGTCTCCTCTGTCGCACACCTTCGTCTCACAAGTACGACGCGATGCCCGCGAACGGCGCCATGCAGAGGCAGTACCGCAGGAAGAAGCCGCCTACGAGCAGCAGAACGCCGATGCAGGCGCAGGCGCGCGCATCGGGCGCGCGCAGCGCGACCTCGAGCGCGAACGGCGCCGCGATGCCCGCCGCCGCGAGCCCGCCCCAGAACGCGAGCGCCATGTCGCCGGTCAGCAGGCGCGCGGCGGCCGCGCTCGACAGCGGGTCGTTCGCCGCGAGGCCCACGAGGGCGGCGAGCGCGAGGGCCTCGAGCACCAGCAGCGCCCCGTCGATGCGGGCGATCTCCCGGAACAGCGGGCGCGCATCGGCATCGCACAAAAGCGGCAGCACGAGCAGCACGCCTCCCCCGCACGACAGCGACGAGCACACGAACAGCGCCGGCACGAGCGGCGAGGCCAAGAACGGCAGCGTCCAGATAGTGGACAGGAACAACCCCGAGTACACCATCACCACGACGGCGCACGCGCACCCGAACGCCTTCGCCGCCGCAGCGCCGACGCGGCCGAGCCTGAGCACCCCCAGGTTGCACGCGGCGAGCACCGCGGCGGCGGCCACGAACGCCACGAGCGCCCACGCGCCCGCCGACAGCACGCTGCCCAGCGGGTTCGCCAGCACGTCGAGCGCGAGCTCGGGCCGTCCCAGGTCGAGCATGAGGCACGTCGCCCCCACCGCCACCATGCCGCACGAGGCGACGAGCGCCGGCAGCGCGACGCGCCCGAAGGAGCGCTTCAGCGCCGCGGACGAGCGCGCCCGCCACGACAGGAACACGGCCGCGACGAACGTGCCGCAGCCCGCACCCGCCAAGAACAGGTAGATGACGATGAGCGGGCTGAACATCGCGCGTCCGCTACAGCTTCACGTACCAGAGGTTTTTGAGGTCGCCCAGCCCGGCGCGCAGCGAGGCCAGCACGTCGTCGTCGACGTCGCCCTCCACGTTCATGTACACGAGCGCGCACTGCTCGGCCGGCTTAGTGCCGATCTGCATCGTGGTGATGTTGATGCCCGCCTCGCCCAGGATGGTTCCGATGGTGCCCACGCGGCCCGGCGCGTCAACGTACTCGAACACGAGCGACTGGCCCGCCGGCGCGATGTCCAGCTTGTAGCCCAAAAGCGACACGAGGCGCGCGGCCTGAGCCTCGCCTGCCAGCGTGCAGGCCACCTCGGTGCCGTCGGCCACCACCGACACGGTGGATGCGTAGCCGTCGGCATCGGCCACCGACAGGGTGTCCACCTTGATGCCGTGGCGCTTCGCGACCGCGTCGGCGTTCACCGGCGTCACCGTGGTCGAGCTTTGGTAGGACAGGATGCCCTTGAGCGTGCCCGCCACGAGGATGGACACGTCGGCGTTCGCCAGCGTCCCGGCGGTCGTCAGCTTGAGGAACTGCGGGATCTCGCCGTCGATCTGCGCGAGCATGCTGCCCATCATCTGGCACGCGGGCACGTACGGCCCCACCGCGTCCATCACCTCGGGCGGCACGGGCGCCATGTTGAGCGCCGTCGGCACGATGGAGCCCTCGAGGCCCGCGGCCACGTACTCGGCGGTCTGCACGCCGGCGCGCAGCTGCGCCTCCCGCGTCGACGCGCCCAGGTGCGGCGTGAGCACGGCGTTGTCGAACTCGTGCAGGGGGCTCGCCAGGCAGGGCTCGCTCTCGTACACGTCCAGCCCGACGGCGCCGATCTTGCCGGCGGCCAGGAAGTCGGCGAGCGAGTCCACGTCGTAGATGCCTCCGCGCGCCGCGTTCACCAGCACCACGCCGTCCTTCATGCGCGCGTACTGGTCGGGGCCGAACATGCGAAGAGTCTCCTTCGTCTTGGGAAGGTGCACGGTGATGAAGTCGGCCAGCGGCACGAGCGCGTCCACGTCGTCGTACAGGGTGACGCCCAGCTGCTCGGCGCGCTCGGGGCTGCAATAGGGGTCGTAGCCGATGAGCTTCATGCCGAAGGCGCGGGCGCGCTCGGCAACGAGGCCGCCGATGCGGCCGAGGCCGAAGATGGCGAGCGTCTTCTCGTACAGCTCCACGCCGGTGAAGCGGCTGCGCTCCCACTTGCCCTCGTGCATGGACGCGTTCGCCTGGGGCACCTTGCGGGCGCAGGCCAGCATGAGGCCCATCGTGTGCTCGGCGGCCGAGACGATGTTCGACGTGGGGGCGTTGCACACGATGATGCCGCGCTCGGTGGCCGCCTCGACGTCCACGTTGTCGACGCCCACGCCGGCGCGCCCGATGATGCGCAGGTTCTCGGCCGCCTCGATGGCCGCGCGGTCCACCTTCGTCGCCGAGCGCACGATGAGCGCGTCGTAGGCGGGGATCGCAGCGACCAGATCCTCGGGCGCGAGCTCCAGCCTCACGTCCACCTCGTAGCCCTTGTCGCGAAGCACCGCGAGGCCGGCGTCGGCCAGCTTCTCGGTAACCAGCACCTTCTTCGTCATAATGGTAACCACCTTGCGTCCTATGCGTTTCATTGATTCGAATCGTTGCCGCGCCCGAGAGGGGCGGCGCGCCGCGCTTGAAGAGCGCAACGAGTCCATGATAGTGCGAAACCGCCCGAACCAAGGGCTCAACCTGCGAAATCCCGAGAAACCCACCTTTGGGGTGTACGCGGCGCACGCTGCCGCGGGTATGGTCGGAACCGTCAAACGCCGGGGGCGGGACGCCTCCTGCCCGAGGGAAACGGACGAGGAGATCATGGACAGCATGCAGAAGCATCGAGGCATCAGCAGACGAACGTTTTTGGGCGCGACGGCGCTCGCCGGGGTGCAGGTGGCCGTGTTCGGGTTGGCCGGCTGCGCGCCGAAGGCGCCGGGCGCGGAGGGGTCGTTCCGAGCGGGCACGTACACGGGCGAGGCCGAGGGCAAGTTCGACAAGATCGTCGTGGAAGCCGACTTCTCCGCCACGGCGATCGAGGCGGTGCGCGTCGTGCAGAGCGCCGACACCGAGCGCATCGCGGCGCCCGCCATCGAGCGAATCCCCGAGCGCATCGTGGCCGCGCAGGGCCTCGGCGTCGACGCGGTCACGGGCGCGACCCTCACGAGCATGGGCATCGTGCAAGCGGCCGCCGCGTGCGTGGAGCAGGCGGGCGGCAACGCGAGCGCCCTCAAGCGCGTCGGAGCCTCGGAACCCTCAGGCGAGCGCGTCGACCTCGAAGCCGACGTCGTGGTCATCGGCGCCGGAGCCGCGGGCATGGGCGGGGCCATCGCGGCGGCGCAGGGCGGCAAGCGGGTCGTCGTGTTGGAGAAGAACTCGAACATCGGCGGCAACTGCCTCGTGTCGGGCGGCTACCTGGAGTACCTCACCGCGCCGGACGCCGACCGGCCCGAGATGACGGCCGAGTTCCATCGCTACGTCGAAGACGTGCTGGCAAGCGACGCGGCGGCCGAGACCGACCCTGCGTTCGTCGCCCAGGTGCAGGCCGAATACGACGCCTACCGCGCCTCGGGCGGCACGAAGCTGTTCGACTCCCCGAACTTCTACGCGCTCGATTTCGCCGCCACCACGGGCGAGGGCATGCCCGTCGACGCCTACCTGCCCGTGGCCCGCAACATCTCGGTGCTCAACGATTGGATGACCGAGCTGGGCTTCGAGTGGGCCACGCCCCTGCACGCCATCACCGGCTACACCTACCCCCGCTGGTCGAACCCCACGACGGGCGTGGGCGGCGAAGGCTACTTCGACTTCTTCGACGAGGTGCTGGCCACCCAGGACCTCGGGGTGCAGGTGCTGCTGGCCACCGCCGCCGACGACATCCTCGCGGAGGGAGGCGCGGTATCCGGCGTGACCGCCACGGCCGAGGACGGCACGACGTACGCCATCGCGGCGCCGCGCGTGCTGATCGCCACCGGCGGGTTCTCCGGCAACTCGGACTTGCTCAAGAAGTACAACACCACGTGGAACTTCCCCGACGCGGCCATCGCCACGACGAACGTGAACGGCCACACGGGCGACGGCGTGCGCATGGCGACGGCGCTGGGCGCGGGGGTGGCCGACATGGGCAACCAGATGCTGTTCCCCTTCAACAGCCCCATCACGCTGTCGGCCGAGGACATCATGGGCGCGTTCGGCGACAGCCCCGTGGTGAACAAGGAGGGCAGGCGCTTCGTCGACGAGACCACCGACCGCTTCACCATCGCCGACGCGCTCATGCGCCAGACCGACAGCTTCTGCTTCTTCGTCTGCGACAGCAAGTGCGCCGACTACCCCTCCGCCGAGCGCCAGGAGACGCTCTTGCGCACCAAGCAGCTGTTCAAAGCCGACACGATCGGGGAACTCGCCCGGCAGATGGGCTGCGACCCCGCCGTGCTCGAGGAAACGATCGGCGCGTTCAACGAGGCGGCGGCCGCCGGCGAGGACGACGAGTTCGGCCGCTACATCTACACCGAGCTGAGCTCCGTGGAGGAGCCGCCGTTCTTCGCCTCCCCCGCCACCTGGGCCGCCCATATCACGCTCGGCGGCATCACGGCCGACGACGAAACGCACGAGGCGCTCGACGAGTCGGGAGCCCCCATCCCGGGGCTGTACGTGGCCGGAGAGGCGCGCAACACCATCGCCGGCGTCGGCAGCATAGCCGACGGCGTCGCGGCCGGGAAGACGATCGCGGGCTAGCCGTCCGCCCCCCGGCGCGCATCCCGCGCGCGCCGGGGGGCGGCGAGGCGCGTTCTACCTCCGCGCGAAGCTGAACATCGAGCGGATGTTGGCGCCCACTTCCTCGATCTGGGCGTTGCCATGCTCCATGCGCTGCTCCTTGAGCCACGCCTGGCCGTTCTTGGAGTCCTCCATGAACTCGTGGGCGAAGCTGCCGTCCTGGATGCGCTCGAGAACGGTCTTCATCGCGGCCTTCGCCTCGTCGGTGATCACCTGGGGGCCGGCGTAGTAGTCGCCGTACTCGGCCGTGTTCGAGATGGAGTAGCGCATGTTCGACATGCCGCCCTCGTACATGAGATCCACGATGAGCTTCATCTCGTGGAAGCACTCGAAGTAGGCCATCTCGGGCGGGTAGCCCGCCTCGACGAGCGTCTCGAAACCAGCGTTGATGAGGGCCGTCACGCCGCCGCAGAGCACCGCCTGCTCGCCGAACAGGTCGGTTTCCGTCTCGTTCTTGAACGTGGTCTCGATGACGCCGGCGCGCGCCCCGCCGATGCCCCACGCGTAGGACAGCGCCACGTCCAAGGCCTGCCCCGACGCATCCTGCTGCACGCAGATGAGGCACGGCACGCCCGCGCCCTCGGTGAACACGCGGCGCACCATGTGGCCCGGGCCCTTCGGCGCGATCATGACGACGTCCACGTCCGCAGGCGGCTCGATGTAGCCGAAGTGGATGTTGAAGCCGTGCGCGAACGCGAGGGTGTCGCCCGGGTTCAGGTTCGGCGCGATCTCCGCCTCGTAGGTTGCGGCCTGGGTCTCGTCGGGCGTGAGGATCATGATGAAATCGGCTTCCGCGGCGGCGTCGGCGACGCTCATCACCTTGAGGCCCGCCTCCTCGGCCTTGGACCGCGAGCGCGAGTCCTCGCGCAGGCCCACGCGCACGTCGACCCCCGAGTCCTTCAGGTTGAGCGCGTGGGCGTGGCCCTGGCTTCCATACCCGATGATGGCCACCTTCTTGTCTTGGATGAGCTGGGGGTTCGCGTCGTTCTCGTGGTAGATCGTAACAGCCATGTCGGTTTTCCTTTCTGTTGGCTGAGGTTACTGGGGCATGCGCGTTCGCGCCTTACACGTCCTTGCTGTTGCGGGACATGGCGATCTTGCCGGTGCGGGTGATCTCCTTGATGCCGTAGGCGCGGAAGAGGTCCTCCATGCCCTTGAGCTTGCTCTCGTCGCCCGTGGCTTCGATGGTCAGCGAGCTTTTGCCCACGTCCACGATCTTCGCACGGAACACGTTGGCGATCTCGATGATCTCGTTGCGGCGATCGGGCTGGGCGTTCACCTTGAACAGCACGAGCTCGCGCTCGATGGCCGCGTCGTTGGTGAGGTCGGTGATCTTGTGCACGCTGATCAGCTTGTGCAGCTGCTTGGTGATCTGCTCGTAGGCCACGTCGTCGGCCTTCACGATGGCCGTGACGCGCGACATGGTGGGATCTTCGGTGGGGCCCACCGACAGCGATTCGATGTTGAAGCCGCGCCGCGAGATGAGGCCGGTCACGCGCGACAGCACGCCCGGCTTGTTCTCCACCAGGACGGACAGGATGTGCTTCATCGCGCGCCCCCCTTCTCGTCTTCTCCGTCGGGCACGTCGGTGCGCACGGCTCCCACGGCCACGTCGATGGCGCCGATCACCTCGTCGAGCGCGCGGCCCGGCGCCACCATGGGATACACGTTCTGATCGCGCGAGATGGCCACGTCCAAGAGGTACGGGCCCTCGGCCGCCAGCATGCGCTCGAGCGCCGCCTCCACGTCGGCGGGCTTCTCCACACGCTCGGCCTGCCAGCCGTACGCATCGGCCAGCTTCACGAAGTCGGGGTTCGCGTCCAGGAGCGTCGAGGAGTAGCGCTCGTCGTAGAACAGCTTCTGCCACTGGTGCACCATGCCGAGGCAGCGGTTGTCCAGGATGAGCACCTTCACCGGCACGCGATGGATGCCCGCCGTGGCCATCTCCTGGCTGTTCATCTGGAACGATCCGTCGCCCGCCACGCACACCACCTGCTTGTCCGGGCAGCCGATGGCCGAGCCGATGGCGGCCGGGAAGCCGAATCCCATCGTGCCGAGGCCGCCCGAGGAGATGAAGCTGCGCGGCGCCTCGCGGTCCACGCTCTGAGCGGCCCACATCTGGTGCTGCCCCACCTCGGTCACGACGACGCTTTTCTGCGGGTCGAGCAGCTCGGAGAGCTTCTTCAGCACCACTTCGGGGACGATCTCGTCCGGATCGTCGCCCACGCCGGGATGGTAGAACGGGTAGCGCGTGCGCCACGCGGAGATCTGCGCCACCCAGTCGCCCGTGTTCGGTTGCGCGCCCTCCTTCCGAAGGCTCGCCACGATGCCGCCGAGCACGCCCTTGAGGTCGCCGACGATGGGCACCTGCACCTCGCGCACCTTGCCGATCTCGGCCGGATCGATGTCGATGTGGATGACGTCGGCATGCGGCGCGAACTCGTCGAGCTTGCCCGTCACGCGGTCGGAGAAGCGCGCGCCCGCCGCGATGATCAGGTCGCTCTCGGTCATGGCGAGGTTCGCGTACTTCGAGCCGTGCATGCCCACGGGCCCCAGGTTCAGCTGATGCGACGCGGGGAACGCGCCCTTGCCCATGAGCGTGGTGACCACGGGGATCTGCATGAGCTCGGCGAGCTCCTTGAGCTCCTCGGACGCGCCCGACGACACGGTGCCGCCGCCCACGTACAGCACGGGGCGCTCGGCCCGGCCGATGCGCGCGACGGCCTGCTTGATCTGCTTGGCGTTGCCGCGGTAGGTGGGCTTGTACGACGGCAGGTTCACGTCGTCGGGATAGTCGAACACCATGCGTTCGCTGGCCAGGTCGGACGGGATGTCGATGAGCACGGGGCCGGGGCGCCCGGTCTTGGCGATATGGAACGCCTCGCGGAACGTCCGCGTCAGCTCCTCGGTGGATTGCAGCAGGTAGCTGTGCTTGACCACCGGCATGGTGATGCCCACGATGTCGGACTCCTGGAACGAGTCGGTGCCGATGACGCCGCGCGGCACCTGGCCCGTGATCACCACGAGCGGCACGCTGTCCATGTAGGCCGTCGCGATGCCCGTCACCGTGTTCGTGGCGCCCGGGCCGCTCGTGACGATGGCCACGCCCACGTTGCCCGTGGCGCGCGCATAGCCGTCGGCCTCGTGCACGGCGCCCTGTTCGTGGCGCGCCAGCACGTGCTTGATCTGGTCGGAGTCGTACAGCGCATCGTATATCTTGATGGCCTGGCCGCCCGGATAGCCGAACACGAGGTCGACGCCCTCGGCCTCGAGCGAGGCCACGACGGCCTCGGCGCCGATCATGGTAGCGCCTTGCTTGGGCGTCCGGCTGCCCAGGCCGCGCGACGCGCCGGCTGCGGTGGCGTTGGCCTGCGTCGGACGAGGCGCGGCGTCGTCGGTTGAGGTGCTGCGTGCGTTGGTCATGACACATACGCCCCCTTGTCTGCGGATGAGACGAGCTTCGCGTACTTCGCGAGCACGCCATAATCGTGCTTCGGCGCCGGCGGCGTCCAGGCCGCGCGGCGGCGTTCGAGCTCGGCATCGTCCACGCCCAGCGTGAGCGCGCCGCCCTCGATGTCCACCGTCACCTGGTCGCCCTCCTCGATGAGCGCGATGGGGCCGCCAGCTGCGGCCTCGGGGCTCACGTGTCCCACGGCAGGGCCCTTCGTCGCGCCCGAGAAGCGCCCGTCGGTGATGAGCGCCACGCTCGTGGACAGGCCCATCCCCACGATGGACGAGGTGGGCGTCAGCATCTCGCGCATGCCCGGGCCGCCCTTCGGCCCTTCGTAGCGGATGACCACCACGTCGCCCGCCACGATCTTCCCGGCGTTGATGGCGGCGCAGGCCTCCTCTTCGCTGTCGAAGCAGCGCGCAGGGCCGGTATGCGTCATCATCGAGGGATCGACGGCCGACTTCTTCACGATGGCGCCGTCGGGAGCGATGTTGCCGTGCAGCACCTTGAGCGCGCCCGACGGGCTGAACGGGTTGTCGTGCGTGCGGCATACCTCGCCGTCCGCGCCGGCGCAGGCCGCGTGCATGTAGTCGAGGTAGTCCCCCATCGGGCCCATGCAGGTGAGCGCGCTTCGGTCGATGAGCCCTAAGCGGTCGAGCTCCGCCACGACCACGGGCACGCCTCCCACCTCGTACAGGTCGGTGAGCGGGCGCGGGCCCGAGGGCGCGAGCTTCACGAGGTGCGGCGTGCGCGCGCTCGCCGCGTCCCAATCGTCCATCGTGATGGGATGGCCCGCCTCGCGGGCGACGGCCGTGAGGTGCAGCACCGTGTTCGTGGAGCCGCCGAAGGCCATGTCGCACTCCATGGCGTTGTGGATGGCGGCCTCGCTCACGATGTCGCGCGCGCAGACCCCCTGCTCCAAGAGCTCCATCACCTTCATGCCCGCATGCTTCGCCAAGCGGATGCGCTCGGAGTACACCGCGGGGATGGTGCCGTTGCCGGGAAGCGCGATGCCGAGGGCCTCGCACAGGCAGTTCATGGAGTTCGCCGTGAACATGCCCGAGCAGCTGCCGCAGGTGGGGCACGCCGTGTCCTCGTACGATTTGAGCTCGTCTTCGGTCATCGTGCCGTTGAGCACGCGCGCCGCGCCGTCGAACAGCGTGTTGAGGTCGGTGGAGGGGCCGCATCCGCCCGGCTGCTTTCCGGCGAGCATCGGGCCGCCCGACACGAATACCGTGGGGATGTTCACGCGCAGCGCGCCCAGCAGCATGCCCGGCACGATCTTATCGCAGTTCGGGATGCACACGAGCGCGTCGAAGGCGTGGCCCTGCACCGCGCACTCCAGCGAGTCGGCGATGGCCTCGCGCGACACGAGGGAGTAGTGCATGCCGTCGTGGTTCATGGCGATGCCGTCGCACACGCCGATGGTCGAGATCTCGAACGGCACGCCGCCGGCCATGTAGATGCCGGCCTTCACGGCCTCGGCGATCTTGTCGAGGTTGTTGTGCCCCGGGATGATGTCGTTTCGGGAGTTGAAGACGGCGACGAGCGGCCGCTCCATCTCCTCGTCGGTGATCCCGTCGGCCTTGAGCAGGCTGCGGTGAGGGGCGCGCGCCGTGCCGCATCGTACGGCATCGCTGCGTAGCTGCATGTCCGATCCCTTCTCTCTGGATGCCCGGTCGGCTGGTGCCGCCCGCCGGGTTCCGCCCATAAAAAAATCCTGCTGCAAGCAACCTGCACCAGGACCTCAGAGAGAAGCGAGCTGCCGTGGCGCCGCCTATGCGCGGCACTCGAGCGAGGCTCGTATCGGACTGATAACGGAGTCGCCGGTTCAGGTTACTTGCCGCGGCTGCACCCGGAGATCGTCCGTTGCGTGTCCGCTGCGTTCAGCTGAACTGCTCGGAGGGGGCGTTCGGACCGTCCACCGCCGGCTCGCAGCATCCGCCGGCTCTCTTGAGATGGATTCGTCCCTACTGTCCTCGTCATCGCATTTCATCTATGAACTTGTGGGAGAAAGTATACCCCCGCACTCGCCGGATGCAAGAAAAACTTTGACGGTCGAAGCGTTTATGCGGGAAATTCACATGGAGGGACTGGGATATCCGCCGCAGAACGCCTATCGAGCCGCGGGACGCATGGGCATTCGCTGACGTTTGGGGATCAGGCGACGATTCGCCGGGCCCGATGACGGATCGAATGATAGATTGGGGCTCATGACGATCATCGACGACAAGGCGGGAACGGGCATGGACGAAGAAGCGACGGACGGGACGGCGACGCGGGCGGCTCGAAGCCGCCGCTCATCCGTTCGCACGGCGCTCTCGGTCGTCCTATGGGCCGCGACCGCGTGCGTGGCCGCGATCATGGCGACCCGCTTCGCGCCTTCCGTCCTGAGCAACGGCCGGCTGATACCCGAGGCCGCCGCGTTCGTGCCCTGGCTGGCCATACCGAGCGCCATCATGCTCATCATCGCAGCGCTGAGCAGGCGCAAGGCGCTCTTCGCGGCAACCGCTCTGTGCCTCGCCTGCCAAATCGTCTGGCATGCGGGCTTCTTCCTGCCCGCGCCCCACATCGCCGACGAGGCGACGCGGCCCGTGCCCGAGCGGACCTCCGACGACGCCGTCATGCGCATCATGACCCTCAACACGAAGAACGGCAACGCCGACGCGGGCCAGATCGTCTCGATCGTCCGCGACCAGCGCGTCGAGGTGCTCGCCCTCCAGGAGGTCAGCGCCTCGCTCATCGAACGGCTCTCGGCGGCCGGCCTCGACGAGCTGCTGCCTACGCGCATCCTCGGCGCGGCGGGATCCGAAGACAACGGCGGCATCAACGTCATCTACGCGCTCGCGCCCGCGAGCGACGCGTCCGACAGCATCCTGCCCGTCACGGGATCCGCCGTGCCCGCCTGCACGATCGTCGCCGGGGGCCGTCCGGTGCGCCTCGTCAGCGCGCACCCCGCCTCTCCCAAGACGGGCGCGCGGGGCTTCTGGAACGAAAGCCTCGCCAACCTGGGCACGCTGCGCCGCTACGACGACGAATACCTGATCATGGGCGACTTCAACTCGACATGGGACCACTCGCGCTATCGCAAGATGCTCGGCGACGCCCTCGTGGACGCCTCGCAACAGGCAGGCGAGGGCTTCCACATGACCTACCCCTCCGAGCCGCACTACGCCATGGTGCCGGTGCCGCCCATGATCGAGATCGACCACATCGTCTACTCCAAGAACAGCGGCATGTCCGTAGGCGGCCTCGAAACCGTTAACGTGCAGGGCACGGATCATTTCGCGCTGCTCGGAACCTGGGTGGCGGGGTAGCCGAGGCGGGTGCCCCCGTCCATCCCGCCTCGCACGTCGTCCTCCTCAAATCGAATACGCTGCAAACGCGCCGAAAACATGTCGGATTGCTGACCGATCGCTCATGTCGGGGAAACGGTTGCCCCAGCTCGCATGCGCAAGTTCGCACGGGCAGTACACTCACCTACCACGAAAGCCCCGCAACCGCGACATGCGCCAAGGGGCTTGGCCCGTCTCAGCACCCCATCATGAAAGGAGGCGTTCATGCCGTATCGAGGCTTACTCTACTTCGTATCCCAAAGCGCCAGCTCCGATTACCGCACCGACCCGTACGCGACGGAACGCCGCTGCCTCCCCAACCGCACGCACGGCATCCGCTACGCGTCCGCGCCGAAACGCTCCACCTGCATCAGAACCTACGCGCCCTCCGAGGCGGTGCGCCCCGTATGCGCCCGCACCACCGCCGCCGCCCATCAGGCGAGCCGGAGCTTCGAGTGGCAGCGCGCGCTCAAGGCGGTGCTCGTCATGGCGGTCGTCGCCGTCCTGTCGGCGCTTCTCGGCATCTTCGCCGCGCGCGCCCTCACCGGCGCGATCGACGAAGGCGCGTTCCCCCTCATCGGGTCGGCAAGCGCCGCCACCTCCGCGAACGGCGCGAGCCTGAGCACGCCGCAGTCGTCGTGGGAGCAGGGAACCGTTCCCGTGCTGTATCAAGACGACCCGCAGTGGGCCGATCGCCCCTACGGATCCGGAACCATCGGAGACGCGGGCGCCGCGCCGATGTGCCTGGCCATGGTGCATATCGAAGCGACGGGCGACGTGGGCACCGGCCCCGTCGAAGTGGCGTCCTTCTCGCAGAGCAGCGGATACGCAAGCTCCGTCGACGCCACCGAGCTGCTCACCGAGGGCGCGGCCCAGCTGGGGCTCGCCTCGCGTGAAGTCGACGCGAACGAGCTGGCCATGCGCCGCGAGCTCGTGGGCGACCGGCCCATCATCGCCTCCGTGAAGGCGGGGTCGTTCGGCTCGTCGGCCACCTACATCGTGATCACCGGCATCGACGAGCACGGCACGCTCGCCGTGGTCGACCCGCTCAGCCGCGACCACACGAGCCGCCACTGGACCTTCGACGAGATCACCTCGCAGGCCGACGGCCTGTGGTCCTACACGCCCGCCGCGTAGGCCGCGACGTCTTAATCCGCCAAAGCGACCAAGGCGCGTCGTCCATGTCCTGCGTGGCGTGGACGACGCGCCATATGGTGAGCGCATCCGCGGAATACGAGCAGAACAACCGGTACGAGCCCACCCGACAGCTGCGGCGATCCTTGAAGACCAGCCGGTCGTCATCGAACGGCCTTCCAAGATCGGGCATGTCGCACAGCAGCTTTACGAGGCGGGCGAAGATGCCAGGCGATAAGCCGGCGAAAGCCCTTCGAAGCGGCCGGATCGCTTCACTGGCGGTTTTTGTGGGTAGCGAGGCCGCTTTTCCGTGCGCTAGCTGTGCCCCGGCATCTCGGTGCGCGAGCGGAATGCCCTCCGTGAAACATTTGCGCTCGCGGGCCGTCGTCCCGCGAGCTGCTTTCCGACGCCGCGATCGGTCGGCCCGAAACGGAGGCGCTATATGTGGCAAAACCGGGTTTTTGGCAGCCTCTGCGCTCCCTTCCGAAGTTCTTGCGGGCAAAACCCCAGGTCGCCGATTCTCACGACCGCGAAACAGCGCCTCCGATGGCCTCGAAGCTGCCAAAAACCCGGTTTTGCCACACATAGCGCCCCCTCGGTGTGCAACGATGGACGCGAAACCGGGATCGCATTCGGTGGGCGCAAAATGGCACCCATGGCGATTTCCGGGACTGATTTCGTCCCGGATTCACGTTCGCGGCGGAGAAAGGCCAGATGACGTTCGCAGCGTCGCCGGAAAAGAGGTCGGGAGCCCCTCGATTTTGCCATGGCTGCCGATTCGCGCCCAGAATCGACACATCTGCACATACTCGCAGGGGCATAAAATGGAAAGCGTACTTTACATTCTTGCTGCGCTCCCGTATACTGCATGGAAAGCTAGCTTTACCTATTCGCACCAGGGGAAGGAGCGCGCATGGAGAATCGCTTGGAGGAGATCCGCAAAGCGCGCGGCATCAAGCAGGAGGATCTCGCGCTCGAGCTGGGCGTGTCGCGCCAAACCATCAGCTCGCTCGAGAAGGGGCGCTACAACCCCTCCATCCTGCTCGCGTTCAAAATCGCCCATCGCTTCGACATGCAGATCGAAGACGTGTTCATCTACCAGGAGGAAGACCATGAATAAGAAGCCCGCCGTTCTCACGCTGTCCCTCGGCATCGCCTGCGCGCTCGCCGCCGCCGTGTTCGCTCTCGACATCGGGGGCGCGTCCGCCCTCCTGCCCATCGCCGGCAAGGCCGTGTGGGGCTTCGCCGGGTGCGCGGCGGCGCTCATCGTGTGCGGCGCGTTCGCGTTGGCCCACAAGCCCACGCGCACCGAGCTCATCGAACAGGGCGACGAGCGCAACGCCGCCATCAACGGCAAGGCCGCCTTGGGCGCGTTCGAAACGCTCAGCGTGCTCGTGCCCATCGCCGGGCTCGTGCTGTACGTCATCGGGGAGATGACCGTCGCCGCGATGCTCACGCTCATCGGCGTGGAGATCGTCGCCACGGTCGTGTACTTCGCGCTGATCGGGCGCTTCCAGAAAACCATGTAGGGCACGGCTCGGACGCGCCGCTCGGGGGCACGGGAGCGCAGGGGCCGCTAGCGGACGCTCACGAGCATGGTCTGGTACGCCACCCGCACGACGGCAGGATGCGCGGCCCGCTCGACCACCGCGCGCAGCGCTTCGTCCGGCAGCCGGTACGTGTTGTTGTTCTGCGAGATGTGCATGGCCACCACCTGCTCGAGCGCGCCGCTCAGCAGCCCCTCCAGCTCTTCGGCGGCCTGGACGTTCGACAGGTGCCCCACGTCGGAGCCCACGCGGCGCTTCACCGGGTAGGGATAGGGGCCGTGCTCGAGCATATCCACGTCATGGTTGCTCTCGAGCGCGAGGATGCGCACGCCGTGCAGCGCCTCGTCGGCCTCGCCCGTGACGATGCCCGTGTCGGTCATGAAGCCCACCGCGTCGCCGTCGCCTTCGATCCTGAACCCGCACGATGCCGCCGCGTCGTGCGACGTGCGGAACGCGTGCACCTGCAGGCCCGCCAGCGACAGCGCATCGCCCGCGCGGCACGCGCGCAGGTCGCACGCCCCCTCGAGCGCCCCGATCTCCTTGCTGGCCGCGCGCACGGCATCGTCCACGAACACCGCCGGCTCCACGCCCAGCTTGGCCAGCCCGCGCAGCACCACGCCGAGGCCCTTCGTGTGGTCGGTGTGGTCGTGCGTGACGAGGATGGCCTCAAGGTTCGCCGGATCGAAGCCGGCTTCGTCGCAGCGCGCGAGGAAATCGCGCTTGCAGATGCCGCAGTCCACAAGCACGCCTTTGCCCGTGACGACGTTCTCGATGACGGCCGCGTTGCCGCGGCTGCCGCTTGCCAGCACGTGCAGTGCAAGTCGATGGTTCATAGGGTCTCTTCTCGCTCTCTCGGTCGGCCCCCGATTGTACCCGAACGCGCGCCGAGCGCAAAATGTCCCCTATGGGGACCGCCCCCATCGGGGACATTTTGCCGCGCACGGGCGGAATTGCCGCCGATCGGGAATCGGCGGTTGGCCGCGCCGCCCGCATCGCCTACTATGGTTCCCCACATGAACATGCAGGTCGAACCAGGGGACGGGGTACGCATGGCATCGAAAGCCGCAGCATTCTTGAAACGCAAGGACATCGAGATCACCTTCCAGCGCTACGCCATCGACGCGCTGTCGGCCATGGCGCAGGGCTTGTTCGCGTCGCTGCTGATAGGCACCATCTTCACCACCGTCGGCGATCTGTCGGGCCTCGCGGCGTTCAACGAGATCGGCACGTTCGCCAAAAGCGTGGCGGGGCCGGCCATGGCCGTCGCCATCGGCTACGCGCTGCGCACCCCTCCCCTCGTGCTGTTCTCGTTGGCAGCCGTGGGCTATGCGGCCAACGACGTGGGCGGCGCCGGCGGGCCCTTGGCGGTGCTCGTCATCGCCATCGTCGCCTCCGAGCTGGGCAAGGCCGTGTCGAAAGAGACGAAGGTGGACATCATCGTCACGCCGGCCGTCGCCATCATGGGCGGTTGCGGGCTGGCGCTGATCGCGGCGCCGTGGATCGGAGAGCTGGCCTCGTCGGTGGGCGGGTTCATCATGTGGGCCACCGAGCTGCAGCCCTTCTTCATGGGCGTCATCGTATCGGTGGTCATCGGCATCGCGCTCACGCTGCCCATCTCGTCGGCGGCCATCTGCGCGGCGCTCGGGCTGACGGGGCTCGCGGGCGGGGCGGCGCTGGCCGGCTGCTGCGCCCAGATGGTGGGCTTCGCCGTGCTGAGCTTCCGCGAGAACCGCTGGGGAGGCCTGCTGTCCCAGGGGCTGGGGACGTCCATGCTGCAGATGGGCAACATCGTGAAGAAGCCGCTCGTCTGGGTGCCGGCCATCGTGGCCTCGGCCATCACCGGCCCGCTTGCCACCTGCGTGTTCCAGCTCAGCCAGAACGGCCCCGCCGTAGCCTCGGGCATGGGCACCTGCGGACTCGTGGGCCCCATCGGCGTGTACACCGGCTGGATCGCGGGCATGGAGGCCGGAGCGGCCGCGCCGGGCGTCTTCGACTGGGTCGGCCTCGTGCTGGTCTGCTTCGTGCTTCCCGCGCTCATCGCCTGGGCCGTCGGCGCGCTCATGCGCAAGGCCGGCCTCATCGTCGAGGGCGACCTGAAGCTGGAAGCGTAGGGCGCGCGGACGCGGGCGACCGCGCGGCGGGCGACGACGTCCGCGCGGCGATCTCCGCGCAGGGGCCGCAGCGTCCACACGCCGCAGCCCCCGACGCCGTTACAGCTCTTCGACGATGCCGGTGACGAGGCGGGCGAAGTCGGCCTCGCGCGTCTTCGCCACGTCGAGCACTTCGAGGCCGGTAGGGCTCGCGCCCTCGATGCCGCAGCCCATGTTCGACACGAGCGAGATGCCCAGCACGCGCATCCCCACGTGCCGCGCGGCGATGACCTCCTCGCACACGCTCATGGCCACCGTGTCGGCGCCCCACGAGCGGAACATGCGGATCTCGGCCGGCGTCTCGAAGCTGGGGCCGAGCGCCCCGAGGTACACGCCCTCCCGCACGCGCACGCCCCGCTCGGCGGCCACGTCGTGCGCGATGGCGCGCAGCTCGGGGTCGAACGCGCCCGCCATGGAGAAGAAGCGGTCGGACAGGTTCGCCGGGTCGGGCGCGGCGATGGGGTTGCGCCCCGTGAAGTTGATCTGGTCGGCCATGATGCAGAAGTCGCCCACCTCGTAATTCGGGTTGAGCGCGCCCGCCGCGTTCGTGGTGATGAGCGTGCGCACGCCGAGGCGATCCATGAGCCACACGGGGTACGCCACCTCCTGCGCGCTGTTGCCCTCGTAGGCGTGCAGGCGGCCCTGCATGGCCAGCACGCACTTCCCGCCCAGCGTGCCGCAGACGAAGCGGCCCACGTGGCCTTCGGCCGTGCTCGTCTTCATGCGCGGCACCTCCACGTAGGGGATGCTCACCGCGTCGGCTATCTCGTTCGCCAACGGGTTGAGGCCCGATCCCAGCACGAGGCCGATCTTCGGCTCGCGACCTTCCAGCCGCTGCCGCAGCACGTAGGCCGACAGGGTCAGGTTGTCGTCAAGAACGTTCCGCTCCAGCATGAGGCTCCTCCTCGTTCGCGATTTGGCCCCATTATAGCCGACTGCGGCCGCGCCGCTTCCGCCGAAGACGCCTCGGAAGCGACGTGGAGCGCGTAAGGATGCATCGAGGGCCCGCCGGGGGCCTGCGGCTCGTAAAAAGCGCGCCTTCAACACGCGAATCGGCTCGCGGCAAGCGATTTTTTCGTTTTGCGAACGTTCGGGGCTCGATCGCGCCACGCCGAAAGCTTCCGGCGCCCGTCAAGAAAGAACATCCGGAACGCGCAGCGTCATGACCTGGGATTTCGAGAATCGCTTGCAGAGCGCGCCGCGCAACGGCGCCCCTCGGCGTTCGCAAAACGAAAAAATCGCATGGAATTCGGAGATTCCCCTGTCGAAACGCGCGCACGGCCGGCCAACGAAGCCGCGAGCGGCCCGCCGACTACGCGCTGGGCTTGCGCCCCGTGAGGACGCGGGGGCGTTGGGCGAGATCGGAGACGATGCGCACGTCGTTGAAGCCGGCGTCCTCGGCAAGGCGCGCGGCCTCGTCGAGGCACGTCTCGTGCAGCTCGAAAGCGAACGCGCCGCCCTCCTTGAGGGCGCGTCGGCAGAACGGCAGCAGGCGGCGCAGCACGTCGAGACCGTCGGCGCCACCGTCGAGCGCGAGCGCGGGCTCGAACGCGGCCACCTCGCGCGGGATGCCGTCCATGACGGCCGTGGGCACGTACGGCGGGTTGGACACGACGAGGTCGAACGCGCCCAGGAGTGCGTCGTCGATGCCCTCCCCCAGATCACACGCGAGCACGTCGACGCGCTCGGACAGCCCGAGGGCCGCGACGTTATCGCGCGCGAGCGCGACGGCCTCGGGTGCGATGTCGGTGGCCACCACGCTCGCGAGCGGATGCTCGTAGGCCACGGAGCAGGCGATGCAGCCGGACCCGGTGCAGAGGTCGGCCACGAGGAGCTCGGAGGGCTCGGGAGGCTCGGACACAGCGGGCGATTCGACGGACTCGGAAGGGTCGTCGGCGCGCACGTCGGCGTATGAGACGTTATCCCCGTCCCTTTGACTCATCGAATCGGCGGCCACCCGCCTCGGCGCGGCGGGCAGCAGGGCCAAGGCCTCGCTGACGAGGACCTCGGTCTCGGGGCGCGGGATAAGCACGCCGGGACGCACCTGCACGGTGATGTGCCGGAAACCCACCTCGCCGGTGATGTACTGCAGCGGCTCGCCCTTGCCGCGGCGCGTGACGTAGGCGCGCAGCACGTCGCGTTCCTCCATCGACAAAGGCTGCTCGAAGTTCGCGTACAGCTCGATGCGCCGCAGGCCGGTGGCCTCGGACAGCAGCCACTGCGCGGACAGGCGCGGGTTCTCGTCGCCCTTGCGCTCGAGGTAGCCCACCGTCCAATCGAGGGCGGCCTGAATGGTCCAGATGTCGTTCGCCACGTGCGGTTCCGCCGGCTAGACGGCCTGCTCGAGCTTCTGCGCGCGGTCGGCCGCCTGCAGCGCGGTGATCACGTCGCCCAGGCCGTCGCCCAGCAGCACGCCGTTGTACGTGCCGTTGTAGCCGATGCGGTGGTCGGTCACGCGGTCCTGCGGGCCGTTGTACGTGCGGATCTTCTCGCTGCGGTCGCCCGAGCCGATCTGCGCGAGGCGCTTGGCGCCCTCGGCGGCCTGCTGCTCGGCCAGCATCTTCTCGTACAGGCGCGCGCGCAGCACGACCATGGCCGCGATCTTGTTCTGCAGCTGCGACTTCTGGTCCTGCGACTGCACCACCAGACCGCTCGGCAGGTGCGTGATGCGCACGGCCGAGTCGGTGGTGTTCACGCACTGGCCGCCCGGGCCGCCGGCGCGGTACACGTCGATGCGCAGGTCGTTGTCGTTGATGTCGATCTCCACCTCGTCGGCTTCGGGCAGCACGGCCACCGTCGCCGTGGACGTGTGGATGCGGCCCTGGCTCTCGGTCTTCGGGACGCGCTGCACGCGATGGACGCCGCTCTCGAACTTCATGACCGAGTACACGTGGTCGCCCTTGACCTTGAACTGGACTTCCTTGAAGCCGCCGGCCTCGGAGGGCGACATGTCCATCGTCTCGGTCTTCCAGCCCTGCGCCGCCGCGAACCGCTCGTACATCTTGTACAGGTCGCCCGCGAAGATGGCCGCCTCGTCGCCGCCTGCGGCCGCGCGGATCTCCACGATGATGTCCTTGTCATCGGCCGGGTCGGCCGGGATGAGCATGAACTTGATGTCCTCTTCGAGCGCCGGCAGCTGCCCTTCGATCTCGGCGATCTCCTCCTGGGCGAACTCGCGCATGTCGGAGTCGGCCAGCATCTCGCGTGCGGCGGCCAGGTCGTCGGCGGCCTGCACGTACTCGCGCGCCTTCTTGGCGAGCGGTCCCTGGTTGGCGTACTCCTTGGCCAGGCGGTTGTACTCCTTCTGATCGGCGAGAACGGCCGGATCGCCCATCTTCGCCTGCACGTCCTCGTAGGCTTCGATGATCTTGAGCAGCTTCTCGCGCATATCGGTATCTTGCATCCTGTGCTGTCCTTCGTGACGTGGTTGTCGAACGCGCCCCCGCGCGCGGAGAGCGCCCGCCCCGAGCATGCGGAGCGAGCGCTCGTGCTGTTAACCGGTTTATGATAGCAGATCGGCGCGCATTGCGCACCTCCTCCTAGATCGCCAGGAACTCGGCGGCCTCCTCGGAGCAGACGGCGCCGTCGGACACGGCGGTCACTACCTGGTGCAGGAACTTCGTGCGCACGTCGCCGGCCGCGTACACGCCGGGCACCTCGGTCGTGCACGATTCGTCGGCCACGATGTAGCCCGTCTCGTCGAGCTGCAGCGCGCCGCCCAGAAACTCGGTGTTCGGCTCGGTGCCCACGGCCACGAACAGGCCGTCCACGGCCACGTCGCGCTCCTCGCCCGTCTCGAGCATCTCGAGGCGCACGCCGGCCAGCTTGCCTTCGTCGGCCACGAGTTTGCGGGGCACGGCGTTCCAGACGAACTCGACGTTCGGCAGGTCCTCGAGGCGCTTGTGGTAGATGGCGGTGGCGCGCAGCTTGTCGCGACGGTGCACGAGGTACACCTTCTTGCAGATGCGCGACAGGTAGATGGCATCGCCGGCGGCCGTGTTGCCGCCGCCCACCACCATGACCTCCTTGTCGCGGAAGAAGTTGCCGTCGCACGTGGCGCAGTACGACACGCCGCGGCCCTGCAGGTCCTCCTCGAGCTCGAGCCCCAGCTTGCGCGGGCGCGCGCCCGTGGCGATGATCACGCTCTTGGCGCGGTACTCGTTGAACGCCGTCGTCAGCACCTTCGGGTTCTGGGTGAAGTCCACCGACACCACCTCTTCGCCCACGTTGTTCACGCCGAAGCGATCGGCCTGCTGCTTCATGGCGAAGGCCAGCTCGAAGCCGTTGGCGCCCTCGGGGAAGCCCGGGTAGTTCTCCATGTGCTCGGTCTGGGCCAGCTGCCCGCCCGGCGCGATGCGCTCGAACAGCACGGCGTTCAGACCGGCGCGCGCGGCGTAGAGCCCCGCCGTGAGCCCGGCCGGGCCGGCGCCGATGACGGCGACGTCGATGACGTCGTCGGTCGTTGCCGTCTTGCACGCGGCGGACGTTTCGTTTCTCACGGTTTCCTCGGTCATGCATGCCTCCTGGTTCGCGGGTAATCGTGTTTTCTGAGTGCCAGTATAAGGTACGTCGCTTAAATGTCACAAACTTGGCACCAATATGCGCTAAAACAGCAGGAATGGGCAGGGGCCGGCAACGCGTGCGTGACGGATTCGCACGTCCGCCCCCGCATCCGCGGCCCCCGCACTACCATGGATGCGATCGCTAGCGAAAGGACCGGGCAATGCATCACACGAACACCGCTCACACCGACGAGGCTCCCTCGACCGAAGGGGGCGCCGCCCCCACGCGCACCCTGTACCTGGCCGGGGGATGCTTCTGGGGGCTCGAAGCCTACCTGAAGCGGCTGCCGGGCGTGCGCGGCACCGTGGTGGGATACGCGAACGGCTCCACCGAGAACCCCAGCTACCACGACGTATGCCGCTGGAACACGGGGCACGCCGAGACCGTGGCCGTGACCTACGACCCGCGCGTCCTTCCCACCGACGTGCTGCTCGACGCGTTCTTCGAGGCCATCGACCCGACGACGCTCGACCGCCAGGGCAATGACCGCGGCACGCAGTACCGGTCGGGCATCTACTGGACCGACGAAGCCGACCTGCCCGCCATCGAGGCGTCGCTGCTGCGCCAGCAGGCGCGCTACACGAGCCCCATCGTCACCGAGGTCGAACCGCTCGACGGCTTCTACCCCGCCGAAGAGTACCACCAGAACTACCTCGACAAGAATCCGGGCGGCTACTGCCACATCAACGTCCGCGACGCCGACGCGTTCGCCGAGCGCATGGGGCTCGTGGAGGGCCGGCCGTGCGTCCAGGTGGACGGGCTGTGCGAGCCGAGCGCCCCGCACGAAGACGCCCCGACGCGCCTCGTGGAGCGCGAGGACATCCCCACGCCTTCGGTGTCGATGCGCGCGGACCGCCCGCACGGCGGAAGCGACGACGCGGATGCCCCGGCCAGCGGCGGCGCCGATGTGGACGCGCTGATCCGGGAAGCCGGCTACGCCGCCCCCTCCGACGACGAGCTGCGCCGCTCCTTGACGGCCGACCAGTATCGCGTGACGCGGATGAACGCCACCGAGCCGCCGTTTCGAAACGTCTACGACCGCACGTTCGATCCCGGCATCTACGTGGACGTGACCAGCGGCGAGCCGCTGTTCGCCTCGGCGGACAAGTTCGACGCGGGATGCGGCTGGCCCGCGTTCTCGCGCCCCATCGCGCGCGACGTGGTCACCGAGCACCTCGACCGCTCCTTGGGCACCTACCGCACGGAAGTCCGCAGCCGCGCAGGCGACGCGCACCTCGGCCACGTGTTCACCGACGGTCCCGCCGAGGCGGGCGGCCTGCGCTACTGTATCAATAGCGCGGCCCTGCGCTTCGTGCCGTACTCCCACATGGACGAGGAGGGCTACGGCTACCTCAAGCCGCTCGTCGAGCAGGAGCTCTCCCGCGCTCGCTGAGCGCGATTGCGGGGCACGGCATGCGGAGTGCGGGGGTCGCCAGCGGCAGCTGCGATCCCATCGGCGAAACCTGGCAAGTTCGAGCCGATATGCGAGCGATTTCGGGGCGGGCATATCCCCCAAACGTCCTAACGTTTGCATATCCCCAGGTCGCGCACTCGATTCGCTTCGCTATCCTCGCGTAAGGATAGCCATATCGTCCCGAACTTGCCGGATTTTGCGGCGGCACCGTCATGGCGGCGCCGTCGTGGCGCGTCGTCGCACCGCCGCGTCGCCGCACCGCACGATACCGCGCCCCGACAAGAGCCTTCGTGGCCCGCGCCGCTAGCAGGCCTCGCCCGCCGCGGGCTCCAACGCGCCCTCCGCGCGGCGCGTCCGATGCCGGTAGTGCAGCAACGCGCCCGCCGCCGCCGACAGCACCATCTGCACGATGGTCACCGACAGCCAGATGCCGTCGAGCCCGAACAGATACGCTGCGCCGAACACGACGAGTACGACGAGCAGCGCCTCGCCGTACACGATGGCGCTCGAAGCCTTCGCATCGTCCACCGCGTAGAAGTACGAGGTGGACGCATGGGTGAACCCGTAGAACACGTACGTGGTGGAGAAGATGGGCAGCGCGTAGGCGATGAGCCCGGCCGTCTCGGCCGACGCGCCGAACAGCAGCGGCACCTGGTTCCGCAGCAGGTACATGGCCGCGAGCCCCAGCACGCCCAGGCTGATAGTGATCAGGTAGTTCGTGTTGCGGAAGCGCCGCACGCCGTCGGCGTCGCCCGCTCCGTAGTGCTTGGAGATGAGCGGCTGCGAGCCGTCGCCGACGCCCTGGATGAGCATCTGGATGACGCAGGCGGTGTAGGACACCACCGCGTAGGCTGCCAGCGCCTGCTCGCCGCCGTACATCGACAGGTTCACGTTGATGGCCACCACCGTGGCCTCGGGCAGGATGGTCAGGCCGAACGGCGCGAGCCCCAGCCTGAGCGCATGGAGCGCGATGCGGCGGTCGGGACGCAGGTCCGACCAGGCGATGCGGTTCCTCTTCGCGAGGAAGAAGCCCAGCACCAGCACGAACGACGACGCCTGCGAGATGACGGTGGCCTCGGCCGCGCCCGCCGTGCCCATGCCCAGCAGGATGACGAACACGTAGTCGAGCGCCACGTTCATGAGGCCCGCGAGCACCTGCACGGTCATCGCGTAAGCGACCTTGCCCTGGTTTCGGATGAGCGGCGTGCAGCCGGTCACAAGAATCTGGAACGGCACGCCCCAGGCGATCACGCTCGTGTACGCCACGGCTTGCGCGAGCGTCTCCCCCTGGCCGCCCAGCAACCTGCAGATCGGCTCGGCGAACGCGAACAGCAGCGCCATGATGGGCACGGCGGCGATCGCGAGCATCGTGAGCGTCGTGCCCATGGCGCGCCGGGCCTTCGGCTCGTTTCCCGCCCCGCGCGCGATGGACGAGATCACGCCGCCGCCCATGCCGATGCCCGTGCCCACGGCCATGATGAACGCCACGAGCGGGAAGGCCACGTTGATGCCGGCCAAGCCCGCGTCGCCCACCGCGTGCCCCACGAACACGCCGTCGATGATGCTGTACACGCCGCCCAAGGTGAACGTGATCATCGTCGGGATGATGTACTTCAAATACTCTTTGAGCATGCCTCTGGTAATCATGTTGCGTCACTCCGCTATGCGATTTGCTGAGATTTTTTCCGCATGGTACTCTAAACCTTAAAGCTACTTGAAGGTAAAGCCCGCATTTCACAGGATTCGCCGAATCTTCAGACGATCGCGAAGGAGCGCGCCCATGGGAACGCCACGCCTCTACGACATCAAGGATGCGGCCCGCTATCTGGGGATCGCCGCCTCGACGCTGCGCTATTGGGAAAGCGCGGGGCTCGTGCAGGCAGGGCGCGACGCGGCCAACGGCTACCGTCGATACTCGCTGCACGACCTCATCGAGGCGAGCGAGATCGCGTTCTACCGCGAGCTGGGCGTGCCGGTGAAGGAGCTGCGGGGCTACCGGGCGCTGTCGGCGCGCGGCTTGGACGAGGCGCTCGCCCGCACCGAGGACGACGTGGAGCGGCGCATCGCCGAGCTCGAGGCCACGCGCGACCGCCTCGCCCGCCAGCGCGCGCTCAATGCGGCCGCCGGCGAGCTCGAGCGCGCCGGCATGCGCCCGGGCGCCCCCGCCATCCGCAGCCTGAGCGCCATCGACTACGAAGCAACCGCGCCCTGGAAGCTGCTCGTCGAGGAGCCGTGGCGCTACGGCGTGCTCGTGTTCGCGAGCGACCCGCACGAAGTGCGCGAATCGGTGGTGGAGGCGCAGGCGGGCGAAGGCGCCGTGCTATGGCGGCGCACCGACGCGCACGACGAGGCCGCGTGCCGGGAATGCCTGCTCAAAGTGTCGCCCACGGCGCTCGGCAGCAACGCCCCCGCGCTGTTCGCCGAAGCGGCGCGCCAAGGCATCGAACCGTACGCGGTGGTGGGCAGCTACCTGCTCACGGCATCGGACGACACGGGGCGCTGGGATTATCACCGAGCCTGGGTGGTGGGAAAATAGAGCGTGATCAAAAGCCTGTTTTCCGCTATTATAATGTGCGGTTGGACCTCTACGAAGGAGACCCCTCGGCTGACGAATCGACATCGCAGCTCACTCGAAGAGCATTTCTCGCACTCGGCGGCTGCACGCTTGCGCTCGGATGCGCGTCCAGCCTGCTCGGCTGCTCGTCGAACGCGCCCATCATCATCGACGACGTCGACGAGGCGGACGCCGACGTGAGCCTCACCTTCTTCGGCTTCAAGTACGAACCCCTCAACGTGGAGGCCATCGAGGTCATCATGCGCCAGTACATGGACGAGCATCGCCGCGTCTCCATCATGTACGAGGGCATCAAGAGCCGCCCGTACTTCGAAGCGCTCGGCAAGCGGCTCGCCTCGGGCAACGGCGACGACGTGTTCATGGTCGATCACGACACCACGCTCGCGTTCTCCGAAACCGGCTACCTGGCCGACCTCTCCGACCTCCCCACGCTGACGTCGTTCAGCGCCTTCGCGCTCGGACAGATGCGCGCGGACGGCGCTCCCACCTATGCGCCCACGTCGATCTCGGCGTTCGGCCTGTACTGCAACATGGAGCTGCTCGAGGCGCGCGGCATCGCCGTGCCGACGACGTTCGACGCGTTTTTGGACGCGTGCGCGACGTTCGCCGACGAGGGCATCCTCCCCATCGTGGCGAACAACGACATCTCGCTCAAAACGTTCGCCATCGCCCGCGGCCTTGCAAGCGCGTACGCCGAAGACGACGCGGCCAGCGCCATCGCCGCTTTCGACGAGAATGCTCCCGCGCTCGCCGCCCAGCTGCGCACGGGGTTCGACGCCGTCGAAGAGCTCGTCTCGCGCGGTTTCGTGGACGCCGAGCTGGCCCGCGGAACCGAGAAGACCTCCGACGACCTGGAACAGTTCGCCGCCGGCGCCTCCCCCTTCATGCTGACGGGCGCCTGGGCCTCGGCCCGCATGCACGATCGCGCGCCCGAGCTCTCCTACGAGGTGCACCCGCTGCCCGCGCTCGACGACCGGCCGGCGCTCGTCGTGAACGTCGACACCCGCGTCAGCGTCAACGCGCGCAGCCCGCACCTGGCCGAAGCCAAGGAGTTCGTCGCGTTCCTCACGCAGCCCGCCGCGGTGGAGCGTTTCGCGAACAGCCAATGCTCGTTCAGCCCGCTCGAAGGCAATGCCGCGCCCGACGACGAGGCGCTCGAGCCGCTGGCCCGCGCCTTCGCCGACGGGAGGACCATCATCGGCTCGGATGACAATCTGCACTACCCCATCTGGGAAGACGTGCGGACATGCATCATGTCCATGCTCGAAGGCGCGAGCGCGGCGGAAGCGGAAGAGCAGCTGCTCGGCCTGCTGAAGGCCGCGAAGGAAGGGCGTGCCGCATGAAGGGCCGCGCGCGGATCACCGCGCTCACCCTCGCCGTCGGGTTGCTCATCGTAGCTGGGTCGGGGCTGTTCTCGTCCTTCGTGTACGACTCGCTGTGGAAGCAGTCGGTCACCGACGCGCTCGAGGTAACCGTGCAGGGCCAGAACGCCCTCGACACGTTCTTCGAGAAGGACCTCGACACGCTCGACCTGTTCGCCGACGAGCTGGAAAGCCAAAGCTCCGACGACCTCGCGCGTATCGACGAGAAGGTGGCGCTGTTCGACCACAACGACGAAGGCGCCACGTATTTGTGCGTGAACCTCGACACCGGCCGGGTCGTGCGCTCGAGCACCGCAGACCGCGAGACGTTCATCACCGACGAGCAGATCGCCGAGATCGGCCAGCATAGCGACCGCAACGTCATCAGCCCGTTCCTCGACGAGGCGACCGGGGTCAACATGGTGGGAGTGTACGAGAAGATCACGTTCGCAGACGGCACCCCCGGGCTCGTGCGCAAGGCGCGCCCGCTGCAGGACGTGGCCGACCGCTACGCGCTGTCGTTCTACGAGAACGCCGGGTTCGCCTACGTGGTCGACCAGGAGGGCGACATCGTCATCCGCTCGTCGCATCGCAACAGCAACCGCACCATCGCGAACATATACGACCTCGTCGACCACGAAGGCAACGATGCATCGGCGATCGCGACGTTCCGCGGGGCGCTCGAGGAAAACCGCCAGGGCGTGGCGAAGTTCACGTACCTCGACAGCGAGTACGTGTTCTGCTTCACCCCGCTCGCAAGCACCGACGGCTGGGACCTCGTGTCCGTCATTCCCAACGACGTGCTCATGGAACAGGCGAACGTCGTGCTGCAGGCCACGTTCGCGCTGTGCGCGGTCATCATCGTGGGGCTGCTCGTCATCCTCGTCGTGTACTGGCGCTCGAGCAGCGCGCACCGCAAGCAGATCGAGCAGCTGGCCTACTTCGACCAGCTGACGGGGCTCGCGAGCAGCGCCAAGTTCGAGCTGGACGGCTCCCGCCTGCTGCAAGGGGCGCGCGAGCGCGCGCAGCGCCGCGGCGCCGACGCAGAAGGGGTGGCCGTGGCCTACCTCAACATCGTGGATTTCAAGCTGGTGAACGACCTCGACGGCTACCAGCGCGGAGACGAGGTGCTGCGCGAGCTGAGCGCCATCCTGCGAAACGCGTGCGCCGACGGCATCGCCTGCCGCTCGACGGCCGACCACTTCCTGCTCATGTTCCCGTACGCGTCGCGCGACGACGCGGCGCAGCGCTGCGAACGCATCGTCGAGACCGCCCGCGGCATCGTCGCGGCGGGCAAGCCCCTCGCCCTGCATGTCGGCATCTGCTGCTCGGAGGACGCTCCCGACGTCACCTCGGTCACCGAGCTCACCGACCGCGCCCGCATCGCCAAGACCGAAGGCCGCCGCGCGGGCACGAACGTCTGCCTGTTCAGCGCGTCCATGCGCGACGACATGCTGCGCCGAGCCGATCTCGAGCGCACGATGGAGGCCGCCCTTGCAAACGGCGAGTTCTTCCCGCTCATCCAGCCGAAGTTCAACGTCGACGGCACGCGCGTGCTGGGCGGCGAGGCGCTCGTGCGGTGGAACCGTCCCGGCGAGGGCATCGTGAGCCCCGCCGAGTTCGTCCCCCTGTTCGAGCAGAACGGGTTCATCGTGCGCATCGACGAGTACATGTTCGAGCGCGTGTGCCAGGCGCAGCGCGAGCGCCTCGACGCGGGGCTTCCCGTCGTGCCCGTGTCGGTGAACGTGTCGCGGGTGCACCTGCACCGCAGCTCGTTCGTGCCCACCTACGTGCGCATCAAGAACGCGTACCGCATCCCCGACGAGCTGGCCGAGCTCGAGCTGACCGAGAGCATGGTGCTCGAGGACCTCGACGCCGCCGTCGCCATCATCGACGAGCTGCGCCAGGCGGGCTTTCGTTGCTCCATCGACGACTTCGGCTCGGGCCAGTCGTCGCTCAACGCGCTGAAGGAGCTGCCCGCCGACGAGCTCAAGCTCGACCGCGCGTTCCTGTTCGAGCGCGACCACTCCGAAAAGGAGGAGGTCATCGTGCGCACGGTCATCGACATGGCGGGAAAGCTCGATATGAAGACGGTCATGGAGGGCGTGGAAACCCAGGAGCAGCTCGCGTTCATCAAGACCACCTCGTGCGACATGATCCAAGGCTTCGTGTTCTCACGGCCCGTCCCGTTGGACGACTTCAACCGCCTGCTCGGCGAAGGATAGCGAAAAGCCCCGGCACCAGGCCGGGGCTTGCTCGTCGCACGTTCGGTTCGCTGCGGGGCTAGCCGATCATCGACAGGATGTTCTGCTTCGGCTGCACGCCGACAGCCTGGTTCTTCACTTGGCCGTTCTCGAACACCATGAGCGTGGGCACGCTCATCACGCCGTAGCGCTGCGCGATGTCGGGGCTCTGGTCGATGTCGAGCTTGTACACGGCGGCCTTGCCGGCCGTCTCGGTCGCGACCTCGTCGAGCGTGGGGGCGAGCATCTTGCACGGGCCGCACCACGTGGCGAAGAAGTCGACGAGCACGGGACCCTGCGCGTCGAGCACCTTGGACTGGAATTCAGAAGAAGAAACGACCTCGCTCATGTTAAAGCCTCCTTTGTAGGGGCCGCGCGCATCCCTCACCCGCGGCGGTTCTTGTTCGCATCGTATTGTAAACGCGTTTGCTCAACTGTGCATCAAATTGTTACGGTTCAGACCATAAATCTCAATATTCCCGACAATTTCGCTCGGCAAACGGTCGTCGCATGCGGTTTCCTCCACGGTTGCTCCACAGACGGCGGCCTTGTTACGCGACGGTCACCCGCGAGCCCGCGACGCGCGGTCGCGCTGCGATATAATCGTGGGCGACGCATAGAAAGGAACCTCCGCATGAGCGCATCGACCGAGCACGCCTCCTCCCCTTCGGACGCACGTCCCGCCCACACGCCCGCATGGCGCGGCCACGGCACGACGCCAGCGAACCTCGTGCTGGAAGGCGGCGCCATGCGCGGCCAGTTCACCGCCGGGGTGCTCGACTTCTTCATGGACCAGAAGCTGTTCTGCGAGCGCGTCATCGGCGTGTCGGCGGGCGCGCTGTGCGGCTACAATTACGTGGCCGGCGAAGACGGGCGCACCTGCTACCTCAACACGAAGTACTGCGACGACTGGCGCTACCTGTCCATGAAGAGCTTCGTGCGCACGGGCAACGCATGCGGGCGCGAGTTCGCCTTCGACGAGGTGCCCAACCGCCTGGAGCCGTTCGACTACGCGGGCTTCGACGAGTCGCCCATGCAGCTGGTGGCCGTGTCGAGCGATCTCGTCACCGGCGAGGCCGACTACCATCCCTTCGCCGACTCCGTCGCCGACCTGCCCTACCTCATCGCCTCGTCGTCCATGCCGCTCGTCAGCCAGATCGTGGACGTGGACGGCAAGCTTTTGCTCGACGGCGGCACCTGCGACAGCGTGCCCATCGTGTACTCGATGCTGACGGGAGCCGAGAAGCACATCGTCGTGCTCACCCAGGCAGCCGACTACGTGAAGGGGCCGAACAAGCTCATGGCCATCCTGCGCCAGCGCTACGCCCTGTACCCCCACTACATCGAGCGCCTGCAGCACCGCCACTACGATTACAACCGCATCTATCGCGCGCTGCCGCGCATGCACGACGCCGGCCAGCTGTTCCTCATCAGGCCGCCCGAGCCGGTCACCGTGGGCAGCATGGAGCGCGACGCCGACAAGCTGTTCGCGCTCTACGAGCAAGGCTACGCCGAAGCGGCGCGCACCTGGCCCGCCCTCCAGGCGTACCTGGAGGCTTAGCGCTCCTCTCGACGGGGGTCGTCGGAAGGGTCGTCGGCCCCGTCGCAACGGGCGCGCCGGCGGTCGCGCGCGTCCTGCGCGCGGAACTCGGACACGAAGCCGGCCGAGAAGATGCCGGCGGGGATGGCCACCACGCCGATGGACAGCACCATCGTGCAGAACCCGACGAGGCGCCCCGCCGCCGTGACGGGGACGAGATCGCCGTACCCCGTGGTGGTGATCGTGGTCATAGCCCAGTACATGCCCGTAAACACGCTGTCGAACTTGTCGGGCTGCACGGGATGCTCGATCTCGTACATGAGCACGCTGGCGGTGACGGTGAGCAGGGCCAGCACCATGAACGCCGCGACGATCTCCTGACGGCGCTTATGGAACACGCGCGCGATGGAGTGCAGGCCGCGCATGTAGCGCGACAGCTTGATGAGGCGCACGAGCCTGATGATGCGCGCCGCGTTGAGCATGGACGCCGACACGGGCACGAACAGCACGAGCAGACCGGGGGCGAAGGCCAGAAGGTCGATGATCCCCATCGGCGACAGCGCGTAGCGGGCGCGGGCTCGCGCCGGGCTCAGGTCGGGATGCACGAGGTCGGCGGTCCACAGGCGCGCCGCGTACTCCAATGCGAAGCACGCGCTCGACGCGAGGCCGAACACGAGGAAGACCGCCGACACCCCGGCGGGGATGCCGGGGTGCGTCTCGGCGAACACGAGCGCCGCGTTCGCCACGATGAGCACGAACAGCGCGATGCCGACGAAGCGCGCCACGGCGTTTCCGCGCCGCACGTCCTCGAGCGCGAAGTACGTCTGCCGCTTGAACGGCGAGGGCGCGCGACGGGATGCGCCCATCGCGCCGCCCGCGCGCCGGGCATCGCCCGGGCCGTCCACCCCCCGCTTCGCCGCGCCCATCGCGTCGGCTCCCTTACGCCTGCTCGAGGGTCACGGCGGTGCCGGAGGCGGTCACCATGAGCATGTTGCCCTGCCCGAGCACCTCGTAATCCATGTCCACGCCCACCACGGCGTGCGCGCCCATGGAGGCCGCGCGCTGCTCGAGCTCGTGCAGCGCCTCGGTGCGCGCCTCCAGAAGCTCCTGCTCGTAGCCTTCGCTGCGGCCGCCCACGATGTTGCGGATGCCCGCGCCGAAGTCGCGCAGGAAGTTGATGCCGGTGATGACTTCGCCGAACACGATGCCGTAGTAGCCGGTGACGCGGTATCCTTCGACGGAGGGGGTGGTGGTCACGATCATGATCGTTCCTTTCAACGAACGGTTGAGCCGATGCGCATTGCGTGTCGCCTAGCATACCACGACCCGCACGGGGACGAAGGTGTACAATAGTAACGTTTACCTGCACCTATGCTAAATATGCACGAAAGGCTCCCCCATGACCGTCGACCTCATTTCGCTCGCCATCATCGCGCTCGTCGCGGCGGCATGCCCGATCGTCGCCAAGCTCATACCCAACAAGCTCGTGCCCGAAACGGTGTTCCTGCTCATCGCCGGCGCGCTGCTGGGGCCCCACCTGGCGGGCGCCGTCGTGCTCACCGATTCGGTGGGCCTGCTGTCCGATCTGGGGCTTGCCTTCCTGTTCCTGCTGGCCGGCTACGAGATCAACCCCAAGAGCCTGACGGGCGGCCAGGGCAAGCGCGGACTGCTCACCTGGGGCGTCTCCATCGTGCTGGCCTTTCTCGTCGTGCGAGCCACGCCGTTCTTCTCCGTCAGCCACATCGACGGCATCGCCGTGGCCATCGCGCTGACCACCACGGCGCTCGGCACCCTCATGCCCATCCTCAAGGAGCGCGAGCTCAACGGCACGCGCGTGGGCGAGTCCATCCTGGCGTACGGCACCTGGGGCGAGTTGTGCCCCGTGCTGGCCATGGCCGTGCTGCTGTCGTCGCGCGCCGAATGGAAGACGGTCCTCATCCTGCTGGCGTTCGTGGCCATATCCGTCGTCGTCGCCGTGGTGCCCGCGAAGGCGAAGAAGGCGGGCCACAAGCTGTTCCACTTCCTCACCGCGAACGCCGAGGGCACGTCGCAGACCATGATGCGCATGGTCGTGCTGCTGCTCGTGGGCCTCGTGGCGCTGTCGGCCGCGTTCGACCTCGACATCGTGCTGGGCGCGTTCGCCGCCGGCTTCGTGCTGCGCTACATCATCCCCGAAGGCGATCACGGCCTGGAAAAGAAGCTCGACGGCGTGGCGTACGGATTCCTCATCCCCATCTTCTTCGTGGTGTCGGGGGCGAAGATCGACCTCATGGCCGTGTTCCAGCAGCCGGCGCTGCTCATCGGGTTCATCCTCATGCTGCTGCTCATCCGCGCGGTGCCCATCTTCGTCGCGCTGTCCACCGGCAAGGACACGCGCGACATCTCCACGCACAACCGCCTGACCATCGCGCTCTACTGCACCACGGCGCTGCCCATCATCGTGGCGGTGACCTCGGTGGCCGTGAGCGCGAACGCCATGTCGCAGGAAACGGCCAGCGTGCTGGTGGCCGCGGGCGCCATCACGGTGTTCCTCATGCCGCTTTTGGGCATGCTCACCTACCGCGTGGCCGACGCCAAGCCCATCGAGGCCGTGAAGGAGATCAGCCGCAACCCGCGCGACATCGGCGACATCCTGCGCGAGCACTGGGAGCTGGAGCGCATGCTGGCGCGCAAGGAGGCGCTCGAGCGGCTCGCGGCGCGTCGCGAGGGACGCGATGCGAGCGACATGGACTGGCAGGACCGCGCCGCGCTGCTGCAGCGGAGGTCGGCGCGCAAGCGCGCCATCGACGAGGCGCTCGACCTGGCCGCGCAGGAGATGGCGCGCCGCGAGCTGGCGCCCGACGCCGATCCCGACGGCGACGGCCCGTTGCTGCCCCAGGTCCAGCAACGCCGCGAGGAACGGCGCCGTCGCATGGCCGAGCACGTCGTGCGCGAGTATCGCCGCCGCATGGACGAGATGGGACGCGCGGCCGAGCGGATGGGTTTGAGCGAAGACGACGTCAAGCAGATGTTCGAGGACGCGCGGCAACGTCGCGGGGAGCGCGGCGGCCAAGACGGGCGCGCCCGCTAGATCGGCTGCAGCTCAGCGGGCTTCGCCGCCCGCTTCGAGCGAACCGCTCGGCAAGCATGCAGCCATGTCGGCGCCCTCGAGGCGCGTGGCGACCGCGCATCGAGGGCGGTTCGGCACGAGGAAGCGCTTTCGAGCTATTTTGGGGTACAGGTCACGGCGTTCCTTAGCGTACGGTAATGGAATCGGAGAAATTTTTCGATATTTTACCGTATCGGACGAGCAGGGCCCGGAAACCCCATCCGAAAGCGGGAGAACCGCCCGATACGGCGGGAAAAGCCAGACGCAGGGCAGCCGAAGGCGAGTTTCAAGCACAAGACCCCGCTGTTCGGTACAATATCGGGAAAAAATCGCGAATCTCTTACCGTACCGCCCCGCAGCCAAGCGCTCATCGCCGCCAGCGCGCGCCGACACCCGTTCCGCACCCCGGTCGGTCAAGTGGCGGACGACACCTTCTCAAGCAGGTCAGCTTTGCCGCCGACGCCCATCTTCGCGTAGATGCGGCGCACGTGGCTCTTCACCGTGTTGAGCGACACCACCAGCTCGTCGGCGGCCTCGGCGAACGTTCGGCCCTCCATGAGCAGGCGCAGCACGTCCTCCTCGCGGCGGGTCAGGTCGTAGGCGCGCGCGAGGCGGGCGCAGGTGGCGTCAAGGCCGGTGCCCCATTCCAACCCCGGCGCGGCGGCCGGTTCCGCAGGCTGGGGAACCGGCCGATGGAGCTGCAGGTAGGCCACGGCCGCGGCCATGTCGCGGTTGCGCCAGCGTCGCTCGAGCAACAGGCACAGCGGGAACGATGCGAGGCACGCGCAGGCCGCGAACACGGCGGCCGCGTCGACGCTCTGCGCGTCGCGTGCCATGAGCGATCCGACGACGGTCGCGCCGAAGCAGACCGCGCATGCGCCCGCCGTTCGATACGCAGCACGATCCGCCTGCGCGCGGAAGAACGCGCGGGCGATCGCCGCGCAGAACGCGGCGAACTCGACGCAGACCAGCGCCAGCACCGCTACCGTCGACCAGGACACCATCGCGCTTCTCCTTCTCGCCTCGTTTCGCATCAAGCATAGCGCAACCTGCCCGGCAGGCCGAAGCAGAACCGGTGATGAAAAACTTCATCATTGCCGAGATTCGGCAGGTCATGCTAGGTTGGACACTGAAAGCCACGGAGAAGGGAGCGCCTTATGAGCGCAGCACGCAGCAGGATCGTACGGGCGGCCCTCGGCGCCGCATGCATCGCGGCGGCCACCGCCGCGCTCGTCTGGTTCGCCTTCCAATTCACCCCCGGCGAGCCGCGAGCGCGGAAAGCGGATCAAGGACCCCGCCCTGCGTCGATCAGCGCCGTCGGCGCAAGCAGCTACGAGGCCGAGCGCATCGTGGACGCGCCCTTCGGGCAAACCTTCCGAACCAAGAGCCTGACCCGGGGGAAATGGTTCAGCGTAAGCGAAGAAGAGCGCGCATCGTGGAGCGACGAGGAGCGCGAGCGCTATTTGAGCGAATTCGATTACCTTTACGATTCGGACGGCATTGAGATCGTCCCCGCAAGCATGAAGGCCGTGACCTTGGACGCGTTCGCCGAATGGTATCCCCACTACGCCCTGACGACCGGATACACCGAAGCACGCAAGCATGAATGCAAGGTGCTGCTCGTCGACGTCACCATGACGAACACCATGGAGTACGAGCAGTATCTTCCGGTCATGCAGCTGTGGAGCGAAGACTTCAACGGGGCGAACGACATGCTCGACAACGGCGGAGGCGGCGATTCGGGCGGTTACCTGCTCGGCGAGCTGTACGGCGCCCCTTCCGAGCGCGGACTCGTCCAAAACACCCTCCCCGACGATTGGAACGTCCTCCAACCCGGCGAGACGCGCGCCATCACGCTACCGTACCTCGTGTATGCGAACACGTTTTGCGATCGGTCGGCCTACGACGACATCGACCCGTCCCGCTTCTGCCTCGCGCTGTCCGACTACGACCCGCCCACCATCTATCGGCTCTGGCTGGGCTGAGCTTACTCGCGCACCGCGCGCTCGCGCTTCAGACGGCCCGACTTGCACGCGATGCGAACGAACCCGCATGCAACGGCGATCGTCGCCACCGCCCAGAGCACGGCGAACGGCAGCGCGTCCATGGGATAGTCGCGCATGTGCAACAAGTTCGCGCCACCCGCCAGGCATATGACGAGCACGGCCGTCACGAGCGTGTTGATGCGCCGCAGGTGCGCGATCTTGGAGTCGATGTCCGAGAACAGGTCGAAGGACGCGCCGTCGCTCTTGCGGCGCAGGTACGCCCAACGACCGTACGACCCGACGCACTCGATGCCCATGTCGTGCAAGAAGTCCAGGTAGCAGCGGCTTTCGGCGTGGTTCGCCGTGTGTTCCAGCAGCTCGAGACGGTACGCGTACTCCCCCGGCGCGCTCTCCTCGAACACGTAGCGGAACCCGCATACGTCGACGAGCGCCCATCCGCGCGCGGCCCACGTGTTGAGCCATTCCTCCTCGCGGTCGAAATCCCACGCCCAGAACAGCCGATGCATCACCCGCCTCACGACGGCCACCTCCCCACGATCTCCTCGCCGTTTCTCACCAGCTCGCGCAACCGCTCGAGCTCGCCCTTCACCGCATCGCGGCCGGCTTCCGTCAACCGGTACTCTTTCTTCCGCCCCGATCCCCCGCCGGGTGCCGGCTCGATCCAGCGTCGCTTCTGCAGCGTGTCAAGCGCGCCGTACAGGGTGCCGGCCGCCAAGCGCACGCGCCCCTGGCTCAGACGCTCGGCATTCTGCATGATGCCGTAGCCGTGCAGCGGCTCGTCGAGCGACAGCAGGATGTAGAACACCGCCTCGGTCAGTGCGATCGACTCCATGGTTCCCCTCCTCGCCATCGCAACTATATCGGCTTCCGATATAGTCAGTATATCGGAAGCCGATATAGTATGCAAGGGGGAATCCGTCTCGAGCCGAAAGCGCTCAATACCTGACGGTTTAACAGCGGCACGCGAATTGTCGAGTTCTAAGCAATTTTTTCGTTTTGCGAACGCTCAAGGGGACTTGCTGCCCCGCAGCAGTCGAACGCGCATCACGCGACCTGCGGAAACGTGAAAACCGCTTTCGGGATCGGCGTCCAAGGACGCTTCGAAACGCCAAATCGTACGCAAAACGAAAAAATTGCTTATCCTGAGCGGATTCGCGTGTCCGATCGTCATCGACATGCGCCCGGTCGCATCGAGGGCCGTCTGGGTCAAGCGGCTGCTCCAGGTACGCTGGAGCTTGGGAGAAAGGGCTTGCGAACGGCCCCTGCTGCATACCCCGCCTGCGCCTCCCGCACACAGCCGGAGCTTATTCCGACAAAAAAAACGACCCCGGCGCCGTCGGCCGGGGTCGTCGTCGAGCTTGTTGCGCAGGGAAGCTTACAGCGCCGCCTCGCGGATCTTCTCCACCAGCTGCTCGACCGGCCATGCGCCGAGATCGCCTTCGTGGCGTTCGCGCACGCTGACCGTGCCGCTGGCGATCTCCTTGTCGCCGAGCACCACCATGTACGGGATCTTCTGGCTCTGGGCCTTCGCGATCTTCACGCGCATAGGCTCGTTCTGGTCGTACACCTCGATGCGGCCGCCCGCAGCCTTGAGCTGCTTCGCCAGCTCCGCCGCCGCGTCGTTGTGACGGTCGGCCAGCGGCAGCACGGCCACCTGCACGGGAGCCAGCCACAGCGGCAGCGCGCCGGCGTAATGCTCGATGAGGATGCCCAGGAAGCGCTCGATGGAGCCGAAGATGGCGCGGTGGAGCATCCAGGGGCGCTCCTCGGTGTTGTCCTCGGTGCGGTAGGTCAGCTCGAAGCGCTCGGGCATGTTGAAGTCGACCTGCACGGTGGAGCACTGCCAGGTGCGACCGATGGCGTCCTTCACCTTGATGTCGATCTTCGGGCCGTAGAACGCGCCGTCGCCTTCGTTGATCTCGTAAGCGAGGCCATGGCGCTCGCAGGCTTGCTTGAGCGAGTTCGTGGCATGGTCCCACATCTCATCGGTGCCGATGGACTTCTCGGGACGCGTGGAGATCTCGGCCTCGTACTGGAAGCCGAAGGTGGACATGATGTGGTCCACGAGGTCGAGGATAGCCACCACCTCGTCGACGACCTGGTCTTTCGTGCAGAACACGTGCGCGTCGTCCTGGGTGAAGCCGCGGGCGCGCAGCAGGCCGTGCACCACGCCCGACATCTCGTGGCGATACACCGTGCCGAACTCGAAGTAGCGCAGCGGCAGGTCGCGGTAGGAGTGCAGCTCGTTCTTGTACAGCATGACGTGGCCCGGGCAGTTCATGGGCTTCACGCCGTACTCGCTCATGCGCGGGTTCTCGTCGTCTCCCTCGTTGATCTCGAAGAAGTACATGTTCTCCTTGTAGAAGCCGTAGTGCCCCGAAGTCTTCCACACGTCGGCGTTGTAGATGTGCGGGGTGATGACCTCTTCGTAGCCGCGCTCGTACAGGTCGCGACGCAGCCACTCCTGCATGGTGCGGATGACGCGCGCGCCCTTCGGCAGGTACATGGGCAGGCCCACGCCCGCCATGGGATCCATCATGTAGATGCCCAGCTCGCGGCCGAGCTTGCGGTGGTCGCGCTTCTCGGCCTCGGCCAGGTTGTGCAGGTGCTCCTCGAGCTCCGCCTTCTTGAAGAACGCGGTGCCGTAAATGCGGGTGAGCATCTCGCGCTCCGCGTCGCCGCGCCAGTAGGCGCCGGCCAGCTTGGTCAGCTTGTACGCGCCCAGCTTGCCGGTGGAGGGCAGGTGCGGCCCGCGGCACAGGTCGGTGAACTTGCCGATGGTGTACGTGGTGATGGTCGCATCCTCGGGAAGCTCGGCGATGAGCTCCAGCTTGAACGGCTGGTTCGCGAAGATCTCCTCGGCCTCGGCGCGCGTGACCACGCGGCGCTCGAAGGGCTCGTCGGCCTTCACGATCTCGGCCATGCGGGCCTCGATGGCGGCGAAGTCGTCAGGCGACAGCGCGCAGTCGAGCTTGACGTCGTAGTAGAAGCCGTCCTCGATGGCAGGGCCCACGCCGAACTGCACGTCGCCGTAGAGGTCGACGAGCGCGGCGGCCATGACGTGCGCCGTGGAGTGGCGCAGAAGCTCGAGGCCCTCGTCGCTCTTGGCCGTGACGATGGCCACCGCGTCGCCCTCCTGCACGGGAGCGGAGAGGTCGACCGGCTGGTCGTTCACGATGCCGGCGAGCGCGGCCTTCGCCAAGCCCGCGCCGATGGCGGCTGCCACGTCGGCGACGGTGGCGCCTTCCGCCACGTCTTTGGTCGAGCCGTCGGGAAGTACGATGTTCATAGCAATTCCTTTCCTGTGCCGGGCGCGCACAAAGCGCCTGCACGATCGGTTCGCAACGAGCGCACTGCGCGCTCGCCGATGCGACAAAACAACGAAGCCGCCCCGTTGTTCGCGAGGCGGCTTCGATGAGATGCGAAGTGGTTACTGGGCGCCGTGCTCGGATTGAGCGGGGCGCGCCTGCCTCGTCTGCTGCTGGGATGCCGCCTGCTGCGGCTGCTGCGTTCGCGCACCGCGCTGCTGCGGGGCGCGACGCGTGCGGGGGCCGCCAGCCACGGGCGTGGCGCAGTACGGGCACACGGTCCAGGTGGGATCGAGGGCGTGGTTGCAGGTGCCGCAGAGGTTCTTGAGGCGCTGGTGGCAGTTCGGGCACAGCACGAAGTCGGCCTCCACCGGATAGCCGCAGTTCGCGCACTCACCGTACTTCATGAGCTCGCGCTGTTTGAGCGCGATCTCCAGCTCCTGCTCGTCGCGGTCGATCTGCAGCAGCGGCGGGCGCAGCAGGCAGTATGCGATGATGCCGAGCAGCGGAATGAGCGCCACGATGGCCCACACGTACCAGTAGGAACCGCGCAGGTACGCGTCGCGAACCACCCAGATGATGGACAGCACGTACAGGATGACCAGCAGCACCACAACCACGGTGAACGCGGCTTGCAGTTCAGGAGTCCACAGCTGGGACAGCAGTTCGCTCATTTCAACCTCGTTTTCTTGTATATTCAGCGACTGGTGTGCAGGTATGGAAAACGCACGATACATGCACACGATCAGTCATTATAGCAAAGATGACGAAGAACGAGCAGACGTGCAGGTAATTTCCGCAAGCCGTTGAATTTGAGGTTGATGAAGGGACGAAATGCGACGCTTGCGTCAATGACGCACGGTTCGGATATCCTGCTTGGAGTACACCGTCACATTAGGCGGAACGTCATGCGACACAATCGTCCCTGCACCCACGATAGCGTTGTCCCCAATCGTGACCCCCTTCAACACGACGACGTTCGCACCGAGCCAGACGTTGCTGCCGATGGTCACCGGCTTCGTTTCCATTCCTTGTTTCTTGTAAGCGATATCGGAGCGGTCATGGCCGTGATCGAAATCGAACACCTGCACGTTCGGCCCGAAAAGACAGTCGTCTCCAATCTCAATATGCTCATGAGCGATTATCTTGCAGCCGTAATTGAAGAACGCACCTCTCCCAAGATGCATTCGCCCATGTGGACCAAGCCGGCAGAAAAACGGATTGCGAAAACTGATCGGACCCCCGACGTCGAGTCTCGAGCCGTAACGACTTCGAAGAAACGCCATCTTCGCCAATCGATACAGTTTGCATACGAGCCTTTCTACGAACTCCATCATGCGCCGCTCCTGTTTTTGAACACACAGACATCGATGCATCTTGAGCACCCGATACACGCTGCGGCATCGACAACCGGGTAGTCGAAGCCCTCTTCATCGGGCTCCAGAACGATGGCGCCCTGCGGGCACGCGAATGCGCAGGCACTGCAGCCGCAGCATTCGCTGCGCCGCGCATACAGCTCCGGCAACCTGCCGCAACGCTTCGCATCCACCGTTTCGAGGTTTCTAAACCGCGTGGACCGATGAGGGTGATAGCCGAAAGACGTATCGAGCCTCGTGCCGTCGCGGTATGCGTATTGGTTGTTGTCCGGCAAGCACCACGACCCCCGAGGATCGACGCTCTTTGCTGAAAACAATCCCATGTGAACTCCGATCTCCTAAAGACGATGCAAGAGCCGTTTGACGCGCGCTCCCGCGAACCGAGCCCGCGTCGGCAGGAACCGAAACCGCTTCATCATGCCGTCGTACCCGTCCGAGCAAAGCGACTCCCATACGAGCTCCCTCGGTTGGGCGCACGATGAAGGACGCGACAGCATCGGATTGCCGGGAAGCGCCTCTTCCAAGGTAGATATGCACGCGTCGATCTCGCAACGCTTCGTGGCGTCAAAGCCCATCGGGGTGTTGGCGAGAACGAGCGAGACCCCCAAATCGTCCGAGAATGCCGCGATCCCCGTGCGCTCGATGCCCCAGTAGTCAGCGATGGTCACATCGGAAGAACGATTCGAGGTCGTGTAGGGGCATGCGTAACAGGAAGGTCGAAGCATTCTGTTTCCGTAAAACAGCCTTTTCCAGGACTCGACCATGCGACTCCCCTGCTGAACGCTTCCATCATCGCACGTCGCAGCCTCACAATGCCTCCATCCGCGATTCTTGGGTCGGTGGTTGTACGCAACCACCTTGCGACCCAACCGTCGCTCGAGAAACCGGAGATGCGCGGCGAACAGGCCGGGGGAAGGCACGCCATGGCAGATAAGGTCAGCAGTCAACAGCCCCCCCCCCCCATCTCGCCGCACGCGTGGCGCACGGCGTCAACCTGGCAAGGCGTGCCCGTGAAAAGGACCGGCCGACTCGAGGAGAGATCAGCGCTCACCAGGGCAATCGTCGAACCCATATCGCTCTGGGAATACTTCGACCCCATGCATCGTTCGCATTCCTCCAGCGTCTCGCACCGAACATGACGGGCTTTGAGATCGTCGTCGAACGAGCATCCGTAGACAACGCCTCCTTGACCAATCATGTAATCGGCGAGCGCATAGAACATACCTCCCGACGAGCTTTTCGCCCGCACTTCGTCTGAACGATGTTTCGCCGCGAACACCAGCGGAAAATCCTCGTCTCGCACATGATCAAGATCGATACTCGCATCCATTCCTACGCCCTCCTCTCCTTCGAACCCCTTTCGCCCGCCCCTGCTCCGAAGAACAGGAAGCACCGCATCCTTAAGCGACCGTCTCGCCCCAAGGACGCCAACGCTCTCGCAAGCCGCGCCAAACCCATCCTCCACCAGCGCTTCCCAAAACCCATCATGCAAACGGGATGCTTGAGGCGGGTGGCAGAGCATAGGCTGTTCTGGGTTCGCACAAAGGGAGGGCGAGCTGTCCACAAGATTCAACGAATGCGAAGCCCCCTTTAGGAAGCGAAGACCGTTCGCGGTGTTCGCGAAAAGGCAAGACACGCCTCTATCGTCAGCGATGCCCGGATGAGCTCTTTCGACCCCCCAATAATCGCCCATCGACAGATCGCCGGGACGAACGACCGAGTGGTACGCGCATTCCAAGCAGCTCGGTCGCAGCATCATCTTGTTCCAGACGCGCTTCCAGGCTCTTGTTCGCACGGTCGCCTCCTCGAACGACCCATCGTCGTACACCGCCCGTTCCTCGTATAGACCCCAAGGGGTGTGCCCGCGATGTCGGTATCCGACAACGTGCTTCCCTGTGCATGCCTCGAGCCATTCCACATAGGAACGAAAGCCCTTCGGCGACGGAACGCCTAAACAAACCAGATCGCAGGTGATCAAACCGTTCGCCTTATCGCTCATAGCATCTTCCTCAGTCTTGTCATCAAGCTTTTGAATTGCTCCCGCTCCGCGAGCCAGCAGCACGAGATGCAAGCCAGCAACCCCCACGCCAGCATGGCCGCAGCCGCTATCAGCCAATCGGCCCAACTACCGCCAGAGTACCCAACCGCTATGAACGGCACGGCTATCAACGCGCATTCCACGACGCTCACGAGCATGCGCTTTGCCGTATCGCGTATCGGGGTTTTCGTCAACACCTTGGGTATGAACACCAGCAGATCCAGGTCACGATACAGATTCGATAGGCAGCACCCGACCAGTATTCCCGGCATCCCGGCGACCAGACCTCCGACAACCGAACCGCTCAGCAATATGAGCGTCTGGATGGTCGTTTGCATGCGCGTCTCTCGATACATCCCCGAAGCAACGACGAGCAATCCTTGGGGGGTTTTGAGATGGTAGAGAAACACGTTCAGAACCGCGAGAAACCCGACAGCGGGATAGACGTAGTTCAATTCCGTGATTCCCGAGGTATAAAGTCCAACAAAAGGGTTGATCAACGCGAGAGCGACGCCGCATATGAGGGCGTTGCATGTGTACGATATGGTTTGCAGCTCTTTGAACGTACGCTGAAGCGTCTCCGTCTGCCCCCGGGCGATCACGTCGCCGAACGAGGCCTGCGTACCGTTGATGAACGACATGCACACGCTTTGAATCCCATTCGCCACCAGAAGATAAATCGAAAACACGCTGACAAGGGCAAGGTCTTGCAGCACGAAGGTCGCAACGATAACCGGAGCCCCGCTTTGAACCGCACCGAGCACTTGCAGGTAAAACGCATTCCATCTTTGGTCAAGCTGGTACCCCTTGTCGTCGGCAAAGAAATCCACCTGTTTGAATTTCGATTTGGCGTACAGGGACAAGATCACCGAGCGAATAATCACCGGAGCAATGGCCGCGATGTACACGATTTCCACCGAGAAGCCAAGAAAAGCAAGCACCGCTATCACGCACGCATAGAGCACCTTGTACAGAATAGTGGCTATCTGAATAACCCAGTTGCGCTGCGAGGCGGTGAGCAACACGCGATATTTCGCCAAGGTGAAAAAATCAAGTACTCCCATCGAGCCCAACGAAACCACCAGCAAGACAACTTGGATGTTGCCCATGGAGCCACAGTCGACGAAAACGGGATACACGAAAGCGAGCACCGCGATAAGGGCCACGAATATCCAGCCTGATCGATAGTAGAACCGCTTCGCCGCCGAAACGACAACGCTCACGGCTCCGTAGTCCTTGGATGCAAGCGGCTTGTACAGCGCGAACACGGCAGCGCCCGATATGCCCGCCTCTACCAGGCTTATATACGATACGAACTGCGTCAACGAAGTGACCAGACCGTTCACGTCCGAGCCGTAGCAAGAAATCACCACGCGGGGCACGATAAAGGCGACGAGGATGTTCACCATCTGCAGGGCAAACGACCAAAAGGCATTGCCGAAGAACGACTTCGAACGACTCAGCACGGCTCACTCCGTCCCGCATGCCCCGAGCACCGCCTGCGATACACCCATAACGACATGGCACACGCCACCAGATAGGGAATGTACACCTGCATATCGTATAAGGGGTTGCCGGTCAGGCAGTACATGATAAAGAACGCCTGTATGGCCAACGATCCCGACAACGCCCCTTCGATAGACGCGTCCGAAGCATGGCCGCGAAACGCCTCCCTGTCTTTCGCAAGTTTCATGCTCGCGGCAAACAGCCCCACCGCAGACGCCAGCAGCAGACCGAGGCCAACAACGCCCTCTTCGGCAAGCACCTGCAGGTACACGTTGTGCGCATTCATCGTCTCGAATCCGCGCGCCAAAAACGACCAGCTCAGCAAGCTCGCGTTGAATGCTTGGGTGTAAGAGCCCCACCCGTTGCCCAAAAGCAGGTCATCACCCCACATGGACATGCAGAGCTCGTAAAACGGGGTTCGCCCGTTCATGGTGTCGTCTTCCATCGCGTCGGAAAACCGATCGAATACGAACATCACATCGGGCGCGATAAAGGAAACGGCGAACAAGGCGAGAACGCCGGCGGCACCCACCACGGCAAGCTTCCCGATTCCCCCCGTACCGCGCATCGCCACGAAGGAAACCGCTATCGACACGATACCGAACGCCAAATGCGCGCGTTTCGCCGTGAGCAGCAGCGCGAACAGAATCAAGACGAGCAGGGCAAGGTAAGGCGCCTTTTTCTTATGTTCCATTGTGAGGGCATACGAAGCCAACGCCCCGAGGGCAAGATAGATTCCGTTCGTCGAGTAGTGAGCCGTGAACCCTGACCGATAGCCACGACCGGTGATGGTCAGCCTATCGCTAAAAAACTGCGGGTAGATAAATCGATCGTACAGGTCGGGAACCATCCAGGTCGCAATCGTGACAAGCGCGTGAAATGCGGAAAACGCCGCTATCAGAACGAGCGCCGTGCGAATCCATCCGGCGTGCGGCAGCGAGACCAAAAGCACGACCGCTACGAGGGACATGCCGAACAAAGCGAACCAGGCCAACCCGCTTCCCGTGACGATATCCACGTTCTTGTTCAGCACCGCCAGAACGAAGAACCCAATGAAGGCAATAAGGGGCTTCGGGATCGACAGCCTGCATCTCCCCCGCGCAACCTGGAAGGTCAAGCACGCGACGGCAAGGCAGATCGATAGGCACTGCACGGCCGTCGACTTCAGCAAGGTCTGACAGAAAAACGGCGGGGCCAGCAGCAGAACCAACGCCAGGGTAACCGGCGCGTCACGTTGGGTTTCTGCTGTCACGAGCGAAGCATCCTTCTCAAGAAATCGAGAGATGCGCGCCGGTATTCCTCAAGACGGCCCGTCACGCGTTCGTAGTCGATGGGACCCGCAAGCGCATCCCCTGAAGACACTTGGCGGCTGCGCAGGTCGAACGCGTCAAGAAGATCCTCCAGCCTGCTTTCTCTCGTCTTCAGCGCATCACTGCATTGCGCGCTCCTAAACCAGTAGAACTGCTTCTCCAACAAGATAGAGAAGCAGCTTCCGTGAAACGAATTCGTGATGATCAAACTTGCCTGCTTGATCCAGCCGAGAAATTCTTCAGGACCCGCATCCCGCACGTTCGTGACGCCGCTCAGCGCGAACGCGCCGTTATGAAGCACGACCACGTCAACGCCTAGCTGGTCGGCGATGCGCCGCGTCCATTGCAGGCAATCCGCATCCACTCGCCCCAGTCCGAATACCAGAAGATACGGCCTAGCATGCCGCGGGTCAATCGCCATGCGCTCCCACTCTTCCTTCGACAACAGCATGACCGGATCGCACACAACGCACGGATCCACGTCTGCTGCGCTTCGAAGGTACGTGGCCGCACCTTGCTCTCGGACGCTCACAAAGGAAAAATCCCGAACAAGACGAGTTCCGACAGACCGAAACGACTCGGGCCAGCTTTTGACCCCCAAACTGGCGGCATAGGATGCCTTTCGTTCCGGATCGTCGATAAAATCGAGAAAGTACGAGGTATCGCCATCGGTGATCGCAGGATTCCAAACTTGATCGCTCCCCACAATGACCAAGCGGAACCGATCGCAATACGCGCGGAGCTCGTTCTTTCGAACAGGTTCCGTCAGAACGAGACGATTTGCCCTGAAATCGGCAAATTTCGCATGCTTAACGTTGCGAAAGCGGGACCGCGCATACCAGCCTATTTTAGACTTGATTCCCTTGCCCGCAGAGTAATGAGACGCTTGTATCGCGTCACACGAATAGTTCAACAACACTGTTTCAACGCCTGTTTTCAGCACTGCTTGCTGCAACGCATATGACTGCAATACGGCACCGTAGTTAACCGCTTCGTGGAACGTCAGTGTTGCCACGACGCCCCGATTTGCCAGATGTTCTGTCACTATGGCTCCTGCTCCATCCTCGGCTTATCGCTCAAAAGAAGACTTATTTGGGAACACTCCGTCGAAAGCAGCCACAAGCGCCTCCCGCTCCGAAAGAAAAGTCTCGGCTGTCGCGACGTCGTTTATGCATACGACGGAGTACTGACCGCCGAAAACCTGCGCAAGCATATCGGCATCAATGGACTGCTTGAAATAGCGCCTGCCGCGTAGATCGCTCGGCGCAAACGAGCCCGAGACCAACTGCCAATCGCGGATAAGCCAGGGCGTCACATTCTCGTACGCGCGGAATTTCGTCAAGCATGTCGCGTCGAGCTCGTCATATTCCTCTTTCCACAACGTCTCGAACGTACTCTTGAGGAAGGTCTGAACCGTATGCTGCTCGATGAATCCGGTGAACCTCGGCCACGGCAGAAGGCAGAGCGTCCTCAGCATCTTTGCACCGTATTTCGGATTGAACCATTTGAAGAAGTGATCCCGCAGCACCTTGTTTTTCCGGAAATGACGGTTGATTACAGCAACGTTGTTCACCTCCATCAGCAACTTGTTGTGCCGATCGCGAGAAGGGGCGTTCAAGGCGGCGAAGTCGCACGGGAGGCCTCGTTTGAACAGGTCGCTCTTCGCAAGAGGGCGCAGCGCGTACACATCGTCGTTAAAGTACACGAAGTGCTCGGCAAGCTCCGGAATACGATGGAAATTGAGCTCTATCGTATGGGAGTTGAACGTGGGGAGATACCGACTCGGGATGAAATCCTCATGTCGTACGATACGCAGGTGCGGATTGCGTTCGTCCAGCCAGGACGGAACATGCCCGTACGTGACAAAATGCACGTAGCGCACCCAGGGCATGTTCTGCTCGATCCCCCTGAACCAGTAGCGCAGCGTATTCCAATCGCGGAACCGGATGGCTCCTTTCGCCCAATCATCTGCAATCGACGAATCGCTCCGCTCGTAGCGAGCGCGCTCCGCCGCCCAACCCTCATCCGATCCGTCAACCCAGGTAACGACAACGTCAACGGGAAAATCTTCGACGGGACTCACTTCTTGCTCCCCTTTGACATGTCCGTTTTTATCTGCGTCGTGGATATCTCAGGCGTTCGAGGAAGATAGACTACGTCCACGCCTTCCTCTTTCAGGAAATCGAACCGTCCCGCCCAATCGTCCCCCATGGCGAACACATCGACGTCGTAGGCATGCATGTCGCGGCGCTTCTGGTCCCAGCTCGACTCCGGCACCACTTCGTCGACGTATCCGACCGCTTCAACCATGGTTTTGCGCTGTTCGTAGCTGAAATAACAGCGTTTCTTCTTCTCGTTCCAGTTGAACTCATCGGTCGATATCGCCACGATCAAGCGGTCGCCCAGCGCACGAGCACGACGGAGCAAGTTGATATGGCCGTAATGCAGGAGATCGAACGTTCCGTACGTCATCACCGTTCTCTGCTTGCGCACGTACGCCTCGCAGGTAAGCCTGCGCGTCATGAGCGCTCCAACCACGCTCTGAGGACGCGCGCATCCGCTGACGACCGCTTGCACGGCATCGACGATCGGCATGTCCACACCGTAGCGTGCGGACAGCTGCACAGCGGCAGGAAGCGCGTTCAAGCCTTCGACGACCATGCCCACCTCGGCGACCGCCTCCTCGACGGACATGCCGCCGGCAATGAGAAAACCGGCCCGGTGATTCCTGCTATGCACGCTCGAAGCGGTAACCACCAGATCCCCCACCCCGGCCAGGCCGCTAGAGGTCTCTGCGCGGCACCCCGCCGCGACGCCGAGGCGGGTCATCTCGGCGATGCCCCGCGCAATGAGCGCAGCACGCGAGTTGTCCCCGTACCCCAAACCCGCAGCCATGCCGGATGCCAGCGCAACCACGTTCTTGAGCGCCCCGCAAAGCTCGACCCCTTTGACATCCGAACCGGTATAGACGCGAAAGACCTCGTTGGAAAATGCCTTTTGCACGCGAAGCGCAGCTGCGCGATGGGCGCTCGCCGCGACGATAGCCGACGGCATGTCGTGCGCAACCTCCTCGGCGTGCGTAGGGCCGGAGAAGGCGACAAGCGCATTGCACGGAGAGCCCGCCTTCTTCAATTCATCCTCGATCACCGCGGTCATAGAGAAGAGGGTATCCGACTCTATTCCCTTCGTCGCGCAGACGATGATCTGGGAGGGATCCGCCACGCGGGCAATCGTCCTCGCGACGTCGCGAACGTATTGGGACGCCGTCGCGCACACGATGATCGTCGCCTCTTTGCAGGCGCGCTCGAGATCGTCCGCGAATCGCACGCTCTCGGGTATGCGCACACCGGAAAGCTGAGGCAGCGACCGTTCGCGATCCAACTGCATCGATTTCTTCGCGCTTTCGGACCACACCTCAACCCGATGTCCCTGGAGAGCCATCAGCCGAGCAAGCGCGATGCCCCAGGTTCCGCTTCCTATCATGCAGATGCGCTCCACGCATCCCTTTTCATGAGCTAGGTTATCCGACAACACTCACTCCATCCTCTTCGTCGCCGTCGCCACCGAACACCGGATGCTTGACCACTTGCACGTTATGGACGGCCCGATGCCCTTCCGAAGGGGGAACCATGTACTCACCGTACGTTGCAGAAAGCACCGAATCGTAGTCGCGCGGCCCTTTGAGCACCGCAGATTCGAATTCGTATTCGACAAGATCCTCAAGAGAAGCTCGAGGCCACGTTTGACGTTCTCCGGAGTACGTTCCCACGCCGCAGAAGCACGCCTCGCCCTCAGTGCATCGGTAGCGCCTGAGAGCAACGTCGTATTTCTCCAATCGCTCACCAATATCCATCCAACTCCCGAAATGAGTGATCGAGCAGAATTCGATGATGGCCTGCTGCCACCACGAGCGCCCGGGCCTTGATCGGTTGACCGTCTCCTCGAAAGAAGCGAAGGCGCACATCGCCTTATGCCACAGGATGCGAAGATACTGAAGACCGCGACCGAAACGTCCGTCGGGAATGCCGTCGAGGACGAAAATGTCCAGCCAGATGGCAAGATCGTTCCGCTCGCCATACGAATCGAGTCGCATGAGGGTGCGGTTGTCCACGATTCGCGTCACATAGCGTCGCGTATTTCCCAACGAAAAGTGCTGAATCTCGTAATAATCGGGCAATTCGTCAGGAGCGATTCGAAGGAAGCGATCAAGGTCATCGCGAAACATGAGCACATCGATATCGTCGTCCCACGGTATGAACCCTTTGTGCCGCACCGCCCCGATCAGCGATCCGAAAGCAAGGCTGTAGCGCAGATCGTGCTTGCGGCATATCGCGTCAAGGCAGACGGCCATCTCCAACACCGTTTCCTGCACAATGGCCAAAGCGTCGTCCTCACGCACCCGCTCGAACGCGGGAGAATTTCGTTCCCCGGACAAGGCTACCTTCCCGTCTTCTCGGTAATCGATTTGAAGGTGCCGATGAAGATGGCCGCATCCAACTTCAAACTCGCATGTCGTACGTAGTACAGCTCCGCTTCCTGACGACTGCCATCGTCCCAAACGGCGTCATTTCGATCCGTTATCTGCCACCACCCCGTGATTCCCTGCGGACACGACAACGCGAGCATCTTGTCTTCCCCGTACCACGCAATTTCTTCCATTGAGACAGGACGGGGTCCGATGATGCTCATATGACCCAGCAGCACGTTGATGAATTGGGGGATCTCGTCAAGGCTGGTCTTGCGCAGGAACGCTCCCACCTTCGTGATACGGGGATCGTTCTCGACCTTGCGCTCTTTGCGCCATTGCTCTAACTGTTTGCCGTCGAGATATTTTTCGACATCGTCGCTATCGCCCACCATGGTGCGAAGCTTCAATATGTTGAGCGTCCGACCGTACTGTCCGACGCGCTTCTGCACGTACACCGGATTTGCGTGGGCGGAGACCGCTGCTGCTGCCAGAACAATCAGGACAAGAGGCCAGAGCAGCACGAGAAAGGCCACGACCACCAGGCTCACCGCGACATCGACCAAGCGCTTGACGCATCGATACCCCACTGATCGCGCGTCCGTCTCACGACACGCTTGTTCGAATTCGACGCTGCCCACCTCGAACTCATGCTTTTTGGCGAACGCTACGTGCTGCTCTGCACCGGAAAGAGCGGCTCCATCTGCGGCGAATCCTACTTCGTCCGGGTCAACCGAGCATTCATCCGAAAGCGTAGCGCCATCCATGGCGAAAGCCATGCGGTCAGCACCCCCCCCCCGTCGGGCGATGCGGCCTCATGCGGACTTCCTCACGATTTCCAGGCCGACGCTGGCGGGGACGGTGCGGCCGAACAGGCTCACGTCGATGTAGGCGCGCCGCTTGTGCCGGTCGATTTTACGGATGTCGCCCTCGAAGCCCATGAGCGGGCCGCGCGTGACGGTGATCTTGTCGCCAGCGATGTACCCCTCGCTCATGCGCACGGTATGGGTGCCGTCCATGAACGACAGGAACCAGTCGCGCTCCTTGCCCGTGAGCGGGAAGAACGAGTTCTCCTCGTTGCCGAGCAGGCGGATAGGCATGGGAACACGGGCGAGCTCCCGATGGAGCGCCTCGGGATCGTCGGTCACGAAGAACAAGTACCCTGGGAACAGCAGCCGCTTCACCAGGCGCCATTCTCCGCGGATCTTCCACATGACCTCGTATTCGGGCATGAAGCAGTCCTCCATGACGGAAGGGGGTACCAAACGGCGGCACATTTCGAGCGTCGAGGACTCACGACCAGCTTGCACTTGCGCCACGTACCACATGTCTGCTCCTTTCCCCTCGCATGCGCCGACCGCTCCGTCAAAAGAAAAGAGGATGAATAGCTGCGCCTCGCCGTCGCTATAAGCAACGACCGCTCCTACCGAGCTGTTGCGCATCTATTCATCCTCTTGTCGATCGACGGAACGCGCTTCGCGACGATTTCGTCTTCTCAAGATATGTAGCGAGCCTCAAGGCTCACCTGAATGTTGCATAGATACAACATTCAGGTTGTAAGAAAAAGGCGACGAGCGCCTTTCCCTCTTTCAACGATTGTGCAATGTTGTATATAGTCCGTTGTTATATACACAACACACACGATACGCTGCGACGATGCGAAACACACTTCAAACAAAAGTCGGTCTGCGTATCAAGGACCTGCGCGCCTCCCACGACGTCAGCCAAGAGCGGTTCGCCAACAAAATCGGCATGGACCGCACTTATCTTGCCTCCATCGAGGTCGGGCAGCGCAACGTCACCTTGCAGAACCTTGCGAAGATCGCGAACGGATTCGACATGACGCTGTCCGAGTTTTTCGAGGGAATCCCCCGCATCGACCCGAACGCCTGACCCTTCCATCCAACGGTTTGCCCGTCGCGCATTTGATTATACCTATATGTTGTATAAAAGCAACAATGCCGTAACGAAAGCCACGAAAAATGGAACGAGCGGAAGCGCTCGGGAAGCCTTCCGGCAACCTAAGAAGCGTCGCTCGTTACAAGATCGCGTTTACGAGAAAAGAGGGTGATCAGTGCCCAGGCCTTGAAGATCGAGGGAGACTTCGGGGGGGGGTATGGCCTTGACCTCGAGGGAACGATGCCGTGCTGACCAGAAGGTTGTCTCTGGTTGCCGCCGAAGCGGCGATTTCCAGGAATTCGATGCCCGATAAGAGGAGAAGCCGTCCTTTGGTTTAATCGTCCTGCGCATCCGAAGGATGCGCGGGGGCATAAGTCAAGGACGATTGCGAAATATCTGCACTAGCGAAAGCGCGCCGGATCCTCGTTGAGCATTGTCCAGGTCTCACGCAGGCTATTGACGAACAGCATGGTCTTTCCGAGGGGCAGATCCTCGTCCACGCCGCGCAGCATGTCCACGACGAAGCGCATGAGGCAGTCGAGCTCCACCTTCTTCTCGTCGACGATGGACTTCGCCATGGTGTAGACGAACATGTTCTCCACGTTGCTCGCTAGAACGTCCCGCGACGAGAGCATGTACTTGTAGGCGATTATGTCCACGCGCACGATGGAGCAGTCCTCCGGGTACACGAACACCAAGCTCTTCTCCTTCTCGCCGATGGACGCGTCCCCCATCAGGCCGGACAGCCTCTGCTTGACGAGCTTCTGAATAATCGCTTTTATCTTCGGGCTGCCCTTGAAATACTCGCCGATCTCTTCAGCTACAGCATCGTCGCATTGCTGCGAGACGTTCACATGCTGTCCGCTGTGGTACTCGATGGCCCTACCGCCCACGATCTCGAGCTCTCCCAACTCCTCCGGGTCGCTCAACATGCGCTTGAGCCGGTTCTCGAAGATCTCCGACTTCGCGCTGGCCATCTTCTGGAAGAAGCCGAGCTGCTCCTTCAGACGCATCTCCTCCTCGGTCTCGCCGGTGAGATCGTCGATCATCTTGCTGATTTTCGCCATTGCTCGTTTTTCCTATCTCGAAGAATCGTGCGTAATATGCAGGACGCATTGGAACGCAACCTGATCGAAAAAAAACACGGCCTGAACTACCTGCGCATCAGGTCGGATGCGCTTCCGGAAACCGCGCCCTCGTCGAGCAGCTTCCAGCACATCTGCAGGTTCTGGATGAAGGGCATCATCTGCTCAAGGGAAGGATCCTCGTCTGAATCGCCGCGCAGCATGTCCACGACGGCGTGCATGAGGAAGTCGATGCCCACCTTCTTGTGGTCGACGATGGACTTCGCCATAGTGTAGACGAACACGTTCTCCACGTTGTTCGCGAGCACGCCCTTCGACGAGAACGTGTACTTGTAGGCCATCACGTCCACGCGCACGATGGAGTAGTTCTCGGGGAACACGAAGAACATCTTCTCCTCGGTCTCGCCGATGGACGTGTTGCCGATCAGGCCGGAGAGCCCCTGCTTGACGAGCTTCTGGAAGCCCGCCTTGACCCCCTTGCCGCCCTTGAAGAACTCGTCGACCGCGCCAGCTATGGCATCGTCGCATTGCTGCGAGATATTCACATGCTGCCCGCTGTAGTACTCGAAGGCCTTGTCGCCCACGATCTCGAGCGCGCCCACCGCTTCTTTGTTGCTCAGCATGAGCTTGAGCCGGTTCTCGAAGGTCTCCGACTTCGCGCTTGCCATCTTCTGGAGGAAGCTGAGTTGCTCCTTCAGACGCATCTCCTCCTCGGTCTTGCCGGTGAGGTCGTCGATCATCTTGCTGATTTTCGCCATAGTCCGTCCTTTCCCACATAAAATTCGCACCCTTGCGCTCATCTTATCGCGTGGAGAGGCGCGGCACAACGCAAGCAGGGCGAAAACCGGGAGAAGGCACCGCCTCCCAAACGCACGGCTCGCACTCTCTCGAAAACGCAGCAGGCCCCGCCTCCAACAGGAGACGGGGCCTGCGACCTGCGGAATGGGCTCGCTTATCCCAATTCCGCCAGCTGCGCCTCCACGCGGGCCAGCTTGTCGGCCATTTCGGCATGCTTGGCGCGATCCTTCTCCACGATCTCGGGCGCGGCCTTCGCCAGGAAGCCCGGGTTCGACAGCTTCTTCTCCAGCTTGCCGGCATCGGCGGCCAGCTTCGCGCGCTCCTTCTCCAAGCGGGCGCGCTCGGCGTCGAAGTCCACGAGGCCCGACAGCACGATGTACACCTCGAGGCCCGGCGCCAGCGACACGCTGGACTCGGCCGGCTTCTCGACGTCAGCGGCGATCTCGAGCGACGCCGTAGCGCCCATGCCCTCGATCAGCCCGCGCTGCGCCTCGAGCAGCGTCGCGTCGGCCTCCCCCGCCTTCACGACCACGTTGAGCTCGGTCTTCGGCGAGATACCGTAGCGGGCGCGCGTCGAGCGGATGGCCGACACCGTCTCGCACACCATGTCGATGGCGCGCTCGGCGTCCGCGTCGGCGTAGCGCGCCAGCGCCTCGGCGTCGGGCCAGGCGGCCACGATGAGGTACGGCGCTTCCGCGCGGTCGATGGGCAGCTGCTGGTAGATCTCCTCCGTCACGAAGGGCATGATGGGATGCAGCAGGCGCAGCGCATGGTCGAGCACGAACACGAGGTTGCGCTGGCAGGACCGGCGATCCTCCGGCGAGCCGTTCAGGCGGGCCTTCGAGAACTCGATGTACCAGTCGCAGAACTCGTTCCACACGAACGAGTACAGCTCGCGCGTGATCTCGCCGAACTCGAAGTTCGCAAACGCCTCGTCCACGCGGGCGACGAGCCCCGCCAAGCGCGAGAAGATCCAGCGGTCGACGGGCCCCGCGGGCTCGGGCGCGCCCGGCTCGTAGTCGTCGAGGTTCATCGTCACGAAGCGCGCCGCGTTGCGGATCTTGTTCGCGAAGTTGCGCGAGCTCTCCAGCTTCGCCTCGTTGAACTTGAGGTCCTGCGCGCCCGTCACCTGCATGAGCAGGCCGAAGCGCATGCCGTCGGCACCGTAGTCCTCCATGAGGCGCAGCGGGTCCACGCCGTTGCCGCGGCTCTTGGACATGGGCTTGCCGTCGGCGGCCATCACCGTCGGGTGGATGATGACGTGCTCGAACGGGATGCGATCGGTGCAGTACATGGACGCCATCACCATGCGCGCCACCCATAGCCCCATGATGTCGCGCGCCGTGGACAGCACCTGCGTGGGATACGCCTGCCTCATCTGCGGCGCGTCCATGCCCTCCTCGGTCCAGCCCATCGTGGCGAACGGCCACAGCTGCGACGAGAACCACGTGTCGAGCACGTCCTCGTCCTGACGCACCGGCGCCCCGCACACCGGACACACCTCGACGTCCTCCACCGACGCGTCTTCCCAGCCGCACGCGTCGCAGTAGAACATGGGGATGCGATGGCCCCACCACAGCTGACGCGAGATGCACCAGTCCTTGAGGTTGGCCAGCCAGTCGAGGTAGACCTGCTTCCAGCGCTCGGGATGGAACTGGATGGAACCGTCCTCCACCACGCGCGCCGCGTTCTGCTTGAGGCCGTCCACGGCCACGAACCACTGCTCCGACTCCCAAGGCTCGAGCTTGGTGTGGCAGCGGTAGCACGTCATGACGGAGTGGTCGTGGTCCTCCACCTTCTCCAGCAGCCCCAGCTCGTCGAACGCGGCCACGACGGCCTCGCGGGCCTCGTCGCGGTCCATGCCGCTGAACGCGCCGAAGCCGTCCACCACGTGCGCCGTCTCGTCGAAGATGTTGATGCGCTCGAGGCCGGCTCTCTCGCCCATGGCCCAGTCGTTCGGGTCGTGCGCGGGCGTGGTCTTCACGCAGCCGGTGCCGAACTCCATGTCCACGTGCCAGTCGGCGAAGATGGGGATCTCGCGGTCGACGAGCGGCAGCTTCACCGTCTTGCCCACGAGATGCTTGAAGCGCTCGTCCTTCGGGTTCACCGCCACGCCCGTGTCGCCGAGCATCGTCTCGGGGCGCGTCGTGGCCACCACGAGGTACTCCAGGCCGTCCTCGGGCTCGGTCAGCGGGTAGCGCAGGTACCACAGATGCCCCGCCTCGTCCACGTACTCGGCCTCGTCGTCGGAGATGGACGTCGTGCAGTGGGGGCACCAGTTCACGATGCGCTTGCCCTTGTAGATGAGATCGTCGCGGTACCAGTCCACGAACAGCTTGCGCACGGCCTTCACGTAGGACGGCTCCAGCGTGAAGTGCTCGTCGTCGTAGTCGCACGAGCAGCCCATGCCCTTGATCTGGTTCACGATGGTGGTGCCGTACTCCTTGTACCAGTCGTAGCACGCCTCGATGAACGCCTCGCGACCGATCTCCAAACGGCTGATGCCCTGGTCGGCCAGCTTCTTGTCCACCTTGGTCTGCGTGGAGATGCCGGCGTGGTCGGTGCCGAGGATCCAGCGCGTGGGACGGCCCTGCATGCGGGCGCGACGGATGCACGTGTCCTGGATGGTGTCGTTGAGGGCGTGGCCCATGTGCAGCACGCCCGTGATGTTCGGCGGCGGAATGACGATGGTGTAGGGCTGCCCCTTGCCCGCGCCCAGCTCGGGCGTGCGCTGGAAGTAGCCTGCGTTCATCCACGCGTCGAACAGCGGGCGCTCGTGCGCCGCGAAGTCGTAGTCGATCTTCTTGCCGCTCTTGTCGTTCGTGTTATCGGCCATGATCTGCTCTTTCGTCCTCAAGTCTCTCAAACCGAAAAGCGGGCGCGCCGCTCATCCGCGATCCGCCCGCTCGTTTACCGTATCCTGCTTCCGCGCTACGCGCTCTGCAGGCTCGCCTCGTCGCCCGCCGCAAGAGCCTCGGGCTCGACGGCCGGCTCGATCTCCGGCTTCGTCTCCCCCGTGATGTCCGTCGCGCGGATGATCACCGACGACGGGCCGTTCTGCTCGGGCAGGTCGTACATCACGTCTTGCAGCACGCGCTCGCAGATGGAGCGCAGGCCGCGGGCGCCCGTGCCGTGCTCGACGGCCTCGTGCGCGATGGCGCGCAGGGCCTCGGGCTCGAACGTGAGCGCGGAGTCCTCGAACTCGAACATCTTCGTGTACTGCTTCACCAGCGCGTTCTTCGGCTCGGTGAGGATGCGCACGAGGTCGTCCTCGGACAGCTCGTTGAGCGACGTCACCACAGGGATGCGGCCCACGAACTCGGGTATCATGCCGTACTTGTTGAGGTCCTCCGGCAGCACCTGGGCCAGAAGCTCGGCCTCGGCGTGCTTCTTGCTCTCCGGCATTTCGGCGTTGAAGCCCAGGCCGCTCTTGCCCACGCGCTCGGCGATGATGTCGGCCAGGCCCACGAACGCGCCGCCCAGGATGAACAGGATGTTCGTGGTGTCGATATGGATGAGCTCCTGCTGCGGATGCTTGCGGCCGCCCTGCGGCGGCACGCTGGCCTCCGTGCCCTCGACGATCTTCAGCAGCGCCTGCTGCACGCCCTCGCCCGACACGTCGCGGGTGATGGACAGGTTCTCGGCCTTGCGGGCCACCTTGTCGATCTCGTCGATGTAGATGATGCCGATCTCGGCGCGTGGGATGTCGAAATCCGCCGCCGTCATGAGCTTGAGCAGGATGTTCTCCACGTCCTCGCCCACGTAGCCGGCCTCGGTCAGGGTCGTGGCGTCCGCGATGGCGAACGGCACGCGCAGCGTGCGGGCCAGCGTCTGGGCCAGCAGCGTCTTGCCCGAGCCCGTGGGGCCCAAGAGCATGATGTTGCTCTTCGCCAGCTCCACGTCGCCGTCCTCGGCGTCCGCGCCCAGGCTGATGCGCTTGTAGTGGTTGTACACCGCCACCGACAGCGCGCGCTTCGCCTGCTCCTGGCCCACCACGTGCTCGGAAAGGTCCGCGTACAGCTCGTGGGGCGTGGGCAGCTCGGCCAGCACGTCCTCCGGCGTCGGGTCGACGACCGACGCCGTCACGGCGCCGTCGCCCACCCGCGCATGGCGGCCTTCTTCGGCATGGGAGAAGCCCTCGGCCGCGTCCGCGTCATGGCCGGGAACGCTCAGCCCCAGGTCGCGCATCATGGCGTCGGCGCACACGGAGATGCACTCGTCGCAGATGTAGATGCCGTTCGGCCCCGAGATCATCGCCGCCACCTGATGCGGCTGCTTGCCGCAAAAGGCGCAGGCGATGTCGGAGTTGCGGCCTTCGAATTCGTCGTCGCGTCTGTCGTTCATGTATCCTGTTCGCTCTTCTACTCGTCGGTGCTCGGCGCAACCGCGCGCGAGGTGGTGATGCGGTCGACCAGGCCGTAGGCAACGGCCTCTTCGGCGGTCATGTAGTTGTCGCGCTCGGTGTCGTTCTGGATGGTCTCGAGCGTCTGGCCCGTGTTGTCCGCGAGGATCTTGTTCAGGCGGTTGCGGGTCTTCAGCATGAAGTCGGCCACGATGGCGATCTCGGTCTGCTGGCCCTGCGCGCCGCCGGACGGCTGGTGGATGAGCACCATGGAGTTCGGCAGGCACAGGCGCTTGCCCTTGGCACCGTTGGAAAGCAGCACGGCGGCCATGGACGCGCACTCGCCCAGGCAGATGGTGGACACGTCGCACTTGATGAAGTCCATCGTGTCGAGGATGGCGAGACCGGCGGTCACCGAGCCACCCGGCGAGTTGATGTACAGGGAGATGTCCTTGTCGGGATCGGCGCTCTCGAGATGGAGCAGCTGCGCCACGACGGAGTTGGCCACGTTGTCGTCGATCTGCTCGCCCAGGAAGATGACGCGATCGTTGAGCAGGCGGGAGTAGATGTCGTAGCTGCGCTCGCCGCGCGGGGACTGCTCGATAACGTAGGGGATCAATGCTGATTTGGGATCAAAACTCATGAGGTTGCCTCGCTTGTCTCTTGCGGCCGCTTCGCGGCTCTGCTTGCGTTCATGCCATAGTGCGATGTATCGCTCTCGCGTGCAAGGCCCGGGTACCGTTTCGTTACCTCGAGCCGTCCAACCGCGCACACGTGCGCAGCCGGACGGCTCGAGCGTTCTCGGTGCTATTCGGCGTCGTCGGCCTTGGCCTCGACGTCCTCGTCCTTCTTCGCAGCCTTCTTCGAAGCGGCCTTCTTGGCCGGCTTCTTCGCGGGCTCGTCGCCCTCGGCCTCGTCCTTCTTGGCGGTCTTCTTGGCGGCAGCCTTCTTGGCCGGCTTCTTCTCCTCGTCCTTTTTCTTCGAGGGATCGAGCTCGGACACGACGGCCTTGTCCATGAGGTCCTTCACGGCCTTCGTGCGCAGCACGCCCTGGCGCACCATGTGCAGCTGGCCGTTCGCGCGCCACTCGGCCTGCAGGGACTCGGGGTCCTCCACGCCGCTCTTTACGAACTCTTGCGTGACGTCCTCGTCGGTGGCCTCCATGCCGAAGTGGCGGGCCCACGCGTCGAGCGCGAGATCCTGCTTGGACATGTCGAGCGCCTGCTGCTTGACGTCCTCCTTGAACTGGTCGGGCGTGATGCCCTGCTGGGCGAGGTACACGTCGAACGTCATGCCCTGGCTCTGCAGCTGCTGGAAGAAGTCCTGGATCAGGCTGGCTTCCGCATCCTCGCGCAGGGCCTCGGGGACCTCGGCTTCCACGCGCTCGGCGAGCGCGTACAGGCAGGCGTTCTCCTTGAGGCGCGGCATCATGTCGGCCTTCTGGCTGGCGATGGACTCGGCGATGCGGGTGCGCAGGTCCTCGACGCTCTCGAAGCCCATCTGCTCCTTGGCCCACTCGTCGGTGACCTCGGGAACGATCTTCTTCTTGACGACCTTGACCTCGACCTCGAAGTTGATCTTCTCGGTCTTGCCCGCCAGCGCCGACAGCATGATCGGCGGGTCGGCCGGCATGTCGAGGGTGAACGTGGCGGTCTGGCCCTTCTTCAAGCCCACGAGCTGCTCGTCGAACTCGGCCGGGAACAGGTTGGCGCCCAGGCCGTAGGGACGGTTCTCCGTCGTCAGCGACGGGATCTCCTCGCCCTTGTCATCGGTGGCCTTCATGGACAGGTCGATGTAGCTGTCGTCCTTCACCTTCGTGGCGGCCGACGCGTCCTCGAACGAGTAGTAATGCTCGCGCAGGGCGTCGATCTGCTCGTCCACCTCGGCGTCGCTCGCGCCCTCGGCGGGCAGCTCGATCTCGACCGGCTCGTAGCTGGAGATCTCGATCTCGGGCTTCACCGTGACGGTGAACGCGAACGTGTACGGCTTGCCAGTCTCGACGAGGTCGGTCTCGTCGAACTCGGGCTTGGCGATGGGGTACAGGTCGCAGTCGTCGATGGCGAGAGGATAGGTTCCGTTGACGACATCGTCGGTCACCGTCGCGCGGACGGCTTCGGCACCAAGTGCGTTGTCGATGATCGGGCGCGGGGCCTTGCCCTTGCGAAACCCGGGGAAGTTGTACTTGTTGGCGAAGTCCTTGTAGGTCTTCTTGATGCGGGCATCGATGTCCGCAGCATCGACGGTAACGGTCACTTTCGTGCGGTTATCTTCCAATGCCTCAACTTTTGTTTCCACGTAACTATCCTCCATCATTCTATGTCGCCTCGCGGCATCGTTCGGTGCGATTGCCTCGGCTGCCTTCATGCGGCGATGCGCGATGACCTGCACTGCGCCAAGCACACCGAGACGGAATTATCGCACATATGAGGCCGCCCGGGAAGTAAAGATGAGGCAGGTTCACGAAGAACCGACGAAACGGGCGGGTTGGAGGCCGTTCGGGTCGCGCGAGCCGTTCGCCCGACCCGTCCTTCTGCTAATATAGGCCTGTTTCGACCCCGTCCGCCAAGGAGACCCCATGTCGCAGGATCGCACCCTCAAAGCCATCAAGACGCGCACGCGCAGCGAGCAGGTGTCGGTGATCTCGCTGCTGTTCCTGCCGCTTTTGGGACTGTGCTGCCTGCTGCTTCCCGAGGCGTCCACGATGGCCCTGCCGTTCGTGCTGGGCGGCATCATGGCGGTTTCCGGCATAGGCGGCATCGTGCATGCGGCGGCCGGCGCAGCGTCGGACGAAGAGACCGACCGCGAGCACGCGATCCTCGGCAAAGCCATCGTGATGAGCGTGCTCGGCATCGTGATCCTCGTGCAGGGGCACGCGTCCATCAGCTTCGTCGGCGTGATGTGGGGTCTTTTGGGCCTGTACAAGGGCGCCGACGAGATCGACGAGGTGGTGCACGCCCTCAGGAACCGGCGCCCCTTCGTGCTGAAGCTCGCGTTCACCGTGTTCGAGATGGTGCTGGCCGTGCTGCTCATCATCAGCCCGTTCGCCAACATCGAGCACCACGTGCTGCTGCTGGGCCTCGAGCTGATAGCCTATCCCTTCCGCATCGAATCGGGCGACTCGGGCAAGCTCACCATCGAGACGGAGGCGTAGGCTCCTCCCCGCGCCGCACGCCGCCCTTCCGCCCTCCGGATCGCTCCGCGCACAGGGCGCGCATCCGTGCGGAATAAAGTTACAAATCGATTTCCCCCTCCCGCAGAATGCCCGGTCACGGTATCATGGAGGCGAACCGAAACGTACACCAAACGCAGCAGCGGAGGCTTTCATGCCCACCATCGATCTCAACATCATACAGGAACGCGAACTGGGGCGCCTGCTCGACTACGAGCGCGCCACATGCACGGTCGACGGCGACCTCGTGTACCGGTGCGCCTTCCCCTACCGGCCCGACGACGACCTGCAGCGCGAGCTCGTGGAACGCGGCGCGCTCATGCAGAAGATCGACGATCGGCGCGGCACCGTGGTCACCATCACGTCGGACGGCTACTCCTACTTTCCCATGCTCCGCCAGGAGGAGGAAGAGCGCAAGCGCCGCGAGCGGCGCGAGGTGCGCCTCGTGGGCACCGCCGCCCTGTTCGCCGTCATCAGCATGCTCATCGGCTTTCTGCTGGGACACTTCTTCGCCTAGCGTGACCGAGCACCGAAGCCGTGGACCTTTCCGCCCACGCACGCTTTTGTCAAGCATATACGGTCCAAGCAGTGCGTTCTGCTTGACAAAAGCGTGCGTGGGAAACGGACGCGCCGCCTTCGCATCCCGCATCGGCCGCGAAGCGCGCCCTCGCCGCGCCCATTTTCGCGCGAGCCGACGATTGCGGTTGGCTTTCCCGCCTTTTTTGGTATCATGATCGCTGCACGCTTCGAAGCGTGCGCTCAATGCGTGCGGGCGTGGCGGAATTGGCAGACGCGCCAGATTTAGGTTCTGGTGGGGAAACTCGTGAAGGTTCAAGTCCTTTCGCCCGCACCAGCTGGGGGGAGGGTGCCATCGGCATCCTCCCCCCAGCTGTTCCAGCGGCCGCCGCGCGGCCGACGTCGAGAAAGGAACGAGGGACCGCATCATGGGAATCAAGAAGGTCGCACAGGCATGGAATTCCGTCAGCCTGGTGAAGCGCATCGTCATCGGGCTGGTGATCGGCGGCGTGCTGGGCGTGGCGGCGCCCAACATCGAGGTCATCGCGCTTCTGGGCACGCTGTTCGTGTCGGCGCTGAAAGGCGTCGCTCCTATACTCGTGTTCTTCCTGGTCATCAGCGCGCTGGCCAACGCGAAGGCCGCCGGATCCATGAAGACCGTCGTGCTCCTCTACGTGGTCAGCACGTTCGTCGCGGCGCTCGTGGCCGTGGTGGCCAGCTTCCTGTTCCCCATCGAGCTCACACTGACCGCCCCGGCGGCCGACCAGAGCTCGCCGTCGGGCATCGGGGAAGTGCTGGGCTCGCTCGTGATGAACGTGGTGTCGAACCCGGTGGACGCGCTCATGAACGCGAACTACATCGGCATCCTGGCTTGGGCCGTGGTGCTGGGCATCGCGCTGCGCGCCGCGTCGCAAAGCACGAAGGACGTGTTCACCAGCGTGTCCGACGCCGTGTCGCAGGTGGTGCGCTGGGTGATCGCGTTGGCGCCGTTCGGCATCCTGGGCCTCGTGTACTCCACGGTGAGCGAGAACGGCCTGGAGATCTTCACCGAGTACGGACAGCTGCTGCTCGTGCTCGTGGGATGCATGCTGTTCATCGCGTTCGTCACGAACCCGCTGCTCGTGTTCTGGGGCATCCGCAAGAACCCCTACCCGCTCGTGCTGCGCTGCCTGAAGGACAGCGGCATCACGGCGTTCTTCACGCGCAGCTCGGCGGCGAACATCCCGGTCAACATGGAGCTGTGCCGCAAGCTGGGCCTCGACAAGGACAACTACTCGGTGTCCATCCCGCTGGGCGCCACCATCAACATGGCGGGCGCCGCGGTGACCATCTCGGTCATGGCCATGGCGGCCGCGCACACGATGGGTGTGGTCATCGACCTGCCCACCGCCGTCATCCTGAGCGCGCTGTCCGCCGTGTCCGCCTGCGGCGCGTCGGGCGTGGCGGGCGGGTCGCTGTTGCTCATCCCGCTGGCGTGCTCTCTGTTCGGCATCGGCAACGACGTGGCCATGCAGGTGGTGGCCATCGGCTTCATCATCGGCGTGATCCAGGACTCGTGCGAGACGGCGCTCAACTCGTCGTCCGACGTGCTGTTCACCGCCACGTCCGAGTACCGCCAGTGGCGCAAGGCCGGCAAGGAGATCACGTTCGGCAAGGACGCGTTCAGCGAAGACGAGCTGGCGTAAACACGCCCCCTGCGAACGAAGCGGCCCCAAGGGCCGCTTCGTTCTTCTCCGGCGCGGCGAGGCTCCGGGCGTCCGGGCTCCGCCGCGAAGCAGGGCGGCCTACTGGTCCACCACCGCCACCGTGTAGGCGTTGTCGCCCACGGTGAAGGGCTTCAGCAGGTTCTCCACCAGCGTGTGCGCCTGCGTCTTGGCCTGCTCCAGCATGTTGGCCTGGTTCACCTTGCCCTCGGCGTCCTGCTGGGCCACTTTGAGCGCCTCGGCCGTGTCCTGCTTGTTCTCCCAGTTGAACAGCGCGAACGACGAATCGTAGAACTCGATGGAGTTCGGGTCGATCTCGATGCCCAACAGCTGGGGCGCCGGCAGGCTCACCGTGATGGCGTTGCCGCTCACCTCGACGCGCGCCTGCGCCAGATCGACCCCCGCGCGCACCTCGGCGTCGTAGACCATGGTGAACGCCTTCTTCGTGATGAAGTCGATATCGCCGTTCTCGTAGCGCACGAGGCCGCGGTAGTCGAGCTTGGCCGTGGCCAGCTCGCTGCAATCGGACAGCTGCTCCTGTATGGACGTGGACGACAGCGACACGCTCGGCTCGAGCGTGCGCTGCACGGCGAGCGTTCCGAACACGCCGGCCGCGACGAGCGCGACGGCGACGACAACCATGAGTATTTTCTTCATGCCTCTCCTACCCTGTCAACGTTTCAACAGCCGACAGCATACCACGGGGCCGATCCGAGCATCGGCTCCGATCGGCCCCGTAAGGCATCGTTCAACTACCGGTTGAGCGGCGGGCAGGGCCGCGCGCTACTCCCCCAGGCGGGCGATGAAGTCCTTGCCGCGCTTCTCGATCTCCACGTCGTCGATGTCGGCAACGTAGGAGCGCAGCTGCGTGTAGCCCAAGTCGCGCAGCTTGAACGAGCGGAACCTGCCGCGCACGCGCTTGCCGAGCTCCGAGAGAGCCACGCCCTCCGCTCCCGACTCGCGCACGATGCGGCGGATGAACTGCTCCGGAGTCTCGCCAGCGCGCTCCTCCGACCGCTGTTCGGGCGCCGGCGCAAGCTCGGGCGAAGGCGTCGTCTGGGCCGCAGGAGCCTCGACCGGCTGCGCGGGCTTGCGCGCGGGCTTCTTGGCGCGCGCCGCGGGCTTGCGCTTCGCGGGCGCGGGCTCGTCCCCGGCGGCGGGCTCGTCGGGCTGAGGGGCGGGCTCGGACGCGGGCGCGTCCTCGTCCTGCGGCCTCGCCGAGCGCGACGACGGCTTGCGCCTCGACTTGCGGGCGCGCTGCTGAGGCTGCGCCGCGGGCGCGTCCTCGGCCTCCGCGGCGGGCGCGGGCGCTTCGAGCGCTTCGGGCTCCTCGACCGGCGCGACGGCCTCGGTCGGCTGCTCCACGGCTTCGGGCTCCTGCTGCGCGGAGGCCTGCTCCTTGCGGCGGCGCGGGGATCGGCGCGCCGCGGGCTTCGATTCGCCGGCGTCCTTGGCGTCTCGCGGCTCCTTGGCGCCGGGCTCCTGCGACTCCACGCTCGGCTCGGTTTCCGCCGGCGCGTCCTTGGCGTCCTTGCCCTCGGTCAGCACCACGGCCACCGAGCTGCCGTCCTTGATGATCTGCACGCTGGCGAACTCGTCGAGCAGCTTCGACAGCAGGTTCGTGCCGTAGCTGCGCACGTCGAAGTCGGGGAAGCGCTTGAGCAGGCGGCTGCCCACCTCGCCGAGGCCCGTCGACTTGCCGTTGTTCTGGTTGTCCGTGATGATGTTCACCACGGCCTGCTCGATCTCGTCCTTGCTCATGGTGGTGGCGCCGGCGTTCTGCCCGCCCGACGAGACGCTCTGGTCGTGGCGGCTCTTGCCGCGGCCGCCCGCGCCCTTGCCGCCCGTGTCTCCCAGCAACAGCTCGAGCGTGGTGAAGATGTCGCACGCCTTGCGGAACGGCGTGGGCGTCTTCTTCTCGCCCATGCCGATGACCGTGAGGCCGCTCTCGCGGATACGGCTGGCCAGGCGCGTGAAATCGCTGTCGCTCGACACGATGCAGAACCCCTCCACCGAGCGCGTGTACAGGATGTCCATCGCGTCGATGATCATGGCCGAGTCGGTGGCGTTCTTGCCCTGCGTGTAGCCGAACTGCTGGATGGGCGTGATGGAGTTCTCCAGCAGGGCGTCCTTCCATTTGGCGTGAAGCGTGAGCGTCCAGTCGCCGTAGATGCGCTTGTAGGTGACGGTGCCGTACTTCGACAGCTCGTCGGTGATGGGCTTTATATACTTCGCCGACACGTTGTCGGCATCGATCAAGAGTGCGAACCGCTTTTCAGACGATTGCTTGGTATCCACGTGGTGCTCCTCATTCCGATTGCGGGCGAGCCGTATGCCCTGCCCCTCGGGCGCCGCGTCCGCGCCGCCTCGGTTGACGGGTCGTTTTCGACGTCTCGACTGATTCTATACTACTTGAAAGTGAGCGTTGAGCGGGCAATTGCAAAAAGCCTGATACATTTTGTTCATATTCCTCTTGCGCTCGCGGTAGAAAATCCGTATACTTCCACCTTGCGCCTTGGTGGGTGTAGTTCAGTCGGCTAGAACGCCAGATTGTGGCTCTGGAGGTCGTGGGTTCGAGTCCCATCATCCACCCCAGCGCGAGTTTGAAAAAAGTGCTTGCAATTGCTGGAAACGTGCTTTAAAATAATCCAGCGCTTTGCGCACTTGGAACTTTGACATAGGCGTTACTTTTCGGACTGTTAGCTTAGTTGGTAGAGCAGGGGACTCTTAATCCCAAGGTCCGGGGTTCGAGTCCCCGACAGTCCACCATTTGAATTCGAGAGGTCAGACAATGCGTCTGGCCTTTTTTGTTGTCCTCGTTGCGCGCACGTTGCGAGCCCCCGAGAAAACCGTGCGCGAGCACCGCATTCTCGATTCTGGCAAGTCCGCGTCGATTTGGCTATCCTCGCATGCAGATGATCCCTGCTTGCACGAAGCCGACCAGGCCCGATGCTTTCGAGCACGGTGCACCCTGTTTTCCATCGCGCGAAAACCCCCGCATATCGGCGCGAACTTGCCAGAATCGAGAACGTCGGGCACCGGAACTGCGCCGCGCGACGCGACACGTCCTCCCTTCTCCCCTGATTTGTGGGCACCTTGTGTATGATGGCGGTTGCATCTGCAACAAAAACGCTCCTTCGCCCGTGTTGGTAGCGGAAAGGAGATGGGATATGGAAACAGGTTGCGAGGCTCTGGGAGCGGGAATGCCCCTGAGCGATCGCCCGCTTGCTGCAGCAACCGGGCGAAGACCGCGCGTCGACGGAGAGTGCGATGGCGCGCATCCCCTCGACGCCGTGGCGCTCGAGGGGGCCATGGAGCGCTGGGGCGACACTGTGCTGCGCTTGGCGACGAGCCGCATGGGCAGCGTCGCCGACGCCGAGGACGTGTTCCAAACCGTGTTCATGCGGCTGCTGCAATCGAAGGACCGGTTCGTCGACGACGAGCATCTGAAGGCGTGGCTGTTGCGCGTGACGGTCAACTGCTGCAACGATGCGCACCGCAGCCCTTGGAACAAGCGGCGCGCCGAGCTCGACGACGCCACGGTGTCCACGCTGCGCGCGTCGGAGCTCGACGAGCCGGGGCAGGAGCCGCCCGACGACGCCTTCGGCAGCCGCGACCTCGAGCGCGGCGACCTGACCGCGGCCCTCGCCCGCCTCACGCCCCAGCAGCGCACCGTGGTGCACCTGTTCTACTTCGAAGGCTACGCGACCGACGAGATAGCCCGCATCACCGGCGAGCGCCCCGGCACCGTCCGATCCCACCTCCACCGCGCGCGCAAGGCCCTCAAGATCGATTTAGGAGCGCACTCATGAACGAACGTGATTTCCGCCAAGCATACGAGGCGATGCAGCACGACGTGACCGCATCGTCCGATCTCAAGCAGCGAACGTTGGCCGCCGCGAAACGCGAGGCCCATCGCGGCGCCCCCGCCCCGCAAGCGACCGTGCCCGCGTCCGAAAAGCGCCCGCATCGTCGCACCGGATCGCGCGGCGCGCAGGTCGGCGGCATCGCCGTCGCGCGTCGCTGGGGACTTCCCGCCGCGGCCTGCCTCGTGGCAGTCGCCATCGTCGCCGGCGGCGTGCCTGTCGTCATGGGCGCGATGGACGCGGGCGGCCACTCGGCCATCTCCATGAACGACGCCCAGCAGGCCAGCGGGTTCTCGGTGCGCGCTTACGCGGCCGACGGCTCTTCGATGCTGGAACTCGGCAGCGACGGCACCGTGGTGTTCGGGAGGCGCGCGCCGACGACCGGCCTCAGCGACCAGTACGACGTCGAAGGCGCGTTCACCGGCTGCACGTTCCGCGTGGAAGGCGACGGCATCGCCCGGGTGCAGATGAACGTCTCGAAGGGCGTGCTGTACCGCTCCGCCATCGAGCAGTTCCGCCGCGGCGACGAGCCGGAGAAATGGCAGGAGCTGATCAGCACGAAGCCGACGAACCGCGGCATGGGCGAATACTACGGGGCGTACGACGAAGCGTACCCGCTCATGATCGCGAACGACGGAGCGAAGGACAACCCCGACGCCATCGTGGGCGCCGAGCTGAACAAGCTGCTGGGCTCCACCATCGACGTATCCGCGCAGGATGACCCCGGCATCGCCACCGGCGAGACGAGCTTCGGCCTGTGGACGAACGAGGGCAACCCGTCCGCAGACGCCGCGTTCGACCCCTACGCCGGCGTGATCGACCAGTTCGACGGCCAAACGCTCACCGTCACGGTGACGTTCGAAGACGGGCACAGCTCCACCCAGGTCATCGAGCTGCACGCCGCCGACTTCCGCGTCGAATACACCAGCAGCACCGAAACCGAGCTCATCCCCGAGATCGTCGACCCCGCGCAGCTGGGCGAGGGCGAGCACTCCCTCCGCTCGCTGTACGGCACCGTGATCGAGGCGAACAAGGAAGCCTTCCCGCTGCCGCTCGACAACGCGAACGACCGCGCCGACGAGGTGCTGCCGGCCTACACGCTCGACCGCCAGGACGAGACCCGTCCCACCGACACGACGCTCGGCGAAGATGCGTTGCTCGGCGAGGGCACCACGATCGAGACGACCTACCGCAGCGAGGTCGCCGGGGAAGCATCCTTCGTCCCCCTCTCCTTCGGCTATCCGACCGTGGAGCGCCTCAGCGCACCGCCCGACGGCAAGACGCTCGGCGACTTCAACGACGTCATCTACGGCTGGTTCGGCGACACCGCGTACGTGAACAAATGCTCGAACGAGGTGTGGGGCTACGGCTTCAACGACGACGGCACCCTGACGAGCGACGACTTCACCTACGTCACCGCGACGTTCGACGTGACGAACACGGGCGACGAAGCCATCGAGGTATGGCCCTCCGTTATCGGCGAATTCGCCATCATCAACGGCGACGGCGTCGTGGCCACGGCGAACACGGGCTACAACCTCGACTTCTCCGCCAGCGACAACGCGCTGCCGTGCGACGAGCCGCAGCACGTCGGCATCGCGGCAGGCGACACCGTGCAGATCACCATCCTGCGCGTGCTGTCGAACCGCCTGGCCGACGACGACAGCCTCCTGTTCGTCCCGGCGAGCATCGCCGACGACGGCACGAGAGCCGTCACCCAAGCGTTCTCCGTCAGCGGGCAGCTCTAGCCGTTCCGCCACGCAAGGGCCCGCAGGTCGAACCTGCGGGCCCTTCCTCATGCCCCCTACCCGCGCGCGAGCTTGCGGGCGCCGAAGTACGTCACGGCGAAGTACACGCCGTACACCGCGAGGAACGCTCCGGCGCAGGCGAGCGCCATCGAGGTGATGTCGAGGTGCCCGAACACGGCCACGACGTCGGTGACCACCACGAGCGCGCACGCGGAGTGCGCCACCGCCAGCAGCAGCGGGAACAGGAAGTACACGAGCACCTGGGCGAACAGCGCCCCGTCGATCATGCGCTCGGGAGCGCCCAGCTTGCGCAGCAGACCGTAGCGCTGCGCGTTGTCGGACGCGTCGGACAGCTGCTGGATGGCCAGGATGGCCGCGCATGCGATAACCAGCACGAAACCGAGGTAAATGGCCAGGTACGCCACGATGGTCGAGAGGCTGATGCTCTGGTCGAAGACATCGGCACGCGTCATGGACAGCGTCACCGGCCAGGTGTCGGGGTTGTCGGTATCCGACACGGCATCCATCATCTCGCCGAACGCAGCCTCGTCCTCGTCGCTTCCGCACTGCACGTTGAGGATGGATTGGAGGATCATCGAGCCGTCCGACACGGCCTCGTCGGGCACCACGAGCGTGCCCGTGTTCATGGGAAACGGCGTGGTCTGCAGGCAATCGTCCCGGAATTGGGCCACGCGCAGGTCGTGCCCGCCCACGGACAGCTCGGTGCCGCGTTCCACCACGTCGCGGTAGAATCCGCTCGTGATGTCGGAGTCGCTGAAAACGGCGCACTCCCCCGCGCCCAATTCGAGCCCCGGCCGTCCCGCCAGCTCGAGCGTCGCGTTCACCTGCGACAGCTTCGCCACGTACACGGGGTACGCGCCGTAGCCGCTGTTGATGGACGCACCCGCGTAGTCGGCCAGCACAAGGCCGCTCGCGCGCTCCACGTCGTCCAGCACGAGGTCATCGGCAGGGTCGACCAAAAGATCGACCTGCGCCGTGGCGAGCGCGACCGCATCGAAGTCGCCCGCGCCCACCGTCGTCACGCTCGCGCGCAGCCCGGCCGCCATGTCGTAGCCTTGCCGTTCGGCGAAGGCCCCGAAATCGCCCAGCTCGGCAGGCTGATAGCCCGCCTCGGCGTTGTACGAGCCGAACGAGGTGGACACGCTGGCGCTGTAGTCGGTGCTCCGGTCCAGCGAGCCGTCGATGGCGTTGCGGATGCCGATGCCGCCGCACACGCTGGTGATGGCCAAAAACAGCACGAGGCACACCACCGACAGCGACGCGAACGTGGTGTTCACCTTGGCGTTCAGCTGCCGCAACGTGAACATGTTGAGCCCTCGCAAGTACAGCGGGCGGACGAGCTGCACGAGCTTCAGCAGAAAGCCCGACAGCGCGTAGAAGAACAGCACCGTGCCCAGGCACACGAGCAGCGTGGCCGCCGCGAATTCGGGCGAGGGCTCCATCAGGCCGTTGTCGATGAGCAGCTTGTAGGACACGCCGATAAGCACGAGCGAGGCCGCGAACAGCGCGAGCGACAGCGGCAGGCTCGTCAGCTTCATCTCCTCGTTCTTGCGCTGCGCATGCAAGAGGTCGATGAGCTTCGCCCGCGCCACCGTGCGCGCGTTCAGCAGCGCGGCGACCAGGAAGATGGCCGCGAACACGATGACGGTCTTCACGAGCGCGTCGGCCGAGAACACGAACGCGAACCCGCCGACCTCGGCCACGTCGGCCTGGAACAGCGCGCTCGTGAGCTGCAGCAGCAGCTGCGACAGTCCGATGCCCACGACAAGGCCCACCGCAAGCGACGCGGCGCCCACGATGAGCGACTCGAGCGCCACGATCTTCACCACGTCGCCCGTGCTCATGCCCAAAGTGAGGTACACCCCGAACTCGCGCTTGCGCCGCTTGACGAGGAAGCTGTTCGCGTACACCACGAGAAACACGAGCACGAACGCGATGAACACCGACACGCCGCCGATGACCATGCCCAGCAGCTCGAACATCTTGTCCTGCGTCTCGGAGAACGCGAGCACGCCCTGCTGGGCCGTCATGGAGTTGAACGCGTAGAACACGGCCACCCCCAGCACGACCGTGAGGAAGTAGATGCCGAAGTCAGCGAGGGATTTGCGCACGTTGCCGAGCGCGAGCCTAGCGAGCATGGCGCGTCACCTCGTTCGAGGCGGCCTCGTCCTCGCCCGCTCCGCCCATGCTGGACACCACGTCCACGATCTTTCGGTAGAACGCCGCGCGTTCGGAGCCGTTGCGGCGCAGCTCGCCGAACAGGCCGCCGTCTTTGATGAAGATGATGCGGTTGCAGTAGCTGGCCGAGAACGAGTCGTGCGTGACCATGAGGATGGTGGACCCGCGCTCGTTGAGGTACGCGAGCGATTCGAGCAGCTGGCGCGCCGACCGCGAGTCGAGAGCGCCTGTGGGCTCGTCGGCCAGCACGAGGCGCGGGCGGGTCACCGTGGCGCGCGCCGCAGCCACGCGCTGCTTCTGGCCGCCGGACATCTGATAGGGGTACTTCTGCAGCACGTCCTCGATGCCGAGCGCACGGGCCGCCTCCTGCACGCGCGGATCGATCTCGCGCGCGGGAACGTTCTGAATGGTCAGCGCCAACGCGATGTTCTCGTACGCCGTGAGCGTGTCGAGCAGGTTCGAATCCTGGAAGATGAACCCCAGATCCTCGCGGCGGAACTTCGCCAGCTCCTTGCCTGCGAGCGATCCCACGTCGCGTCCGCCGACGTGGATGCTGCCGCTCGAGGGCGCGTCGATGGTGGCCAGGCAGTTGAGCAGCGTCGATTTGCCCGACCCGCTCGGACCCATGATGCCGGTGAACTCGCCGCGCGTCACCGCGAAGCTCACGCGGTCGAGCGCCTGCGTCACGCTCGCGTCATGCTTGCGTCCCTCGGTGCCGTAGCGCTTGCCGAGGGCGCGCACCTCCACCACCGTCGATCCGCTCCCATCATTCGTTTCCATGATCCGCTCCTTCTTCTTCCGGGTTGCTCCTCCCCCAAGCATACGGAACCTTCCTTACGCTGCCTTGCAGTGCGCCTTGCATCAACCTTGCAGCACCTTGCGGCTGCCTTACGTTGCGCTGAACCGGTGCGTCGGGCCGCCCGTCTGTGGCATACTGGCAAGCACGAGAGAGAAAGGGGTTCGACGATGACGGGCGCATTCGGCATGGTGGAGGCGCATCTGCGCGACAAGCGCATCCTGCTGGTAGACGACGAGCACGAGCTGGCCGATATGGTGGCCGCTATCCTGCATGGCGCGGGATTCGCCTCCGTCGATATCATGAGCTCCAGCATCGACGCGCTTTCGTCCATCACGGAGCGCAGCAGCGTGCCCGAGCTGGCCTACCAGCTGTTCGTCCTCGACGTGATGATGCCGGGCATGGACGGCTTCGACCTGCTGAGTCGCATCCGCCAGCTGCCCGCGCACGCCTCCACGCCCGCGCTGTTCCTCACGGCCAAAGACGAGCCCTTCGATCGCGTCTCGGGGCTCACGCTGGGCGCCGACGACTACATCGCGAAGCCGTTTCTGCCCCAAGAGCTGGTGCTGCGCATCGCCGCTGTGCTGCGACGCTGCTACGCCGCCGAGAGCCCCGTGCTCGAGCTTGCCGCGAGCCGCGTGAACTTCGCCACGGCCGAAGTGGAGCGCGCCGACGGGAGCACGGTGCTGCTCACCGCCAAGGAGCACGAGATACTCAGCGTGCTCGCGCGCAACGCCGGACGCATCGTCACCATCGACGCGCTGTGCGAGGCGTGCTGGGGAACCTCGTTCGGCTACGAGAACTCGCTCATGGCGCACATTCGCCGCCTACGGGAGAAGATCGAGGCCAACCCGTCAGCACCGGCATCGCTCGTCACGGCGCGCGGCCTCGGCTACAAACTGACGGAGCGGGGCTAGCGCATGGGACGGCCTCCCCGCGCCTCGGGCCGCGCGCGCCGCAGCGCCCCGTCGGTGGGCTTCGCGCGCTTCTTCACCAAGCAGCTGCTGCTGTTCTTGGCGCTGGCGCTGCTCGTGGTGGTGGTCGACTTCTTCCTGTACGCCGTCATCGCCTACCAGGAATCGAACTCGAACTTCAACGACGGCACGCCCGCGTCCACGATGCGCGCCGTCGACCAGGCGCTCGAGCGGCAAGACGACGGCGCATGGACGCTCGGCGAGGCCGGGATCGAAGCGCTCGAGCAGCAGGGCGCATGGGCCCTCGTCATCGGGGAGGACGGTGCGGTGACGTGGTTCCAAGGCAAGCCCGACGACGTGCCCGACCGGTTCGACATCAACGACGTGGCGATGGCGGCCCACTACGCGGTCGTCGCCGACTATCCGACGTTTTTCTGGGATCGCGACGACGGCCTCTTGCTCCTCGGCTTCCCGAAGCACGAGTTCTGGACGATGACGCTGACCTATCCCGCGTCCACCGTGCGCAACTTCCCGCTGTACGTGCTGCTGATATTCGCGGTCGACCTAGGGATCCTCTATTCCATCTACGCGGTGTCGCGCCGCCGCACGCAGAACGCCGTGGCTCCCATCGCCGACGCACTCGACGCGCTGTCGGACGGGCGGGCGGCCGAGCTGCACCTCAAGGGCGACCTGCGCGGCATCGGCGACCAGATCACCGAGACGAGCGCCATCATCGAGCAGAAGGACGCCGCCCGCGCAAGCTGGATCCGCGGCATCTCGCACGACATCCGCACGCCGCTGTCGATGATCCTCGGCTACGCCGACGCGCTCGCACAGGACGCAGGCACCGACGAGGAGGCGCGCGAGCGCGCTCGGGTCATCCGCACGCAGGGGCTCAAGATCAAGGATCTCGTCTGCGACCTCAACACCGCCTCGCAGCTCGACTACGACATGCAGCCGCTGCGCCTCGAACGCGTGCATGCGGCACGCCTGCTGCGCACCGTGGTGGCCGCCCATGCGAACAGCGGCTTGGACGAGCGCCATCCCGTCGAGCTCGACATCGACGAAGGCGCGCTCAACGCCGTGGTGCTCGGCGATGAGCGGCTGCTGACGCGCGCGGTGGAGAACGCGCTCGCGAACGCGCGCCTGCACAACGAGCAAGGATGCGCGATACGCGTGACGTTGACGGCGCACGACGATGCGCGCTGCACGATCAGCGTGAGCGACGACGGCGCAGGGCTCGCGCCCGTCGAGCTCGCCGAGCTCGAAGCGCGCCTCGCACGCTCGCGCACCGCGAAGAGCGCTGCCGGCTCGTTCGACAAGGATCACGGCCTGGGGCTCGTGCTCATCGACCGCATCGCCCGCGCGCACGGCGGCTCGCTCGCGCTCGACGGCGAAGAGGGCGCGGGCTTCACCGTGGCCGTCACGCTGCCACTGGCCTAGGGTGAGACAGAGGGACGGGGTAATCGTCTCATTCTGCAGTAAACAAGAGTTGACCGAAATCCTTTCGGCGGAATGAGACGATTACCCCGTCCCTCTGTCTCACCCCGACGCGCCGACGCGCGGTTTTACGCCCCGCTCACGCCGATGCCGATGAGGCCGGGGCCGGTGTGCACGACGAGCACGGGGCTGATCTGCCCCTCGTACCAGGCGTCGACGTTGCGCACGCTCCCCTCCAGCTCGCGTTTCACCTCGGCGGCCTCCTCGGCCGCGTCGCCGTTCACCACGGCCATCGCGCAGCGCGGGAAGCGCGCCGCCGCCTCCTCGGCGCACCGGATGGCCTTCTTGAGCGATTGGCGGCGGCCCTTCGCCTTCGCCACCGTGTAGTACACGCCCTTCTCGTTGCAGCTGATCACCGGCCGCATGTCGAGCAGGCTGCCCACGGCGTACGTCACGTTGCCGATGCGGCCGCCCTTGTGCAGGTACTCGAGCGTGTCGACGCAGAAGAAGACCTTGGTGCTTTCCACGATGCGGTCGCTGTCGCGTCGCAGCTCGTCGAGCGTGGAGCCGGCGGCCAGCCTGCGCGCCACCGCGAGCGCCACGAGGCCCGCTCCCATGCCGATGTTCTTCGTGTCCACGATGTGGCAGTTCAGTTCGGGCATGCCCACGACGAGCGAGCGCATGAGCTCGCATGTGGCCGACAGCCCGCTCGAGATGGTGACGATGACGGCCTGCTCGTAACCGTCGTCCACCACGCGCTGCAGCACCTCGCGCGCGATGGCCGGCGTGGGCGTCGACGTGGTGGGAACCTCCTCGCTGAACCGGTCGTACACCTGCTGGGGCGTGATGGTCACCTTGTCGAGGAAGCTCTCGCCTTCGTAGTTCACCTGCAGCGGCACCACGTACATGCCGTAGCGCTCGATGTCGGCGGGCGGCACGTCCGTGCACGAGTCGATGACGAGGGCGATGCGGTTGGAGTCCATACGGCCTGCTTTCGTTCGGTCGGGGTCTCCCCCATGCTATCTAGTTTCAATAACTAGATTATTGGTTGCAGCACACCATGTCAAGGAGTTCGGAAGATTGACTCCAAACGCCCTTCTTGCTATCCTCGTGTTTCGGCTCCCCGTTCCTTACGCGAAAGGCTCCTCCATGAACGACGCTTCCGTCAGCGCATCCTCGTACGCCGAGGGTCTCGTGGCGCTCCATCTGCCCCGCTACGAGGAGATCCCTTCGATCGACCTGTACATGGACCAGCTCATCGGCTACCTCGAGGAGACGCTCGGCCCCCTGTACCAGTCGGACGAGAAGATCATCACGCGCTCGATGGTGAACAACTACGTGAAGCAGGGCGTGCTGGCATCGGCGGCGGGCAAGAAATACACGCGCTCCCATATCGCCTACCTCGTCGTCATCTGCACGCTCAAGCAGACGTTCTCAATCGCCGAGATCGATCGCCTCATCCGCATGCAAATCTCCAGCTTCGACACGCACGTGGCCTACGACTACTACTGCGACGCGTTCGAAGCGGCGCTGCGTGCGCTGTTCGCCCCCGTGCCCGCCAGCCCGAAGGGCCTGATGAGCGGTGCGAACGAAGGAGACTTCGAACGCGATCTCGTGCTGGCCTCCACCGCGGCGGTCGCCTACACGCTCTACATCAAGGCGAGCATCGCGGTGTCCCGAACGTAGCGACGTTACGTCTTCCGCTCATTTCGTGCGCACCTTCGGGCATATACGACGAGCTCGGTTACAATAGAAGGGTCGATCCCCATCCCACGATAGGAGGAGCCCTTGGAAGCGCTCATGCTCGCCCTGCTCTTGCTGGCAGCAGTCCTCGTCTCGTCGGTCATCGACCAGCTGGTGCCCAAGATATCCTCGCCCCTCATCCAGATACTGCTGGGACTGGGCATCGCGCTTCTCGCTTCCTCCCAAATCAAGATCGAGCTCGACGACAAGCTGTTCCTCGTGCTGTTCATCGCGCCTTTGCTCTACGACGAGGCCAAGAACATCGACAAGGCGTCGCTGTGGAAGAACCGGCGGCCCGTGCTGTCGCTGGCCATCGGGCTCGTGGTGGCCACCGCGCTCGTCGTGAGCTTCGCGGTGAACTGGCTCGTGCCCTCCATCAGCCTGTTCGCGGCGTTCGCGCTAGGCGCGGCGCTCGGCCCCACCGACGCGGTGGCCGTGGCGTCGCTGTCGAAGGAGACCAACATCTCATCGCGATCCAAGAGCATCCTCGAAGGCGAATCGCTCATCAACGACGCGTCGGGCATCGTCTCGTTCCAATTCGCCATCGCCGCCGCCGTCACGGGCACGTTCTCGCTCGTGGACGCCACGGCCGACTTCCTATTCAGCTTCTTCGGCGGCATCCTCATGGGCATCGTGCTGGGCTATCTGGGCAACTTCCTCGTGCGCAAGGTGCGCTCCTGGGGGCTGGAGAACACGACGTTCCACGTGCTGTTCGAGGTGTTCACGCCGTTCATCGTGTACCTCGTGGCGAACGCGCTGCATACGAGCGGCATCCTGGCCGTGGTGGCAGCCGGCCTCGTGAACGTCATCTCGCCGCGCGTCATCGGACCGTCCATCTCGCGCATGAACATCGTGTCGACGAGCGTGTGGCGCGTGCTGTCGTTCACGCTCAACGGCGTGGTGTTCGTGCTGCTGGGCACGCAGCTGCCGCTCGCGTTCCAAGGCACGTGGGAGAGCACCGCCATCGCCAACGACAAGCTGATCGCCTACGTGCTGGGCCTCGCGCTGCTCATCATCGCCGTGCGGTTCGTCTGGGTGCTGCTCATGGAGTGGGTGCACAACCGCAAAGACCCCGATTCCGGAACGTTCGGCCTGGAGAACGTGCGCTCGGCCGCCGTCATGACGCTGGGAGGGCCGAAGGGCACCATCACGCTGGCCGTGGCGTTCACCATCCCCTACTCCGTGCCCCAACGCGATCTCATGATATTCATGGCCTGCGGCGTGATCGTGATCACCCTGCTGCTGGCCACGTTCGTGGTGCCGCTGCTGGCCCCGAAGAAGCCCCCCACCGACGAGGACCTGCGCTGCGACGAGACCGAGGTGAGCATCGAGATCCTGCGCACCGTCATCGAGGACCTGGCCGCGCGCCAGACCACCGAGAACCGCGCCGCCACGCAGATGGTCATCCACTCCTACAACGACCGCATCGCGCGCATCAAGAGCCGCAACGACATCGAGGACAAGCCGAACACCGCCCTGCGCCTCCAGGCGGTGGCGTGGGAGCAGCAGCTCGTGCTCAAGCTCATCGACGACGAGGAGATCTACCCCATCATCGGCTATCAGTACCTCAGCCGTCTCGCCCGCATCGAGAACATGCTGCAGCACCATCGTGGCCGCTGGTCCGCGCAGAACTTCATGCTGCGCCTGCGCGCCATCGTGCGCTCGGGCTGGCACCGCATCGTCTCCGGGCTGCCCGGCATCAACGTCACCGAGCGCGTGCAGGCCGTTCGCGACCTGCAGATGCAGTGCGCCGAGCACGTGGTGGAACGCTTGCAGCAGAAGCTGGCCTCCCCCGACTCGAACGAGCCCACCGAGGACGTGAGCACGCTCCTGCTGGAATACCAGCGCTCCATCACGGCGATGCGCAACGCGAACCCGTCCATCACCGCGCTCACGAACACCGCCGGCAAGGCGCTCGACATCGAGCGCTACGGCCTTCGCCTCGAGCTCGACCAGATCCAAGCGCGCTACGAGGAAGGCGAGCTGTGCCGCGCCTCGTACAAGCGCCTCCGCGAGAACGTCTACCTCATGCAGGTGGACCTGGAAGACAACGTGTAGGACGCCCCCGGCGCGGTCGGACGGGTCAAAGCGGCGCCTGGGGCAAGCATGCGAGGGCCTATGCGTTGCAGAATCGGGTTTTTGGCGGCTTTTTCCCGCTTTCAGCGCGCCCGAGGATTGCCCGCTGGCGCGCTCTTCAGCAAAACCCCTGGTAGCGCAACCTCCCTTCGATCAGCCGCGCCGCGCGCTCTGCCAAAAGTCCGATTTTGCACCATATCGCCGCGCCGGAACGACCGAACACAAGAAAAGAGCCGGAACCCCCTGAGGGCTCCGGCTCTTTCGATCGTCGAACCTTGCTGCGGAAACGCGCCGCAAGCGCTTTCTGACGAGCGCGCTACATCTTGGCCGGGGCCGTGACACCCAAGAGATCGAGCGTGGTGGCCAGCACGATGCGAGTGGCGTCCGCGAGTGCCAGACGCGCGTTCTTCACGTCGTCCTCCTCGCCGATGACATGGCAGTTCGTGTAGAACGAGTGGAACAGCGCCGCAAGGTCCTGCGCGTAGTGCGTCAGGCGGAACGCAGCGCGATCGCGGGCCGCCTGGGCCACGAGCGGCCCGAAGTCGTCCATTTTGCGCATGAGCGCGAGCTCCGACTCGTGCGTGAGCGGCGACAGGTCCACGTTCGCCGGGATCACCTTCGCGGCCAGCTCGTCCATCGTGATGTCGCCGTTCGCGGCGGCCTCGGCGTCGGCCTCGTCGGCGGCCTTGCGCAGAATCGAGCAGATGCGGGCATGCGCGTACTGCACGTAGTACACCGGGTTCGACGCGTCCTTCTTCTTCGCCACCTCGATGTCGAAGTCGATGGGCTGGTCGGAGGACTTCGCCAGCATGAGGTAGCGGGTCGCGTCCACGCCCACCTCGTCGATGAGCTCCTCGAACGTGATCATCTCGCCGGTGCGCTTGGACATGCGCACGGCTTCGCCGTCGCGGAACAGGTTCACCAGCTGGCCGAGCATGATCTCGAGCGCGCCGGGCCAGCCCCAGGCCGCGAGCATGGCCTCGCAGCGGGCGATGTAGCCGTGGTGGTCGGCGCCCCAGATGTTGATGAGATGGTCGAAGCCGCGCTCCATCTTGTTGTAGTGATACGCCACGTCGCTCATGAAGTACGTCATCTCGCCGTTGGCCTTGATGAGCACGCGATCCTTCTCGTCGCCGAACGCGCTCGACTTGAACCAGGTTGCGCCGTCCTCGACGTAGATGTAGCCCTTCTCGTCCATGGCCTCGAGGCTGCGGTCGACCGCGCTCTTGCCGGTCTCGTCAGGCACGTACAGGCTGCGCTCGGAGAACCAGCACTCGAACGTGGTGCCGAAGCGCTCGGTGACGCGATGCTGCTCGGCCAGCTCGTAGGCGTAGGCGCGCTCGCGGAAGTTCTCCATGCGCTCCTTCGGGTCGGCGTCGAGCCACACATCGCCGTCCTCGTCGATGATGGTCTGCGCGATATCCTTCACGTAAGAGCCCGCGTAGCACGCCTCCGGCATCTCGACGTCGCGGCCGAGCAGCTGCTGGTAGCGCACGGCCACCGACTCGCCGAAGTTGTCCATCTGCGTGCCGGCGTCGTTGATGTAGAACTCCTCGAACACGTCGTAGCCTGCGTGGCGCATGACGCGCGCCGTGGCGTCGCCGAGCGCGGCCCAACGGCCGTGGCCCACGTGCAGGGGGCCGGTCGGGTTCGCCGAGATGTACTCGAGGTTGATCTTGCGCTCACCCTCCGGGATGGTACCCTTGCCGAAGTCGCCCTTCTCGGCGCGCGCGGCGGCGACGACGCTCTGCAGCACGGCGTTCGCAAGGCGGATGTTGATGAAGCCGGGGCCAGCGATGTCGACGGAGGCGATCATGTCGTTCTCCGGAAGGTGGTCGACGATGATCTGGGCGATCTCGCGCGGATTCTTCTTGGCGAGCTTTGCCGAACGCATGGCGACGGTGGACGCCCAATCGCCGTTGCTCTCGTCGCGCGGGCGCTCGAGGGCCGCCTCGGGAGCCTGCTCGAGCGTGAGCGTTCCGTCCTCGCACGCGGCCGCGACGGCTGCGTCGATCAGCTGTTCAAGTTGTTCGCGAATTTGCATGGTACGCATCTTTCCTTAGCGGATGGGTCCTTCTTTTACACGTCATTCGATTCTACCATGTTCGCGCATGTTTGGGGCACGCGGCCCCCAACGCGTTTCGCCCGGAGGCCCGTTATGCAGAAAACATACACACGACCTCGGATAAGACCGATTTCGTTGCGCAGATATGGTAGAGTTGCCTGCGACCGACGAGAGAGAGGGCCAGCATGGATTTGCGATTCGAGCACGGGAACTTCGAAGACGCGCGCATCGTGCGCACGCGCGTCTTCATGGAGGAGCAGGGATTTCAAGACGAGTTCGACGCCGTGGACGACGACCCGCGCACCATCCACGTGACGCTCTACGTTGACGACGCCCTCGTCGGGTGCGCACGCGTCTTCCCCGACCCCGACCATCCCCACCAGCCCGGACGCTGGGTGTTCGGCCGCCTGGCCGTATTGCCCGAGGCGCGCCATGGCGGCTTCGGCGCCAAGCTGCTGGCCGAGTCCGAGCGCCTGGCGCGCGAAGCCGGCGCCGCCGAGGTGCACCTGCACGCGCAGTGCCGCGTCACGCCGTTCTACGAGCGCGCGGGCTACGAGCAGTACGGCCCCGTCGAGCTGGACGAGCACGTCGAGCACATCTGGATGAAGAAGGCGCTGTAACGAGACAAAGGGGCGGGGTCAACGTCTCATTTCGACCCCTGCCTACGCGAAGAGCCCCCGCCGAAGCGGGGGCTCTCGTATACCGTCGTGCACCACGCGGTTTCGCTTGTCGCGATGCGCTTACGCGACGCCTGGTATGACCATCATCGCAACCGTCAAGATGATCACGCACGCCACGCCCAGCATCACGAACAGCTTGCCGCCGAACTTCAGCCACGTGGAGTACTCCACCTTGGCCAGCGCCAAACCGCCCATGATCGCACCGCTCGTCGGGGTGAACAGGTTCACCAGGCCGTTGCCGGCGCTGAAGATCATGATCATGACGTCGGTCGAGAAGCCCAGCGAGTTCGCCAGCGGCCCCATGATGGGCATGGACACCGTTGCCATGCCGGACGACGACGGGATGAGGAACGACAGCACGATGTACAGCAGGAACGACATGGGGGCGAAGATGACTGCCGACAGGCCGTTCAACGCATTCGCTGCGTTCTCGAGAATCCACATGTCGAGGCCGGTCTCGCCCATGAGCACCGTGATCGAACGGGCCATGGCGATGATCAGCACGACGCTCATCATATCGGCGGTGCCGTTGATGAACGCCTTCACGAAACGGCTCTCGGACACGCCGCCGACGATGCCGATGACGATGGCCATGATAAGGAACCAGGTGGAAGCCTCGTCGAAGTACCACTGACCCAGCGGCAGACCCGTCAGGAACGCGGACCAACCCTCGGAAATCTGGTCTTCCGTCGTGACCGTGCCGGACACATCGCCCGTGAAGGTCAGCTCGCCCATGTCTTCATCTGCGTACACGGCGGAGATGTCGTCACCGGTAACCGGCGTCGTGACTTCCTCCGTGGCTGCGCCGGCATCGAACACCTCGACGCCGAAGTCGCCCCAGGGGATGAAGCCGACGATCATGACCACGAACGTCAGAGCGAACACGATGAGCGTCCACTTCTGGCGGCCCGTCATAAGCTTCTCGTTCGGGTTCGCCTCAGCGCTTTCAGCTTCCTGCTGAGCCTCGCCGAACTCGGCCTTCATGGTCTCCTGCTCCTGCAAGGACAGGATGGTGGAACCCTTGTTGGCCTTGACCTTCTTCGCGTAGCGCATGACGAAGACGATGGAGATCGCCAGCGTCACGAGCCACAGCACCACGCCGAGCATGATGATGGTGCCCTGGTTGATCTCGATGCCCGACGTGCTCAGGGAGTCAACGGCAGCACCAACGGCGAACGGGTTGACCGTCGAACCGAGCACGCCGCAGCCAGCGCCCAACAGGACGACCGCAGCACCGACAACGCTGTCGAAGCCTGCGGCGACCATCGTGGCCGCGAGCAGCAGGTAGAACGGTACCGTTTCCTCGCACATGCCGTACGTCGTACCGCCGATGGAGAAGATGAACATCAGAATGGGGATGAGCACGAGCTCGTTGCCCTTCAGCTTCTTCACCAGCGCTGCGATACCGGCGTCCAGCGCGCCCGTCTCCGTGACGATGCCCAGGAAGCCACCCAGGATCAGCACGAACAGACAAACGGGTAGAGCGTCGGTAAAGCCCTTAACGGGAGCCGTTGCCACATTGGCAACCGTGGCGCCTTCGATTCCCTGCACACCAACCAGCGACATCACTACCGTGACCAGCGCCAGCACGATCAAGATGATCAGCAGGATGGTAAACGATGATATAGATCGCTTTTTCTTGCTCTTTTCTTTTGCTTTCTCGGTCATAACAACCCCTCCTATTTGAGGATCGAGTCGGATATTTTGGCGAACGAGAAATTTTCAAGCGGATCAGTGGAAGCGTAACCGCACAATCCGCTGTACCCCTGCTACGGTGGCATGCGCCGAAGCGCATGCCACCGATCCATCGTGCGGAAGCGTGGGAAGCCTTCCGCGCACACGCAAAACGTTTACGCCGTGATGACCGTGCCCGTCTTGCCCTCGAGGCCCGCGGCGGCGCACTCGAGGCTCGTGATGAGCGCCTTGCCCTCGGGGAACGCGCGCACGTACTCGATGCACGCCTCCACCTTCGGGAGCATGGAGCCGGGGGCGAACTGGCCCTGGGCGATGTACTCCTCGGCCTCGGCGACCGTCATGGTGCTGATCTCGGCCTGGTCGGGCTTGCCGAAGTTGACGCACACCTTCTCGACGGCCGTGAGGATGACGAGCATGTCGGCGCCGAAGTCGGCCGCGAGCTTGGCCGAGGAGCGGTCCTTGTCGATGACGGCGGGGACGCCGACGTAGCCGTCCTCCGTCTCGAACACCGGCACGCCGCCGCCGCCCGTGGACACCACGATGTAGCCGTCGTCCATGAGGTCCTTCACGGCGTCGAACTCGACGATGCGCACGGGCTTGGGCGAGGCCACCACCTGGCGCCAGCCGCGGCCGGCGTCCTCCTTGAACGTCCAGCCGGTCTCCTCGGCCTTGGCCTTGGCCTCCTCCTCGGTGAGGAAGGCGCCGACGGGCTTGGTGGGGTTCTGGAACGCCGGGTCGTCCGGGTCCACGACCGTCTGGGTCACGACGCAGGCCGTGGAGCGCATGATGCCGCGCTCCTTCATGTCGTTGAGGATGGCCTGGGACAGCTGGTAGCCGATGTAGCCCTGGCTCATGGCGCCGGCCTCGGGGAACGGCATCTCCGGGGTCTTGCCGTCGTGCTGGGACGCGTAGGCGAACGCGTTGTTGATCATGCCGACCTGCGGGCCGTTGCCGTGGGAGACCACGACGTTGGTGCCCTCGCCCACCATGTCCACGATGTGCTTGGCCGTGTTCTTCACGAGCGCCAGCTGCTCCTGGGGCGTGTTGCCCAGGGCGTTGCCGCCGAGCGCGATGACGACGCTGGGGCCTTCTCCTTTAGCGTAAGGCATACTGGATCACCGTTTCTTTCTTTAGGAGAGCGTCGCGTACATGACAGCCTTGATGGTGTGCATGCGGTTCTCGGCCTCGTCGAACACCTTGGACTGCTTGGACTCGAACACGACGTCCTCGACTTCCATCTCCGTGACGCCGAAGCGCTCGGCGATGTCGGCACCGGTGGTGGTGTTGGTGTCGTGGAACGACGGCAGGCAGTGCAGGAAGATAGCGTTGGGGTTGGCCATGGCCATGACTTCCTTCGTCACGCGGTACGGCTCGAGGAGCTTGATGCGCTCGGCCCACACCTCGTCGGGCTCGCCCATGGACACCCACACGTCGGTGTAGATGACGTCGGCGTTCGTGCAGGCGTCCTTCACGTCTTCGGTCAGCTTGATCGTGCAGCCGTTCTCGGCAGCGATCTCCTCGCAGGTCTTCACGAGGTCGGCGTCGGGCATGTTCTCCTTGGGGCCGCAAGCGACGAAGTTCAAGCCCAGCTTGGCGCACACGACCATGAGCGAACGGGCCACGTTGTTGGCGGCGTCGCCCATGAACACCAGCGTCTTGCCCTTGATGTCGTAGTTGAAGTTCTCCTGAACCGTCAGGATGTCAGCGAGCATCTGGGTGGGGTGCCACTCGGTGGTCAGGCCGTTCCACACCGGCACGGAGGCGCCGGCAGCCAGCTCTTCCACGTCGGACTGGGCGAAGCCGCGGAACTCGATGCCGTCGTAGAAGCGGTCGAGCACGCGGGCGGTGTCCTCGATGGACTCCTTCTTGCCCATCTGGGAGCTGCCCGGATCAAGGTAGGTCACGCCCATGCCGAGGTCCATGGCACCGACCTCGAACGCGCAACGCGTACGGGTGGACGTCTTCTGGAACAGGAGGACGATGTTCTTGCCCTCGAGGTAACGATGGGGGGTACCCGTCAATTTCAGGTTCTTGAATTCGCGGGACAACTTCAGCAGGTACTCGATTTCCTCGGTGGTGAAGTCGAGGAGGCGCAGGAAGTCGCGACCGCTCAGGCTAGTAGGCATAGATCATTCCTTTCAACGTTGCTTACAAAACCAAACATGATACCGGCAGGCGGTGCCAAGTAATTCCGCCCGCCCCTCTTCGAACGCCAGGGCCGCGTTGCACGGCCCCGGCAATCCGGAAAAGGCAAGGGTAGCTCAAACAGCACTCGCGCACATGCAGCTGCGCGCGAGCTTGGAACCTTAGTCCTCGCGCACGAGCGGCATGCTCATGCAGCGCGGGCCGCCACGACCGCGGGACAGCTCGGCGGAGGGCATCTCGAGAACCGTGAGACCCTTCTCCTTGAGCAGCGCGTTCGTCACGTCGTTGCGCTCGTACACCACGATGGTGCCCGGGGCGATGCACAGCGTGTTCGAGCCGTCGTTCCACTGCTCGCGCTCGGCCGCGATGCGGTCGCCGCCGCCGCAGGGGATGAGCTCGACCGGGTTGCCGACGTACTTCTCGAGGATGTCCTCGAGCTTGCCGTTCATCTCCTTGACCTTGATGCCGTCGCCCTCAGGGGTGATCTCGAAGACGGTCAGCGGGCCCATGATGCCCGGGTGGATGGTGAACTTGTCGACGTCGATCTGGGTGAACACGGTGTCGAGGTGCATCATGGCGCGGTTGTTCGGGATGTTGAACGCCAGGATGGTCTCGACCGGGCTCGTCTCATCGTTGAAGATATTGTGCGCAATGGCGTCGATGGCATCGGGCTCGGTGCGCTGGGAGATGCCGATAGCCAGCACCTTGTCGTTGATGTTGAGGATGTCGCCGCCCTCGATGTGGAACGTGTTGTAGCGGCTGTAGTACTCGGGGACGTCCGCGAAATCAGGATGGTTCCCGAAGATGTACTCGGCGTAGATGGTCTCGCGGTTGCGCGTGACGGAGTACATACGGTTGATGGACACGCCGTTGCCGATGGACGCGAACGGGTCGCGGGTGAAGTACAGGTTCGGCATGGGGGCGACGACCATCTTGGAGGCCTCGCTGACGAGGTCGACGAGCGAGTTCGACGCATCGGTGTGAAGCTCGGTGAGGTTGATGCCCTCCATCGTCTTCATGACCAGGTCGAGGTTGTCGGGATAGTTGTCATTGAGGTAGTCGAAGATGATCTTCTGGTAGCGATCCGTGCGGATGCCGGCTTCCTCGATGAACTGCTTAAGGAACTGCTCGCGCAGCTCGGGGTTCTGATCGAGCACTTCGGCCATGAGCTTCTCGAGGTACACGACCTCGACGCCGTTGTCGCGGAGTATCTGCGCGAACGCGTCGTGCTCTTCCTGGGCGACCTTCAAGAACGGGATGTCGTCGAACAGCAGCTCTTCGAGCGTGTTCGGCGTCAGGTTCAGAAGCTCTCGACCAGGGCGGTGGAGCAGAACTTTCTTCAAGGGCTTGATCTCGCTCTTGACGTTCAAACCAGCCATAGCAACCCTCCTTTTCCTTTATGCATTTTCCAGATTTTTGGCTTGCGGAAGCACCCGTTGCGCACCGGGTGTCCGTTCACTTCGCCAAAATCTCATGGTTCGGATCAAATTGCAACCACAAAAACGAAACAAAACGGTGCCCCTCGCGATACCTCGTGTTTTTTCGGCGAATGGTCACCTCTCGTTGAGCAGTTTTTCATATTTTCGCCACATTTGCTTTTTCACGCTATAGCGATGAAGCGGCGTTTTTCACCCTGTTTCGCCCCTGAGACGACCGTGCGCCGGCCTTGCGAATTGCATATTTGATTAACTCGAATGCATAAACATTGAAAAAGATGCATTTCGGGCGCAACCGCTTCGGATCATGCCGATCAGGCAGCGCGCCCTGGGGACGCCCCGCGGGGTCGAACCATGGGCGATCTTCGGTAAAATACCAGATACCGGGCAGATTTTACTTCTTCGCTCCCCCGCCGAAACGCTTGACTTATCCATGCTTCGCACAGGGGGATTTTACGGTATAATACCGATGCTCGCTGAAACGCGCCCGTGGCTCAATGGATAGAGCAACGGACTTCTAATCCGTCGGTTGCAGGTTCGAGTCCTGCCGGGCGCGCCATCTTTCGCTTACGCTGCCGCTTCGCGCAATCCCCCTTTTGCATCCCTTTGAGCGAAAAACAAAATAGTATCGCATACTTTTCTCTATATCACAATAGAAAGTTCTTAGGTAGTTACAGAGTGATGACAAACACCCGTCTTTTTCCAACGGGGTGCGGAGAGTTGTCAACCGATTGGCAACAGCCCTCCGAATCGGCTCGTCCCGTGCGATCGTTGGCGTAACATGGAAAGCTCTATCATCCCCGAGCTCATGAATATTCTTCGATCGCACATCGAGAGGAGCTGCCCATGCCGTACATGGAAAACCACACGTTGTACTACAAGAAGCAGTGCCCGTTCTGCCAAAAGGTTCTGCGCTTCATGGATGACAACAAAATCACGATGGACACGCGAGACACCTTGCAGCCCGGCAACCAGAACGACCTCGTCCGCATCGGCGGCAAGAAGCAGGTGCCGTGCCTCGTCATCAACGGCAAGCCGCTCTACGAGTCGGACGACATCATCGCCTACCTGCGCACGACCGTCGCGTAACGCGATCGCCCGTCGCCTCGATCGAACAACCGCCCGCAAACACTGCGGGCTTTTTCATGCCGTGAACCTGCCGCGACGGCGATGCGCCACCCGCTCGTCCAGGTAGGCGATCAGATCCTCCTCGCGCGGTCCCAGGGTGTGCGCCTTGAGGTGCGACACGCCGAATCCCCAACTGAAACCGCAGGTCGGCACGGCCACCACCGATTCGCTGCCCTTGAACACCTCGAGCGACGCGAGGTGCGGCAGCGTGAACCCGATGCCCTCGCCGCGCAGAACGAATTCGTATATCCAGAAAATCTCGGAGTACTTCACGATCTCGGGCGGGCGGACCCTCTCGCGCTCGAAGCGGCCCACGAGGTCGCGGTAGCACTTGAAGTCGTCGCCGGGAATGGCAAGGCGCCGCTGCGCCAGGTCTTCGAGCTCGAGCACGGCGCGCTCGCTGAGAGGATCGTCGCTGCGCACCCAGTAACTCACGGGCGAGGAGTACAGCTCGTGGGAGTCGAAGTCGTCGACGGAGGACGTCACGGTGAGCGCGAGGTCGTACAGGCCGTCGCGCAGCACCGACTCGCACATCGAGTCGGGCATCTCGTTGAGCGTGATGGACACGTCGGGATGCTGCTTGAGGAAGCCGTCGAGAAAGCCCGATCCCAGAAGCCCGGGCACGCCCAACGAGCAGGCGATGCGCAGCTCCACGTAACCGCTCGACGAGATGCGCTCGAAAGCGCTGGCCAGCAGGTTGCGTTCGGCGCGCATGCGCTTGGCGTACTCGTACAGCTCGTCGGCGTAGGGCGTCGCACGACGGGTGCCGTCCTCCTCCACCGCGAACAGCGGCACGCCCAGCTCGCGCTCGAGGTTGCGGATCGCCTTCGCGAATCCTTGCGGCGACATGGGGACCTTGCCGGCCGCGGCGCTGAAGCTAGGCGAATCGTAAGCCAGCATGAAGTAGTCGTACTTGTCCTGCACCATCGCACGTCCCTCCCTCCGATGCGGAAGGGCTCCCTCCCCTGCTCCGCGTCGCCCATTGTACTACGACGGCGCGAGGCGGACCCGGCTTTCTGCTGTGCTTGAAACTAAGAGTTTCAACAGCATCCAAGTAGCTACACGTCAAGCTCTTGCACGAAATATCCATGAGAAACTACAGTGGGGACAGGCCGCAGGAGGGCGGCCGCAATCCGCTTCCTCGTAACGGAGGCAGCTAAGGAGGATCCATCATGAGTGCAGCTACCAACAACTTGAGCAGGCGTTCCTTTCTCGCAGGCGCCGGTATTCTAACCGCAGGCTTCGCCGGCGCGGCGCTGACGGGCTGCGGGCCGCAGCAGACCAAGGACGCCAAGGCCGACGCCCCCGCCGAGGGCTCCGACGCGAGCGCCGCGTCGGGCAGCTCCACCGCCGCCGACGACGCCATCTGGAGCATCCCCGAGCTGGGCGAGCCGAAGGAGACCGTGCAGGCCGACGTGTGCATCGTGGGCGCGGGCGGCACAGGCACGGCAGCGGCCATCCAAGCCATCGACCTGGGGCTCAAGCCGGTCGTCATCGAGCGTTTGAGCGGCTACGGCGGATCGTTCATCGGCACCGAGGGCATGACCGGCCTCGAGACGCACTTCACCGAAGCCGACGGCGGCGTGAAGTTCGCCGGCGCCTACAGCCCCGATGCCCCCTACGGCGTGAAGAACGCCATCAACACCTGCCTGAACTACCATCACTGGATCCCCCAGCACAAGCTGTACGAGAACTTCTTCGGCCAGACGTCCGAAACCATCGACTGGCTCGAGAGCCACGGCATCCAGTTCGAGGGCAACATCTCCATCGGCGTGGGCCCGAAGGTGTGGCACGTCTACGACAAGGGCGACAACGCGAGCCCCGGCGGCTACTTCATGCAGTGCTTCGGCGCCGAAGCCGAGAAGCTGGGCGTGCAGGCCTACTTCAACACGTTCGGCCGCAAGCTCGTCGTGGAGGACGGCAAGGTGAAGGGCGTGCTCGCCGAGAAGGAGAACGGCGAAGTGCTGAAGGTGGAGGCCCCCGTCGTGATGATCGCCACCGGCGGCTATGCCAACAACTCCGAGTTCCTCTACGCCGTGTCCGAGACGAAGAACGCCAACATCCAGGCGCTCGGCATGGATTGCCGCGCCGGCGACGGCATCAAGATGGCGAAGGACGCAGGCGCGGAGATGGCCGAAGGGCTGGGCACGGTCATGTGGTGCGGCCCGGTGACCATCGGCGCCGTGACGGCCACGTGGACCACCGATGCGTACTCCGCCGGCGTGCAGCCGACGCTGTGGCTCAACGAGAGCGGCTCGCGCTTCTGCAAGGAAGACCTGTGGCTCGACGACTTCGCGGGCGCGGGCATCTGCGTGCGCAACCAGGAGAAGACGTTCGCGCTGTTCACCGAGGCCGACATGCTGCGCTGGGAAGCGGAAGGCCCCGACGGCCAGGTGTTCTCGTTCGGCACGCCCGGCACGCCGTTGGCCAAGGCGCGCGAGGTGCTTGAGAAGGCCGAGGGCTGCCATGTGGGCGACTCCCTCGAAGCCGTATGCAAGGAAGTGGGGCTCGACCCGGCCGCGGTGAAGGCCACCGTCGACCAGTACAACGGCTACTGCGACGCGGCCGCCGGCCTCGACGGCGACGACACGAGCGCCGACGAGGAGTTCGGCAAGCGCGCGAAGTACCTGCACAAGATGGACGAGGGGCCCTACTGGCTGTGCGAGACGGCAGACGGCTTCTACACCACGTGCGGCGGCATCAAGGTGAACGAGAAGACCCAGGTGCTCGACCAGGACGGCCAGGTCATCGTGGGCCTGTACGCGGGCGGCTCCGACGCGGGCGGCCTGTACGGCGACTCCTACGACGTGAAGTTCGCCCCCGGCTCCCAGGCGGCATGGGCGGTCAACTCCGGACGCCTGGCCATGAAGGACGCCAAGGAGCTGCTGGCGTAGCGCGCCTCCCTTTCTCCCCCCCCTCCCCTCCCAGAAGCCCCGGCCGCGCGCGCAGCCGGGGCTTCGACCTGCACGGGCGCGAGGGACGTGCGTGGTGCGGGCGCACGGCGGCAAGTTCGGGGGCGATATGCGAGGGTTTTCTCGTGGTTTGGAGCACATCGCCCAAAGCTCATGAACGTCACGCCTGTTCAGAAGCGCACGAAGAGATCATATCCCCTATTGAGGATAGCCACAACGACCCGAACTTACCAAAATCGACCGCGGCTCTCGAATCATCCCGCAACGGACGCGTGGCATCGGCGCTACGATTGGGCGGCAAAAAGCCGATGCACGCGCATCAGCCCACGCAAGAGGCTCACCATAGCGATTGAAAGCCGGAAAAGAAAAAGCCGCGCACCCTCGGTGCACGGCCTGCGAATTCGTGGAGCGGGTGACGGGAATCGAACCCGCGTCATGAGCTTGGAAGGCTCAGGTTCTACCATTGAACCACACCCGCGTTTTGCGCGGCGACTATTGTACCGCAAGTTCGCCCGATGCGAGCGAAATAATCCGAGAAGAACCACGAGGTGGCCATGACCTCTCCTTTGAGCGACTACAACCGCAAGCGCAACTTCGACCGGACGGCGGAACCGCCCGGCACGATGGAACCGCGCCCCGAGGAGGACGGAGACGGGCGGCTCCGCTTCGCCGTGCAGCACCACCTGGCGTCGCGCGACCACTACGACCTGCGGCTCGAATGGAACGGTGCGCTTATGAGCTGGGCTGTTCCCAAAGGACCGTCCTACAACCCGCGCGACAAGCGGCTGGCGGTGCGGGTGGAGGACCACCCGCTGGACTACCGCACGTTCGAGGGAACCATCGCGCAAGGCGAATACGGCGGCGGCTCCGTCATGCTGTGGGACGAAGGCTACTGGGAGCCGCTCGTGGACGTGGAGGAAGGGTTGCGCGACGGCGATCTCAAGTTCGTGCTCGACGGGCACCGCCTCAAGGGCGCGTGGGTGCTCGTGCACATGAAGCCGAAGGGTCGCGAACGCGACAACAACTGGCTGCTCATCAAGGAGAAGGACGACCTGGTCCAACCGCGCGCCGGCATCGAGGGCTTCGACACGTCCGTGCAGACGGGGCGCACGATGGACGAGATCGCCCGTGGGGAGGAGGAACGCATCGTCGAGAACCCGTTCGATAGCGTCGACGTGGAACTCGCCAAGCTCGTGAGCGCGGCCCCGTCCGGAGACGATTGGGTGTTCGAGGTCAAGTACGACGGCTACCGCATCGTCGCCTACCTCGAGGGCGGCACGGCGCGCCTCGTCACGCGCAACGGCAACGACTACACCGAGCGCTTCGGCGCCGTCGCGCGCTCGCTGGAGGATTGGGCGGGTCGGCGCGCGATGGTGCTCGACGGCGAGCTCGTGGTCGCCGACGAGGCCGGCAAGACCGACTTCCAGGCGCTGCAGAGCTTCCTGCGCGACCCTTCCGGCAAGCATCCCGCCTACATCGCGTTCGACCTGCTGGCGCTCGACGGCGAGGACCTGCGCGACCGGCCGCTCGTCGAGCGCAAGCAGCTGCTTGAGACGCTGCTGCAGGACGCGCCTGCCGACGTTCGCTACAGCGTGCACGTACGCGGCAACGGAGCCGAGAGCTTCCGCGCCGCCTGCGAGCAAGGCCTCGAGGGCGTGGTGGGCAAGCGCGCCGACGCGCCCTACCGCAGCGGGCGCGTCGGCGACTGGATCAAGCTGAAGTGCGGCAACGAGGAGGAGTTCCTCGTCGGCGGGTACACGCGCTCGTCCAAGCGCGCGCACGGCATCAGCTCGCTGCTGCTGGGCTTGCACGAGGGCGCGCGTCTCGCGTACGCAGGGCGCGTAGGCTCGGGCCTCGGCGAAGCGGCGTCGCGCGAACTGCTCGAGGCGTTCGAGGGCCTCGAGCGACCGGACGCCCCCTTCGACGGTGCCCCGAAGCCGCGCGCCGGCGAGCACGTCACATGGCTCGACCCCCAGACGGTCGTGCAGGTGAAGTTCTCCGAGCGGACGGAGGACGGCCTGCTGCGCCACCCCAGCTACCTCGGCCTGCGCACCGACAAGGATCCGCGCGACGTGCAGCGGGAACCCGCCGAGGAGCCTTCTCCGAACCCGACCGAGCGAATGGAGCCGCCTATAAGCACCGTCAACGAGAAGAGCGCCGAGCTGCATATCGACGGCGTGCGCATCACGAACCCCGGCAAGCTGCTGTTCGAGGATCCGCCCATCACGAAGGAGGACGTGGTGCGCTACTACGCCCGCATGGCCGAGCGCATGCTGCCCTTCGCGGGCGGCCGCATCCTCAGCATCGTGCGATGCCCGCGCGGCGCGGGCTCGGCCTGCTTCTTCAAGAAGCACCCCGGCCCCTCCACTCCGGGCGTGCGCACCGTTTCCATCCCCACGAGCAGCGGAGAGGACGAGCCCTACTTCTACGTGGAGGACGCCGCCGGACTCGTATACGAAGCGCAGATGGACACGCTCGAGTTCCATGTATGGGGCAGCAAGGTCGAAACGCTCGAGCAGCCCGACATGATGGTGTTCGACCTCGATCCCGACAAGGGCCTCGAGCTTGTGCAGGTGCGCCAAGGCGTGCGCGACCTGAAGGGCATCCTCGACGAACTGGGGTTGAGGACGTTCCTCAAGACGAGCGGCGGCAAGGGCTACCACGTGGTGGTGCCGTTCGAGCCCGCCGCGTCATGGGACGCGTTCTACGGTTTCGCGAAGCGCATCGCCCAGGTGATGGCCGAGAAATGGCCCGACCGCTACACGAGCAACGTGCGGCTGGCGAAGCGAACCGGCAAGGTGTTCATCGACTGGATGCGCAACGGGCGCGGCGCCACGAGCATCGCCCCGTACTCGCTGCGCGCCCGCAGCGGCGCGCGCGTGTCCATGCCGCTGGCCTGGGACGAGCTGGACGAGGTGGCCCCGAACGCCGTGACGATGGCCGACGCGCTCGCGCGCATCGAGGGCGTCGATCCATGGGACGGCTACTTCGACGTGGACCAGGCGCTCGAATAGGAGGCGTGCTACGCTGGTCGGACCGGCGGCACGCTCACACGCGCAGCGAGCCGCGGAACCCGCGCGAGGCGTAGTAGGATTCGGCGCCGTTATGGAAGGTGAACACGCGGTTGTAGCGGCGGTCGCAGAACAGCGCGCCGCCGAGCGCGCGTACCGACTCGGGCGTTTCGATCCAACTCGACGTCTTGGCGTCGAACTCGCCTAGCTCCTGCAGCGCGCGGTACTGCGCCTCGGTCAACAGCTCGATGCCCATCGCGGCCGCCGTGTCGACAGCGTTGCCTGCGGGCTTGTTGCGTTTGCGCGCTTCCCAGGCCGCACGGTCGTAGCACAGGTTCCGACGGCCCGTCGGCGTTTCGGGCGAACAGTCGTAGAACACGTACTCGTCCGCCGTCGGGTCGTACGCGACCACGTCGGGCTCGCCGCCCGTTTCTTCCATAGCAAAGAGCGCGGCGAGCTTGCCGTCGTCCGCTTCCAGCTTCGCCCGCACGCCGTCCCAGGCGATGCCGGGATGGAGGTGCGCATTGCGCTCGAACCGCGCACGCAGCACGTCCAGCAGCGCGGTGCGCTGTTCGTCGGCGAGGGTGTTCTCGATTTCCATGGCGGATCCTTCGGTCGCAGGTGGTCGGTCGTTTCCGCCATGGTAAAGCGCCAGCCAGCCTGCGTGGGGCAGCGCGCGCAACGCGCGGCAAGCCGTTACCGGACGGCCACCCCGCCTACATGGGCTTGAGGTTCCTCTCGAGGCGGTCGAGCATCCACGCGAGGCGGTTGGCACGACCGGCGTCCGTCTTCGCGCCGAAGTACGCCTTCGCGTAGGTGGTGCGCACCGACGGCGACATGGCCTTGAAGTTCGAGCATGCCGGCTCATGGCCTTTCAGCAGGCCCTCGAGCTGCACCATCTGCTCCTCGGTGATCCCCGGCGCTTTGCGTGCATCCCAACGGCCGTCGCGCTTGGCGGCTGCGATCCTCTCGCGCCCGCGATCGGTCATGAGGCCCTGCGCCTCGAGCTGCTCGGCCAGCGCCTTGTTCTTGTCCGACCACGCGCTCTGCGGCGTGCGGCGCGCGAAGTACTTGCGGTAGGCGGCGGCGTCGATACTCTGCATCTGCCCGTCGATCCACCCGAAGCACAGCGCCTCCTCCAACGCCTCGGCTGCCTTGAGCGTGACGGGGCCGCCCTTCTTGCCGAACAGCAGCCACACCCCGGCGCTCGTCTCGCCGAACTCGTCGAGCCACGTCCGAAACGCCGCCCGATCAGGGAAAACCAACGGCTCATCCACGCTGCGCCCCTTTCGCGATGTCCAGCGCGTACAACTCGCGCGCCGAGTCGAAGGAGAACCCGTTGGACAACAGCGCGCCGCACGAAGCCTTGTTCTCGGGTTCGGGCTGCACGATGACGCATCGCGCGTCGGCGCGCGCCGCGATGCGCTCGACGAGCGCGCCGACGATGGCCGACCCGAGGCCTTTGCCCAGATAGGAGGTCTCCCCGATGAGGTAGTCGATGCTGTATACGCCTGCCACGTCCAAGTCGCCGTGCCAGTCCTCGCCGCCGCAGGCATACTCGTAGAATTGGCAGAAACCGATGGGCTCGCCGTCCGCTTCGACGATGAAATGATGGAGGAACGCATACTCGTCGTGGCGCTTGCATACCTCGTCGATCCACTCGAGGGGATCGCCGTACCAAGCGGCCACATGGGGACGTGCCAGCCAGCTTTCGAACAGGGGGAGGTCGTCGTCTTGAAACGCTCTCAGCGCGAGGCTCTTGGTCATGGGCTCTCCGTCATTCGGGGACACCGGCACGATCGATCGAGATAAGCGGTCGGGACGACAGGATTCGAACCTGCGACGTCCTGCTCGAAATCCCCGCAACTCTCATACAATCCTGTCCGGAAATGATAGCACACCGTTTCGCTGAAAGCCCGATCTCGCGGCATGAAGCCGCTCGCACTAGATCGCATCCGTGACATAGTTGGCCGGTTGCGCGTTTCCAGCCATTGCCGAACGCACCATGGATGATGCGATGACCCGAGCTCGGAGCGCGTGCATCAGCAGATCGAAGGAGACCGGGTTGTCTGTCATGATTCGAAGACGCGCTTCGTCCGAGTTCTGCTATACTAGCTCCTGCCGTTTTTCGCGTCGGGACGTGGCGCAGTTTGGTAGCGCGCCTGCTTTGGGAGCAGGATGTCGCAGGTTCGAATCCTGTCGTCCCGACCATTTTCCCTCATGCACGCTTTTGACAAGCGAAATAGCTTCGATTGGGTGCACATGGTTGACAAAAGCGTGCATCAAGCAGCAATTCGCACAACTTCTACAAGCGCTCGCCCCGTTTTCACCCGCAGCGCGGGACGTGGGCCGCTTCGAGGATCGAACGCAAGCGCTCGGGCCGCATGAGATCGTCCCAGCCGATGCGCACGAATCGGAACCCGAGATTCCCTATGGCATTTTGCCGTTGCCGCTCCCTTTCCAACACTTCAGCATAATCTTGCCGATACTTCAGCTTGCCGTCGAATTCGACGACGACGGAGCCGTTGTCTCCAAGCCGCCTGCATTGGAGAAAGCGCCCGAACCGGCTATCGCTTCGATAGAGGCTCTTCCGCACGGCTTCAGAAGGCCAGAGCCCGTCGACGCGACCGAGATGCCTCCCGTTCGAAGGATCGAGGATGTTGACCTGCAGATAGGGAATCTCGAAGCCAAGCTCGGCGCAACGGGCGACCAGCAACGACTCGGCCGGCGATTCAACCTGGTCGGTAAAGTACAGGCCCGCCTTCAATGCGCTGCGCACTCCGCGTTTTCTGCCATTGACGAGGCAGAGCTGCGCGAAGCCGAGCCAGAGGAGCTCGGCTTCCGGCGAAACGAATCCGGTCATGCGCGCAGCGCTGTAGTTGGCAAGGAAGTCAGGGGCTTCCACGTCGAGCGTGCGGATATCGAGCGCAGTGGGGATGCCCGCTTCCCCGCCCTCAGAGGTTGCAGGCTCCCATACGAGCGCTTCGGTCGTCTTCTCGTCCAGATCCCTGAACGCCACCAGACCGCCCTGCGCTTGCGCGGAAGAACGTCGCAGCAGATAATTCGCCGCTAAGAGCGCATCCGGCAAAGGGGAGGTCGAGGCGCATTCGAAGAGCGTTTGCGCAACAGGGTTCGATGAAGCTTCCAGCGAAGCCTCGTGAAAAGCGCAACCGTCCTGCTTGCTCTTGGCGTGGCTTCGCGCGCCGCCGAAATGCAAAGGAGCTCCGTTCAGGACCGGCGTCCCTTCAAGAGCGGCTGCGGTGATCCCCCACGCCCGAAGCTTCGCATGCGTCGCGAGAAACGCCTGGGCACGGGCCCGGTATCTTCCCGAGATGTCGAGCGCCGCGTACTCCTGCGCATCTATGTACGCGCCGCGGAACAGGCGTACGAGACGATGCTTCTCGGCCTGCTGTCGAAGAGCTTGCCTGCTCATGCTCGAATTCGAATGCGTGATGATTCCGGACATGCTGCCTCTTCCCGTCGCGGCGAAAACCGATCGTGCCGCTCATGCACGCTTTTGTCAAGCGATCACGCGCTTTTCAGGCAGTTTTGCTTGTCAAAAGCGTGCGCGAACGGAGCGCTTGCCGACGCAGGCTCACCGCCCGCTTGGTGCGAGCTTCGCGCGCAGCTGGCGCAGGGCGTTGCCGCGGTGGGACACGGCGTTCTTCTCCTCGGGCAGCGCCTCGGCGAGCGTGCGGCCGTCGTCGAACACGTCGGGCAGAAACAACGGGTCGTAGCCGAAGCCGTGCTCCCCACGCTCCTCGTGTCCGATGCGCCCCTCGACGGTGCCGTGCGCGACCGTCTCGGCGCCGTTCTCGTCGATGAACACGAGCGTGCACACGAACCGTCCCGTGCGCTCCTCGTCGGACACGCCGGCCAGTTCCGCAAGCAGCTTGGCGTTGTTCGCCGCATCGTCGCACGGATCGCCCGCATACCGCGCCGAGTACACGCCCGGCGCGCCGTCGAGCGCATCCACGGCCAGCCCGGAGTCGTCAGCGAGCACGGCCATACCGCCGCTCGCCGCGCGGGCGGCCTGCGCCTTGATGCGCGCGTTGCCCTCGAACGAGTCGGCGTCCTCGACCGGGTCGGAATCAAGCCCCAGATCGCGCAGCGTGCGGAACTCCCAACCGGGAAAGTCGAGCGCCGTGGCGATCTCCTCGGCCTTGTGCGCGTTGTTGCTGGCGATGACGATGGTCTTCATGCGATGAGGCTCCTTCTCCTTGGGTGATGTGCGCTACGAGGGAAACGCGACGCGCCCGACCCGGTCGATATCCGTGCGGAACACGCGCGCGCCGAAGCTGCGGAACTCCTCCACGTCCTCCCCCGTCGTGTAGAAGTCGTAGCAGGGCTCGTGGTCGTCCGAGGCCAGCGCGCCGCGCCGCGAGAGGATGTGCGCCACGTCGTGCGCGGCCTCCTGCGCCGACGAGATCAGCGTCACGTCGCGCCCCACCACGCCGCCGATAAGCGCTTTGAGCAGCGGGAAATGGGTGCATCCCAGCACGAGCGTGTCGATGTCGCAGCGGCGCAGCGGCTCGAGGTACTCGCGGGCGATCTCCAGAAACGCCGGGCGGATGTACACGGTGGACACGAGCGACGTGAAGTCCTCGATGGGGCCCTCGGCCATGCGCAAACCCTGTTCGGCGATCTCCACGAAACGCGGCGTGGCCGTGGAGAACACGGTGATGCCGGCGTCGAGGTGGCGGATGGCCTTCGTGTACGCGTCCGACTCCACCGTGGCCTTCGTGGCGATCACGCCCACGCGGCGGTTCTTCGTGGCGTGGGCCGCAGCGCGGGCGCCAGGCTCCACCACGCCGACGACCGGCACGGGAAACGTCTGCTGCGCGTGGGACAGGCCGGCCGCGGTGGCCGTGTTGCACGCGATGACGACGAGCTTCACGCCGCGCCCGACGAGCCACGCGCCGATCTGCTGCACGAAGCCGTCCACCTCGTCGAGGCTGCGCGGCCCGTAGGGGCAGCGCGCCGAGTCGCCGAGGTACACGATGGACTCGTTCGGCAGCTCCTTGGCGATCTCGCGCGCCACGGTGAGCCCGCCGAATCCGGAGTCGAACACGCCGATGGGCGCGTTGTCGAACCCTGCGGCGCCTTCGGCGAGGGACGGCGCGGTCGTTGTCTCGATGGTTTCCATCGCCCCAGTATACCGCAGGGTTCGTTCGTTGTTTGCATTCGACACCCGCCGGTCATAGTTTCTGCTAACCTGATGCATGAGCGGAGAAAGCACGATGAGAAACGAGGCGAAGCTTATGAAGGTTCTGCTGATCAACGGAAGCCCGAACGAGAAGCGCTGCACGTACACCGCGCTCAGCGAGGTGGCCGGCGCGCTGGAAGCGCAGGGCGTCGAAACCGAGGTCGCCTGGATCGGGCGCGAGCCGGTGCGCGGCTGCCTGGGATGCGGCGGCTGCTCCAAGCGCGGCGACAATCGCTGCATCTTCGACGACGACGTGGCGAACGGCCTCATCGAGAAGGCGGTGGATGCCGACGGCCTCGTCGTGGGAACGCCGGTGTTCTACGCGGGAGCGAACGGCGCGCTGCTGGCCGTACTCGACCGCATGTTCTACGCCGCCTCCAAGGCGCTGCGCTTCAAGCCCGCGGCCGCCGTGGCCTCCGCGCGGCGCGCCGGCACCACCCCGGCCATCGACCAGGTCAACAAGTACTTCCAGATAAGCTGCATGCCCGTGGTGTCGTCGACCTACTGGCCCATGGTGCACGGCCAGAGCGTCGAGCAGGTGCGCGAGGACGCCGAAGGCATGCAGATCATGCGCGGCCTCGGCACGAACATGGCCTGGATGCTGCAGGCGACCGCCTCCGTGCCCGTGCCCGAAATGGAGCGCAAGATCGTGACGAGCTTCATCCGCTAGCGCAGGCGCGAGGGAACCATGGCCAAGGAATACGATCGCAAGACGAATGCGATGCGCGTGCTCGACGCGGCGGGGACGCCTTACCGGGCGCGCTTCTTCGATTGCCCGGAAGCGCTTTCGGGCGTGGAGGTGGCGCGCATCCTCGAGCTCGACCCCGACACCGTGTTCAAGACCCTCGTCACCCAGGGGAAATCGGGCGAGCACTACGTGTTCATGATACCCGTGGCCTGCGAGCTCGACCTCAAAAAGGCCGCTGCCGTCGTGGGCGAGAAGGCCGTGGCCATGATCCGCTCGCGCGAGCTGCTCGGCCTGACCGGATATGTGCACGGCGGCTGCTCGCCGCTCGGCATGAAGAAGGCCTTCCCCACCGCCATCGACGAGACGTGCCGGCTCCACGAGCGCATCGCGTTCTCGGGCGGGCGCATCGGCTGCCAGATCGAGATGGCGCCCGACGACCTGGCGCGCGTGGTGCCCCTCGTCGCAGCAGACCTCACCGTGGTATGAAGAATGTCCCAAACGGGGACTGTCACCGTTTGGGACAAAAAAAACGGGCCCGCGCGATGCGGGCCCGTTGCCTTGGGTCGAAGCGGCCATCCTACCAGTGCGACACCACCGTGTCGCCGGACGAGAGCAGGCCGTACAGCTCGGCCGCCTTCGATGGGGAGAGGTTCACGCATCCGTGGCTGCCGAAGCCGTCCGCGTACATCGTGCCTCCGAAGCCCGAAGTCTGCCAGTCGGCATCGTGGAAGCCGATGTAGTTGCCCACGAAGGGCATCCAGTACTGCACCTCGGTCTCGTAGATCTTCTCGTTTCCATTGTAGCCGATAAGCTTCGAGGGGCTTGCCATCTGGTTGACCATGTAGACGCCCGTAGGGGTGTCGTGCTCGCCGTCGGGCTTGCCGGTGATGACGTCGGTTTCCCAGATGATGGCGCCCGACGCATCGTAGAAGCGCGCATGCTGCTCGGACAGGTCGAGATCCACATAGCGGCTTCCCCAATCCTGCTTGCCTGCGCCGTTGTACGCGTCGCCCGTCTGCGTGCACGGGATGTCCACCGTGTCCGCCGTGCCGTTCGCCACGCCGTCCTTCACAAGCGTGAGCAGGGCGTCCTTGTCAACCTCCCAGCCGTACGTGCCGCCGGCGACCGTGACCACCTTGCCGTCGGGACGCGTGTAGGTGCGCTGCGTGCCGACGGTGTTGCAGGCGGCCGCGAGCTCGTCCACCCACGCCGCGAGCGCGCCTTCGTCGAGCGTCACCGTGAGGTCGTCGGCAAGCGTCACCCATTGGGAGATGAGGCTCGCGTCCACCGTGCCCGCCACCGTGCCGGCCATGAGCAGCTCGAGGTCGGCCTTGATCATGGCGTTCGCCTCGTCGGCCGCCGCGGAGAGCTTCGGATCGGAGGAGAGCACCGTCGGCTTGAGCAGCTGCTCGGCGGTGAGCTTCACCTGCGGGTCGAGTCCCGCCACCGCTTCGTCGGCCGCCTTGATCACCGCGTCGGCATCGAGCGCCGTGCCCACGGCCTCGGGCTGCACGACGAAGGCGGCCTGAGCCTCGTCGAAGCCGATGGCCGCGTTCGTGGGCTGCGTGGCGTCCTCGTTGAACGTGGCCACCGCGGTGCGGATGGCGTCCTCGAGGCCCGTGCCGTTGTACGTGGCCACGAGCTTGGCCGTCTCGTCGTGATCCTTCCGCAGCTCGAACGGCCAGGCCCACGGGTTCATGTCGGACAGCATGTCCTTCACGACCTTGCCCTCGTCGATGGACAGCCCCGCATCGGTGGCGTCCAGCTTGAGCGAGAAGCCCTGCCCGTCGATGGACAGCTCGTAGTCCTTGATGGAATCGGTCAGCACCTTCTCGGCGTCGCCTGCGCTCATGAGCGACACGTTGAGGTCGCCGATGCTCGAGTTCGGCATGAAGCGGTCGGTGAAGTACCATGCCACGCCCGCATACGCGACCAGGAGCAACGCGACGATCACGCCGAGCGTGATGCCGAGGATCTTGAGGGGCTTGTGCTTGCGCTCGCGCACAGGACCCTGCCCCATATCGACCGGCCGCATGGAGCCGAGCGGTTGGAACACCTGGTCGGACGCGTAGCGCATCGGAGGCTGCTGCCCCGCTTCGCGCGGAGGCTGCGCAACCGGGGGCATGGCGGCCGTGGGCTGCACGGGAGGGACGGTGGGAAGCGGCTCGCTGTTCGCGCTATGATGAGCGCCGGCGGCGTGACGGCCGCGCGACGGCTTGTCGGACTTGTTTTCGCTCATAATCACTCTCATAGGTCTGGGTCTTCTGACCATTGTAGCAAGTCGAGGGTAATTCTCCTGTAACAAAACGGTTCGCTTTCCGGTTGGGCTGCGATTGTCACAATTTCGACACGGGGCGCGCATGAGACGTCCGCATGTCTTCCTCAACGTGCGGTTGAGCGTCGACTCGTCCACAACGCGTCGTCCACAACGCCGCGATCGTCCTTGACAAACGCGCACGCGCCGATAGAATGGATGTTCGCGGCGAAGCCGTGGAACATTGACAAGGTGGGCCTTCGACCCCGCACTTCTTCTGGGGGCGACTGGTTTCGACATGGTACGTTTGAAATGAGGAGCAGGTCGTGGTCTCCTCGCCACGTTAAACAGGGGTACCGTCAATTTAATTGGCAAGAACAACACTCAGAGCGCTCCGGCGCTCGCCATGGCTGCTTAATAGCGCCAGGCTGTCGGCCTTGGGATTTCCCCGCCCCTCGGTCCGGCATCAACCTAGGGGAATGCGCTTGAGCACGTAGCCGGTATGGCTCAGGCAAAGATCGAACCGGCTAGGGTGCGTCTCGCTTGTCCGCGGGCTGGCCGCATCCGAATCTCGACCACGGACTAAGCTTGTAGAGCCTCATGGAGAAGGTAGTATGGACCGGAGTTCGATTCTCCGCGCCTCCACCACCAATGACAGGACCCCGTCGGCTGCGCGCCGACGGGGTCCTTTGCGTTTGCGGGGTTGCGCCCGGGGTTACTTCTTCAGGAAGGACGTGAAGTCGAGCGCGCTCTTGATGTCGTCGAAAGCGCCCTTGAGCTCGGCTGCCACGGCGATGCCGTCCTTGTAGATGGCATTCATGTCGCTCGTGGCCTCGGCCACGCCCTCCTTCGTGATGCCGAGGTCGTAGGGGTTGTCCTCCTCGTCGGTGCCGGACCCCTCGTCCTCCTCGACGTAGTAGTACTCCGCCTCTTCGCCGTCCTCCATGAGCACGAACCCGATGACGTCGCCGTCCTCGTCCTCGATGTAACGCACGATGTCGTCATCGTCGAGTTCGAGCTCCACCAGCTCGTAGCCGTCGTCCTCGGCGCTCGGCTCGATGATGGCGACGTCCTGCACGTCGTCGGCCTGGCCACCCTCAAGCTCCTCGAGGGCGTTGGCTTGCGTGATCTCGGACACCGCGCCGGCGGTCACGTCGCCGTCCTCGCCGAGCGCGTCGGCGTCGTAGGAATCGAGGGAGCCCTCCTCGTAGAGCTGCGCCTCCTCGTCGGCCGCGTCGCCGTCAACGATATGGAAGCCCTCCTCGGACAGGTCGATGCCCACCGCCTGCGACGCGACGGCTGCGAGGCCCCCGTCGTCGCCGGAAAGCGACGTCTCTCCCTCGCCGTCGGGGCCTTCCTCGGCGAAGAAGCCCTCGTAGGCGTCCTCGAGGTCGGTCTCGTCGTCGGCCGGATCGAACTCCTCGTCGTCTTGGAACTCCTCGACGTCCTCGAGCTCCGTCTCCTGGTCGATCTGCTCGGCTTCCGTCTCCGCGCCGTCCTCGATGGTTTCCAGTTCCTCGTCCAAGCCCATGATGGCCTCCTTCGCGTCTGTAACGTTGCCGCAGCCTAGTACCGGCTGCGCTCCTTGAGCACGCGCTCCACCTCGCGGCGGGAGTCGCGCGCCGCCATGGTCGCGCGCTTGTCGTAGAGCTTCTTGCCGCGCGCCACGGCCAGCTCCACCTTCACGAGCGAGTTGTCCTTGAAGTACATCTTCACGGGCACGAGCGCCATGCCCTTCTCCTTGACCTGCTCCTGCAGCTGGCGGATCTGCTTCTTGTGCAGCAGCAGCTTGCGCTTGCGGTCGGGGTCGGGGTTGGCGATGTTGCCGTTCAGGTACGGCGGGATGTGCACGTTGTGCAGCCACACCTCGCCGTCGCGGATGAGCGCGAAGCAGTCGGTGAGCTGGCAGTGGTTGTCGCGCAGCGAGCGCACCTCGGTGCCCGTCAGCTCGATGCCCGCCTCGATCGTCTCGAGGATCTCGTATTCGTGGAACGCCTTCTTGTTCTTGGCGATGGTCTTCTCTTCGCGTTTCACGCCGTACCTCTACTCCACGCCCGTCTCGTCGAAGCGCTCTTGCGCGGTCGACTCGGCTTCGCCCTCGTCGTCGGTCACCGCATCGCCCATGCCCGGCACGAAGCAGGCGTCCTCGTCCAAGTCGAGCGCAAAGCGGACGAGCAGCTTCACCGTCGCGTCCAAGTCGTCGAGGCTGACCACCTCGGTGGGCGTGTGCATGTAGCGCAGGGGCACCGACACGAGGCCGGTGGGGATGCCGCTGCGGGTGATCTGGATGGAGCGGGCGTCGGTGCCGGTGACGCCGGGCTCGGCCTCGATCTGGTACGGCAGCCCCTCGGCCTCGGCCGCCGCCACGAGGCGCTCGAACACGGCGGGGTTGATGTTGGGGCCGCGCGCGATGACGGGGCCTTCCCCGCAGACGATCTTGCCGTACTTCGTCTTGTCGATGCCGGGATAGTCGGTGGCGTGCGTCACGTCGAACGCGATGGCCACGTCGGGGTTCAGGCCGTACGTGGACGTGATGGCGCCGCGCGTGCCGATCTCCTCCTGCACGGTGGCAGCCACGATGAAGTCGCCGGGCGCGCGACCCTCCTTCGCGAGCGTCTCGAGCACGCGCGCAGCGATCCACACGCCCGCCTTGTCGTCGAAGGCGCGCGAGACGGCCATGTTCTTGCCGAAGCGCTCGAAGCCCACGCCGAACGTGATGACGTCGCCCACCATGACGAGCTTCTTCACGCGCTTGGCCGGCAAGCCCAGGTCGATGACCAGCTTGTCGATGGGCGTGACGTTCTTGCGCTCGTCGGGCTCGATGAGGTGGATGGGCTTGCGGCCCACCACGCCGCGCAGCGGCTCGAAAGAGTTCGACGCGTGCACGTCCACGCGCATGCCCGGCAGGATGGCCGCGTCCACGCCGCCGACCGACGACACGGACAGGAAGCCCTCGTCGGAGATGTAGGTGACCATGAGGCCGATCTCGTCCATGTGCGCGGACAGCATGAGCGACGGGGCCACGCCCGTGCCCGACAGCCGCGCATGGACCGAGCCCATGACGTCGGTTTGGATCTCGTCGGCCGTGCCGGCCAGGCGCTCGCGCACGAGCTCGGCCACGGCGATCTCGGTGCCGGTGGCCGACGGGGTCTCGAGCAGTTGCTTGAGGAATTTGACCTGCTTGTTCTTCATAGCGCTCCCTGTTCTGGGCAAGGCCGCGCGGGCGCGCGGCACGTTCGTTCGGTATGGGACACAGTATAGCCCCTGCGACGCCTGAGCGGCTACCTCATCGCAGCGTTGACGCGAGGCCGTCACCGGAGCACCACGAAGCATCCGGGGCCGACGGCGCGCGACGGGCTGGCAGGCGACCTGGCGAGGGGCCTACCAGTACTCCTTCTTCTTCGCCCGCTTGCGCTCGGGCTTCGGCGGGCGGAAGTCGAGCGCCAGCTGACCGTCCTGCGAGGCGACGGACGCCTTCTTCCGCTCCACGCTGTCGATGGTCCACGACACGGCGTCCTTGCCGTACAGCTCCAGCATCTTGAGGCGCGCGTCGCGCAGGTTGCCCTTCGTGTTGGCGCGCGAGTCGCTTTCGAATTCGAAAAGCCCCGTGCCGCGCACGTCGGCGGCCGCGGGAGAGACGTAGTGGGCGATGTAGGTCTGCATATCCTTCCTTCAAAGGTCGTGGTTTTCGCACTGTTCGCATGATACCCCAAGGCGGCCGCGCATGCTGCGCGAACGCGCGAGAAAAGGGCGCGTTCACGACGACCTGACAGCCGCGAAACAAGGATGCAACCGCTTCGGGAAGCGGCCCGTCGCTTCCCTACAATGGCAGAAAAGACAGCAAAGGTGGACCCCCATGCCAAACTCTCACAGCACCTCGGCGACGCTTCGCCGCGAAACGCCGCTCCCCCTGCCGCTCGCCCGGTTCGACGAACCCCGGGAGGCGAACGCACCCGCGCGTCGCCCCCGGCCGAGCGCGCGCCGCGCCGCCGCGCCCGAAGCCGGCCGGCTCATCATCGTGTCGAACCGCCTGCCCTACCGCTTCGAGGACGACGGCGAGGGAGGCTTCGAGCTCGAGCGCAGCGTGGGCGGCCTGGCGACCGGCCTGGGGCCCTTGCACGAGCAGGACGGCAACCTCTGGATCGGCTGGGCCGACGCCGACGCGTGCATGGGCGACGAGGAGCGCGCGCGGCTGGCCGCGGCGTTCGAAGAGCGCGCCTGCCGGCCCGTCTTCCTCGACGACCACGACGCCGAAGCGTACTACGAGGGGTTCTCCAACTCGGCCATCTGGCCGCTGTTTCACGGATTTCCCCAGTTCACGCGCTTCGACGAAGAGGAATGGGAGGCCTACCGGCGCGTGAACGAGCGGTTCTGCGAGGCGGTGCTGGCCGAAGCGCGGCCCGGCGACACCCTGTGGATCCAGGACTACCACCTCATGCTGCTGCCGTCGATGCTGCGCGAGGCGCTGCCGGAGGCCTCCATCGGGTTCTTCCTCCACATCCCCTTCCCCGACTACGAGACGTTCCGCACGCTGCCGTGGCGCGACGAGATCGTGCGCGGCGTGCTGGGCGCCGACCTCATCGGCTTCCACGCATACGACTACGTGCGCCACTTCCTGTCGAGCTGCCGACGCGTGGCGGGCATCGAGAACACGAGCGGCACCCTCACGGTGGACGGGCGCATCGTGCAGGTGGACGCGTTCCCGCTCGGCATCGACTACGCGCGCTACCGCGACGCAGCGCGCACGCCCGAGGTGCGCGCGTCCATGGAGACGCTCGCGGCCGAGAAGGGCCACGAGGGCTGCAAGGTGATGCTGTCGGTGGAGCGGCTCGACTACTCGAAGGGCATCCCCGAGCGCATCGAGGCGTTCGACGCCTTCCTCGACCGATACCCCGAATGGAAGGGGCGCGTCGTGCTCATGCTGGTCACCGTGCCGTCCCGCGAGAACGTGGCGTCGTACCGCGCGCTCAAGAAGCGCATCGACGAGCTGGTGGGCCTCGTGAACGGCAAGCACTCCACGATGGACTGGACGCCCGTGGACTACTACTACCGCGCGCTGCCCTTCGAGCAGCTGGTCAGCCTGTACGCCGCGAGCGACGTCATGCTGGTCACGCCTTTGCGCGACGGTATGAACCTCGTGTGCAAGGAGTACCTGGCTTGCCACGACGGCAACGGCGGCGTGCTGGTGCTGTCGGAGATGGCGGGCGCGTCCTACGAGCTGCACGAGGCGCTGTGCGTGAACCCGTTCGACCGCGCGGGCATCGTCGCGGCCATGCAGCGGGCGCTCACCATGCCCGAAGACGAGCAGCGCAAGCGCAACGCGCCCATGCAGCAGCGCCTCGCGCGCTACACGTCGAAGAAGTGGGCGCGCGAGTTCCTCGCCGCCGTGGACGACGTCAAGCGCCGGCAGGCGGGCATGAGCGCGCACCTGCTGGGCCCCACGTCCGCCGGCAGGCTGCTCGAGGCGTTTGGCGGGGCGGGCCGGCGCGCGCTTCTGCTCGACTACGACGGAACGCTCATGCCGTTCTCGGACGACCCCGCGCACGTCGCTCCCGACGAGCGGCTGCTCGACGTGCTGGCGCGCCTGGGCGGGCACGCGGACAACGACGTGGTGGTGGTGTCGGGACGCGACCACGCCACGCTCGAGGCGTGGCTGGGGGCGCTTCCCATCGACCTCGTTGCCGAGCACGGCGTGTGGTTCGCCGCCCGCACCGCGGGAGCCGGGCGCGCCTGGACGCTGCAGGAGCCGCTCGACAACAGCTGGAAGGACGCCATCCGCCCTGTGCTGGCCGACTTCGTCGACCGCACGCCCGGGTCGCTTTTGGAGGAGAAGGACTACTCGCTCGTGTGGCACTACCGCATGTGCAGCCAGGAGCTGGCCGAACGGCGCGTCATCGAGATCAAGAACGCGCTGGGCGACGGCCTGGCCGACCGCGGCATCGCGCTGATGGACGGCAACAAGGTGATCGAGGTGAAGCCGCGCGGCGTGGACAAAGGGCACGCCGCCCACCGCTGGTTCCGCGATCCCGCATACGGCTTCCTGTTGGCCGCCGGCGACGACCGCACCGACGAGGACGTGTTCGAGGCCGCGCCGGCCGACGCCTGGACCATCAAGATCGGCGGCGGCCCCACCCGCGCCCGCTTCGCGCTCAAGGACAGCGCCGAGATGCGCCAGCTGCTGGAAGTGCTCGCGGAGGCCTAAAACGCGCGCGAGGAGCCGCGGAAGAGACAGCCGGCGTTTGGCGCGTCGAGGGTTTCGGGCGCGTCGGCGCCCGTGAGGAATGCGAGCATCCGGCCGAGCAGGGCGTCCAGCTCGGCCTCGTCGAGCGTGCGCGCGAAGCCGCTGTCGGCGAGGTTCTCGAACGCGGCGGCGTTGCGGTAGCGGATGCCGTCGAGGAAGAACGCCTTGCGCCGGTTGTCGCGATCGCGCACCACGACGACGGTCTGCGACGGCAGCGCCGCGTAGGCTGCTTCGTCCAGGCCGAGCTTCCGCTCGTACCATTCGGGCACGTTGCGCACGCCCTCGTCGGCGAAGAACTCCCGGATCTCCCCGCACCCCGCCAGCGGGTACGGCGGCAGGTCGTAGCCCCGATGGCGCGCGTACGCGTAGATGTAGCGGGATGCGTCGCCCACCTGCGCGCGGTCGCCCAGCACGAACGACAGCAGCTCGAGCAGCCGATGCGGCGACCAGCGGTCGCGCTCGAGCTCCAGCAGCCGCGCGAGGCCCGCGACGACGTCTCCCCCGTTGCCGGCCCCGTCGGGAACCGCGGCGCTCATCGTCCCTCGCTTCCGCCGTCATCCGCCATGATAGAGCGCAGCACGCACTCGAACGGCTCGCGGGCGGCGCGGCGCACGAGGCGCTCCTTCTGGCGGCGCGTGAGGCGCTTGAAGCGGTACTCGGCGCTCATGGCCTCGTGCTTCGTCGCGAACGCGGCTTGCGCGAGCAGATGCACGGGCAGGCGGCTGCGCGTGTACTTCGCGCCCGCACCGGCGTTGTGGGCGCGCACGCGCTCGTCGACGTCCACGGTGTAGCCCGTGTACCAGGTGCCGTCGGCGCACTCGAGCACGTACAGGTAGAACGACGGGGTTTCCGCCACCGAGGACTCCATGAGGTTACGCGAGCACCTTGACGACGATCTTGCGCACGCGGCCCGGCGCTTCGAGCGCGCACCCCGGCTTATGGGCGTCCTCGGGCGCGAGCACGGCCACGTCGCCCGCGCGCAACACGACGGAGCTGGGGCGATCCGGCGCGACGTACAGCCCGAAGTCGGCGTCTTCGTCGAACGGCTGTGCTTCGGCAAGCCCTTCGAGCGGCGCGTACTCCATGACCTCCTCGCCCGCCACGACGAACTGCACGTCGAAGTAGCGGCGATGCGCCTCCATGTCCTTCTCCGCGGCCGGGACGGTGTCGTATTCCTGCACGTTGGCGAACACGGCGTCCCCGTCGATGTCGACGCGGCCGAGCGGCAGGGCGGCCAGATCCTCCTGCGCCAGGAAAGCGTAAGCGGCCTGGAAGCGCGCGGAGCGGTAGTCGTGGTCGGCGGCGTGACGAAGCGTTGAAGCCAGCATGGACGGTCCTTTCGGTACGGGGTTGCGGTGCGGTTCGGTGCGCATCGCAGTATACACCCGGCTCCCGCTAACGCCGAGACCCTTCGGCGCGCGTGCAGCGGCGCGCGATGGCGAGCGTCGCGAGCGCGGCGAGCGCTGCCGCGGAAAGCCACGCACCTGCGGCCCCGTCGCCCGTCGAGGCCAAGGCGGCGGGCGACCCCGGCGTCGGCGTCCCGGTGCCGGCGCCCGCAGCGCCGCCTGCGCCCGCGCCGCCGCCCGTCGCGACAGGAAGGTTGCGAAGCGCTCCCGACCATGCGGAACCGTCGCTCGTCTCGACGCTCGCACGCAGCGTCCCCTCGTCGTCTGCAGCGATCGTCAAAACGAGCTCCACGTTCGACAGGACGTATCCGTCGGGAGCTTTCGTCTCCCGGATCTTGTAGCGGCCGGCCGGCAGGTCGGAGAACGTCAGCGTCCCCTCCGGGTTCGACGAAACCGCCTCGCACAGCATCGCCCCCGCCTCGTCGTACAAGGCGAATGCGGCGCCCGCAAGCGGAAGGCCCTGCTCGTCGGCCTTCGTCAGCGAGAACGAGGCGACCTTGAGCCGGTTCGTAATCGTGATCGCCGTGGCCGCCTCGGTCACGCTCGACTCGTAATCCAGCGGAACGCCTACCTCGGACACGGAGTACGAGAAGCTCTCGCCCTCGTTGTTGTACGCAGGCAGCCTCACCGAAAGATCGTCGCCTTGCGGCACGACCGCGTCCACCGACGCTCGCCATCCCGTCGCCCGCACAAGCTCCAGAGGCTCGCTTCGGGTCCACGCGTCGGCCGCGGTGACCGGCTCGCGCACCACCGTGTATCCAACGGAGCTGGGGCGCCGATCCGAATAGTCCACCTCCGCGCCGTTCGCGCCTCCCACGTTCACGGTATCGTCCCACTCCTTCGCGACGTCGAGGACGATCGACGGGGCCTTAACAGACGGCACCGGGAAGAAAGCGGTCTCGCCGTCGCCCAAGCGGTCGAGCGTCGTCGCCCCGTTCGCGGGATGCCAAACGTCCGGGCGGAAGCCACGCGCTTCGGTGTCGAGCCGTACGCGGTACTCGAGCACGATGCGCTCGTCGGAACCGAGGGAAAGGCCCGACATCCGGATCGCCCCGTCCTCGAACCCCACCTCCACCGACGAGGCGATCTGCGGGTTCTCGGCCCAGGTTCCATCCGGCCCCTTGCGGTAGCCGGCGAGCTCGTAGTCGTCAGGGCCGAAGCCCGACGCGCTCTGCTGCAGGATGACGCCCTCCCCCATCGGATCGGCCACCGTGCCGCCGCTGACGGTTTTTCCGATGCGCGACGCGACCCCCGCGAGCGCCTGGGAGAGCCCGGCGAGGTCGGCGTCGATAGCGACGTAGCGCGTCTCGCCGTCGGAAGCCATGTTGTACGCGGTGTATTTGCCGCGCGTCGAGGGGTCGACGCCGATGGAGAATATCTCGATGCCGCCGTCCTTGAGGTCGATCGCCGTGCCCAGCGTGAAGTTCGACAGCATCTGCCGATCGTCGGTCGGAACGGCGTTGGGATCGGACGTCGTCAATGAGGCGTAGTAACGCTCCGAGCCCGTTTGGAACGAGGTGATGTACGAATCGGCAGAGTAGCCGCCCATGGCGACGATCCGCCCGTCGTTCGGATACGCCGTCGCGCCGTCGGTCGGAAGGTACGCGCAGTTCGCGCTGCCGTCGCCCACATGGATGAGCAGATGGCGGGCGTCGGCGCGGCCTTGGCTTTGAAAGAGGCGCTGCGCCTCGTACAGCCCTTTCTGGACGAACGTTCCGCTGCCGCTTTTGGCGGTGTTCTCGAGAAAGCCCAGCACCTCGTCGGGGTCGGTTGCGAAGCCGCCCATCGCATACGCCTCGCGGTTGTAGGCGACGGCGGCGACCCGTATGCGCCCCGCCTCGAGCGGGTCGGCCACCGCGCCGAGGAAGTCGCGCACGCCCGCAAGCGCGTTCTCCAGCTTCGTTCCCGACATCGTGGACGAGAAGTCGATGACGAGCACCACGTCGACCGGGTTCTCGATCTGATTGCCCTTGATGTCGAGCGTCATGCCGAACAGGCCCTGGGAGCCGGGCACCTCCTCCGCCGATTTCTTCAAGAACGCAGCCCCGCGATCAGAAGACTCGTCGGGGACGATGACGTAGCCCTCGTCGTCCAACCGCACCGTGCCGCCCGCCTCGGGCAGCTCCGCGCCGGGCGTTTGGGGATAGTTCCACACGACGCCCTCGCCCGAGCCGTTCGCCAAGACGATGCCGTCGTCGCCTTCGTCGTACGAATAGCGCCCGTCGGGAACCGTCGTGACCGCGAACGAAGGCGCAGGCGCCAGCGCGAAGAAGAGCGCGATCGAGACGAGCAGCCCGATCAGCGTCGCCCTGCGCACCCCCTCGCCTCTCGAACCCGTGCCCGAAACGACGCGAACCATCGTAGCCATGCTCTCTCCTCACCGTGCGTGATCTCGCTTGCGCTTGCTCCACCGCGATCGCCTGGCGCGCGCCATCTCATCGCAGTTCGCTCATCGTAGCGTCTCCCGATTCTCGCGCGTCGAACGGTTGACGAGACCGTGCCAAACGGTTTGCAGAGCGTCACCCGTCGCGACGGCAGCGCTTGCGCATTCTGCTTGAAGTATCGCAGGGCCTCGTGGACGAAGGCGGCGGGGAAGTCGATAATGGCCTCATCAGCCCCGCGCCGGCATTGCGGCGCCGTCCACCGAAGGAGCAAGGCATGATCAACCAGTTCTGCAAGAAACCGCTGTGGGAATGCTCGAAAACCCTTTCCGCCGTGGCCCAGGGACTCGCGCCCGCCGACACGGTGATCAGGGGAGCGAAGCTCGTGAACGTGTGCACGGCCGAGATCCAGGAGGACGTGGACGTGGCCATCGCCGAGGGCCGCATCGCCTACCTCGGGCAGGCCGACCACTGCATCGGCGAGAGCACGCAGGTCATCGACGCGGAGGGGCAGTACATCGCGCCCGGGTTCCTGGACGGGCACATCCATGTGGAGTCGTCGATGATGGGCGTGGGCGAATACGCGCGCGCCGTCGTGCCGCACGGCACCGTCGGCATCTACTGGGATCCGCATGAGATCTGCAATGTGCTGGGGCTCGAAGGCGTGCAGGTGATGGCCGAGGACGCGCAGCGCACGCCGCTCAAGGCCATGATCACCACCCCCTCGTGCGTGCCCGCCGTGCCCGGCTTCGAGGACACCGGCTCGTTCATCGGACCCGACGACGTCGCCGAGACGATGGCGTGGCCGAACGTCGTGGGCCTCGGCGAGATGATGAACTTCCCCGGCATCCTGGGCAGCACCGACCACGCGCACGGCGAGGTGGGAGCGACGCTGCGCGCCGGCAAAATAGTGACCGGCCATTACTCCTTGCCCGAAACCGACCGCGGCCTGAACGCCTACATCGCCTCCGGCGTGCGCTGCTGTCACGAATCGACGCGTCCCGAAGACGTGCTCGCGAAGATGCGCCTCGGCATGTACGCGCAACTGCGCTACGGCTCGGCATGGAAGGACCTGCCCGTGCTGGGCGAGGCCATTCTGGCGAACGACATCGACACGCGTTTCGCCATGCTCGTGAGCGACGACACGCATCCGCACACGCTGGTAGCCGACGGACACCTCGACCACATCGTGCGAGTTGCCGTCGATCTGGGGATCGACGCCGTGACCGCCATCCAGATGGTCACCATCAACTGCGCCCAGTGCTTCCAGATGGACCACGACCTGGGATCCATCACCCCCGGCAAGTGCGCCGACATCGTGTTCCTGGACGACCTGGAAAGCCTGCAGGTCACCCGCGTGCTCATCGACGGCGACGTCGTGGCCGAGAACGGACGCCCGCTGTTCGACTTGCCGCCGTTCCAATTCCCGGAGTGGGTGACGCATTCCATGCATCTGGGCCGCGAGCTCACGGCGAAGTCGTTCGCCGTGGCCGCGCCCGAGGGCACGCGCGATGGCGATCGCGTGCGCGTGCGCGCGATCGAGGTCATCCCCGGGAAAGTGGGCACGAACGAGGTGCACGTCGACCTGCCGGTGGTCGACGGCCGATTGGAATCCGACCTCGAGCAGGACGTGCTCAAGACGTTCGTGTTCGAGCGCCATCACGAGACGGGCACGTGCGGTTACGGCTTCGTGAAGGGCTTCGGCATCAAGCGCGGCGCGATGGCCTCGACGGTGGCGCACGATGCGCATAACCTGCTGGTCGTGGGTACGAACGACGAAGACATGGCCCTGGCCGCGAGCACGCTCGCCGCGTGCGGCGGCGGCATGGTCGTGGTCGCCGACGGCGAGGTGCTGGGGTTGGTGGAGCTTCCCATCGCCGGCCTCATGGACGCGCTGCCCGCCGAAGCGATGAGCGAGAAGGTGCATCGGCTGGAGAAGACGTGGGCCGAGATCGGCTGCACCATGCCGTCGCCGTTCATGACGATGGCGCTGATACCGCTCGCCTGCCTGCCGGAGCTGAGGCTGACGAACCGAGGGCTGGTGGACTGCACCAAGTTCGAGTTCGCTGATTTGGTGGTGGAATAAACGGAAAAGGATGCGGACAGTCTGGCCGCTCATTGCAAGCGCGAGCGGCCAGATGGAATTGCTAGCCGCAATCCATGCTGTCAAATATCTCAAGCATCTGCGATTCAACAACCTGCCAACTGGCATCAAGGTCGACCGTTCTGACATGCAACGACCCTTCGGACAGTACGACATCCTCGCACAAACGCCTCCCGTTCAGAGGATAGAGCAGGCACCCATGCACCTCATGGAACTTCATCAATGAAGCGGTACGAGCATTCGACATGTAACTGTAAATCTGATATAGGTTTTCAGTTTTAAACTTGCTCCCATCGCGCAAGGCCTCCCGATAGTACTTCGCATCGATGATAAAAAGCCGAGACGAGCCGACGTCGGATATCGTTTCAATCCAGATGTCGGCTTCCATGCGGGGCATAAAGGGACAGATATCGGTGGAGTCTCGCGTCGCCCAGGCGATAGGTTTGTTCTTCTCGAACACGACGTAACGAGATCCTTTAAGACGCGGCAGCTCTTTGCGATAGAACGCTCGAGCGAACTTTTCAAAGATATGATTCAGCGTAGTTCGCTCCGAATCGCTCATGAGGACACCGTCAGCACCCTCCAAAGGAAGCGTATGGCGATAAAGCAGTGAGCAAAGCGATATGACGAATCGATATCGCGAGGTCGTGCGGTTGAATACGATGCGCGAGAGAACTTGCTCAGTCGGAGCGACAGGATCAATCTCCTCGAATGAGGGGTATGCCGCCCTAACCAGTCTCCGGGTTTCTGCATGCTCGCTGCACACGCTCATCAACGCATGCGCGACGATACCGTTCAGGTCGTTGTTGGTGGTGTACTCATCGGGCCTACATACCAGTTTTTGATCGAGACGTGCAACATGAGAGAAGGATTCCTTCATGTTCACAGGTCCTCTTGGAGAAGCAGTGCACGCCTCGAAAGAGACGTACTCGCGGGCAAGACCCAGCTGGGCGATGTTCTTCGCCTCACGCGCCACAAGATACGAAAGAAGGTCTTCGACTCCCTCGAATCGCCCCGCCTCACCCGTGAGGCATTCGTCGAGAAGGTAACGGCCACTCCATGCGTAGCAGAGCATATGATAGATATTGCGAACAGGGATTCCCCCGCATCGCAATTCTGTTGAACGAGTCACGATAAGTCTGACTGCTACTTGCGAGCGCCAGCAAGTTCTCGAAGCGGCGCAACGTAACTCGCGATAATGTTCGGAGCAGCGTCAAACCAATACTCTTCGAGAAGCGGCGCAATCTCGTAATCTACGATGGATCCCAACCAGGATTGAGCTGCGGAAACATCCATTACGCCATCATTATCGGGAGCGTCGAGAAAGAAGCTGTGACCGATGCACAAGCCTCGCCCCCGTTCCTCCTCGATTCTTGCATTGAGTTCCCGCACCGAAGCTATGAGAGCATCGGCAAAGTCAGCGGGCATGAGTTCGTACAGCCTCTTTCGAAAACCGTCCTGTTGAAATGCAGGTCTCATCTCGAAATACGCGAATCGGCGACGCAGCGCATAATCCATTGTGGCAATCGAGCGATCCGCAGTGTTCATCATACCGATAATGTAGATGTTCCCGGGAACGGAAAAGCCGTTGCGTCCATCCTGCAAACGCACTCCAACCGTCTCCCCTCGGTGCTTCTTCTCAACCGTCATCAGCATCTCGCCCATAACCTTGGAAACGTTTGCTCGATTGATCTCGTCGATGATGAAAAAGTATGCCTCCGTGGAAGCCTCGGCTCGCTGGCAAAGCCGAGTGAACGTCCCGTTTTTCAGCTTAAAGCCACCGTTTTCTGTGGGTCGATAGCCAACGATTATGTCCTCGTACGCAGTGCTTTGATGGAATTGCACGAACTCGATTCTGCTATCATCTTTCTTTCCCATTAGCGACCATGCGAGACGTTTCGCAGCATAGGTTTTACCGGTGCCGGGAGCGCCCTGCAGTATCACATTGCCCTTTCGCCTGAGAAGTTCAACAAGTCGGTCATACTCAGTCTCGTCCATGAAAACGTCGTGCAAGAAGTCTTTCGGACCATACGGTTTAGCTTCGATCGCTGCTTCTTCGAGTTCGGAAAGCTCGGCATCCTCTCCTTCGACTACAGCATCGTAGCGACCAACCCACAGCGGATCGGAAATGAACGCCTCAATATCTTGAACATCGTCGTTGAACGCGAAGTCTATCAGAGCTCCACGTTTCCAATCCTGTAAGTCACGCCTAATGAAGTTAAATGCTGGACGCAGAGTGAAGAACAACCATTCGCGCGGTTCGTAGTCCTTATCCCAATCGACTCGCAGCGTTTTTCCATCGCAAGGGTTGTATCGAACCGTGCCTCGCGCCTTGATTTTCATTACCGATACGGTTTCTTCGTGATTGTCGAACGGCAAGTCGTACTTGCGCGTGTACGCCGCCTTGATAGCTATCGATGTACCTTGCTGGATAGCGTTGATCTGGTCAGCATATTTCTCTTCGTAACCGCACTGCCAGATCCCCTCCGAGAGAAATCCCTCGGTCATATCAACGCCATTAATTGATGCTCCCACAAAATATGCAAAAAGCGGCTGATCAGGCGATGGATTAAGATCAGAATCAGCATCAGGCACGTCTAAGGAGTAGTATTCGAACCCCGGATTAGCACTTTCTTTGCCGGCGTCCGCTCCTAAAGAGCGCTGCGCGGCTTCGAGCGAACGAATAGCGTTGACCTGCGCGATAATTTCAGACGGGTCACCGTCAAGCGCCAACCTTCCTTTTTCAGTTAGCTCCCATGTGCTCCGCGCAGGATTCTCAACCATGCCAATCTTTTTTAGATCGGTCCGTGCCCAAGCAAGACGATAAGAAACTTCCGATTTCGTAGATCCGAGATGGGGGAAAGAAACGACTTCGTTCGAAAAGCCCATGAGATCAATGACGCGCTGATCGATTTCCTCGTTCATGGCCCGACCACCCAATTCTTCGAGTGCTCGCAATACGTACGGCATCATTTTTATATAGGTCGGACCCGTAAACTTGGCCATAGCCCCTCCATTATTGCAGCTTCATCGCGTAGCGAAGTATACGTCATCAACCCATCAATTTATAGCCGCATCACCACGTACACGAGCTATTATGCTTGAAGTGGCACATTTCACTGCCTTATGATGGCGTTACTAATCCGCATATAGCGAGGAGTCCACGCATGGGCAGTATTGATATTAGCTTTAAAAATTGCCGCAATATTGCCTCCGTCGTCGACGGTTCCTTGCATATCGCAGAAAACACTTTAAACATCTTCTACGCCGCTAATGGCACAGGAAAAACTACTATAGTACGTATCTGTGACTATCTGTCAAAGAGAGGGACGGACGAAGAAGGAGCCGCTTACGAAGCATTGCGATCATTCGCAAGCCTCTTCCACCCCAATGACGAGGACGCAAAACCTTCGGTCACGAAACCTGACCGATCGCTCAGCGTAGCTATATTCGATGAAAACTGGGTTGACAAACACTGCTTCAAACAGGACAGTCTTCGAGACGATGTGTTTCGCATATTTGTAGAAACAGGCGAATACAAGCGACTCGCATCAAAACGAGCCCGAATACTTGCCGAGATCCAGCAAGTTCTGCACCAAGAGGAAATCGATCTTCTCATAAAAGGATTTCAGAGCTTAAGAAAGGGCATCGGCGCAACGAGCGCAAGCGGGTCCCTCATGCAGTCAGCTTGCTATAGCAAAGCTTTCAAACAAGGCTCGCCCCTCGGCTCTGTTCCCGAAAGCATCGAGCCAGTTCTGAACCCGCTTTTGCCCGTAGAAAGAGCTGATTGGCTTGGTTGGCATATAAAGGGTCTGAAGTTTGCAAAGAACGACCAGCATCGATGCCCCTATTGCGGAACCGTAGACGATGCCCTGATGCACGCTTGCATCGCCTACGACGAATCACGTACCGACGCACCGGCGAACGGCTGGCTCAAAACCGCAACGGCTTTTGCCGACAATGCCTCCTTGTTCAACAACAACTCATTATATGTCGCGAATGCGGTTCTTTCTGCAGAATCGAATCCTACGGCCGATAACGACGAATACTTCGCCATTATCTCAAGAAGGGCAAACGAAGTTGCAGACACTTTGTCTTCGCTGAAAAGTCTTCACCTCAATGGAACAATCGATACCCCGTCTATAAAAGCTCAAATACAGGACGCTCTCACAAAGCTCGCCTGTAAACACCATGTGTTTTCGGAGAAAATCGAAATCACACTATCCACCATCACCGATATTTTGCATAAAGCGTTGGATAACATCGAAAAAGCAGCAGCGATGATAGCAGAACAGAACTCGCTCATTGAATCGGCAGTGAAAAATCACGAGGGCGAGATCAATACCTTTTTGAAAGAAGCGGGATATAACTATGAAGTAGAGTTGGAGGTAGATGAAAAGGGTGCGGCTTCTCTGATCCTGAAAGATGCTGACAGTGCTTATCCCGTTTTGGGGTCAAAAGATCATTTGAGCTACGGCGAGAGAAATGCCATAACTCTCATTCTTTTTCTGTATGAAGCGCTTGAGGCCGAACCTGATCTGGTCGTTCTTGATGACCCAGTATCATCCTTCGACGGAGACAAAAGATTTGCTCTTCTTTATACGCTCTTTTCTCCCTGTCAGCAATTGCTTTGCAACAACCTCCAAGATACGACGGTTGCCCTATTCACTCACGACTTTCTCGTTGTTTCAGATTGGCTCAAGGTTCTCAAAAACACACATGGAGGTTCGGGCATCAAAGCCAATTGCCTCCGAACCAATGAAACCGGAAGCATTCTCTGTCGCCAAATCAAGTGTAACGATATCGAGGATTTTCGATCCATCACCTACAAGAAAGCTCAACATAGCGCGAATGATTTATCTCGGCTTATTTACGCTCGGCAGTTGGTGGAACTGGAAAAAGGCGTCGACGAGTCTCTAAAACCAGCATGGAATGTTCTCTCCTCCCTTTTCCATAAACGCGAATACGCCACCGATAACAAGGGGAATATACTCGACGATAACGATATGGGTTCGGCCTGCAACTACATACATGACTTGACGAGCATCCAGTTCGCATATCAAGAATGGTACGAACGGGTTAAGAACGGCTCGTCGTATATCGTTTCATGCTACGAACAGAGCGAATCAGCTTACGAAAAACTGCAGTTCGTCCGGATTATTCTTGAGAAAAGCGACCTTCTCTCAACTTGCGATAAGACAATCATGACAAGATTCGCTGACGAAACGTACCATATCGGAGGGGATTATCTCTATCAACTCGATCCTTGCGCATTCCAACAAGTACCGAATTATGTCGAATCTTGGTGCGACGACATCGTTGCTAAATACAAAACAAAGCACCAACTGGACTGACAATCCATGCCCCTCATCGACGACATACGCGCGTACCTACCCTTCAACCAGCAAGAGGTTGCGGATCGCGCCATCATCCTCCAGCAGCTCGAAACCGATCCGCACGTGTTCGACCGCGACTCGCTCGCGCATATGACGTGCTCGATCTGGACGGTCGACCCGACCGCGACCAGGACGCTCATGGTGTTCCACAACACCTACGGCTCATGGAGCTGGATCGGCGGGCACGCCGACGGCGAGCGCGACCTGGCGCATGTCGCGCTCAGGGAGCTCGAGGAGGAGACAGGCGTCGTCGAAGCGCGGATCGTGCCGTGCGGGCCGGGGAACATCTTCTCGCTCGAGGTGCTCACCGTGGACGGGCACGAGAAGCGCGGTCGGTACGTGAGCTCGCACTTGCATCTCAACGTGACGTACCTGGCCGTGGCCTCGCCGGACGAGCCGCTGCGCGTCAAGCCGGACGAGAACAGCGGCGTGCGCTGGTTCGACCTCGAAGAGGCCCTTACCGCATCCACGGAACCGTGGATGCGCGATCGGATCTACCGCAAGCTCGTCGACAAGCTGGCAGCAGTCGACATCGACGCCCAGCGCTCGCGCGTGAGGTAGTACAGCTCTAAGTCCTGCGTGAGTCCGTCCGGGGTCGCCTCAGCGCCGTGGAGGGTGCCCTCGTGGACGAACCCCGATTTCTCGATCACGCGGCCGGAACGCTCGTTGAACGTATAATGCGTACATGTGATCAGGCCGAGCCCCAGCTCCTCGAAACCGTAGCGCAGTACCTCGCCCGATGCTTCGGTCATGTAGCCGCGGCCCCACGCGCTCCGCGCGAGCGCATAGCCCAGCATGAGGCAGTCGACGTTGCGGCGCTGCGGGTCGCGGATGAGCCCGATCGATCCGATGCACGGCCCCACGGCGCCGGCACCGGCGCCCTCCCCCGCTGAAACCTTCTCGAAAACGCCGAACACGTGCGGCTCGCGCGCGATCACCTCCACGAACACGCGCGCGTCCTCGCGCGTGCGGTGCGGCGCCCATCCGGCGTCGGGGCCGACGGCGGGATCGCTGCAGTAGGCGAACACGTCGTCGATGTCGTCGGACGTCAGCGGGCGCAGCACGAGACGCTCCGTTTCGAGAACCGGGCACTCCGCCGACGTCGCCGCCAGCACGGCCGGCGCCTGGCCCGGGCGCCGCGCCTCGCCAGCTTCAAGGCAAGCCGCAAGCTGCACCTCGTCGAGCGTGCGCACCCCCGCCTCGCGCAGCGCCCGCGCCGCCACGCCGTACCCGGGCACGAGCGTGCCCGTGAACGTGCCGTCGTACACGAGGCCGCATCCGCACGAGGGGCTCTTCGCCTTGAGAACGGCCAGCGTGCAGCCCCGCTCCTGCACCAGCTCCACCGTTTTGGCGGCCCCGGCCAGAAACGCGTCCGTGGCGTCGCCCCCGTCCGCATCCACCACGCGCAGCGCGCGCTCGGCGGCGACGATCTCGCAGGGCATGCGCGGAACGGGCAGCCCTCCGAGCGTCTCGGGGCATACGCTCACAAGCTCGTGCGTCGCACGCAGCTGCAACACGGCCTCGCACGGACGCGATTCCCCGTCATAGCGGCAGGGTTCGCCCAGCAGGCACGCGCTCACGGCTATCGGCATGGATCATCCTCGTTTCGTCACGGAATCGTTTGGCGGGCATCAGTATAGCAAAGCCCGCAACCGCGTCGCGCTAGCGCGTGCGCACGAACACCGCCGCCGCGGCCACGGCCGCGAACCCGGCCAGCGCCGCGAGCACGCCCACGAGCGTCGTCGCGCCCACGAGCGCCCCCATCGCCCCGCTGAGCACGGCCGACCCCGTATAGCCGATGAGGTTGATGGTGGACACCACCGTCGCCGTGCTGCGCATGTCGGACTTCGCGAACAAGAGGCGCAGGCTGCCCGACAGGCACATGCCCGTGGACAGGCCGAACAGAGCCACCAGCACGAGGAACGGCCCCAGCGCCCCGGCCGCCATGGCCGCGCACATCGCGCACGTGAACGCGAGAAGGGCCGCCATCGACACGCGCAGCGACACGCCCGACGGCATGCGCGCCTCGAGCGGCGCCCCCAGCGCGCTCGGCGCCATCGACAGCGCGAGGATGGCCGACGCCACGAACGGGTCGTTCGAGCCGAAGCATTCCACCGCCACCGGCGAGCTGAACGATTGGAAGAACGTGCCCACGCCCCACGAGGCGACGTAGGCGCACGCGGCGATGGGCAGAACGCCGCGCAGCTTCGCGTCCACCCCGATCACCGGCTTGCACGCGGTGCGTAGCGGCGTGCGCCGCAGCACCGTCTCGGGCGCGGCAGGTACGAGCACCACGCCGAGCGCGAGCAGGGCGATCATGATCCAGTAGATCAGCTCGTGCTGCGCCGTGGCGAGCGACAGCACGCCCACGGCAAGCGAGCCCGCCATCACGCCCAACAGCGCCCCGCATCCGGCCACCGCGAGGCCGAACCCCTCGTAGCGCCCCTCCGCCGAATCCACGACGAGGGCCGAAGTCGCGCTCATGGCCAGACCGCACGACACCCCCTGCACGGCGCGCGCCGCCAGCACGACCGAAGGGCCGTCGGCGCGCAGGAACATGAAGCACCCGAGCATGGCCAGCAACAGCGACGCTGCGGCGAGCGGGCGGCGCCCGGCTGCGTCGGAGAGCGACCCCGAGAGGAACAGCGTCAGGATCACGCCGAACAGGTACATGAGCATGGTGGCGGAGATATCGGCGTCGGTGAGGCCGATGGCGACCTTGTACTCCGAGTACAAGGGGATGGGCACGGCCGAGGCCGCGAACACGGCGACGAAGGCGAACGTGGCGATGGCGAGGCCGCGCACGCCCCGTCCCGCGCCCCGATCCGGCTCCTGCCGGGAAAGACTCGACCCTACCGCTTCGACCGCATGCGCGCGCATGGCACCACCCGTCCGTCCCCCGCGAATTCCGCCCGCATTCCTCCCTGCGAGGAGCGATTGCGCCCAGCATAGCACCTCGAAATCATGGAGGGAACACCCGCCCGCCGCGAATAAGGGGCCCGCATCGCCGAAAGTCTGATACCATGGTACAAATGTTCTGAAACGTTCCACCGAGGAGGACACCGCACCGCATGCTATCCGAAGACGAGATCAGCCGACAGTGCTCGGCGCGCACCCTGGCACGAGCGCAGTCCATCGCCGCCTCGGATAGGAACATCCTCACGAAACAGGTGCGCTACAACCCGCCCGAGACCACGCTGTCCGCGTTCGTGGCCAGCAGCAGCGGATGGACCGACCGCTACCGCACCTCCGTCACGTTCGACGAGGGCGAGGGAGCCGTCGTCGACTACGCGTGCACCTGCCCCGCCTACCGCGAGCACGACGGCATGTGCAAGCACTGCGCGGCGCTGGCGCTGTCGTACCTGTCCGCGCCCGAGAAGTTCATGGGCTATCGCGCCCATCGCGCGCCGACGACATCCGCGAGTCTGCTCGAACTCATGGCGCGCAGCAAGGCCGTCGCCGAGGCGGAGGAAGCCGGCGGCATCGATTTGGAGCCCACCATCGTCTACGGCTACCGATCGTGGTCGGCGCACTTCAGGATCGTCGGGCCGCAGGGCGGCTACGTCATGAAGAGCATCTCGGACTTCATGGGGCGCATGCGCCGCGGCGAGCGGTTCTCCTACGGCAAGAAGCTCGCGTTCACGCACGTCCCCTCCCTGCTCGCCGACCAGGCGCGCCCTATCGCCCGGTTCCTCGACCGCGCGGTGGCCCAACGCGAGCAGGCCGCCGGCACCGCGTTTCTGCGCTATCGCGGGCGCGACCAGATCGGGCGCGACCTCGACCTGTCGGATTACGAGCTCATCGAGCTCTTGGACCTGCTCGACGGCCGCCCGTTCACCGTCGAAGGCACCGACTGGGGAACGCGCTCCCTCACGCACGCGCGCATCGTGAGCGCCGACCCCGACATCGACGTCCGGGTTGAGCGCACCGACGAGGGCGGGTACGCCATCGTCCAGCCCGACGAGCTGCCGTTCGTCGCCCAGGGAGACCGCATGTACCTGTGGCAGGACGACACGTTCTACCGCTGCTCGGCCGACTTCGCGCGCACGGCCGGCTTTTTGCGCACCGTTTACGACAACGACGACGCGCGCCTGTTCGTCAGCCTCGCCGACATGCCGCTGTTCTGCGCCACCGTGCTGCCCGCCATCGAGCAGCGCCTCCATGTGGAAACGCCGCCCGAGATCGAGCTGTTCCGCCCCGTGCCGTGCAAGCTGGAATTCTACTTCGACAAGACCGACCGCGACGTCACGTGCTCCGCGCAGGCCGTGTACGGAAGCCGCCGCTACCCGCTGTTCGACTCTGCAGCGGGAGACGAGACCGGCCCGCTGCGCGACGAGCGGCTGGAAGGGCGGGCGAAGAAGCTGGCCAAGCGGTACTTCGACACGTTCGAGGCGCCCCCGGCCATCCAGCTGGCCGACGAGGCCGCCGTGGCGGACCTCGTGTTCGGCGGGCTCGCGGAGTTCCAGGCGCTCGGCGAGTCGTTCACGACGCCTGCGTTCGACCGCCTGCTCGTCGACAAGAAGCCGCGCCTGTCGGTGGGCATCTCGCTGGCCGGCAACCTCATCAACCTCACCGTGTCGGCCGACGACCTGCCCCCGGCCGAGGTGGCCGCGCTGTTGGCGAGCTACCGGCGGCGCAAGCGCTACCACCGCCTGAAGAGCGGCGCGTACCTCAACCTCGCCGAGTACGACCTGGCCCAGCTCGACCACCTCGCGGACGACTTCGGCTTCACGCCCAAGCAGCTGGCCGCGGGCCAGGTCGAGCTGCCCGCCTATCACGCGTTCTACCTGGACGAGCAGTTCGACGACGCCGAGCGCAACCGCCCCTTCACACGCTACCTCGAGAGCTTCCGGGCCGCCAGCGCCGAGCCCTGCCCCGTTCCGGAGCAGCTGGCCGCCACGCTGCGCCCCTACCAGGCCGAGGGCCTGCGCTGGATGAGCGCGCTCGCCGACCGCGACCTCGGCGGCATCCTGGCCGACGAGATGGGCCTCGGCAAGTCGGTGCAGCTCATCGCGTTCTTGCTGGCGCGTCAGAGCGAGGCTCGGGCCGTGGGCCCCAGCCTCGTCGTCTGCCCTGCATCGCTCGTGTACAACTGGATGGCCGAGTTCGAGCGTTTCGCGCCCGGCCTCGACGTGCGCGCCGCGGTGGGCGCCAAGCGCGAGCGGATGCGCATCCGCTCCGAAGCCTGCGACCGCCACGCGCGCGAAAGCGAGCTCGCCCGCGACGGGCGCTGCTGCGACGTGCTGATCACCTCGTACGACCTGCTGCGCATCGACGCGGACGACGTCGCCGCGCGCGAGTTCTACTGCTGCGCGCTCGACGAAGCCCAGTACGTCAAGAACCACGCCACCAAAACGGCGCGCGCCGCGAAGCGCGTGCGGGCGCGCCATCGCTTCGCCCTCACCGGCACGCCGATGGAGAACCGCCTGAGCGAGCTGTGGAGCATCTTCGACTTCCTCATGCCGGGCCTGCTGGGCTCCTACATGCGCTTCCGCGAGCACTTCGAGCTGGACATCACCGGCGGCGACGAGGACGCCGCGCGCCGGCTGCGATCGCTCGTGGCCCCCTTCATGCTGCGCCGCCTGAAGGCCGACGTGCTGAAGGACCTGCCCGACAAGCTGGAATCGGTGGTGTACGTCCCCATGGAGGGCGAGCAGCAGCGCCTGTACGCCGCGCACGAGCAGCAGCTGCGCGACGCGCTGACGCTGCAGAAGAACAACCGCAACAACCGGCAGTTCCGCGAGCGCAAGGTGGAGATCCTCGCCGAGCTGACGAAGCTGCGCCAGCTGTGCTGCGACCCGCGCCTGTTGTACGAGAACTACGCCGGCCACGCCGCGAAACTGGACGCCATCGCCGAGATCGTGGAGTCGGCCATGGACGCCGGCGAGAAGACGCTCGTGTTCTCGCAGTTCACGAGCTTTCTCCAGCTGATCGCCGACGTGCTCGACGCGCGCAGGGTGCCCTACTTCACCATCACGGGCGCCACGCCCAAGAAGCGCCGGCTCGAGCTGGTGAACCGGTTCAACGACGACGACACGCCCGTCTTCCTCGTGTCGCTCAAAGCGGGCGGCACCGGGCTCAACCTCACGGGCGCGTCGGTGGTGGTGCACGCCGACCCCTGGTGGAACGCGGCCGCGCAGAACCAGGCCACCGACCGCGCGCACCGCATCGGCCAGACGCAGGTGGTGAGCGTTCACAAGGTCATCGCTAAGGACACCGTCGAGGAGCGCATCCTGCATCTGCAGGACGCGAAGACCGACCTCGCCGACCAGGTGATCGGCGCCGGCGGCGTGTCGCTTGCGACGCTCAGCCAAGAGGAGCTGCTCGACCTGCTCGAGGGCTAGGGGGGCGGTGAGACAGAGAGACGCCCGGTGAGACAGAGGGACGTCACCCGGGCGCGGGCGGCATCGTCCTCGCAGCCGTCGTGCATCTGCATGAGCGTCATGAGCGGCGCGAAGAACTCCAGCGCCATGAGCCGCCCGTCGCCCGGCGCGAACGCCCCGGCCTGCACCATGCCGTCGAACAGCGCGGCCTGGTACGCGATGGGGCCGTCGGCGAAACGGCCGCGGTAGAGCGCGCCCATGGCGGCGTCGCGGTACTGCTCCCGCGTGAGCAGGCGCCGGTACAGCACGGCCTCCTCGTCCTGCGTCCAATAGCGGAACTGCGCCTCGGCCATGTCCTCGATCGCCCCGATCGGCAGGGCGGCGTACGCGCCCGCCAGCTGAGGGACCTCGCCCGACGGCGTGCCGAGCGAGGCCGCGAAGCGCTCGTAGGCGGCGTCCATGCGCTCGACCACGGCGTCGAACAGCGCCTGCTTGCCGGAGAAATGCTTGTACAGCGAAGCGGGCTTGACGTCCACCGCCGCCGCGATGTCGCGCATGCTCACGCCGTCGTACCCGTGCTCGGCGAACAGCCGCAGAGCCGCCTTCGCCACCGCCTCCTTCGTGTTGCGCCGCGCCGTCACGGGCGCGCGCCTTCTGCGCGGCGGGCGCGCCAGCTCGCCGCCAGCTGCAGAGCGCCGATGACCAGGTAGACGACCGTGACAGGATTGGGCATGAACGCCGTCTCGACGAGCGTCCAGGCGACGAGCAGCCCGCCCGCCGCCATGCCCGCCGCGTACGACGCCGCCCGCTCGCCGCGGAACCGCAACGCGAGCGCGACGAGATTGGGCACGCCGTTCACGAGGACGAGCGCGAGCCCCGGCCAGAAATGGCTCGTGAAGAACACGTCGTGCAGCGGGAAGCCGTCGTACACCGACAGCGGCATAAACGCGTTGTCGGCGCCCGTAAGCCCCAGAACCATCATGAGGCCGCCGCACACGACCGCGCACGCCCCATTGAACCAGTTCACGAACAGCGCGAACCCGCGCGCAAGCCGATCAAGCATGAGGGTCCCTCCTATCGGTTAACGATCGTTAGCTTTATGGGAGCCAGTATAGCTAACAATCGTTAGCCTTGCAAGGGAGGGAGACGGCGGCGCGCAAACGACAAGCGCCCCGCCGGAGGGCGGGGCGCTTCTGCGGGACGAGGGCTCGGGCCTAGAACTTGCCGAAGCGCTCGTAGCGGGCGCGCAGCAGCTCGGGCACAGGCACGCCGCACAGCTCGTCGAGGGTGGCGCACACGTACGCGCGCACGCCCTCGGCCGCCTGCTCGGGGTTCTCGTGCGCAGGCCCCGCGCCCTCGGACAGCACGGCGTCCACGATGCCCATCTCGCACGCTTCCGCGGCGCTCATCTTCATCACGGCGGCCGCTTCGGGGGCGCGCGTGCGGTCTTTCCACAGGATGGACGCGAAGCCCTCCGGCGACAGCACCGAGTACACCGCGTGCTCCTGCATGGCCACGCGGTCGGCCAGCGCGAGCGCCAGCGCACCGCCCGAGCCGCCCTCGCCCAGAAGCACGCTCACCACGGGCACGCGCAGGCCCGCGAGCGCCAGCAGGTTGTCGGCGATGGCGTTGCCCTGCCCGCGCTCCTCGGCCTCCATGCCGCAGAACGCGCCCTGCGTGTCCACGAGGCACACCACCGGGCGGCCGAACTTCTCGGCCTGCCGCATGAGGCGCAGGGACTTGCGGTAGCCCTCCGGCTGCGGGCAGCCGAAGTTGCGGGCGATGCGCTCGCGCAAGTCGCGGCCCTTCTCCTGGGCGATCACCGTCACCGCGCGCCCGCCGATCCAGCCGAGGCCGCACACGATGGCGCCATCGTCGCCGAACATGCGGTCGCCGTGCAGCTCGATGAAGCCGTCCACGAACGCGTCGATGTAGGCGAGCGCCGTCGGGCGGTGCACGTTGCGCGCCAGCTGCACGCTCTCCCACGCGCGGTTCGACGCGGGCGCGCTCGCCTCGCGCGCCGCGGCGGACGCGTCCTCCAGCGACACGCCGGCCTCCGCGTCGAAGCCGCCCGTGCTGAGCGCCTTCTCGAGGCGCTTGGCGCGGGAGGACCCGCGACGGTCGAAGCGCTCGGTGACGGCGGCGATGCGCCCGCGCAGTTTGCGCGATGCCGATCCGGCGGCCCCGGCGAACGGCAGGCCGCCCACGGTCAGATCGCCGTACGTCACCGTGTTGTACGTGGCGGCTCCGCTGGCCAGATTCTCGCGCACCGCCTCGTAGCTGACGAGGATGTCGCGGTCGCCGGGCTCGTGCAAGTCGCGCGACGCCACGGCCGTGGCCAGGTGCAGCGCCAGCAGGTGCGCGAGCGTGCCGCGCAGCTCGCCGCGCTCCACGATGGCGTCGATCAGGCCGTGCTCGAGCGCGAACTCGGCCGTCTGGAATCCCTCGGGAAGCTCCTGCTTGATGGTGTCCTTGATGACGCGCTGGCCCGCGAAGCCGATGAGCGCGCGGGGCTCGGCCAGGATCACGTCGCCTTGCATGGCGAACGACGCGGTCACGCCGCCCGTCGTGGGGTCGGTGAGCACCGAGATGTAGGGCAGCTTGGCTTCGGCGTGGCGCTCGAGCGCGCACGACACCTTCGCCATCTGCATGAGCGACACGAGGCCCTCCTGCATACGCGCGCCGCCCGACGCGGTGAACACCACCACGGGCAGACGCTCGTCGGTCGCGCGCTCCACGAGCCGTGCCACCTTCTCGCCCACCACCGAGCCCATCGAGCCCATGAAGAACTGCGACTCCATGATGCCGATGGCCACGCGCAGGCCGGCGATGCGGCCCTCGCCCGTGCGCACGCCCTCCTCGAGGCCCGTCTTCTCGCGCTGGGCTTCCAGCTTGCCCAAGTAGCCGGGGAATGCGAGGGGATCGGTCTCGGGGACGGAGCGGTTCCACTCCACGAAGCTGTCGGCGTCGAGCAAGTCGTCGATGCGCTCGCTCGAGGACATGCGCAGGTACCCGCCGCAGGTGGGGCACACGTAGTGGCCGGCCGCCAAGCTGGGGCCGTCGAACTTGAGGCCGCAGTGCGGGCACGCGCGCCACGAGTCGCCGTCGATGGCGGGCTTGTCGGTGGTGCACAGCACCCAGCCCAACAGCGGCGCGTCGTTGCTGAGCGGGCGGAACACCCGCACGCCGTGCGCCGCCGTGCGCGCGAGGAAGCTGTCCACCTCGGCCAGCGGCAGCGCCTCGTCGCACAGCAGCACCACCGAGGCGCCGCAAGCGTCGGCCGCCGTCAAGACGGCGTGGCTGTTGCAGAACAAGGCGTCCGAGTACTTCTCGCCCAAGCTCACCGCGCTCTGGGCCAGCTTGAGGTGCCCGTCGCCGCGGTGGTCCTGCGTGTACACGGCGCATGCCGCGAACCCGGCATCGGACACGGCCTGCAACAGGCGCTTCGCCGTCTTCGGACGCGCCATCACGAGCGCGACGGGCTTGGGGGCCGCATCGGCAGCCATCCCCGCCTGGCGCGGGGAAGCGGTCGCCAGCGCGCGCGGCACGGCGGTGTAGTCGGCCGCGTCGGCCGCGTCGTGCGCGTTCGGCGCGGCCAGCTGGCCGGCCGCCGCCTCCTCGGCCATGCGCGTGAGGCGGTAGGCCACGTCGGCCGACTCCGGCGCCGGAGCCGCGGCGCGCGTCGCGCCCTGGGGCAGCACCGTGCCGTCGGAGCCGATGGTGATGTAGTTCTGCTTGGCACTCTTCATCGAACGACCTCTCGCTTTTTTACGCTTCCGCTTTCGCCAGCACGTACTTCTGCGTGGCCGACGCGCACAGCTGGCCGTCGACGCTCGCCTCCACCTCGGCCACGCACAAACGCGACGAGGACTTCACGATGCGCCCCTTGAGGGTGAGCGTCTCGCCCGGGCTCACCTGGCGGCGGAACTTCGCGCCATCGATGCCGGTGAGAAAGCCAATGGATCCCTCGGCACCGCGCTGTACGAGGATGCAGAACGAGGCGGCTTGCGCGAGCGCCTCCATGATGATGACGCCCGGCAGCACGGGGTGGCCCGGGAAGTGGCCCGCGAACAGCGCGAGCTCCGGATCGACGTCGAGCTCGGCGGTCACCTCGACGCCCGGCTCGCACGCGACGACACGGCTCACCCAGCTAAACGGGTCGCGATGCGGCAGCACCGCCTCGACGACGTCCTTGCCGCAGGGGTACTCAATGTCCATAGGTCCTGCTCCTTTCAGTCTACGCGCGGTACGGCGACAGCGCCAAGGAGGCGTTATGCCCGCCGAAGCCCAGCGAGTTCGACAGCGCCACCTTCTGCGGGTAGTTCGTCTTCGCCTCCGTGACGACGTTGACCGGGCACTCCGGGTCGGCCTCGGCGAAGCCGGCCGTGGGCGGCACGCAGTCGTTCATCACGGACAGGGCGCAGACGATGGCCTCGATGGCGCCGGCGGCGCCCAGCGTGTGGCCCGTCGCGCCCTTCACGGACGTCACCGGCACGGCGCGCCCGGCCTCCTCGCCGACGAGGGCCAGCAGCGCCTTGGACTCGGTGGCGTCGTTGGCGGGCGTGCCGGTGCCGTGGGCGTTCAGGTGCCCCAGGTCCTCCGGCGAGAAGCCGCCCTCCTCGAGCGCCTGGCGCATGGCGCGCACCACGCCCTCGCCGCTGGGCTCGGGGGCCGTCATGTGGTAGGCGTCGCCGGTTGAGCCGAAGCCCGTGATCTCGGCGAGCACCTCAGCACCGCGGCCGAGCGCATGCTCGAGCGACTCGACGACCACGGCGCCCGCGCCCTCGCCCGCCACGAAGCCGGCGCGGCGCGCGTCGAACGGCAGCGATGCCTGGGAGGGGTCGTCGGCCTTCGACAGCGCGCCGAGGTTCGAGAACCCGGCCAGGCAGATGGGCGACACGGACTCCTCCGAGCCGCCGGCCAGCGCCGCGTCGATGTAGCCGTGGCGGATATCGCGCACGGCCGCGCCGATGGAGTGCGCTCCGGTGGCGCACGCGGTCACGACGTTCAGGCACTCGCCGCGCAAGCCATAGCGGATGGAAAGGTTGCCGGCTGCGATGTTGCCGATCATCGTGGGGATGAACAGCGGGCTCACGCGCTTCGGCCCCTTCTCGGCCAGCGTGAAGAAGCCGCTCTGCAGCTCGTCGATGCCGCCGATGCCCGTGCCGAACACGCACGCGATGCGCGTGGTGTCCTCGGCCTCGAGGTCGAGGCCCGACTGCGCCAGCGCCTCGTCGGACGCGACGATGGCGTACTGCACGAAGCGCTCGAACCGGCGCGCCTCCTTCTTCGAGATGCCGTGCTCGCACGGGTCGAAATCGCGCACCTCGGCGGCGATGTGCACGTCGAAGTGGGCCGTGTCGAAGCGCGTCACCGGGCCGATGCAGCACGCGCGGCCCATGACCGCATCCCACAGCGCCCCCACGCCCACGCCGGCCGGCGATACCGCGCCCATGCCGGTGATGACCACGCGATGCGTGCCGTCCGCACGGCGCGTGGCGCCCGTGCTCATGCTGTTCTCGCTCATAGCGACATACCTCCGTCGATGCAGATAACCTGTCCGGTGATGTAGCCGGCCTCCTCGCTCGCCAAAAAGCGCACGAGCTTCGCCACGTCCTCCGGCTCCCCGAGGCGCTTCGAGGCGATGCGGCCGAGGATGGCCTCGCGCTGCTTCTCCGACAGCGCGTCGGTCATGTCCGTGGCGATGAAGCCGGGGGCCACCGCGTTCGCCGTGACGTTGCGCGCGGCCAATTCGCGGGCGATGGACTTCGTGAGGCCGATCACGCCGGCCTTCGAGGCGGCGTAGTTCGCCTGGCCCGCGTTGCCCGCCACGCCCACGACGCTCGACAGGTTGACGATGCGCCCGTAGCGCTGCTTCATCATGCGTTGCGCCGCGGCCTTGCAGCAGTTGAACGTGCCCTTGAGGTTCACGTCGATCACCGCGTCGAAATCCTCTTCCTTCATGCGGGCCAGAAGGCCGTCGCGCGTGATCCCCGCGTTGTTCACGAGCACGTCGACGCGGCCGAACGCTTCGTGGGCGGCATCGACGAGCGCGGCGGCTTCCGCGGCATCGGCCACGTTGGCGGCCACCGCGATGGCGCGCACGCCGCAGTCGGCCTCGAGGGCGGCGGCGAAGGCGCGGGCCTCGTCGAGGCCGCGCTCGCTCGAGCAGTTCACGCACACGTCGAAGCCCGCGCGCGCGAGCTCCTCGGCCACGGCGCGGCCGATGCCGCGGTTCGAGCCGGTGACGACCGCGCTTCGGCGCGGGGTTTCGGTTTCGTTGGTCATGGGAGAAGGGGCTCCTATTCGGAATCGGGCGCGGCCTGGGCGGCGAGGAGCACGTCGAAGCTCGCGCGGTCCTGGACGCAGGCGCGCGTCGCGGTCTTGTCGATGCGCTTCACGAGGTTGGCCAGCACGCCGCCGAAGCCCACTTCGACGAACGTGTCGGCGCCGGCTGCTGCGAGCGCGACCACGCTCGCGTCGAAGCGCACGGGGCTCGTGAGATGGCGCACGAGGCTCTCGCGCGCGTCGACGGCGGACAGCGGCGCGGCGGTGACGTTGCAGATGAGGGGCACGCGCGGCTCCGAGAACTCGACGTTCTCCAAATAGGCGGCCATCCCCTCGGCAGCCGAGGCCATGAGCGGGCTGTGGAACGCGCCCGACGTGGCCAGGCGCGACGAGCGCTTCCCCGCCGCAGCCCACGCCTCCTCGGCGCGCTCGACGGCCTCCGGCGTGCCCGCCACGACGATCTGCCCCGGGCAGTTGAAGTTCGCCGGCACGAGCACGTCGCCTTCGGCGCACTCGTCGCAGAGCGTCTGCACGGCATCCTCGTCGGCCTTCAGCAGCGCGCTCATCGCGCCGGGATGCGCCGCAGCGGCCTCGGCCATGAGCTCCGAGCGCGCCTTCACGAGCGCGAACGTGGCCTCGTCGGCGAGCATGCCCGACACGGCGAGCGCGCTCACCTGACCGAGCGAGAAGCCCAGCACCGCCGCCGGCTCCACGCCGCGCGCCATGAGCGCGCGGGCGACGGCCACCGACAGCGCGCACAGCGCCGGCTGGGCGTTGCGCGTGTCGTTGAGCTTTTCGGGTTCTGCGTTGAGCACGAGGTCGGCCACGTCGAAGCCCAGCACGTCGGAGGCGCAGGCGAACGTCGCGCGCACCTCGGGCACGCCCATGAGGTCGGCGCCCATGCCGGGCTTCTGCGAGCCCTGGCCCGAGCACAGGAAGACGGGCGCGCCCGCGCCCACAGGATTCCGAAGCCCCTTTTCGTCGTTCATCGGCAGGCTCCTTACCATGCGCGTCCGCGCCGCGCGTTCAATTTCGCCGTAGCGCAAAGATCGAGCGCTCCGAGCGCCTCGGCTTCGGCCACCAGGGCCGCGATGGCCTCGGCCGCCGTCGCGCGCTCGTGCACGAGCGCCGCCGACTGCCCCGCCATCATCGTGCCGTTGTCCACATCGCCGTCCACGGCGCGCTTGAGCGAGCCCGCGTACATGGCCTCCAGCTCGTCGCCATTGGCCGCCACGTCGCCCTCGAGCTTGCGGACGGTGCGGGCGAACTTGTTCTTGAGGCAGCGCACGGGATGCCCGCTGCCGCGGCCCGTGACGATGGTGTCGGCGTCCTTGGCGGCGATGACTTTGTCCTTGTAAGCGTCGGCGATGGTGCACTCGTCCACCGTGAGGAAGCGGGTGCCCACCTGCACGCCCTCGGCGCCCAGCGCGAAGGCTGCGGCCATGCCGCGCCCGTCGGCGATGCCGCCGGCGGCGATCACGGGGATGGACACGGCATCGCACACCGCGGGGATGAGCGCCATCGTGGTGAGCTCGCCGATATGGCCGCCGGCCTCGGTTCCCTCGGCCACCACGGCGTCGGCGCCGAGGCGCTCCATGCGCGCGGCCAGCGCGCTCGAGGCAACCACGGGCACCACCTTGATGCCGGCGTCCTTCCACAGCTGCATGTAGTTCGCCGGGCTGCCCGCGCCCGTCGTGATGACGTCGACGCGCAGCTTCGCCAGAAGCTCGGCCGTCTCGCCCGCGTTCGGATCCATGAGCATGACGTTCGCGCCGATGGGCTTGTCGGTCATCGAGCGGGCGATGCGCACCTGCTCTTCCACCCACTCAAGCGGCGCGCCGCCGCACGCGATGATGCCGAGGCCGCCGGCCTCGCTCACCGCGCCGGCCAGGCTCGCGTCGGCGATGCGCGCCATCGCGCCCTGCACGACGGGCACCTCGATGCCCAGCAGTTCCGTAATCCTCGTTTTCACGGCTCAGCTCCTCAAAACGTATCCCATGCGCCCGCCGCGCGGGCTTCGGCAAAACGGGCCCCGTAACGGGGCCCGGTCAACGCGCCTTTACAGCGAGTCGATGTGCGCGACCAGCTGGCCCACCGTCTCGATGCCCTCGGGCTCGCCGAACTCGAAGTCGCACTTCTCCTCGAGGTCGCAGATGAGCTCGACCATGTCGAGCGAGTCGATGCCGAGCGACTCGAGCGTGGCCTCCTCGGTGATCTTGTCGGCCTCGAGATCGAGGTTCTCCACGAGGACGTCCTTCACGGTGTCGATGGTAGCCATGGCCAGTTCCTTTCGCGTCGTGCAATTTAGTTTGATAATCAAAGTATTTCTACGGGAGTAATGGTATGGTGACGGGACGCCGATTGCAAGGGCTCCCGCGCGCCCTCCACGATTTCTGCGCGCCAGCGCATCGGCCGCGTTCCGACGGCGCCGAACGGCGACCCGCCGGGCTGCCGTCCGGCGCGCAAGCTGCCGGCTGCCCGGCGTCAGCTCCCCAGCCCGCATGTTTCATGTGAAACATTCGTTCGCGCGAACCGATGTTTCACGTGAAACATCGGTGCCCCGCTCCCCGTCGGACGTCACGAGCGCCCCCGCCCCGCGCGCTACGCCTGCGCGTCGAAGAACGCCTTCACCTTCGACAGCGCCTCGGCGAACACGCGCTCTTCCTCCTCGGAAAGACCGGCCAGCGCCTCGTCGATCATCTGGTGGTGGAACAGGTTGTGGGCGCGCAGCACCTGCTTGCCCTTCTTGGTGAGCGACACGAGCACCTTGCGCCGGTCGTCCTCGGCGCGCGTGCGCTCGACGAACCCCTTGTTCGCCAGCTTGTTCACCGCCGTCGTCAGCGTGGCCAACGTCACGTTCAGGCGCGCGGCCACCACGTTCATGGGATTGCGCTCATGCAGGCCGATGGCCACGATGGTGTGCACCTCGGTGATGGTGAGGCCGTGCGTCAGCCGGTTGTCGAGCGACTGCTCCTCGATGCGCAGGATGGAGTTGAACGTTCCGGACAGCAAGTCGTCGATATCCTCGCGTCGCTTGCGCGACGCGCTGGCGCCCATGGCGAAACCGTCCATGCTCCCTCCTTCTCGCTCTTCGTTTCACGTCACCCGCATCATACCGCAATTAGTTAGATAGTCAAAGTATCCTGCTCGTCGCAATCGCCGTGCGGCGTCGGCGTGGGCACGAAGCGCCGCACGAACCGGCCCTGCCCCTTGCTCTTGAGGTAGCGGTACCCGATGACGGAGAACGCGAGCGCTCCGACGAAATTCACGAACAGATCGGCCATCGTGTCGGCCAGGCCGATGTCCAGGTACCCGCCGAGACCCAGCTCGCGTCCGTTCACCTCCACCGAGGCGATGCCGTCGATGCGTTCGGGATGCTGCGACGCGTTCGGATCGAGCAGCGTGCTCGAGATGCTCGTCACCACGCTGTCCTTCTGCATGTCCAGCCCGAACGCCTGGTCCATGCCGAACTCGAAGAACTCCCACAGCACCCCGATGGTCATGGAGAAGCAGAACGCCACCACTACGCAGAAGAACGGCGACAGCGAGAACGCGATGCGCTCCGAGCGGTTGAGGATGGACACGAGCGCAAGCCCGATGGCCGCCGCCAGAAAGCCGTTGAACGTGTGCAGCAGCGTGTCCCAGAACGGGAAGATGGTGTAGAAGCGGAACAGCTCGCCCAAAATCTCGGCGGCGAAGATGAACAAGGCGATGACCACCTCGAGCGTCTCGGGTATCGAGATGCTGAAGTTCACCTCGATGAACGTCGGCACGAGGAGCAGCACGAACGTGAGCAGGCACAGGAAGAACGCCTCGTAGTTGCCGAACACGAGCGCGCCGGCGGCGCAGGCGATCACGATGAGGCGCAGCACCACGTAGACGGCGAACGAGCCTTTGTTCTTGCGCACCTCGCGGCCCATGGCCTCGAAGACATCGCGCACGCGCCCCATCGCAGCATCCCCTACCGCTCGGGGCGCGCCGGACGGAAGTCCAGGCGCCGCGCACGCGGGTCGGCCGCCGTCAGCACGACGGGCAGCCGTTGCCCCAGCCTATACGACGTGCCCGTGTCCTGCCCGGTCAGCCGGTGCTGCACGGGGTCGAGCGCGAAGTACTCGTTTCCGAGGTTCTTGCTCGGGATGAGCCCCTCGGCCGTGTTGTCGAGGCGCACATACACGCCGTACGTTGCCACGCCCGACACCGTCGCGGAGAACGACTGGCCTATGAACCGCTCGAGGTACTCGATCATCTTGAGCTCCTGCGACTCGCGCGCGGCCTTCTCCGCAACCCGCTCCATGTCGGAGGAATGCTCGGCGATCCACGCGAGCGACGACGTCTCCTGGTCGAACTTCTCGGGGCGGCCGCCGATGAGGGCCTTGAGCATGCGGTGCACCACGAGGTCGGGATAGCGCCTGATGGGCGACGTGAAATGCGTATAGGCATCGCTCGCCAGGCCGTAGTGCGGCGCGCAGGCGGGGCGATACACGGCGCGCTTCATCGAGCGCAGCACGAGCGACGAGACGAGCTCGCCTTCGGGACGGCCGGCGCTCGCGGCCAGCACGCGCTGGATGACGTGCGGATCGCCCGCGACGAAGTCGCCTTGGTCGATGTCGCGAAACCACGCGAACTCCTGGAGCACCGGCACGAGCGCCGCCAGGCTGTCGGCCGAAGGCTGCTCGTGGACGCGGTACAGACCGGGGAACTTCGCGTCGCGCAGGTGCAGGGCGACCGTCTCGTTCGCGAGGATCATCGCCTCTTCGATGAGCGAGGTGGCGTCGGTCTTCTCTCGCAAGTCGATGCCCGTCGGCCGGCCCTCGTCGTCGAGCCGCACGCGCGCCTCGACCGAGTCGAAGTCAAGCCCGCCGGCCCTCTCGCGCGCGGCGAGACGCCGCTTCGCGATGCCCGAGAGCGTCGCGAGCTTCCGCGACAGCGCATCGTCGGCGGGCTCGTCGAGCAAGGCCTGCGCCTGGTCGTACGAAAGGCGCGCATCCGAGCGGATGAGCGCCGGGTACAGGTCGTAGGCGACGAGGCGCGCCCGGTCGTCGAGATAGAGGTCGGCCGTCATCGTGCGCCGCGCCTCGCGGGGCTTGAGCGAGCACAGATCGCCCGACAGCTCGTCGGGTAGCATGGGGATCACGCGGTCCACGAGGTAGACGCTCGTGGCGCGTCGGCGCGCGTCGAGGTCGAGCGAGGAGTTCCACGGCACGTAGTGCGACACGTCGGCGATGTGCACGCCGAGCCGCCACGCCGCCGCCCCGAACCCGCGCTCGTCCACGATGCGGATGCCGGTGCCCCGCTCCCCTGCCGCCCGCTCCGGCACCTCGTCGGCTTCGATGGGCTCGATGCTGATCGCGTCGTCGAAGTCGCGCGCGTCAGCCGGATCGATGGTGAGCGTGAACCGATCGCGCAGGTCGCGGTACCCGGACGCCAGCGCTCCGTCCTCGTCGAGCACGGCAGCGTGCGCTTCGGCGAGCGCTCCCTCCGAGAACGAGGTCTCCAGCTTGTGCCGGGCGATCACCACGTCCACCGCCACGCGCTCGTCGTCGGCGCGCCCGAGCACGTCCTCGATCACGCCGGTGGCCGCCGTGGCGCGGGAGGGAAACGTCGTGATGCGCACGCGCACGAGCGACCCGTCCTCGACGTCGGGATTGTCGGCGCGCATCGTGAAGATGTCGTAGGGGATGCGCGTATCCTCGGGCACGACCACGCCGAAGGGCTCGGCCACCTCGTAGCGCCCGACGAGCGTGTCATGGGCGCGGTCGACGACGCGCAGCACGCGAGCCGCCGGCTTCTCGCCCGCGCGCACGTCGCCCTTACGCTCGTGCGGCTGCTTCTTGCGCCCGTTTTGCACGGGCAGCGGCGCAACTTCCACGAGATCGCCGTCGAAAGCGCCCGCCATCTTGGATTCCGGCACGAAGAACTCGCCTTCCGCCGTCTGCACGAAGCCGAAGCCGCCTCCGCGCACGCTCAGCACGCCCCGTGGATTGCTGCGAGGGTGCCGGCGCGTATGGGAACGCGTCCGCGCCATGGGCTAGCTCTTCACAAGGGACTGGGCGGTTTCGATGGCAAGCGCTTTCTGGTTGTCCTCGCCGTCGGCCAGGCCCACCATCACGTCGGGCGTGACTCCCGCGCCGTCGATATCGTGGCCGAGCGGGCTCTTGTAGTAGGCGGCCGTGTAGCGCAGCGCGCCGCCGAAGCTCAAATCGCGTGTCACCTGCACCGACCCCTTGCCGAGCGTCGTCGACCCCACGAGCGTGGCGCGCTGGTTGTCCTGCAGCGCCGCGGCCAGCACCTCGGCCGACGCGGCCGTCTTTCCGTTCACGAGCACGACGAGGGGCTTCTCGGTCGCGTAGGGCCGCGAGGAGGTCTTGGACGTCTCCTCGGCCTTCGTCTGGATCTTCACGATGGTGCCGCTCTTCACGAACAGGCTGGCGGTGTCCACCGACTGCGTGAGGAAGCCGCCGGGATTGTCGCGGATGTCGAGCACGAACGATGTGGCGCCCTGTGCCTCGAGATCGGTCACGGCGCTCTTCACAAGGTCGGCCGCGTTCTGCGTGATCTGCTTCAGCTTGATGTAGCCCACCGTGTCGGAAAGCTCGGTCTCCACGTTCTTCACGGCGTAGTTCGAGCACACGAGCGTCGTGGTGAACTCCTCGCCGCCCTCGTCGTCGAGGCTCTCGGCGCGCCGCCAGGTTATGACGACGCTCTCGCCCTCCTCGCGCTTGAGCGCGGAGGTCACCTCGTTCGTGGTCCATTCGTGCCCGCGGTCGCCGTCGATGGCCACCACGAAATCGCCGCTGCGCACGTCGGCCATCTGAGCGGCCGACCCCTCGAACACGTCGGCCGCGTAAGCGCGCCCCTTGTACTCCGAGAACAGCACGCCGATGCCCGCCGACTGCTCGGCGCTGTCCTGCAACAGCGCCGCGTAGCGCGCCGGATCGTAGTAGCGCAGGTAGGCGTCCTCCGTCGTGTCGGACAGGGCGTTCAGCACGTTGGTCGTGGCCATGCCCAGATCGTAGGCGTCGAGGCTGTCGTTCTCGATAATGCCCTCGACCTCCTCCACGCGCGCGCCGAGCGAGTCGTAAGTGTCGCCCGACGTCGTGGAGCCCGGGTTGCGATCGACGTCGACGACGAGCGACGTGAAGCCGAGCGACTCGAGAAGCGAAGCGTCGCCTCGCGCGGTGAAACCCGCGACGAAGGCGACGCCCACGACGATGACGACGGCACACGCCTTGATGAGGCGCATGTTGCGGGCCCGCGCTCGGCGCGCGGACGCCGCAAGTTGCGAAGTGTCAGTATGCTTGGCCATGACCGTTCAGCACGTTAAACCTTGAGGTAGCGGCGCATGGCGAACGCCGAACCGAGCAGGCCGATGAGCAGGCCCGCGCCGACGAGCACGGCGTAGATGAACAGGAAGGTGTTCAGGCTCAGGTCGAAGTTGAGGAACATGAGCGCGCTCTGCAGCTTCGGCAGCGCGAGCGTGCGCACGAGCTCCAGGCAACCCACCGCCAAAAGCGAGCCGATGATGGCGTGCAGCGCGCCTTCCATGAGGAAGGGCCCGCGGATGAAGCCGTTCGACGCGCCCACGAGGCGCATGATGGCGATCTCCTTGCGGCGCGCCAAGATGGCCAGGCGGATGGTGTTGTTGATGAACACCATCGCGATGAAGATGAGCAGCGCCACGAGCGCGATGCCGATGTAGCGCACGTAGTTCGTGAGCGTGAACAGGCGATCGACCGTCTGCTGGCCGTACTTGAGCGACTGGTCGACCGTGTCGTACCCGATGATCTGCTGGTACGTGGTGTTGCCGCGAATCGCGGAGGCCACCTGCTCCACCAGCTGCGGGTCGGACAGTTCCACGTCGATCGAGCGCGGCAGCGGGTTCTGGCCGTCGAGCGTGTCGATGATGTCGGACGTCGACGTCTCGCGGAACTTCTCGAGCGCTTGATCCTTGTTCGTGAAGCCCACCGACGCCACGCCGTCGAGGCCCTCGATGAAGCTCTCGACCGTCTGGATGTCGGCGTCGGAGGCGTCGTCGGCCACGTAGGCCGTGATGGACACCTCGTTCTCCACCGACGACACGAGCTTCTCGATGACGAAGCCGCCGACGAGGAACACGCCGATGATGAGCAGCGACAGGAAGATGGTCACGATGGACCCCAGCGCCGTCGACAGGTTGCGCGTGAAGCCCTTGGCGGACTCCTTGATAAAGTAGAAGAAACTAGACATCGAAACCGTACACCCCCCGATCCTGGTCGCGGGTGAGGTGTCCGCGGTCGAGCGCGATGACGCGCCGGCGCATGTTGTCCACCATCTCGCGGTCGTGCGTCGCCACGAGCACCGTGGTGCCCGTGCGGTTGATGCGCTCGAGCAGGTCCATGATGCCGCGCGACGTCTGCGGGTCGAGGTTGCCGGTGGGCTCGTCGCACACGAGCAGCGGCGGGCGGTTCACGATGGCGCGCGCGATGGACACGCGCTGCTGCTCGCCGCCGGACAGCTGGTCGGGACGCTTGTTGAGCTTGTCCTGCAGGCCGACGAGGCGCAGCACCTCGGGCACCTGCGTCTTGATGACGTGGCGGCTCTTGCCGATGACCTCGAGCGCGAACGCGACGTTCTCGAACACGGTCTTGTTCGGCAGGAGCTTGAAGTCCTGGAACACGCAGCCGATGTTGCGACGCAGATAAGGCACGCGCCAGTTGCGCATGGTGGTCAGGTCCTCGTCGGCGACGTAGATGTGGCCCTGCGAGGGCTTCACCTCGCGGATGAGCATGCGGATGAACGTGGACTTTCCGGAACCGGAATGGCCCACGAGGAAGATGAACTCGCCTGCGTAGATCTGCAGCGATATGTCGTTGAGCGCCGGCTTGTTGGGCTGCGCGGGATATACCTTCGTCACGTGGTCGAACGTGATGACCGGCGTGCCTGTCTGCTGGGGGATGTCATCGACTTCCAGCACCGGCAGCGACGCAGAAAGCTGCGACGTAGTCTGCCGCGCGGGCGCCGCGTGGGCGCCGCTGCGTCGCACGGGACGCGCAGGAACCCCTTGGCTGATGTCGTTCGTCACAGAGTGCTCCGTTCGAATAGTAGGGTACTGAGACGGGTAGATTCTAGCAGAAGCACTATCGGGCCATAACCTTCTTCACAGCTTCGACAATCGCCCTCGACCCCAGGTTGAAGTAGTCGAGCAGCTCCTCGAACTCGCCCGATTTGCCGAACTGATCGCGCATGCCCACGAACTCGACCGGGGCCGGATTCGTGCGCGCGAGCGTCTCGGCAACGGCCGACCCGAGGCCGCCGAACACGCTGTGCTCCTCGGCGACCACGGCGCGCCCCGTCTTCCCCACCGACGCGAGGATCGTGTCCTCGTCGAGCGGCTTCACGCTGAACGCGTCGATGACCTCCGCCTCGATTCCCTCGGCGGCCAGCATCTCGGCGGCCTTGAGCGCCTGCTCCACTTCCACGCCGCACGCGACGATGGTGGCGTCCGCGCCCTCGCGCAGCACGTAGGCGCGGCCCAGTTCGAGCTCGACGCCGTCGGCGTAGACGGCCGGCACCGACGCGCGGCCCATGCGCACGTACACGGGGCCCGGCGTTTCGGCCGCGAGGCGGATGGCCGCGCGGGCGGCGGCGTAGTCGGCCGGCACGAGCACGCGCATGTTCGGGAGCCCGCGCATGAGCGAGACGTCCTCGAGCATCTGATGGCTTCCGCCGTCGGGGCCGACGGAGATGCCGGCGTGCGTGGGAGCGACCTTCACATCGAGGTTGCTGTAGCACACGGTGTTGCGGATCTGGTCGTAGGCGCGGCCCGTGCCGAACACGGCGAACGAGCCGGTGTAGGCGATGTGGCCGGTCGCGGCGAGGCCGGCGGCCACGTCCACCATGTTCTGCTCGGCGATGCCGCAGTTGAACAGGCGATCGGCGAAGCCCGCGTCGGCGAGCTTCTTCGTGGTGGTGGAACCCGTCAAATCGGCGTCCACGGCCACCACGGGCAGGCCCTCGTTCGCCAGCTCGGCCAGCGTGACGCCGTATGCGGCACGCGTGGCGCGCTTGACCTGGGACTCCGTTTCGTTTGCCAGCTTAACCACGGCTGGGCTCCTCTCCACTCAGCGCCGCCAGCTCGGCCAGCGCGGTCTCGGTCTGCTCGGGCGAAGGCGCCTTGCCGTGCCAGCCCGCCTGATTCTCCATGAACGACACGCCCTTGCCCTTCACCGTGCGCGCGATCAAAACATGGGGCCTGCCGTCGCGGGCCGCTTTCGCCGTCGCGAGCGCCTCCACGAGCGCGGGGATGTCGTGGCCGTCCACTTCGCCCGCCTCCCAGCCGAAGGCCTGGAACTTCGCCACGAGGTCGCCCGGGTCGCACACGTCGGCCGTGTCGCCGTCGATCTGCAGGCAGTTGCGGTCCACGACGGCCACGAGGTTGTCGAGGCCCCGGTGCGCCGCGAACATGGCAGCCTCCCACACCTGGCCTTCCTGGCACTCGCCGTCGCCGAGCAGGGCGAACACGGTCTGTTCCTTACCGTCCAGCTTGAGGCCGGCCGCGGCACCCGCCGCGACGGACAGTCCCTGGCCGAGCGAGCCCGTGGACACCTCGACGCCGGGCACGAGGCTCGAGTCGGGGTGGCCCTGCAGGCGCGTGCCCAGCTTGCGCAGCGTGAGCAGCTCCTCGCGCGGGAAGTACCCCGCGCTCGCGAGCACCGCGTACAGCGCCGGCGCCGCATGGCCCTTCGCCAGGATGAAGCGGTCGCGTTCGTCCCAGTCGGGACGCGCGGGATCGTGCTCGAGCACTCCTCCGAAGTAGAGCGCCACGAGGATGTCGGCGCACGACAGCGATCCGCCCGGATGCCCGCTGCCCGCTTCCGCGATCATGCGCACGATGTCGGAGCGCATCTCGTTCGCCCGCCGTTCAAGTTCGGTCATGCTGTTTCCTTTCGCCCGTTCAAAATGTCCCGAATGGGGACAGTCCCCGTTTGGGACATTATTGCGACACTCTCCACCGGTGATAGCCTATCACGAACTCGTCCAAATCCCCGTCGAGCACGGCTTCAACGTTGCCGGTCTCGATGCCGCTGCGCACGTCCTTCACCATCTGATAGGGGTACAGCACGTAGTTGCGGATCTGGCTGCCGAACGTCGAATCCATGCGATCGCCGCGCAGCTGCGCGAGCTCTTCGGCGCGCTTCTGCTCCTCGCGCTCGTAGAGCTTCGCCTTGAGCACGCGAAACGCGGCTTCCTTGTTCTGCAGCTGGGATTTCTCGTTTTGGCACGTCACGACGATGTTCGTGGGAATATGCGTGAGGCGCACCGCCGAGTCGGTGGTGTTGACGCACTGGCCGCCAGGGCCGCTCGAACGGTACACGTCCACGCGCACGTCGGAGGGGTTGAGGTCCACCTCGATGTCGTCGGGCAGCACCGGCAGCACCTCCACGCCCGCGAACGTGGTGTGGCGGCGCTTCTTGTCGTCGGTGGGGCTGATGCGCACGAGGCGGTGCACGCCGTTCTCGCTTTTCAGCATGCCGAAGGCGTTGCGGCCCTCGATCTGGATGGTTGCCTTGTCCAGCCCGATGCCCTCGCCGGGCACCACGTCGAGCACGGTGACCTTCCAGTTCTTCTTCTCGGCGTAGCGCACGTACATGCGGTAGAGCATGTCGGTCCAGTCCTGGGCCTCGAGGCCGCCGGAACCGGGGTTCACCGTGAGGATGGCGTCGCCGCCGTCGAAGCGCTCCGAGAACCACGAGCTGATCTCGAGCGCGTCGAGCAGCTCGTCGAGCTTGTCGAGGGCCTCGGAAGCCTCTTCGGCGAACAGCTCGTCTTCGGATGCGAGGTCGAACGCGGCGCGCGCGTCGTCGAGCAGCGTCGCCGCCTCCTGATATTCGGCGATGGTGTCGCGCAGCACGCTGGCCTGCTTCGACACGCTCTGCGCGTGCGCGGCGTCGTCCCAGAAGCCGGGCCGCGCTATCTCCTCGTCGAGCTTCGCCAGCTCGACCGCGCGCTCTTCGATGTGCAGGTAGCCGTGCGCCGCTTCGACGCGCTGCGCGACCTGCTCCAAGTCTTTTTCGTCTCTGTCTGCCATATTCCTTCTCAAGTAGCTATCGTTTTCGATCGCGCCGTCCGCCAATGTCGGCGAGGGCGGCCGCGGCGGCCGAGACCGGCGTGCCCGTCCCCTCGGCCGTCAAGTCTGCAGGAGCCCTAAGCGCCGTGGCACTTCTTGTACTTCTTGCCCGAGCCGCAGGGGCACGGGTCGTTGCGGCCCACGTTGGCGAAGGGATCGTCCTTGTCCTTCTCGTAGGTCTGGGGCTTCGCCGCCGCCGGCTTGGGCGGCGCGGCCGGGGCGCCGGAGGGCGACGCAGCCGACGCGGCCGCCTGCTTGCGCGCGGCGCCCACGCCCGTCTGCTCGAGCGCCTGCTCGGGAGACGAGTAGCTCACCTTGCCGTCGAGCGGGCTCTTCTCCTCGGCCAGCGCAGGCTGCTCCTGCTTCACGGCCACCTGCAGGCGCAAGAGCGTGCGCAGGTAGTCCTCGTACATGCCCGCAGTCAGGCTCTGGAACGCATTGTACGCCTCGTTCTTGTACTCGACGAGGGGATCGCGCTGGCCGAACGCGCGCAGGCCGATGCCGGCCTTGAGGTAGTCCATCTCCTGGAGGTGGGCCATCCAGCGCGTGTCGATCATGCGCAGCATGACCTGGCCTTCCAGCATCTTCATCACCGGCTCGCCCAGCTGTTCGGACTTTTCGGCGAACACGTTCTCCAGGTACTCCTCCAGCGCCTCGGACAGCACCGCAGGGTCGTCCTCGTGATCGATTTCGGCAACGCTGAAGTCGTCGCGGCCCGTCATGTTCGCGGCCCACAGCTCCACGGCCTTGGCGTCCCAGTCGTCGCTCGGCACCTTGGCCGGGCAATTCTCCTCGACGACGGCCTCCACCGCATCGCTCACGATCTCGGGGATGCGCTCGTCCATGTCCTTGCCGTCGAGGATGGCGTTGCGCTCGCTGTAGATGGCGACGCGCTGCAGGTTCATGACGTCGTCGTACTCGAGGACGTTCTTGCGGGCGGCGAAGTGCATGCTCTCGACCTGGCGCTGGGCGCCTTCGATGGCCTTCGACACCATGCCGGCCTGGATGGGCATGTCGTCGGGCATGTCGGTCTTCTCCATCATGCGGGCGATGGAGTCCATGCGGTTGCCTCCGAACAGGCGCATGAGGTCGTCTTCGAGCGACAGGTAGAACTGCGTCACGCCGGGGTCGCCCTGACGGCCGGCGCGGCCGCGCAGCTGGTTGTCGATGCGGCGCGACTCGTGGCGCTCGGTGCCGATGACGGTGAGGCCGCCGGCCGCGATGACCTGGTCGTGCTCCTCGCCGCACACGCGCTTCGCCTCGGCGAGCGCCGCGGCGCGGTCGGCCTCGGAAGGAGCGGGCGCGCGACCCTCCTCCGCCTCGTCGCCCTCGTGCAGCTCGGGGTCGAACCCGCGCTCGATCAGCACGTCGTCGGCCAGCACGTCGGGGTTGCCGCCCAAGAGGATGTCGGTGCCGCGGCCCGCCATGTTCGTGGCGATGGTGACGGCGCCCACGCGGCCGGCCTGCGCGATGATGTGCGCCTCGCGCTCGTGGTTCTTCGCGTTGAGGGTCTCGTGCTTGATGCCGCGCTTGTCGAGCAGACGCGACAGCTTCTCGGAGCTCTCGATGGACACCGTGCCGATGAGGCAGGGCTGGCCGGCCCTGTTGCGCTCGGCCACGTCGTCGGCCACGGCGTTGAACTTCGCCTCCACCGTGCGGTAGATGAGGTCGTCCTCGTCCTTGCGCGCCACCGGGCGGTTCGGCGGGATGGCCACGACCGGCAGCTTGTAGATCTCGCGGAACTCGGCGTCCTCGGTCATGGCCGTGCCGGTCATGCCGGAGAGCTTCTCGTACAGGCGGAAGTAGTTCTGCAGCGTGATGGTGGCCAGCGTCTGGTTCTCCTCGCGCACGAGCACGCGCTCTTTCGCCTCGAGCGCCTGGTGCAGGCCCTCGGAGTAGCGGCGCCCCTCCATGATGCGGCCGGTGAACTCGTCGACGATCTTCACCTCTCCGTTCACCACGACGTAGTCCACGTCGCGATGGAACAGGAACTGCGCCTTCAGGGCCTGCTGCAGGTGGTTCGGCAGCTGGCCGGACGGATCGGCGTAGATGTCGTCGATGCCGAGCATGGCCTCGATCTTCTCCAGGCCGCTCTCGGTGGCGTTGATGGTCTTCTTCGCCTCGTCCATGTCGAAGTCGAGCTCGGGCGTGAGGCCCACCATGACGCGGGCGAACTTGTTGTACGTCTCGGCCGCCTGCGTGCCCGCGCCCGAGATGATGAGCGGCGTGCGGGCCTCGTCGATGAGGATGGAGTCCACCTCGTCGACGATGGCGAAGTGGTGGCCGCGCTGCACGCGGGACTCGGCGCGCGTCACCATGTTGTCGCGCAGGTAGTCGAAGCCGAACTCCGAGTTCGTGCCGTACGTGACGTCGGCTTTGTACGCGGGGATCTTCTTGTCAGGGCGCATGCCGTTCTGGATGAGGCCCACGTCCATGCCGAGGAAGCGGTACACCTGGCCCATCCACTCGCTGTCGCGCTTCGCCAGGTAGTCGTTGACGGTGACCACGTGCACGTTGTGGCCGGGCAGCGCGTTCAGGTAGCCGGCCAGCGTGGAGACGAGCGTCTTGCCCTCGCCGGTCTTCATCTCGGCGATCTGGCCGTCGTTCAAGGCCATGCCGCCGATGAGCTGGACGTCGAAGTGACGCAGCCCCAGCGTGCGCACCGAGGCCTCGCGCACGGCGGCGAAGGCTTCGGGCAAGAGGCTCTTGAGATCCTCGCCGCCCGCGGCTCGCTCGCGGAACGCGGCGGTGAGCGCGCGCAGCTCCTCGTCGGAGCGCGCCTGCATCTCGGGCTCGAGGCTGTTGATCTTGCTTGCGGTGGCTTCGTAGTTCTTGAGCTGCTTGCCCTCGCCAAGCGTCAGGAGCTTGGAAAGAAATCCTGCCATGTATGCGCCATCCTTTTCGTGGCTTGCAGCGCGGCAATGCGCGCTTATTCACTCGAATACAGCACGTGCTACTCTAGCATATCGCGCCTGACCTCAGAGGAAATTCACAGGGCACGCAAGGGGTTTGCGCGCCCGACGGCGAGCCGGAAACGCGCCCGCGCGCCGCCGGCCCGGCGGGCGGCGCGCTCAGGCCGTGCGGCGGGCTTCCTCGTCGAGGCGCTCGGCGAGCCACATCTTGATGACCGCCTGGCGTCCGATGCCCACCCGCTTCGCCTCCTTGTCGAGCGCCTCCACCATCCACAGGGGCATGTCGACGTTGACCTTGCGAACCTGGCGAACCGGATGGATTACCTCGGCGTTCTCAAGATCGAGGTACTCCATGATGTCCTCTTTGCCTTCATCGAATATGCGGTCGAACTTCTCTGCGCTAATCTTCTTCGGCGTCATAGTACGAAGCCTCCTTCACTCGCGACCTCCGTGCGGAGATGATGCGGATGCGCTCGCCGCGAAACGTGACGATCGCCGTCCAGTGCTTTCCGTCGATCATTCCCAGCATGGCGTAGCGCCGCTCTCCGTAATCGTCGGCAACGGGCACCTTGACGACCCTGCGCCGCCACAACTCCTGGGCTTTCTCGAAGTCGATGCCGTGCTTCTCCAGGTTCGTCGCGCTTTTTGCCGGATCGTATTCAAACGTTCTGTCTTCCTGTCCAAAGCTACTAATAGGTATCTTTATTATACTTATTTCACTCTGTTTCCGCAATATTACCACTCCCCTGTTCCTCATTCGCACCTCGGTCGTCTACTCGAAGTCCGTTTCGGTTTCGATGATGCTGCGGTAAAGGCGCATCGTTTCGAGCGAAGGGTCGATGCCGAGCTCGTCGGCGAGGTAGCGTCGGCAGGCAAAGTAGGTTTCGAGGGCGGCCGTGCGCTGACCCGAGGCCAGCTGGGCGTTCATGAGGCAGGTGTAGGCGTCCTCGCGCGATCGGTCGCGCTGGAGCGCGGCGCGCGCGAACCAGAGGCCCTCCTGCGCCTCGCCCGCCGCCACGAGGCGCGTCGAGGCCGCCACGAGCGCGTCCACGAGACGGTTGCGGTAGTCCACGCGCAACGAGGCGATGGCGTCGTTGCCGTTCTCGCTGGGCAGCAGATCGTCCGAGAACCGGTCGTTCACCTGCGAGTACACCTGCGCCCAGCCGCCGTAGCCCGGACGCTCGAACAAAAGCGTGCGGCACACGTCCTCGAGCTGCGCCACGTCGCTGGTCAGCAAGCTCGCGTCGAGGCGAAGCCCCTGCTGCTGACGGATGAGGTAGGGGCAGTCTCCCGACGGCAGAGTCAGCGCGCGGCGCAGCATGGCCCAGATGCCGTAGAAGTTCTTGCGGCCGTGCATGATCTCGCTGTCGGGCCACAGAAGCCCCACCAGCTTGTCGCGCGAGAACTCGCGGCCGTTGTGCAGCACGAGCAGGGCGAGCAGCGTCTTCACCTTCTGACGGCTGAACAGCGAGGGATCGACGCGCTCGCCGCCTATGAGCACGTCGAGGCCGCCGAACAGGTTCACGGTGAGCGCGGGCGCAGCGGTCGGCAGCTTCGGCAGGCGCTTCGCGCGCCCTTCGTCGCGATAGGCGTCGGGATGGGTGGCGACGAAGGCGCGCTCGTGCTCGAGACGGTCCAGCTCGAGGCGCTCGGATGCGTTGCGCTGGGAGAACAGGCCCATCTCCACGCGCCTGACGGCGAGGGCCGTCTGCGCGTCGAACGCCGGGATGGCGAGCACCCCGCGCTCGCAAGCCCGCTCGTAGGCGATGCCCGCCAACGCGTCCACGAGGCCGAGTCCCGCGCGGCTCGCCTGGGATACCCTCTTGCGAACGAGCGCCCCCAAACGGTCGAGCTCGGGCGACTGGACCACGCGCACGTCCGACGACGCCGCCTGCCGCAGCACCTCGGCCGCGGCCTGCTTGACGAAGCCGCCGCGCGCGCCGGCGTCGTACCAGTCGAGCCACACACGGGCCGCATCGGGGCAGCCCGCCTGCCTGAGCTGGGCATGCACGCAGCCGGAAGCCATCCATCCGCGCTCCTCCGCCGCCTTCGCGCACCCGACCGCCCGATGCGCGTCGACGATGCGGGTGACGCCGGCCGCCGCGAGCAGCGCCGCAGCGAGCTTGTCGGCCCGTCGCCGCTCGTCGGCCTCCGCGCATTGCGCGAGCACGAGCGCTCCCGCCATCCGCGCGGCTGCCGGCGCGCTCCTGTCGCGCACCGCCTTGCGTGCGGCCGCGCAGGCCGCCGCACGATCGCCCAAGAGCGCGCGACGGGCGGCCTCGTAGGCGCTGAGCAGCGCGCCCTTCCCCGCCGTCTCGCCCGAAAGCGACCGGTGCACCTCGCAGGCCGGCACGAGGCAGGCGGCGTCGAGCAGCGCACGGCCGTGCTCGGCGAGCCAGGTCGCGCGCGGGGCGCGCGCCGCCAGCATCCGCACGAGATCGCAGGCGCGTTCGTGCGCTCCGCGAGCCACGAGCGCGTCGCCCAAACGCACGACGAGCGTGCTCGCATCGGAGAACAGCGAGCGGTCGGCCACCGCGCCCAGCTTGCGCCCGAAGGCTTCCGCGACCGCGTCCGCCGCGAAGGGCGCCGTACCGAACCGCCCGCGCCCAGGATCGATGCCGAGGTAGGGGTACTGTTCGGCGAGGAGGGCCTCCTGGTCGGGCCCGAACGGGCCGAACGCAGCCACGTCCTCGAGCGTCCCCTCCTCGAGCGCCGCCATCACGAACAGCGGCAGCAGCAGATCGGCCGGAAGCTCCTCCCTCAGAGCGGCGGACAGAAACCCCGCGCGCTCCTCCTCCGACCCCCATACGAGAGCCGCGACGCGGCGGGCGGCCGGAATCGTCGACGCCGGATCGCTCGAACGCTCCCCCGGCGTGCGAAGCAGGTCGACCTCCTCGTCGGTGAGCAGCAAATCGGAGGCGGCGAGCTTGATGCGATCGCGATGGCGCGCGAAGGCGTCGCGCGACGGCACGCAGGCCACCACGACCTCGCAATCGCGGTCGAGCAGCAAGTCGAGCTCGTCGGACAGCAGTTCGGCGCGCTCCGGATCGAGCAGCGGCACGTCGTCGACGACGGCGAGGAACGGCTCGGGGTCGTCCTCCAGGAGCGTGCGGGCGATGACGCCGCGATCGAGGTCGCGCAGGAAGCACGGGCTGCGGCCGTCGAGCCAAACCACGTGCTCGAACGAGAACACCGTGTCGGCGTACTCCAAGGCCAGGCCCGTTTTGCCGAACCCGTCGGGAGCGACGATGAACCGGGCGACGTGCCGCTCGCGCAGCAGCTTCGCGATAAGGTCGGGACGGGGAATCTGACGCCGCGAGGCGAGATGGAGCGGGCGACGGCCGCGACACGATGCTTTCTTGAGGAATTCCGGCATGCGATTCACTCCCTTCGTCGAGGGGAGCGCGCAGCGAGAGCGGGACTGCTACCTTACTACCGTAACCCGTCGTCCGCAAGCCGACATCGGTTCGACTACGCCGCGATTCGCGGTGTACAATGAGCGAACCGAACGATCCTTACCCGACCCAAGGGAGAACGCCATGCTGCAACCCGCCTCGCTCGCCGACCTTCCCGCGTTTCTCTGCGCGCACGCCGAAGATGCCCGAGCGGGCACCGGCTGCACCGTCGTCATCGCGCCCGACGGGGCGACGTGCGGCGTCGACGTGCGCGGAGGCGGCCCGGCCACGCGCGAGACCGACCTGCTCAAGCCCGAGAACATGATCGAGGCCGTCCACGGCGTGGTGCTGTCGGGCGGCAGCGCCTTCGGCCTGGCCGCCGCGACCGGCGTGATGGAAGAGCTCGCGGAGCGCGGCATCGGCTTTCCCGTGGAGAGCGCCCGCGTGCCCATCGTCGTGGGCGCATGCCTGTTCGACCTGCTCGTGGGTCAGGACGCGCACCCTGACGCCGCCATGGGGCGCGCGGCGGCGCAGGCGGCGTTCGAGCGCGACGCGGCGAAACCGCTTGCCGAGGGCAACGCCGGCGCCGGATGCGGCGCATCGGTGGGCAAGCTCTTGGGAGGCCAGCGAGCCATGAAGGCGGGGATCGGCATCTGCGGGCTGCGCCTGGGCGAGCTTGCGGCCTGCGCCATCGTGGCGGTGAACGCGCTCGGCAACGTGCGCGACGCGAACGGGACCTGGATAGCCGGCTGCCGCAACGACGAGGGTCGCGTCATGGACCCCCTCGAGGCGTTCGGCGTGCTCGTGCAGCAGGCGGCGGCCCGTGCGGTCGCGAAGGTCGACGCATCCGCCGGCCCGTGCGCCAACACGACCATCGGCGTCGTGCTGACGAACGCGCGCCTGACGAAGGCCCAGGCGACGAAGGCCTCCTCGACCGTCCACGACGCCTACGCGCGCGCCATCAAGCCCGTGCACACCTCGGGCGACGGCGACACCGTCTTCACGTTCGCATCGGGCGAAGTCGATGCCGACTACGACACGTTCGCCATCCTGGCGACCGAGGCGATGCAGGGCGCCATCGAACGTGCGATCACGCAGGCCGAGAGCGCGTACGGGCTGCCCGCGGCCTGCGACCTCGCCGCTCGTTAGGGGGGGGGTCGTGGAGGGAGCGAAGCTCGCGAACCGCTCGCTGTTCGTCGCGTCGGTGATCGTCACGGGCGCCATTGCGGGCGCATTCGTCTGGCTCTTGCTGTTCGCCATGAATCTCGGCATAACGTTTATCTGGGAGAAGCTGCCCGCGCATTTCGGGCCGTATTTCCCGCTGGCCGCCTGCCTGGCAGGAGGGCTCGTCATCGGACTGTTCGCAAAGCGCTTCGGCTCGTATCCGGAAGACCTGAACCAGGTGATGGCGAAGGTGAAGCGCGACGGCCGCTACGACTACGACAAGCTGGGCGTCATGTCCGTCGCCGCGCTGCTGCCGCTGTTCTTCGGCGGATCCGTCGGCCCCGAAGCGGGGCTTACCGGCGCGGTCGCCGGCATCTGCACGTGGGTGGGCGACCGCATGAAGCGCTTCGGCTCGGACTTCCAACAGCTCACGTCGGTCGGCACCATGGCGGCGCTATCGGCCATCTTCACCGCTCCCCTGTTCGGCTTCGCCGCGCCCCTGTACGACGACGGGGACGAGGACGCGGGCACGCAGACGACCATCACGCTGCCGAAATCGTCGAAGATCGTCGTGTACCTGTGCGCCATCGCGGGCGCGCTGGCGGCGTTCATCGGATTGGGCGCGCTGTTCGGCGGCGGCCTGTCGCTGCCTCGCTTCACCGACATCCACGTGGGAACGACCGAGCTTTTGTGGCTCGCGCCGCTCGCGCTCGTGGGGGCGGCGGGCGGCTGGCTGTTCTGCGCGTTCGACGGCCTGTTCGGACGCCTGTCCGAGCGCATGGGCGAGCGTCCCGTGGCCAAGGCGCTCATCGCCGGGCTCGCGCTGGCGCTCATGGGCATCGCGTTGCCGTTCACGATGTTCGCCGGCGAGACGCAGGCCGAGCAGCTCGGCGAGGTCTGGACCACGATGAGCGCGTTCGCGCTCTTGGCCACGGGCTTCGGCAAAGTGCTCATCACGCCTTTGTGCATCCGCTTCGGATGGCGCGGCGGCCACTTCTTCCCCGTCATCTTCGCCGGCATCGCCATCGGCTACGGCATGTCCATGCTCACCGGCGCCGACCCCGTGTTCTGCCTGTGCGCCTGCACGGCCGCGCTCGTAGGCGGCGTCATGCGCCAGCCGCTCATGACCGTGCTGCTGCTGTTTTTGTGCTTCCCCGTGAAGGGCATCGTCGTCATGCTGGCCGCCGCGGCCCTCGGCGCAGCCATCCCGCTGCCGAAGGCCCTGCGCGCCGAGAAGGATCCCGCTCCTACGACCCCGGCGTGACGACGAGCTTGAAACCGAGCGCGTCGAGGACGTCGACGATGGTGCTGAACCGGGGGTTGCCTTCGGCCGAGAGCGACTTGTACAGGCTCTCGCGCCCCACCCCCGCGCGCTCGGCAACCTGCGCCATCCCGCGAGCCTTAGCCGCTTCACCGAGAGCCTTTCGGAAGAACTCCGGATCGTTTTCTTCGAGAGCGGCTGTCAGGAATTCCGCGATCGCCTCCTCGGAATCGAGATAGTCCGCAACACGGAATTCCGAAATGTTCATCGGCCTTTTAAAGGGATTCTTCATATCCCGACCTTTCCTCTCGAACTTTCTCGGCCAGGCGTTTCGCCTTTTCTACATCTCGGTTTTGAGAGCCTTTGTCGCCACCGCAAAGGAGCATCACGATTGCGCCCTCCATCCGCGTCCCGTACAAGCGATAGCCCGGCCCGACCATCACGCGCAGCTCGAACAGAGAATCGGCCAGAACGCGAACATCGCCCCACGACCCATCTTCCAAACGAAGGATGCGCGTTAAGATTCGCGCCCGTGCCCGCGTATCCTTGAGCTGATCGAGCCATCGCGCGAACGTCGGCGTCTGCTCCACCCTGAGCTTGCTTTGATTTCCCATATACGCTCCTTTGTATCTTACAGGATACTCACACCTTGGTCAAGACGCGATCGAACCTGCAGGCAGAGCATAACAGCGAAGCGCTCACGCGATGGACACGGCATCCCAGCGCATATTCCATGCGGATCTTGCATGGATCCGACGCCGTTTTCACGCGCATTGCACGTGGATGCGACGCCGTTTCCACGCGCATTCCACGCGATTCTTACGCCGTTTCCATGCGCGTCCGACGCCTCCTCGCGACCTGCGCCGTCCCGGCGCCGCAGAGGACGAAAAAGCGCCGCCACGAAGTGACGGCGCATGCGGTGCGCCCGGGCAGGCGCAGACGGAAGCTCGAAGCTCGACTCGTTATTCCTTGCCGAGCAGCTTGGCGATCCGGTCGGAGTACTCGATGTCGGTGAGGCCGGCTTCGGCGGCCAAGTCGATGACGGGCGCGTCGTTCCACAAGGCCTCGAGGCGGTAGTACTCGCGGGTCTCGGGCTGGAAGACGTGCACCACGAAGCTGCCGTAGTCGAGCAGCGACCACGTGCCGTCCTGCGTGCCCTCGCGATGCAGCGGCTTCAACTGGGCCTGCGTGCGCACCGCGTCCTCGATCTCGTCGATGATGGCCTCGACCTGACGGTTGTTCGAGGCTGTGGCGATGACGAAGTAGTCCGTCACGCCGATGAGGTCGCGCACCTCCTGCACCATGATGTCGGTGGCCTTCTTGTCATCGGCCGCGCGGGCCGCGATGAGGGCGCATTCCTTGGAAGTCTTCTCGGGTATCGTTGTGCTCACGCTGTTCCTTTCTCGGCCCTCGCGTCGCGCGATCGGGCCACGTAATGGTTCCACACCTCGACCGTTGCCGGGTGCAGCCGTCGCCGGCGCTCCACGAGCGTCAGCAGGATATGGTTGAACGTCATCATGAAAAGCTCTTCGAGCGGCACCTCGCCGATGGCGGAGCGCAGCTCGTCGAGCCCGGTGAAATCGCGGCCAGGTTCGATGGCGTCGGAAACGTATATGATCATGTCGAGGTCGCTCATGCCCACCGCGGCCGCGGTGTGCCACGCGATGGCCTGGACCACGTCGTCGGGCAGGTCGGGGTGTGCGCGCTTGAGCTCGGCAGCCGCGGTGGGCCCGTGCAGCAGGCGCGGCATAGTATCGAGCACGTACGGATCCACGTCCACGTCGAGCGCTCGGGCGCGCGCCCTGATCGCGTCGTCGTCGTACTCCTTGTCCCAATCGTGCAGCAGGCCCGCCAAGCGCGCCTTGCGCACGTCGGCGCCGTACGTCTCGGCCAGCGCGGCGGCCATCTTCGAGACGCCGCGCGCATGCTCGAAGCGCTTGCGCTTGAGCCGCTGCTCCAAATCGCGTTCACGGGCTTCGAAGAACGCATCCGACAGCACGTCTTCGCTCATCGCACGCCTCCTTCGCCGTCGCTCGGTTTCGCCTCGTACAGGCCTCGCTCCTGAATATAGTCGAGCACGCCCTGCATCGTCAAATAACGGATCGACTTCCCTTCCGCCACGCGTCGGCGCAGGTCGCTCGACGAAATGGCAAGCGCCGTCACCTCGAGGTAGTCGATGGCGAAGTTGCCGTGCGCGGCGATGAACGCCCGCCGCTCCTCCGACAGCACGTAGCCGGGACGTGTGACCGCGATGAGGTGCGCTAGGTCGGCGATGGCAGCGCTCTCGCGCCACTGCACGATATGGTACACGGCGTCCGCGCCGGTGATGAAGCGCAGCTCCACGTTGTCGGGGTAGTGCGCGCGCAGCTGGCGCAGCGTGTCCACCGTGTAGGTGTCGCCGCCGCGCTCGATCTCGATGGCGCTCACGTCGAACGCCGGGTTGCTGCGGGTGGCGATGCGGCACATCTCCAGGCGCTCGGCCGCCGGCGTGACGGCGCGGTCCTTCTTGAACACGGGGTTGCCCGCGGGAACGAACACCACGCCGTCGAGGTCGTAGGCCTCGCGCGCCTGCTCGGCGCACGCGAGGTGCCCGATGTGGATGGGATCGAACGTGCCGCCCATGATGCCGAGGCGCGCAGGCGACCCGTCCCGTCCCAGGTCGTCGAAGTGATCGCAGATGCGTGCCACTACGCGCGCACCTGCCCGGAGCCGCGCAGCACGTACTTGTACGACGTGAGCGCGTCGAGGGCGAACGGTCCGCGCGCGTGCAGCTTCTGGGTGGAGATGCCGATCTCGGCGCCCAGGCCGAACTCCGCCCCGTCGGTGAACGCCGTCGAGGCGTTCGCGTACACGGCGGCCGCGTCGACGCGCGCGAGGAACGCCTCGACGGCGCGCTCGTCCTCGGCGACGATGGCCTCCGAGTGCTTCGTGCCGAAGCGGTTCACGTGGTCGACGGCCTCGTCCACGCCGTCGACCACGCGCACGGCCAGGTCGGCCGAGAGGTACTCGGTCTCCCAATCGGATTCGTCGGCGGGCACCGTGGGCGTGCCGTGCTTCGCGGCGACGGCCGCCGCGCGCTCGTCGGCATGCAGCGTCACGCCACGCTCCGCCAGCTCGGCGAGCGCCGCGGGCAGGAAATCCTCGGCGACCGCAGCGTCGACGAGCAGCGTCTCGGCCGCGTTGCACACCCCGAGACGGCGGCACTTCGCGTTCACGATGATGGCACGCGCCTTATCGAAGTCGGCCGATGCGTGCACGTACACGTGGCAGTTGCCGGTGCCCGTCTCGATGACCGGCACCTTCGACGTCTCCACGCAGTGGCGGATGAGTCCTGCGCCGCCGCGCGGAATGAGCACGTCCACCACGCCGTGCAGCTGCATGAGCTCGTCGGCGGCCGCGCGATCGGGCAGCGTGACGGCGCCGATGCAGCCGCAGGGCATGCCCGCCCCCACCGCTGCGTCGTGCAGCACCTTCGCGATGACCTCGTTCGAAGCCGCCGCCAGGCTGCCGCCGCGCAGCACCACCGCGTTGCCGGACTTCAGGCAGATGCCGGCCGCGTCGGCCGTCACGTTGGGCCGCGCCTCGTACACGACGGCCACTACCCCGAGCGGCACGCTCACGCGCGAAAGCTCGATGCCGCTCGCCAGCATGCGCTGCTGCTGCACCGCCCCGAGCGGATCGGGCAGCGCCACGAGGTCCTCGAGCGCCGCCGCTATGCCTTCGACGCGGCCTTCGTCGAGCATGAGGCGGTCGAGCAAGCTCATCCGCGTGCCCGCCGCGCGCGCCGCGTCCATGTCGCGGCCGTTCGCCTCGACGATGGCGCCTGCATGCGCGCGCAGCGCCTCCGCCATGGCGGCCAGCGCTCCGTTGCGTTCCTCGGCGCTCGTCTGCGCGAGCGCACCGCTCGCCGCGCGCGCCTCCTCGGCGATGCGCCGCACCTGCTCTTGTACCGTCTCCTCAACCATGGCTCCCCCTCACTCGAACACCACGAGCTCGTCGCGATGGACGAGCGGCTTGTCGGCCAAGCTTGCCAGCAGGCGGTTCGCCTGCAGCTCGGCGCGCGTGCGGCCGATGGCGAGCGCGGCCTCGTCGCTCGCGAACGCCACCTTGCCGCGGGCGAAAAGATGCCCGCCCGCGTCCTTGATGTCCACGATGTCGTTCGCCTCGAAGCGCCCTTCCACCGCGCGCACGCCCACCGACAGAAGCGAGCTGCCGCGCTCGATGAGGGCGGCTTTCGCCCCGTCGTCCACCACGAGCGCGCCGCGCGCGGCGTCGCCGAGCGCGATCCACAGCTTCTTCGGCGTGATCTCGTGGGGCTTCTTCGCGGCCACGAACAGCGTGCCCACATCCTTCCCCTCCGCCGCATCCACGATGGCCTCGGCGCGATGGCCGTCGCACACCACGAGCGGGATGCCGGCCACCATGAGCACGCGCGCTGCCTTGATCTTCGTGATCATGCCGCCCGAGCCCACCGTGGTGCCCGCCTCGCCCGCCGCCGCCATGATCTCGGGGCCGATGGCCTCCACGCGGTCGATGAGCTTCGCATCCGGATCGCGGTGCGGGTTGGCGTCGTAGAGCCCGTCGATGTCCGACAGGATGACCATGAGATCGGCTTCCACGAGGCACGCCACGAGGGCGGCCAGCGTGTCGTTGTCGCCGAAGCGGATCTGCTCGACCGAGATGGTGTCGTTCTCGTTCACGATGGGCACCACGCCGAGCTCGAGCAGGCGGTCGAACGTGTCGCGCGCATGCAAATACGCGCGACGGTCGGCCGTGTCGCGGCGCGTCAGCAGCACCGTGGACGTCACGATGCCGTTGCGCGCGAACGCCTCGGCGTACGCCGTCGAGAGCGCGCTCTGCCCCACCGAGGCGGCCGCCTGCAGGCTGGGCATGTCGTGCGGGCGCTTCTCGATGCCCAAGCGCTCGAGGCCGCAGGCGATGGCGGCCGACGTGACCACGATGGGGCGCCACCCGGCGGCGCGCACGCGCGCGATCTGGTCGGTCACCTCCGCCAGGTAGGCGTAGTCGATCTTGCTCTCCGACGTGGTGAGCGTGGACGATCCGATTTTGATGACGAGGCGCTTGCCCAGCGTCCGCGGGGCAACATGCGCGCAACCGGCCGGCTTCATTACAGATCGAGCTCCTTGAACAGATCCTCGGCCGTGCGTACCGACTCGAACTCGAACGCGCGCCCGACGATGCGTATCTCGTCGCCGTCCACCGCGCCCGCCTTCTCGAGCGCCTTCTCCACGCCGAGGCGCTTGAGGCGGTGCTGCAGAAACGCGATGGCCTCTTCGTTCTCCCAGTCGGTCTGCACCACCATGCGCTCCACCTGCGGGCCCTCGACGCGGAACACCCTGCCGCCGAGCGGCGTGACCTTGAACTTCTTGTCGCGCTCCTCGCGCTTGTGCTCCCACACGTGCTCGTACTGCACGTCGGCCTGCGCCTGCTCGCGCAGCGCCTCGCGCAGATCGTGCACCTTCGCGGCGATGGCGGCCTTGAGGCCGTCGACGCCCTCGCCCGTGAGCGCGCTGATGCGGTAGAGCTTGGGATCGATGGGGCTCGGCGCGAACTCGTCGCCCCCCGCAGCGGCGACGGAATCCTCGCGCACGCGCGCCGCCAGCCGGTCGGCCGCCTCCTCGACACCGGGCACGTCTATCTTGTTCGCCACCACGATGCGCGGGCGCGCCGCCAGGTCGTCGGCGTACAGCGCCAGCTCGCGGTTGATGATCTCGTAGTCCTCGAGCGGGTCGCGACCCTCGTAGTCGCCCGTCAGGTCGACCACGTGCACGATGAGCGCCGTGCGCTCGATATGGCGCAGGAACTCGTGGCCCAGGCCGCGGCCCTCGTGCGCGCCCTCGATGAGGCCGGGGATGTCGGCCACGACGAAGCTGTAGTCGCCCGAGCGCGCCACGCCGAGGTTCGGCACGAGCGTGGTGAACGGGTAGTCGGCGATCTTCGGGCGCGCCGCGCTCATCTTCGCGATGAGCGACGACTTGCCCGCCGACGGCATGCCCACAAGGGCCGCATCGGCCATGAGCTTCATCTCCAACTCGATCCAGCGCTCCTGCGACGGCTCGCCCAGCTCGGCGAACGCGGGCGCGCGCCGAGTCGGCGTCACGAAGTGGATGTTGCCGCGACCGCCCATGCCGCCCTCGGCCACGGTGACGCGCTCGCCGTCGTGCGTGAGGTCGGCGATGAGCTCGCCCGTCTCCTTCGTCTCCTCGAAGTACTCGTGGACGACGGTGCCCATCGGCACCTTGAGCACGAGATCCTCGCCGGTCGCCCCGTGCATGCGCGAGCCCTTGCCGTGCGTGCCGCGATCGGCCTTGAAATGGTGCTTGAAACGGTATTCGATGAGCGACGACAGGCTGGCGTCGGCCTCGACCACGACGTTGCCGCCATGGCCGCCATCGCCGCCGTCCGGCCCGCCCTTCGGCACATGGGCCTCGCGGCGAAACGACATGCAGCCGGCTCCGCCGTTGCCGCCTTTGACATGGATGCGTACTTTATCGATGAACACGGGTGGTACCTCTATTTCGATCCGCGCCCCTCGCGGGGCGCACGGGTTGCTCGTTTAAACACGACAACCCGGATTGTATATGAAAAATGCCCCCTGACGAGCAGGGGGCATGCGAAAACAGATAACGTCACGCAGTTGCGGGCTAGGCGGAACCTACGCCTCGGGACGCACGTGCACCTTGTGCTTGGCGCCCTTCGTGAACTCCAGCTTGCCGTCGCACAGGGCGAACAGGGTGTCGTCCTTGCCGCGGCCGACGTTCTCGCCCGGATGGATGTGCGTGCCGCGCTGGCGAACGATGACGTTGCCCGTCTTGACCGCCTGACCGCCGAACATCTTCACGCCGAGACGCTGCGCACGGGAGTCGCGGCCGTTACGGCTGGAACCGAGACCTTTCTTGTGAGCCATGGTGTTCCCTCCTTATGCTTACTCGGCGTCTTCGGACGCGGGCTTTTCGGCAGCCTTCTTGGCAGCCGGCTTCTTTTCGGCATCGTCCTTCTTCGCAGCCTTCTTAGGCGCCGGCTTGTCAGCCTTGGCCGAACCGACGGACTCGATCTGGACGCGCGTGAGCTGCTGGCGGTGGCCGCGCAGCTTCTTGTAGTTCTTGCGCTTCTTGAACTTGAAGACCAGCTGCTTCTCACCCTTGAACTGCTCGAGGATGATGGCCGTGACCTTCGTTGCGGCTGCCTTCGCGGGGTCGGCCTCCACCTTGGCGCCGTCGACGACGCAGATGGCTTCGAGCTCGACCTTGTCGCCCACGGCGGCGTCAAGCTTCTCGATGTTCAGCTTGTCGCCGGGTGCGACCTTGTACTGCTTGCCGCCCGTTTTTACAATTGCGTACATGAGTGTCTCCTTGATATGAATAAACGCAAGGCGATAGCTTACCAGCGTGACCGTAGCAAGTCAATGTGATCTTATGCACGATCCACGCGTATCATCGCACTCTTCCTACGCTGTGCCTCCACAGAGCACAACGTTTATATGATAGCAGATACTTTAGCCACACGCGGCGGCGTGGTGTGATTTTTTCGTACATCACAAGTCCAGCAAATTCCGCGGGGCGAGACGGGTGAGGAGCGAGGCAGGGGACGGGGGTGAGACAGAGGGACGGGGCAATTGTCTCATTTTGCGAGCAAAATGAGACAATTGCCCCGTCCCTCTGTCTCACCCCCGTCCCGACCGGCGCAACCCTAGTGCGCTTCCGCCCAGTTGTCGGCATAGGAGACGTCGACGTCGAGAGGCACGCGAAGCTCCACGATGTGCTCCATGACGTCCTTCACGATGGCCGACAGCTCCTCGATCTCGCCTTCCGGCACGCTGAAGTCCAGCTCGTCGTGCACCTGCAGCAGCAGCTTCGCCTCGAAGCCGCGCTCCATGATGCGGCGCTGCACCTCGGTCATGGCGAGCTTGATGATGTCGGCCGCGCTGCCCTGCATGGGGTGGTTCATGGCCGTGCGCTCGCCGAAGCCGCGCTGGGTCGCGTTCGCGGCCTTGAGCTCGGGGATGTGGCGCTTGCGGCCGAACATCGTCTGGGCGTACCCCTGCTCCTTCGCCTGCGCGATGGTGTCGTCGAGGTACGCGCGCACGCCGGGGTACGCCTCGAAGTAGCGCTCGATCATCTCCTTGGCCTCGCCGAACGGGATGCCCAGGCTCTGCGATAGGCCGAACGCCTGCTGGCCGTAGACGATGCCGAAGTTCACGGCCTTCGCGCGGCTGCGCAGCTCGGGCGTCACCTCTTCCACGGGCAGGCCGAACACGCGGCTGGCCGTGGCGGCGTGGAAGTCGGCGCCGGAGCAGAACGCGGCCACGAGGTGCTCGTCGTTCGACAGGTGCGCGAGCAGGCGCAGCTCGATCTGCGAATAGTCGGCCGAGAGGAACTTGTGGCCCTCCTGAAGCGGCACGAAGCATTCGCGGATCTGGCGTCCGAACTCGGTGCGCACGGGGATGTTCTGCAGGTTCGGATCCGACGACGACAGGCGGCCCGTCGTGGTCACCGTCTCGTTGAAGCACGTGTGCACGCGCCCGTCCGCAGCGCGCATGCGCGGCAGCGCGTCGATGTAGGTGGACTTGATCTTCGCAAGCTCCCGGTAGCGCAGGACGAGCGCCGGAAGCTCGTGGTCGTTCGACAGCTCCTTGAGCACGGCGGCGTCGGTGGAGTAGCCGCGCTGGTTCTTCTTGAGCGTGCGCAGGCCCAGCACCTCGAACAGGATGTGCGCGAGCTGCTTGGGGCTGTCGAGGTTGAACTCCTCCCCCGCGATCTCGATGATGCGGCAGCGCAGCTCGTCGAGCTCGGCCTGCGTCGTGGCGCCCAGCTCGGCCAGGCGGTCGCAATCCACCGCGGCGCCCGTGCGCTCGACGATGGCGAGCACCGCCACGAGCGGCAGGTCGATGTCGAAGTAGGCGCGCTTGCTCTCGTCGCGCCCGAGCGCGTCGGTGAGCGGGCCCACGAGCATGCGCGCCGCCGCGGCCTGGGCCGCCACGGCGCCGGCCTCGTCCTTCGTCTCGGGCAGCACGCCGCCGCAGTAGGCGTCGAGCAGCGCGTCGAAGGAGTACTCCGACACCGACGAGTTCAGCACGTAGCCGGCCAGCCCCAGGTCGAACGCGCGCATGCCCATGAGCTCGGCATCCTCCACGAGCGCGGCCTCGGCCGTATCGGCGGGATAGATGCGATGTGCTTCGCGCTTGACGTCGAGCGCGGCGAACGAGCCGGCGCGCACGATGCGCGCGAACGCCTCGCGGCCCTCGTCGTCCTCGAATACCGCCGTGCCCTCGCTCGTGTTCACCGCGCCGTGCAGCCCGGCGTTGAACAGCGACACCTGCTCGGGCTCGATGAACGCCACGCCCACCGTCTCGCCGCGCGCGATGGCCGCGTCGACGAGCGCATGCGCCTCGGGCCCCGACACCACGGGCTCCACCACGAGCGGGGCCGCTTTCTTCTCGAGCTCCCTGCCCACGAGCTTGAGCACGCGGCTGAGGTGCGCGTTGAACTGCACGCCCTTGAACGCCTCGGTCACCTTGTCGGGATCGAACGACGGGAACGAGCACGCCTCGAGGTCGAGCGGGAAGTCGAGGTCGCACACGATCGTGGCCACCTCGCGGCTCAAAAACGCCATGTCCCTGTTGTCGACGATCTTCTCTTTCTGCTTGCCCTTGAGGTCGTCCACATGCTCGTAGATGCCCTCGAGGCTGCCGTAGGACTGCAGCAGCTTCGCGGCGGTCTTGTCGCCGATGCCGGGCACGCCGGGGATGTTGTCGGACGAGTCGCCCTTGAGGCCGAGGAAGTCGATGAACTGGTCGGGGCGCACGCCGTAGCGCTCCTCCACCTCGGCCGGCCCGTAGATGGCCACGTCGGTGATGCCCTTCTTCGTGGTGACGATGCGCGTGGCGGGGCTGGCCAGCTGGTAGGCGTCCTTATCTCCCGTCACGAGCAGCGTCTCGTAGCCCAGCGCCTCGTTGCGTTTCGCGACGGTGCCCAGCACATCGTCGCCCTCCCAGCCCTTGATGCGCACGACGGGTACGTTCATGGCCTCCAGCAGCTCCTCGATGATGGGGAACTGCACCTTGAGATCGTCGTCCATGGGCGGGCGCTGCGCCTTGTACTGCTCGAGCGCCTCCATGCGAAACGCCGGACGGCCGGCGTCGAACGCGCAGATGAGCGCGTCGGGGTTCGCGATGTCGATGAACTTGAGCAGCATGGCCACGAAGCCGAACACGGCGTTGGTGGGCCGGCCGTCGGGAGCGTTCATCGTCTGGGGCACCGCATGGTAGGCACGGTGCATAAGCGAGTTGCCGTCGATGACGGCGATCTTCTTCGGCATAGGGCGAGTCCTCCGTCGGTTATGGTTTCGAGCGACCAGTATAGAGCAACCCGCCGCGCCCCCGCCGGACGCCGCCGGAGAAACAAAGAATCACCCACCGCCGCGCAAGGTTTTTCCGACGAAGGAGGCTATGCGCTCCACAGGTAGCCGACGCCGCGCACCGTTTCGAGGTGCTGCGCCAGCTCGGGGCCCAGCTTCGCGCGGATGCGCCGCACGTGCACGTCCACCGTGCGCGAGCCGCCGTAATAGTCGAAGCCCCACACCCGGCGCAAGAGCGCGTCGCGCGAGTACGTGCGCGAGGGATGCGTGACCAGGAAGGCCAGCAGCGCGTACTCGAGGTACGTGAGGTCGAGCGGCTCGCCAGCCACCGTCACCTGGTAGGTGGCCAGGTTCACGGTCATGTTCTCGACCGCGAGGCAGTCCGACGTAGCAGCCTCGTTGCCGGGCCACAGCAGCTGGCGGATGCGGGCCGCGCACTCCTCCGGCGTCGCGCCGCGCACGACGAAGTCGCTCTTCACCTGCACGGGCAGCCGGAAGCGGACAAGCTGGTCCTCGCCCACGATGACGAGCAGCGACGCCGCGTTGTCCTCGAGCAGCAGCGCCTCGATGCCGGCCACGTCCTCCGCCGCGCCGCCGCGCGCCTCGTACACGACGAGGTCGCAGGCGGGATGCTGCCCGAGCAGTTTCTTGAACTGGGCGGACGAACCCGCCGCCACGTCCACGTCCAAGCTCGACAGCACCTGCTGGAACTTGTGCGCGTTGTCGAGGCTGTCCGCGACGAATATCACCTGCTTGCGCTGCACGGCCCCCTCCTCCCGCACATCAGAGCACCGCGAGGTAGCGGTCGCGCTCCCACTGCGACACGTACCCCTGGTAGTCGTTCCATTCGGCGCGTTTCGCAGCCACGAGGTAGGAGTGGATGTGGTCGCCGAGCGTCGTACGCATCAGCTCGGACTCGGCGAACAGCTCCACCGCCTCTCCGAGGCTCTCGGGCAGCGTGGCGATGCCCTGTTGGCGCAGGTCCTGGCGCGACAGCATGAACAGATCCTGGTCTTCGTTGGGCTCCTGCAGCTCCAGCTCCTCCTCGATGCCAGCCAAGCCGGCGGCCAGCATGGCGGCGAAGGCGAGGTAGGGGTTCGCGCTGGGGTCGGGGCTGCGCAGCTCGAGGCGGCACGCGCCCTCGCTCGTGGGGCGGTAGCCCGGCACGCGCACGAGCGTGGAGCGGTTCGAGCGCGCCCACGACAGGTAGATGGGCGCTTCGCCGCCGGCGATGAGGCGCTTGTACGAGTTCACGTGCTGGTTCGTGATGGCGCAGAACTCGGGCGCGTACTTGAGCAGGCCGGCCAGGTAGTGCTTGGCCACCTTCGACAGGTGGTAGCCTTGGGGGTCGGCGGGGTCGTAGAAGGCGTTGTTGCCGTCGAGGTCGTAGAGGCTCTGGTGCACGTGCATGCCGCTGCCCGGCTCGCCCGCCATGGGCTTGGGCATGAACGACGCGTGCACGCCGTGCTTCATCGCGATCTCCTTGACGACCAGCTTGTATGTCATCACCGCGTCGGCCATGGACAACGCGTCGGTGAAGCGCAGGTCGATCTCGTGCTGGGACGGGCCGTTCTCGTGATGGGAGTACTCCACGGGGATGCCCATCTTCTCCAGCGTGAGCACGGTGTCGCGGCGCAGGTCGGAGGCGTAGTCCAGGCTCGTGAGGTCGAAGTAGCCGCCGCGGTCGAGCACCTCGGTGCCCTCGGCGTCCTTGAAATAGTAGAACTCCAGCTCCGGGCCGATGTTGAACACGTAGCCCATCGCCTGGGCCTTCGCCGCCGTGCGCGCGAGGACCTGGCGCGGGTCGCCTTCGAAGGGGGATCCGTCGGGCGTGCGCAGGTTGCAGAACATGCGGGCGACCGCGTTGGACTCGGGCCGCCATGGCAGCACCTGGAACGTGGACGCGTCCGGATACGCCAGCATGTCGGATTCCTGCGTGCGGCAGAACCCCTCGATGCAGCTGCCGTCGAAGCCCATGCCGTCGGCGAACGCGTCCTCGAGCTCGCTCGGGATGACCGCGAACGACTTCATGCGGCCGAGCACGTCGGTGAACCAGAAGCGGACGAAATGGACGTCGCGGCTCTTGATGGTCTTCAGCACGAAGTCTTGCTCGGGGGTCACGGTCATCGGGTGCGTCCTTTCTCTCTCGAACCACCATTATACTCGTCGGTGTTTCGGTTGCGTTTCGCGAGAAGAAACCCGACGCGCCGCGCAGACCCGCATTCGTCACGGTGACAGTCCATCGTCAGAACCTCGGCCCTCTGCCGCGCCGAGCGGCGCGTGCTATACTTTAGCTATCCGATCAGCGACGATCAGGAGGTACCCTATGAAGTTCACCAACATCCTCGTGCCGTTCGACAAGTCCGACCACGCACTGCACGCGCTCACGCTGGCCAAGGGCCTTGCGGAAGAGGATCCCGCCGTCAAGCTGCACGTCGTCGGCGTCATATTCGTCTCGGACATCCCGCCCGCGCTCGGGCTCGACGCCAATCCCTACGAGAGCGCTCCCCCGCTGGTCATCCAGCCCGACCTGTACAAAAAGCTCGTCGACGCGGCGCTCGACCGCGAGAAGGACGACATGAAGCAGGCTATCGGCGGGCTGCTCGACGGCATGCCCAACGAGGTGGATCTCGTCGCCGTCAACGCGCCGTCGCCCGTGGACGGCATCAACGACTTCGCGAAGGAGCACGGCTGCGACCTCATCGTCATGGGCTCGCGCGGCCTCGGCGTGCTGCGCGGCATGCTGGGCAGCGTCAGCTACGGCGTCCTGCGCTCGGCCGAGATCCCCGTCCTCGTGGCGAAGAAGGACGGGGACGAGAAGTAAGGAAGGGATACGGACGCATCGCGACGGTCCGCGTTCTCTTTCGCGCGGGCCGTCGCGCATGCCGACCCGATAAGTTGGTATACTACCTGGCTATGGAAACCAATCGACATCATACCCGCCAACGCAAGCATCTGGCCATCGTCACGATGGGGGTGAAGCTGGGCGACGAGACACGCGGTTACACGCGCTTCCGCTTCCTGTCGGAGCTGCTCGCGCGCGAGGGCTTCGAAGTCGACCTCGTCACGTCGTCGTTCCAGCATTGGGACAAGGCGCATCGCGACACGTCGAAGGCCTGCTACCAGGGCCTTCCCTACCGCGTCGTGTTCATCGACGAGCCCGGCTACACGAAGAACCTCGACCTTGCGCGCATCCGCAGCCATCGCGTCGCGGCGAAGAACCTGCGCGCGCACTTCGAGCGAACGGCCGGCGCGTACGACCTCATCTACGCGGAGATCCCGCCGAACGACGTCGCGCGCGTGTGCGCCGAAGCAGCCGACGCGCAGGGCATCCCGTTCGTGGCGGACATCAACGATTTGTGGCCCGAGGCCATGCGCATGGTCGTCGACGTGCCCGTGATCAGCGACGTCGCCTTCTACCCGTTCTCGCGCGACGCGAAGCGCGTCTACCAGCTGCTGGCGGGCGCCGTCGGCACCTCCGACGAGTACGCGGCGCGCCCGGCGAAGGACCGCGCAAAGCCCTACCCCCAGGCCACGGTGTACGTGGGCAACGACCTGGCCGCCTTCGACGAAGGCGCCCGCGTGCACGCGGCCGAGGTCGATAAGCCCGCAGGCGAGCTGTGGGTCACCTACGCCGGCACGCTCGGCGCCAGCTACGACGTGGCTACGCTCGTCGAGGCCGCTGCACTGCTCGAGCGCCGACGCCTCGCACGCGCGGCGTCGAAGGACGACGCACGGGCGCCGAACCCGCCCCCCGTGCGCGTCAAGGTGCTGGGCGACGGCCCCGACCGCGAGAGGCTCGAGGCGCTCGCAGCGCAGCTCGACGCCCCGGTGGACTTCCTGGGGTACACGGCCTACGAGCTGATGGCCGCCTACCTGTGCGCGTCGGACATCGTGGTGAACTCGCTCGTCAAGTCGGCGGCGCAGAGCATCGTGACGAAGATCGGCGACTACCTGGCCAGCGGCAACCCCATGATCAACACGGGCTCGAGCCCCGAGTTCCGCGCGAAGGTGACCGCCGACGGCTTCGGCGTGAACGTCGAGGCGGAGGACGCCGAAGCGCTCGCCGACGCCATCGCCAAGCTCGCGGGGCACGCGTCGCTGCGCAAGATCATGGGCTCGAAGGCGCGCGCCGTCGCCGAGAGCGAGTTCGACCAGCCCCGCGCGTACCGCGAGATCGTGGATTTGCTGCGCACGTTGCTGTGATTTTGGTCGAGCGCCTCGCCAAACCGGGCGCGGCGCGTCAAAATAGGGAGCTTGCATACGTCGAATGCGTGCGATCGTGCAGGTCGTGCGCCGTTTATCGGGTACCAAGGAGCAATCTTGACTGAGCAGAAACGAATTTCGTTCTCCCCGCCGGACATCACCCAGGCCGAGCTCGACGAGGTCGCCGACGCCTTGCGGAGCGGCTGGATCACCACCGGCCCGAAGACGAAGGAGTTCGAGCGCGAGATCGCCCGCTTCGCGCAGGCCGACCGCGCCGCCACGTTCGCCTCGGCCACCGCGGCGCTCGAGTGCGCCCTGCGCGCCATCGGCGCAGGACCCGGGGACGAAGTGATCACGAGCGCGTACACCTACACCGCCTCCTGCTCGGTCATCTGCCACGTGGGCGCGACCCCGGTGCTGTGCGACGTGGCGCCCGGCTCCTACGAGATGGACTACGACGCCCTGCCCGGCCTCGTCACCGAGCGCACGCGTGCCGTCATCCCCGTCGATATCGCCGGGCGCATGGCGGACTACGACCGCTTATTCGCCGCGCTCGACGCCGCGCGCGATTGCTGGAGCCCCGCGACCGAGCTGCAGCGCGCCTTCGACCGCCCCGTCGTCCTGGCCGATGCCGCCCACTCGTTCGGCGCGACGTATCGGGGACGTCCCTCCGGGTCGGTGGCCGACTTCACCGCCTTCTCGTTCCACGCCGTGAAGAACCTGACCACGGCCGAGGGCGGCGCGCTCGCGTGGCGCGCGGGCGCGTTCGACTCCGACGAGCTGTACCGCCAGTTCATGCTGCAATCCCTGCACGGCCAGACGAAGGATGCGCTGGCGAAGAACCGCGCGGGCGCCTGGGAGTACGACATCGCCTTCCCAGGCTGGAAGTGCAACATGACCGACATCCAGGCGGCGCTCGGCCTCGCGCAACTGCGCCGCTACCCCGCCTCGCTCGCCCGTCGGCGCGCCATCGTCGAGCGCTACGAGCGCAACCTGCGCGACCGCGACGTCGAGCTGCTGCAGCACTACGGCGAAGGCGGCGAATCGAGCGGGCACCTCATGTTCGTGCGCCTGAGGGGCAAGTCGCAGGCGTTCCGCAACGCGCTGATCGAGCGCATGGCGGGCGACGGCGTGGCCACGAACGTGCACTACAAGCCGTTGCCGCTGCTCACCGCGTACCGCGACCTCGGCTTCGACATCGCCGACTTCCCGAACGCGCTCGCGCAGTTCGAGAACGAGGTGACGCTGCCGTTGCACACGCTGCTCTCCGACGACGATGTCGACTACGTGACGGCGTCGTTCGGGCGCGCTTACGACGAGCTCGAGGCGGAGGGCATCCGCTGATGTACGTACGGTTCGGAAAACGCGTATGCGACCTGGTCGTAGGGCTCGTGGCGCTGCCCTTCGTGCTGATCGTCATCGCGGTGCTGGCACCGTTCATTCACTTCGAGGACAAAGGGCCCGTGTTCTACAACGCACCGCGCGTGGGGCTTGGCGGACGCGACTTCAAGATGTACAAGCTGCGCTCGATGCGGGTGAACGCGCCCGACCTCGTCATGGAGGACGGCTCCACCTACAACGGAGCCGACGATCCGCGCATGACGCGCGTGGGGGCCTTCATGCGCAAGACGTCGCTCGACGAGATGCCCCAGTTCCTCAATGTGCTGAAAGGCGACATGAGCGTCGTGGGGCCCCGCCCCGACCTGCGCCGCGAGACGGAGCTCTACGAAGGCGACGAGCACCTCAAACTCACCGTGAAGCCCGGCATCACCGGATACGCCGCCGTGTACGGGCGCAACTCGCTGCCCTGGCACGACCGCTTGGCGCTCGACGTGTTCTACGTGCACAACGTTTCTTTCCCGCTTGACGTGAAGGTGTTCTTCAAGACGTTCTCCGCCGTGTTCAACCAGGAAGGCGTGTTCGTGGAAGACGATGCGTCGGCGAAGTAACGGTCGGCTAACGTGATCCTGTCCGACTCGACGCGCGCGGCCTCCACCCTCTATCATGGTCGTGCGCCGCGCGACGCGGACGTACGACGAGAGAGCATGCAGGAGAGTGACATCATGACGAAGGATCAGACGGCTAAGCTGGCAAAGTACGGCATCGATTACGCCGAGGCGATGGAGCGCTTCGGCGGCAACGAGGGCTTGTTCGTCCGTCTTGCATCGAAATACGCGGACGACCCGCATTTCGATGCGCTCGAAGCAGCGATGGCCTCCGGCGATACCGCCGCAGCCGAGCGCGAGGCCCATTCCCTCAAGGGCGTCGCGGGCAACTTGTCGTTCGTGAGCCTCTACGACCTGGCCGCACGCATCACCGATGCGCTGCGCGCCGACGATTTCGAAAGCGCCCGTACCCTCATGCCGGAGCTCCGCGAGAGCCACGAAGCCGTGCTAGAAGCGCTGGGTGGGCTGCAGCGGTAGACGTCCTATCCCTCCGCTTCCGCCTTTGCCTTCTCGCGACCGAACAGCTCCTTCCAGTCGCTTGCAGCCAGCACGGTTCCGACAAGGATGACTACACAGCAAACGACGGATATCGGCGTCGGGATCGTTCCTTGCAGCAAGAGCGCGAACAGGACAGCCCATGCCGAATAGCTGATGTTGAGCGCCATGGATTTCGCCGCGCCGATGGGCGAAGAAATGCTCTTATAGTAGAACAGGTACGATACGGTGCCGGCCAGCGCAGCCAATCCCACCACGCCCGTTGCGAAGCTGGGGATAACCATTGCAGTGAAGCCCCAGGCGCCGAACAGCGGCAACACGACGATCGCATAGACAAGCGCCGACGTGGTCTCGCGGATTTGAAGCGCCGTCTCGTTATCGACGGCATCATCTCGCATGCCCCAGGCGCAGATGACGGCTTCGGATCCCCATCCGAAAACGCACAACAGCGCACCGAACAGACCCAAGATCGGATTTCCCAGCTCCGATCCACCTGAAGATACATAACCCATGACGATGATGCCGGCAAGAGCCGCCAGCAAAGCGACGAACTGTTTAGGAGCCATACGTTCTTTCAGCAGCACGAAGGCCAAGAAGGCGCCGACCGCAGGGTAAAACGACGAGATGATGGCAGTATAACCCGCCCCGATATTGTTGATGGCCATCACGTAACCCGTCATGCCAACGGGACCGCCCAGCAGTGCACCAAGGATAACCGCCTTTCCGCTGCGCGTTTTGAGAGCCGCCAGCGTATCGCCCAAACGACCACGCAAGCCCATGTAGACGAACAACCAGATCGCGCAAAATATGTCATGCAGGGCCGCGCTCGCGATGGCTGCGAAGGCAATCGCCTCCGCAGTGCCTACAAAAGGGCCCATCGAAAGGCCGATGCCGAGGATGACCGTGTCGAGACCCCAAAGCAAGCCGCTCGTCAGGCCGAACTTCATTCTCCCAAAACCTTTCATGACACTCCCCTTAGTCGTTTCCCTGGCGATACCAGCTCAGCGCCTTGTCCAGATAGTCCTTCGCATAGCGGTAGTAGATGTACAGCCATTCGCCCACCATGTCGCCCTCGGCTTCTTTGAGCAGAGACCATACGTACCAACACCAGCCAGCAAGCGCCACGAAAGCGAAGTTATGACGGCGCTCCTCCATCGACGGCTCGCGTCCGAAATAGTAACCCAGGGCGCGTGAAGCCTCCTCTTCGCTGAGCTGGCAACACACGGTGAACGTACCGAAGTCGCTTGCGTAATCGGACATACCCGAATACTCCCAGTCGATGAGCGACATGTCGTTCTGACCATCGATCAGAAAGTTCAACATGAAAAAGTCGTTATGGGTCAAGCAAATGCGCGCGTCGTCCGCATCGACGAAACGCTTGAGCTCTTCCGCCTTCGCAGCCATCTCGGCATAGCCCGGCACCTCAATACGACCGGACTTGCGCTCCAGCAAGCTTTCATAGCGCTTGCCCTCAGAGAAGAAGTCGAACGAACGATCCACTTCAGCACCGGACTCGTGCAGACGGCGCGCCATCTCCATTGCGCGCTTAACCTCCACAGGATCATGCGGGTCGAGCTGACGGCAGCCGGAGACGAATCGAGATAGTTTCCAGCCTTTCTCGGGGTCTTCAGTGATGAACGTGCGATCGAGTCCCAGATCGCGCGCCACGCCTTGAGCCACCACCTCGGCCCGACGGTCGATGATGCCCTCCGTCCCGATACCGGGATGGCGGTACACGTATTCGGCGTCTCCTACGCGGATATGGCAGGAGAGATTGGTGAGACCCTGCTTTAAAGGATACACGTCGCGGATATCGTCCTTGCTGCAGCCGAGCGCTGCCACGATATTGTCGAACGCCTCCGAATCAACGTTTTCCAAGAATCGGGGGTCAAATTCGCGAAGCTCGTCGAGCGTGTCGAACTCGAATACCGAACCGGCAGGATACTCACGCGCGATCATGTCCAGCTCTGCGATATGGTCGGCGTACAGCTCTTCCCAGAGTTTATCGATCGTCGTAGGCAGATCGTACTCTTCCTCGAGAATCCGAGCGAAAGCTTGCGAGAAAGCCTTGTCGAAGTACACATGCCCGAGCATGATGAGGGAGTCCTTGCCGCCGATGTCGACCGAGACGATGCGGTTGCCTGAGCCCAGGCGCATGCACCATTCGTTCGTGGGACCCTCTTGGAACTGAGCCGCGTAGTAAGCCTTCCACACGTACGGCTCGAAAGGGTTCTCCACGAAGTAGTTGTCAGAAGAGCATACGAACGTGTTCCCTAGGCGCTCACGTACCACCATGAGCGAAGAATGGTTGTTGCGCGTAGCGTATTCCTCGTTCACGACGATAGACACGCCGTATTTCTCTTCAAGGTAAAAAAAGTATTCCTTCTTGTACCCCGCCACCACGGTGATATCGTCGATGCCAGCTTCCCGCAGTTGGCGGATTTGACGTTCGATCAGGATCTCTCCGCGAACATGCAGCAGACCTTTGGGCTTTTCGTAAGAGATGGGAGCGAACCGGGACGACAAACCTGCAGCCAGAATAACGGCGTTGTCCACCTTGTACGGCACGAGCGTCTCGAACCCGACGTCGGACAAAGCCCCCTGGAAGATAAGCTCTTTGTCGAGCAGCGACTTGTATGCCGTGTTGATCGATCCAAGCGACAAGCCCGCTTGAGCGGCGATCGCACGCTGGCTCATTCCCGGCTCGCGCTCAAGCGCGGCAAGCACTGCAAATTCGTTCTTCGTGATCAAGTTCAAGCATCCTCTCGCAAAAGCGTCGATCGGCGATACCAGAAAACGTTCATTTCTCATCAAATTGTACAGAATATGAACGATCCGTTCAATTGTAGTTCTGTTTTACAGATTTTGAACACAAAACAAAAACGCGCTGCCTTTTTGAGGAAAGCGCGTTTAAAACAACGGGTCGACTTGCAGACTCAAATCAATAGCCCAAAACCTTGTCTACGACATTCATCACCTTCGTGCCATAGGTCTGATCCGCGGCCCAAGTTCCGGCGAGTTTGTCAACCGTCGGCGCCGAGCCGCGCTTGCCGCTCAAATACTCGAAGCGCTTGTCCACGCAAGGCTGGTTGAGCGACGCCGTCGAGGCGTAGCCCTTCAAATGCTGAGCCTGTGCCAAAAGTCCCGTCTTCACATCCGGGAACTCGTCGCCGGCAACACCGTTGCCTGTTGCGCCCAATCCTCCGAAGTTGCACTGGACCTTGCCGTTCTTGTCCACATCTCCACCGAACTGAAGCCACCCGGTTTCAACCATGGCCTGCGCAAACAGAACTTCGGCTCGGACGTCCTCGGATCGTGCCTGATCCAACAGCACCTGGCAAAAGTCCTTGATGGTGGCAGCCCCCCGCGACGTGTACTTATCAGCAGGATAAGGAACGCCCTGAGCGTTGAAGAGCGCCACCATCTGGTCCACCGTCACAAGCGAAGGGCCCATGATGGAGTCGGACGGCAGCAGTGCGCCCGACGAATCGAACCGGTAGGTCTCGCCCTCTATTGCGACCTTTCCCGTGACCATAGCGCCCGACTCGCTCAAATAGTAACGCTTGCCGCCCAGATCGAGCCACCCCGTCTGCATCGCGCCGGAGCCCGCGAGGTAGTACCAGGCGCCCCCCAGCTTCAGCCAGCCGCTCGAGCGCATGGCGCCGGAGCCCTCGAAGTAGTACCACTTGCCGTCCGAGGCCTTCTCCCATCCCGTGGCCATCCTCCCGCTCTCGGGGTCCAGCCAGTACCAGGAGCCGCCCTTGCTCAGCCACCCCGTCTGCATCGCGCCGGAGCCCGCGAGGTAGTACCAGGAGGAGCCCTGCTTCAGCCAGCCGCCGGAGCGCATGGCGCCGGAGCCCTCGAAGTAGTACCACTTCCCGTCCGAGGCCTTCTCCCAGCCCGTGGCCATCCTCCCGCTCTCGGGGTCCAGCCAGTACCAGGAGCCGCCCTTGCTCAGCCACCCCGTCTGCATCGCGCCGGAGCCCGCGAGGTAGTACCAGGATGAGCCCTGCTTCAGCCAGCCGCCGGAGCGCATGGCGCCGGAGCCCTCGAAGTAGTACCACTTCCCGTCCGAGGCCTTCTCCCATCCCGTGGCCATCCTCCCGCTCTCGGGGTCCAGCCAGTACCAGGAGCCGCCCTTGCTCAGCCACCCCGTCTGCATCGCGCCGGAGCCCGCGAGGTAGTACCAGGCGCCCCCCAGCTTCAGCCAGCCGCTCGAGCGCATGGCGCCGGAGCCCTCGAAGTAGTAGCGATGCCCGTCCGAAGCCGTCGTCCAGCCCGTTGCCATCTTGCCAGTCTGCGGATCGAGCCAGTACCACGTTCCGCCTAGACTCAACCAACCCGTCTGCACGACGCCGGAGGACGAAAGCCAATACCAGGATCCGCCGTCCTTGAGCCAGCCGTCCGCGCGCATAGCGCACGAGCTGTCGAAGTAGTATCTCTTGCCGTCTATGGTCTGCCAGCCGGAAACAGCGTACGAATCCGCGCCGAACCAGTATTTCTTGCCTCCAATTTGCTGCCAGGAACTAGTGGCGTACGTCCCATCCGACAGCTTCAGCTTCCACCGACCATTATCCAACTCCCATGCCGAAGAGAGCTTGTAAGTTTCGGCTATACCCGCAGCATCGGCATAGCCGAGTTCCTTCAAAAACGCCTCGCTCTTCAACTTGTCGCTATCGCCCTTGTTGGAGAGGAAGGCATGCTCCACGATAATGCCTACGATGCCCGCCTCGCGACTGGCTTCGATGACCGTATAGTAATCCTGTATGCTGCCATCGGGATAGTAGAAGGGACCGTCGCCATCCACGCGCTCAGAATCGCGAACCTTTATGCCGCGATCGGTCAGGCCGAGCTCAGTCAGTTTTTCCAGGATCTTGCTCGACAGCCGAGCTCCTTCTTCGTGAAGCTCTTTTCGATACGAGCTATCGTTGGGGTACCATACCTCGGCGCCGTTGCCCGACGCAGGTCCGGAATTAATGTGCAGGCTCACGAACACGCTAGCCCCTGCGCCAACCGCACGATCCACCCGCTCGGTAAGCCCCACCCGCTCGTCACGACCACGCGTCATGAACACCTCGACGTTCGAATACGCCCCCAGCGCTTCTTTGCAATACTGCGCGATCTTCCAGGTGAGATCCCTCTCTACCAAACCGTTTGCCGAGGCTCCGGGCTCGCTTCCCCCATGGCCGGGGTCCAAAGCCACAACGAACTTCTCAGACGAGGCGCGATCGGCGGGAGCAGCCGAGCGGCTCGCTGCCGCAGAGGCGGCCCCTGCAGACAGCTCCACGGCTTCGCCCACGGAAGACGCCTCTTCGAGCTGCCCATCCTCGGTCAGGGCAAATACGGACACGTCAGCGTCTAGGTCGTCGTTAGGCAAGGCAAACGCCTCGATCTGCGGCGCCGCCACCGTGAACGCGTAGGGCTCGCCTTCCCAGGAGGACAGGTCCACGAACAACGCACGTCCATCGGAGGCTGATGCGCCCTCCATTCGCTCGAGACGATACTCGCCCTCTTCCGGAACGTCGACTGAAAAAAGCGCCGCGTTGCCCGCATACTCGGAAGCGACCGCTTTCATCGACTCGCCCGAAGGAGCCGTCAGCGTCAGCTCTGCGGATGCCAGTTCGATCGACTCGTCGTCAAGCGCAACCACGACGAGCTGGGAACCGCCCGCACTGGGACAACTTTCGTCGAAGTACACGAATCCGACCGGCTGCCGATCGGATTCGAGAGCCATCGCCGAGGCTTCGGCCTCGCCCTCAGATTGGGCGGCTTCCACCGTCTCAGCGGGATCGGAGCCCTCTCCTTCCTGCGATTCGGAAGAAGCGGAAGATTCTTCCGGCACGCCCTGATCGATGGAAGGCGGCTGGATGACCGCGTCGGACGCCGGCTCAGAGATCCGAGGATCGGCTATTGCGGCCACAGAAGTTGCGGGAACGAGCGCGAAAGCCAGCATGACCGACAAAGCCAGCTTGGTCAATCGGAATGAAACCTGGTGCATTGAGCACCTCCATACTTCGAACTGCCAATTGCTACTACGATGCGATGACGCAAATATTGCCGCTGATGAGTATATCAGGAAACCAGCCCCTACCGAAGACCTCTCGACAGATGGCGTATGTCGGACGCGCTGAATCAGCTGTATGTATGAGCGAAAGTGTCGGACCTTCCGCCTTTACACGTACGCCTTGTCGATCTCCTGCAGTTCGCGGTAGGTGTCGATCTCGATGATATCGTCGAAGGCACACTCGCGCACCGACACCTCGTAGTTGCGAGCGAAGTAGCGTAGCGCCACCTCGTCCCAATAACGCTCCTTGCCCCCGGGCATGGCGAACGTCGCCGGCACGTCTTCGGCGAGCTTGCTCCCGTCTTCCTCGGTCCAGTAGGAGATGCCGAACATGTGATGGCAATCGGTTCCGCCCACCGACAGGCCCGTGATCACGCCGCGGCGGGTCTGGAAGCACCAGTCGTCCGTCACCGCCACCGGCACGCCCAGGTAGTTCGAAGCGTACTGGTACTTCGTGATGAGCTTCGGGTTGTACAGCAACAGGTCGGATTCGAAAACATAGGCGTTCTCCAGCAGGTCTTTCGCCGCCACGGCCGACGAGATGTTGTTCGCCTCGTTGTAGAAAGGGTTCTCGATGAACTTAATACTAGGGTACTTGTACAGCAGCTGGTCGAACTGCTCGGCCAGATACCCGCGCACCACGTACACCTCTTCGATACCCGCTGCGAACACCGCATCGAGCAGCGAATCGATGATGCGCTGACCCTGGACGCGAATGAGCGGCTTGGGCGTGTTCAGCGTGATGGGAACCAAACGGGAACCGAACCCAGCGGCTATGAGCACCGCGCGCTTCACGCGATAAGGCTCGATTGCCTCCAAACCCGCAGCCGACAGCATCCCCTCGCGCACGAAGCCGCGCTCGTGCAGGTCGGCCATCGCCTTGTTCACCGTGCCCACGGACAAGTCGGCCGCCGCGGCGATCTCGCGCTGCGTGAGCGCCTCGTCGACGCGCGCCTCGAGCGCCGTCAGGATCTTGAAGTCTTTCAAATCGAGCGAACGTTCCATGGTTTCCTCTCGTTCGAAGCGCAGGGCCCGTCAGGCCGCCTGTGCCGTTGCGGCCTCCGCGCGGTGGATTGCCTTCTTCACGCCTGCGAGCAGCAGCTTCGAGGCGATGTTCGTTGCAAGTATGATCAGCGACACGAACGCGGCGCATTCGGTCAAACGCTGCGCGTCCAGATCGGTGATGAGCAGCGCGAGCGGCATGTCGAGCGTCGTGGCGAGGAAGGCCACCGCCGAGATGGTGACCATGCAGTTCACGAAGAAATAGCCTGCCATCTCAATGATCGTGTCCATCGTCTGGGGGATGAGCACGTCTTTGAGGATGCTCGCACGCCCTATGCCCATGGTAGAGCCCACGGCCTCGAGGTTCTCGTTCGCCTTCCCCAGCGAGTTGTACGCCATGAGGTACGGCGAGGCGAAGAAGTGGACGAGGTTCACCAGCACAAGGATCGCCAGCGTGCCGTACAGGATCGATCCCTTGAAGAACAGCACGTACGACAACCCGAGCACGAGGCCGGGAATGGCCAGCGTCGTGATGCACACGAGGTGGAGAAGCTTCGCGAAGCGGCCGCCCATGCGTGCAGTGATGTACGCAGCGAAGTACGCGAGCGCCGTGCCGACGAGCGCGACGAGGCATGCGATGACGATGGAGTTGAGCCAGTAGTCGCCTGCGTTCATATTGAGCGCGCGACCAATGTTGTCGAACGTCGCCGTCAGATCGACAGGGTACTTCTTCACGAACGAGACGAGCACGAAGGAGCCGAGGGGCAGGATGATGGCGATCGACACGATGGCAGCAAGAGCATAGCCCGCGGCGTCCCGCACGGCGCTACGCGCGATATCGAACCGCTTGGACACGAACGACCCTTTGCCCTTGTCGGCGTTGAGCACGTCGACCAAAAACGCGACGATGGCCGGGATGAGCAGCACGAAACCGATAGCCACGCCCGTATCGTAGTTCAGCAGGCCGATGACCTCCTGGTACATGAGCACCGGCAGGGTCACGGTCTTGCCGCCCACCATGAGCGGCACGCCGTAGTCGGTTACCACGAGGGTGAACGTGGCGAACACGGCCGAGATGAGCGGCTTGCGCAGGTACGGCAGCGTGATGCTGAGAAACTGGTTGGCCTTCGGGATGCCCAGCACGTCCGCCGCCTCGTAAGGCGAAGCGTCCTCGTACTTGAGCACGTCGTACAGCAGCAAGAACGCCGAAGGGAACGAGTACAGGACCGACCCCATCACGATGCCCCAGAACCCGTACAGCGAGAAATCGAGCCCGAACGCGTTCGTGATGACGCCGTTCGAGCCGAGCAGAAACACGAGGCCCATACCGAGGGCGAGCGACGGGATGAGCATCGGCAGCGTCATGATAACGGCGATGACCCCCTTCGCCCGCACGTTCGTGCGGCAGAGCACCCACGACATGGCTAGCGCGAACGCCAACGAGATGGCCGTCGACGTCAGCGCCACGGCCGCCGAATTGAGGCATGCGACGGCGAACTGCTCGGTTCCGAACACGTCGCGCGCGCCGGGACTCGCAAGCCTCGAGAACATGCCGACAAGCGGCAACACGGCCGCAACCAGGAAGAAGGCCGCGAGCACAACGCGCGTGAGGTTGAGTTTCCCTGCCCGATTCACCGCTTCCCTACCGATCCATGAAGCGGGCGAGCGAATCCATCTTGATCCGCAGGTTCTTCACCACGAAATCGGACACGTACTCGTCTGCCGGGCTCGAGATGATCTCGTCGGGCGCCGCCAGCTGGTGGATGCGACCGTCCCCCATCACCATCACCCGGTCGGACAGCGCGAACGCCTCCTCTTGGTCGTGCGTGATGTACACCATCGTCGTGCCGAATTCACGCTGGATGCGCTTGAGCTCGAGGCGCAACGACAAACGGGTTTCCACATCGAGCGCGCTCATAGGCTCGTCGAACAGGATGACATCGGGATTGAGCGCCAGCGTGCGGGCGATGGACACGCGCTGCTGCTGGCCGCCGGAGAGCTGGCGCACGCTCTTGTCGATATGCTCGGCCATGCCGAGCTGCTCGAGCACGCGCTGGGCGATCTCGCGGCGCCGCGCCTTCAATCCGGGCTTGAACTTCAGCGCGTACTCAACGTTGCCGCGCACGGTCATGTTCTCGAACAGCGCGTAGTTCTGGAACACGATGCCCATGCCGCGCGCGTCGGGAGGCGCCGTCGTGATGTCGCGGCCCCCGAGGGTGAGCGTGCCCTCGTCGGGCATCAGCAGGCCGATGAGGATGCGTAGCGTGGTGGTCTTTCCGCAGCCCGACGGCCCGAGGATGGAGAGGAACTCGCCGTCGAACACGTCGAAATCGAGCGCATGCAGCACCTCCTTGCCGTCGAATCGCTTCACGAGGCCGCGCGCGGACAGCTTCTCGAGCGCCTCGTCTGCCGCCTGCACCTTACGTTCGTTCGTCATCAGTACTTCCATCTTCCCAGCAGCCTCTGCTTCTCGTCGGGGTCGGTGATACCCGTCATGTCGGCGTACGCGATGTCGGCCGGATAGTTCGGGATCTCGGCCTTGAAGTCGACGAGAACCTGGTCGGGCACGTACGTTTGGTTGTCGATTTTCACGCCTTCGGTAGCCAGCCAGTCGAACACCTCGCGCACGACCGGACGATCGCCCTTGCCGCGCACGATGCCGAGACCGTAGACGGCCCACGGCGCGCCTTCCTCGAAGAACAGCGGACGAAGCGGCACGCCTTGGTTGATCTCGGACACCGTTTGGAACGTCATGCCGAGGCCGATGGCGGCCTCGCCCTGCACGAGCGCGTTCACTGGACCCGATCCCGACGAAGTGAATTGGTACACGTTCTCGGCTAGGCGGTCGAAGTAGGCGAACGCCTCGTCTTCGCCCCATGCGTTCACCAGGCTCTTGACGAAGTTGTAGCCCGTGCCGGACGATCTGGGATTCGGCATAGAGACGAGCCCCTTGTACATCGCATCGGTCAGATCCTCGTAGCTCCGAGGCGCTTCCAGCCCGCGTTCCGACAGCGTGGATTCGTTGACCGCGATGCACGCGCTTTCTCGCGCAAACGGGAAGTACCGGTTGTCGGGGTCGAGCAAATCGGCGCAGTAGCGCGCCGCGTCATCGGCGGGAAGTTCCTCGAGCTGTTCTTGCACCTGCTTGATGTAACCGCCCTCAAGATCGAGCACGATGTCCGCTTCCGACTGTGCGCCCTCCATCTTGAGCTTTGCGGCGCAATTGCCCGTAGGGACGTAATGCAAGCGAATGTCATATGCGGGAAAACGTTCGTGCAGGGCCGTGAGCAGCACCTCGTTGCGCACCCCTTCGGCACACGAGTAGATGACGACGGTGCTGCCGCCCACCGAGCTGCACCCTGGCAGCGCGAAGACGGCTAGCGCGCCCGCGGCAACCCAGCAGAACCTTCTTCGTGAAATTGCCGCGACCATACGCTTCGCTTCCCCATCGACTTTATCGAATAGCAGAAGAAAGCATAGTCGATTTGTTCAATACTGTAAAGCAGATGTACGTTTTGAACATACCCGAAACATTCGGGCGGAGTCTAACGGCTTCCGAAGTCGAGTTCGATTGGAGCATGGTTGCGACGGGCTTCCATCGGAGGCAGCTCCTTCCAGTTCGAACCGTAAACCCTCTCGAGATAAGACTCGGCTCGAGCGGGAACGGGAAACGAGAGCCCCTCGAACAGTATCTCGCGACCAGGCGCAAGCACGTCCGCAGGAAAAGCCGACTCGGTGACGTACGCCATGCTCATGTAATCGCTGCCGGGGCTATCCGCACCTCGAAGCGCCCAAGACTCGAACGACTCCACGACGCGCTCGTGGCTCAAAAACGCCTTTGCACCCACGTGGGCAACCGAGCAAGCGCCTTTTTCGAGCGCGCCGAGGACGCCTCCGTGAGGCACGGTCACATGCCGGGCATGCAGCAGGTAAGACGCGCTTTGCCATGCTCGACACCGTCGAAGCTGCCGAGCGGCAACGTTCTCGTCGGCATGGAGGACGTCGTAAGGAAACACGTCCACAAAGATGCCCTGGTCGATTCCAGCCTCCATGGTTTCCGCCGTGTAGAACTTCGTGCCGCGCTTCCACACCTTGGCGAACATGCCTGCGCAACGGGAATTCGTCCGAGGCTCGCACACCGCATACCTTTCCCCAAGCGCTTTCGGAGCAACCTCCAAGAAACGCTCGTAATCGGGTCGAAGCATACCCACATCGATATCGTCGTCCCACGGAATGAACCCGCCGTGCCGTACTGCGCCCAAAAGCGTACCGCATTCCAAGAAGTACGGTATGCCTTCGGATCGGCATACCGAATCGATGTCGCGGAGGATGCTCAATTCCGCAAGCTGCAGCTTCCTCAGCACGTCTTGTTCGTATTGCACCTCTTTCGCACCTTCCCTTGCTTTTTATCTGGTTCCGACCAGATCCAGATAGTACGACTCGAGCCAAGCGGCCGTATCGCGGATATCGAAACCCGACAGGCGCACGGCCGTCGCGGCTTCCGCCCGATCGAAGCGCTTCGACAAGGCGCGCTCAACCGCATCAGCCCACGCTCCCGCTCCGGCCTCCAAAGGCAGCCGCTCGACCGCAAAAGGAGCCGCAACTGCCAACTCGGGAACCCCCGTGGACAGCACGCACGGCACACCGGCGGCCTGAGCCTCCATCACGGACATAGGCAGGCCCTCCGAAAACGAAGGGAATACGAACGCATCGAGAGCCTTCAGCACGTCGGGCACGCGATCGGTGATCCCGAAGAACACGACATCGCCTTCAAGGCCGGCATCCTCGACCGCTTGGTGAACGCTGCCCTCGAAAGGACCTCGGCCCACCAGCAGCAGCTTGGCATCGGGAATGCGACTTTTCACTTCGGAAAACGTCTCGACGAGGAACAGGTGGTTCTTCACCGGGTCGAATCTGCCCACATGCCCGATCAACGGAACGCCGGCGAACCCAAGGGATCGCTTTGCGCGCTCGTGGGCGAGAGAATCGCCGGCGTACGAATCGACATCGATAGCGTTTTTCAACAGATGGAACCGCTCGCCCTCGACGACGGCCTTCCCGAACCGATCAATCCCCGCTTCCATGGAGCAGGCGATGAAGTTATCGGCCACGCGTCGGACGGGATACGCCAACGCCCTGAATCCCAATTCCGTAATGGAGAGGGGAAACTTCTGAGAATGGCTATGCGCGATCGTCACGCGACCCTGCCGCTTCGCCTCCCTGAGGTACACTGGAGCACAGCTTCCGATATGCCCATGCACGATGGGATGCTCGGGATGACGAGAAAAGAAGTTGCGGCACGCGCCGCGATATGTAGAAACGTTCACTGCCTTGAAGCGAGGCAGCCCGCGAAACACCTCGCCTCCCAAATCCCCGATCTCTTCGTCGTAGTCGCACACGCGCTGTTCGTGAACCAGAAAATCGAACTGCACCTCCGTTCGATCGAGGGCGCGGTACAGGTTCATTATCATCGTCTCTGCGCCCCCTCGATCCATAGCGCCAATGACATGCAGAACACGTATCATTCGTCCGTCCTTTCTCCATCGCCCCCGTGCGCGCGATCAGGCCCGCGCCGTACCGTGGCTATGAGGAATCCCAGAAGGGTCAGCACGCCCGCCAGGCAAGCGACGGCTCCGGCAAAGCTAACCCCGTTCATATCCCACAGGTTCACGAACGGGAATGTGACCGCAAGCACCGAAGCAAGCGCGACGATGTTGCCAATGAAATTGGCTTTGAAGTTGCGCAGCGTGATCAACAAATCCCCGAAAAACCAGAGAAATGCCGTCAGTATCGTGGAAAGGATGATCGGCTGCAGAAGATAGACGTACGGCTCGATGCTGGAACCGAACAAAAGTTGCAAAGCCCATGATCCGACAAGTTCCAAGACGATGGAGCAGGCGATCCCCACCAAGACGATCCCACCGATCGTTTTCCCCAGCAGCTTGAGAAAACCCGAAAGATCCCCGTCGAAGAAGTGGCGCGGGAAGACGTCGAGGAGAGGGCCGTACAAATACATCGCCCCCATCTGAATGACGAGCGCAGGAGCGGCCACCGACGCGTAGATGCCGAGAGCCGCATCCCCAGAGGTCATGGCCAGATACTGCTTCGGGATGGCGAAAATCGCGCTGGCGGCCAATGAGGCCAGCACGGCGGGAAACGACACCTTGAGAAAGAAGAGCGCCTTGCTTCGCGACAGCCGCAAGCTGACACGCTCGAACTGGCCAGCCTTCGGTATGTCGAACAGCACAAGGACCCCAAGCGCCGAGACGGTCATCCCCACGATGGCGAGGTCCAGGTTCCGCGTGATCCAAAAAACCGCTACGAACGCGGCGAGCGTACTCAAGCCTTGGGCGATGAACGACTTTCCTATATAGTCCATACGGCGATGTTGCTGGTCTGCACCGTGCAGGATGTCAATCAGCAAGCCCACGGCTTTGAACACGAAGAAAAGTGCTATGGTGGTCAGCGCATATGGAGCGCATGTTAGGAAGGCATACACCATACACGCAATGAAAGCCAAACCCAGCGTCAAGCAACGGAAACCCAGGTATTCGGCAAGATCGTTCTCGCGCCTGATATCCGAAATCTGATACGTGCCCATCTTGTAGTTCGCGAACGTGCCGAAGATGCCAACAACCGACATGGCCAAAGAGAGCAGGCCGGCATCATCGTAACCCGCAGACAACCTTACAACGAGAACCGTGACCAGCCATTGACAGGCCAAGTACGTCATAGATCCCGCGGAGTTCCACAGCATGTTCTGCTTGGTGGACAAGGGCGGCACGTCTCGTATCGTGGGAGAAGCCAACTTCATAGACGATACGCCTCGAACGTATGGATCTCCCGATCCTCTTCGCCCGGAAGCATCCGCCAATCTCCGTACTGCAGCTCCAGGAATCGTTCATAGCCTGCCGGAGCCAGGAATACCCGATCTTCGAAGGGCATCTCTACGGGGTCGAACAGGCTTCTGGGAAACTCTACTATCTTGTTTTCCGTGCCGACGATGTCGGCCACCACGTCCGACCTTTCCCCCCGGTTGGCATTCCGCGCGTTCTCGTCGATGGCGCGAGCGTACTTCAACGCATCCAGTCTGCGCGCGAAAGGGCACACGATACGTTTGACGAATCTCACAAATGCGCTCGATCCCACCGACGGATCGGCGACGATGAAGCCACGCACCAGCGAAAAAAGGGCGTTCTTCAAATAAGGACGCCGGTCGCCGGGCTTCAAATCCTCAAGGGGGAACACATCGACCCACACACCCGTGGACGTGCCCTTGTCGACGAAATTCTCCAGCACGCACGTGGTGGTGTCAACCAGCTTGACGAATGAGTAGATGGACTCCCCGTCCCGATACCACGCCAAGGCGAAGCGATCGCTCGACTTCCATTCGTCGAACCCCGCAATTAGACGCTCGTAGTCGGCACGCAGCATCACAACGTCCATGTCGTCGTCCCACGGAATGAACCCGCCGTGGCGAGCCGCACCTAAAAGGCTGCCGTACGCCAAAAAATACGTTATGCCCTGCTCACGACAAACCCTGTCTAGCTCGTCCATCAACTCAAGCTGGATTTCCTTCATGTCATCTATCGTCAGGCGCTCCATGGCAAGTCTTACCTCGGATTTCTTCCTCGTCATCGAAAAAAGTGCGCGACTAGCGGCCGCTTTCGCCCGACCCCGTCGGGTTCCTAGATTGTAAAGCCCTATTTTAGCGTTGATTGCCGAAGAACCGGGACCAAATCGTATAATGAGAAGAATATCCAAGCCATTCGTCGAAACGATGGCTCCGTGCGCATTACGCGCTATCGTCAAGGAGGCCTCCGTGAACCCCGTGCGCATGCCCTGCCTCGGCATCTTCCGAATCGTGCTCGCGCTCGCACTCGCAACCGCTTGCGCAGCCCCGACCTTCGCAAGCATGCCTGTCGCGTATGCCGATCAGAGCCAGACCAAAGCGGCGAACGCTGGTACGCGCATCCATATCCTGCCCTTCGCTGATACGGACGCCATCGTACTGGAGAGTAACGGCCGCTTCGGCATCGTGGATTCGGGCGAGGACAACGATTATCCTGACGGGTCGGATCCGCGCTACCCGCTCCGACCGGGTATCACGATAGGCGGCGGCAAGGAAAACATCGTCATCGCGTACCTGAATAGCATCGGGGTGACCTCCGATAATCTCGAGTTTTATATCGGCACGCATCCCCACAGCGATCACATAGGCTCCGCCGACGAGATCATCCGCGAGTTCCACCCCCAGCGCGTGTACCTGGCCGAATATCAGGATTCATTCATATCGGACGAAACTCGCCTCTGGGACAACCAGTACGTGTACGACAGAGCTGTCGCTGCGGCTAAAGAGACGGGCGCCATCCTGATCCAGAACCTGGATCCGAACGCACCCGTGAAACCAGCGCCGAGCCCCGTCGAAGCTCAAAGCGACTTGAACGCAGTCGGCGATGCGCCCCAAACCGACGTGCTGGACGCCGATGGCGTGATGGAGCGCTTCGGCGTGGATCCCACCGACCAGGACGACCCCTACAACTCCGAATCCCTGCCAGAGGAAGGCATCGCGGTCATCCGGTCGGCCGATCCCAACCTGATCCACGAGCACGCCCCCGACCCCTCGACCACGGGAAGCCCCTTCTTCAACCTGGGGGACATGAACATCGAGATCGTCAACTACGGCGACGATTACAAGTTCAACCCCGTGCCCGATGCGAACTACTTCTCCTGGGGCGTTAAGGTGAAGGCGAGCGGCTCCACCGCCTTCCTCGCAGGAGACATTAACAACTACGATGGAGACGAGAATCGGCTCTCCAAGATCATCGGTCATGTCGATCTGCTCAAATTGGCCCATCATGGATTGAGCGGATCCAACACGCCCGGCTATCTGGCAGCGCTCTCCCCCACGTACGCCGTGCAAACGGGGAACAGCCAAAACCTCCCCGAGTACGCCACAACGGCGCTCGATAAGCTTCGTATCCGTTACTTCACCGCGCCCGAAGCAGCCGAGAATGGTCACAAGGCCGTGGTTGCCACGTTCACGGCGCACGGCATGGATCTCAACATGATGGAAAACGGCATATCGTTCCATGAGTACGATCACACGCCCCGATTCGTTTCCTATTACCAAGGACTCCGACAAGTTCAACAAGGATGGAAGAAGGTCGGCAGCTCTTGGTACTGGTTCGCGAATAACGCCTCAGCAACCGAGAGCTCTTGGCTCAAGCAGGGCGGCACGTGGTACTGGCTCACCGCCACTGGCGCAATGGCGACTGGTTGGTCGAAAGTTCCCGACGGGAAGTGGTACTACTTCAACGGCTCGGGGGCCATGCTGTCCGGCGGTTGGACGAAGCTCGGCTCGACCTGGTACTATCTGACCGGCTCTGGGGCAATGGCGACTGGCTGGCTCAAGCAGGGCGGCACGTGGTACTGGCTGGACCCGGACTCCGGGGCCATGGCCACGGGCTGGGAGAAGGCCTCGGACGGGAAGTGGTACTACTTCGATGGCTCCGGCGCCATGCGCTCGAACGGCTGGCTGAAGCAGGGCTCCTCCTGGTACTACCTCACGGGTTCCGGCGCGATGCAGACCGGCTGGCTCAAGCAGGGCGGCACGTGGTACTGGCTGGACCCCGAGAGCGGGAGGATGGCCACGGGCTGGGAGAAGGCCTCGGACGGGAAGTGGTACTACTTCGACGGCTCCGGCGCCATGCGCTCGAACGGCTGGCTGAAGCAGGGCTCCTCCTGGTACTACCTCGCGGGCTCCGGCGCGATGCAGACGGGGTGGCTGAGCAAGGGCGGCTCCTGGTACTGGCTGGACCCCGAGAGCGGGAGGATGGCCACGGGCTGGGAGAAGGCCTCGGATGGGAAGTGGTACTACTTCGANCGGCTCCGGCGCCATGCGCTCGAACGGCTGGCTGAAGCAGGGCTCCTCCTGGTACTACCTCGCGGGCTCCGGCGCGATGCAGACGGGGTGGCTGAGCAAGGGCGGCTCCTGGTACTGGCTGGACCCCGAGAGCGGGAGGATGGCCACGGGCTGGGAGAAGGCCTCGGATGGGAAGTGGTACTACTTCAGCGGCTCGGGGGCCATGCAGACCGGCTGGACGAAACTCGGCTCGACCTGGTACTACCTCACGGGTTCGGGGGCGATGGCGACTGGCTGGCTCGGTCTGGGCGGCACGTGGTACTGGCTGGACCCGGACTCCGGGACAATGGCCACGGGCTGGGAGAAGGCCTCCGACGGCAAGTGGTACTATTTCGACGGCTCGGGCGCCATGCGCACAGGATGGCTCGAGATCGGTTCAGATCGGTATTACCTGAACGCCTCGGGCGCGATGCAGACCGGCTGGCTGCACGTGGGCGATTCTTGGTATTGGCTAGATCACGATTCGGGGAAGATAGCCACAGGATGGCTCCAAATTCTCGAGTCATGGTACTATTTCCGTCCCACAACAGGAACCATGGCAACCGGCGCCGTCATGATCGAAGGCACCAGATACGTGTTCGACGTATCCGGCGCATGCCTCAATCGCTAGGTTAGAAAAGGAAAGCCTTCATGCACAACATAGACAGTCAATCGATCAGCATCATCGTTCCCATATTCAACGCCGAGCCGTACCTCGAGCAATGCCTCGACAGCATCTTGGCGCAGACGCACCGCGAGCTCGACGTCGTCTGCCTGAACGACGGAAGCACCGACGACTCCCTGGCCATCATGCGATCCTATGCCGAGCGCGACGGCCGCGTGCGGGTCATCGACAAGCCCAACCAGGGTTACGGCGCAACGTGCAATCGCGGATTGGACGAAGCGCGTGGCGCCTGGATTTCCATCGTCGAACCGGACGATTGGATCGAACCCGGCATGTACGCCGACATGCTCGCCTTCGCGGCGACGCTCGACCGGCCTGTCGATATCGTGAAGACGCCTTACTGGCGTATCTGGATGCCCGACACGCCCGAGCAGCGCAAGATCAACTGCAGCTACCGCAGCCGCATCAAACCAGCGCGCCAGCCGTTCGCCATCCGCGACGCGGCACACCTCCTGACGCACCATCCTTCCATCTGGTCGGCGATCTACCGCAAAAGCTTCCTCGACGAGCGCGGCGTCCGCTTCCGCGAATATCCCGGAGCCGGCTGGGCCGACAACCCGTTCCTCGTGGAGACGCTCTGCCAGACGGATCGCATCGCCTATCTCGACAAGCCTTACTACTGCTACCGCGAGGAGACGCCCGAGAAGTCGAAGTCGTTCGCGCTCAACAACACGCTTCTGCCCTTCGACCGTTGGAACGACATGATGGACGTGCTCGAGCGCCTCGGCATGCGCGACGAAGCCGTGCTGCGCGCTCACAACAGCCGCGGCTTCACGTACCTGGGGGGCGTGCTCGAAGAGGTGGATCCGACGAACGAGGAGGTGCGCTCGGCCGCGACGCGCATGTTCGAACGCATGGACAAAGATCTGGTCCTTTCCGATCCGGAGATCCCGCCCGGATGCAAGCGGATGTACGCCGATCTGCTGGGCATGCCCGAGCCGTATGTCAAGAGCGCGCCGTACGTGTGGGGTCTCGTCAAGCAAGGGATGTACAATCTGAAGAACGTAGGCCCCTCGTTCACCCTGCACACCCTGAAAAAGTACGTCGTGCAAAAGAGCAAACGAGAAGGCGGGAAATAAGCGAAAGAGGGCGGCTGATCGGCCGCCCTCTTTCGCTCTTACGCATGTACCTACGCTGCCGCAACCTCGGGAAGCGGGACTACCGTCGTCGGGTCGCCGCCCGCCTCGACCGTTTCGATAACCCTCCTCCACGTGTCCTCGTCGCGAGGCGTCATCCACAGGCCATCGTGCTCTTCCATGAAATCGCCCACGTACGGGCCGGTTCCCGACTGGAACGTGATCTTGTCTGCGTTCGCAGCAAAGTCCGCCACCATAGCAGCCAGCTCTTCGGCAGGCCAATTGGTGTTGGCGTTGGCCATCAGCGTGTCCACGTGCGCGGCAGCGTTGGCCGGATCGGCGGCAACCTGCTTGATGCCCGCCTCGACCAGCTGTCGGTCCTGGATCTGGCGGCACGCCTCGATGTCGGCGGCGTACAGCTTGCGCACGCGAGCAAGCACAAGCGCCTCAGGCCCGTTCAACTCCTGCGTTCCCGCGCCGAGCTCGATGGTGTCGCCGCTCACGATGTCCTTCAAGTGCATGTCGATAGGCACGTTCGCCGTGATGCCTCCGAGCTCGTTGACGAACTTCTCGAAGTCGATGAACCTCATGTCAAGGTAGTACTGCACTTTGACTCCGGTCAAATCTTCGACCTGATCGACGGCCATGTCGATGCCGCCGTAATGGTAGGCCTCGTTGATCTTGGACACCCCTCCGTCAATGGTCGTCTCCGTGTCTCGAGGAATGGTGACGAGCGCCACCTGGTACGTCTTGGGATCAATACGAGCCAGCATCATAGTATCCGAGCGACCCTTGCCGTCGGCGTACATCTCCTGGGACGCTTCGGTGGTCCCCACGCGCGAGTCGTTGCCGATGACCAGCACATAGAACGGCGTGTCGATGGGGCTGACGGGCTCCTTGCCGCCGCTGACGGCTTCTTGCATCAGATTCGTATCGGTTTCCACAGGAGCGGCAGGCTCCTGCTGGCACCCCGTTGCGACGGCCACCGTCAACGCCAGAAGCGCAGCGACGATCCCGCAACGGGCGATCTGCTTCAATTTCACGTGAACCATTCCTTTCGTGTGAACCGGACGCTCTAGCGGCCCAAGCGCTCCTTGAGCCAACAGGGCATCGCCATGATAGCACGACCGACTTTGTACGTCGTGGATTCGAGGTACTCTTTACGAATTCCGCCGGTTTCGCGCGCATGCTCGATCACGTGCAGCCGAAACGAGAGCGCCTCGTCGCACGCGAGCTTGTCGGAACACGCCTCAAGCTGCGCCCCATCGAGCGATAGCGCGTCGAACGCGGCCCGATCGTAGCAGAAAGCGATGTGGTGCAGCAGCGCTCGCGAGAACGCTTCCGAACACTCCCCCGCATGTGCCCGCAGCCACGCTTCAAGCTCGTAAGCGCACTTGAAATGGCCGTACACATGCCGCATCTCCCGCTTCGACGTCATGGTCGAATCCGCACGGACGCGACGCACGTACAACGGCTCGTTCAAGAAAGCCGCACGCTGCGCGTGCGCGAGCATCACGCAGGTGAACAAGTTGTCTTCATGGACGATGCCCTCGTAGAACAGCTGGCCCGTTTCCTGGAGGAATTCCCGCCGGATGAACTGAAGCGCCGGCGAAACGCTGAACGAGTCGGTTTCGACGAAGCGGACCATCAACTCGCGGCCGGTCATGACGCCCTCGATGCTGCAGCGGTTCTCGTAGTCGTCTCGATAGCTGGCGCGCGCAGCGGCATCTTCGTATATCGTGCGGGCGGAGAAGAACAGATCGTCCAGGTCGTCGCGCTCGGCCCGCTCGAACAGCGTTTGCAACGTGCGATGCTCATAACGGTCGTCGGCGTCGAGGAATACGAGGTACGTACCCTTCGCCTCGGCGATTCCCTTGTTGCGTGCAGCGGATTGGCCCGCATTGGCTTGCGAGAGGAAGGAGAAACGCGCATCGTCGCCCACCGCACGTCGTGCAAGCTCGAGCGTGTCGTCAGTCGATCCATCGTCGATGCATATAGCCTCGAAGCTTTTCAGCGTTTGACCCTTCAGCGACGAGAGGCATTCTTCGATATAGGGCGCCACGTTGTACATGGGGACGATCACGGAAACGTCCGGCATTGCATCACCTTCCAAGATTAAGCAGAACCGCGTGTTCGCTACGGAATGATAGCAGTGGACTCCACGTCGAGCCCGCTCGGGTCTTCGCCGGCGTCGACGGCCGCCATGAGCGTCGCCCAGCCCTCGGGGTTCTCGTAGCAGAGCCACAGGCCGTTCTGCGATTCGTCGAAATCCCCGCTGCTCGGGCCGGTGCAGCTGTACATCGTCATATCGCCCGCCCCCTCGGAAAACGCCATGCCCAAAGAGACGACGTCCGACGTGTTCATGTCGGTTCCGACGCTTTGGGCGAGAGCGAGTACCGTACCGGGAAGTTCAGTCACCGGCTTCTCCAGCACCTTCTCGATGATGGCGGAGAGAATCTGACGGATATTGCTCTGGCGCTTTGCCTCCTGGTTGTCGCCGTATTCATGACGGGCGCGCGCAAATATCTGCGCCTGCTGACCGTCGAGCGTTTGCGTTCCCGGCATCAGCGAGACCGTCTCGCCCGTGAGCGCGTCCTTGTACGACAGCTCGATAGGCACATCGACCGTGATGCCGCCGAGCTTGTCGACGAGTTCTTGGAATTCCGAGAAGTGCACTTCGGCGTAATGGTTGATGGGCGTGCCCGTCACCGTGGAAACCGCCTTGATGGACGCTGCGGCTCCACCCAGGTTGTAAACCTCGTTGATCTTCACCAGACTTCCGTCGTCGAGCGTGTAGCGCATGTCGCGCGGGATGCTGACCAGCGTCACCTGCCGATTCGAAGCGTCGACCCGTGCGAGGATCATCACGTCCGAGCGCTGACTGTCGCCCGACTCATCAGCCCTGCTGGACGTCCCCGATCCCTCACGCGAATCCGAGCCTAATAAGAGCGCGTAGAACGGCTTGCCGGGCTCTGCAGGCGTCAGAACGCTCTCGACCGAAGCATCTTGCTCGGTGCCCAGGGAAAGCGCCCCATCGAGCTCGGCCGAGTACCACAGCGCGTACCCGCCCGTAGCGCACACGGCCACGAGCAGCACCGCAAGCGCGCACGCCCCGATACGCTTGAACAACCGCTTGCGCTTGCGCTTCTCGAGGTAGTCGGGATAGAGCTGTTGAGCGGTAGGACGAGATCCGGCAGCGGACCCGCTTGCGCCCCGAGAGCGCCCAGCCGAGCCGCGCGGCACGGAAACCTCCCGGGATCGGCGAGCAGGAGCCCCTCCCCGAGGAGCGGGGGCATGCGAACGCCGGCCCGGCACTGCCGAGTACCGAGGAGAATTCCTGGAGTAGTCCCGCTCCGCCAAACCTCAAGCCCTTCTTTGCCGCGTCGATACAAACGCAATCATGATACCACGCTGTCGAGAATATCCTAAAAACGTACGGAGGGGAACAAGGCCTCAGAGTTCCATCAAACGCTCGATTAAGTCCCTGTCGAGAAGCGGCTCTTGGTCGAAGTTTGGTTTGCCGAACTCGAGCTTCGGGAACACATACGTCGGCTCCGATATGCCGATGCTGATCAGTTTGGGCGCGCTGTCCGATAGCGCCAAGCCACTCAGCTTCGAAGGCTCGTTCACGGAAACCGCATCGATGCCGTAGGCATTCGCCAAAGCGGCAAAATCAGGAGAAGCGTATCCTTGCCCCTCGACGGTCTCCACAAACCTACCATCGAAGTACATTTCCTGGAAGTGCCTGATCATGCCTAACGCATGGTTGTCGAGCACGACGACGTTCACGGGGATGCCCTCGCGAGCGAGGAAGGCGAGCTCTTGGATGTTCATCTGCAAGCCGCCATCACCGGTCAGGCAAAGAACCGGTTTCCGCGTGGCATAATAAGCGCCTATAGCCGCCGGCAGAGCATACCCCATCGCCCCGTGCCCGGCGGAAAAAAGCATGCGCTGTCCGCGCTTCAGGGAAAACGATTGGGCGGCCCACACCTGGTTTTGCCCGACATCGGTCGTGATGAACCAGTCCTCCGGAACAAGCGTCGACAAATCTCCGACTATCTTGTTCGGCAATCTCGCATCGATCCCGTCCAGCTCTTCCTGAATCTCTCGGCATACGCCGTTCCATACGGAATAGTCGCCGCCAACCAGACAGTCAGCGACACCGCTGCCGAGAAACGCGCCGACATCCATGTTCACCTGCACCTCGTCGTCGTGCACGGGATACGAAAGCTCGCCTTCGTCGATATCCACTCTGACGAGCGCGGCATTCGGGACGAAATTCTCCCTCACGCCGCCCACTTGCCGAACGTCGCAGCGAGCACCGAGCACGAGCACGACATCCGCCTTCGCCACGATGAAGTTGGCTTGCCGATCGCCGTAAGCCCCCAAGAATCCGTGATACCCATCATAGTCGGGGCACATGTCGACAGACGGCATGGAGCTGACTGCCGGGATCCCCGTCCGAAGCAAGAAGTCGCGCAGAGCCTCCGCAGCCCCCGACGCACGCACGCCTTGCCCGAAGACCACGCAAGGACGCTTGGCTCGCTCCAAGATTTCTCGAGCCCTGGCCAGCTCTTCAAGCGGGACGGCCTTCTGCGGCTCGACGATCACCTTTTCGCATGGCGCATCGACCTCTCCTCTTTGCACGTCCATGGGAATATCCAGCAGCACCGGCCCCGGGCGCCCTTCTTGCGCGACTCTAAAAGCCGTTTCAAGCGCGCCCGGCAGTTGCTCCGCATGTTCGACCCTGAAGGCGGATTTAGTGACCGGCTTCGCCATCGCTACGATATCGGTCTCTTGGAAACCTCGCTGGCGAACCCCGTACGACCCTTTGCTTTCGCCGGTATTGACCTGCCCGGTGATCGCCACGAATGGAATCGAGTCGAAATACGCGTTGCACACCCCAGTGAGCAGGTTGGTCGCACCTGGCCCGCTCGTAGCGAACGCGACTCCGCATAAGCCGCTCGCTTGCGCGTAACCGCATGCCGCGAAAGCAGCTCCCTGCTCATGCAGGTTCACATGCGCTCGAACTCGGGATGAGGGCCTCTCGAAGGCATCCATGAGATGCGTGACCATACCACCCGGATACCCGAAAACATCGGCGATTCCCTGGGCTCCGATGAAGTCGACTATGTATTCGGCAGCTTTCATGCTGGAAACCTCACTTAAACGTCCAAAACTTATTGATCACGAAATTGAGCGGCACGGTTACGAGCAGATTGACGAGAGGAGCTACCCACGAGGACCATCCCCATATGCTCACTTCAAGGTACAAAAGGATCGTGGACAGCAGAAACGTGGCTCCGTAGGTTACATAGGATCGACCGAGCCTGAGCAGCTTGGCTCGCAGGCCGTCGTTCTCGCAGGCAAAGACAAAGCGGTTGCTCCAGTAGAACGCGTTGAGCACGCTTACGACCCATCCGACCACATTGCCGACGATATACAGATCCTGATTGAACAAGACGAACGCATAATAGATCGCCAGGTACACGATCGTGTTGCTGGCACCGACGATGCCGAACTTCAGAAACTGCAGCACATCGTTTTTGCTCACCATATGGCACCGCTTCGCCTTGTCGAAATAAACCGCATCATTCGAAGTTCAGTCTTTCCTGCTCGATGACCAACGGCCGATTCATGATGCGCGTGTTGATGTTCATGACGTACTCGCCCAACAGACCGACGAAGAACAGGAGCACCGATCCGAAAACCAACACCGCGAGCAGGCTGGGGATCGATCCTGCGGGAAACGTATCCCAGAAAAGCAGTTTCATCACGAGGTACAGCGCTGCGGCAAGAAGGCTCAGCACCGCCAAAGCGAAACCGGAAATAGTCGCCAACCTCATGCCCACCTTCGTGTACGACGTGAAGCTCAGCATAGCCGCATCATAGAGCGTGAAGAAATTGTTATGGCTCTTCCCTGCCCGACGTTTTTCCTGCTGATATTCGATTTCCTTCCGGTTGGAACCCAACTCCGCCACTATGCCCCTTAAAAACGGAGTGGGATCCCCAAGCTCTTTCAGCACCTTGATGAACGAACGGTCGTACAAGCCGAACCCGGTAAAATGCTCGATCTGCTCGACATCGCTCATCTTGCGTATCAGCTTGTAGTACACGTTCCTCAGCATCCGCACGATCGGGTTTTCCTTGCTCGATGCCTTCACGCCGCATACGATCTGATAGCCGTTCTCCCACTCGCGCACGAAAGCAGGCAGCAACTCAACCGGATCTTGAAAATCGCAGCACAACAGGATAGCGCAATCGCCCGAAGTTTGGCAAAGCCCGTAATACGGCGAATTGAACTGTCCGAAATTCTTGGCGTTCAGAATCGCCTTGATGCGCTTGTCGCCCTTGCAAAGCGATCTGAGCAGGTCCCTCGTGCCGTCCGTTGAACAATTGTCGATGAAGGTTATGTCGAAGTCGTAATCGGGCAATTCGGACTCGAAAACCTCGATCACGGCACGTGAGATGGGACCAACGTTTTCCGCTTCGTTGTAACAAGGAATGAGAACGCTGATCGTCTTGGGCATTACCTGTCTCCTCGCGTCTGACGCATCCATTGAATAGTCCGTTCGATGCCTTCTTCGAATTCCACCGTCGGCTCGAACCCGAAATCCTGCTGCATCGCCTGGGTGTTCGCGCATAAGCGCATCACTTGCCTGTCCGAATAGGGTACTTCCCCGATCCCGACAGGCAGGCTCTCGTCGATTCTGTCGCGCATGGTTTCCACGTACCAGGAAAGGGGCTTTGCGGTTCCGCTTCCCACGGTATACGTACGCCCCAAACGACCAGATCGCGCCATTCCCAGCAATGCGCGCGCCGCATCGTCGACGTAGAGATAATCCCACATCTGCTCGCATCCGGTCAACGAGGGTTTCTTGCCGTCGAGCAGCGATCCTATCACGTAGGAAACGAGCGTGCCTGCCCCGTCGCCAGGACCGTACACGCTCACTATGCGGGCCCATTCGTGGCGAATCCCAAGCTGGCTCGCGCGCAGTCTCGTAAGCTGGCCCGCGCACAGCTTAGCCTGCCCGTAGGCCGTCTCGGGAAACGCAGGCGTGTCCGAATCGAGGCAGCCGGTATCCACGCGACCCCATTCCGCCTGAGAGCCGGCTCCGACGAACACTTCGCAACCGAGCTCGGATGCTGTTTCCACGGCCGCCAACGAACTCGAAATATTCGAGCACTGGACACGGACGTCGTCTCTGCCGCGCGCCGTCGATCCGGCCCATCCAAGGTGGAAGAAGAACGAGCACTCGTCTTCGATCGAACTCGTCAAGGCGGGCAAATCCGAAAGGTCGACCGAGTGGATGAGCAGATTCCGGGCTTGATCCAATGCATCCAGCCTTTTGGTGCCGGGTCTCACGACCGCATGGACCCTATGCCCTTTTTCCAGCAGAAGCCGAACGAGGGCTCGGCCTATCATTCCCGTTGCCCCCGTTACGACTGCCGAGCCTTTCAATCTATCGGCTTCTCGCATCGACGTTACTCGACGGCCTTGCGGATGACGCTGGCCATGTAATCGATCTTCTCATCGGTCATGCCGGGGTAAACCCCCACCCAGAAGCTCTTCTCCATGATCGTGTCGGTGGCGGACAGGTCCCCAACGATCCTGTACCCTTCGCCGGTTTCGCGCATCTGGTCGAAGCAAGGGTGCTTGGTGAGGTTGCCCGCGAACAGGGCGCGCGTCTGGATGCCCGCGTCCTCGATGCGCTCGACGACCTCCTGCCTGTCCACTCCGTCTTTGCACGTGATCAAAAAGCCGAACCAGCTCGGATCGGAATTCGGAGCCGGCTCGGGGAGGACGATCCTGTCCTCAAGCCCCTCCAACGCGTTCAGGAGGCGCGCGTGGTTGTGCTTGCGCTTCTCCACGAAACCGGGGAATTTCTCAAGCTGCGCGCAGCCGACCGCTGCCTGCATGTCGCTTGCTTTGAGGTTGTAGCCGAAATGAGAGTACGTGTATTTATGATCGTAGCCCTTCGGAAGCAAGCCGTATTGCCCGTCGAAACGGTGTCCGCAGCAGTTGTCTTTGCCACTCGGGCAAATGCAGTCGCGCCCCCAATCGCGGAACGACCGGATGAGCTTGTGAAGCTTGGAGCTGCGGGTGTACACGGCACCGCCCTCGCCCATGGTCATATGATGAGGAGGATAGAAGCTCGACGTGCCGATGTCCCCTACGGTTCCCGTGAAATACGTCGTCCCGTCAAGGGTGTACCGGGAGCCGAGGGCGTCGCAGTTGTCCTCCACCAGCCACAGCTCATGCTCGTCGCAAAACGCCTTGACGGCGGAAAGATCGAACGGGTTGCCGAGCGTGTGCGCCACCATGATGGCCTTTGTCTTGTCGGACAGGGCCGCCTGCAGCTGGTCGACATCGATATTGTATTGAGGAATGGTCACGTCCACGAACACCGGGACGGCCCCGTATTGGATGATGGGGGTAACCGTGGTGGGGAACCCGCAGGCGACCGTGATGACCTCGTCCCCGCGCCCGATCGCCCGGCTTCCGAGCTCCGGGGACGTAAGCGCCATGAAGGCCAGGAGGTTCGCGCTGCTGCCGGAATTGACGAGCGACACGTACGGGACGTGGAGGTACTCGCCGAACTCGGATTCGAACTTGTCCGTGTAACGTCCTGAAGTGAGCCAGAATTCCAGCGACGAATCGACCAGGTTGATCATCTCAGCGCTGTCGTAGACGCGGGAGGCGTAGGAGATCCTGTCGCCCGGCGAAAACGGCCGCTCTTGGTTGTGGAACAGGTTGCAGTATTCTTCGACCTGCTCGAGGATCGCGTTGCGCGCTTCTTTTTCGTTCATGCCTTCGAACATTTACATGCCTTTCATATAGTCGTCGATCTGCCGGTCGACGACGCCCCTCAGGTCGTCTCCCGCCTGCCACGCCTTCGTCCATTCCACGGTCTTCTCCACCGCGTCCTCGATATGCCACCGAGGGACCCAGCCGAACGCGTTCTTGAGCTTTCCGCTGTCCAGCTTCAAGAAGCTCGCCTCGTGCGGGCCGCCGTCGGATTCGACGCGCCAGCGGGCGCCTTCGCCCCATTTGGAGCAGAAGAGCTTCACCAGCGAGCCGGTATCGACGCAATCGCACTCGTCGGGCCCGACGTTGTAGCACCCCGCCAACGAAGCGTCCTTAGCCTGCTCTTGGGCGATCACCAGATACGCGAAGAGGGGCTCCAGCACATGCTGGTAAGGACGCGTCGAATCGGGGTTGCGGACGACGATGGTGCGCCCCGATATGACGGATCGCACGCAATCGCAGATGATCCTGTCGTTGGAGAAGTCGCCGCCGCCGATGACGTTGCCGGCGCGTGCCGTCGAAACCGCCACCCCCGCTTCTCGCAAGAAGCTCTTATCGTAGCTGTGCGTCACCAGCTCCGAGCACGATTTGGAGTTCGAATAGGGGTCGTACCCGTCGAGAGGGTCTTCCTCCCGATAGGCGACGCTTTCGTCCTCCCTGTTCAGGTAGACTTTATCGGTGGTGACGTTCAAAAACGAGACGACCGAGCCGCTGGTGCGCACGCATTCGCAGACGTTGACCGTACCCATCACGTTCGTCTCATACGTGTACACGGGCTGCTTGTACCCGTCGCGCACGATAGGCTGAGCCGCAAGATGCAGCACCACTTCGGGCTCGAAACGATCGAACGCCTCCTTCACCGCTTCTCCGTCGCGGATGTCGGCGATGGTCGTGTTCGAGCATTCGGAAAGCTGGAGCAGCTCGTACAGGGAGGGATCGGTGTGCGGAACGAGCCCGAACCCGGAAACCTCCGCTCCGAGATTCTGGAGGATGCAGCACAGCCATGAGCCTTTGAAGCCCGTGATCCCGGTGACCAGAACGCGGCGACCTTTGAAGTACGAATAGTCCATCGCCGTCACCAGACTTTCCAGGGAGCGTTCCCTTGCGCCCAAAGCTCCTCGAGCTGCTCTTTCTCGCGCTGGGTATCCATGCACTTCCAGAAGCCGTCGTGCAAATACGCGTCCAGCTGGCCCTCTTCCGCCAGGCGGTTCAGGGGACTCTGCTCGAACACGGTGGAGTCGCCTTCGATGTAATCGAACACGGCAGGCTCCAACACCATGTACCCGCCGTTGATGACGCCCCCATCGTCGACGCGCTTCTCCCGGAACTCGTTGATGGCCCCGTCGTCGCTCACGTCGAGCACGCCGAAACGCTGGGACACACTGACCGCGGTTAATGTTGCTAGCCTTCCATTGCTCTTATGGAAGGCTAGCAACATGTTGATATCAACATCCGAAACCCCGTCGCCGTACGTCAAGAAGAATGGCTCGTCGCCGATGTAGGGGGCGATGCGCTTCACGCGCCCGCCCGTCATCGTGTTGAGGCCCGTATCCACCACCGTCACGCGCCAAGGCTCCGAAACGTTGTTGTGAACGGTCATCTCCCCGCTGTTTTCGAAGTCGAACGTGACGTCGCTTCTGTGCAGGTAGTAGTTGGCGAAGTATTCTTTGATTATGTGCTGCTTGTACCCGGCGCATATCACGAAATCGTTCACGCCATAGGCGCGGAACGTCTTCATGATATGCCACAAGATGGGCTGCCCGCCGATTTCGATCATCGGCTTCGGACGCAGATGGCTCTCCTCGGAGATGCGCGTCCCAAAACCACCGGCAAGAATTACTGCTTTCATCCTGAATCCCACTTCCCTTAATCGGCAGAAAAAATCAAGCTAACTTTACTGTTATCACGCCTTCGATCACTTTAGTGCTCCCGTCCGCTGGAAACACAGGCATGTTTCGATATTCGTCCGTCAGCTCGATCCTGTCCTTAGTAGCTCCATCGGCCAGATTGAAGGTGTAGCCCATATAGTTTGATACGAACGAATTCCAGTAGTAGTCCGTGCGAAACGCGAACATCCGAGACGGAATTCCCAAAATGGGATCTAACCCGACGAAAATGTCCGTTTTGACATATCCAGGATCGGTTCTCTTTCCGATACCCAAACCCATTATCGCAACCTGCGAAGAAGAATCGTATCCTTCGGTCGAAGTAATGTCCTCTATCATCCCCGAAGAGATCGAATAAGCTTGATCGTAAGACACTTTCATACGAGTGTAGCCCTGATTGTCCAAAACATACCAGTTGAACACCATGCACAGGGCGATAAGAACCACTGCCCACTGCGCGCAAACGCCGAAACGGTTCGAGGTCTGCCTACTTGTTCGAGAATGCGAGCCGCTGATGGAGGCGAGCTTGTCCTGGGCCCTTTTTTCCAAAACCATATCGACGAGCAATATCAGGAAGACGGGGCACATTGCGAGAGGGTAAGCCATGATGAAATATTGACTGGCCCCGAACGAGAGAACGACGACGATATTCGCCGCAAGAGGGAACAACGCAACAAAAAGGACCAGCAGGCAAAGCGACATCGGTTTTCTGTAGATACGGGAGCTTATCGCCAAAGCTATGATAAGCAGCACGACGGCTACGGTCGCAACGCGATAAACAAGGACGAATCGCATGTCGCCGGTGCCGAGGAAATCAAACCAGACGCTTGAGAAGAACTGGGCATAGGCGGAGCCTATTGACGAAACGAGCGTCGAGAGACTCAGAGCACCGCCAGACAAGGTATCGGAAATGCCCCTGTACTCGCTCAGCGAGGCACCCGAAACACCTATTACAATCTGCAAAACAACGTAATAGACGACGACGGCGACTATCAAAAACAATACGTACTTCAGAGCACGCAAAAGAATGGTTCGAGAATCGTCTCGCCCGAAAAGAAGGTCTTTGATGCACACGAGCAGCAGGGCAGCAGCCGCAAATCCAATGTAGGCTTGATAGATTCCCAAAGACAAGGTGAGGAGAACGATGCCGATCGCAAAGCCGTATTTGAACTTCAACAACACATAGACCGAAAGGATGGACAAGAGCACGGCAAAGAGGAAGATATCCTCGCTATTATAGGCGCAAATAACCATCACTGAAGGGAAGGTTATCAATGCCGCTCCGACAAGACCGGCATGTACCGAGCGTTTGATCCCGAGGACGTCCACAAGCAAAGCTGCAGATAGTGCGCAAAATGCTATAGCGAGGGGTATGGTGATGGAGCCGACGTTGATTATCCCATGGACGTAATCGAGCACAGAGTAAAACCATTTGCCCTGGGTCAACGCAAACCCCGAACCGAATTTGATAGTTGCCGAATCCCAATTCATCAGCATTCCGGTCATGGCGTTCAGATGCGTTGCAAAACCCAGCACAAGCGCCGTCGAGAACGCAACGAGCATCTGCGTCGTGACGCGCTTGCGAATCGCAGAAATAACGTCGTCGACACTCATACTCGTCCCCAAACACTCATAGCAAAACACCACTCCCTCATGTCATTGAAGGTCGGCGACCTTCACGGCGCTCGATTTTCATCCGCGAGAAACCCGATCTTTGCAAAAACTACTTTAAAGCTTCATTTATTGCTCCGGTTAAAGGCAGGCATTTACAGACGACCATTGCCATGCCTACTCCTGCCCCTTGCAAGGATCTTCCATAAACAAAGAGCGACAAACCACAGTAAAGACAGCACAGCAGAAAAACATGCGCCAACGGCAACGATATCCACAACGAACCACACGCCGGCCACGCGCTGAAGTCCAACGCTTATCAGCGCAATCAAAATCAAAATCCTGAGCGACAAAATAGCACGATGGGCTGATTTGTCGAAAAGAACGCGTTTGAGTTCTCGCGTGATTACGAATGCAACAGAAGGGCGATGCTTGTTCCTAGACCTATCTTGAAATAGGCAGCTCTCAAGCAACCGTATCTCTTTATTTCTTGATCGGCTTTCCTTGCTCACACGTTTGGAATAAGGATCGAATTCCGTCTTCCACATGTAAGCGCGATCCCGCGCAAGATCGACCACGGCACTTCTGTGATGCCGATCAGAGTCTTCAACTTTCCCAATAGGGCATTTCACCATTACTCTGTCAATATACGCAGGAGATATCCCTTTGCGTGCCATCCGAAGGAATATGGGATAGTCAACAAGATACTTATAGGGCCAATCGAGCACTCCTGCCTTCTCGATGAACGATTTGTGAAAGCAAGTGGCTCCGACAGATATGGGAAAACCGCGAGCTAGCGAGTCATAAAGCAATTCGGAATCTTCGTTTTGTAGTGCCGATCTCATACATCCATCGGGAATAGTCCGCAATATAGTATTCATATCCTCAGATCGCATTTCAGCCAACCCAGAGACGAGCAGCGGCTGCCAGCTGCGGTATGCAAACATAGTTATGTATTCGCTCACCACAGATCGTCGAGCAAGCATTTCATCAGCATTGATGATTATAAAGAACTCACCCTCCGCCTCATCGAGTGCAAGGCGCAGACTGTCGATCATCCCTATAGCCGTTTCAGGAGCAGTAAAAACTGCACGCTCAATCCTGTCGCGCGGCCGCGATTCTAACGTCTTTTCGACATATTCCCGAGAAATTCCTTTTGAACCATCATCGGAAACGATGATTTCCAAACGCGGGTAGTCTTGGACGAATACAGAGTGGAGCGCCCTCGATATCGTCGATCGAGAGTCATGGCTCAGAACGATAATGCTAACTAGTTTTTCATCTCTAAAAGACATGGCCTACTCGCCCCTTTTACCAAGCCTAAAGAGAATGGCAGCCTTGTTTTTGCAGTCCTCGTTCACAGCGTCGACAGCAAACGCACCAATGCGTTCACCGTTCGCACTTTCGTATGACCCGATTTCCTTCTTAAAGAGATTGCAATACATACGCGTGTCGAAAGGTTGACCATCGACTAACGAATTCGAGCCAGTTACGCAGAAGCCCTTTTTTTCCAAGGTCGTCTGAAGCGCATCGAATACAGAGCCATCGAGCTCAACAACATTAACGCCATCGCAATAACTGCACCTTCGCAATTCTTCAGCATGACGCGAATTGTGAGCTACTAGCCTCCATGCATGAAATCGTTCTGACGACGATAGAGAATCTAGCGGTTCACCCCCAAAGAAAACTTCAAAGGGACTTGGAATGCACACGGTATATTCGACATGTTTGGAGACTTCGCTAATCCTGAACTTCGGAAGAAGCTCGACACGTTTACCAGAAGGTTCAGGATAAAATACGATATCAGGCGATATGTCCGAGAGGTCGTACTCGCTCGACTGGATCACGTCCCAATCGTCTTTTCGGAATGCAAGACCGCCATCTCTTCCCGCCTCACCAAAGGCAACCAGATCAACATGGCAATTCTCAAGCTTGGCAAAGTATTCATATATTGCTCGGAAGGTAAACTGTGCAGAAGAATCCCAAGCGAAAATGGACACTCTTAATGGGGAGGTATTCTCAGTCACAACGCCCATGAGAGACGAAAGTCTCGTACGTATCTGGTCTTCCGGCCCCATTAGAACGTCGGAAACCCCCTGCAACACGCTAAGATACTCCCATTCGCTTCTCACAGCACTCCACGTACTATTAGTAGTTAGGTGCGACGAAGCCAAAGACCTTTGCCTTTTTACCTCCTTCGACAACCGTGAACCTTGCAATACGCCTTCAATGCAATCTGCTTCCAAAATAGCGCGAATCAGGCCACACGCTTGTTTAGATCGAGAATAATTCACCGGCCCACCTTTAACAATTGTTTCGAAGCTTCTTAACAGAAGAAGCAGCTACTCTTACCACAAGCACTACGAAAGTAGTAACGAAAGCAATACTGAATACAGAAAAATAGAACCATTCGAACATCAATTCAGATGATTGAATCAAACACAATCCCAAAACCGTCAGAGCCATATAGAGAAGATCTTCTTTTATTTTTGAAACTTGAGAGAAACTTGATGCTTTCCTTTTTGCTACAGTACCCAATTTCGTACCGCGAGAAGGAAGACTGGATTTCTTCGAAAACTCTATTCGTCTCACGATAGGTTTTTCGTTTTCCGACATGCTCGCTTCCCCCACCTCCTGAACGACGAATTCAAGAAGCGAAGACGAATGCGCGAATTCCTCTCCGGGCATCAGCGTCACCCTATGTTCTGTTGCAGCTACTTGGCTCAATTGCGTTAAACAATTCTCGAAGCCATTCTCACAATAAGGAACTAACCGTATTCTTCGAATACTCGGCGACGAGACAAACCGTTTCTCGACGACATCAATAACCCATTCGGTCAAATCATACGGATACCCAATGACCATTTCGTAATTCAAACAATTCTGCCTTAACGCAGAGTCTACAGATCTGCGAGATTCCTTGCGCTTGTCCAATACGAGAAGAACGGAGACACGGTGCCTCAATGAGAGACACAATGCTTGATTGCGATCATGAAACAGAGTTGCCCTCGAATAGGTCTTCAAAGAAAGCATCTCTTTAATAGGCTCAATTTCCGCGGAAAAGACTTTCTCAAGATCATCTCTATACGAAATGTAATGTTGAGGCCATTCACTGCTTGCAGAATGCGATATACCACCATGTCGATGCTTCAAAGTAATTCTGTCTAAGTAATATATCCGACCACCCATCGCAAGCCAGCGAACATGAGCAGACCAGTCTTCGACAACGGTATATTGATTTGACAATTTACCAAGTTTTTCAAAGTAGCTTCTTCTGAACGCAGAACCCGGCCCAGCCAAAACACAATTGCACGATACCGCTTCCAATAAACTTTGCATATCTCCGTTCTTGAGCATCTCTTGGACGGAAGTCGACAGAAAGAGTTTTTCGACTTCCTGAAGATGCTCATCGCACATTTCGATTTGCGAAGTAATAAATTCAGCTTCGGGACCCAATTCTTCGAATCGTTCTACAAACGATGAAAAGACCGAAGGATCATGCCAGCAGTCATCGGCAGCAATCAGCAGCTCTATTTCACCTTCCGCTCCAGCTCGAACATGTTCTAGATGCGCGACAGTTCCTAGATTGCATTCGTTTTTACGCACAACCACTCGCTCGATGTTCGAACGCTTGCGCTTCTCTATGTAAGTGAGGATGCATTCGGAGTCAAACTCTTCAGAACAATCATCGCTCACAATAAGCTCAATACGAGAATAGTCTTGATCGAGAATAGAATCGAGCGTCTCGTAAATAACATCGCCGTTTTCATAATGAAGCACTATCGCCGTCACTAAAACATCGGCACCCTCGGTCATACCCTCCCCAATCATCGTATAAAACGCAATGCTTATGCGGTCAGTCGGAAAAACCTATCGTTAGTCAAAGAAAGCTCAAATTCGTCCATTTGAGCTTGAGGATTATATTCCCTGCTTTTCACGCAAAACCCGATACGTATATAGATGATAAGCGCTGCAATATTGTCCACCGATACCCTTGCCTGGATACTCACGAGCTGAAGGACCTCGAAAGCAAATCGCATACTTGCCTCGGTCGCTCGGAAACCAATCCCCTTGCCTTTCGCGCTCCCTACCATCAAGCGACCGAATTCAGCCGCTCCTTCATGGATGTCGTAGAAAGCAACAGAACCGACCAGTTCAGAATCAGCGCAGATCGCAAAGGTCAGCGTGGCGGGGTCTCGCATCTCGGCAGCAAACCACGCCTCCTGAGCTTCTGACGTAATGAAGGGAATTTTCCGTATGTATTGGCTGTTTTCGGCATCGTTTCTCCATAGCCGCAAACTCTCGATGTCGCCGTGTTGAAGAGGGCGCAGGAGGATGCCCTTGTGTTCTATCTCGTAATGGTGTTCCATACCGCCCTCACTAAAACTCGTTGACGCGCTGAATGACTTCGGAGATCTGTTCGTTCGTCATTCCGACGAACAGGGGCAGGCTGAGCACGCCGGCGGCAAGCGAACGCGCCAATTCGGTGGCGCCCAGGTTTTCTTCCGAATACGCTTCTTGGTCGGCCACCGTTATGGGATAGTGGCAGTTCGTGCCTATCTCGCAGGCTTGCAGATGCTCTTTCAAGGCATCGCGCTCTCCGCATTGGACGGCAAATATATGCCAAACGTGGTTGCGGTTCTCGCCAAGTTTCGGCAATTTGATCTTCGGGTTGGCGATCTCCGTCAAATAGCGGTTGGCGATAGCCTGTCGTGCGGCTATATGCTCACCGAGATGAGCCAGCTTGACGCGCAAAAAGGCAGCTTGGATTTCGTCGAGCCGGCTATTGACGCCTTTTTCGACATGATGGTACTTCTGTCTGCTGCCGTAATTGGACAGCTCCCGAACGCGAGCGGCAACGCCCTCGTCGTTCGTGACGATCGCTCCTCCATCCCCCAAAGCCCCGAGGTTTTTCCCCGGATAGAACGAAAAACAACCTACATCTCCAAACGTTCCGACATGCTGTCCGGAATAGCGGGCACCGTGAGCTTGCGCGCAGTCTTCTACCACGTAGATGCCGAGTGCGCCAGCTTCTCTCGCGATTGCTTCGATATCCGCCGCCTGTCCGTAAAGATGCACGGGGATAACCGCTTTTGTGCGTTCGCTCACCGCATCTAAAAACGTTTCGACCGTCATATTGCAGGTATCGGGGTCAGGATCGACCAAAACGATCTCGGCCCCCACCGCGCTGACCGCGAGAGCAGTGGCTATGAACGTATTGGCGGGAAGGATCACCTCGTCCCCCGGTCCGACGCGAAGCGCTCTGAGGGCGAGTGCGAGAGCATCCAAACCCGAAGCGACGCCTACCGCGTAGTTCGCCCCGCAGTATGCGGAGAACTCGTGCTCGAACGCATCGCACTCCGAAGATCGAATGAACTCCCCTTTGTCGTACACGCGCAAGAAAGCTTCGGTCATTTCGTCGCGAAGCTCCGCATGCATCGGAGCCAACGTTGCAAACGGTATCGCCATATCGTCATTCACCTTCGCCTTCGAAATAGAGTTTCGCCTTTTTCAGGAAAGCATCGTGGTCCCTCTCGTAATCCGAAGTATCGTAATGCCGCGAAGCCAGCACGAGCAACACCGCCTGATCCGAGAAGTCGAACATCTCCCTCCAAACCATAGGCCCGATATGAAGGGCCTTCTTCGGATCGTCGAGCAGAACCACTTCGGATCCCTCATCGTCCTCGATGAAAATGCGAACCGAGCCGTTCACGCAAATAAGAGCTTGATCCAGGTCTTTATGGGAATGGAAACCGCGTCGTATGCCGTCGCCCACGTCGAATATGTAATAGACGCGCGTCACAGGGAAGGGTATCGTATCGCTCTCCTCGATTGCGACAAGGGAACCATAGCTATCACTCCAACACGGAAGATCCAACATGGCGGTATTCTTGACCATTTCCCACTCTTTTCATACTCGGAAGTACTGGACTGAATGGTTAGTTTACCATTAGTCAACATTCTTGTGCTCGCAATGGACGCTCCTATTCCGCAAAGCCGGCCTCTTTATCCAGCCGGAGGAGCGCGCCCGATCAACCCAGGTGCGCGAACGACACATCGCATCGGCTGTGATACCATTAGTTGTCGCCCAAGAGAGGACCAATCGTAAAGAGAGCTACGTTTGGAGCAGGACCGAATATGATCAAGCTGCATAGAAGTACCGGCACCGGTTTCGTTTCGATTGAAACGAAACGCGGCCAGCTCGCCGAGCACAAAGGGACCCCCGTCAAAGTAAGCGTGATCATCCCGGTATACAATGCCGAAAAGCTGCTTGACGACACTGTTTCCAGTATAAGGGAGCAGACGCTCAAGGATATCGAGATCATCTGCGTAGACGACGCTTCGAGCGACGCTTCCCTGTCGAAGCTGATCCAATACGCTAAAGAAGATTCCCGCGTGACGGTGCTGAGCAACTCGACCAACTCCGGGACGGGCACCACCTTGAATATCGGTCTCGAAGCGGCCAACGGCGCCTACGTTCAATACGTCGGCAACGACGACATGCTTGTGCCCGATGCCCTTGAGTATCTGTACGGGTTCTGCGAGTCGAACCAAGTTGATTTTTGCCAATATGCCATAGAGGCGCTGAACGACGATCCCCGCTCTCCTTTTCTCGTGGAGAGAACGCAAGTCAAAGAGCAATATCACGCCGTCGCGCACGACTACCCCATTCTTCCCGGCACGGATATCCTGACGCTCTCGACCCAGCGCGGGGAATACCGCATGTCCAACGGCCCGCAGTTCGTACGGAAATCTTTGCTGGATACGAACGGCATCCGAAATCTCGAGGGGCTGCACCATGAGGACATGTATTACACCTATCGCGTCCTGCTTTCGGCGAAAAGATCCACGATCTTGGCAAGACCTCTATACATCTACCGGATTCGACCAGGATCGCTCGAATCCACCAAAGGCGAACGGCTGAAAAACGCCGAGGAGTTCACCGCCCTGTTATTGTCTGCCGCCGAGATGGCCGAAGCAACGCCGGAAGATCTGTTCAACGCAAACGATTTCCAGCCGGTTGTTTCCAGCGAGATCGAGCAGTATTACCGGATTGCGGCGCAGCGCTACGCATCCCTCTCTCCTGAGGAGCGATCGAAAATCGATCGACCCGATAGCAAAATCGCTTCGGGTATTCTCTGCGTGATCGAATGCTATGCCGCAGCTGAAGAGCATGTTCGAATCGAAAAACGCGAGAACGAACGGCTCCGAAGAAAGCTCGATGACATCACCGACTCCTACTCGTACAAACTCGGTCACGTTCTTTTAGCGGGCCCCTACCGTTTGAAAAAGACCTTGAAAACGATTTTTGGAAGCTAGCCATGCAATCATCAAACGATTCTCTAACTCATTCGAACCCTCTTTACACCGTCAGCGTCATCGTGCCGGCATACAACAGCGAGGACAATATCGCCAAAAGCATCGAGAGCCTGCAGCACCAGACGCTCGGGCCCGACAAGTTGGAGATCGTCCTCGTCAACGACGGGTCGTCGGATGGAACGTCGGCCATTTGTCACGAATACGCCGGGAAGGCAAGCAACATCGTCGTCATCGACAAGGAGAACGGCGGGGTCGGAAGCGCCCGAAACGCCGGGATCGATGCAGCCCACGGTAAATACATCGCCTTTCTAGACAGCGACGACACGCTGCTCCCCAACACCCTCGAAGCAGCGGCGTCGTTTTTCGACGCGCATTACGACGAGATCGATGCCGTATCCTATCCCATGCGCCTACACAATGCCAAACGCGAATGGTCGCACGTACGCGAAGAGGTCATGACGCATACGGGCATCTACGACCTGGCCAAGCTCCAGTACGCGTTCGCTCTCATCACCAATGTCAACGTCGTGGTGAAAAACGACGAATCGCTCCCCCGCTTCCGCGAAGACCTGGCTGTCCACGAAGACGAATTATTTTTCCTGACCATACTGCTTCGCAAGCAGAAGGTCGGATTCTGCAAAGAGGGCGCGTATCGTTACCAGCAGCTTCCCGGAAGCGCCATCGGCACTAAAATGCACCCCTTCTACCAATTCGAAAAAAACATCGGGTTTTGGGAAGAACTGTTCGCCGCGTATCCCGGAAAAGCCCCGCTGTACTTGCAGGCGTCGTTTCTCAACGAAGTCAACTGGAAAATAAAGCAGGACGTACTGTTCCCGTACCACTACGCTCCCGACGATTTCCATCGGTCGATGCAGCGCATAGCGGCCCTTATGGATCGGGTCGACGACGACGTCATCTTCACCGCGCCCCGCTCGAGCGAGTTCCTCAACCACTACTTTTTGACGTTGAAGCCCAGTGCGAACATCGCTTGCGCCGTAAGCGAGCAAGGAGTCGTGCTACGCAACGGCGATCGTCTTCTCCTGTGCAGGCGCAATACAGTCGTCGAACTCGTGCGCACAAGAGTCGACGGCGATACGTTCAAACTCAAAGGAGCCATCAAATCCGTAGCTTTCGGTTACTGCGGAAAACCGACGCTGACCGCAACGATCGATGGCAACAGAAGGCTAGAGATCCCTCTGCACCCGTCTTCTTTAAGCCGCCATATGGCCCGCATCGAAACGAGCGTTTTCTGGGGGTTCGATATCGACGTGCCACTCGATAGCTGTTCTCGCATATCGTTTACCGTGCGAATCGACGGATACGACCTCCCCTCACTCGTAAAGCTCTCTGCAAGGGCCTCGGGTAACACCAACAACGGAATCGACGCTTTCTCGACCGAGGACTATCTCGTTTCCCTAAACCAGATGAACAGCGCGATCGAGATAAAGCGCCATCCCTCATGGTTGGCGAAACAGAAAGCCTGGCTGAGCAATTCTTTCGGCGTTGCGCGCCGCAATCCCAAAGGATTCGCCGTTCGCTCGGCGTTGAAGATGCGACGCAAACCGAAGCAGCCCACATGGCTTTACTATGATCGAACCGGGGTCGGAGGCGACAATGCATACTTCCAGTTCTTGCACGATTTCGAAAAGCAAGACGGAATCCTTCGCTTCTACGTCACCGACGAGGACGATGCGACACTCGACGAAATGTTCGAAAAGCGGCATAAAAGCTCGATGATTCGATTCAGCTCGACCGAGCACAAATTCTTGCACTTGCAAGCCGACAGGATCGTCGCAAGCTACATCGAGCGTCCCAACTGGTGCCCATTTCAGCAAAAGGCGCTCAACGCATTGGCAGACATGATCCGCTATGATTTGGTATACCTACAGCATGGCGTTCTGCACGCACATATGCCGTGGAAGTACTCCGCCGACCGCCTCCTCATGGATTACGAGGTTGTTTCGACACCGTACGAAACGAAGATCCTGACCGATACGTACGGATTCCTGCCCGAACAGCTCCTGACGAGCGGGATGCCGCGCTACGACCGTATCGATGCCGGCCAAGCAAGCAAGCGCAAAATCCTGTTTGCCCCTTCTTGGCGCAAGTACTTGGTAACCGAATCGTCGGATCTCAAATTCGGAAGACGAGAGCGAGCGCTTCTCGAATCCTCGTTTTGGCGCGAAACGAAGGCGTTTCTCGCCGATCCGCGTCTTAGCAAGCTCCTCGAAGAGCATGAGTACGAACTCGATATCAAGCTCCACCCCATATTCAAGGTATACAACCCCGAGTTCGAACGGTTTTGCAGCAAGCGCATCCATTTGGTCAATGAAGTCTCGGAAGGCGATTACCGCGTCTTCGTCACCGACTATTCCTCCTGGGTGTTCGATTTCGTCTACCTCAAGAGAGCGGTGGTCTACTTCCTTCCCGACGAAGTCGAATTCAAGGCTGGATTGAACGGCTATCGCGAACTCGACCTCCCTCTGGAGGAGGGGTTCGGACCGCTCTCCCGCACTGGGACGGATCTGCTCGACGCCGTAGCCAGCATCGTCGAGAACGAAGGAAGACCGGCCGCGCCGTATCGGCAGCGCATGGAGGGGTTCTTCTTCCACTACGACAATAACCAGCGCGAGCGCCTCTACGACGAGCTCATGAGGACGTGGGAGGAGCGGAAAGGCAGATGAGCACGATACGCACCTTGGACAAGCGGATGCTCATCGTCTCGTTCGTCGCATCCGCGCTCATAGCCGCGGCGCTTGCCCTCGGCATGCATTACCAAGGGCTCGAAACGTATCCGCTCTTGGCGGACCTACCGCATCGAAAGGTCCTCTTCCTCGCTTTGATGGCAGGGGTTTTCGTCGTGTCGGGCATCGCCCTCTACCAAGCAGGAACACGTGGCCCGAAGCTCCTTCACGCTTGGAGCCGAAGAAACTCGCTTCCAGCTATCTCGCTTACGTTTTGCCGCAAAGACGTTTTCGTCGCCGCCGCGATCATAGTGGCGTTGTGGCTTCCGTGGATCATCGTCGAATACCCGGCAAGCATCGATTGGGACACCTACAACCAGCTCTATCAGTTCTTCATGCCGTCGCCTACGTACTACAGCACCATGGACACCGTCTTCGATGCCGAATACATCGACCATCACCCCGTGTTCGATACGCTCGTGTTCGGGTCGTTCGTATGGCTTGGAGACGTCGTCGGGTCCCAGAACGCAGGCATGTTCCTTTATTCGTTGGCACAATGCGCGCTCACCGCGGCAGCCCTTGCGCTCAGCTGCTGCTATCTTGAGAAGCTTCGCGCGCCAAAGCCTTTAAGGCTCGCCTTGCTCGCATTCGCGGCGCTGTTCCCTCCCATACCCAACTGGGCTATGTGCATGTGCAAGGATTCGCTGTTCTCGGCAGTATTCGTATTGTATTTCATAGCCTTCATCGAAGTTGCGAGAACGAAGGGTTCCGCGCTGAAGTCCAAACGCTTCCTGATCGGCTACGTCGCGCTTGCAGGATTGTGCATCCTGACGAAAAAGCCCGGGGTGTACATTGTGGCCCTTTCCGGGCTGACGATCCTCATCGCTTACCGGCATTTCTGGAAGCATGCGCTCGCAGCGTTCGTGGCCCCGATTCTTCTCTTCTCGCTCGCCTTTCCTGCTATCGTGTATCCATTGATAGGCGGCGTGGCCAGCGGTGGCAAGCAGGAGATGCTCGGAACGTTTTTCCAGCAGACGACCACCTACCTCCTCCAGCATGACGACGCATCCGCAGATGAATTGGAGGCGATCGGCAAAGTCATGGACATCGATGCCGCGAAAGAGAAATGGAAGCCCGAGATCAGCGACCCTGCGAAAAACAGCTTTCGATCGGATGCTTCGCTCTCGGATATGGTGTGCTATTTCAAAGCTTGGGCTGTGCAAGGAGCGCGCCACCCGAATTCCTATTTCGAAGCGACCTGCCGCACTAGCATCCAGGGGCTCTCCCCCGTCGCCGTCATTGGCTGGCACACCACGTGCAACCCAGGCAAAAGCGCTCTGGAGATGTTCAGCGATGCTTCCGATAAGCTGACGTTCCACAAGCCGGACATGCTCAACTCCGCGTCCTCGAAAATCGAGCGGGTATACAAAAAGCTGCTGGGGTCGGTACCTATCCTTAACTGGGTTTTCACGCAAGGATTTTACGGTGGCTGGCTCCCGTTGATCTGCATCGCGCTCGCACTCTACCGCGGGAAGGGGCACGTTCTCCCGTTCATGCCCTTATTGGGTTCTTGGGTGTTCCTGATCATGACCCCGACGGTCGCCGACAGATACGTGCTGCCTTTCGTCCTTGCCGCACCGCTGCTGATCGGCCTGGCGTGTCATGCGCTTACCGAAAAGCGGCCGCGTGACGCTCGATGAAGTCGGCGATGCGTTTCGCCGTGCCCGGCTCGCACCCGTCGAAGGTGGAACCGACGAAACGGTCGAACTCGCTCTGAGGATAGGCCGCGCGATCGCTTGCCGTATCCCGGAGAAAGCTGGCAAGCCTTTCTCGATCAAGGAAGGCGATCGAGGGTGCAAGCTCGCACGGATCGGCGTTCAGGCCGGGGGATAAACGGTAGCTCTCGATGTCGGGGACATAGAAGGCGACCGGTTTCCCAAGAACGTAGGCTTCGTACACGATCGACGAATAATCGGTGACGACGCAATCCGCTTCGAGCAAAGCCTTCGAAACGCTCAGGGCGGCGCCATTGCCCGATTCGAGAGGATGAAACGACCAAACCACCTCGACATCTGCACCGACAGAAGAATCGTCCCAAACCTCTCGAAGCTCTTTGAAGGGATGGGGCGATGCCTCTCTTTTGCGCAACGTAGGCGCAAAAAGCACCCGGAAAGGTCGACCGTCCTCAAGCCGGCGAGCCACTTCCATCGCCTTTCGCTTTTGGAGCAGATCATCGTACTCCGGCAGAGCGAGGGCCACGATGCGATCGATCGGATACGAAAACGCCTCGCCGAACGCCTTCCTGTTCTGCTCGCCCGTGCAGACGACCCACGAGTAGTTCCGATGGATGCCGAACGACTGGGCGATACGGGTCGGATGGCCTTCCGGAGTGTCCAAGCTTTGGAAACCGAACTTCTTGAACGCGCCGAATGCGTGCCATAGCTGGACGATTATCGGAAGACACGGAAACTCCTCGTGTAACGGCTGCGAGGCGGCAGACCCTCCATCGAAGCCGCCTGCATGCTCGCAGTCGAAATCGAGCAGGCCCACGACCGGATCGTATCGATCGAGCACGCATACCCTGCATCGCGCAAGATGGTACACCTCGCGAACGACATGAAGCGAATATGGGACTGTCGCGCGCTTGGAAAGACGCTTCGTCAGGTAGAGAACCTGCCATCCGCGGCGCTCGAACTCATCGCCCAACGCCTTGAAATTGTAGCCCGGTTCGTCCACCTGCCGCGAAAGGAACAGCACCTCGTCACGCCGAGAGCATACGCAGCATACACGGTACAAAGCCTTGAAAATCCAGCGAGCGAGGGAAGCGAATGCGCCTTTCACAGCCTCACTCCCCCAGAACCGCTTCGATGATGCGCTCGGTGGCATGGCCGTCGCAGGCGCTCATGAACCGGTCTCTGAAAGCGGCTACCGCCGATTTGTCGAATCGATCCTCGATCGAGGAGATATATTCGACCATGTTGTCATTGTTATCGAAAACAGGACCAGGCGTCAGCTCATCGAAGTCGTAATAGAAGCCGCGCCAATCGTCGTATTCGTCTTTATCGAACGCGAAGAAAACGATAGGGCGCTCGAAGAGGGAGTATTCGAACACGAGCGAAGAGTAGTCGGAAATACAGATGTCGGCAACGCTCAACAAGGCGTCGATGGGAAGCTCGTCGGAAACATCGAAAGCGAACCTGCGGCTTTCTTCCGGCACGACCGGCCTGTTTTTCACGAACGGATGATGTTTGATCAGCAGCACGTATTCGCCTTCGAGCGCCCTTTGGAAGCGCGCGATGTCCAATGCATCCGGCCCTTTCGCGCTGTTCACCCTGCCCCTGAACGTAGGAGCATACAGAAGAACCTTTTTTTCCGCAACCGCCGGAACGACTCGTTCGACACGGGCCCGAGCCGTGGAAAGAAAATCATCGTCGAAGAACACGTCCGTCCTGCTTACCCCGAGCGGCTTGATGATGTCCTTCCGATCCTCGAGATCCATCGCCTCCGCATACGCCCAAACAACCTCCGGGCTGCTCACCGTCACAAGAGCGAGGTTTTCATAGAACGGATGCCTGCGCTTCTGGTCGCCCGAGCCGCCGAACTTCAAATCAGCCGTGCTCATACCCCATTTCTTGAAAGCACCGCAAGCATGCCATAGCTGCACGACCTTCGTCTCGTTTCGCAATGCGATACAGCTGAGCACATCGGACGCATCGTTCAGGAAAACCACCTTCGCAGTCGCCGCCTTCCTGAGCATGTCCGCGCAGTTGAGACAGTATCGAGCGTACGAATCTCGTTTTTGATGCAGCGAGACGAACTCCACCTCATATCCGAGAGCATTATCGAGGCGCTCGTACAGCACTTTGAAACTGTCGGGCAGCCGATCTTCTTTCGCCTCGACGAACAGGATCTTGCCTTTTTCGATCGGGGCGGCACAAGCCTTTTCATAGACGCGCGGCAACCATGCGCCTAGCACGATATCTTTGATTTTCCATTTGGTCGTATTTACGATATCGCTCAAGGTGCTCCTACATATTCCACTTCATCACGGTTTTGCCCATGCTCTTGCGCGCATCGGTTTCGAACGCTTGCACGATCTGGGTGATCGATCCCACCTCCATGACGTTGCCTACCAACGCAGAAAGGTACCCTAGCATTTCCGGATGGGCCTCGTACAAAGCGACCGTATCGAGAAAATCCTGCCGTCCGCTTCGGCTGCTGCCGAACAGGCGCAGGCCCTTCTCAAGCACCATGCGGGTGTTGACGGGCACGAGGTTCTCAGACACGCCCAGCAAAGACACCGTTCCTTCGGGCTTGACGATATCGATGATCTGGTCGATAGCCGATGCCGAGCCGTCCCCGCCGCAGCACTCGAACGCGTGGTCCACAGCCAGATCAGGACCCGCCTCGTACGTCATATGCGTCTCGTCGACGAACGTGAAATCGTCGAGCTTGTACCCGTTACGCCCTAACACGACAATGCGCATGGACGGATACCTCATGCGCAGCACCAGGCTGACAATGAAGCCGAGGTTCCCGTCGCCCCACACGCCCACGGTACCGCGACCACCATGAGCTATGCCGTCGAAGCGATTCACCGCATGAACGGCCACGCTGACCAGTTCCGTGAAGGCGGCCACCGTCTCGTCGACGCCTTCGGGCAGCGCGACCAGCCTGCTCGGTGGCAACGCCACGTACTCCTGCATGAACCCGTCGAAACCGCTGCCGCAGAACTCACTGCTGCGCAGGTAGTTCTCCGCGATAAAAGGATCTTCTTCATGGGGGTTGTTGGGCAGCATGACCACGCTCGCTCCGCGTTCGAACGTGCCGGTCGCATCGCACACCACAATGCCGATGCCCTCATGGATGAGAGCCATGGGCAGCTTTTTCGCCATCGCCTCGGCGCTGCGCTTGCCCTGGTAGTAACGCATGTCGGCGTTGCAGATAGACAAGTGCGTGGGCCGTACGATAGTAAGGGCCCCTTCGGGCACTTCCACCTCAACCGGCTCAAACGAGCGGGGGGCAATCAGCCTGTATGCACAGCTGAGCATAGCCTACACACCGACCAAGGCGGAGGCCAGCCTCATGTCCTGAGGGTAGGTGATCTTCATGTTCGCCGGCTCCCCCATCACAAGCGAGACCGCCTCGCCGCGCAGCACGAACACCTTGCACGCGTCGGTGAGGATCTCCTTCTCCTCCTCCGTCAAGCTCTCCATCAGCCGCTTGAGCTTTCGGAGGTTGAAGGATTGGGGCGTTTGGCCTTGGTACAGATCGCGCCTGTTGGGGATGGAGGATATCGTCGTCGCATCGAGGCTCTCCACGATGGTGTCCGTGGCGGGAATCACCGTATCGCACGCCCCATGCAGCCGAGCGGCCTCCAGGTTGTCCGCGATGATGCGATGCGACACGAAAGGCCTTACCGCATCGTGCGTCACCAGGACGGTATCGTCGTCGACATCGAAGGCGCCCTCGATGTAGCCCACTGCGTTCGTCACCGTATCGTTGCGCGTGGCGCCGCCAGCGATCACCGTCACGTCCTGAGCGAAGCTCGGGCTGTACTTGGCTAACAGATCCTTCGTCTGCTGCGCCCACGTTTCCGGGCACAGCACGAGCACCGCATCGAAGGCCCCCGTAACGCAGAACTTCTCGACGGTATGCACGAGGATCGGCTTCGATCCCAACATGAGGAACTGCTTGGGCTTGTCAGGATTGCCCATGCGCGTGCCGCTACCGCCCGCAAGGATTGCGGCGAATGCGTTTGATTTGACCTTTTTCCCGTCCATGCTACCCCTTGCAGCTCTCATCGTAAAAAGCGACGGCATCATCGATGCTGCCGTCGAACACGCTCTTGCCCGACTCCAGCACGATGCCGCGCGTGCAAAATTCTTGGGCAGCAGCAGATTCATGCGTAACGAACAGCACCGTCACGTTCTCGTTCGACATGATTTCACGCATACGCGCAACGCATTTCTGCTTGAACTGCTTGTCGCCAACCGACAAAGCTTCGTCCACTACGAGGATATCGGGATCGATGGAAGCAGCGAACGCGAATCCGAGACGCGCCTTCATGCCGCTCGAATAGGACTTCATAGGCTGATCTATATAGATGCCCAACTCGGCAAAATCAATGATCTGATCCTCCAGATCACGATACTCGGCTTTGCTCATGCCCAACACCTGGCTGCGCATATTGAGATTCTCGCGTCCAGTCAGCTGACCGTCGAAGCCGGCATTGAGCTCCAGAAGGGCGCTCACGCGCCCGTTGACCGTCACCTCGCCTTTCGTCGGATAGCTTACGCCGGTAACCATCTTCAAAGCAGTTGACTTTCCTGCACCGTTCCTTCCGATAAGCGCCACCGCCTCGCCCTTCTTAACTTCGAAGGAAAGGTCATCGTTGGCATTGACGATCCCCACCAGCTCTTTTCCGCTTCGGCTGAAAAGCCCGAGGAAACGGCTCCTATCGTTTTTGTAAAGCTTGTAGGTCTTCGTTACGTGATCGAACTTCACCGCCGTCTCGTCGCTAATCGCAGAACGAGGGCCCAACGACTCCAACAAACTCGCTTCGCTATCCTCAAAGGGCATCGGACACCTCCTCGTTAAAATGCTTGTATACGACGACCATGAGAACGAGCGTCACGATAAATACGGCGGCGAACGCACCGATGAACACCGGATCCTCCCAAAACCACACTTTATCGCACAGGGCATCACGAAACGCCGTAACGAAAAACGTGATGGGATTGAACAGCATGACATCAGCGGCCCAACCGAACCCGGCAGGAGCGAGAACTTGCATATTGAACAGGATACCCGAGAGCCAAAAAGCTGGCTGGCTGAGCGCTTTCATCAACTGTCCGACGTCTTTGCTGATGCCCGAAAGCTGCGAGATCAGAATAGACACCATGTCCCAGTACACGAACATCAAAATCATGAGTATGGGAACCTGGATCAAGTAGATATCCCATGGCATGCCGTACGCAGCATAGATGATGAACAAAAGAACGAACAAGGCAGCATTGATCAAAAGCGTGGAAAGCGAATACAGCGTTGAGATTCCGCTGAGAGGAAACTTCACTTTGTTCACAAGGTACGAATACCGATGGAGCACATCAGTACCGGTGGTTATCATATCCGACATGTAAAACCAGGGAATCATTCCGGCCACGAGCCATACGAAATACGGATAATCCGGACTTGAAGACTCGCCTGCCCGCAAACCGATTTCAAGCGCGAACCAAAACACTGCTATGAACACAATAGGTTTAACGGCAAGCCACGCCCATCCGAAAACAGCCCCACGCGCCTGCTTCATCAACTCGAAGATAGCAAGATGCCCGATCTGCTTGCGCCACTCCCAGTTGTCCTTCAATATCGTCGCCAGTGTCTGCAGCACAATGCTCCATTCAACGTCTCGAATAGACAAGCTGATATGATAGCATAGCCGCAGTTTGAAAACGATCCGTCATCGATTCTACGAGTGGTTGGGGAGCTTCACGATTCCCTCCGGATCCTCCCCCGCGTCGACCACGGCCATCAGCTCGGCCCAGGCGAGCGGATCCTCTTCCACAACCCACAGCCCTTCTGCGTTCTCGCCGCCCACGTAAGGGCCGGTCGTCGAGTAGATCGTCACCTCTTCGCGATGTGCGACGAAGTCCACCACGAGATAGCCGATGGAAGCCATGTCGAGATTGGTCGTCGTGTACTCCTCCAAATCGAGGAGCACCGCGTTCGCGCTCTTCTCGCTGTCGAGCGAAAGCACCTTCTGGATCATCGCCGTCTCGATGTTGCGGACGTTGATCTGCCGCAGCGCCTCCTGATGCTCGCCATATTCCTTGCGGGCGCGAGCGAGCACGAGCGCCTCAGAACCGTCGAGTTCCTGTGCGGAGCCCGCTTGCAGCTCTACGTTGTCCGCCGTCATAGGATCGGGAACCTTCACGTCCTTCGGCACGTCGACGGTGACGCCCCCGAGCGCGTTCACCAACGCCTCGAACGAGGTGAACGTCGTCATCATGTAATAATCGATTTCTACCCCGGTCAGGCGCTCGGCGGTCGCGACCGTCTCCTCAGGGTCGCCGTCAAGCAGCGAGTCGTTCACCTTCCAAGACGTTCCCCGCAGCACCGTGTCGCGCGGAATGCTCACCAGCGTGATGGTATACGTTGCGGGATCCACGCGCATGAGCGTCATGACGTCGGCATGCTGATCGACCTGAGCATGGTCGGTTTTCTTCCCCGTGTACAGCGCCGTGCCCTTGCGCGAATCGGATCCGATAAGCAGCGTGTAGAACGGTTCGGTCGAAGAAACTTCCTCAAGGGAGACTTTGCCTTCCTTCGCCTGACGAGCCGTGCCGTCCAGGAACTCCACCAGCCCGATGAACGCGAGCGACAGCACCGCAACGACGGCAACCGCCGCAGCGGCCGTCCTCCTGGATTGCTTCTTATGCGCTTCGGATATCTCGGCCATAGCTCCCACAGCTTATCGGTGACGCGGTACGCGGGGGCCGCGTTTGCCCCTGTTGTCGTAATGATGCTTCAAAACGGGCTTGAACAAGCCGAACTTCCAGATAACGAAGAACAAAACCACAGCGAGCACGATGCACACCGTCCAACGCACCGGCCCCGAGAAGCTTCCCATGAGGCAACCCACGAGCACGAGCGCCGCGGAGCATAGCCACAGCACCGCGACCGAGCGTTTCTGGCTCAGCCCCGCGCGCATGAGACGATGGTGGATGTGCCCCAAATCGGCGTCCTTCACCGGCTGATGCACGCGCTTGCGCCTGATGACGGCCGAGATCGTGTCGAGGACGGGAACGCCGGCGATGACGAGCGGCACGAGCATGACCACGAAGCTCTGCGTCCGCACGACGCCCACCACCGAGACGATCCCCACGACGAGCCCGAGCAAAAGCGATCCCGAATCCCCCATGAACACGGAGGCCGGAAAGAAGTTGTAGCGCAAAAACGCCAGGCAGACGGCGATCAGCGCGAGGCAGACGAGCACGAGCGTGAAGCTCCCCCGCATCCAGACGAGGTACAGCAGACCAGCGGCGACGATGGCCACCAGGCCGGACGCCAGCCCGTCAAGCCCGTCGATCAAGTTCGTGATGTTCACGAACACCACGAGATACAGCACCGTCAGAGGGTAGTCGATCCAGCCGAGCGACAGATAGTCGCCCACGACCAACGTGCGCACGGCGCCGATCGTGATGCCCGAAAGCGTGACGATCGTCGCAGCGGCAATCTGCCCCACAAGTTTCACGCCCGGCGACAGCTGGGTGATGTCGTCCACCAGCCCCACGGTAAACATCGTCGTAACGCCGACGAACAGCATGATGTAGTTCACGTCTTGCAGAATGTACAGATCGTGCAACGACCAATCGAAAAAGCGCACGCCGAGGAACATCGTGAAGCACGCGGCGATCAACCCGACGTACAGCGCGATGCCGCCGCAGCGCGGAATGGGCACGCGGTTCATGCGCCGATACCCGGGATAGTCGATCGCCCCGATCCGAAACGCGATCTTCTTGGAAACGGGTACCATGCAGTACGCGACCGCAAAGGCCACGGCGAACACGATTACCGCCTGATACCATTCCATGATGTTCCTTGTCGATCCCCATGCGAGCGCGCATCTTCAACCAAAGCATTATAGCAGCACTAGGCCGCTCGCAACCATTATGGGCGGATTCTCGGTCTACGAGCGCAAACGGTCCCTCAAACGCTGACAGAGCCACTTAATCGATCCCTGTGCGTCCTGGAACCCGCACTTCTGCTCCTGCACCTCAGCGGCCTCGATGTTGGCGCATGCTAGCAGGAAGCGCTCGCGCGACCCCAGGCGAAGCGCTTCGAGCAGCGCGCGGCAACGATGGTCGCGAACGGAGCCCGCATCGGCGCTCGCCAGGTCGTAAGCCTCAAGCCCCCTTGCGGTCAGACGCTCGTACGCCGCGGAGAACCCGTCGAAATCGCGGTACGTCGGCAGGTTGTAGTACACCGCGTCAAGCAGCCACTCCCTATACGCCGAGCGCAACGGCTCGTACACACCCTCGGCGCGCAGCCACGCGCCGAGGGCCTCGAACGCGTCGAGGAAATCGAGCGGATGCCGGCCCTTGTCGGCCATCGCGTTCGTGCCGGCGAACTCGCGGTGCACCACGAGCGGCTGCGGAATGCGCACGACCGCCTTCGCCCCCACCGCCGCCGGCAGCGAGTACATCAAATCCTCCGTCAGGCGCAGTTCTTGGAAACGGATTCCGCGCTCTTCGAGCAGCGTGCGGCGCACCACCTTGTTCCAGGGAACGTTCTGCACCGTCTCGAAGAACAGGTCGGGCGCAGTCTCCCACGTGAACGAGCCGCCCGGATACGACGGGAACACGTCCTCGTTCCGCATGCCCCACTCGGCAGGATACGCCCTCCCCACCTGCTGGTTGTACGTGCGAAACGCCACGAGCGCCATGTCCGCCTGCGTCTCGTCGAGCGCCTTCACACACTGCGCGAGCATGTCGCGCTCAAGGTAATCGTCGGCATCGAGGCAGTACACGTAGCGTCCGCGCGCCCTGTCCAGCCCCGCGTTGCGAGCCGCGCCGGGCCCCGCGTTCGCCTGGCGCAGCGCGACTACGCGCCCGTCGCGCCGCGCGCGCTCCTCCACGATCGACCGTGTATCGTCGGTCGATCCGTCGTCCACGCAAATGAGCTCGAAGTCGCCCATAGTCTGCGCCAGCACGCTGTCGAGGCACTGCGCGATGAACTCCCCCGCATTGTACGTGGGAACGATGATGGAGACGGCGGGCTGCTTGCTGCTGCTTTCCACGGGCGCCCCTCAGTACGTTTTCGGATGATCGGCGGCGAACCTCGCCGCGCCGGCCTCGAGCAGCTCGCCAAGAGCATCTCTGCTGCTGAGGTCGAACAACCTCATATCGAGCTCGCCTGCCTCGCGCGCTGCGGCGTACTCTTCGAATACGCGCTGAGCGAACGCCTCGTGCGCGCTCTCGTCGATACGCTCGTAGTTCCACCGGTACTTGCTCCACTTGTCGACGAAAAACCAGGGAAGCAGCACGCGGCGGCGATCGACACGCGCGCGCAAGAACCGCTCGCAATCCTCCAACTCGTCGCACACGACAAACACCTTGTCCGTCGTTTTCACCGACGAACCCGGGTTGTCCATCCGGTAATGCAAAAGCGACTTGCGCACCAGTGCGCACCGACGGGCAGCGAACCAGGACTTCATCACGAATGATGTATCTTGAAACGACGCGCCCGGAGTCTCGCGGAAGCGGATGCCCTCATCGTCGAGCCATGCCTTGCGATAGAGCCCCGTCCAGATGGCGGGAATCGTGCAGATGACGCGCGGCTGCTCGACAGGATCGAAAAGCTTGCCGCAGGGGAAGCCGGCAAAGTTGTCCACGCGATCGTCATGGTCCTCGTAGTGTTCGAAGAAGTTGCATTTCACGAGGTCGCAATCATGGCGCTGCGCCATGCGGAGCAAACGCTTGAACATGCCGCGCTCCGGGAAGTCGTCGGGTTCCACGATGCCGATGTACGTGCCGCGCGCAGCTTCGAGCCCCCGATTCATGGAAGCTCCGTACCCGGAGTTCGGCTTGTCGACGATCACGATCCGCTCGTCCTTCGCCGCCCATTCCCTCAGAATCGTCAGCGATCCGTCGGTCGAACCGTCGTTGACGGCCACGATCTCCAGGTCGCGCAGCGTCTGCCCGCACAGCGCCTCAAGACACTGCGGCAGGTAGCGATCCACGTTGTATATGGGAACCAGCACCGAGACGCTGGGATGGTCATCCTGCATAAACGAACCTGCCTTTTCTTGGACGCGCTGATCTCTCCTATTGTAAAGCATCGGCGTTCGCTATTCGATACAAGCGCATGTCGCCATCCTTCAAAACCGCTTCGAACCCGGGGGTTTCGTCGCCCACCGCCTCGATGCCCACCCAATCATCCTGGTTGTAGAGGAAGAACAGCTCCTCCATGCGCTCGACGTCCCGATCGAGGATCAGCACGTATTCAGCCCCGGCTGTTCGAACCGCGTCTCGCACCGAAAGATCGGACGCCTTGGCAGCCAACCGGCGGCGGATCATCGCGCTCTCCGAGCGCTCGTCCTCTCCACCATAACCCGATATATCGCGATAGTACAAATTCAAATCATCGAGGCTGTACGCGAACAGCGACCCATCGTAAGGTTGGTTGACGATAAGTGCCCCGGACGGCACGACCTCTTTCGCTTTTCTCGCGAACCGGCTCTTGTCTTCGCCGTAGGCGTTCACCGCCGAACCATCATTGAGAGCCGTTGCAGTAGCGACGATTCCCTGGAACGCATCCTGACCCAGTCCGAGCATCCCTCGAACTGGCAAGAAGTTCAACGCGAGGAAGGCCACTGCAACGACTGTCGCAGAAAGGGCTTCGACCCTGCAGGCACCAGGGGCGCGCAGGGCCGCAAGGGCTCTGCAGCAAACCCTGTACGCCACATGCAGCCCCATTGCCAAAAGTGGAAGCGAGCAGATGCCAGCCAGCGCGGCAGTGCGATAGGGGTCGGTGTACCAGAATCCCGACAGCGCGTGCTTGAGCAGGGTATCTCCCTCCACGGCCGAAACGTAATAGATGCAGCATGCCAAAAGATACGAGCACGTCAGCCAAAGATAGCGTCGCTTGCGCAGCGTGTACAGCGCGCCCGCAACGACGAGGCACGCCGCGATCGGTTGCACGGAGGATCCGGCGAATCCCATGCCGAGCACGCTCATGAGACCCTGCGCCCTTGAATGGATCGGAGGCCAGTACACTGCGACGGCTCCTTGCATGAAGGGCAGAGAAAGCGCAGCCATCCACAGCAAGGCAACGCACGCGAGCGCGACCGACCCGGCCGCCAGCATGACCGCCACGCGACGTTTCGGCTCCTGGAATCGACGGCCCGCCTCGACCGCCGATCGATATACGCAAAACGGAATGAGGAAGACTGCCGCCGAGAACACGGCGTTCGGTTGAATGAAGGCCATGCAGCAGCACCCGAGAACGAACACAGCACCGTATACGATGCGCTCCCTCCCAGAGGCGTCCCGACCCCAAAGCGCCACGAAACACCCGGCAAGAACCGGCACCAGCGCGAACGCCGCCGTGTTCGGATATAGGGGCCACACCTCGGCGAGAATCCAAGGGAACGCTCCGACGGCGACCGCGCCCAACGCTCCGATCAAGGCGATAGCGCGATCGCCGGAGAACAGTACCTTCATGAGAAACGCCATGCTCAAGGGGAAAACGACAGCTGCGAACAGAAAGTTCACAGCATTAACGGCCAGCGCAACCTCGACGCCCAAAACGCTTATTACCATAGAGCATACGATATGCCATCCCGACGGATAGTACCCGGTTCCCGGCAGAGGGTTGGCTGCGGGATCGGAAACGTCCAAGTAAGACGAGACATGCAACGAAGACCACATGCCGGAATCCGAGAAGCTGCGCACCGAGGCGAAGTGATGCACGTTGTCGTACGTTTGAACGGACGACGCCGGGCCGTCCAAGGGAAGGACGAACGCGAACAACCCGACGGCCACGCCGACAGCCAAGTACGCCGAGACGAGAGCAGCATCGAACCGCCGGCCCGCGCGCTCGCCCGAACCGAGCGCGACGCCTTTCCTGCGAGCGACGAGCAGGGCAAGGCCGCAGGCTGCAATCGACAGAACCGCCACGGGAAGCCCTACTGAGAAAACGGTCGACCGCACGCCGACGAAGAAGCACACAACCCCCAAGATGGAATATGCCAAGATCGAAAAGAGAGGCGCACAGGCCAGCGCAGCCAATCCCCTCATGCCAAGGGTTCTCCAAGCAAAAAAACCCGGTCCATACAGCACCGCAATCCCTGTCAGAGCGGCCAAGCAAAAATCGACCCACATGCGGACTCCCATACCCTCCATCGCAGAACCGACGTGAAAACGACATCTACAACATGTCAGTTGCAAGGGTAGCATAGAGCGCATAAAGGATGGACTCGCCTCGCCTGAAAAAGAAAAGCGGCGATCCGTGGTATCATGCGAATTTGCGAAGATTGCAAAACATACCGCGCAGGGGCGCGCGTCGCACAGGAGAGGCAGCGATCCGCATTATGAGTGCAGCTAAGACACAGTTCAAACGAGATTGGTTCATCCTCACCTCGCTCGTTTCGAAGGACTTCAAGCTCAAGTACCGCCGCAGCATGCTCGGTGTGCTGTGGTCTGTGCTGAACCCCCTGCTCATGATGATCGTGCTCACCGCCGTGTTCTCGATGGTGTTCCGCTTCGACATCCCGAACTTCCCCATCTACCTCATCCTCGGGCAGACGCTGTTCACCTTCATGAGCGACGCCACCTCCGGCGCTATGAGCTCCATCATCGACTCGGCGCCCCTCATCAAGAAGATCCGCATCAACAAGATGCTGTTCCCGCTCGAGAAGGTGGTGTTCAGCCTGCTGAACTTCGCCATCTCGCTCGTCGCCGTCGCGGCAGTCATCGCGTTCTTCCAGATCCCGCTCACCTGGAATCTGCTCCTTTTGCCGCTTCTGCTGTTCTACATCTTCCTGTTCTGCCTCGGGCTCGGGCTGCTGCTGTCGTCGCTGGCCGTCTTCTTCCGCGACGTCATCCACCTATGGGGCGTCGTGCTGACAGCCTGGACGTACGCCACGCCGCTGTTTTATCCCACGAGCATCCTCACGGACTGGATGTGGGCCATCATGCAGTTCAACCCCATGTACTACTACGTCACGTACTTCCGCGACATCGCTCTCAACGGGGTGACACCCAGCTTGGGAGCGAACCTCATCTGCCTCGGCTGCGGCGTCGGGGCTCTCGCGATCGGGTTCGCCGTGTTCCGCAAGCAGCAGAAGAAATTCATCCTGTACGTTTAGAGACGAAGGTTCGCTATGCCCGAAATAGTCAACACCGCAGCGCTGGCCGACGTAGCCGAGGATCTCAGGGGCGACATCCGCCCGACCATGGTCAAAGTCGACCACGTGTCCATGATCTTCAACATGGCATCCGAGCAGCTCAACAGCTTGAAGGAGTATGCCATCCAAATCGCGCGGCGCAAGCTGTTTTTCGAGGGTTTCACCGCACTCGACGACGTATCGTTCGAGGTGAAGAAAGGCGACGTGTTCGGCATCATCGGCACGAACGGTTCGGGCAAGTCCACCATGCTCAAGATCATCGCCGGCGTGCTGGAGCCGACGAAGGGCACCTGCGAGATCAACGGCAACATCGCCCCGCTCATCGAACTGGGAGCAGGATTCGACACCGAGCTGTCCGCGCGCGAGAACATCTACCTCAACGGCGCTCTGCTCGGATACTCGAAGGAGTTCATCAACGAGCACTTCGATGAGATCGTAGAGTTCGCCGAAATCGAGAAGTTTCTCGACATGCCGCTGAAGAACTATTCGTCGGGTATGGTGGCCCGCATCGCGTTCGCCATCGCCACGGTCATCGTCCCCGAGATCCTCGTGGTGGACGAGGTGCTGTCCGTCGGTGACTTCATGTTCCAGAAGAAGTGCGAGGACCGCATCAGCGAACTCATCGAGAAGCACGGCGTGACCGTGCTCATCGTGTCCCACAGCAACGCCCAAGTGGAGCGCCTGTGCAACAAGGTCATCTGGATCGAGAAGGGCCACACACGCATGCTGGGCGACGCCTCGTTAGTTTGCCGCGTGTACGGCGGGCTCGGCGGGCGCACGGGAAGCGCGCAATCCGAGCAGCGCGTATTCCAGGCGCTGCAGCACGGCGGTGAGCACGAGGAAAGCGATTTCACTACGATAGCCGGCGATGACGCCAACGGCACGGCAGTGCAAATGGCCGCGCACGGCTGGGAAAACGGCTTCGACACCGCCGTGATGGTGTGCGGTGCGACCCACATTAACGCGATCATGGCGAACGGCCTTGCGGGAGCGATCGACGCTCCCGTCTTGCCCGTGAAACCCGATCGGATCCCCGATGCCGTGGCCTCGTTGCTACGCGAAGCGAAGCCGTCGACCATTTTTTTCTTCGACTGCGAAAAGCACGCGCCGGAGCCCCTTGCCGCACTCGAAGAGCTGCCGTGGTCCCCTGCTATCGTACCGTTCGTTAACGACGGCGACGTGACCGACCTCTCGCTCGATGTGTACCGTTACGGCATCGCGCACGGCCTATGGGGAGACGAGACGATGATCGTCGACTTCGACGACAATCCCGAATCGCTCGCGGCAGCACCGCTTGCCTTCGCCAACCGGTGCCCGGTCGTCGCGACGCGGGGGCCCGCGCCCCTCGACCGCATCGCCGACGCGCTTTCGAACGGCGGCCAAACCAAGGCTCTCATCGTCGGCAACGCCGCGGACGCCGCGATCGACGGACACCTGCGCCAGTTCGGCATGACCGTAGAGCGCATCGCGTTCGACACCTCGCAAGCAACGTGCGCAGCCCTGTGTGCTCGCGCGCTTGAGCAAGCCGACGCATGTGCGCACGAGCTGCACGTGGCCTCGCTCTCGCTCTCCCAGTGGCCCGAGCTCTTGGGGTGCGGGGCCTATGCGGGGAAGCGGGGAAGCGCCCTTTTGCTCGAGAACCCCACCGACCTCGATGACATCGCCCAGTGCCTCGACTTCGTGGCCGAGCGAGGCGCGCGCATCGACGAGCTCGTCTTCATCGGCAAGGAGAGCGGCGTGGCGCGTCTCGACCGTGAGCTGCTTGTCGAAGCCCTGGAAGACGCGCACGCGGCAGCCGAAGACCGCTCCAGGAGGCGCAAGTGAGCGACACCCCCATCGTTTCCGTAATCGTCCCCGTCTACAACGGTGCGCGCCATATACGGCAATGCGTCGAGAGCGTGCTGGCCCAAACCTTTGCAGACTTCGAGCTCATCTGCGTGGACGACGGCTCCACCGACGATACCGCGCGCATCCTCGCAGACATCGCCGCTCGCGACAAGCGTCTTCACGTCATCCATCAGGAGAACAAAGGCGAAGGGGCCGCCCGCAACACGGGGCTCGCCGTCGCCCAAGGACGCTTCCTCTCATTCTTCGACGCCGACGACTTCACCGAGCCGCAGTTGCTCGAGCGGGCGATCGCGCGCGCAGTTGACACCGATGCCGACATCGTCGCGTACCGGGTGGACTCGTACAACGACGAGACCGGCGAGACCCTTCCCGTGCCCTGGTCGCTCGACGTCAACGCCTTCCCCCACCGCGTGTCGTCGCCCCTCGACAACCCCGACGAGCTCTTCTACGCCTTCCAGAACTGGACATGGAACAAGCTGTTCCGTCACAACTTCATCCGAGAGCTCGACCTGCGCTTCCATGAGATCCAGCGCAGCGCCGATCTGTACTTCGTGTGCTGCGCACTGGCCCAGGCGCAACGCATCGCCACGGTGGACGAGGTGCTCTACCATTACCGCGTGAACAATCCGAACAGCAACATCGCCACGAACGAGCGGGCTCCGCTCGATTTCCACCGTTCGTTCCTCGCCGTCAAAGAGACCCTCGAACGCAACGGCAGGTTCGCGCCCGTCGCAAAGGGATTCCGGAACTGGGTCGCCGAGTCGGTGTTCTTCAACCTCTCCAGCCTCAAATCGCGCGAGGCGTTCGAAGAGCTTCGGCAGGAGATGCAGACGCGCGGGTGCGCCGCACTCGGCTTGGACGGGATGGAGGAGCACGAATTCCGCAACCCTCGCACGTACGTCCAGGTGCGGCACCTCCTCGACGACGATGCCGACGACTTCCTCTTCTTCATGCTCCGCGAGGCGAACCGCCGCGCGGAAGAGGAGCAGAGCAACGCGTTGCGCGCCTGGCGGGAGGTCGAGGAAACCCTCGCTTCCAAGACCTACCGGGCCGGAAACGCCGTCCTCAAGCCGCTCAAGGCGATCCTCGGGCGCTAGCCCCTCGACTCGTCCGCGGACGGCAGGGCGAAGTAGAGGCTGTTTCGGTCGAGGTTCGGGTTCGAGTACGGGTCGCCCTCTTCGAAATAGGACGGCCACTTCTCCTGCATGCGCGCGCGCTCGCGGCGCCACCGCTCCATCTTGACGGGGTCGCCCTCCTCGCGTCCGCGCGACACGAACTCGTTGTGGTACAGCTTCGCGTACGGCGTGAACACCACCGAGTACCCCGCGGCGCGCACCTTGCAGCAGAAATCCGCATCGTTGTACCCGACCGCGAATTCCTCGGAGTAACCCCCCACCTCTTCGAATACCGACCGGCGAACCATTTGGCAGGCCCCCGTCACGCTCGAAAAGTTTCCCGGACGAATGGAGCGTCCCAAATAGCACCCCCACGAGTCGGGCACGTTCTGATTCACATGCACCACCGTACCATCCGGCCCTATCAGCATGCCGGCATGCTGTACAAGGCCATCGTAATAGAGCAGCTTCGCCCCCACGACGCCCGCTTCCGCGCGCTCCAAGTATCCTGCCATCTCTTCGATGAAGTCGGGAGAGATGACCTCGGTATCGTTGTTGAGCAACAGCAATAAATCAGCTTCAGCGTGTGCGGCGCCGAAGTTCATGATCTTCGCGTAGTTGAACTCATGCGACCATTCGAGAACCCGCACGCGGCTGTCGCGCGTTTCGAGCTCCTGATAATAAGCGAGCGTCTCTTCTTCGACGCTGTTGTTCTCGATGACGGTGATACGGTAGTTCGGATACGTCGATTTTTCGAGGATGCTGCTGACGCATCGGTCCAGCACGTCCACATGGTCCTTGCTGGGAATGAGGATGTCCACGCTCGGCGCCGGGTCAGGCAGCGCATAGCGCACGCGGTACACGAACGGGCCGTCCCCGTCCTCCACGCGCGCAGAAAGCCCCCGGCGCGTGAAATGTCGGCTCAAAGCGATCCGGCCCGCCTCGTGAGCATACGGTTTGCTGCCCAGGTTGTCGCCCGCCGTCGAATCCTCGTGCACGCGCCAATGGTACAGCATATGCGGGACGTGCACGATTTCGCGCCCGGTTTCGGAAATGCGCAACGCGAGGTCGTAATCCTGCGCGCCGTTCACGTCGTCGTCGGACAAGCCGACCTCCTCGAGCGCTTCCCTGCTGACCATGAGCCAATGCGTGATGCAGTTATGGGAGTACAGCAGGTCGCGGTTGAAATCGGTCTTGAATACCGGATCGCGGAAATCGCCGGACCGCTGGAACGAATCCTCGTCGCAGTACAAGAGGCCGACGCTGGGATGCTTTTCGATGGCGCGGACGTATTCTTCGAGCGCGGTCGGCTCGAGCACGTCGTCGTAGTCGAGGAATGCGACGTATTCGCCCGTCGCCGCTTCGATGCCGACGTTCGTATTGCCGACGATGCCGTGATTGTCCGGCAGGGAGACAATCCTGATACGGTCGTCGTTCACATACGCCGCCAGGCGTGCGACGCTCGACGACGCGCTCTCGGAGTCCACCAAGACGAGCTCCCATGCGCCGTACGTCTGAGAGACGACGGAAGCGAGCATCTCGTCGAAGAAGGCTTCGTTCACCCGGTAGCAGGGCACCACGATGCTGACGAGCGGCCCATGCGCCATCGGCTCCAGGAACCGGGCGTCTTGCACGCGCGCCTCGTGCGTGCCGCGCCAGCGCCGGTAGTCTTCCCTATCGGCGGCCGTCCGTACGCGAAAGCGCGCATGATGCAGCGCCCCTGAAAAGGCCTCGCGCTCGAACCCGAGCATCCCGGGCTTCGCGCTTCCCGTTTCGTCTTCGGCCAAGACGAACAGGCTGCCCGCCTCGCGCGGCATCCGAAGCGAAACGACGACCCGCCGGCGGAACCCCTCGTCCGATTCCTCCGTGAATCGCTGGTCCTCGAAGAAGATGGGGTCGACGGCGATCTTTTTGCCGGCGCCGTCCCATGCCGAAAACGCAATGCGCGAATCGGGGGACGGGGAGCCGGCGGCTATCCGCCACACCGACTCGTCTCCGTCGGGCATGCACCAAACGAGCGAAAGACGCAGCCTACCCCCGTCGCGCGTGTCGGCATCGCGCAGCCGGGCGCACAGAGACGGACGGAGGCGGTAGTGCAAACGCGAGAGCCATTTCAGCTTCGCAGCGGGAATGCTTAAACGGCACGACGGTTCCCCGCCGTCCGCCCCTACCGCACGAACGACGACCGTCGCCTCGTCGAGGAGGGGAAACGTCAGCGTGCCGATGCGATCAGCGCCCGAACCTGAGTCTTCGAGCCACAACGAGGGGATCGGCAAGCCGTCTTCGAGCGTCGCGCCCACCTCGATAGCCTTCCCAGCCGAGCCTTTTACGGTCAGACGCGCATACCCCTTGCCGTCACCGCGGCACAAACCCTGGCACGTTATCTTCATAGCGGGTTACGCAAGCTCGCTCAGCGGCGGGTGCTTCTTGTCCTTCTCGCTCAGCACGAGCTCCATGCCCTCGGCGATGGGCCACGCGATGCCGATCTCGGGATCGTCCCACATGAGGCCGCCCTCGTCGCCCGGATGGTACACGTCGTCGCACTTGTAGCAGAACTCGGCCACGTCGGACAGCACGAGGAACCCGTGGGCGAACCCGCGCGGCACGAAGAACTGGCGGCGGTTCTCGGCCGACAGCACCACGCCCTCCCACTGGCCGTACGTGGCGCTTCCCGGGCGCAGGTCGACGGCCACGTCGAACACCTCGCCTTTCACGACGCGCACGAGCTTGGACTGCGGATGCTCGATCTGGAAGTGCAGCCCGCGCAGCACGCCCTTGGTCGAGGACGACTGGTTGTCCTGCACGAACTCCGCGTCGATGCCGCCTGCGACGAAGTCGGGGCGCTTGTAGGTCTCGACGAAGTAGCCGCGCTCGTCGCCGTAGGCCGTCACGTCCACGATCAGCACGTCCTCGATGGACGTCTCGGTGAACGTGAAGTTCCCGTGCTTGACGCTGTCTCCTGCCGCCATGACGCCTCCCTACTGACCTTGCTTCGCGTACTTAGCCTCGACGGCCTCCTTGGCATCCCGCCACCACTGGGGATTGTCGCGGTACCAGTCGATGGTCGCCTTGAGCCCTTCGGCGAAGTCGGTATGCTTAGGCTCCCAGCCCAGCTCGCGCCGCAGCTTCGAGGAGTCGATGGCGTAGCGGCGGTCGTGGCCGGGGCGATCCTTGACCCAGTCGAAGTCGTCCGCGTCCTTGCCCATGTTCTCGAGGATGGCGTGCAGCACGTCGATGTTGTTCTTCTCGCCGTCGGCCCCGATCAAATACGTCTCGCCCAGGCGGCCCTTCGTGAGGATCGCCCACACGGCCGAGGAGTGGTCCTCGGTGTGGATCCAGTCGCGCACGTTCAGGCCGTCGCCGTAGAGCTTCGGGCGGATGCCGGTGAGGATGTTCGTGATCTGGCGCGGGATGAACTTCTCGATGTGCTGGCGCGGGCCGTAATTGTTCGAGCAGTTCGAGATCGTGGCGCGCACGCCGTAGGTGCGGAACCACGCGCGCACGAGCAGGTCCGACGACGCCTTCGTGGAGCTGTACGGGCTCGAGGGGCAATACGGCGTCTCCTCCGTGAAGCGCGCCGGATCGTCGAGCGCCAGGTCGCCGTACACCTCGTCGGTGGAGATGTGATGGAAGCGCACGCCGTGCGCGCGCGCCGCCTCGAGCAGGCGGAACGTGCCGTGCACGTTGGTGCGCACGAACGGCTCCGGATCGGCGATGGAGTTGTCGTTGTGCGACTCGGCGGCGAAGTGCACGATGGCGTCGACGCCGGGGACGATCTCCTCGAGCAGGGCCTCGTCGCAGATGTCGCCGTGCACGAAGGTCATGCGGTCGGCGGGGATGCCCGCGAGGTTCTCGCGGTTGCCGGCGTACGTGAGCGCGTCGAGCACGACGACGTGCACCCCCGGCTGGTTGTCCACCACCCAGTGGACGAAGTTGCTTCCGATGAACCCGGCTCCGCCGGTGACGATGATCCGCTTCGGTTCGAATATGTCGGACATTCCTCTAGCCTTCCAGTTCGGGTAGGTTCTTCAGGTACTCGGCCAGCGCCTCGCGCCAGGGGCGCATCTTGTCGCCCACGGTGTCCTCGAGGTGCTTGTTGCGCAGCGACGAATACGACGGGCGCTTCGCCGAAGCGGGGTTCATGGCCGCGTATTCCTCCGAGGTGCAGCGAGCCACCGCGCAGTCGAGGCCCGCGCCCTCCATGATCGCCTGCGCGAAGTCGGCCCACGAGCAGGTGCCCTCGTTCGTGCAATGGTACACGCCGTAGTTATCGGTGGCGGCGATCTCGAGGATCTCGTGCGCCAGATCGTTCGCCGACGTGGGGTTGCCCAGCTGGTCGCCGACCACGGTCACTTCGTCGCGATCCGCCCCGAGGCGCATCATGGTCTTGACGAAGTTCTTGCCCACGTAGCCGTACAGCCACGCCGTACGCACCACGAAGCAGCGGCTGCAAGCTTCGAGCGAGCGCTCCTCGCCGGCCAGCTTCGTGCGGCCGTACGCGGACACGGGGCCCGTCGGGTCGCTCTCGACGCGCGGCTCGGGCTCGGTGCCAGGGAACACGTAATCGGTCGACACCTGCACGAACTTGGCGCCGGCAGCTTCAGCGGCACGCGCGAGGTTGCCCGGAGCCTCGGCGTTCACACGGAACGCCGCGTCCTCGGCCGTCTCGCAGCCGTCGACGTTCGTCATGGCGGCGCCGTTGACGACGAGGTCGAAGCCGCCCTGCGCGACGAAAGCCATGACGGCGTCGGCGTCGGTCACGTCGAGCTCGGCCACGTCGGTGGCTAAGACCTCCGCGTCAGCATAGATGCCAGGGATCGACCCGATCTCGGAGCGTCCTTCGCGCAGAATGCGCACGAGCTCGTTGCCGAGCTGGCCGTTGCCGCCGGTTACGAGTATCTTCATGCTCACAGGGCCTCCTTATGCGGGACGATCTTGCCCTCGGCCACCTTGCGCAGGTGCTGGCCGTACACCGACTTGCCGTACTTGCCGGCGGCGGCGAGCAGCAGCTCGCGGTCGATCCAGCCGTTCTGGTAGGCGATCTCCTCCACCACCGACACGCTCAGCCCCTGGCTGCGCTCCACGGCGCGCACGAACTCGGAAGCCTCGAACAGGCTCTCCATCGTGCCCGTATCGAGCCACGCGTAGCCGCGGCCGAGCGTCACCACGTTGAGCGAGCCGTCCTCCAAATACATCTGGTTGAGGGTGGTTATCTCCAGCTCCCCGCGCGCGCTGGGCTTCACCTGCTTGGCGAGCTCGCACACGCGGCTGTCGTAGAAGTACAGGCCGGTCACCGCGTAGTTGCTCTTGGGATGCTCGGGCTTCTCCTCGATGGACACCGCGTTGAAGCCCTCGTCGAACTCCACCACGCCGAAGCGCTCGGGGTCGTCCACATGGTAGCCGAACACGGTGGCGCCGCCCTCGCGCTCCGCGCGCTCCACGGCGGTGCGCAGATGGCGGCCCAGGCCGTTGCCGTAGAAGATGTTGTCGCCCAGCACGAGCGCGCACGAGTCGCCGTCGACGAACTCCTCGCCGATGATGAACGCCTGCGCGAGCCCGTCGGGGCTGGGCTGCTCGGCGTAGGACAGGTTCACGCCGTAGTCCGAGCCGTCTTTGAGCAGGCGCTCGAAATTCGGCAGGTCGGTCGGCGTCGAGATGACCAGGATGTCGCGGATGCCCGCCATCATGAGGACCGACAGCGGGTAGTAGATCATCGGCTTGTCGTACACCGGGAGCAGCTGCTTCGACGTCACCGTGGTGAGCGGGTACAGGCGCGTGCCGCTGCCGCCCGCGAGTATGATGCCTTTCATGTAATACCTCTCCTTTGCTGCTGCAGATGCTCCTATTGTAATGCAACCCGTCGAAGCTTCCAGTTCGTTCCAGGAAAAGCATGAAAGCCGCCCTCCCCATCGCTCAAGAGCAACGCTCGCCGCGCCTTACTCTTTGTCGGGTAGGCGGAAATAGTACGATCCCGGCTCCTTGCGACTCAGATTGATGTTTAGGTACGGGTCGCCTGCGGCATAGTATTCGGCCCAGCGATCGTTCATATAAGCGACCTCTCTGAGAAAGCGGGCCACTTTCTCAACCGTGTCCTCCGACCCCCGTGATAAGGATTCGTAATGGTAGAGCTCAACCTCAGGGGTGTACACGACCAGGTAATCGCGTTCCCGCAGCTTAAGGCAGTAGTCGAGATCGTTGAATGCAACAGCGAGATCCTCCGTCATGCCGCCCACCTGCTCGAAGGCGCTGCGCTTCGTCATCATGCACGCAGCGGTGACGGCGCTCATATCCTGCTGCGCGTCGTTGAGGGCGAAATAGCCCGCATCGCTTCGTGGAAGCGACTGGTGCAGGCAAGCGGCGACGGTGGGGGCTATGCCGATGCCAGCATGCTGGATGGTGTCGTCCGGATAATACAGCTTCACGCCGACCGCACCCACGTCCTGCCGAGCGCACAATCCCAGCATCGTCTCGATCCAATCGGGCGTGATGACCTCCGTATCGTTGTTTAGAAGGATGCAGTACTCCCCCTTCGCCGCCTCGACGCCCCGATTGACGATCTTCGAGAAGTTAAAAGGCCCGTCGAAGAACACGCATCGCACGCGCGGATTCTTTGCCGCCTCTTCGTAATAGGCGAACGTCTCCTCCTCGACGCTGTTGTTCTCGACGATGACCACCTCGTAGGCATCGTACGACGACTTGGCCAGAACAGAGTTGATGCACTGCCTGAGAACGGTCAGGTTGTCCTTGTTCGGGATAATGATCGAGACGAGCGGCCTGTCCTCCGGAACAGAGTACTTAACACGATACGTGGCCGGTCTGTTCGCCTGATCGACCGTTGCGGAAAGCCCCAAACGCATCAAATGGTTCTCAACAGCCCGAATGCCGGCGAGCGTGGCGTACGGCTTGCTTCCTTCGACGCCTCCCGCGGTCGACCCCGAGCTCACCCGCCAGTGGTACAGGATCTTCGACACGTGATGAACACGCCGCGCGCATTCGCACACCCGCAAGGTCAGGTCATGATCTTGCGCCCCGTCGCATGCCGAGTCCAACAGGCCAACCTGGTCGAACACGCTGCGTCGCACCGTGAGCATATGGCAGATGTAGTTGTTGTTCCGCAGCAGATCGAGGTTGAAATCGGGCTTGAAGAACGGGTCGAAGTGCCGCCCGTCCTCCCTCTTCTTGTCCTCGTCGCAGTAGAGCAAGTCAGTATCGGGATGCTCAAGCACTGCAAGTGCGTATTCGTAGAGGAGATCGGGCTCTATGAGGTCGTCATGATCGAAGAAGCAAACGAAATCGCCCGATGCGGCCGCGATGCCGGCGTTCGAGTTCGCCGATATCCCCCCGTTCTCCTCAAGAGCAACGACCTTGACCCGCTCATCTGAGCGGCTCGCCCCTCGAACCGCTCCGGCAAGCTCTTCATCTTCGGGGCTGGCGTTGACCAGGATCAGTTCCCAACGGGCGTACGTCTGCGCCCGAACCGACTGCACCATCTCGTCAAAGAACCTGCGCGGGGTCTTGTACAGGGGAACCACTATGCTGAAAACGGGAGCGTCCTTCAACGCCGTCTCGCGCTGCACGCGAAGCACGGCCTCGTCGGCGCGATGCTTCTCGAACCACGCAGGGTAGCTGGAATCGATCTGGGCGTTCCTGGTCAATGCGGCGAAATCTTCCAACATGCAACCGAGCAGCCACGCCTCGAGGACGCTGAACCGCGTTGCGGAAGGATCTCCCACATCGCGGATCTCGAAGCAGTAGTTCTCAAGCGACTTGGGAACGCTGATGGAAACCGGGATGCAGGCGTACGAGAACCCGGACCCCTTGACGGGCTTCACGACCGATCCTCCGCAGCGCACGATCCCGACATCGACGCTCCTGCCGTCGGAGCCGATGCAGGTTATCGACAGATCCTCAGGAGAGGAGGCTCCTGAAACGATCAGAGCCGCTCGAACGAGGAAGCGATCGGCGTCGGGGACCGCCGCGACGAACTCCAGGTGGTTCTCGGAGAAGCGGAACGTGCCGTCGTAGTTGCGGATGATGTCGACAAGCTCTCGGTCTAAACGGTAGCGGAACCGCGATTCCCACTTCGCCCTCCGAGTCGAGATCTTCTTTCTGAACGTGTCCTTTACGGCACCTGAAGAATCAACCTCCTCGACGACGAGCGTTTGGTCGAAGTCGACGACGGGCAGCGCCGCGATACGCAACCCGTTCCCCTCGTACGAGTCGCAAGGCAATCGGCCGACCGCCTCGCCCTCCGAACGAAACCGCACGACACAAGCATCATCGACTGAAGAAGCGCGCAAGGCGACGAATATTTTTCCATGCCCGCGGCACAAGCCGCAATACGAAACCTGCATGTATATGCCTTCCTGAAAAAACGGCAAACTAGGACAAAACCGTCGAGCCCGAGCTGCTCAACCAGTAGCTACACCCCCACGGCAATGGAGAAGGTGCGAGCAAGGTACATGGCGTTGACAGCGATCATGATATAGACGAGTCCCATGCCAAGAGGGATATCGAAACTCATATGTTTACTTCGAATCGCCAACGCGGCCATGGGAAGCAACGGAAGGAAGTAGCGCCCCTGCACGCCCTGCACGACGTTTTCGCTGGTGAACGTCCATCCGATCAGCATCGAAAGGATCACGCCCAAACCTCCGACCAAGGCCAAACCTCCATACAGAACCCTGTGCGCACCGGGAATGACGGCGTTGTCGCCTTCTGAGCGTTGCGCCGATAAGACCACGATGAGCAGCAGAGCGACCGTGATGTAGAGCGGTGCCTTGAGATCGGCCTGGAACCAAGCAAGGGACCCGCCGACAAGCGTGTCCAGGTAGAAAGAGCCCTGCACGTCGAACGTTCTGAGAAAAAGCAAGGCCGCGTTCAAGGGATCCGATACGAGCCCGGATAGGCTGTAAAACGTGCCGTATTCGTCGCCACGCGAGCCCTCGGCGGTCGACGAAGGTGAGACTCCCGCCATTTGCAGCAAGCCCGCAGCCCGGAACACGAGCACGGAAAGCAGAGCACATCCGATCGCGACGGCTTTGAACCGTGCAGAAGCAGCAGTCGAGGAGAACCGCTTTCTTGGTATCAGGATGACGAGAAGCACGATGACCGTATACACCACCTTGCACGGAGCAAGCAGAACCGCGACGACAACGAGCCCCACCTTTTCCCTTCGACTTATAAGGCCCTCTCCGTACACGGCTCGCAAGCACATACCCGTCAACAGAAAGGCCAAACCCATGATCCCGGCATCGTACGAATAAGAAGACGCCAGATGCAGCGTCATGGGGAGAAGCCCTGCAACCATCATGGCGTTCTTGCCAACAGGGGTAATGCGAACGGCAAAATACGCCAACACCGAGAACATCAACAAATTGAAGAATCTTCCCAAGTAGAACAGCGGATAGCTTCCGAGATTGAGCAGCGTGGCCAACACGATGCCCAAAGCAGAGGGAAGCTTAATGTACGGAGGGTTCGCAGTCCAGTCGAACGAGGAGACGGGCTCGACCGCAACACGGGACGCGTCGTTCGCGAAAAAGGCGAACTGGTCTATGACCGAACGGTACTTGTCGTATCCAAGAGCCCATGATTGAAGCATGCCGTCCAGCATGGCCGAATCGTCTTCTCTCACCGGCAGAGAATCCACGGTGGGTTCTTGCAGCATGATATAGTCCGCGAGCTTGTACGACGCCTCGAAATGATAGGTTTCGTCTGGAACGGTCCCCGGCGCGAAAACCACAGAATACAAAAGCCCACAGCTTATCAAACCCACCAAGAACGCCATTTCAACCTGATGGCGCACCCTCGATTCAAGCACCCGTATCAACAGGTACGCACATGCAACGGCGATCACGGAGACGCACGAAAAAGCAAGGGCGAGCCGCGAATCGCTGAACGAGTAGCAGTACAAGGCGTGGATCGTCATGACCGCAATTACGGCGATCAGGATCATATCGACTCTGCGCCTGTGCAAAACCTCGAGAAATCCCTTTTGCATAACTTGTTTGGCGGAAGCGATCCGCACCTCTCCTGTCGATCGAACCATAACGCAGACGAGCAAAACCACTCGCATTGCAGAGTATCAAGAATGTATAAGTGTAAGGCATTCCCAGCCTCGATATGAAACTTTCCCAAAGCAAAACAGAATGCGCGCACCTGCTGCAGCTCACAACCGCTCTCACGGATTCGAAATGTTCATCCCGTTATTCGTCAGCACGAAACAGAAAAAGCTAAGCCTTCGGTCGACCCGCCTTCACCAAACCGGCAATCGGCAAAACGAACGGCAGTGCCAGATTGAAAGCAAATATATAACGATAGTCCCCGACTGCAGGAGCCGCAACGAACAACGTAGCGAGTAGCGCAATAAGAGGCATCACGCATACCAAGCATCTTGTCCGCTTCTTCTTCTCAAGTCCGACGCATCCAACGAAGACAAGCGCAGCCACCGCCCAAATCAGCGAGCCGGAACTGAAAGGAACGGGTAACGTCGCAATCAGCTTTTGCGCCATGAATCCAGGGTTCCAATCGAATCCGAGGTAATCATGCGGAGCCTGCTCGTAAAGAGTGGCGTTCGTCACGAGCCACGACGGAAAGCCCGGATTCCAGTATCCTTGCGTTTCATCGATCCAGGCTTTGACGTATATTCCAAGGTTGTCAGGCAGCATCGAAGCCCAGGTAACCAAGAACTCGATCTTGTGCTCCTCCAGAAAGGCATCGTCGAAAGACTCGTGGAACTTGATCGGATTGGGAGTTTGAGGATTGTAAGAGTCCCTCATGGCTTCCATAGGAAGAACCCTGTTGATGAAATCCTCTTGCACCTCATTGATATGTCCGCCTTTATGCACGGTCGCTGCGATTTGCTGAAGCGGAATGCCCACGGACTCTGAAAAATGCCCCTTCTGCACTCCCATGATCGAGAGCAAGGGACCTTGGACGACCAGGAAAGCGCAAAGCACCACGGCACCCACCGCCGCGACCTTCTTTCTCAGATCGGGCTCGATCACGAACAAGACAAGTAAGGTAGCTCCCACGACCATGAACCCATTGCTTCTCAAAAACGTGAGCAGCAGACAAGCGACGAGCAGGGTTCTTCCGATGCGTTTCTTCTCGCCATGGAACAAAAGCGAATACAGGCGAACGATCAGAAACAGGGCGCAACAGCTAAACAAGACGTCCTTCCACATGGTCACTGAGTAGTTTGCGAGAATCGGGTTGAACAGCATGAAGGCAAAAGCCGCCAGGATGTACCTTTTTCCGAAACCAAGCCTGACAAACACCGAGAAACACCAGCTGAGCACAAGGGCGGCCGCGGTCATCTGAAGAAAAAGGAAGATGCCTATCGACAGATCGACGCTGCCAAAGAACGTCGTAGCCTGAAAGACTGCCCAAACAAGGAAGGTGTAGAAAATAGGATGGTGGTTCGCCAACCCGTCGTAACGATGCCACGTGCTCCACTCGGAAACCCCCAAAACCTGGTTGACGATGTCGTTTGAGTCGTTAGAGCAAAAACCTGGCCAGTTCGATAGCAGCACCGCAAGAAACGAAACCTCCAAGGCGGCAAAGCAGAGCAAGAACGCGATCCTCACCTGCTTCGGGGACCTACGAGAAGCGGCCCCTTCTTTCCAGTCGGTTTGCTTGATATGGTTGCAAATCGCAACAAGCACGAAAACTAAGACGATCAATAGCCCAATCGAGAACAGGACGATCTGACTGATATTGAATTGTCCCCATACAGGAAGCAAGACGGCCCAAGCGAGTAGGATGGCGAAAACAAAGCAAGCGCAAACCTCGCCGCGCTTCAAATTACCCGCCCAGTCTTTCATCAGCTTCCCAACCATCAAAAACTCCTCAAACGAAAACCAATCGATCACTCTCACATGCGGCTTTAGGGCAACGGCCCAACCCTCCTTTGCTGCAACAAAGGTTACGGCTGGTGAGCTCGGCACAAAGCCCAAAATGCCACATTGTATGATACAGGGAGTAAGAGGGATGCGCAGGGAGAAGATGCAAGATGCTCGGCCCAACTTGAGAATCGACCCGTCGAGCCATTGCGGGACTTAATGCGGCTTTAAGGGAGCATACGCGCAAAAGAGAGTTCGAACTACGGTATACTTCGACATATGGATACTTCGAATGCATATCCCAACAGCAAACAACTGAACGTCCTCGTCGTCATCCCCGCTTACAACGAGCAGGAAAGCATCGTTTCCGTCGTCAACGACGTAGCGTCCGCAGGATACGATTACGTCGTCGTCAACGACGGATCGACGGATGAGACCCTGTCAATATGCAAAGCGCATGGGTTCAACGTCCTGAACCTGCCTCAGAACCTCGGCATCGGCGGCTGCGTCCAAGCGGGTCACAAGTACGCGCTTCTCCACGGCTACGACGTGGACATCCAGTTCGATGGCGACGGCCAACACGACGCCCGCTGCATTCCCAGTCTCGTCGAGCTGATTGAGTCGGGATCGGATCTGGCCATCGGCTCCCGCTTCGTGGAGGACACCGACGGATTCCGATCGACCGCCCTCAGAAGGCTTGGCATCGTTTGGCTGTCATTCTGGATAAAAGCATTCTCCGGCAAGCGCATCACCGACCCGACGTCCGGCTTTCGAGCTTCAAGCAAGACGGCCATGGCGCTGTTCGCAAGGAACTACCCGACCGACTACCCAGAGCCCGAGTCCATCATGCTCGCCATTAAGTCGGGTCTGTCCGTGAACGAGGCTCCGGCAACCATGCGCGAGCGCCAGGGCGGAAAATCGTCCATTGGAGGGCTTTCCAGCCTGTACTACATGATCAAAGTTTCGCTGGCCATCTCGATCGTCAGCTTTTCTCACAAGCGCAAGCGAGTCTAGGAAGCGGAGGGTTTCGTGTTCGTTCTTCAAATTGTCGCAATCATCCTATGCGTCGCTTTCTTCGCGTACGTCGTCTATCTGGTCGCCCGAGAACAACTGTTGCTCAAGTACTCGCTGCTGTGGATGGCGCTCACCGTCGCCATCGTGCTGTGCGCCTTGTTCCCTCAACCCCTGTACTCCATCTCATCCTTCCTCGGGTTCGAAACCCCTTCGAACTTCATCTTCTTCATCGGATTGTTCTTCTTGCTGGCCATATCCCTTTCGCTCAGCTCAATCGCCAGCAAGCAAGCCCTCATGATCAAGAACCTCGTGCAAGAGCAGGCCCTGCTCGCGAAAAAGCTGGAAAAAGACGATCGGAGCCCAAGCGACTCTGACCCAAGCGAGCTTTTCAATGCAGAAACCGTTCAAGATCAGGTTCGGTAACACGTTGACGAACAAGAACGACACCTTTTGCATATTTTCCGCCCACTACCTCCCTCACATCGGAGGCGTTGAAAAGTACACCCAGAACCTTGCGCGCCAACTGGCCGACCAGGGTAATCGCGTCATCATCGTCACATCGAACGTCTACGATCTCGCCGAGAGGGAAGACCTGGAAGAAGGAGTCGAAATAGTTCGTCTCCCCTGCTATAAGCTTTTGGGCGACAGATACCCCGTCACGCGCCACGATAAGGCATACGACCGGATCATGGCGTACCTTCGCAGCCAAAATATCGACTACGTTGCCATTAACACCCGGTTCTACCGCCATACGCTGGAAGGAATCGCGCTAGCGGAGACCAAGGGCATTCGCCCTATCATCGTCGACCACGGATCGGCTCACTTGACCATGGGAAGCAAGCTCGTCGACCCCTTCGTGGCAGCTGTCGAACACGCAGTCACCGAGCTGGTGAAGCGCCACTCCGCCGATTACTACGCGGTTTCCCTCGCGGGAACCGAATGGCTTCGGCATTTCGACATCGAAGCCTGCGGCGTGCTTAATAACTCCATCGATGCTCGAGCTTTTGCTGAAGGATCATCTCGGCGATCCTTTAGGAAAGAACTCGACCTATCCGACGAAACGCTCCTCGTGGCTTTCACCGGAAGGCTGATACCCGAAAAGGGAATACCGGCCCTCATCGAAGCTATGCGCATCTTGGCCGATGAAAAATCGATACATTTCCTTATCGCAGGAGAGGGTCCATTAGAAGACAGCCTTCTCCGGGCATCGCTTCCCAATGCATCGTTTCTCGGCCGTCTGAACTCGCCGGACGTTTCCGCCCTGCTTGCAGAATCAAACGTGTTCTGCCTTCCATCGCGCTCGGAAGGATTCTCGACCTCCTTGCTGGAAGCAGCTGCATGCAAAGCAACGCCCATCGTCACAAACGTAGGAGGTGTGCAAGAGCTGGTGCCGAGCAACGAATATGGCATCGTACTCCCCTCGGCAGACGGCGAAACGATAGCCAACGCCATACTCGAACTCAACAGCGATCGCACACGATGCCTCATCATGGGTCAAAACATCAATCAACTGGTTATCGACAAATTCTCTTGGAGCGAAACAGCTCGTTTAACTGCCCTCGCCTGCGCCGAGGCGCAGGAACGGCGAAACCAATCCATCTTGTGAATTGCATCAAGAAAGCCAACTGAAAACATGTGGAGAGTCCTCTGGACCCTCCACGATCCGCTCTAAGACAGAATCCTCTGCGCCGTCGTCCTAGATGCTCCCTTCGAGGCGAGCGACACGTACTGGCAGCGACCGCCGAATGTCGGCTCTTCGTAAATCATTCCGCCGCCAGCATACAGCACCACGTGCTCTGGCAGCATAGGATTGTAATTCGGCCACGCACCGTAATACATCAAGATGATATCGCCAGGTTTGGGATCGCCGAACACTCTCACGCCGCTGTACATCTGATCATACGTCTCGAAACCGATATCGATCCCCAGCTGCTTATACAGATACCAAGTAAACGAAGCGCAATCCATGCCTCCGTCCTGCGGGTACACGCCAAGCCACACATAGGGCACGCCAAGAAGCGAGCGCGCCGTTCGCATGATGATATCGATACCTGCCTGCTTGTCATGGCGTCCCGACCCGTTCATGTACCAGTAGGTGCCGTCCGACACCTTCACGCTTGCGTTGGACACCATCGCGCCGCTGCTCCTCAGGTAATACCAATCACCGCTCTCCTGCAGCCAGCCAGTCTGCATAGCTCCCGTCGAAGGATCGAGATAGTACCAAAAACCGCCCACGGAAACCCAGCCGGTGCGCATGACCCCGCTCGAGGGATCCAGGTAATACCACGTTCCGGAGACTTTGACCCATCCCGTTTGCCTGATGCCCGAAGCGTCGGCGTAGTAACGCACTCCATCGACGTCGAACGTACCCGTACGCAACACGCCTTCGTCTTTCGGGTCGAAATAAAAGGTCTTTCCAGCAGCTGTGCGCCAACCCGTCTTCCCATCGGCACATACGATTCTACCCTGAGCATCATACGAGGCAACGAGCACGGTTTCTCCCGCGCCATCGATGAAGCCGCAGGAGCCGTTCCCAAGCGACACCCATACGTTGTTGACCATAGCGCCGCTGCTAGAGAACACATACTCGCGTCCCTCGATCGTGCGCCTACCGACAGCCATGGCTCCGGTTTCGGGATCGAGCCAATATCGCGCCGATCTCTCTTGGTGCCAACCGGTGCGCATGGCGCCTGATGCGCTGAGCGTATACCACGTGCCGCCCAGGTTAAGCCATCGATCGGCAAGCATCGCGCCAGATCCGTTGAAGTAATACCACTTTCCATCAGTCGCCCTCGCCCATCCAGTAGCCATGGCGCCGCTTTCGGGATCAAGCCAGTACCAAACTCCGCGTTGCTTGAACCAGCCCGTGCGCATAGAACCTGATGGATTCAAATAGTACCATGTCCCAGCCTGCTTCAACCAGCGATTGGCAAGCATTGCACCGGATCCGTCAGAATAGTACCAGGTCGACCCATCTTTATACCAACCCGTTCCCATGGCTCCCGAAGAACGATCAAGCCAGTACCAGATACCACCTTGCTTCAACCAGCCGGTAGCCATCGCACCGGATGCCTTAAGGTAGTACCACGTTCCTCCCTGCTTCAACCAGCGATTGGCAAGCATTGCACCGGTTCCGTCAGAATAGTACCAGGTCGACCCATCTTTATACCAACCCGTTCCCATGACGCCAGTTTCCGGGTCGAGCCAGTACCAGGTGCCGCCCAGTTTCAGCCAACCGGTGCGCAAAGCGCCCGAGGGACTCGCATAGTACCAAGCGCCATCCGTACGCACCCAACCGTTGCCGGTAACAAGCGCCCCACTCGGACGCGCATGGTACAGTGTCGATCCCACACGGTAGGAGCCGGTCAGCATGGCACCGCCTCGCGAAGGATCGAGGTAGTACCAGGTGCCGCCCAGCTTCAGCCAGCCGGTTTCTAACTCGCCCGACGCAGCTGCGTAGTACCAGGTGCGATCGATCAGCAGCCATCCCGAAGAGAACAGAACCCCATCGGTATCGAGATAGTAAGACTTGCCTTCGATAGCGACGAAGCCGCGCGCCATCGCATTGCCATTGTCAGAATCCAGATAGTAACGTTTCCCTCCATCAAGCAACCATCCGCTCTTGAGCTTTCCTTGCTCGTCGGCAAAGTAGCGGTTTCCGTCGACAGTGTTCCATCCAGGGACGTATGCAGGCGAAGGGGACACACCTCCCGAACCTGCACCCTCCTCAGAAGGAGCGTCGGGATCATGTGGGTTTCCGGAGTCAGAATCATTTTCATCCTGATCATCAGCCCCGTTGACCTCCGTCGAAGCCTGCGTGCCGTCAACGTCTGCTCTAGCCTCATGCCCAACGCCCGCCTCTTCACCAAAGGCAATGCTCGGCACCATCATGCCCGATAGAAGCACCGCCGCGAACAACGCGAGCACTATCGACATGCGAACCGAAGAGAAATGAGAAGCATCCTCTGTCATATCATCAGCCTTCCTTTATTTTGCAGCTGCTCTTGAAGTTTAGCATAGATATCAACCTGAAAGAGTACCTAACACGAGCCCCACGCCCCCAAACGCGCAAAGGCCTCGCCTCCCCGAGAGTGAACCTCCTCCCATTTCTTGGACACGAGAAATGGGAGGCTCTTTTATGGCTGGAAACGCCTTTTACGATGTTAGGTTGAGGATGCGTGCCGTCGAGCTGTATGGGGAGGGATACGGTCGCGCCTCGGTTGCGTCCCTGCTCGGCATCCCCGAGGAAACCGTGAGAAAACAGCCAAGCCCGAGGCCATGGCCGAGTTCGGGATAGTCTCGCCCAACTCGTTCAAGAAATGGCTGAAGGCCTACCGGGATGACGGCCCGGAAGCGCTGAGGCCGAAGCACAAGGGGCGGCCGAAGGGCGCGAAGGCCGAGCCCAGGGCAGAGACGCGCGAGCAGGAGCTCGAACGGCGCATCCAGAAGCTCGAGGCCGAGAACAAAAATCTGAAAGCGGAGAAGCACTCTCGAACCGCGAGAAGGCCGCGGCCGTGAGCGAGCTTTCAGGGCGATGCCCCCTGCCGACCTACTGAAAGCCGCCAGCCTGCCCAGGTCGAGCTGCTGCCACGCAAAAAGAAAAAGGCCCCGGCCCTCGGCGGGCCGGGACCCCTCGGGCCTCTCGGCGAAAACGAAACGCCCTCCGCGAGCGCGACTCCCTATCCTCCCACGGGCTGACCCCGCAGTACTTTCGGCGATGGCAGGCTTAACTGCCGGGTTCGGAATGGGACCGGGTGATCCCTGCCTCCATGGTCGCGCTCGCGCAGGGCGTTCCCGCGCGGGCCTCATATGGCCCCGCCTCGGCGGCCGCGGATCCCCCCGCGCCACCCTGGCGGTTGCACAGCGCTCGTGACTTTCGGCCGCGGGACCGAGAATGTTGCAGTGAAGAAGAGCTCGGGCTATTAGTACCGCTCGCCTGAAGCGCTCGCGCGCCTTGCAGCTGCGGCCTATCGACCTCGTGGTCTGCGAGGGCCCTTACCGGAAAGAGGACTCATCTTGGAGACGGCTTCCCACTTAGATGCTTTCAGCGGTTATCCGTGCCGGACGTAGCTAGGCAGCCGTGCCGTTGGTCGACAACTGCTGCACCAGAGGTCCGTCCACCCCGGTCCTCTCGTACTAGGGGCAGACCTCCTCAATCCTCTTGCGCCTGCGGAGGATAGGGACCGAACTGTCTCACGACGTTCTGAACCCAGCTCGCGTACCGCTTTAAATGGCGAACAGCCATACCCTTGGGACCGACTTCAGCCCCAGGATGCGATGAGCCGACATCGAGGTGCCAAACCTTGCCGTCGATGTGGACTCTTGGGCAAGATCAGCCTGTTATCCCCGGAGTACCTTTTATCCGTTGAGCGACGGCCATTCCACTCTGTGCCGCCGGATCACTAGAACCGACTTTCGTCTCTGCTCGGCTTGTGGGCCTCGCAGTCAAGCCCGCTTGTACTCTTGCGCTCTGCGAACGATTGCCAACCGTTCTGAGCGGACCTTTGCGCGCCTCCGTTACATTTTGGGAGGCGACCGCCCCAGTCAAACTACCCGCCTGACACGGTCCCCCCGCCGGATCACGGCCGGGGGTTAGATCGCCAACGCGACGAGGGCAGTATTCCAAGGCCGGCTCCACCCGAGCTGGCGCCCGGGCTTCGAAGCCTCCTGCCTATCCTCTACGCGCCGAGCCAACGATCAATGTCAAGCTGCAGTAAAGGTTCACGGGGTCTTTCCGTCCTTCCGCAGGTAATTCGCATCTTCACGAATAATACAATTTCACCGGGTCCATGGTTGAGACAGCGCCCAAATCGTTACGCCATTCGTGCAGGTCGGAACTTACCCGACAAGGAATTTCGCTACCTTAGGACCGTTATAGTTACGGCCGCCGTTTACTGGGGCTTGGCTTCAGAGCTTCGCCTTTAAGGCTGACCCATCCGCGTAACCTTCCAGCACCGGGCAGGCGTCAGACCCTATACGTCGCCTTGCGGCTTAGCAGAGTCCTGTGTTTTTGATAAACAGTCGCTTGGGCCGTTTCGCTGCGACCCCCGGCCGCTCGGGGAGCAAGTCCCGTCACCGCCAGGGGCACTCCTTCTCCCGAAGTTACGGAGTCAGTATGCCGAGTTCCTTAACCATGGTTCTCCCGATCGCCTCGGTATGCTCTACCTGCCCACCTGTGTCGGTTTTGGTACGGGCGCCGATGTCCCTTCCTAGAGGTTTTTCTCGGAAGCATGGGCTCGCCGACTTCAGCATAAGCTTTCGTCTCGCGTCTCAGGCTTCGTGCGGAGCTGATTTCCATGCTCCGCGCCCTACGCGCTTTCACGGGGACGTCCAGAACCCCGCTCGGCTACCCTTCTCCGTCACCCCGTCGGTATAACGGTCCATCGGCGGTACAGGAATGTCCGCCTGTTGTGCATCGGCTACGCCTCTCGGCCTCGCCTTAGCTCCCGACTGACCCTGGGAGGATTAGCCTTGCCCAGGAACCCTTAGGCTTACGGCGGCGGCGTTTCTCGCGCCGCTCTCGTTACTCATGCCAGCATTCTCACTTCCCCGCGCTCCACCGAGGGTCGCCCTCTCGGCTTCTCCGCTGCGGGGAAAGCTCCCCTACCACTAATAAATTAGTCCGCTGCTTCGGTACCATGCTTAGCCCCGTGAATTGTCGGCGCATGTCCACTTGACCAGTGAGCTGTTACGCACTCTTTAAATGCATGGCTGCTTCTAAGCCAACATCCTGGTTGTCTAGGCAAACGCACATCCTTTGCCACTCAGCATGGATTTGGGGACCTTAGCAGGCGGTCTGGGCTGTTTCCCTTTCGAACACACAGCTTAGCCCACATGTTCTGACTCCCGGCCTCTGATCCGACGGCATTCGGAGTTTGGTTCGTGTCGGTAGGCGGTGAAGCCCCCTCGACGATCCAGTGCTCTACCGCCGTCGGAGAACGGCCGAGGCTAGCCCTAAAGCTATTTCGGGGAGAACGAGATATCTCCGGGTTTGATTGGCCTTTCACCCCTATCCACGGGTCATCCCCTCCGTTTTCAACCGAAGTGGGTTCGGCCCTCCACGGGGTCTTACCCCCGCTTCAGCCTGCCCATGGATAGCTCACCCGGCTTCGCGTCTGCAGCATGCGACTAAAACGCCATCTTAAAGGCTCGCTTTCACTGCGGCTCGCTTAAAAGCTTAACCTCGCCGCATACCGCAACTCGCTGGCTCATTCTACAAAAGGCACGCCGTCACCCCGCAAAGGGGCTCCGACTGCTTGTAGGCGCACGGTTTCAGGTACTGTTTCACTCCCCTCTCGGGGTGCTTTTCACCTTTCCCTCACGGTACTGGTTCGCTATCGGTCACAGGAGAGTGTTCAGCCTTGGAGGGTGGTCCCCCCTGCTTCGCACCGGGTTTCACGTGCCCGGCGCTACTCGGGCGCCGTCCTCGGAGGCCGCGGGGATTCGCGTACGGGGCTCTCACCCGCTCCGGCCGGCCTTCCCAGGCCGTTCCGCTTCCGCGCAGCTTTGTAACTCCGTCCATGGTGTTAAGGCCCATGGAATGGACGGTCCCACAACCCCTCATGCAGCAACGCCCTTACGCTTACACGTGCATGGGTTTGGGCTGGTGCGGTTTCGCTCGCCGCTACTCCCGCAATCTCGGTTGATTTCTCTTCCTCCGGGTACTTAGATGTTTCAGTTCCCCGGGTTGCCTTCTCCCGCCCTATTTGATTCAGGCGGGGATGCATGGGCATGACCCCATGCGGGTTCCCCCATTCGGAGATCTTCGGATCGATGGCCGTTTGCGCCTCCCCGAAGCTTATCGCAGCTTGCCGCGTCCTTCATCGACTTCCTGTGCCAAGGCATCCGCCGTGCGCCCTTAATATCTTCTTCTCTTAACTCAGGTCTCAGGCATCGAATACTCGATGCTCTCGCGATCGTGATGATGCATGTCCCCGGCCGCCCGAGGGCCGCCGGGTAAAAGATCATTTGTCACTAAACGCTATGCAACTGTCAAGGTGCGCGGAGGCCCGGAAAGGCCCCCTCGGGGGCAGAGCCCCGGAAGCCGGATGCTGAGTGAGCGGTTTCGGAACGCGCCTCGCGGCCCTTGCGACGGGACCCAAAAGAGGTTTCTGTTTGTCTTCCAGGCGAGGGAGCGCATGCGCTCGACCTCGTCGGACACGTGAGTGTCTCCCTAGAAAGGAGGTGATCCAGCCGCACCTTCCGGTACGGCTACCTTGTTACGACTTCACCCCCCTTACCCTCCACACCTTCGACGCCTCCGCCCCTTGCGGGTTCGGCCGGCGGCTTCGGGTGCAGACGACTCGGGTGGTGTGACGGGCGGTGTGTACAAGGCCCGGGAACGTATTCACCGCGGCATGCTGATCCGCGATTACTAGCAACTCCGACTTCACGGAGGCGGGTTGCAGCCTCCGATCCGAACTGGGGCCGGCTTTGAGGGATTCGCTCACTCTCGCGAGTTCGCAGCCCGTTGTACCGGCCATTGTAGCACGTGTGCAGCCCAGGGCATAAAGGGCATGATGACTTGACGTCGTCCCCACCTTCCTCCGGCTTGACGCCGGCAGTCTCGCATGAGTCCCCAACTGAATGCTGGCAACATGCGATAGGGGTTGCGCTCGTTGCGGGACTTAACCCAACATCTCACGACACGAGCTGACGACAGCCATGCACCACCTGCGCTGGCTCCTCTCGGCCACCGGGTTTCCCCGGCTTCACCAGCATGTCAAGCCCTGGTAAGGTTCTTCGCGTTGCTTCGAATTAAGCCACATGCTCCGCTGCTTGTGCGGGCCCCCGTCAATTCCTTTGAGTTTTAGCCTTGCGGCCGTACTCCCCAGGCGGGGCGCTTAATGCGTTGGCTGCGGCACGGAGGGCGTTGCCCCCCACACCTAGCGCCCATCGTTTACGGCTAGGACTACCAGGGTATCTAATCCTGTTCGCTCCCCTAGCTTTCGCGCCTCAGCGTCAGTTTCGGCCCAGCAGGCTGCCTTCGCCATCGGTGTTCTTCCCGATATCTGCGCATTCCACCGCTACACCGGGAATTCCGCCTGCCTCTACCGAACTCGAGCCTCCCAGTTCGGGATCCGGCCGGGGGTTGAGCCCTCGGATTAGAGATCCCGCTTGAAAGGCCGCCTACGCGCTCTTTACGCCCAATGAATCCGGATAACGCTCGCTCCCTACGTATTACCGCGGCTGCTGGCACGTAGTTAGCCGGAGCTTCTTCTGCAGGTACCGTCGTTGTTCTTCCCTGCTGAAAGCGGTTTACAACCCGAAGGCCGTCGTCCCGCACGCGGCGTTGCTGCGTCAGGGTTTCCCCCATTGCGCAAAATTCCCCACTGCTGCCTCCCGTAGGAGTCTGGGCCGTATCTCAGTCCCAATGTGGCCGGTCGGTCTCTCAACCCGGCTACCCATCGCGGGCTAGGTGGGCCGTTACCCCGCCTACTACCTAATGGGCCGCGACCCCATCCCTTGCCGTCTGGGCTTTCCCGACCCCTCCAGGCGGAGGGGAAGGAGTATCCGGTATTAGCCTCGGTTTCCCAAGGTTGTCCCGGAGCAAGGGGCAGGTTGGTCACGTGTTACTCACCCGTTCGCCACTCTATGTCCATCCGAAGATGGTTTAATCGTTCGACTTGCATGTGTTAGGCACGCCGCCAGCGTTCATCCTGAGCCAGGATCAAACTCTCCGTTTAAGAGGCGGGAATCGCTTCCCGCTAAGTCCGATCTTGGTTTCGGCCCTCGTGCGCCCCCCGTCTTCGGGATGCGCGCTCGGGCCGGGTTTCCGTTCGCAAGAATCGTTTGCTTGGCTTGTTCTTCTTTCGCTACTCAGTATCCGGTTTTCAAGGTTCTGCGGCGCCCCTCCCGGGGCCCCGTCGCTTTCGGTTCCACCCGAAGCGCAAGGAGATATATTACCCGTCCGTTACCCCGCCGTCAAGAACTTTTTTCCAGTTTCTCGAAAGTTTTTCCGCCGCGGCCGCTCTCGCGCGCCGCGGGCCGGGGGGCTCCGGCGCCGCCCCTCCCTCTCCCGGGGGAAGGCAGCCCGAGTATGTTACCGGCTCCGGGCCCCGGGCGCAAGGGGGGATCGCGGGAAAATCGGGAAATTTTGGGGGAGGGGGCGGGAAGGCCCGGTATGGAAAGAGCATGCCGCTTAGCCGACGATGTCGTGACTGGGTGGTTTTGCGGGGATGGCGAACGCGTGCATATATTAGTATAGGGAACGAACGAAAGGAGCATGCGCCATGCAAAACGAGCCCGACCTCGACCCGACCGTCACCATCGCCCTGCCGCCGTACGCCCTCGAGGCCCTCGACGCGCTCGAGGAGGCCGGCTTCGAGTCGTGGGTGGTGGGCGGCTACGTGCGCGACGCGCTGCTCGACCGCCCTTCGGCCGACATCGACATCGCCACGCAGGCGCCGTGGCAGGACGTGCAGCGGGTGTTCGAAGCGCAGGGCCATCGCACGCACGAGACGGGGACGGCGCACGGCACGCTCACGGTGATCGTGGACGAGCAGGCGCTCGAGATCACGACGTTTCGCAGCGACGGGGCCTACGCCGACGCGCGGCACCCGAAGCAGGTGTCCTTCGTGCGCACCATCGCCGAGGACCTCGCACGCCGCGACTTCACCATGAACGCTTTGGCCTACCACCCCGCGCGCGGCCTGTTCGACCCCTACGGCGGCCACGCCGACCTCGAAGCGCGCGTGATCCGCGCCGTGGGCGACCCGGCCCGCCGCTTCTCGGAAGACGCCCTGCGCATGCTGCGCGCCTGCCGGTTCGCCGCGGAGCTCGGCTTCGCCATCGACCCGGCCACCTTCGAGGGCATGCTGGCGAACAAGGGGCTGCTCCCCCGCATCTCCACCGAGCGCATCACCCGCGAGCTGCAGCGTCTGCTGCTGGGGGCGCATGCGGGAAGCGCGCTCATCGCCACCGTCGACGTGCTGGCCGCCGTGCTGCCCGAGCTCGTGGCCATGAAGGGCTTCGAGCAGCGCACGCCGTACCATATACACGATGTCCTCGAGCACACCGCGCACGTGCTGGACGGCGTGCCGCCCTATCCCCTCGTGCGCTGGGCCGCCCTGTTCCATGACATGGGCAAACCGGCGGCGTTCTTCACCGACGAGGAGGGTACGGGGCACTTCTACGGACATGCCGCCATCAGCGTCATGCTGGCGCGCGGCGTCATGGAGCGCCTCGCGCTGTCGTCAGCCTTCATGACGCGCGTGCTCGTGCTGGTCGAGCGCCATGACGACATCATCGACCTCACGCCGAAGGCGGTGAAGCGCGCGTGCACGCGCCTCGGAGGCGACGCCGATCTGTTCGCCGCCCTATGCGATCTCAAGCGCGGGGACGCGCGCGGACAGGCGCCCCGCTGCATCGGCCGCGTGGCCGACGCCGATGAGCTGGAACGCATCCTGGCCGACGTGCTGGCGGCCGACGAGGCGTTTTCGCTCAAGAAGCTGGCGATCGACGGGCGGGGCGTCATCGCGCTCGGCGTGCCGCAGGGCCCCCTTGTCGGGCGCGCGTTGAACGAAGCCCTCGACGCCGTCATCGACGAGCGCATCGCGAACGAGCCCGATGCGCTGCGCGCCTTCGTCGAAGGCTGGCGCGACGAGCACCTCGAGCGCGACGCTCGGTGACGGCCGCACCACCGCCCGGTGACGGCTTTCCGCCCGTATCGATGCAGCGAGCCCTCGCTTCCTATACTGAGATGCGCGCATCACGATCACCTCAGGAAAGCGAGGCACTCCCATGACCCCACCCTCAGCAACCGTCCAACCGCAGCCGGAAACCGCCGTCGACGCTCCCGACGAGCGCATGAGCATCACAATCTCCCTGAACGGGCCGTACCTCGTGCACGGCGGCATCCCCCTCACCCAGGAGGTCATCACGCCCGTCGGCGGTCATCGCGAGTACCGCACGACGCGAACCTTCCCGCAGCAGGAAACCTACGCGCTGTGCCGCTGCGGCCAGACGAGCACGCCGCCGTTTTGCGACGGCTCCCACGTCGCCGCCAACTTCCACGGCACGGAAACCGCCTCGCGCGCCTCGTTCGAGGAGCGCGCCGACATCCTGCCCGGCCCCGGCGTGACGCTGTACGACGACAACCGCTGCGCGTTCGCACGGTTCTGCCATCGCGAGGACGGCGACGTATGGACGCTCACCGAGCTGTCCGGCGACGAGCGCCTGAAGCACGAGGCGGTCAAAGAGTCCACCGATTGCCCTGCCGGAAGGCTCGTGCACGTCGATTCGGAGACCGGCGCGATCTACGAGCCTCGGTTCGAGCCCTCCATCGCCCTGCTCGAAGATCCCGAAGAAGGCGTGAGCGGTCCTCTGTACGTGCGCGGAGGCATCCCGCTCGTCGGCGTCGACGGCGTCGAGTACGAGCTGCGCAACCGCTATGCGCTCTGCCGCTGCGGCGCGTCACGCAACAAGCCTTTCTGCGACGCCATGCACGTGACCGTGGGGTTCGAAGATGGCCTCAGCGATGATAATGCCTGATGAGATAGGGAAACAAGCACGTTGACTCCCTACCCGCCCATCAAATTCGTCAACTTTTCCAGAAAAATTTGCCGATAAGGCTTGACGAAGCGACGCGTACCCCGTAATATAACAACTCGCGCTTGCGACTGTTGCAAAAGCAGCAGGAGCACATCGGTTAGCCGATGGGGTGTCGTCTAATGGCAGGACAGCGGTTTCTGGTACCGTATGTGAGGGTTCGACTCCTTCCACCCCAGCCATTTTTACGGTATACTGCACAGCGCACTATGTGGCTCCGTCGTCTAGCGGTTTAGGACGCCGCCCTCTCAAGGCGGAGGTCGCCGGTTCGAATCCGGTCGGAGCTACCAAGAAATGACAGGCCAGCGGATCACTCCGCTGGCCTTTTTCTTTGTGTTTCCCCCTCCTCCGCCGCAGCCCTCCTATCCTGTGCGCAGCACGCTGTCGTACAATGGCGGCGAACGAAGAGAAAAGGAACCTCATGGAGAACGAACAAGACCGCACATCCCGCGCCCCGGCCGCCGACGCGTCCGTCGAGCTGCCGTTCGGCGAGCCCTTGCTTATCTGCCCGGGCCTCTATCGCGTCCGCGTGCCGCTCCCCCACAACCCCCTGCAGGCGCTCAACTCCTACATCGTCCTGGGAGAGGAGACGACCACGATCATCGACGTGGGCTTCAACCATCCCGCATGCGAGGAAGCCCTCGACAAGGCGCTCGACGCGCTGGGACGCACCTGGGACAGCGTCGAGATCGTGCTGACGCACTCGCACCCCGACCACACGGGCAACCTCGACCGCATCTACCGCGACGGCATGCGGGTGTACGCGAACCTCCACTCCTTCAAGGAGGTGGAGAACCTCATGCAGATGCAGGCGAACGTGTTCGGCCCCTTGCTGCGGAAGGCCGCGACGCCCCAGCAGAGCGGGCTCGTGTTCCGCAAGGGCAAGCACCGATTGCACGTGTCCGCCGAACTGCTGCCGCTGACATGCAAGCCCGACCTCATCTACCTGCACGAAGGCGACGTGCTGCGCGCCGGCGATTTCACCTTCGAGGTGATCGAGACGCCGGGGCACGACCCGTGGCACATCTGCCTGTACGAGCCTGACCGCAAGCTCATGATCATCGGCGACCACGTGCTGGAGCGCATCACGCCGTCGGTGTCGTCGTGGTTCCCCGCCTACAACGCCCTGGAGGAGTTCCTGGAGAGCCTCGGGAAGATGTACTCCTACGATGTGGAGCTCGTGCTTCCCGCGCACGGGACCCCCTACACCGAGCTGCGCGAGCGCGTCATGTTCCTCATCGCGCACCACGGGGAGCGTCTGCAGGAGCTCTACGACCTCGTGGCCGCCGGGCACGACGACATCGTGTCCATATCGTCGCACGCGAAATGGCGCTACGAGAACTGGCACGAATGGCCGCTCGACCAAAAGTTCTTCTCGATGGGCGAGACGATGGCCCACCTCGTGCACCTCGTGTGCGAGGGCAAGATCAAGCAAACCATCTGCGGCGACGAGTACCGTTTCGAACTGCCGTAAGCCTGCATCCATGTTGGAAGGGAGCATCATGCGCATCGACCTGATCATCGAAAGCCGAGCCGTGTTCACGGGGACCGACGGGTCGGCCTGCCCCGCTGCCATCGCCATCGCCGGCGACCGAATCGCCGCCGTCGGGCCGCGCGAGGACGTGCGCGCCTTCGCGCTGGAAGCGAACGGAGGCGGCCCCGCGCCCGAGGTGCGTGACTTCGGCGACGCGCTCGTGGTTCCCGGCTTCCACGACTCCCACCTGCACTTCTTTCACTCGGCCGTATACGCCTCCCCGCTGGCAACCATGTTCCTCGGCGAGAACGAGGCAGACTGCGTCGAGCGCATGCGGGCATTCGCCGAACAGCGCCCGAGCGGCTGGCTGCTGGCGCAGGGGTGGCGCGAGTACCGCTGGGACCCGCCCGTGCTGCCCTCGAAGCGCTCGCTCGACGAGGCCTTCCCCACCCGTCCCGTGGCGCTGTATTCGGGCGACGCCCACACGCTGTGGCTCAACTCCGCGGCGCTGGCCGAGCTGGGGCTCACGCGCGACAGCGTCCCTCCCGCGGGCGGAACGTACGACCGAGACGAGGCTGGCGAGCTGACCGGCATCGTGCGCGAGGCGGCCGCCATGGAGCTGATGCCGCAGATCATGGGATCGTTCACCGACGACGAGGTGGCAAGCGCGTACCGCGGGTTCTTCGCGCGCCTGGCCGAGAACGGGGTGACGAGCGTGTGCGACATGTCGCTCATGGCGCATCCGGGACTCGACTTCATCCGCGACGACGTGCACGCCGCTCTGCTCGAGCGCGGCGAGCTGACCGCGCGCGTGCACCTCTTCCCCACGCTCACGGGCGACATGGGCCGTTTCGAGACGATGCGCGCACGGTACACGGGGCCGTGCCTGCAGGCGCCCGGCTTCAAGCAGTTCTTCGACGGCGTGTCGAGCCAGCACACGGCCTGGGTGACCGAACCCTACGCGAACGCGCGCGTCGAAGGCGACTGCGGCCGCCCCACGGTGGACGCCGCCGTCATGCGCTCCTACGTGCTTTCCGCCGCCGAGCAAGGCTATCCCGTGCGCATCCACACGATCGGCGACGCGGCCATCCATGCCGCGCTCGACATCTTCGAGGAGGCGCGCGCGAAGTTCGGCCCGCTGCCCGAGGGACGTCGCAACTGCCTCGAGCACCTCGAGAACTTCCTGCCCGAAGACCTCGACCGTTTGGCGGAATTGCAGGTGGTGGCCGCCGTGCAGCCGCCGCACATGACGCTCGACCCGGGCGGCCCCGAGCGCGACCTCGGCCCCGAGCGCGCTCGCTACATGTGGCCGCTGCGCACGCTGCTCGACCGCTCCACGGTGCTCGCGTTCGGAACGGACTCGCCCGTGGTGGACGTGAACTCGATGGACGTGCTGTACAGCGCGGTGAGCCGCCAAGATCCCGGCACGCACGAACCCGCAGGCGGATGGCTGCCCGGCGAACGCATCGGCATGGCGGAGGCCCTGCGCGCCTACACGCAGGGCAGCGCTGCGGCGGCGGGTCGCCGACGCGAGCTGGGAACGCTCGAGGTGGGCAAGCTGGCCGACATCGCCGTGCTCGACCGCAACCTGCTGACCTGCGAGATCGAGGACATCCAGAAGACGAAGGTGCTGGCCACCTTCATGGGCGGTCGCTGCGTGTTCGAATGAGACAAAGGGACGGGGTATTCGTCTCATTCACCGAAAGAGACAAAGGGCGCGGGGCGATCATCGCGGAATGAGACGAATACCCCGTCCCTTTGTCTCATTCCCACATGTGATCGAGCGGGCCGCTGCCCCGTCCCAGGTCGAGGCCCGAGGCGAGGGCGCCGTGGACGTAGTCCTTCGCAGCGCGCACTGCTTCCTCCATCGGAAGGCCCTTCGCGAGGCCGCAGGCGATGGCCGATGAGAGCGTGCAGCCCGTGCCGTGGGTGTTCTTCGTGTCGATGCGCGCGGCGCGCAGCCAGCAGGCCGGCGCGTCCGTGCTCGCCACCAGCACGTCGTCGGCGCGCTCGACGCCGTGCCCGCCCTTCACGAGCGCGGCGCCCCGTATCCGTCCGGCCAGCTCGCGCGCTGCACGCTCCATGGACGCGTCGTCGTCCACCGAAAACCCGCACAGCACCTCCGCCTCCGGCATGTTCGGCGTGACCACGTCCGCGAGGGGCAGCAGGCGCGCCTTCAGCGCCTCGACAGCGTCCTCGCTGATGAGCCGCGCGCCGCTCGTGGCCACCATGACGGGATCGACCACGATGTTGGTCGCCCCGTGGCGCTCGAGCGCGTCGGCAACGGCCTCGATGATGGCGGCCGACGACACCATGCCCACCTTCACGGCGGCGGGGCGGATGTCCTCGAACACGGCGTCGATCTGCTGGGTCACGAAGGCCGGGTCGACGTCGAGCACGCCGGTCACGCCGAGGGTGTTCTGCGCCGTGAGGGCCGTGAGGGCCGTTTCGGCGAACAGGCGATGCGCGGCGATGGTCTTGATGTCGGCCTGGATCCCTGCGCCCCCGCTGGAATCCGACCCCGCGATGCTGAGCACTGCTTCCATGTCGTTGTCCTTTCCTCGAGCGACGGCGCGGCTACGCGCCGAGCGCCGCCTGCACCGCCGCGCGCAGGCGGCGCGTGGTCGCTTCGATATCGTCGGCCGCGAAGATGGCCGACACCACGGCCGCCCCGTCGGCGCCCGTGCCCGCGAGCGCGGGGATGGTCTGCTCGTTCAGGCCGCCGATGGCCACCACGGGAACGTCGACCGCCGCGCAGATGGCGGCGAGGCCGTCCGTTCCCACGTCGGCGGCTTCCGGCTTCGTCGACGTGCCGAACACGGCGCCCACGCCCAGGTAGTCGGCCCCGGCGGCCTGGGCGGCCAGCGCCTGCTCCACGGTCTGCACCGACACGCCCACGATGGCGTCCGGCCCGAGCTTCGCGCGCGCGTCGGCGCACGCGGCGTCCTCCTGGCCCACGTGCACGCCGTCGGCGCCCGCTCGCGCCGCGGCCTCCACGTCGTCGTTCACGACGAACGGCACGCCCGCCGCGCGCGCGAGCGGGGCCAGCGCGCGGGCCCGCAGCACCACCTCGGCCTGGGGCGCGTCCTTCTCGCGCAGCTGCAAAAACGTCGCGCCGCCCGCCAGCGCCTCCTCGACGCAGGCGCTCAGCGTGCGCTCCCCCAGCCACATGCGGTCGGTGACCGCGTACAGCGCCATCGCGCGGCGCAGGTTCTCCCGTGGGTACATCGGCTCTCCTCTCGCTTCCGCCGGCTACGCCAGCTCTTCGATCCGCGCACCCGCTTCGAGCGCGGCGCCGTCGAGGTTGTACAGCGCGTCGAGCAGGTAGGTGCGAAACGTTGCGTTGCCGTCGTAGCCGCTCATGCGGTTCTGGGCGACCTGGCCCGCAAGACCCATGCCGGCGACGGCGGCCGCCATGGCGTCGAGCGTCGCGCCCGGGTTCGCCACCGCGAACGCCGCGCACACGCACGACAGCATGCAGCCGGCGCCCGTGATGCGGCCCATGAGGGGATGGCCGTTGCGGACGGCGTAGGCGCGCTCGGCGTCGGCCACGATGTCGATGGCACCCGTAATGGCCACGATCGCGCCCGTCTTCGCCGCGAAATCGCGCGCGAACACCGCGCCGGCCGCCAGGTTGCCTTCGCGCACCGCATCGTCGGGGCACACGTCCACGCCGCGCGTGGCCGCCGCGCCTCCGGCGAGCGCCTTCACCTCCGACATGTTGCCGCGGATGACGGACACGGACAGCTTGTCGAGCAAATCGCCCGCCACGCGCGTGCGCAATGCCGACGCTCCCGCGCCCACCGGGTCGAGCACGATGGGGTGGCCCAGTTCGCCCGCTCGCGCGCCGGCTGCGAACATGCCCTCGATGCTGCGCTCGTTCAACGTGCCGATGTTGAGCGTGAGGCCGCCGCAGATGGACGTGATGTCCTCCACATCGGCAGGCTCGTCGCTCATGATGGGGCTCGCGCCGATGGCCAGAAGCGCGTTCGCGCAGTCGTTCACCGTCACGTAGTTCGTGATGCTGTGCACGAGCGGCGTCGTGGCGCGCACGTTGTCGAGCGCGCGCTGCAAGGCGAATGGTTCCATAGGTTACTCCTTCCCGAGGTCGACCGTCAGGCCGTCCATGATGGTGTTCACGGTGCGCATGGCGCACATCTCGCCGCACATGGTGCAGGTGCCGTCGGTCGAGGGCGGAGCGCTCTCGAAGTAACGGCGCGCCTTGACCGGGTCGAGCGCCTCGGCGAACATGCCCTCCCAATCCACGCGGCGGCGCGCATCGCTCATGCGGTTGTCGCGGTCGCGAGCGCCGGGCAGCCCGCGCGCGATGTCGGCCGCGTGCGCGGCGATCTTCGTGGCCACGAGACCCTCGCGCACGTCGGCGGCATCGGGCAGGCGCAGGTGCTCGGCCGGCGTGACGTAGCACAGGAAGTCGGCACCCGAAGCCGCGGCCACCGCGCCCCCGATGGCGGCCGTGATGTGGTCGTAGCCCGGCGCGATATCGCAGACGAGCGGACCCAGCACGTAGAAGGGCGCGTCGTGGCACAGGCGCTTCTCCAGCTTCATGTTGGCGGCGATCTCGTCGAGCGCCATGTGCCCCGGCCCTTCCACCATCACCTGCACGCCCGCATCCCATGCGCGCTTCGTGAGCTTGCCGATCTCGATGAGCTCGGCGATCTGGCCTGCGTCCGACGCGTCGTAGGTGGAGCCGGGGCGCATGGCGTCGCCCAAGCTGACGGTCACATCGTGCTCGTGCAGGATGGCCAGCACCTCGTCGTAGAACTCGTAGAAGGGGTTCTCGTTGCCGGTGGCCTCCATCCACGCGAAGATGAGCGACCCGCCGCGGCTCACGATGTTGGTGAGGCGGCCCGTTTCGCGGAACGACTCGATGGTGCGCCGGTTCATGCCGGCGTGGATGGTGACGAAGTCCACGCCGTCCTCGGCGTGCGCGCGCACCACGTCGAGGAAGTCCTCTGCCGTGATGGCGACGAGCGGCTTCTCCAGGTATCCGATCGCGTCGTACATGGGCACGGTGCCGATCATCGCCGGCGACTTCTCGATGAGCGCGCGGCGAAACGCGTGCGTCTTGCCGGTGTTCGACAGGTCCATGATGGCCTCGGCGCCCAGCTCGAGGGCCACGTCGACCTTCTTCCACTCCTCGGCCTCGTCGGCGACGTCGCCCGAGATGCCGAGGTTCACGTTCACCTTCGTGCGCAAGCCGCCGCCCACGCCCTCGGGAGAGAGGCTCGTATGGTGGATGTTCGCGGGGATGGCGATGCGCCCTGCCGCCACGCCCTCTCGGATGAACTCGGGGTCGCGGCCTTCCTTCTCGGCCACCAGCGCCATTTCGCGGGTGACGGTGCCCGCGCGTGCCGCATCGATCTGCGTCATAGAACTCCCTTCGTTGGCATTACCCATGTCAGGTTCCTCGGGTCGAAGCGTGCATCGGCGCTTCCTCTCAGCCTGCCCGGCCGCGATGCGGCTGCAAGCTCCCCGGTATGAAAAGGTACGAGGGTCAGTATAGCCGACGCGCGAGCGGATGCGGAGGGGAACGGCAGCAGGTTGGAGCGAGCGCGCGGAAAAAAGCCCCGGGCGCGCTGCCCGGGGCGGAAAGGATGGTGCCCCCAGGAGGATTCGAATCTCCGTTTCCGGCTTGAGGAGCCGGCGTCCTTGGCCGCTAGACGATGGGGGCGTATGAGGCAAGGAGGCCGCACGCGATACCGCGGCCTCCGGAAGCATCAGGACGAGGGGCCGGCGAAGGCCTCGGCGAGCGACGATTCCACCGCGCGGGAGAACGCGTCGATCTCGTCGTCGGTGTGCGCGAGCGAGAGGAACAGGCCCTCGAACTGGCTCGGCGCGATGAGGAAGCCGCGGTCGAGCATCCCCGCGAAGTAGCGGGCGAACGCATCGACGTCGCTCGCCTTCGCGCTCTCGTAGTCGCGCACGGGCTCGGGCGAGAAGAACAGCGTTGCCAGCGAGCCCGCACGGTTGACCGTGCAGGGCGCGTGCGCGGCGGCGATGGCGCGGCGCACGCCTTCCTCGAGGCGCGCGCCCTTGGCCTCGAGCGCGTCGTAGGCCCCCGGGCGCTCGAGCACGGCAAGCGTCGCGAGGCCCGCCTCCATGGCCACGGGGTTGCCGGAAAGCGTGCCCGCCTGGTACACCGGGCCGCACGGCGCGAGCGCGCGCATCACGTCGGCGCGGCCGGCGAAGCAGCCGACGGGGAACCCGCCGCCGATGACCTTGCCGAGCGTGCACAGGTCGGGCAGCACGCCGTAGCGCTCCTGCGCGCCGCCGAGCGCGGCACGGAACCCGCTGATCACCTCGTCGAATATGAGCAGCGACCCCACGTCGTCGCACAGGCGGCGCAGCCCTTCGAGGAATCCCGGCTCGGGCGGCACGACGCCCATGTTGCCCGCGATGGGCTCCACGATGACGCAGGCGACCTCGCCCTCATGCGCGTTCAAGACGCGCTCGACGGCGTCGAGGTCGTTGTACGGCACGACGAGCGTGTCGCGCGCGGCCCCCTCGGTGACCCCCGGCGTGCCGGGGATGCCGAGCGTGGCCACGCCGCTGCCCGCGTTCGCCAGCAGCGCGTCGGAGTGCCCGTGGTAGCAGCCGTCGAACTTGACGACGAGCGGCCGTCCCGTGAACCCGCGCGCGAGGCGCACCGCGCTCATGGTGGCCTCGGTCCCCGACGACACCATGCGCGCCATCTCGGCGCAGGGGACGAGCTCGCACACCTTGCTCGCCAGGCGCACCTCGGCCTCGCACGGCGCGCCGAACGACAGCCCGCGCTCGAGCTGGTCGCGCACGGCGTCGAGCACTTCCGGCGGGCGGTGGCCGAGGATCATCGGCCCCCACGAGCCGATGAAGTCGACGTACTCGTTACCGTCCACGTCGACGACATGGCTGCCGAGGGCGCGCTCGTAGAACGCCGGGGTTATGCCCACGTTCGCGAACGCGCGCACGGGCGAGTTCACGCCCCCGGGGATGCGCTCGCACGCGGCGGCGAACAGCGCGGCCGAGCGGTCGCGGCGACGGGTTGCAGTCATCATAGGTCCTCCTCGAAGTAGCGCATGGACGTCTTCTTGAACTCGCGGGCCGACAGCAGCAGACGCGGCGGCTCAACCTCGATGCCCGCGTCGGCCAGGTCGGCGTGCAGCCGCGCCGCCACCCGCTCGCAGCTTGCGCGGTCGCGGCCGTGGATCATGGTGTAGAGGTTGTACGGCCAGGTGGCGCGGCGCGGCCGTTCGTAGCAGTGGCTCACCTCCGCCGGCGCGGACAGGATCGCTCCGGCCTCGAGCGCCAGCTCGTCGGGCACGTCCCACACCCCCATCGCGTTGCTCGAGAACCCCATGCGGCGGTGGCGCACCATCGCGCCGAAGCGGCGGATGGCGCCCGCCTCGAGCAGCTGGCGCGTGCGCTCGACGGCCCACGCCTCCCTCAACGCGCGCCCCGCGTGCCCGCCGGCCCTCTCGGCGGCCAGCGCGAAGGGGCGCAACGTGCCGCCGAGGTCGTCTTGCAGCGCGCGCACGAGCGCCCGGTCGGCCTCGTCGAGCGGCTCCGCCACGACGCGCGCCGGCTCGAGGGGCGCGCGGGCGAGCGCGGGCGCGGGGGCTGCGGCGACGGAATCCGCGGCAGCCTCGGCGTCGTCCCGCACATCGAACGCCACCTTGATCTTGAACAGGCGCACCGCCGGCAGTACGAGCAGGTCGTCGCATCCGGTCTCGGCCACGATGCGCGCGAGCTCGGCGTCGCGCGCCACCTTGCCGCGCGCGATGAGCGTGAACCACAGGTTGTACCGGTCGTCGCGCTCGTAGTTGTGCGTGATGCCCGGATGCGCGCCCACGAGCGCGGCTACCCGGTCGAGGTCGTCGGGCGCGACGGCGAGGGCCGCGAGCGTCGACGCGTAGCCGATGCGCGACGACTCGAAGCTCGCGCCGATGCGCCGGACGATGCCCGCCGCGCGCGCGGCCTCCACCGCGGCGAACGCCTCGCCCTCCGTCGCGCCGCACGCTGCGCCGAGCGCGACGTAGGGGCGCTCGCACACGGAAAGCTCCTGCTGCACGCGCGTGAGCACCGCGCGCGCCAGCGGCGAGTCCAGGTCCGCGGCGGCCGTCGCCTCAGCGGCCATGATGCCCTCCGATGATCCAGCGCGCCGCGTCCTTCGCGTGGTACGTGACGATGGCGTCGGCGCCCGCGCGCTTCATGGACAGCAGCGTCTCCAGCACCACGCGCCGCTCGTCGATCCATCCCTGCGCGGCGGCGGCCTTCACCATCGCGTACTCGCCCGACACGTTGTAGGCCACGGTGGGGAACGCGAACGCGTCCTTCACGCGCCCCACGACGTCGAGATACGACAGCGCCGGCTTCACGATGACGAGGTCGGCGCCCTCTTCGATGTCGAGCCGCACCTCGCGCAGCGCCTCGTCGCTGTTCGCCGGATCCATCTGGTAGGCCGAGCGGTCGCCGAACGCCGGGGCCGAGTCGGCCGCGTCGCGGAACGGGCCGTAGTAGCCCGACGCGTACTTCGCCGCGTACGCCATGATGGGCACGCGCGAGAAGCCCGCCTCGTCGAGCGCGGCGCGCAGGGCCGCCACGCGCCCGTCCATCATGTCGGAGGGCGCCACCATGTCGGCGCCGGCGCGGGCGTGGCTCACGGCCTCGGCGGCCAGCAGCTCGAGCGTCGCGTCGTTGTCCACGTCGCCCCGCTCGTCGAGCACGCCGCAGTGGCCGTGGCTCGCGTACTCGCACAGGCACACGTCGGTGATCACGTGGAAGTCGGGCGCGCAGCGCTTGATCGCGCGCACGGCCTCCTGCACGATGCCGCCGTCGTCGTAGGCCTCGCTGCCCCGCTCGTCCTTGTGCGCGGGCAGGCCGAACAGCATGACCGAGGCCACGCGGCAGCGGCGCAGCTCGTCCACCTCGCCCGCCAGCTGGTCGACCGACAGCTGGAACACGCCCGGCATGGACGGCACCTCGTCGCGCACGCCCGTGCCCGGCTTCACGAACAGCGGGTAGATGAAATCGCTCGGCTCGACGGAGGTCTCGCGCACGAACGCGCGCACCGTCGGGTTCGCGCGCATGCGGCGCGGCCGGTAGGCGGGAAATCCCATGGTAGAAGCTCCTCTCCGGCGCGGTTACGCGACGCCGATCTCCTCGTCGGTCAGATAGCATGCGGGATCGGGGCCCCACAAGTCGCCCGTCGCCGCCTCGCTGCGCACGCGGAAGTTCCCGTTGCAGACGTCGAGCCAGCGGCACTGCTTGCAGCGCCCCTTCACGAACGGGCGCTTGTCCTTCAGGCGGAACATGAGCTCGCTCTGCTCGGTGGCGCGGCTCGTGTCGGTCCAGATCTCGGAGAACGGCCGCTCGCGCACGTTGCCCAGCGGGAAGTGGCGCCAGAACTGGTCGGCGTACACCTCGCCGTCCCAGCTCACGCACCCGATGCCCGCGCCGGTGGAGTTGCCGCGGTTCCACTGCAGGAGCTGCAGCACCTCCTCGGCGCGCGCGGGGTCCTCGCGCAAGAGCTCGAGGTAGACGAAGGGCCCGTCGGCGTGGTTGTCCACCGTGAGGATCTCGGGCGCGCCGCCGCGGTCGAACCAGTCGCGCGTGCGGTCCATGATGAGCCGCACCGCCGCGCGCGTCTCGGCGTGGTCGAGGTCCTCGTCCATGAGCGCGCTGCCGCGGCCCGTGTACACGAGATGGTAGAAGCAGGCGCGCTTCACCCCCTCGGCCTCCATGATGTCGAACACGTCGGCTATCTCGCGCCAGTTGCGCCTGTTGACGGTCATGCGCAGGCCCACCTTGATGCCCGCCGCGTTCGCGTTGCGGATGCCCTCGATGGCGCGCTCGAAGCTGCCGGGCAGGCCGCGGAACTCGTCGTGGGTCTTCTGCGCGCCGTCGAGCGACACGCCCACGTACGACAGCCCCACCTCGGCGAAGCGCGCGGCCAGCTCGGGCGTGATGAGCGTGCCGTTCGTCGACAGCACCACGCGCATCCCGCGGTTCTTCGCGTACTGCATGAGCTCCACGACGTCGGGGCGCATGCACGGCTCGCCGCCCGAGAACAGCAGCACCGGCGCGCCGAACGCGGACAGGTCGTCGATCATGGCCTTCGCCTCGGCCGTGTCCATCTCGCCCTCGTAGCCCTTGCACTCCGACGCCGCATAGCAGTGCACGCAGCGCAGGTTGCACGTCTGCGTGCAGTTCCACACGACGACGGGCTTCTTGTCCTTCGAGAACTGCAGAAGCTCGCTCGGCAGCCGGGCGGAGTCGCGGTTGTAGCGCAGCACGTCGGCGGGCTCCACGGCCCCGCAGTACAGCTTGGAAATCCCTATCATGTGCGTCCCTTCACTTTCTCTTCGCGCGCGTCGCGCGATGTTCCACGATGGCGTGCACCAATCCAACGATCGTATACTCCTCGGCCTCGGCCGCGACGCTCAGCCCCTCGTCGCGGGCGGTGGCGGTGGTGATGGGCCCGATGGAGTAGAAGTCCAGGTTCTCGAGCAGCGCCTTGCCGTCCGGGCCGAGGCCGCGCGCGAGCCCGACGAAGTTGCGCACCGTGGACGACGAGGTGAACGTCACGGCGTCCACCTCCCCGGCGGCCATGCGCGACAAAGCGGGCTCGACGGAGGCGCGCGGCGGCGGCACCGTGCGGTACACGGGCGCGACGTCCACCCGGGCGCCGCGTGCCCGCAGCATCCGAGGGAGCGCCTCGCGCGCCTCGAGGGCGCGGGGCACGAGCACCCAATCGCCTCGCGCCAACCCGGCCTCTATGAGGACGTCGGCAACCGCCTCGGCGCGGTACTCGCCCGGCACGAAGTCGGCCGCAACGCCGTGCGCCGCCAGCTCCTCCGTCGTGGCCGGTCCGATGGCCGCGATGCGCGCGCAGGCGAGCGCGCGGCTGTCCAACCCCGCGAGCGCAAGGCGCCGGAAGAACGCCTCCACGCCGTTCGCGCTCGTGAAGACGATGAAGCGATAGCCTGCCAATCGCGCGATGCACGCGTCCGCCTCGTCGTAGGAGGGCGGCGGAACGATGTCGATGGTGGGCAGCTCGACCACCGAGGCGCCGAGCGCGCGCAGCCGAGCGGACAACGCGCTTGCTTGCGCGCGCGTGCGCGTGACGGCGACGGTCGATCCCGCAAGCGGCCCGGGCTCGAACCAGGCCAGCCGATCGCGCAGCGCCGCCACCGCGCCCACGACGATGATGGCGGGTGCTTTGAAGCCGACTGCGGCCGCGCGCGCGGCGACGGTCTCCAGCGTGCCGGCGAGCACCTCCTGCTCGGGCGTCGTGCCCCACCGCACGAGCGCGACCGGGGTGTCGGCCGGCCTGCCCGCCTCCATGAGGCGCCGCGCGATGACGGGCAGGTTCCGCACGCCCATGTAGAAGCACAGCGTGTCCGCGCCGTGCGCGATGCCCTCCCAATCGATGGCCGACTCGTCCTTCGCCGGATCCTCGTTGCCGGTGACGAACGCCACCGACGAGGCCAGGCCGCGGTGCGTGACCGGCACGCCCGCATAGGCCGGCGCCGCGATACCGCTCGTCACGCCGGGCACGACCGAGCAGCGGATGCCGGCCTCGCCGAGCGCGAGCGCCTCCTCGCCGCCGCGGCCGAACACGAACGGGTCGCCTCCCTTGAGGCGCACGAGCACCCCGCCGCCCCGCTCCCCGAGCTCGCGCGCCTTGCGCACGAGCAAGCGGTTGATCTGGTCTTGCGTCACGTGCTCGGAAAAGCCCTTCTTGCCCACGTACACCCGCTCGGCGCCCGCGGGAGCGTGCGCCAGCAGCGCCGGGTTCGCCAGGTAGTCGTACACCACCACGTCGGCGCGCCCAAGCGCCGCAGCCCCCGCCAGCGTCAGCAGGCTCGGGTCGCCCGGGCCCGCGCCCACGAGCAGCACCTCCACGTCGGTTCTCGCGTCGGCCGCCCTCATACGAGCCTCCTCTCGTCGCCCGTGGCGCGCACCTCGTCGAGCACGGCGCGCGCTCCGCGAGCCTCCAGATCCTCCACGGCACGCTGGGCGAGCGCGCAGGCTTCGCGCACAGCGGCCTCCACGGCTTCGAGGCTTTTCGGGCGCGTGAGCGGCGCCTCCTGGCGGCTTCGCAGCACGAGCGACCCGTCGAGCTTGCCCACGAACGCGTCGAGCGCGAGCATGCCCTCCTCGAAGCGCGCGTACGCGCCGATGGGAACCTGGCAGCCGCCGTCGAGCGCGCGCATGACGTGGCGCTCGGCCGCCACGCACGCATCGGTTGCCGCATCGCGCACGAGCGCGCAGGCCTGCGCCGTGCGCTCGTCGTCTGCGCGGATCTCGAGCCCGATGGCCCCCTGCCCCACGGCCGGCACGACGACGTCCGTCGGGAACGCCTCGGCCACCTGGCCGCCCCAGCCCATGCGCTCGATGCCGGCGGCGGCCAGCACGATGGCGTCGAGCGCGCCGTCGTGCACCTTCGCGATGCGCGTGTCCAGGTTGCCGCGCACCTCGACGTAGTCGAGGTCGTCGCGCACCGCGCGCAGCTGGGAGAGGCGCCGCAGCGCGCCGGTGCCCACGCGCGCGCCGGCCGGCAGGTTCGCGAACGTCGTGCTGGGCGGGGCCACGAGCACGTCGCGCGCGTCGGCGCGCGGCAGGCAGCCCGCCAGCATGAGGCCGTCCGGCAGCGCCGTGGGCACGTCCTTCATCGAATGCACGCACACGTCCACGCGACCGTCGAACAACGCTTGTTCGAGCTCCTTCGTGAACAGGCCCTTGTCGCCGATCTTGGACAGCGCGACGTCGAGGATCTTGTCGCCCTTCGTCTTGATCACCTCGACGTCCACCTCGGTTCCAGGAAGGGCGGCGCGCAGGCCGTCGGCCACATGATGCGCCTGCCACAGCGCCAGCTTGCTTCCGCGGGTCCCAATCTTCAGGCAACGCACGAGCGCTCCTCTCGGTTGTGGGGGCAGGCGCCGCCGCGTGCGCGAGCGCACGCGGTTCCGGCGGCGAGGCGGCACGCGCGCCCCTCGTCACTGCGGCACGAGAACCCCTGCGGGTAGGCGTCGAGGCCGAACAGGTAGCGCGCGGCCTCGGTGTAGCGGTACGCGTCCGGGTCGCCCGCCTGCTTGCGCAGCCGCGCCGTCGGTCCGTGCAGCAGCTTCTTCGCCACGGCGTTCGCCAGCGCGTCGAGCACGGCCCGCTCCTCCTCAGACGGCGCGCCGCCGTGAAGCGCCGCGAGCGCCTTCGCCGCGCGGGCGGCCTCGGCCTCGCACACGCTGCGGGCCTTGCCGTGCATCTGCTTCACCGTGGGGGCCACCTCGCGCTCCTGGAGCCACGAGAGGAACGCGTCGGCCTGCTCGGCCACGAGCGCTTCGGCCCGCACCGACTCGGCCGCGCGCGAGCGCGCGTTGTCGGCCATGGCCGCGTCGAGGTCATCGAGGTCGAAACACGCCGCCCCCGCGATCTCGGCGCAAGCGGGTTCTACTGTGCGCGGCATCCCCACGTCCACCACCACGAGGGGAGGCGCGTCGTCGTCGCGCTTTCCCACGGCCCGGGCGAGCGCGTCGCGCGTGACCAGCACCTCGTCGCCACCCGCGCACGCCACCACGATGTCGGCTTCGGCGAGGCGATCCTCCAGCTCGTCGAGCGTCGCCGGAATCCCTCCCACGCGCGCCGCGGCATCCTCGGCGCGCGCGAACGTGCGGTTCGCCACCACGACGCGGCCCACCCCGCGCTCGGCGAGGTACGACAGCGCGAGCAGCCCCATCTCGCCGGCGCCCACCACGAGGGCGCCCCGCCCTTCGAGCGTTCCCAGCGCACGCTCGGCCAGCTGCACCGCCGCGGTGGACACCGACACGGAGCGCTCGCCGATGGCCGTGCGGTCGCGCACGAGCTTGCCCGTCTCGAGCGCGCAGCGGAACAGCCGACGCACGACCTCTCCCACCGCGCCGGCCTCCTCGGCAGCCGCGAACGCGCGGCGCACCTGTCCGATGATCTGGGCTTCTCCCAACACGAGCGAGTCGAGCGAGGATACGACGCGGAAGAGGTGCTCCACCGCGCCCGGCCCCTGCTTTACGACGAGCGCCCGGCCGAGCGGCTCCGCATCGTCCGGACCCATGCCCGGCAGCGCGCGGAGCCTCTCGACGACGGCGCGCACGCCATCGGGCGCGGTGACGGCGGATGCGTACACCTCGGTGCGGTTGCACGTGGAGAGCATCACGGCTTCGGACACCGCGTCGTCCGCGAGCAGCGCGGCCAGCTCGGCGCCCAGGCGTTCGGCAGGAACGGCCAGCTTGCCGCGCAGCTCGACGGAAGCGGTCTTGTGGCTCACGCCCACGGCCAGAAGCGTCATCGGGGATCGCCCCCTTCGGCGCCCTCGGCGCGGGCAGCGGCCACCGCTACGGCCTCGGCGTAGACGGCTTCGGCGTCGAGGCGCTCGCCCGCGCGCCGGCGCTCGAGCAAATCCAGATCGCAGGCCGCCTCGAGCACGCGAGCGCGGTCGGCCTCGCCGCCCGAGACGCGCGAGCGCACGAGCGCACGCACCTCGGCGAGCAGCTCCACGTACGCCTCCCAGTCCTCGGGATAGCGCTCTTCCAGCTCGCGCCTCAGCCGTTTCGCGAGCGCCGGCGCGGCTCCGCCAGTGGACACGGCCACCTGCAACGAGCCGCGACGCACCACCGACGGCACGATGAAGCTGCAGTGCGCGGGATCGTCCACGACGTTCGCCAGCACGCCGCGCGCTTCGGCTTCGGCGTAGACGGCCTCGTTCACCGCCGCGTCGTCGGTAGCGGCGTACACGATGAACGCGCCTTCCAGATCGCTCGGGCGAAACGCGCGCCGCTCGAGAGCGATGCATCCCTCGCGCGCCCACGCCTCCAAGCGCTCGGTCGCCGCCAGCGCCACGACCAGCACGCGCGCGCCGGATCGCACGAGCCCGGACACCTTGCGCTCGGCAACGCTCCCCCCTCCCACGACGAGCGCCGCGCGCCCGCGCACGTCGAGGAACACCGGGTAGTAGGGCGCGCCCCCTTCCCGCCGATCGACAACCGCCTCGTGCACCGCATCCGTCATACGACCTCCTTTGCATCGCAGCTCGTCCGTCCCCGAACAGCCTCGCGGGGCATGCGGGCACACGGGTATCCAAGCCGGGCATGCCGGTCCTTCGGCCCGTGCGGACCGCGTTTTGAACTATGTCGGATTCGTTGTATCGTCTCGCGTCTTCGCGCGAGCGCCTCTCGTCTGCGGTCGGTCTCATCCCGACCGTCTCTGAGGATATGGTATGACGTAGCGTCGCCGTCAACGGCGTTTTTGGATAATCCGATGATGCTAGGGAAAATCCCCTATCGAAATGCTTAGCTTTGCTCGGTCCCCGCAGGTTCGGCGGCGTGCGCGAGCGGATAGAACACGTACAGCGTACCCTCCTCGACGGCCACCGTGGCCTCCTCGCCGGTCAGCTCGTTCGACAGGCCGCGCGAGGTGCGGTTCGACAGCGGCTCGTCGTCGAGCGAGTACGCCAAGCCGCGCTCGATGACGCCGCGCGCCGTGTCGTTGGCCGAGAACACCGATACGGTGCCCTCGGACAGCGGCGGCAGCTCGAACACGTCGGGGCCCGTGAGCAGGCGCACGGCGTAGGTGTCGGCGACGGCCGTCACGTACGCGTCCCGCTCCGAGAACCGCGCGAACAACTGCAGGTTCGCCAGCGTGTGGTCGAGCCTCCCCCCCAGCGCGCCGTACACGACGAGCTCGTCGTGGCCCCAGGACAGCGCCTTCTCGATGGCCAGCTCCATGTCGCTCTTGTCCTTCTTGACGGGATGGCGCGACACGCGGCGGCACTTCGGCACGTAGCCGAGCGAGTCGAAGTCGCCCACGGCCATGTCGGGCACCGCGCCGATGGCCTCGAGATGGGCGAAGCCCGCGTCCACCGCGATGACGAAATCGAACTCCTCGGCCGCCTGGCGGGCCTGGAAATCCTCCGCATTGAAATCGACCGCTCCCACGAGCGCGCACGTGCCTGCCATGTTCCCTGTGTCCTTTCAGCGATTTCGAGGTTCGACGTGTTAGAATACCATACGCGAGCGGGCCAGACGATCGCGCACTTCGGTGTGAGGAAAGTCCGGGCTCCATAGGGCAAGATGCCAGCTAACGGCTGGGCGGGGCGACCCGACGGACAGTGCCACAGAAAAGAAGACTCCCCCGCGAACACGCGCTTCGGCGCGCGGCAACGGGAGAAAAGCTGAAACGGTGCGGTAAGAGCGCACCAGCGCGTCGGCAACGGCGCGGCTTGGAAAACCCCATCTGGAGCAAGCGCAAATAGGAACGCGACACGGTTGCCCGCCGTACGTTCGGGTTGCGTGCTTAAGGCGTCTGGCGACAGGCGTCTCAGATAAATGGTCGTCCAACGACAGAACCCGGCTTACCGGCCCGCTCGCATTCTCTTTCTCCGTCTTTTTCTGTCACACCTTGCACATGCAGCCGTCTAATATCGTGTACGAGGAACGCGCAAGCGCTCCTTCCCTGACGAAAGGCTGGAACCATGCAATCGAAGACAACCCATGCGCCCACGTTCGACCTCGTGGACAAAGCCATCGCCGGCGATAGCCAGGCGCTCGAAGAGCTGCTTGCCTCCACGAGCGGCCTCGTGTTCAACCTCGCGCTGAGGTTTTTGGGCACCGTCCACGACGCCGAGGACGCCACCCAGGAGATCGCGGTCAAGATCATGACCCGCCTCTCGACGTTCCGCAAGGAAAGCGCATTTTCCACCTGGGTGTACCGCATCGCCGTGAACCACCTCAAGGACTGCCGTACGCACCAGTTCGCGCACGCTCCCTTCAGCTTCGAGATGTACGGGGCCGACATCTCAGACGAGCGCGCGAACGACGTGCCCGACCTGTCCGAAGGCGTCGATCGCGACCTGCTGGCGCGCGAGCTGAAGCTGTCGTGCACGAACGTGATGCTGCAGTGCCTCGACGCCGACAGCCGCTGCGCCTACGTGCTGGGCACCATGTTCAAAGTGGACAGCGTCACGGCGGGCGACGTGCTGGGCATCACGCCCGAGGCATACCGCCAGCGCCTGTCGCGCGCCCGCAAGACCGTGGCCGAGTTCCTGGGCGCGTACTGCCAACACGGCGGATCGAACGCATGCTCGTGCGCGCGCCGCGTGGACTTCGCCATCGCGACGCACCGGTTGGCGCCGCACAACCTGGAATACCTCGAGCTCACCGAGGAAGAACGCACGCAGGACGCGTTCGTCGACGCGATGGAGCAGCTGGACGGCTACGCCAGCCTGTTCGACCAGCTGCCGACGTACCGCCCCACGCCGCGCGCGAAGGAGCTGCTGGAGGCCTGCATGAGCACGGCGAGCTTCGCCGCAGTGACGGGCGGGGACGGGGAGGCCGTCCATGCCTAGCCGCAACGCCCTCATGCTGGAGTTCTTGGCCGACCTGCGCGAGCACAACTCGCTCGATTGGATGCACGCCCACGAGAAGCGGAAGAAGGAGGCGCAGGCCGCGTTCGTCGGCCTCGTGCGGGAATGCATCGACGACCTTGCAGCCGACGAGCCCGCGCTGGCCGCGCTCGACCCCAAGAGCCTCGTGTTCCGCATCAACCGCGATACGCGCTTCAGCGACGACAAGTCCCCCTACAACCCCTCGTTTCGCGCGCACATCTCCCCCGCCGGGCGCGCGCCCGTCCCCGTGGGATACTACCTCCACCTCGCGCCGGGCAGGTCGTTCGCAGGCGGCGGGCTGTTCGCGCCGCACTTCAAGGACGCCACGTGCATGATGCGCGACCGCATCGCTGCCGATCCGCAGGCGTTTCTCGCCGTCGTGGAAGAGCCTGCGTTCGCCGAACGCTTCCAGTTCCTCGGCATGCCGCTCAAGAACGTGCCGAAGGGCTACGACCCCGAGAGCCCGGCCGCGGACTACCTGAAGTGCAAGTGCTGGTCGGTCGAGGAGCGCCTCGACGACGCCACGGTGGCCGACGACGAGTCCTGCCGACGCGCGCTGCGGGAAAGCTTCCGCGTGATGCGGGACTTCAACGCGTACGTGAACGAGGCGCTGGAAGGGTTCGAGATGCCCACGCGGTAGCGGGGCGCCCAGCCGGCAGGACGAGATGCCGGAACCGTATCTCGTCCTGCCAGCACAAAATCGCAGTTATGAACGGTTCTCGAAGCCATTTTTCGCAAAGCCGTGGAAAAGGGCCAGGTCAGGTTTTTCCATCACTATAAAATCGTTCATAACTGCGATTTCGTGCTAAGCGAACCGTCAGGCGCACGCCGCAGCCATCGGCTCGCTTCACGCCGGGAACAGCGTGTACGCGGTCCCCTCGGGAGCGGCGCAGGTGCGGATGCTCACGCCGAAGGCCCGCTCGATGGCGCCGGTTTCCAGCACCTCTTCCACCGTGCCGGACGCGGTGGCGCTCCCGCGCTCCATGACGAGCAGGCAATCGGAGTACCGCAACGCCAGGTCGAGGTCGTGGATGACCATGACGACGGTCTTGCCCGCCTCGACGTTCAGGCGTCGCACGAGCTCCATCGTCTCGTGGCAGGCGCGGATGTCGAGGTAGGTGGTGGGCTCGTCGAGCACGATGAGGTCGGTGTCCTGCGCCAGCGTCATGGCGATGAACGCGCGCTGACGCTCGCCGCCCGACAGCCGACGCAGCTCGTGCGCGCGGAACCGCGCGACGTTCGCCAGCTCGAGCGCGCGCTCCACCTGCTCGCGGTCCTCGCGCGAGAGCCTCCCCTGATGCGCCTGGTACGGGTAGCGCCCGCACGCCACGAGCGCCTCCACCGTCATCGCCGGCGGGCGGCTGGCCTGCGCCAGCACGGCCACGCGACGCGCACGCTCCTTCGCCTTGAGCGACAGGGTGGCCACGCCGTCGATGCGCACCTCCCCCGCCTGCGGGCGCAACAGCCCGTCGATGAGCTTGATCATCGTGGACTTCCCGCAGCCGTTCGGCCCCACGACGCTCGTCACCGCGCCGTGGGGGAACGCGGCGCTCAACCCCTCGATGAACGGCTCCTTGCCGTAGGAGAACGACACGTCGCGCACCTCGATGGCTGCGGCGCGCGTGTCATCAGCGCTAATCAAGGGAACCCCTCCTGTTCTTCAAGATGAGGTAGATGAAGAACGGCCCGCCGAGAAACGCCATGAGGATGCCCACGGGCACCTCGTAGGGCGCGAACAGCACGCGCGACAACAGGTCGCACACGACGACGAACGCCGCGCCGCATACGGCGGACAGCGGCAGCACGATGCGGTTGTCGTGCCCGACGAAGAACCGCACGAGGTGCGGGATGATGAGCCCCACGAACCCGAGCAGGCCCGCGAAGCTTACGGCCGCGCCCGCCAGCACGGCGGCAAGGCCGAGCATGGCGAGCCTCGTCGCCCCCACGTTCATCCCGAGCGCATGCGCCGTGTCGTCGCCGAGGGCCATGATGTTGAGCTTGCCCGCCGAGAGCAGCGCCACGGCCAGGCCTCCCAGGATGTAGGCCGCCGGCCACGCGAGGTCGTCCATGAGCACGCCGGCCAGGCCTCCCACGAGGAACGCCGACGAGCCGACGTAGGCGTCGGGGTTCACGATGAGGATGGTGTTCATGCCCGCGCCGAACACCGATGTGATGGCGATGCCGGCCAGCACCACGGTGAGCCTCGACGTGCTCGCGCCCAGCGAGATGCCGAAGATGATGAGCGCCGTGGCGAGCGCCCCGAGGAAGGCCGCGAGCGGCGGCAGCCACAGCACGCTGGGGAACACGCTGGCCGCGATCAGCACGAACAGTCCGGCGCCGGAGTTGATGCCGATGATGTTGGGGCTGGCCAGCGGGTTGTCCAGCACGGCCTGGATGATGGCGCCCGCCACGGCCAGCGCCCCTCCCGCCAACAGCGCCGAAAGCACGCGCGGCAGGCGCACGTTCACGAGGATGCTCTTCGCCGACGCGCTCACGTCGCCGCCGGTCGCCCAGGCGACGAGGTCGCCCAGGCTCACCGACGACGAGCCCACGAGGAACGCCGCCGCCGTCACGCCCGCGAGGACGGCGGCGGAGACGACGATGGCGAGCGGCGCCGCCTTCTCACGGTTGAACGGGGTCACCGGACAGCCTTCCGCCTACGCGTACAGCGCGTCGAACAGCACCTGGTAGCTCTCGTCCCAACGCTCGTTCGGCTTGTACTGGAACAGGTGCGGGTCGAGCGCGACGTAGCGGCCGTTCTGCACCGCGTCGAGGGTCGACCAGGCGGGGTTCGCCGCCGTCTGGTCCTCGAGCGCCTTCATGGCCGCGGCGTCGTCGTTGCCCATGGGCACCACGAAGATGAAGTCGGGGTTCATCTCGATGATCGATTCCAGGCTGAAGTCCTTGAGCAGGCTCGGGTTCTCGTCCGCCAGGTTCTTCACGCCGAGGTCGGCCAGCATGGAGCCCGTCATCGTGGAGGACGCCTGCACGCGGGTGCCGCCCGAGAACGTGGTCAGTACGAGGGCCGTAGGCGCCTCGCCGGCGGGCACCTGGGCCGTGATCGCGTCGATGCGATCAGCCGTGGCCTGGGCGTTCTGCTCGTAGAGGTCGTCGCGGCCCGTGATGTCGCAGCAGGTGCGCAGCATGCGCTCGTAGTCGGCGAACGTCGTCACCTGGAAGCACGCAACCGGGATGTTCGACGCGGCGAGGGCCGCCTTGAGGTCGGCTTGGTTCGAGTCGCCGCCGCGGCCGCCCGAGCCGCTCGTCATGATGACGAAATCGGGCTCGAGCGCGATGATGGCCTCGAGGTTCGGGTTCGCGAAGTCGCCCACCTTCTGCACGTTCTCGGATTTCAGGTCGTAGTCCGACAGCGTGAACGCGTCGTCGGAGGCGCCCACGAGCGTGCCGCCCGCAAGCTCCCACATGCTGGCGAAGCTGCCCATGCACGCCACCACGCGCTGCGGGTTCTCCACGGTCACTTCGGCGCCCGTGTCGTCGGTGAACGTGACCGCGCCGACCTGCGAGGCCTGCCCGGCCTCCGCCTGCGGGGCGCCCGCCTCGGCTTCGGCTTTCGGCTGCGCGGTCGAGCAGCCGGCGAGGATCATCGTCGCGGCCAAGGACGCGGCGACGGCAGTGGGAACGATGCGTTGGGAGATGATGGTCATGAGGGGTCCTTTCGATGCCGATGGTCTAGACGGCAGCCGCTACCAAAGCGTTGCCGTGGGCGCAGTAGTCGTCCTGAGCGAGGATATCGCCTTCGTGGTAGTAGGCGGCCCGGGCGCGGCAGCCGCCGCAGCCTTGCGCGTAGTCGCATGTGCCGCACGAGCCGGAGTAGGCCTGGGTGCGCAGCTTCTCGAACACGGGGCTCGTCTTCCATATCTCGTCGAAGGGCTGCGCGCGCACGTCGCCCGCCTCCTCGGTCATGTAGGCGCAGGGGCGCACGATGCCCTCGCTGCCGATGACGCAGTACGTAAGGCCCGCCAAACAGCCGCGCTCGAAGCGCGTGTCCACGCCGAGCTGCTTCGCCACGCGCGTGAACTGGGGCGCGCACGTGGGCTTCACGTCGATCGGCACCTCGGCCGCCTTGCGCATGATGTCGTTCAGCAGACGCTCGTTCTCCAGCACCTCGAGCGACGTCTCCTGGATGAACTTGCCGCGGCCCACGGGGATGAGGAAGAACACGTAGTGGGCCATCGCGCCGATCTCGACGGCGAAGTCGGTGATGGCGCACACCTCGTCGCGGTTCCAATCCACCACGGTGGTGTGCAGCTGGAACGGCAGGCCGGCCTGCTTGCAGGCCTCGATGCCCGCCATGGTGAGGTCGTAGGCGTGCTCGAGCCCGCGGAACTTGTCATGCTTGGCCGCGTCGAGGCTGTCCACCGAGATGCCCATGGCGCAGGCTCCGGCCTCCTTCAGTCGGCGTGCCACCTCGGGCGTGATGAGCGTGCCGTTCGAGCCGAACACGGGTCGCAGCCCGTTGCCGGCCGCGTGCGCCACGAGCTCGTAGATGTCGGGGCGCATGAGCGGCTCGCCACCCGAGAAGATCATCACCTTGAAGCCGGCGCGGGCGATCTCGTCGATCATCTTCTTGCCCTCGTCGGTCGAGAGCTCCTGGTCGGTGGCCTCCTCGGCATCCTGGTAGCAATGGACGCATTTGAGGTTGCACTTGTTCGTCGTCATCCACGACACGAGCATGGGCGTATCCTTTCTTCGTTACGGCGGCGCCTTCTCGACGGCGCTGCCGTGGTTGCTGAGATCGGGCGAGGGTATGACGTGCCGTGCGGGTGCCGCAAAGGGAGGTAGGAGAGATGAGGTTTGCGGCGCCCGCACGGCGCCAAGATCGCGGCCTACTCGGCCGGATCGGGGTTTGAGCGATAGGAGGCGACGATGGCTTCCAGGTGGTCGAACACCGCTTGGCGCAGCTCGTCGAACGATCCGTCGCCGCCCGCATGCGGGGCGATGTTCTCCATGAGGATGAAGTTCTGCTCGGTGCGCGCCGTGTCCTGCTCCATATCGAGGTCGAGGTAGCGCTTGGCCAGCTCGCGATTGCGCTCGCTGTCCACGGGCTCGCCGGCGGGCATGAGGCGGATGGTATCGGCGATCAGCTCGTGCCACTTCGACACGGACTCGCCGCGCGCCACCTGCTCCTCGGCGGCCTCCTCGGCAGCCGGGGCGTCGTCGCGGATGCAGGTGAGGCGCCAGAAGAACTGGCTCTCGCCCTGGCAGCGCTCGATGGTGTCGGCCATGGCCTCCCAGTTCACGGACGATTCGGCAAGCGACTCGTCGTGGAGGGAGCGCAGGGTGGTCATGCGCTTGAACAGCGACTGGAACTGCTCTTCGATGGCGTCCATCTGCTCGTCGGCCAGCTCCTGCAACGCGGCCGACTCGCGGTAAAGAGCTGCATCGGATTTGATCTGGGCCAGCGACAGCCCGAGGTACTTCAAGGTCAGAATGCGATACAGATCTTTCACGTTGTCGTCGGTGTACAGACGCTGGTTCTGCGGGCCCTTCGCCGACGGCGACAGCAGGCCCTGTTGGTCGTAGTACTGGATGGTGCGCACCGTCACGCCGACGCGCCGCGCCAACTCGCCGATAGTCAGGTAGTTCTGATCGGTCATGGATGCTCCTTTGCGATTGCCGCGAAGCGCCGGCCGTCGCATGCTCGTCTCTCGGTCTTGCCGCGCGCCCCCGCGCGCTCGAACTGCAATCGAGCATACGCGATGACGCTACGTCACCGTCAACGGTCTACAGAAGATAGCGACAAAAATCGGGGAAATCCCTAAGCGAGACGCTGAACGCGCGGATCCCCTCCCCGCACGCGCACGCATGTATGCATGCGCGCTGTCGGTCGAAACACACGGTTTTCAGGGAAAAAGCGCGTGTATCGACCGACGACGGCCCCGCATCAACCGGCCGAGCGCGCTGGCGAAAAAAACGCGTCCCAAGCGGGACGCGTTTCATGCACATTGAACGAGAGGCGATTTGCGCGCTAGTCGATTTCCTCGAACTCGAAGGCGTCGTCGGCATCGCCGAAGCCCGACAGGTCCTTCTCGACGCCGGAGGGCGTCGGCGTGGCGGGAGCCACCACGGCGCCCGTCGTCGCCTGCGGCACGGAGTACGCGCCGGCGCCGTCGCGGTTGATGGGAGCCTGGGCCGGTGCCGTCACGCGGCCCGTGGCGCTGGCCTCCACCACGTCGATCGTACGCGCATGGGCGCTGACCGGCATGGGAGCGGGCACGTCGCCGCCGATCTCGGCCAGCTTGCGCGTGGCGTCGCCGATAAAGTCGGTGAGCAGATCCTTGTAGTCCTCGCGCACGTCCTCGCGGTCGTCCTCGAGCTTCTTGATGGCGTCGAGCACCTTCTGGCGCTCGGCCTCGGCCTTGTCCACGATGCGCGTGCCCTCGTCCTCGGCATCCTTGATGGTGGCCGCGGCCTGCGCGTTCGCGTTCGCGATGATCTCGTCGGCGGAGCGCTGCGCGATGATGAGGGCCTGGGCGATGGCGTTGTCGTCGGCTTTCTTCGCCTCGAGCTGGCGCTCGAGGTCGGCGATGCGCTCGTCCTTCTCGGCCAGCGCGGCGTCGTCCACCACGACGGCGGGAGCCTCGACGCGAGCCGGCGTATCGAAGCCGTCGAACTTGCGGTCGTCCAGCTGATTCTCGAGCTGGGCGATCTGGGCGTTCATGCCGTCGATCTCGTCGGCGACATGCTCGAGGAACACGTCGACTTCGTCGACGTCGTAGCCCTTGCGGTCGATCGAGAAGCTCTGGTTGTGTATCTCAGCCGAGGTGATAGCCATCTGTAGTCCCTTCGTCTTGTTCGCGTGCGAACATGATTCTACGCATTAAAACAAGTTTATCAGTAAACGTACTCCTAATTGTAATACAAGCAGCGCAATGATGGGCGTAACGTCCACCATACCTCCAAGCGGGGGTATCAGCTTCCTAAAGAGGTTGAGGTACGGATCGCACACTTTGGCCAGTACCCGGTTGATGTCCGCCAAGATGCCCCGATCCGTGGGAAACCACGACATGAGCACGTAGACGAACAGCACCATACTGTACGCGTCGGCAAGCGACACGATAAGGTATTTGATGCTCAACATGCGTTTTACTCCTTAGAACGTCGGTCGGCCGCGGCCGCGCCGGCGGAAATCGAATGCGGAATCACAGCACGCCCTGCCCGCGCAGGCTCATGCGCTCGGCATCGGTGAGCGCCGCGCCGCGCGAGATGACGAACACCTTGTCGGCCACGCAGTCCACGCTGGCGTCGAGGGCGCTCGACACGCCGAACGAGAAGTCGAGGATGCGCTTCGACAGGTTGTCGGGCGTGTTGCGCAGCGCGAGCACCACCACGTCGCCCGCCTTGAGCGCCTTGGCGATGCGCTCCACCTCGCTGTAGCTGGCCGGTTTGAGCACGGTGACCGAGCGGGAGGGGTTGTGCTTCGCAGCGCCCGCGCCCGCGTAGGCGTCGAACGGATCGAACGAGGCGGTCGCGGTGGTCGTGGCGGTCGCGGTGGCCACGGTGGCGCCGGAGGCGGTGGTGGTCGTCTGCACGGAGCCGCTCGTGACGGGGGGCATCGAGCCCAGCGTATCGTCGGCCGTGGAGGTGAACAGCGAGTTCAGGCTTTCCGAGCGCTCGCGGTTCGCCGCGGCGGTCGCGCGGGCGATCGGCGTGTTCGCCGGCGCGGGTTGCGCCGCGTCCACCATCGTGCGATCGCCGCGATAGGAGCCGCTCGCCGAGGTCACGCGGCGCGGCGGCAGCGGATCTCGGTTGAGGCTCTCGGGCACCTGGGTATGCGCGCGCACGTCGTCGATGGACACGAGCTTCGGAGGCGTCACGGACGAGCCGCGCGCCGAAGAGCGCGCGCGCGAGGCGCGCGCGGGGCGCGACGTCACGGGCGCGTAGGGCTCGTAGCGCGAGCCGGGAGCGTCGTCGGCGGGGAAATCGTCCTCGTTGTAGTCGGGGCCGTATTCGCCGTACTCTTCGCTGTAGTCGTCGAACCCCTCGTCGTAATAGCCGTCGTCGTAGCTCTGGTTGGCGTCGGCGAAACCGAGTTTCGACTTGATTCCCTCGAGCATTCCGTGCTCCGATTTCTTGATCTTTGGCAGCTCCATACCGTTCACCTGCTTCGTTTCTTATCCGGCGGTCAAGCCGCCGCTGCGTTCAGCGTCATGGCCGCGCCGCGCGCTCACGCGTGCGCGATGCCCTCGAAAGCGTCGTCGAACAGGGCTCGCCCGATGCGCACTATGGTAGCGCCCTCGGCTATCGCCTCGTGCCAGTCTTCGCTCATACCCATAGAAAGCTCATCGAATACCGCAGCCCGCTCGGCGTCGAGGCCGCGCCGCAGGTCGTCGCGCAGACGGGCCAAGTCCGCGAAGCAGGCGCGGGCGCGACGGGCATCGCCCTGGGGCGCCATCGTCATGAGGCCGCGCACGCGCACGTGCGGGAAGCCCTCGCAGTACGCGAGCATGTCGGCCGCCTCGCTCGGGGCGAGGCCGCTCTTGCTCTTTTCGCCCGACACGTTCACCTCGAGCAGCACGTCGATCACCTTGCCCGCAGCCGCGGCCGCCGCGTCGAACTTCGGCACGTGGCGCTGCTGGCACAGCGAGTGCACGAGCGTGGCATCGCGCACGATGTCGGGGATGCGACGCGACTGGATGTTGCCGATGAAATGCCAGGTCTGCCGGGGAAAGCGCGCGTGCTTCTCCACGAGGGAGTCCGGGCGGTTCTCGCCGAAGTCGTGCGCCCCGGCCTCGATGGCCTCGGCTACTTTGTCGGGCCCCACCGTCTTCGACACCGCCACCACGACCACGTCGCGCGGGTCGCGCCCGCACGCCTCGCAGCAGGCGGCCGCCTCGGCGACGGTGCGCTCGTAGCGCTCCTTGAATCCCATGACGATCATCCCGCCTTCCGAAATGCCACCGCGCCATGGCGGCCGCAGGTGCCGCCCGCAGCGCGGTAGGAAAAGTATGCGTCGCTCGAGCACGCCGTGCACACCCCGGCGTCGGCCACCCGCGCGCGGTCGATGCCGGTCTCCTCGAGGCCGAGCGTCAGCGCCTCCAGGAGGTCGACATGGCGCTCGTCGGGGATGCAGGCGGATCCGAAGCGGTCCTCGAAGCGCTTGCGCACGTCGGGACCTGTCTCGAAGCAGGCCGCGTGGATGTGCGGGCCCACGTACACGTTGTATGCGCTTGCGGCGCGTTCGCCCAGCTCGGCGGCATCGGCACGCGCGAGCATGCGGACGGCCTTCGCGGCCACGCCGTTCTCCACGCCGCGCCATCCCGCATGCGCCACCGCGAAGCGTCCCGTAGGCGACACGACGATCACGGGCACGCAATCGGCGAAGCACAGCAGCGCCGCCACGTTCGCGACGTGCGCGACGAGGGCATCCGCCCCCGCGCGCGCCGCGTCGCGCGCGGCGTCGAGCGCCTTCGGCGACGCATCGTCGAGTTCCACCACCGCATCGCCGTGCACCTGGCTCGGCACCACGAGCGGCACGTCGGCCGCGTCGAGGGCCTCCATCAGAAGCGCACGGTTGCGCTCGACGGCCCCCGCGTCGTCGCCCACATGGTTGCCCAGGTTGAGCGCGGCGTACGGGCCCTCGCTCACGCCGCCCTCGCGCCCGGTGAACGCGATGCGCACGCCCGTGCGCTCGAACAGGGCGTCGTCGGTGAGCGCAGGAAGAAGACGCGCGCCGAATCGGCGCGCGGTCATCTTCGGGATGGGCAGTTGTCCGGTCGCGACCATCAAGCGACCGCTCCTTACCGCTGGCGCTTCAGGAAGTCGGGGATGTAGTCCTCGTCGGCGAAGCGGCCGTCGCGCGACGTCGTGGAGAACGTCACGGGAGGAGCGGACGGCATCGGCTCGGGCGCCGTCGTGGAGGCGAACAGGTCCTTGCGCGAGAAGTCCATGGAGGACTGCTGCGAAGAACCCATCTTAAAACCCGTGGCGATCACCGTGATGCGCACCTGATCCTGCATGCCCTCGTCGATGATCTGGCCGTAGATGATGTTGGCGCTCTCGTCGGCGCAGGCTTCCACCGTGCGCGCCGCCGCGTCCACCTCGGTGAGCGTGAGGTCGGGGCCGCCGGCGATGGAGAACAGCACGCGCGACGCGCCCGCGATAGACGCTTCGAGCAGGTTGGAGTTCGTCGCCTGCTGGGCCGCGTCGAGGGCGCGGTTCTCGCCGGAGGCGAGGCCGATGCCCATCATGGCCGTGCCGGCGTCCTTCATGACGGTGCGGATGTCGGCGAAGTCGAGGTTGATGAGGCCCGGGATGGTGATGAGGTCCGTGACGCCCTGGATGCCCTGGCGCAGCGTGTCGTCGGCGATGCGGAACGCGTCGAGCATGCTCGTCTTCTTGTCGACGATCTCGAGCAGGCGGTCGTTCGGGATGACGATGAGCGTGTCGACTTTCTGGGACAGCAGGTCGATGCCCTGGTCGGCCTGGTTGCGGCGGGTGCGGCCCTCGAAGGAGAACGGCTTGGTGACGATGCCCACCGTCAGCGCGCCGATTTCCTCGCGGGCGATCTCGGCGATGATGGGCGCTGCGCCCGTGCCGGTTCCGCCGCCCTCGCCGGCCGTGACGAACACCATGTCCGCCTCGGCGAGCGCCTCGCGGATCTCCGCACGGCTCTCTTCGGCCGCCTGGCAGCCAACCTCGGGGTTCGCGCCGGCGCCGAGGCCGCGCGTCAGCTCTTCGCCGATGTGGATCGTCTTGTCGGCATCCGACATGAGCAGAGCCTGTCGGTCCGTGTTGACGGCGATGAACTCGACTCCTCGCACGCCCGCTTCGACCATGCGGTTCACGGCATTCGTGCCGCCGCCACCGACGCCGACGACCTTGATGACCGCCAAATGCTCGGAACCTATCTTGTTTGGCATTGTATCCTCCACACCTGCTGCGTTTTCAAATGCTGCGTTTCCCTTCAGGGCACAGTTCACGTGCGGTTATTGTACACGATGCTCAACCATTTGCAAATTACGCTGCGGTAATGAAATGCGTACATCCACAGATATAGCGAATGAGCCGGGTAAGCGGAAACATCGGGGAGCCGCCGCCGCGTGCGCGACGACGCGACGCCGCGCACCTCCCTGCCGCTCGTCGTGGTCGGGCGACCGTTGGCGAAACGGGCGACCCGCTCGCAAACCCGCGATGCGCCATTCGCATTTCCCGTTCGCCCGCGGCGGCGCCGACGCTATATCTTAGAACCGCCGCAATGCGGCAGCCAGCTGGCGGGCAGCGCACATCCGCGACAGTAAAAGGAGTCTCACCATGGCTCATCTCGCTCTCACGTCCTACAAAGTCTAGGCGCCCGCGCGCGTCGAACGGGCGCGACTCCCCCTCTTTCTTACACGCATACGCTTTTCCAGGTCCCCTCGCGGGGTCGGGCGAAGCTTGTACCGAAAGGAAGCACCCCATGCCCTGGTTCGATCAAGCGCCCTGGCTCGTCGCCCTGGCGCCGTTCCTCGGTCTGTTCCTTTCCGCATGCACGAAGCGAACAGACCCTTTCCTCACCGACGACCGGGTGTACCGCCACGATGCGCCCGCGCGCCTATCCCATTGGACCCACGGCATCGGCACCGCCGTGTGCCTCGCCTCGGGCATCGTCTTGGGGCTCCGGTTCACCCCGGCGTTCGTCGACGACGGCCCCGCTGCCGTCCTGTGGCAGAACGTCCACTTCGCAGCCGCAGTCGTGTTCCTGTTCGGGACGTTCTACTACTTGGGCAACACGATCATCTCGCGATGGCGCCTGCGCGAGCATTTGCCCACGAAGAACGTGATCGCCTACACCGTCCGCCATTACGGGCTGCTCGTGGGCATCAAGAAGTTCACGATGCCGCCCGAGGACAAGTACTTCGAAAGCGAGAAGGCCGCCTACGTGATGGCCGTGGTCACCGCCGTGCTCTTGGTGGTTTCGGGCCTGTTCAAAGCACTGGCGCACGTGGTGCTCACCCTGCCCGACGGTTTCATGAACGTCATGTTCTGGGTGCACGACATCGCCGCCGCCCTCATGCTGGTGTTCCTGGCCGCGCACGTGTTCTTCGCCGTCATCGCGCCGTTCTCATGGAAGACGTTCCCCTCGATGCTGATCGGGTGGATGCCGCGCAGCGAGGCGCAGAAGGAGCATGCGGGCTGGATGGAGCGGCTCGAGCGCGAACAGCTCGAGCGCGGGGCGGACGAGTCCGCGCACGAGCGCGGCGAGCGCACGGCCGCACAAGATACGACAGGAGCCGCGGCGCGCACTGCAACCGCCGACGGCGCACAAGGGAGATGAGCGAAATGACTGAGACGAACCAGCGCGAATGCGACGCGCAGCAGAAGGGCGACCTTTCGAGGCGCCAGTTCATCGCCGGCATCGGCGGGTTGGGAATCGGCGCCATCCTGGGCGGCGGCATCACGGCGCTGCTGCTGCCCGACGACGTGTACGCCATCGAGGCGAGCCAGGGCTACCTGCTCGTGGACGCGAAGAAGTGCGCCGGCTGCGAGACGTGCGTCATCTCGTGCTCGCTCGCGCACCTCGGCCGCATCAACACCTCGCTTTCGCGCATCCAGGTGATGAAGAACGCGCTGGGCAGCTTCCCTGCCGACGACGTCGCGCAGAACCAATGCCGCCAGTGCCCCTACCCCTCCTGCGTGGAAGCCTGCCCCGTGGGCGCCATGCACGCCGATCCGGAGACGGGCGTGCGCCTCGTGGACGAGGGCAAATGCATCGGCTGCGAGCGTTGCGTCGAAGCGTGCCCCTTCACGCCGTCGCGCGTGCAGTGGAACTTCGAGGACAAGCACGCGCAGAAGTGCGACCTGTGCAAGAACACGCCGTTCTGGGACGAGGCGGGCGGCGTCGGCGGCAAGCAGCTGTGCGTGGAGATCTGCCCCATGAAGGCCATCACCTTCACCAACGTGCTGCCCGTCCAGACCGACGAGGGCTACACGGCGAACCTGCGCAACGCCCACTACCTGGAAATCGGCCTGCCGAGCGACGACGACGCGCGCATCGCGCCGGCGCAGCTGGGCTACGGAGCCGGCGGAACGGCGGCCCAGGCGGCAGCCGGATCGAACGAGAAGTAGGAGGAGCATTATGACCGAACACTACGGCTACGCCGGCAAGATACTCATCGTGAACCTGACCGAGCGCACCTCGGAGACGATCGACACCGAGCCCTACATCGAATGGGTGGGCGGCCACGGGATGGCCTCGAAGCTGTTCTGGGACTACTGCGAGGACAAGACCGTGGAGGCCGTCGATCCGAAGAACGTGCTCGTGTTCGCCACCACGCCGTTCTCGGGCGCCGTGGTCCCGGCCGCGTCGGCGCGCTGCGAGTTCACGGGCATCAGCCCGTTCTCGCTGCCCGAATGGTACAACCGCTCCAGCATGGGCGGCCGCCTGGCCGGCATGATGAAGGAAGCGGGCTTCGACGCGTGCGTCGTGCGGGGCAAGGCCGACGCCCCCGTGTGGATCAGCGTGGTGAACGACCAGGTGACCTTCAACGACGCCGCCGACCTCTGGGGCCTCGACACCTTCGAGTGCCAGGAGAAGATCTGGGACGAGGTGACCCACGGCACCGCCCCCGGCTCCTGGTACGAGCTGACGCAGGGCCGCGACGGCGGGCGCACGACGCAGCGCCCCTCCGTCATCTGCATCGGGCCGGCCGGCGAGAACCTTGCGCGCGTGTCGTGCATCGTGCACGACGCCGGCCACGTGACGGGCCAGAGCGGCTTCGGCGCGGTGTTCGGCGCGAAGAACCTCAAGGCCATGAGCTTCATCGGCTCGAAGAGCATCCCCATCGCCGACCCCGCCGCGCTCGTGCGCCTGCGCCTCGAGGTGCAGGAGAAGTTCGGCTACGACATCGACGCCGGCAAGGTGCCGGGCGCGCCGGGCAGCCCGGGCGCCGCGGCCACCGTGCTGGACACGAGTCCCACGGTGTCGCGCGCCGAGGGCTGCCGCGGGTGCTTCAAGAACTGCCGCAACCTCTACCCCGGCGGCGTGGGCAACGAGCTGACCTGCTCGGCCGGCCTGTACTTCACCGACTCGGGCAAGATCGACGAGCAGCTGGCCGCCTACAGCCTGCTGTCGAAGCTGGGCTTGAACGGCTACGAGATCGACATGCCCGTGTACCTGCACAACCTGTACAAGATGGGCGTCATGGGCAAGGGCAAGGACATCGACACCGACCTGCCCTTCGAGCAGTACGGCACCTACGCGTTCATCGAGGAGCTGCTGATGCGCATCGCCTACCGCCGCGAGATCGGCGACGATTTGGCCGAGGGCATCGCGCGCGCCGCGCAGAAGTGGGGGCGTTGGGACGAAGACACGTCCTCGGGCCTGCTCGCGCGTCCGAACTGGGGCTACTGCGAGCACAACGAACCGCGCGCCGAGGTGGAGTGGAGCTACGGCAGCATCTTCAGCGAGCGCGACATCAACGAGCACGGCGTGCACAACGCGGTGTACAACACCTCCATCATGGCGGTGCTCACCGGCGCCGAGCCGCCCGTGTCGGCCGAGAACATGGCCAAGCAGCTGGCCGACCAGTCCGGCCTGGGCGACCCGCTGTGCTTCGACTGGAGCGAGGAGGGCATCTACTCCGACGCGCGCGTGCGCGAGATCCACTGGAACCGCGCCTACGGGCGCTTCTGGCTGCAATCGCTCGGCATGTGCGACTGGGTGTGGCCGAACTTCGTCAGCCGCAAGCACACCGCCGAAACGGGCTCGACCTACGGCGCCACGCCCGAGTACGAGGTGAAGTTCTTCCAGGCCGTCACCGGGCGCGACCTCTCCTACGAGGAAAGCATCGAGCTGGGGCACAAGTTCTGGGTGCTCGACCGCGCCATCTGGGCGCTTGAGGGCCGTCACCGCGACCAGGAGGTGTTCACGAACTACGTGTACGACGTGAAGACCACGAAGCCCTTCCCGCTCGTGGTGTGCGAAAACGGGACGTGGAGCTACTCGCTGTGCCAGGGCCGCACGCTCGACCGCGACAAGTTCGAGGACTTCAAGACGCGCTTCTACGCCTACGAGGGCTTCGAGGAATCCACGGGGCGGCCGACCCGCGCGGGGCTCGAGGCGCTCGGCCTCGGCTTCGCCGCCGACGCGCTCGACGGCGCCGGGAAGCTGGGAGCGTGATCGACGTGGCCGTTGCAGACGAGCGGGACGACGCGTTCGCCGGGGACGTCGAGGACGTCCCCGGCATGGCCGAGGCGTGCCGGCGCTTCCCGATGCCCACGCCCGACGAGGCAGCCTGGGCGCTGCGCGAGCTTTCCTGGGGAGAGCAGTTCGTGGCCGGCCGGATGGTGCCCTCCAAGGGAGGGTCGGACCTGTACCTGTACAACCTGCACAGCGCCGCCGTGTTCCTGCTCGACCGGGACGAGGCCAACGTGGGCAAGGGCGCCGACCAGATCATCAAGCTCATCGACGTGGACGGGTTCGCCGCATGGGCGCGCGACACGGTGGGCGACGGGGCGCTGGCCGAGGCGATCGAGCGGGAATGCCCGCCCGACGACCCCTACCGCGATCGCCTGGAGGGCGTGCAGCGGCTGCTCGCCCTGCGCATGGTGCAGTACGGCGCCGTGCAGGAGGCGCTGAGCGCCGCCGACGGCGACCAGGCCGAGGAGGCCTGACGGTGGCGGACGACCGGGCGTGCGCGCCGCGGGAGGACTTCCCCCTCCTCGCCGCGCACGCCGCGGGCGCCTCGCCGCTCGCCTACCTCGACAACGCGGCCACCACGCAGAAGCCCGCATGCGTCCTCGACGCGATGGACGGTTTCTACCGCACGGCGAACGCGAACCCGCACCGCTCCGCGCACGCGCTCGCCGACGCGGCGACGCGGGCGTTCGAGGACGCCCGCGCGACGCTCGCGCGCTTCATCGGCGCGTCGCCCGACGAGACGGCGTTCGCGAGCGGGGCGACGCACGCCCTGAACACCGTGGCGTTCTGCCATTGCGCCGAGCGGCTCGAGCCGGGCGACGGCATCGTGCTCACGTTGCTCGAGCATCACAGCAACCTCGTGCCCTGGCAGACCGTGGCGAAGATCACGGGGGCCCGGCTCTCCTACCTCGTGCCCGATCGCGCAGGGTCGATCTCCGACGAGGAGATCGACCGGGTCGTCGGCCCGCGCACGCGCGTCGTAGCCTTCACCGGCATGTCGAACGTGCTGGGCACGGTTCCCCCGATCGAGCGCATCGTCGAGGCGGCGCACGCCTGCGGCGCCGTCGCCGTGCTCGACTGCGCGCAGAGCATCGCGCACGAGCCCCTCGACGTGCGGGCCCTCGACGTCGATTTCGCCGCGTTCTCGGGCCACAAGATGTACGGCCCGACGGGCATCGGCGTGCTGTACGGCAAGCGGGAGCTGCTCGCGGAAACGCCGCCGCTGCTGCGAGGCGGGGGCATGGTGAAGGCGGTCTTCGAGCGCGCGTCCTCGTTCGAGGAGGCGCCGAATCGCTTCGAAGCCGGCACGCAGAACGTGGCCGGGGCCGTGGGGCTGGCCGCGGCGGCGCGCTACCTGGGCGGCATCGGGTTCGACGCCCTGCGAGCGCACGAGCAGAAGCTGACGCGCGCCCTCGTGAGCGGCTTGGACGCCATCCCCTCGGTCAGGCGCTACGGGCCCGGTCCCGACGACGGAGCGAAGCGCGGGGGCATCGTGTCCTTCAACGTGAAGGGCGTGGGCGCCGGCGAGGTCGCGCACGTGCTGGATCGTCGCGGGGTGGCGGTGCGCGCGGGCGCCCACTGCGCCCAGCCCCTGCTCCGCCACATCGGCGTGGAAGCGACCTGCCGCGCCAGCATCGCCGCGTACACCACCGCAGACGACGTCGAGCGCCTCCTCGAAGCCGTGGAGGGAGCGCGCGACGAGGCCGTGGCGCTGGCGACGTCGCGGATGCTGTGAGCCGGCCCGCCCGGGCGCTCGAGCGGAGGGTGCCTAGAGCGCCCTCCAGGTGGGACGGTCCACCACGCGCACGTTGATGTAGGCGAGGCCGTCGGGATGTTCCTTCATGATCTCGAGGCAGACGCGCTCCTTGTCGCGGATGTTGTCCGCGGTGCCGAACACGATCTCCACGCCGCTTTCCAGCGTGAGCATGGTGGATTCGGTCTCGGTGGCCGCCACCTTCTTCACCTGCCCCGCCAGCTCGGTGGTCATGCCGGCCACGATGGCAAGCGCGTTGTTCACGTTCGCGTCCGAGCAGTACGCGCCCACCTCGGGCCGCGTGCCGTAGGGCACGTCGGTGATATGCAGCACGGTGGCGGCGTCCTCGTACACCTTGGGGCTCGTCCGCTTGCCGGCTTCGGAGTTCTGGTCGGGAATGGGCATGAGCCACATGCCGTCCGACGCGATGGCCCACGCCTGCGTCGATTCGGCGTTCTCGGTGGGCACGTCCACCACCGCCGCGATGGTGCGCTCGGTGACGGCCAGCTCGAGCGTGTCCGGGAACACACGGTTCACCGACACGTCCTCCACCCAGGCGTCCTTGAGCAGCCGCTCGCGGATGCCGGCGGCGTCCACGCGCAGCAGCGTGGTGCCGGCGGGCACGCTGGCCAGCTCCGACATGTCGGTGGCCGTGAGGTGCTCCACGCCCGTGACCGACACGTTCTCGATGGCGAACAGGCTGGAATAGTACACGGCGAAGCCGCCGACGACCACCGCGAGCACGCACGCCGCGATGATGCCGATGCGCACGAGGTAGCGACGATAGGTCTTCTGGGCCCGCGACGAGCGCTCGGCGCGGTCGAGGTCGCCCACGCGCACCGAAGACAGCGAGGGACGGCCTTGGCTCGCGCGGCGCTGCGGCAGCTGGCCGCCGGGTATGGCGCGATAGGTGCCGGGCGTCGAGGTGCGCGGCATGCCGCCGCGCGCGGACGGGCGGGGAGCGCCGCTTGCGCCGCGCGCGCTCCTGCCAGCCGAGCCGGAAGCGCGGCTGCTGCGGGAGGTCGCCTTACGCGAACCCGAGGAAGCGGACTTCCGGTTGTAATTCGATGCCATACGTCTCGTACACCTTTGCCTTGACCAGGTTGATCAGTTCTATCACGTCGCGCGCGGTGGCGTCGCCCGTGTTCACGATGAAGTTCGCGTGCACCTCCGACACGCACGCTCCGCCGATGGACAGGCCCTTGAGGCCGGCTTGCTCGATGAGCGCGCCCACCGGGGTGCCCTCGGGGTTGCGGAACACGCTGCCGCACGACGGCAGCGACAGCGGCTGCGTCTTCTTGCGCCGCGCGTGCGACGCCTCCATCTTACCGCGTATGAAGAACGGGTCGGCAGGCTCTACGGAAAGTTCGCATTCGACGATCACCTCGTCTGCTGAAAACGAGCTCGTACGGTAGCCCCACGCGATCTGATCGCCGTCGCGGCGCATAAGCCCCGCCTCCGGCGACAGCGTGGTGACCGACACCACGCGCGAGCCGATCCACTCGTCGCGCGAGCCTGCGTTCATGCGCAGCGCGCCGCCTACGGTGCCCGGCGTGCCCACGGCGAACTCGAGGCCTGCGAGCGAGCGCCGAAACGCCTCCTGCACCACCGACGACAGGGGCACGCCCGCGCCCACGCAGAAGCTGTGCGTGTCCTCGTCGTAGCGGCAGGTCCTGAAATCGCGGCCGAGCGTGATGACGACGCCGGGGAACCCCTCGTCGGCGACGAGCAGGTTGCTGCCCCGGCCGACGGCCACCCACGGCACCTCGCTCGACTCGCACACCGTGACGAGCCGCTTGAGCGCGCCGACGGAGGCCACCTGCACGTAGAAGCGCGCAGGCCCGCCGATACGGTACATGGTATGCCGGGCCATGGGTTCGGACGGGTACACGTCGCCCTCGAACGCGTCGTCGACGAGCAGCGCCTCGAGCGGCGAGGTATGGCGCGCGGTCATCGCCGCATCACGCCTGCTGTCGCGTCGCAGCCGGTGCGGCGGCGGCCGTCTGCGAGAGCGCGTCGACGAGCTGCGGGCCGATGGCGGTGACGTCTCCGGCGCCCATGGTGATCAGCAGGTCGCCCGCGCCCAGCTTGGCGGCGAGGAACGGCACCACCTCGATGCGCCGCGGCACGTAGGCCGCCTCGGGATGGCCCGTGTGGTCGAGCACCACGTTGAGGAACGTCTTGCCCGACACGCCCGGCACGGGCGCCTCGCCCGCCGGGTACACGTCCATGAACGTGACGGCGTCGGCCGCATCGAACGCCCGGCCGAACTCGTCTTTGAGCACCTCGGTGAACAGCGGCGCGCGCGAGTAGCGATGCGGCTGAAACAGCACGTGCACGTGCGCGAAGCCCAGATGCGACGCGGCCTCGATGGTGGCGGCTATCTCGGTGGGATGGTGCGCGTAGTCGTCGACCACGGTGACGCCGGCCGCCTCGCCCACGAGGTCGAAGCGGCGCTTCACGCCGGCGAAGTCGGCGAGCGCGGCCGCGGCCCGGGCCGGGTCGTAGCCGAGCGCCCACAGAAGGCCGACAACGCCGGCGGCGTTCAGCACGTTGTGGCGCCCCGGGTTCTGCTTGATATGCGCGCGCACGACACTCCCGTCGGGCAGCGCGAGCGTGAAATCGCTTCCCACGCCGCTCTGCTCGTAGGCGCTGATGCGCAGGTCGCACGCGTCGTTGAAACCGTAGGTGAACAGGCGCTTGCCCGACGCGCGGGCGACGCGCACGAGCTCGGCGTCCTCGCCGCAGGCCACCACCACGCCCCTGTCGTCGGGAACCGAGCCGATGAACGAGGCGAACTTCTCGTAGATCTCGTCGAGGTCGCGGTAGTGGTCGAGGTGGTCCGCCTCGATGTTCGTCACGAGCACGGCGCGCGGCGACAGGTGCATGAACGACTTGTCGCTCTCGTCGGCCTCCACCACGTAGTGCGCGCCCGTGCCCGAGTGCGCGTTCGTGCCGTAGGCGCGCACGATGCCGCCGATGAGGAACGTCGGGTCCTCCCCCATGCCGTCGAGCACGCTGGCCAGCATGGACGACGTGGTGGTCTTGCCGTGCGTGCCGGCCACCGCGAGCGTCTCGAGGCCCACGCCCAAATGCGCGAGCATCTGGGCGCGATGCCAGATGGTGAGGCCGCGCGCCTTGGCAGCGGCGAGCTCGGGGTTGTTGTCGAGGATGGCGGTGGACACGACGATCACGGGGTCGCCCTCGGGGATGTTCGACGGGTCGTGGCCGATGTGCACGTCGATGCCCGCCTCGCGCAGCTGCTTGGTGTAGCGGCTCTCCTTGAGGTCGGTGCCGCTTACGCGCATGCCCTGGTCGAACGCGACGCGCGCGATGCCGCTCATGCCGACGCCGCCGACGCCGATGAAATGTACCTGATCGATGTGCATGGTGTCCATAGTGCGTCCTCGGTCTCTCTCCTGTACTGCGAACCGCTATTGTACCCTATCGCGCCCGCGCTCAGCGCTGCGCGCGGGCCGCTTCCATGACCGCGTCGGCCAGCAGCCCCGCCGCGTCGCGCGTCTTCTGCGCACGCGCCGCGTCCGCCATGCGCGCGCGGAGGCCCTCGTCCTCGATGAGCTCGCGCAGCTTCTGCGCGAATGCGGGGCCCTCCACGTCGGCGTCGGCCACGAGGTAGGCGGCGCCCGCCTCCACGCACGCCCGCGCGTTCGTGGTCTGGTGGTCTTCCGTGGCGAAGGGGAACGGCACGAGCAGCGCCGGCAACGCGCGGGCCGATATCTCGGCGAGCGAGGTGGCGCCGGCGCGCGACACGACGACGTCGGCCGCGGCCATGGCGTCGCCCATGTGGTCGGTGTAGCCCAGCAGCTGCCAGCGCGCCTCCTGCTCGGGCGCGAGCGCCAGCTGCGCGCGCACCGCGTCGAGCTCCTTGGGGCCGGTCACCTGCACGATGTGCAGGTCGTCGTAGGAAAGAAGCTCGTCCTTGAGCGCCGCGACGGCCTGGTTGAGGTGCCGCGCGCCCAGGCTGCCGCCCGTCACCAGCAGCATGCGCGCGTCCGCGGGCACGCCGAAGCGCGCGCGGCCCTGCTCGCGCGTGGCGGAGAACACGCTTTCCCGCACGGGGTTGCCCGTCACCCGCACGCGGCTCTTGTCGGACAGCGCCTCGGCGGCGTGCTCGTAGGTGAGGCACACGGCGGCGGCTCGCTTCGCGAGGTACTTGTTCGCCATGCCCATGACCGAGTTCTGCTCGTGCACCACCACGGGGATGCCGCGCTGCTCGGCGGCGCGCGCCACGGGGATGCACACGTAGCCGCCGAAGCCCACCACCACGTCGGGCTTGATCTCGTCGAACCAGCGACGCGCGAGAGCCGTGCTCTTCTGGATGGTGAGCACGGCCTTCGGCAGCGTCAGCGGATGGTTGCGGTTGAAACCCTGGGCCTCGAACGGCGTGAACGGGATGCCCGCCTCGCGCACGAGCCGCGCCTCCACGCCCGCAGGCGTGCCGGCGAAGCGCACCTCGCATCCGCGCTCCTCGAGCACGTCCGCCAAGGCGAGCGCCGGGTTGATGTGACCGGCGGTCCCGCCGCCGGAAAGAACGACCAGCATAGTGCTACCTCCTACCCCTGCTCGACGACGAGCGGCCGCCGCGGGTCGGCGGCGGGACGTCGTTCGTCGCGCGCACGACGCGCAGGTCGGCGCGTCGGCGATCGTAGATGCTCGGCGCCTCGGCGCCGCGGGAAACCGACAGGATGATGCCCACCATGATGAGCATGGCCACGAGCGACGAGCCGCCCGAGGATACGAACGGCAGCGGCTTGCCCACCACGGGGAACCAGCCGATGACCATGGCGATGTTGAGGAACGCCTGGAACGCGATCATGATGGTGCAGCCGCCCGCCACCATGGTGCCGAAGTTGTCGGGCGACGACTGCGCGATGCGGGTGCCCGCGTACAGGAACAGCAGGAACAGCGCGATGACCACCGCGGCGCCCACGAGCCCCAGCTCCTCGCCGATGATGGCGAAGATGAAGTCGGTGTCCGCCTGGGTGAGGTAGAGGTACTTCTCGTGCGAGTTGCCGAGGCCCACCCCGAACAGGCCGCCGCCGGACAGCGCGTACAGCGAATGGATGAGCTGGTAGCCCGTGCCGAAGCCGCCTTCGCCGTCGTTCCACGGGTTCATGAACACCATGAGGCGGTCGCGGCGGTACGACGAGCCGAAGATGCCCACGAGGCCGAGCGCCACCACGACGCCGATCACGATGAGCATCGTGCGCATCGGCACCTCGCCCAGCCACATGACCGCGAGGATGCCCACGACGCAGATCATGGCCGTGCCCAGGTCGGATTGCGGCCCCAGGATGATGAGCACGGGAGCCAGCACGAGCAGGCCCACGAGCGCGAAGAACACCCATACGGTGTAGAGCCCCTCGCGGAAATCCGAGAACAGCCGCGCCGCGACCAGCACGAGGGCGATCTTGGCGAATTCGGAGGCCTGGAGGCTGGCCGGCCCGATCATGAGCCAGCGGCGCGCTCCCCACTCCTCGTCGCCCACGCCCGCCACGGCCGTGATCACGAGCAGCGCGAACGCCACCGCCCAGATGGCCCAAACCGCGTTGCTGCGCCACAGCGACACCGGCACGAGCTTCCAGATGATCACCGCCAGGATCACGCCGACCACGGCGAACTTGATCTGGTTGAGCGTCTCGGCCATGGGGTCGACGGCCGCCGCGCTGCCGGCCTTCGCCAGGGTGATGACGGCCGAGGTGGAGTAGATCATCACGAAGCCGATGAGCATGAGGGCGAGCACCGACAGCAGAAGGATGATCCGCGGTCCCATGATGTGGGCGGGCGCGCCCCGCCTGTCGCGTTGGGTAGCCATGGCGGCCCGCTACGCGCCGAGCGCCGCGGCCGCGCCGGCCACGAGCGCTTTGAAGGCGCGACCGCGCTCCTCGAACGAGCCGAACTCGTCGAAGGAGGCGCACGCCGGGGACAGCAGCACGACCCCACCCGACGAGGCGAGCGCGAGGCCCGCGCTTCGCCGCACCGAAGCACACGACGGCGCGCGCGCAGGCGTGGGCGGCCGCGACGAGCGGCGCGAGGTCGGTGCCCTTGTCGTCGCCGCCGAGCAGCACGACGGGGCGCGTCTCGGGGAACGCGGCGAGGGCCTTGAGCGTCGCATCGACGTTCGTGGCCTTGGAATCGTTGAAGCAGCGGACGCCGCCGACGGTGCCGCAAGGCTCGATGCGGTGCTCGAGCGGTTCGAACGAGCGCAGGTGCGCGGCCACGTCGTGCGCCTCCACGCCGAGCGCGAGCGCGGCGGCCGCCACGGCCAGCGCGTTCGAGGCGTTGTGCTCGCCCTTGATCTGCAGCTCGTCGGCGCGCATGATCGCGTGCTCCTCTTCGCCCAGCGCTACGCGCAGCGTGCCGTCGGCGTCGAGGAACGCGGCGTTGTCGCTGCCGCACGCGGCGCGCATGTCGCCGCCGAGGCCCGTCGCCGTGCCCATCGGCACGTACGCGAAGCCGCGCCCCTCGGCGTCCAGGGCGCGCAGGCGGCGCACCTCGGCGCGCACGACGTCGTTCGTCGCGTCGAGCACCGCCACAGCGCCCGGCACGCCGTCCAGGTTCGCCAGCAGCTTGAGCTTCGCGTCGCGGTACGCCTCGAAGCTGCGATGCCAATGCAGGTGGTCGGGCGTGATGTTCAGCAGCACGGCCACGTTCGGCGCGAAGCGCGCCGTGGAGGCCAGCTGGTAGGACGATACCTCGGCCACGTAGACGTCCGTGCGCCCCGCGGCCACGGCCTCGATGCACGGGTCGCCGATGTTGCCCACGGCGGCGGCGGCCAGCCCCGCCCCCGCCAGCACGTGCGCGGCGAGCGCGCAGGCCGTCGTCTTGCCGTTCGTGCCCGTCACGGCCACCCAGCGGCTGTCCGCGGCGCTCTCGCGCCAGGCGAACTCCACCTCGCTGATCACCTCGGCCGACGCGGCCGCAGCCGCCTCGTAGAACGCCGAGAACTGCGAGATGCCGGGGCTCGCGATGCACAGGTCGAACGACCCGCCCGCCGCCTCAGCCAGAACGCCCACGGCGTCGTCCTCGAACGCCACGAGCGCGCCGGCCGCGCGCGCCTCGGCTGCGAGCTCCTCGGAGGCCGGTGTGCGCGCGCCGGCCGCGATGGCCAGCGCGTCCACGCGATCGCCCACGAGCGGCAGCAGGTACGCCGTCGCGGCGCGGCCGCTCTTGCCCAGACCCAAAACGAGCACGCGCCCCAGATGGTGCGGCGCGTGCTTGCGATTCGCTATGAGCTCCCGCGACGCCATGGCTTACGCCACCGCCATGAGGGTCTCGGCGAAGTACAGCGAGAAGCCCGTCGCGGCCAGCACGCCGGAGATGATCCAGAAGCGCACGACCACCTTCGTCTCGCTCCAGCCCTTCTTCTCGAAGTGATGGTGCAGGGGCGCCATGAGGAAGATGCGCTTCTTCGTCTTCTTGTAGTAGAACACCTGGATCATGACGGACAGGGCCTCGGCCACGAATAGGCCGCCGATGATGAGCGACACGAACTCGGTCTTCGTGAGCACGGCCAGGCAGCCCAGCGCCATGCCGAGCGCGAGCGAGCCGGTGTCGCCCATGAAGATGTCGGCCGGGAACGAGTTGAACCACAGAAAGCCGATGCACGCGCCCGCGAGCGCAGCGGCGAAGATGGCGGGCTCCAGCAAGTCGGAGCGGTACGCGATGGCTGCCATGACGATCATGACGATCATCACCGTGCCCGCCGCCAGGCCGTCGAGGCCGTCGGTGAGGTTCACGGCGTTGCACATGCCGACGAGCAGGATGTTCATGAACAGCAGGAACAGCCAGGGGATGGCGATGCCGTCGCCGAGGGGGACCACCGTCGTCAGGATGCCGAAGTCGAGCGTGACGACGAAGGGGATCTCCACGGTGGGCTCGATGCCCAGCCAGTTCACGGCCACGAGCACGAACGCGGTGGCGATGGCCACCTGCCCCACGATCTTCGCCTTCGGGGTGAGGCCGAGCGAGCGCTCCTTCACCACCTTCGACGCGTCGTCGATGAGGCCGAGCAGGCCCGTGAGCACGGTGGCCGCCAGCAGCACGAACGTCTCGGGCGTGGGCATGCCGATGAACAGCGCGGCCGCGATGACCGCGATCAGCATGATGACGCCGCCCATGGTGGGCGTGCCCTGCTTCACGAGGTGGCTCTCGGGGCCGTCGGCGCGCACCTGCTGGCCGATATGGCTCGACTTGAGGAACTTGATCCACAACGGCGTGAGCACCATGGTCACCACCATGGCGAACACGATGGCGAGGAATACGAGAAACGTCGGATATTGGTTGAATACCGTAAACATAGTTAATTGACCAGTCCTTCGACCACACGTTCGAGACCCATGAAATGCGATGCCTTCACCAGCACGGCATCGCCGGGCTCGACGCAGGCGTCCAAATCGCCGAACACTTCAGAAAGCGACCCCGCGCGCACGATGCGCTCAGGATCCATGCCGGCGCGCTCTGCCGCGTCGGCGATATACAGGGACAGCTCGCCCACGCACACGAGCCGATCGAGCGGCAGCGTGGCGGCGAACGTGCCGATGCCCGCATGGCAGGCAGGCGCGTAGCCGCCCAACTCGCCCATATCGCCCAGCACGGCCACGTGCTTGCCCGGCACGTCGAGCGCGCAGAACGTGGCGAGCGACGCGCGCATCGAGTCGGGGTTCGCGTTGTAGGCGTCGTTCACCACGGTGAACCCTCCGCGCGCGCGCACCACCTCCTGGCGGCCGGCCTCGGGCTCGGCGTGCGCGAGCGCGTCAGCGCAGACGGCGAGCGGGATGCCGCAGGCGCGCCCGACGGCGGCCGCGGCGCACGCGTTCGACACGTTGTGCAGCCCGCGCAGCGTGAGCGCGCAGCGCGACGTCTCCTCCGCGCCGTCCGCTCCGTCGAAGCCGACGGCGTGCAGCTCGAAGCGCGGGCGGCCCTGCTCGTCGAGCTCCACCTGCTCGGCCCACACGGCGGGACGCGCCGCGTCGGCGCCCGTGCGGCGCTCGGCCGCGGCGGCGGAACCGTCGAACAGCACGGTTTCCACGCGCCGGGCGTCGAGGCGCGCATGCTCGCGCACGAAATCGGCGTAGTCGTCGTCGGCGTTCACGAACGCCCGTCCCGTGCCCTCCGGCAGCGCGCACAGAAGCTCGGCCTTGGCGCGCGCGATGTTCTCGCGGCTGCCCAAGAGCTCGATATGGCTCTCTCCCACGTTCACCACGAGGCCCCAGTCGGGGCGCACGTAGTCGCACAGATCGGCCAGCTGGCCCGCGCCGCGCATGCCCATCTCCACCACCACTGCCTGGGTGTCCTGCTCGGCGGCGAGCAGCGTCTTGGGAACGCCCAGCTCGTTGTTCTGGTTGCCGGCCGTGGCCACAACCGTTAGCGTACTGGCCAGCACGTCGCGCACGAGGTTCTTCGTGGTGGTCTTGCCCGTCGAGCCCGTCAGCGCGATGATGCGCCCATGGAGATGCCCGCGCCATTCGGCCGCGATATCCGCAACCGCATGCGCCGTGTCGGGCACCTCGATGATGCACGCGCCCAACTCGGTCGCCAGCATGAGCGCAGCCTCGTCGAGCGGCTGCATGACGAGGGCGCAGACGGCGCCGCCGCGCAGGGCCGCGCCGACGAAGTCGTGGCCGTCAACGCGCTCGCCCGGCAGCGCGACGTACACGTCGCCCGCGCGCACGTCGCGCGAGTCCCAGGTGAGGCCGGTGGCCAGCGCGCGGGCATCGAGCGGCTCGATCACGAACGAGCCCCCGGTGCATGCGGCTATCTGCTTCGCGTTCAAACGCATGGGCCGTCCTTACTCCGCGGCCGGCTCGTCGCCGAACGCGCGGCGCAGCTCCTCGGCGGCCACGATGCGATCGTCGAAGCTGAGCACCTGATCGCCCACCAGCTGGTAGTCCTCATGGCCCTTGCCCGCGATGAGGATCGAGTCGCCCGCCTTCGCCTGCGCGATGGCCAGCGCGATGGCGGCGCGACGGTCGGCCTCCACCTCGAAGCGGCCCTCGCCCGAGCCCATGCCGCTGACGATGTCCTCGATGATGGCCTGCGGATCCTCGGTGCGCGGGTTGTCCGACGTCACCACCGCATGGTCGGCCGCCAGCGCGGCGCGGCCCATGATGGGACGCTTGCTGGCATCGCGGTCGCCGCCGCAGCCGAACACGCAGATGGTGCGCCCCGGGGTGAGCGCCATGATGGACGCGAGCGCCTTCTCCAGCGCATCGGGGGTATGGGCGTAGTCCACGAACACCGACACGCCGCCCGTGTTCGGCGCGTTCACGCGCTCCAAGCGCCCGGGGATCTGCGGCGCTTCCTCGAGCGCCTCGACGACGACGTCGGCCGAGAAGCCCAGCTGCAGCCCGATGCCGAACGCGCACATGATGTTCTCGACGTTGAACCGGCCCACGAGCGGGTAGTCGAACGTGTAGAGGCTCCCGCGCACGTCGAGCGTGACGGTGGTGTGCGTGGGCGCGTACTGCACGTCCACGGGATGGATCTGCGCAGACGGGTCGAAGCCCGTCGTGACCACGCTGTCCTCGGCCACCGACGAGCGGCGCAGCAGCTCCTTGCCCCACTTGTCGTCGATGCAGATCACACGCTTGGCCGGGTAATCCTTCGAGAACAGGCGCGCCTTAGCCTCGAAGTAGGCCTCGAACGTGTGATGGTAGTCGAGGTGATCCTGGGTCAGGTTGGAGAACGCCGTGACGGCGAACGAGGTGCCCCACGTGCGGTCGAGGTCGAGCGCGTGCGAGCTCACCTCCATGGCCACCGTGTCGCAGCGCGCGTCGCGCATGCGGGCGAACAGCTGCTGAAGGTCGGGCGATTCCGGCGTGGTGTGGGCCGACTTCTCGGCCGCGTCGCCGATGCGGATGCCCACGGTGCCGATGACGCCCGTGCGCTTGCCCGCCACGCGGGCGATGTGCTCCACGAGGTAGGTGGTGGTGGTCTTGCCGTTCGTGCCCGTGATGCCCACGAGCGCGATGTCCTTGGAAGGATGGTCGTAGAAGTTCGCCGCGGCGGCCGCCATGGCCTTGCGCGTGTCCTTCACCACGATCTCGGTCACGTCGGTGGCATCGGCCAGGTAGACTTTGCGCTCGACCACGAGCACCTTCGCGCCGCGGTCGATGGCGTCTTGGGCGAACGAGTGCCCGTCCGAGGTCATGCCCACCACGCAGAAGAACGCGTCGCCGGGTTGCACCCGATCGCTGCGGTAGGCGATACCGCTCACCTCGTCGTCGGCGTTGCCGAGGATGGTGCAGTCGATACCTGCGAACAGTTCGGTACAGGTCTTGCCCATGGCTTCCTCACTCCGGGTAAATATTGAATCGGTCGATGGCTGTAGTCATTATATCCTTAAAAATCGGCGTGACCACACCGTCGGTGGGAACCTCGTTGGCACCCACAAAACAAACCAATTGGCTGGAAGAATCGGCCAGGAACCCGGTAAAGGCCAGGTTGTACACCCCTTTTCGGTAACCGCCGTTCTCCTCGTCGTAGATCTCCGCCGTGGACGTCTTGCCGGCCACGTCGAATCCGTCGATGGCGGCGGCCTTGCCCGTGCCGTTGGTGACGACGGTCTTCAGCATGTCGGTCATCGTGGAGATGGCCTCCTTGTTCTCGATGACGTCCTGCGTGGCGTACTCGGGCGTCTCGCCGCTCAGCGGCTTCGACAGCAGGAAGTGCGGGGTGCATTCCACGCCGTCGTTCACGAGCGCGCCGTAGAAGCGCGTGATCTGCAGCGGGGTGAGCGAGATGCCCTGGCCGAACGACACGTTGTAGGCCTGCACCTTGCTCCATTGGTCGAAGTCGAGCAGGTAGCCGATCTGCTCGCCGGGGTAGTCCACGCCCGTGAGCGAGTTCAGGTTGTACTTGAGAATGTGGTCGTACAGCTCCTTGAAGCCCATTTGCTCGGACGCGAGCGAGATGCCGATGTTCGACGACTGGTCGAGGATCTCCTTCAGCGTGTACGTAGCGTCGCCGCGCTCGTGCGCGTCGCGGATCTCGTAGCCGTCAGCCGTGATGACCGCAGGGCAGAACACCTCGGTCTCAGGCGCCATGGTGTTCGTCTCGAGGATGGCCATCGTGGACACCGACTTGAAGATGGAGCCCGGCTCGAACAGGTCGGTCACGCATTTGAGGCGGGGCGCGTCGGCCTCCATCTCGGTGCGGTCTGCCGGGTTGAGCAGGGGCAGCGATGCCGCGGCGTAGATCTCGCCCGTGCCGCCGTCCATCACGACCGCGCTGCCGCCGTTGGCCGTGATGCCCTTCTCGTCGGCCGTCAGACGCTCCTCCACGTACTGCTGCAGCTCGATGTCGATGGATATGATGATGTCCTCGCCGTTCACGGCCTGCTTGGAATCGTGCGCGCCGCCCGGGATGGGCGTGCCGTCGGGGCTGCGCTCCTCGCGCGTGTAGCCCGCCTCGCCCGACAGGATGTCGTCGTAGTACAGCTCGAGGCCCGATACCCCCTGGTAGTACTCGCGGTTGTTCTCCTGGTCGGTCTCCAGCGTGCACACGCCGATCACCTGGCCGCCTACCTGCTTGTTCGGGTACTCGCGCTTCCACACCGTCTTGTAGCGGATGCCGAAGTCCATGCCCTCGCGCGACCCGCCCTCGGCCGAGAGCTCGCTCGTGCGCGCCTGCAGGCTCTCGCCCGTCGCCACGTCGGCCTTCTCCTTGACCACTGCATAGCGCGTGTTCGGCGCGGTGATGGCTTCGAGGTAATCGGACTTCTGGCCGCCCAGCACGTCGACGAGCACCTGAGCCGTGGCGTCCACGTCGTCCACCTCCACCGGGTCGATGTAGATGGTGGTGGATTCCACGGAGGTCGCCAGCACGACGCCGTTGCGGTCGTAGATGGTGCCGCGGCGCGGCTCGATCCAATCGTAGCTCATGCGCGCGTTCTCGGCCTCGGAAGCCATGGCGGGAGCGGCGATCACCTGCAGGTACGCCAAGCGCAGCACGAACAGCGCCGCGATGGCGGCGAAGACGAGGATGGGCAGGAACACGCGGTTCGAGTTGGCGTTGAAGTCCGCCGTCGCGGTCGAGCGGGCGGGGGTGCGAGCAGGTCGGGCCCCTCGCGCGGCATGCGGGGGGCGCGAGGGGCGCGCGGACGAACGGGAGCTTCCGCGACCGCGAGCAGGGCGCTCGCCTCGCGGCGTGTGCGATCTATCGGACATCGGCTTTACGCCTCGGAGCCAGCCGCTATGGCCACGCTCTTGGACAGGGACAGCGCGCCGGACTCGTCGGTGGCGACGACGTCCTTCCCCAGGTCGATGACGCCCGTGGTCTCAGGGGCCGCCATGCCCAGCTTGTTCGCCTGCTGCTTCACCTTCGTGGGGTTGGACAGCGTGCTCTGCGACACCTCGAGGGCGGCGCCCGACGAGCGGGCATCGCTGATCTGGCTCGTCAGCTCGCTCGACTGCATCGTTGTGGATATCGTGGCGGACATGAGCCCGATGCGCACGAACCCCACGATGGACACCACGAGCAGCACCACAGCGGCGACCTTCGCCAGGAACACGACGCTCGAGGGCAGCGTCGGGGTTTGGGTACGGGTGCCGCGGCCCGGCACGACGCTGATGCGCTCGCGCGGCGCACGCTCGGGTGCGCGCTCGGGGTAGTACGAATACGCTGGTGCTGCGCCCATAACCGACCCCCTTTCTGTGTTTTGGCTGCGTGTAAAGGTCGTGTGCGGTGCGTATGTCGCCCGCTTGTCTCAGCGGGGCGGTTGTCAGCTCTTCTGCGCGACGCGGAGCTTGGCGCTGCGCGCGCGAGGGTTGCGCTCGATTTCATCGGCAGTCGGCAGAACCGGCTTTTTGGTGACGATGTCGAGTATCGGCTGCTTCCCGCACGCGCAGACCGGCAGGTCGGGCGGGCAGGTGCATCGGTTCGCGAACTTCGCGAACGTCTCCTTGACGATGCGGTCCTCGAGCGAGTGGTAGCTGATCACCACGAGCCTGCCGCCGGGGTTGAGCCAGCGGATGGCCGCGTCGAGGCCGCTCCTCAGCACGTCGAGCTCGCCGTTCACCTCGATGCGCAGCGCTTGGAACGTGCGCTTTGCCGGATGCCCCCCTGCTCGGCGGGCCGAGGCGGGGATGGCGGCTTTGATGACGTCGACCAGCTGCTCGCTCGTCTCGATGGGAGCGGTCTGCCGCGCGCGCACCGCGAAGTCCGCGATACGGCTGGCCCACTTCTCGTCCGAGTACGTACGGATGATCCGAGTGAGATCTGCTGCGTTGTAAGTGTTGATGATCTCTGCTGCGGTAAGGGTTTGTTTGCCCGGATCCATCCGCATATCAAGAGGGCCGTTCTCCTTGAAGGAGAAGCCTCGAGACGGCGTGTCGATCTGCACCGAGGACACCCCGAGGTCGAACAGAACCGCGTCGACGCCGGGAACCTCCGTGCTGAGAAGTGCTTCGTCCATAGCTCCGAAGTTGCCGCGCACCAGTTCGAGGCGCGGGCGCACATCATCGGGCAGCGTCCCGAGTTTTCGACGGGCGGCGGCAAGCGCCACCTCGTCTTGATCGATGCCGATGAGCGTGCCCGTGCTCCCGATGAGCTTGGCCGCTTCGAAGGAATGCCCTGCACCGCCGAGTGTTGCGTCCACGAATGTGTGCTGTGGTTTGAGGTTCGAGTATTCGAGGCACTCGGCGAGCAGAACGGGTGTATGCCGATATTCGCTTGTCATATCGCTCACGCCTTACGATCAGTCGAACAACAGACCGAGATCGGTCTCGTCGTCCACCGCGTCGTAGCGCTTTGCGTCCCAGATTTCGAAGTAGCCCGTGTTGCCCACGACCACGACCTCCTTGTCGATGCCCACGGCTTCGCGCTGCTCGGCCGAGATCATGATGCGGCCGGCTGCGTCGATGGACACATCGGCTGCACGCGACTTCAGCTTGCGGCGCAGGCGCACGTGGAGATCGTTGGTGCGGTCGAACTTCTCGAACTTGTCCTCGAACACGCCGGCCACCCATGCGTTGAACGCTTCGGGCTCGAACACGTAGAGGCACTCGTCCTTCGGGTTGCGGGTTACCACCAAATCCGTCGAAAGCACCTTGCGAAACGTCGCGGGAAGAGACATGCGGCCTTTGGCGTCCACCTTATGGCGGTACGCGCTATTGAGATCGACAACCTTGTTGTCCTCTTCCGCCATGCCTTCCTTTCCGCCGCCGTCCCACGGCCCTTTCGATGTTTGGAATTCTATCCCACTTCGCCCCACTTCGCAACAGAATATGCTCCTTAGCCCCCATTTTCCCCATTCTGAAACCCCCCGTATTCCGTCCCGTCAATTCGACCCGCGCCTTGCTCAAAATGACCAGGCCCACATGTAGACCGCGCACGCAAAACGGGGCACAAGATGTAGACCGCTCCCCCGGGCGGTGGGATGGTGTGGGGAGTTATGCGGAATCTGTGGCAGGGCCGATCCTCAACCCGAATTTCAGTCCCGCGCGGCGCGTCGTCGCGGACGCGCTGCGAGACGCGCCGTACGCGCCTCTCGCAGCGACGCGCCGTGCGCTCCCGCGCAGCGCACGGCGCGTCTCGGGGCGCGGTGTGGGGCGCGGGGCACGGCGCGTCGCGGGGCGCGAGATGTTTCACGTGAAACAGCGCGTCTCGGGGCGCGGCGCGTCGCGGGGCGCGAGATGTTTCACGTGAAACATCCGTTCGCGTGGAAGGCATGCGGCCGGGGTTGGGCCGTTTCGCCGGGCTTCCGCTTCCCTTTCTTTTACTTCGCGCGCGGGTGCGCGTTCAAATACTCCTCGCGAATGTGGGCGCGGTTGACGTGGGTGTATATCTGGGTCGTCGAGATGTCCGAGTGCCCGAGGATCTCCTGGATGACGCGCAGGTCGGCGCCGCCGCTCAGCATGTGGGTGGCGAAGGAGTGGCGCAGCGTGTGGGGGTGGAGGTTCGCCACGCCGATGGAGCGGCCGGCCTCGGCGACAAGCGCGTGCACGCTCTGGCGCGTGAGCCGACCGCCGCGCGCGTTGAGGAACACGGCCGGGGTGGGCTTCGCGTACGCGCGCACGAGCTCGGGGCGCCCGTGCTCGAGGTAGTCGCACAGCGCGCGCAGGGCGGCTCCCGAGATGGGGGCGATGCGCTCCTTGTTGCCCTTGCCCACGATATGGAGGTAGCCGTCCTCGAGCACGGCGTCGCCGAGGTCGAGCCCCGTGCACTCGCTCACGCGCAGCCCGCAGCCGTACAGCACCTCGAGGATGGTCTGGTTGCGCAGGGCCAGAGGGCCGCTGCCCACCGGCTTCGACAGCATCTCGTCCACCTGCGCCACCGACAGCACATCGGGCAGGCGGTCGGGCGCCTTGGGAAGCTGGATGGTGTCGGCCGGGTTGCGGCGCGCGTAGCCCTCGCGCACGAGGAAGCGATGGAAGCCCTTGAGCACCGACACGTGGCGGTCCACCGTCGAAGCCGCGTACGAGCGGTCGAAGAGGTCGGACTCGTAGGCGACGATGACCTCGCGGTCGATGACATCGGGCGATTCGATCCCGCGCTTCTTGAGGAACAGCGCGTAGTCCTTGAGGTCGGCGGCGTACGCGGATACGGTCAGCGGGGAGCTGCCCCTCTCGACGCGCAGATATGCCAGGTACTCTCGATACAGCTCGTCCATCCGCCACCCTCGTCGTCATGCCGCCACGGAACACCGAACGGATGTTTCACATGAAACATCCTAAACCCCTTTGCCGAACCATCTGCATGATATAGTTCACAGGATAGCACGCCTTCGGCCTCGGAACCCTCCGCCCCCAACCAGAAACGCACCCGAAACACTTGCCCGGTATCGTGGTATGCTATCGCATTAGTGCAAGAGCAGAAACGTTCGGAGAAGAAGAGGGATTCCATGCGCACTGGATTCGACAACGACAAGTACATCGCACTCCAAGCAGAGCACATTCGAAGCCGTATCGACCAGTTCGGCGGCAAGCTCTATCTGGAATTCGGCGGAAAGCTGTTCGACGACTTCCATGCCGCGCGCGTGCTTCCCGGGTTCGAGCCCGACTCCAAGATCCGCATGCTCAAGAGCCTCGCGGACGACGTCGAGGTGATCATCGCCATCAACGCCAACGACATCGAGAAGAGCAAGGTGCGCGGAGACTTGGGCATCACGTACGACGAGGACGTGCTGCGCCTCATGGACATCTTCCGTTCCATGGGCTTCGCCACGAGCGGCGTGGTGATCACCCACTACGCGAACCAGCCCTCAGCCGGCATGTTCCGCCGCCGCCTCGAGAGCCTCGGCATCAAGAGCTGCCTGCACTACCCCATCGCCGGCTACCCCTACGACATCGACCACATCGTCAGCGAGGAGGGGTACGGCAAGAACGAGTACATCGAGACGACGCGCCCCCTCGTGGTGGTGACGGCGCCCGGCCCCGGCTCGGGCAAGATGGCCACCTGCCTGTCGCAGCTGTACCACGAGCACGAACGCGGCATCGCGGCCGGCTACGCGAAGTACGAGACGTTCCCCGTGTGGAACCTGCCCCTCAAGCACCCGGTGAACATCGCCTACGAGGCGGCCACCGTCGACCTCGACGACGCGAACACCATCGACCCCTTCCACCTCGAAGCCTACGGGAAGACCACCGTCAACTACAATCGCGACGTGGAGATATTCCCCGTGCTCAAAGCCATGATGGAGCGCATCTCGGGCACGAGCCCGTACCAGTCGCCCACCGACATGGGCGTGAACATGGCAGGCAACGCCATCGTCGACGACGACGCCGTGCGCGACGCCGCGAAGATGGAGATCGTGCGCCGCTACTTCCAGACCGCGGTCGAGGTGAAGCGTTCGGGCGTGGGCCAGGAGCGCATGGAGCGGCTCGAGCTGCTCATGAACCAGGCCGGCGTGAACGCGGGGCTGTCGCCAGCACGTTCGGCGGCGCTGCTGAAGGAGGAGACCACGGGCGGCCCGGCCGGCGCGATGGTGCTGCCCGACGGCACCGTGGTGACGGGCAAAACGTCCACGCTGCTGGGCGCCGCGTCGTCGCTTTTGATGAACGCGCTCAAGGGCGTGGCCGGCGTGGACGACGACATCGACGTGATCAGCGACGAGGCCATCACGCCCATCTGCCGTCTGAAGACCGACCAGCTGCACAGCCGCAACCCGCGCCTGCACTCCGACGAGACGCTCATCGCGCTGTCCATCAGCTCCGCCACCGACCCGCTGGCGAAGAAGCTCATCGACCACGTGAACGACCTGCGCGGATGCGATGCGTTCTTCAGCGTGATCCTGTCGGCCACCGACGAGAAGCTCTACCGCACGCTCGGCATCAACGTCTGCTGCGAGCCGAAGTACGAGCAGCACCGGTACTACCACAAGTAAGGGGCGGGAGGGACTCCCTTCGCCGCACCATGCTGTCGCCCGAAACGGTCGCTTTTCACCTCGAAAGCGACCGTTTCGGGCGACAGTGCGTTCTGTCTCGTTATGCGGCGGCGACGATCCAGATCATCGAGCCGTAGGCGAACCCCTCGTCGCCCGCGTCCACCGCGGCGCTCACCAGCTGCTTCATGCCGTAGTCGGTGAACGCACCGTGCCAGACGAGCATCGTGCCCTCGTCTCCTGCCGCGAGGATCACCGGCCGGTCGAACGTCACCGCCAGACCCAGCGGCGTGAAGCGCGCGTCCTCCACGAACGTCGTGGAGCCGCTTTCCGTGGTGAGCGACCACGAACCGCCCGGCAGGTCCTGGCTCGCGCGCTTGAGGCGCGCGCCGACGATGGCGACGCTGCGCTCCGAGCGGTTCGCCGCCGCGACGGGGATGAGGGCGGTGTTGTCGCCCTCGGCGTTCAGCATCATGGAAACCGATGAGGGCACGGTGATGTTGACCTGGGCTTCCTCTTGGGGCGCGGGTGCGGGTGCGGGTTCCGGCTCGGGGACTGCTTCGGAGGCGGGCGTCTCTTCGACAGGCGTTTCCGTCGGCTCGTCGGCAAGCTCGTCAGCGGGCTGATCCGCAGGGTCGTCTGCGGGGGCGCTGGGATCTTTCGAGGCGTTGGGATCCTCGGCGTTCTCGGGGTCGGCGGGCGTTTCGGGGTCGACGGGGTCCGTCGATTCCGTCGGCTCGGCGGGGCCTTGCGGCTCCTCGGTTGCCGGCGGCTCCGGCGCATCGGGATTCACGAGCTCGCGACCGTCGAGCTCCCACTCGTACGCCAGCACGTTCATGTCCGCGCCGCGATATGCCGTGGTCAGCAGCGTTTCAGCCGGTTCCTCGAACCCGAAGCACGCCTCGGCGACCGCCTCGTCGGCGAACGCGAATTCGTCGGGAAGCTCGACGAGCTTCGGGCAATCGTAGAAAGCGCGCGTCAGATCCTCGACGTCGGCGGGCACGTTCGCGACCTCGCGCACGTTCGAGCACCCCTCGAACCAATGCGCCAAGCTTGGCGCTTCCACCTTGTCGGCGAAGATCACCCGCTCGATGTCGTCGGCCACGCCCGCCGCCAACCAGGGAACGTCCTCGACGTCGTCGAACGCGACCGTCTCCCCCGCCCCGTCGACCACGAACGTCCCGTCGGCCCACAGCTCCGCCACCACCGACGATGCCTCGTCCGCGCCGATGGCCCACGCGTTCTCGTGCTCGGGCTCGGGCGCGACGGGGGTCTCCGGGACGGTCGGCTCGGGCTGGGAGTCGGGCTGAGGTTGAGGCTCGGGCTTGGCGGCAGGCTCGCTCGGCGCAGGGGTCTCGACGACCACGTTGTCGACGTCGCCAGCCGGTGCCTCGGCCTCCTCAGCCGCAAACGAAACCGGCACCGGCCACAGCAATCCGAACACCAGCAGCAAACAAAGCGCGAAAGCCGCACCCGTAAGGGGTGCGGCTTTCCGCGATGCGATGCTATGTAATGCCGGCTTCGTCATGAAGCGAAACCTATCCCCTTAGTATGCAAAAGTAATACCGAATTACACCGTATCCAACGTCCAAACTACGTCGGCAATTTTGATGTTGGAATTAATGCCGCTCTTCGTAGGGTTGGAGATGTTTCCCGAAAGCTCAACCGTGCCTGTTGCACCTTTTGCGATAGTGGGAGCGCCTGTCACCACAGCGCCATCAACTCCAGTATAATCAGCAAGCTCAACAGCGGTATCGGAAATCTTCGCTTTCACGCTAATCGCGTTATCCCCAGGGTCAGCCGCATCAGCCTTGACAAGATTCGCACTTGCATCAGCCGTGACTTTCATATTGGATATCTTGATCCCAAGAGTTGAATTGTTCGTGAACGTGTAATTGCCGATCTGGATAGAGCCGTCAGTTGACGCAACGCCTACGAACGCTTTTGTTGGCACCGTCACGCTAATCTGACCAAGCGCCGAAGTATTGATGGAGACGGACGAGGACATGGTACCATCCTCGAACGTAGAATCCTCCGCAAACGCCGGGACCGCGCACATTCCTGCCAGCATTGTGGCTGCGCAGGCTCCTACCAGGCCGCGCTTGACGTATTCGAAACGCCCGATTTTCTTGCTCATGATCGTTCCCTTTCTTGATGTGCCCTTACGTTGTCTGACGTGCTCTGCGTATCTTCTTCCTGAAGGCCACTTTAGCCTTCGACTACCAACATGATTTCAGCGGCCGCTTGGCCGGTTTGTTTGTGGGTCTCGCGGTCGTAGCCGGTGAACGTAGCAACGGCGGCGTACTCGCCCGGATCGAGATCCTTCGTGAGTTTGATCGTTTGAATATGCTGGTCGGGCGCGATGGCGGCCGATTCGTACACCGTCTCGCCCGAATCCTTCAACGTGATGACGACCTTCTGGTCCATCGGGTTCGCTGCGATGTTCTCGATGCGCGCCTCGCCCTCGGACGAGCCGTCGGCGAACGTGATGGACGCCGCGATGGAGATGTTCATCATGCCCTTGGCGACTTCCTCGTTGAGCGCCGCCTGGATCTCTTCCTTCGACTTGCCCTCGAACTGGCCTTGCGCGGCGTTCGAATCGTACCAATCCTCCAACGCGGGCTGCTGCGTCAGCACGACGCCCGCCACCACTGCAGCGGACACGGCGACGACGGCCACGAGGCCGGCGAACACGTGCTTGGACATGCCGAGGATCTTGCCGGTTTTCTTGGCAACTTCGGCTGCGGCGTTTGAAGCGGATGACGTGGTTTGGGAAGCCCCGGTATCGGTTGCGTTCGTAGCAGACACCGGATCAGAAGGAACGCCGGAACCGTTCGGTCCGGCATCATCTACTGGAAGGCTCTGCGTGCTCGTCGTCTCTTGCTTGCTCATACGTAATGTACCCCTTATACGATAGCCCCCGTGCTGTAACGCGGGAACTTAGTAAGCTAAGATACGCCACGGGGGATGGCAAGTCAATGGCGTTCGGAGGAATATTTGGAGCCACTCCATTGTTTTTCGAATTATGACGGTTTTACCCCTACGATCAGGCCGTATTCATTATCCCCCAACATGGTATTGAATACCATGAAAGCCTTCGGTCAGCTTTGCATACCTATCGCTTCGACGAGTTCGTCCTTCCCCGCCACACCTGTTTTGCGGTATAAATTTCGGATATGCGTCTTCACCGTGTCGCCCGACACGTACAGCTCGTGCGCGATCTCGGAACGCGTGCGCCCCTTCAGCAGAAGCGCCAGGACCTCCTCCTCGCGCCGCGTCAGATCGAACGTCCGCGCCGCCCGCGCGCATCGGGACTCGACCGAATCCTCCCCCTCCCGATACCGATCGACGAGCGCACGCAGCTCGGCCATGCGCGCGAGTTCGGCAGCCTCGCCCGCGCGCCATGATCGCAGGAGGAGCCGACCTGCGGCCAACGCCGCGACGCAGAGCGCGCTCGCGTAGAGCGCGGCGATCTCGTTGCCGTACGCCTCGGTGAAGGCGAGGCACCCGATGACGGAAGCGGCGAACGCAAGCACCCAGAACACGGCGAGCCTCACGTCGGCACGCGAGGCGCGCTCCAAGAACGATGCGCGCGCGATCTGCATGCAGCAGGCGACGAACAAAACGGCCGTCGCGGCTACGACGATGCCGGTCAACATGCCTTCGGGAAGCATGGCACCCCGCTTTCATCTTCGATCTACTTGTTTGAGACGATGGTACCACAGGCGGCTCGAACCGACGCGCGCTAATCGGCGTTCGTGCAGGTCGAACGACCAGGGTGAATTAATTCACCGTAGGCATGCGCAGCGAGCGGTGGTAGATTCGACCCCACGGGAGCAACCGTCTGCCGAGCCTGCCGAAGGAGGAACGCCGTGCGAGCCAAGCCCCTTCGTCCTTCGATCATCCAGCGCGGCGTCGGCGCCGCCTTCCTGGCCCCGAGCCTCATCGGCCTCGCGATCTTCTTCGTAGCGCCCTTCGTCGACGTAGCGCGCCGATCGTTCACGAACACCTCGGGAGAGCGGTTCGTCGGCCTGGACAACTACGCCACCGTGCTCGGCAACGACGCGTTCGCGCTCGCGGCGGCCAACACGGCACGCTTCATGCTCGTATGTATACCCCTGCTCCTCGCGCTTTCGCTGGCGATCGCCGTCGCCCTGCGCAAAGCGACACCGTTTCGCCGCTTCATGAAGGCATCGCTGCTCGTCCCGCTGGCCATTCCCGCATTCACCGCCGCGCTGCTGATCGACGTGTTCTTCAACGCCGAGGGCATCGTGAACGGCATGCTGTCCGCCCTGGGAGGCGAGCCCGCGGCGTGGCTTTCCGGCGACGCAGCGCTTTTCGTTCTGGTGGCGGACTACGTCTGGCGCAACCTGGGCTATTGCGTGATTCTGTGGCTTGCGGCGCTGTCGGGCATACCGGCGAGCCTCTACGAGGCGGCGCGCATCGATGGCGCCGGCGCCTTGCTCACGGCGCGGCGCATCACGCTGCCGCTCGTGGCGCCCTCGTGCTTCGTCGTGGCCACGCTCGCGGTGATCAACGCGTTCAAGGTGTACCGCGAAGCGTACCTCGTGGCGGGAAGCTATCCGCCCGAGAGCATCTACCTCGTGGGACACGTGTTCAACAACTGGTTCGCCAGCCTGTCGGTGGGCAAGCTGGCGGCGGGCGGCGTGCTGCTGAGCCTCGTGCTGCTGGCGGTGGTGGGCCTGCTGTTTCGCGCGTGGGGCAAGCAGGGAGGCGGGCGGCGATGACGGCGCGCTCGCGGCTCGTCCCGCTGGCGCTGGCCGTCGTCGGCTTCGTCGTCTGCTTTCCCCTTGCCGTCCTGATCGTCGGCTCCTTCATGGGCAACGAGGAGCTCGCTTCGACGCTGGGCGGCGTTGTCGCGCCCGGTGCCGGATTCGCGAATGCGCCGCTGGTTCCGAGCCGCCCGACGCTCGCATCCTACGTCGCGGTGCTCGTCGACACGCCCGCCTACCATGTGCTCGTTCAGAATTCGGCGATCATCGTCGTGGACGTGCTGGCGGGCCAGGCGGTGTTCGCCACGCCGGCGGCATGGGCGCTCACGCGCTTCGACTTTCCCGGCAAGCGCGCGGTGTTCTTCCTGTACGTACTGCTCATGATGCTGCCGTTCCAGGTGGTCATGCTGCCGAACTACCTCGTGCTGAACGCGCTCGGCATCAACGACACTCTGCTCTCCGTCGTGCTGCCCGGAGCGTTCAGCGCGTTTCCCGTGTTTATCATGCACCACTTCTTCGCGAGCGTTCCCGACAGCCTCGTGGATGCGGCGCGCCTGGACGGCGCGGGCGAATGGCGGGTGTTCTGGAGCATCGGGCTTCCCTTGGGCGCGCCGGGCGTGTTCGCGGCGCTCGTCCTGGGTTTCTTCGAATATTGGAATGCAGTGGAGCAGCCGCTCGCGTTCCTCAAGAATCAAGCGCTGTGGCCGTTGTCGCTGTTCCAGCCCGCCCTGAGCGCGGAAACCGTCGGCACGCTGTTCGCGGCCGCGGTGGTGGCGGCCGTGCCCGCCGTGCTCGTGTTCCTCATGGGCAAGGACTACCTGGAACAGGGCATCGCCGCGACCACGGGAAAGGATCGGTAGATGAGAAGGAAGGCAGCTCTCGCCCTGTTCGCGTTCGCCGTTGCGATGGCGTGCTTCGCCATGCTGGCTCGCGCCGTCGATGCGGCCGGCGTCGCGCAGGTGAAGACCGTCAACGTCGGCGCCCGCACGATAGCGCACAAGGTGCAGGCGCAAGGCGTCGTCGCGTTTCGCGGCGAGACCGCGGTGCTTACGGAAGCGGGGCAGGTGGTAAGCGCGCTGTTCGCGCGCGAAGGGGATAACGTGCAGGCCGGAGAGGCGCTGTTCGCCGTCGACGCCGGCGTGCTGGACGACGGGATCGAACGCGCGAGCGTAGCCGTGCGCAAGCTGGACATCGACATCGCGAGCATGCGGGACGCCGCTGCAGCGGCGGTTGCAACGGGTGCGAACGACGCGGGCAGCGGCGACGCAGCGGCGAGCGGGGCGGCGGCGGGCGCCTCCATCGAGTCGCTCGAGCTGGATCGGCGCCTGCAGCAAACGACGCTCGATCGGCTCGTCGCGCTTCGCGATGCCGGCGGCGAAGTGCTTGCTCCCCACAGCGGCACGGTCGCCTCCGTGCTCGCACCGGTCGGAAGCATGACGTCGACCGCCGCCGTGCTGACCCTGGCGAACCCCGCGATGGGGCTCGTCGTCGAAGCGACGGCGGCGGGAGGCGACATCGAGGATCTGGGGTCCGAGGCCGTGGGCACGGTGCGTTTCTCGGATGATCTCGTGCTGCAAGACGTCGTCTTCTCGATCGCGCGAGACGCCGACGGAGGGGCCCGCCTGAGCGCGAACGTGGATGCCGAAGGCGTGACTGCGGGCATGACCTGCGCCGTGACCGTCGACTTGTCCTCGAGCGAGTATGCGATCTGCCTCCCCCTCGAGGCGCTGCATCAGGAAGGGCCGTCGCGGTTCTCCGTGTACGTGGTGGAGGATCGGGAGGGTTTTCTGGGAACCGAGCAGGTGGCCCGATCGGTGAGCGTGACCGTGCTCGACACCGGGGATGGCTATGCCGCCCTGGCCGACGGCGCGCTCTCCGCCCGACAGCAGGCCATCGTCCGCTCGGACAAGGTGATCGCCGAAGGCGACAAGGTCAGGGCGCCCGATGCGTAGGCTCCGTCCGACAACACGTCCGCCGATCCTCGCATCCGCGCTGTTCGTCGCATCGCTTTTGCTGTTCGCCGCAGGCGCGGAAAGCCTGGTGCGCGTGCATGAGGCGTGCGCGCGCACGAGCACCTTCGAGCTGGGCGGCGATAGCGTTCCGCTCGACGCGGCAGAGGCGGCCCGGAGCGCGCTGGGAAGCTTCGTTGTGTGGTCGCAGGACGGCGGGCACGTCGCCGCGAACCCCGACCTCGCCGCAACGGTCGAGGTCGACGTCGTCTCCTACGAAGGCGACCTCGGACTGCTGCTACCCGATACCGCCTTCTTCCCCGCGGAGCCCGGCGCGTGCATCCTCAGCAGCGCCGCAAGCGTCTCCCTGTTTGGCCAGCCCGACGCGAGGGGGCTTGACGTGCTCATCGACGGCGTTCCTTACCGGGCGGTGGGTTCGCTGTCGAACGATGCGCCGCTGGCGGTGCGCGAAGGCGATGCCGAGCGTGCGTTCACGCGGCTCACCACGCTCGCGTTCGACGCCGACGGGTTTCCTGTGACCGACGATCTCGCAGCGTCCGCCCTGGGCTCGAGCGTCGAAACGCTCGACGTTCGCGGAGCCGAACTGCTTGCGTACGCTTGCCTGTTCGCGTACCCGCTCGCACTCGTGATCGCCCTCGTCTCGCCGTGTCGCCAGAGTGGGACGCGGCCGACCGCGCACTGGCTGCCGCGCCTCGCGTGCCTCGCAACCGCGGGCGCAGGAGCGCTGGGAGCGACGGCCGCGTTCGCATCCTCCCTGACGCGCTTCGGCAGCTTCTATCCTACGACCTGGTCGGACTTCTCCGCATGGCAGGAATCGTGGCGCAGCTGGACCGGGGGTCTCGCGTACCTCGCGTTCGCGCGGCAAACCGTATTCGACGAACCCGTGCTCATCGCCGCAACGGCGGCGGTGCTGCTCGGCCTATCCGCGCTCGCCGCGCTCGTGGCTGCGATGCTGCAACTCCGCGCGCACCCGGCGCTCACGCGGGCCAAACACGCACGAAAGCAGGTGGGATGAATGGCATTGCTGGAACTGGAGCACCTCGACAAGGCGTTCGACAAAGGAGCCGTGCATGCGGTGCGCGACTTCTCGCTCACCGTCGACCGGGGCGATTTCATGGTGCTGGTGGGGTCGTCGGGCTGCGGCAAGTCCACCATCCTGCGGCTGGTCGCCGGGCTGGAGTGGCCCGATGGCGGTCGCGTGGTCCTCGACGGGCGCGATGTCACGCGCCTGCGTCCGGCGGACCGCAACGTGGCCATGGTGTTCCAAGACTACGCGCTGTACCCCCACCTGAGCGCATTCGACAACATCGCGTTCCCCCTCAAAGCGCGCAAGATCCCGAAAGACGAGCGCGCTCGGCGGGTGGCGGCCGTCAGCGAAACGCTCGGCATCGATGATATCCTCGATCGCACGCCGTCGAAGCTCTCCGGCGGCCAGCAACAGCGCGTCGCCATCGGCCGCGCGCTCGTGCGCGACCCGGCGCTCTTCCTCATGGACGAGCCGCTGTCGAACCTCGACGCAAAGCTGCGCTCCCACATGCGCGGCGAGCTGGCACGGCTTCACCGCAGCACCGGCGCCACCATGCTGTACGTCACACACGACCAGACCGAGGCCATGACCCTCGCCACGAAGATCGTCGTAATGGATGCCGGCGAGGTGCAGCAGGTCGGAACGCCGGCCGAGCTCTACTTCGAGCCGCGCACCCTGTTCGTTGCCGGGTTCATCGGCTCCCCGGCCATGAGCTTCGTCCCCTGCCGCCTCGTTCGCGGATCGCTCCGCTTCGGCGACATCGAAGTCCCCCTCCCCGCGCGCGCCCGGTTTGTGGCGGCGCGCTACGAAGGACGCGAGCTGGTCTTGGGGGTGCGGCCCGAAAGCCTCTCGCTCGCTCGCGGCGGCGTGGGGCCTGCCGCGGACGCGACCGTGCTTGCCGGACGGTTCCAGCGCGGGGAGATCGCCGGAGCGGACGCCTACCTGTCAATCGAGGTGGCCGGGTACCCGCTTGTCGTCAAGGCCGACGTACGGCAGTTCGGGCGTTATCGGCCGGGAGACGCCGTCAACGCGAGCCTGCGCGCCGACGGCGTCTTCCTGTTCGACCCCGCGACCGAGGAGAATGTGCTGGTGCGGCGGTAGCGCTATTGCGCCTGGTACAGCTTGAGCTTCTGCAACGCGTTGCCCACCGCGTCGTCGGGCGAGACGGTGCCGCGGCAGCACGCTTCCAGCTCGGCCGCGATCACGTCGGTCACCACCTTGTCGGGCACGCTGGCCGCCGTGGCGCTTTCCACCATGCGATGGTACGCGGCGATCTCGTCGTCGGCGAGCGCGCCGCGCTCGTAGTTCGTCATGCCGCCTTCGGCGTTCATGGAGCCCATGCTGTAGCCGCCGAGCGCTTGCGCGGCTTCCTCGAAGACGCTCTTGCACACGGGCAGCCCGAGGTCGCGGCCACCCGCTTGCTGGGCTTTTTCCAGCAGGAAGGCGACCAAGTCCCGCGCGGCGTCGGCGTTCTGGCTGCCGGCGCTGACGCCCACCACGGTGCGGGGCTCGAACGTCCGCGCGCCGCCGAAGGCAAGCGGCACAATGGCGCACGGGTAGTCCGCGTTCGCCACGGCGATGCCCGCCATGCCGTAATCGTTCGCGTCGACCAGCGACCCGAAGGCGATGCGGCCATAGCCGTCGAGCAACCCCATGACTCCGCCGCCCAGCCCATACGCGTCGCCGTCGAAATTCCTGAACAGATCGCCGATAAAGTCGTACGAGGGATCGCCGCCCTCTCCCACATTCGCCTCGGAGATCGCCACCAGCCGCTGCATGCTGCGGAAGAACGCCGCGAGCGCGACGGCGTCGACGCTACCGTCCTCGTCCACGATGACGGGATAGGACGCCGTGTACAGCGCCGCCAACGACAACGACCCGAGCTGCGCGCGCGTTTCGTCGCTTCGATCCAGGTAGGCGGTCAAATCCTCGAGGGAGCCCGCATGTCCCAGCACCTCTTCGTCGCCCACTGCCGACGGCAGCGCGAATCGCGTAGGCACGGCGAAGCAGCCGTCATCGCTCGAAAACGCCGTGAGGACGTTCTCGTAATAGGATTCGCGCGAAAGCGCCGCCTGCACGTCGTCTTCGAGATCGAGCAGCATCCCTTGCTCGACGAGGTCCTTCATCGGCAGCCCATCGAGCACGAGCACGTCGGGGCCCGTTCCCGCCAGCAGATCGGCGTTGAGCGCCCGGATGGCGTCGTCTGCGGTGAGCCCCGACCCGGCCGGGATGCCCACCTGAAGCTCCACCGCAGTTTCGGGGTGGTCGTCGCGGAAGGCGACCACCGCCTGCTGCACGTCGGCGTCGTCTTCGAGCGTGTACACCGTCAGCTCCGCCGTCTGCTCGCGCTCGCCCTCGAAGTAGCGGTACACGGCGCCCTCGCTCGACATGCGATCCCGATACTGGATGACGAGGCTGCCGTCGGGCAGCAGGAGCAAGCCGGCTGGCTGCTCGGTGGAGTTCTCCAAATGCGTGCCCGCCCCGTCCAGCACGCACTCCGCCGCGCCGTCGGCGCACCGGAAGACGGCGCCCTTCGCGCACGCGTACAGCGCGTCGGAGCCGCTTGCCAGCACGGGTGGCGCGCCGGGGTCGAATCCGTCCGAAGCAGGGAGCAGCTGGTCGAATGCGGCGCGCAGGGAGTGGTCGACGTCGACTTTCGCTCCCGTTCGCGCCTCGAACGCCACGATGTCGTTTTCCATCTGCATGCCGTTGCTGCGCGTGACGACGACGTACAGCGTCTCCCCATGCACGGCGAAATCGGAGGCGAACTCGCCTTCGGCAAGCTCGTACTCCACGGCTTCGCCGCCTGCGGCGTCGTAGCGCACCAAGCCGCCCTTCGTACGCGTGATGCTGCCCGACTGCGAGACGATCACCGAGCCGGCGTCGTCGACGCGGAACTTGAACACATCGGAGCCGATCGGAAGCGACGAGCGGGAGAACGAGCCGTCGCGATCGACCGCGTAGCATGCCGGGTTCGACCCGCCGGACGACGACGCGATACACAGCAGCGTCCCCTGCGGCGTCAAGGCGGCCGTACTCAAATAGCGGTTCTCGCCGAGCGATTCCATGAGGCCGTCGGCATCGAACGCCTCCTCCCACGTGCCGTCGTCCGCCTGCGCGAACACGGCCACGTGCGAGCGCCCGACATCGGTAGCCGCGACGAACAGTCCGCCCTCCTCCGTGAGCCGCATGTCGAGGATCTCGTTCATCCCCGCGGACAGCCGAACCTTCTCCTCGTAATGGGGAACGTCCATCGCCGAGACGGCCGCCGTGCCGCTCGACGGCGTCGTCCCCGTGCCCCGCGCACCGCCGGACGGCGCGCAGCCCGCCAGGCACAGCACGGTCGCCAAGATCAGCGCCGTAAGGTTCCGCACCATAAAAGCCTCCTTCATGCGAGGTCGGGCGCTTGCAGCGGCGCCCGTTGCCCGGAGTGTAGCAGCCTCCCGCTTCGCTCCCGCGAAGAATACCGGCCTGTGGTAGGGTGAAATAAATCACCGTTGCCGCCTGACGTGGCACGATGCTAGGATCGACCCAAACGAGCGAAGGAGGGGAGACGATGCAGATGAACCGCAGCAAACGTGCGATGGTCGGCGCCGTCTGCCTGATCGCCATCGCGCTCGTCATGGGCTGGTTCGTGGGGCGCTACATCCCGGGGACGCCGCACGAGCCCGAGCCCCGCATCGGCGATGGGCTCTATTCCGAAACCGGGTACGCTGCAAGCAAGATCATGGACCTCGCGCCCGGCTCCACGCTGAAAGCCCGCGGCATCACGCAGGGAAAAGCCTACAACGGCAGGCCGGAAGAGATAGTGCAGGCGATACCGCCTGAGATAGAGGAAGCCTGGAAAGAAGCGGGCGAGTGGGAATACGACGCTCCGGACTTCGACCTGTCCGTGAGCCAGATCAAGGTGATCTCGGCCAAGAGCTTCGCCGACTGGTATCCCGAGTACGCCGGAACCGACTACCCCGCCTACGACAGCAGCAAGCTCGTCGCGGCCACCGTCCTGGTCACCAACGTCTCGTCCGAGGCGATCGACCTACAGCGCGATTTCCCCATGCATAATTTCTCCCTATGGGGCGAGAACCTCGACTACATCGACGACAGCCTCGGCGCGGGCGCGCGCCTGGACGACGCGTACTACTTCGCGAACGAGATCTACAGGTCGGGACAAGACGCAGTCGAACCCGGCGAATCGGTCGAGATCATCCTGCCGTTCAAGGTCAACAAGAACGCCCTCAAGGACCAGAACGCGTTCGACAACCTCGACCCGTCCGACTTCTGCCTGCAACTGGTTGATTTCGACTCCGGCACCGCCTATCGCCTGTGGTTGTAACCCTTTTCAGGTACACATCTTCGCTCCCAAAACACGCCACAGCAGCTGTGGCGTGTTTTGGGAGCGAAGATGTTCTTTACGCACTTCCAGCCACACCGCGCTGAGCCATCTCTTCGCGCCATGAGACAATAGGAGACCTGACCCAACCGGGCACCGAGGGCGGTGGCACGATGCCGAAAACCAACGACAAGGAAATGGCCTCCCTCTTCTCGCGCTCCGAGAAGAGATCGACGTGCGTCGTGCCGCCGAACGCGCGCGTTCGCGAAAGCCTGCGTCGCCAAGTGGAGCAAGGGAAGGCCGTCCGCCCGGCAAAGGGAATCTATGCACGGTCGTCGTACTGGTGCTCGCTGCCGAAGCACCAACAGGCACTCCACCTTATGAGGGCGCTGCAAGAGCTGCATCCCAACTGGGTCTTCTGCCACGAATCGGCTGCGCTCGCGTTCGGGCTTCCTATCTCGCTGGATCGCGCGGATACGATCCACGTGGTCACTTCGCGCGCGAATCGTAACGCGTCGTGCGGCGCAATCAGCTGGCACATCGTGGACAACGACAAACCTGTAACGGTACACGGCCTCCGCGTCACATCGCTCGCACGTACCGCATACGACTGTATGCGTACGTCGGATTTCAAATATGCGCTGGCCGCGGCAGACGGCGCACTGCGCCTCACGGGAGAACGGCCGAGCTCGTTCGTATCCCGTTTCAAGCGTATGAACAAGGGGCATGCTGGGGTTCGCCACGCCCTCAGGACGATGTACTACGCCGATGCACGCAGCGAAAGCGCCGGGGAGTCCTTCGCACGGGCAACCATGATCGAGCTGGGATTCGCGCTGCCGCAGCTTCAGGTCGAGCTTCCTCAGCCCCTCAATCGGGGGCATGCGTATCGCGTCGATTTCCTCTGGACGCGGTTGGACGGCAGCAAGGTCATCGGAGAGTTCGACGGAATGCAGAAATACGAGGACGCCGCGCTGCGCAAAGGGAGATCTTCGCTACGAGTTCTCGCCGACGAACAGCATCGAGAATCCCGGCTCACACTGTACGGCATGCCGATCATGCGATTCTCCTACAGAGACGTGATGGAGCCGAACACCTTCGAGACTCTGCTCAGGCGTTACGGCATCCCGCAAAGCCACGAGGTTGCACGAAAGGAGCGCCGACTTGCACGTTCGAAATCGCTTGAAGCGCTGATGTTCACCGTCGAGTCGCTCGCCGATCCGACGAGCGACCTCGCGATCACGTCCCCATCGGAGGCCGATCTTCGCTCCTAAAACACGCCACAGCCGCTGTGGCGTGTTTTAGGAGCGAAGATCCGACCGGAGACACCTTGTCGACCGACAGCGTCGAACGTCGCCTCTTAGAAGAACACCTTGGCGGCGTGCTCGTAGAAGCCTTCGCGCTGGTAGCGTAGCAGCGTGGTGGGGGCGGTGCCGCGGGCGACGTAGATGCGCTTCACCGGCGCGTCGAATGTGAGCAGCTCGCCGTCGGCGAACAGGGTGGCCTCGCGAGGGTCGCGGTTGAGCGACAGGTCCATCTCCACCACGTCGTTGGCCGCCGTCACGATGGCACGCGAGTGCAGCGTGTGGGGCGCCAGCGGGACGGCCACCAACCCGTTGAAGCCGGGCGCCACGAGCGGCCCGCCCGCCGACAGCGCGTAGGCCGTCGAGCCGGTGGCCGTGGCCACCACCAGGCCGTCGCCGCGCATGTCGGCGATGTGGTCGCCCGAGATGCTCAAGCCGAAGTCGATGATGCGGCCGTTCGCGCCGCGCGTCACGGCCAGCTCGTTGAGCGCGAAGAACGTGCGGGCAGGATCGTCGAAGTCGGGCACGGCCGCATCGCTGTCGTCGTCCCACGGGTCGACCTCGCCCTCGCACACCACGTCGATGCGCAGGTTCGTGCGCTGCTCGGCCACCACGTCGCCGGCCAGCGCGGACGACACGATGGCGATCACGCCGTCGTCGCTCGAATTCGCCAGAAAACCCAGCCGCCCGAAGTTGATGCCGAGGATAGGCACGCCCGACGTGCCGATCTGGCGCGCCGTGCGCAGGATGGTTCCGTCGCCGCCGAGCACCACCGTCATCGCGACGCCCGCCGCCAGCGCCGCGTTCACGCCTTCATGGTCGCAGCGGCACGAGAGATCGGACGAATCGACCAGCGTATACTCGAGGCCCTGCGTCGCAAGGTACGTCGCGAGCAGCAGCGATGCGTCCACCGCTTGCGAGTTGGAATTATTGCGTACGATGAGGATGTGCATGAAGGTCTTCTTTCCGGGTTTGCTATGATGGGGCCATTATATCCGAAGCATGAGGAAGCGTCCGTCCATGTCCGACAAGCTCGCACGAGCTCAACACACGCGCGTTGCCGAACCGGCACCGGAGCAGCCCGCCGCGCCTCAGCGCCCCCAACGCACCCACGCGCGCGCTGCCGACCCGGGCTCCACGTCGGAAATCAGAGTAGGCGGCCGCCACGCCGGCCTCGACCGCACCGCCATCGCGGCGGCCGTGGCCCAGCAGGTGGTACCCAAGCCGCAGCCGCGGCTCGACCCCACCAGCGCGAAAGCCCGCCTGCGCGCGGCCGCGCCGGGGGAAACCTCCGAGATCCACATCGGCGGCCGCCACGCCGGCCCCGATCGCACCCGCGACCCCTTCGAGCCCTCGACGCCCGACCCGCGCGAGCGCGAGCGCGCACGCGTCGCCCCGGCGATGCCCAGCTCGCGCGCCGAGCGCGCCGCGTTCCCCGGATCGACCTCGGAGCTGCCCATCATCAGCAAGCACGCCGGCGCCGACCGCACGCTCGCCCGCGTCGAGCAGCCCGAGCCCGAGGATGCCACGTCCGCCGTCGGATCGTCGGCCGCGCTCATGAGCATATGCACCATGCTCTCGCGCATCACCGGCTTCGCCCGCACCTGGGTCATGGCCTTCGCGCTGGGATCCACCCTGCTGTCGAGCTCCTACCAGGTGGCGAACAACCTGCCGAACCAGCTGTACGAGCTGGTGGTGGGCGGCATGCTGGTCACGGCATTCCTTCCGGTATATATGTCGGTGAAGAAGAAGCTCGGGCGCGACGCCTCCAACCGCTACGCGTCGAACCTGCTCACCATCGTGGTGCTGTTCCTCGGCGTGGTGTCGGCGCTGTGCATGGCCTTCCCCAGCGTGGCCATCTACACGCAAAGCTTCTACTCCGACCAGAACGAGATGGCCCAGTCGGTGTTCTTCTTCCAGTTCTTCGCGATACAGATCGTGATGTACGGTGCCACCGCTATCGTATCGGGCCTGCTCAACGCCAATCGCGACTACCTCTGGTCGTCCATCGCGCCCGTGGCGAACAACGTCATCGTCATCACAACCTTCGTGCTGTACGCCATCGTGGCGCCGCAGAACCAGGAGTTCGCGCTGTACATCATCGCGTTCGGCAACCCGCTGGGCGTGTTCGTGCAGCTGGCCATCCAGCTGCCGGCGCTCAAGAAGAACGGCATCCGCGTGCGCCCGCGCATCGACCTGCGCGACCCTTCGCTGCGCGAGACGGTGGCCATCGGCGTGCCGGCCGTGTTCGTCATGCTGTGCTCGCTCATCGTGGTGTCGGTGCAAAACGCGGCATCGTACGGCTTCGCCGACAACGGTCCGTCCATCCTGCTGTACGCGCGCCAGTGGTTCACGCTCCCCTACGCGTTCTTGGCGGTGCCCATCACCACCGCCATGTTCACCGAGCTCGCCGACATGCAGGCCGAAGGCGACGCGGAGGGGGTGAAGCGCGGCATCGTCGGCGGCACGAACCAGATCCTGTTCTTCATGATCCCCTTCGCGCTGTACCTCATGGTGTTCTCGTTGCCGCTGGTCACCCTCTACCACGCCGGGGCCTTCACAATGGAGAACGTCTCGTCCATCGCCACGTACATGTCCGTGCTCGCGTTCGCGCTGCCTGTGTACGGCGTGAACACGTACCTGCAGAAGATATTCTCGAGCCTGAGGAAAATGGGCGTCTTCGCCGTGTTCAACTTCGTGGCCGGCGCGGCGCAGATCGCACTCACCATGTACGGCGCGTCGAACGTGGGGCGTTTCCCCATCGAGGTCATCGCGGTAGCCGAAGTGCTGTTCTACGTGGTGGCCGACGTGTGCCTGTTCGTCTACCTGCGGCGCCGCCTGGGACCGTTCGGCTTGCGCTCGGTGGCGAAGGCATGCCTGGGCGGCCTCGTGTTCGGTGGCCTGGGCGCGGCGGCAGGCGGCGGCGTGCTGTTCGCGCTGCAGACATTCGTAGCCCCGCTGTCGGGCTCGATCCCGCAGGCGCTCGCCTACGTGCTGGTCGGCGGCATCGTGGCGCTCGTGGTGACGTTCGGCCTGTCCATCAAGCTGCACGTGCCCGAGGCGGCCTTCGTCAGCTCCATCGCAAACAAGGTGAAGGGCAAGCTAGGTCGCGGGTAGCGTCAGCGCCTGTCGCAAAACGGGCGCGAGCAAGCACGCAAGCGAGCACAGGGGAGGTGCCGTGGAGCTGCATCAGTTGAGATACATGTCGGCGGTGGCGCATTGCGGGAGCGTGGCAAGGGCCGCAGAGGAGCTGTTCGTCTCCAAGCAGGCCGTTTCCAAGGCGATCCGCGCGCTCGAGCACGAAGCGGGCTTCGAGCTGTTCGACCGCGGCGAGCGCATGCACCCCACCGACGAAGGCCTGCAGTTCCTCGCGCACGCCGACGCAGTGCTGCGCAAGCTCGACGAGATCGACCGATTCGTCCAAGAGCGCAAGACGGGCGACAAGGCCCAAGAATCGCTCGCCGTCGCATTCAAGTCGTTCCCGCTCGACTATCTGTTCTTCAACGGCGGGCACGAGACGGTGGCGCTCGTCAACGAGTTCGCCGCCCGGACGCCCGGCTGCGCCGTCTCGACGTTCAAGATGTCCGACACCGCCATCCTGAACGCCCTCGAGGAGGAGGTCATCGACCTCGGCTTCGTCCACGGCGCGTACAAGCGCCCGGGCATCAAGCTGCTCGCTCTCGGCCCCGTGGAAACGCGGGCGATCACGCTGCGCGGCAACCTGCTGTGCGAGCGCGCGCCCCTCGCGATAGCCGACCTCGAAGGGGTCCCTATCAGGAGCCCCTTCGATTTCGACCTGTTCACCACCGGCTTCGTGGCGGCCTGCCACGCCCGCGGCTTCAACCCGCTGTTTTGCGAGGTGCCGCTCAACGACGACGCCATCGACGCGTTCTGCAGCGGCGGCGGGGTGCATCTGCAACCCTACGACCCCTGCATGGAGGAGGCCTACCCGCAGTCGGTCTTCATGCCGTTTTGCCCGAACGACCGGATCGACCTCCCCCTGTGCCTCGCCTACCGCGAGACGCTCGCGAAGCCGTTGGCGCTCAAGCTGGTCAGCTTCATCCGCAACGGCGCGCGGCGCTGAGGCCGGGCGCGCGGCGCGAGGACGCGGGCGCGCCCGGCGCATCGGGCGCTAGGCGTCCAGCAGCGATTTCGCCGCGATCCACCCGGTGATCCAGCTCGTGCCTACGCCGCCGAACACCGTCGAGTTCCAGAAGCAGCCGTAGTTCGCCTCGCCGGACAGCCCGCCGGCCGTGGTCGCGTTCGCGTACAGACCGTCGATGAGCGTGCCGTCTTCGCGCATGACCTGCAGACGTTCGTCGGTGCGCAGGCCGCACATGGTCTTCGCCATCTGGCTGCCCACGATGGCGCCGTAGAACGGCGGATCCTGCACGGGATGCAGCCACGTCGGATCGTACGGCGTGGACATCTCCTCGTCGACGCCCTTCGCGCACAGCTCGTTGTACTCCTTCACGGCGCGCACCAGCACGTCGCGGTCGAGCAACAGCATATCGGCCAGCTCCTCGATGGTGTCGGCTTTCTTCACGGCGCCGCGCTCCACCGCCTCGTCCACCTCGGCCAGCCAATCCGCCGACACGAGGCCCTTCGTGTCGATGAGCGTGCTGGCGTCGGTGATGGGGATGCGGTTACGGTCGGTGCCCTCGTCGGTGAGCACGTTCTTCTCGAACACGGTGGTCGGGAAGTTCGAGTCGCAGATGGAGTACACGTGGTGCCCTACGGCCGACATCCACGCGGCGCAGTTGCTGAGGTCGCCCATCTGCCCGCCCGGGTTCGCAAACAGCTCCTGCGTGGCTGCGAAGTACGGCTGGCGGTTGCCGCGCTTGTCGATGATGAGCCACGGGTTGTGGAACAGCTGGCGCTCGCCGTGCCAGAAGTAGTGCCAGAACTGACCGTCGCCGCCCGCCGTCTCCTCGTCGATGGCTCCTTCCCAGCAGCTCCAGGAGTCGAAGCCGGAGAAATCGGCGCCCATGCCCAGACCCATGCGGAACGCCTCGCCCGTGTGCGACGGCATAGGGCCGCCCTGCACGGTGCCTTCGTAGGCGCTCGGCAGGTAGGCGCGGATGAGGTCGCGGTTCATGCCGAAGCCGCCCGCGCATAGGATGACGCCTTTCGATGCCTTGACGTAGCGCTCTTCGCCGTCCGTCCCCTTCGCGACGACGCCAACCACGCGGTCGCCGTCGGCGACGAGCTTCTCGCACTTCGTCGACAGGCGAATGTCGGCGCCCGCCGCCAGCGCGACGGCCTCCATGGCGTTCGTGGGGTTGTTCATGCCCAGCACGACGCTCTGCTTGCCGCTATGGACGTCGGCATCGTGCCAGATGGGGCCGAAGCACTCCATGTTCATGCCGTCCTGCTCCATGATCCAGTCGCACGCTGCGCCCGACATGAGCAGCTGGTTCATGAGGAACTTCTCGTCGATGGAGTACGCGTTCTGTTCCTCGTACATGCGAGTGAACGCCTTGGCATCGGGCGGGAACGCGGGCACGCCGAACTCGAGCGCGTTCTGGTCCTTCGAGCCGCCGAACACGTTGGCGAAGGTACAGGCGTGACGGCTCGCACCGCCCACCTGGCCCTCCTTCTCGATACCGATGACCTTGAGCCCCTGCTGCGCGAGAAACGCCGTGGCCACGATTCCGCCGCCGCCCACGCCGACGATGACCACGTCGGCCTCGTCGTCCCAGGAAGCCGGCGGCTCGACCGGCAGTATGGGCGCCGCGTCGGGCAGGTTGGCGTCGTGCACGCGCTCGACGAGCCGCGCGGTCACCTCGTCGGCAGGCGCGGCAGCGTCGGCCGCCTGCGCCTTCTTGGACGATGCCGGCGCGGCCGCGCATCCCGAGAGCGCCATCCCGCCTAGCGCGGCGACGCTGGCGGCCAGGCCGCCCTTGACGAACGTCCTGCGCGAGAAGCCGCCGTTCGCGTTCGCGTTGTCCGATTCCCCATGATTCGTTGATGTAGACGTATCCACGTGATCCCTCCGGTCACTCGAATGTATGCGATGCCCGAGCCGCACAAGGCCCGGCATCGTCGCTTGATGCCCCTCGAGGTGATGCTTCGTTCAACACGTGTTTCAGCGCTGTCAGCGTACCACGCCCCGCACGCAGCCCCCGTCATGCATGCATTGACGAGGGGGCAACTTCTCGTTGTCGGGGAGGGACGCAAAACGACCGCCCGAAGGCGGTCGTCGACAGGGCGAAATGCGCGCAATACGCGCGAAGAGGCCTTACGCCACCTTCGTCTTCGGCCTCAGCTGCTCGCTCGACTTCCCGAAGAACACCTCGTACCAGCACAGGAAGCAGTAGATGTTCCAGATGCGCATCATCTTGAGCTTGCCGCGGCCCTCCACCGTGGAGAAGTCGGCCGACTTGTGGTCGTCGAGCATCTGCACGAGGTAGTCCACGTTGAAGAATTCGTGCGCGGCCTCGCTCGTGAATGCCTCCTTGATGCGGTTGTAATAGAGGTCGGTCTGCAGCCACACGGTCAAAGGCGTGATGAACGGCTGCTTGGGCATGTTCGCCACCTTCTTCTGGAAGCCCAGCTTGCTCGCAGCCACGCGCAGCGCGTACTTCGCGTGGTCGTCGTCCACGCGGCAGGCCGTGGGCAGCTGCAGCGCCACGTCGAGCACCTTCTTGTCGAGGAACGGCACGCGCAGCTCAAGCGACTGCGACATGGACATCTTGTCGGCCTTGAGGCAGATGTCGAACGGCATGTAGCTGACCATGTCCACGTACTGCGTCTGCGTGATGATGTCGAGGTCCTGCTTGGCCGCCTCGTCGAAGTGCGGCTTGCACCACTCCCACGGCTTGCAGGGACCGTCGTAGTCCTTCAGCACGTTGGGAATCTCGTCCCACATGTAGTTCATGCTCGCGCGCTGATAGCTCTTCTCGGGGCCGCCCGAACCGCGCATCGCGAAGCGGCGCCCGTGGAAGGAGGGGAGCTTCTCGGCCACGGCGCCCGCGGCGGCGCGCAGAGGACGCGGCACCTTGAAGTACTTGTCGAACTCGAACTGGTCGTGGTAGATCCAGTAGCCGCCGAACAGCTCGTCGGCGCCCTCGCCCGACTGCACCACCTTCACCTGCTCGCGCGCCAGCTTGCTGACGAAGAACAGCGGGATGGCGCTCGGCGCGCCGAGCGGCTCGTCCATGTGATACTGCTCGGTGGGCACGATGTCGAGGAACTCCTGCGCGTCGACCTTCACCTGCCAGTTCGGCAGCTGCGCCCATTCGGCGAACGCCGTGGCGTCGTCCAACTCGTTCAGCTTGATGTCGAAGTCGGGCAGCGCATCGATCTCGGCCAGCTTGTCCTCGCAGCCGATGTCGTAGCCCACCGAGAACGTCTTGATGTCGGGAGCGTGCTGCCCCATGCAGTACGCGGCCAGCGAGCTGTCGATGCCGCCCGACAGGAAGCTGCCGATCTCCACGTCGGCGATCTCGTGCGCCGCCACCGATTCGTCGAACACGCGGTTGATCTCGTCGGCCCACTCGTCGAGCCCCTTGGACTCGTCGATCTTGTACGTGATGCGGTAGAAGCACTCGACGTTCAGCTCGCCGTTCTCGAACACCATGAAATGGCCGGGCAGCAGCTTGTGGACGTCCTTGAACATGGTCTGCGAGTCGTTCATGTACTCGAAGCACAGGTACTGCGGCAGCATCTCGCGGTTGAGCTCTTTGCGGAACGCCGGATGCGCCAGAAACGCCTTGATCTCGCTGCCGTAGATGAGGCGGTTGCCGTCGTGCTGGTAGTAGAACGGCTTGATGCCGAACAGGTCGCGCGCGCACACGAGGCGCTTCTTCGGCGCGTCCCAGATGGCGATGGCGAACATGCCGCGCAGCTTCTCGAACACGTCCGTGCCCCACGCCTCGTAGCCGTGGACGATGGTCTCGGTGTCGCCGTTCGTGACGAAGGCGTAGCCGAGCGCCTCGAGCTCGGCGCGCAGCTCCTGGAAGTTGTATATCTCGCCGTTAAACGTGACGGTTACGGTGCCGTCGGCGTTCTGCATGGGCTGGCGGGAGCCTTCGAGGTCGATGATGGACAGGCGGCGAAATCCCATCGCGATGTCGTCGTCCACGAAGAAGCCCTCGTCATCGGGCCCGCGGTGGGCGATGCGATCGGCCATGTCCTTGACAACCGCCTTGTTCGTTTCCCGGTCGAAATCGACCGCGGTGAATCCCACGAATCCGCACATGTGGTTGGTTCTCCTGTTCACGTGATGATGCTGTGAACCTCACATGATACGGCAACGAGCCTGCAACTGGGTGGTTTTCACGAAACGCGCGCGAGGCGCGAGGCGCTCAGATCCGGCGGTATACGCGAGCCTTCGTAGCCCCTTCGGCTTCGACCAGGCCGTCGTCCACCAGCTCGCGCAGCAACCTCGCCGCCTTCGTCGCTGAAAAGCCCGTCGCTGCGGCCACTTCGCGCTTCGTCATCCATGCGCGCCCCGACAACGTCATGAGCACCGACTCGCCGTCGGCGCCCGGCTTGCCGGCTTCGTTTCCGACCCCTTCTGCGGATGGCGAAAGACGAACCCCTGCATTGGGCAGGATCACGCGAACCGCGCCGTCGAGAAAGTCGATCTCCGGCTCCAACCCCGTTCCCCCATACGCATCCCGCATCTTCATCAGACCCGTCCCATACGCCTCCACCCAACGCAATCGGTAGAAAAGCGCCGCAAGCCGCGGGTTGCGCGCCACCGATATGCCAGCGAGCGCAGCCATCGTGGTAGCGCCGTCGGGCAAACCGCCGGGCGATACGATCTCGCATCGATCGTCGAACAGGTTGATCCCGATGTCGGCCCGTATGCGATAGTCGCGATGCACCACCGCATTCACCAGAGCTTCCCTTAAAGCCTCGGGCGGATAATCGCGCCACTCGACGCGCTCGGGTCGGGCGCCCACTTCAGCGTGCACGTTGTTCAGCATATCGAGCATCTCGAGAGCGTCCACCACTTGTCGCACGACCGAGCCGTCCAGATCCCGCCGCGTCTGAAACACCATTTTAGCGTTGCCGGTAAAACGGGCGATCTTGATGCCGCGCGCGCACTGATCGGACAGCACGTATCCCAGGTTCGAAAACAAGCCGTCCCCGTTCGCAACGCCCAGCGTCTGCCGTTGCGCGTCTCCGAACGCGATGCCGCGCTCGGAGAGGATGGACGACGATTCGTCGAACGTCAGCTCCTGGTCGAGCGAACGGCCCTCCTCGAACGAGTCGCCTGCTTCCTCGCGCAGCAACCGCTTTATGCCGTCGAACGTCAACGGCTGCGAGCTGGTCCCTTGCCTCACGTACACGCCCTCCGGCCGCAATCCCTTCCCTGCGATGCAATACGGCCGGTCGGGTCCGCGATGGACCGTGACCACCACCAGCTGGACGTCGTCGAACCGTTCCACGTGAGCCTCGGCGAACATGCTGAGGTCGGGAACCACGGCGTCGTGGATCATGTTGTTCACGGCATCGGCGACCCCGCGAGGATCTTCCACCCCGATCACGGTGCCGTCATCCTCGACACCGAGGTAAACCGTACCGCCATCGGTATTGGCGAACGCGACGATCTCCTTCTTCAAGGAGGGCATGAAAGTCCGCTTGAGCTCCACCGTCGATGTTTCCACAAAGGTCATGGCACTTCCTCTATTCAACGATTATTCTCGTTATTTTACTATTTTAGCATTTATTTTAACATTGATATTAAAATCGATGGTAAAAATCGGGATCGATGGAATCCAGAAACGGGCCGAAGATGGCGAAGAAATCATGCAGCGACCTGCAAGTGCTCCCTAGTGTGGGATAATGCAGCGCAGACCCCCACACGAAGGAGATTTTGCCGAACATGACCGCACCAACCGCCCGCATCGCCTCTTCCGCCGACGTCGCCCGCCGCTTACAACCGGTCGTCGTGGGCGGCGACATCCTGGCCTACAGCTACGTGCGCGAGCTGCACCGCGCCTATGGCATCGAGCGCACCATCGTGCTGGCCACGCAGGATATCAAGATGCTGTCGTCGAGCCGCTTCACCGACTACCGTCTGGAACCGCTCATCCACGACCCGGAAGGCCTCTACGACGCGCTCGAGCGCGTGGCCGCCCAGGTTCGCGCCGACGACCCCGACCGCGTGCTGCTGGTGCTCGGCTGCGACGATTGCCATGCGCGCATGCTCTCATCGGGAAAGCTTCGCCTCGAGGCCGCCGGCTACACGGTCCCCTACATCGACTTCGACCTGCTCGACGACATCACGCAGAAGCGCCGCTTCTACGAGCTGTGCGAGCAGCTGGACATCCCCTTCCCGCGCACGTGGTACTTCGATTGCGGCCCGGACGGCCCGGAAGAGCTGCCGGTCGAGGACTTCCCCTACCCGCTCATCGCGAAGCCGTCGAACTCCGCGCAGTTCCAGGACGCCACCATCGCCCGCAAGCGCAAGATCTACGAGATCGATAGCGCCGAGGAGCTGGCGCAGGTGTGGCGCGACATCCGCGCGTCGGACTACGACAACGAGCTGGTGCTGCAGGACTTCGTCCCCGGCGGCGACGACGCCATCCGCACGCTCACGACGTTCTCGGACGCCTCGGGCGACGTGCGCGTGGTGTCGGGCGGCGTGGTGTGCCTGCAGGACCACGACCCCACCGCGCTGGGCAACCCGCTATGCATCATGGGAGAGCGCGAGGAGGAGATCATCGCCTGCGCCAAGCGCTTCCTCAAAGAGGTGGGCTACCGCGGCTTCGCGAACTTCGACATCAAGCTCGACGAGCGCGACGGGGCGTTCCGCTTCTTCGAGGTGAACACGCGCTGCGGCCGCAACACGTACTACCTGAGCCTGGGCGGCGTGAACTTCGTCGAGCTCATCGTGCGCGAGTTCTTGCTGGGCGAGGCCATCGACTACCGCGAGGCGTACGACCCGTTCGTCTACAGCTGCGTGCCGCGCTACGTGCTCGATCGCAGCATGGAGAACCGCGCCCGCCTGCAGCAGGCCCTCGAGACGCTGCGCCGCACGCCCGAGCCCTATCCGCTGCACTACGCGCCTGACTCGCTCGTCCACAACTTCTGGGCGAAGGCCATGCATGTGAACCAGATCCCCAAGTTCAAGCGCTTCTATTGGGACACCGACGGCAAGCAGCTGAAGTAAATGTCCCCAAAATGTCTCCAAAGGGGACAGGCACCTTTGGGGACATTGCAGGAAGAAGGGGCAAGGATGAAACGCTCGGGATTGATCGCGATGATCGTGCTCACGGTGCTCCCGCTCGTCACGACCGGGCTCGCCGTCCTGTTCGTGCTGCCCGACACGATCCCGCTCCATGCAGGTGCAGGCGGCGTCGACCGCATCGGCTCGAAGCTCGACGCGTTCGGGATAACCCCGTTCCTGGTGGGCTTCGGCGCACTGGCCACGATCGCCTACGCATACATGGATCGGCTGGCCGCGAGATACGGCAGCGACGCGCACAGCGGGCGCGTGCTGCTCCTGTTCGCCCTCGCCCTCATGAACGTTTGGCAGCTTATCTTCCTCGTCTGGATGACGTTCGGCGCGACATGAGAAGGAGCCCGCAGATGCGGGCTCCTTCTTGGTTTTTTACGACGCTTGGCCCAACGCCTCGGTCACGGCGGCGAAGAACGCCTTGCTCGTCGTCGTGGCGCCGCTCACGGCATCGACGTCCACCGACTGCGCATCGAGCACCGTCTGCGGCAGGCTCTCGAGCGCCTTGCCGCCGATGTCGGGTGTCTCGCTCTGCTCAAGCACCTCGATGGCGGACATCTTATCGCCGTCCATCGTCACCTTGACCACGACGTCGCCGCCGATCCCCTGCCCCTTGCCAACGTACTCGTTCTCGGAGGTATCGTAGGACTTCTCCTCGGCCATGTCGGTCTCCTTGCCCGGCAGGTACGTCGGGGACGATTCCACCGCAGCGACGGCGTACGTCGGCAGAGGATCCTTCTTCGCAGCCGCGTTCGCCCCGGCCACCTTACCGAAGATCATGCACTCGGCCATGTTGCCGCCGCCTTGGTACATGTTCGAGGCGATTCCGCCGAACTCGCCGGCCGCGTACAGGTGCGGGATGGGCCGGCCGTCGCGGTCGAGCACCTCGGCTTTTCCGTTGCGCCGTGGGCCGCCCTGGGTGTTGAGGATATCGGGCATCACCTCGATCGCGTAGAAGGGGCCGTCGCCGAACGCGCGCATCGTCCCGGCAACGCGTCTGAACATCGGATCGTGGCCTTCGGACGCCGCCTTGCCGAAGTCGGCGACGGTCTGCTCGAGGGAGGCGGGATCGGCATCCATGAGCCCTGCCAGCTCGGCGATGCTCCCAGCCGACAGCGCTTTCGCCAGCCGCTCCTCCTCGATGCGACCGCTTGCGGCAAGAACATCGTAGTGCGCCTGATCGAAAACGAGGAAGCTCCGCGAAGGATGCTTCGGCATCTTCCAAGCGCCGTTGGCGTAATGCTTGCCGTGCCGCGCGAGTTCGTCCTCGCGGAGGTACCGTTCGCCCGAAGCGCCCACGAGAATCAAACTACCGTGGTAGATTTTCGCAGGAAGGGGCAGGATCGTGCCGCGCTCCCCCTCTTCGGCAAGAAAGCACATGCCGCCGAACAGCATCATGGCCTCGTAGGAGTTCATGTGCCACAGGTCCGCGCCGACTTCCTGCACCAAATGGATGCCGTCGCCCGTGTTGTACAACGTGCCCAACGGGGCGCAATGCGACAATCCCAGATAGTCTTTGATCATCTCGGGGTTGTTCTCGAACCCGCCGCACGTGAGCACCACGCCGTTGCTCGCGCGGATCAGCCGCTTCTCTCCCCCACGCTGGACTTCGACGCCCACGACGGTCCTCGACTGAGGATCCTGCACCAAGCGAGAAACGGGAGACTCGAACCACACGTCGATCTTGTCTTTCAAGGCCGCGACGCCATCGCGTTGCACTTGCCACATATAACCGTCCGAGTTGCCCTCGTGCAGCGCGGTCATGGAAATCTTGTCCGAACCGGGAAGCTCGGGATACTCCGGCGACATGAAGGCGAATGCGGGACTCAGCTGATCCACGTTGCGGAAGTCTTCGACGTTCAGACCGTACCAGGACGCGTATTCGTCCTTGAGGCCGGCGAGGCCCTTGACGAACGTGTCCGTCACGTCGTCGGGCACCGGCAAGGTCCCGCACAGGGCCGTGAAGTAATCGCGCGCCGCCTGCTCGTCGCCGTTGCTGTGCATGAACGTCTGACCGCAATAACGCGAATTGCCGCCTTCGTGACCGAGTGGAGCCTTGTCGAGCAGCAGCACGGACGCGCCCGCCTCCGCCGCCGACTTCGCCGCAACCGCGCCGGCGGAGCCGAAGCCCACGACCACCACGTCGTATTGGCCGTCCCAAGCAACCGTCTGGGCGAAATCGTACTCGCCTTCCTCGGCGGATGCCTGCGGCGCGCATGCGGCAAGCGCTCCCGCCCCCATCATGCCCGCACCGGCAACCGCGAGCCCTTTCAAGAAATTGCGCCTTCCGAACGCCTTGCCTATGACTTCTTCCATCATGTCCCTTCCTCCCAAGCCGAATACGTCCGCTCCACGCAGCCTGCATCGAACGGATGCGCCGACGAGTTCGCCGACGACCGCACCCTAAGCCGGAAACGGCAGGTTGAGAATCGGGACGGCGTACTGAACTTCGTTTTCCCCGATAGGAGCATACGTCCTCATGCCTGAGGCATGAGGACGAGCATGAGGTCGCTATGATATGATGGCCGCACATGAGACGAGGAAACGGGGATGCTGGTGAACCGAGGGGGCCAAACGCTTTGCATAGCGCTGGGAGGCGGTCTGTACTGGGCTGCGTCGATCCTATTTCTCACCGTATGGCGACCCTCGCTCGCGACGGCCGGCGGTGCCGACTCCACGACTCAGGCGCTGCTCTGGTTCCTCATCTCGGCCGCCATCGGCGCGACGCTCGCGTTCCACAAGCAGCTCATGCGCCCGCGGTTCCAATGCGGCCTCGGACTGGCTGCTGCGGCCGCAACGGCAGCCTACATCGCATTGCCGCCCCTCGGGCTGCCCGACGGCATTGGCGCTGCGGTGGCGCTCCTCGCGAACGCGCTGCACCACGCCCTGCTCATCGTGTTCTGGGGAATCGTGTACACGTCGCTCGGAAAGCACGAGGCCGAGCGGGCAACGGCCCTCAGCGCGCTGGTCGCGCTTGCCGCGTATTTCCTATGCCTCCTCATCCCCGTCGGATCGCTCGGCGCACCCATCGCCGCCGCGCTGAGGGCGGTCGGCGTCGTGCCCTTCCTCATCGGCGCCGCACGCATCCCGACGCTCGAACGCGCCGCCTCCCCTGACAGCCTCGGACTGCTCGTGCCGTTCTATCTCAGCCGCGCGTTCCTCGGGCTTTGCATGGCACCGTTGTTTTTCCTCGCGGCCGCGGCAACCGATGCGATTCCCCCCTCAGCCCCGCTCTGCATAGCAGGGCTGCTCGGATCCGCCGCGGCGTTCGGCGCGATGCTTCTGAGGAAGCGAGCCGACCTCTCGATCCTCCGCGTCGCCCCGCTCGTTCTCCTGGGAGCCGTGTCCCTGCCCTACGTTTTCCCGCTCGGCAGCCTCGGCGCCGCGCTTCCCTTGATAGCCGCATCGATCGCCTGGATCTCGTGGATCGCCCTTTCGGCCGCGCAGCTCTCAGACATCAAGGAGCGCATCGGGCTCGACGAAGCTTTTCTCGCTATCTCGGAGAAAGCCGTCGTGATCACAGCGATCTTCCTGGGGTTCGCCCTCTGCTCGCTCGCCTCCGCGCAGGCACACGCCTTCCCCGTCTCCGACCTTTCAGCATCGCTCGCCTCGCTGCCGCTTTACGCGTGCCTCATCGTCTGCTGCTACCAATTCGCGCAGCTTATCGAGCGCAAGCAGCGCCAACGGCTCGTCAAGAAGGGCTTCATGCGCTCGGAGGATCAAGTTCGCATGGTGCATGACGCGCTGGCGAAGCGCTACGGGTTGACCGAACGTGAGAAGGACGTGTTCGTGCTCATGGCGGCGGGGCACACGCGCCCACGCATTCGCGAGCAGCTCTGCATATCGGACGGCACGGTCAAAACCCACGCCTACCATCTGTACGAGAAAATGGGCGTCCATTCGCGCGAAGAGCTCTACGCCCTCGTTGAGCGCGAGCGCGCCAAGCTGGCCGACGACGAGCATATCGGCCTCGACGACCTCGCATAATGTCCCAAATGGGGACTGTCCCCTTTTGGGACATCACACCGGGCGCTTGTGGCCTTCCTCGCAGGTGAGCACCACCGGGCCGTCCTCGGTGATGGCCACCGTCTTCTCGAAGTGCGCGGACGGCAGGCCGTCGCGCGTGCACACGAGCCATCCGTCGGACATCTGGCGCGTCTTGTGCGTGCCCAGGTTGATCATCGGCTCGATGGCCAGGACCATGCCCGCCTCCAGCTTCACGCCGGTGTGCTTGCGACCGAAGTTCGGCACGTTGGGATCCTCGTGCATGTCGCGGCCGATGCCGTGCCCCACGTACTCGCGCACTACGCCGTAGCCGGCGTCTTCGGCGATGCTCTGCACGGCATGGCCGATGTCGCCCAGGCGATTGCCCGGTCGCGCGGCGTCGAGGCCGGCCCACATGCACTGCTCGGTCACCTCGAGCAGGCGCTTCTTCTCGGGCGAGATCTTCCCCACCGCGTACGTCCAGGCGTTGTCGCCCACCCACCCGTCGACGATGGCGCCGGTATCGATAGAGATGATGTCGCCCTCTTTGAGCACCACGCCGCGCGAGGGGATGCCGTGGACGATCTGCTCGTTCACCGATGCGCAAATGGATCCCGGGAACCCGCCGTAGCCTTTGAAGGCGGGGATGCCGCCCTCCGCGCGGATGAGCGCTTCGGCCAGCTCGTCAAGCTCGAGCGTGGACACGCCGGGCCGCACCTGCGCTCCCACTTCGCGCAGCACCTTGGCCGACACGCGGCCCGCTTCCTTCATGGCCTCGATCTCGGCCGGAGATTTTCTGATGATCATTGCTCGCTCGCACTTTCTCGTACGCGTTCGTTTGCCGTCGCCCAGTATAGCACTGCCCCTTCGCATTGCTAACGAGCTAACGACACGGCGGAAACGCCTCCCGACGTCCGGCACGCGCCTCTGCCTACCCGGCTAGCATTGAAAGCGACCGTACGCGCCGAAGACGAGAAATCACGGCGGATCGACCCGCCGACGGCGCCCCGACCCCAGCAAAAAGGAGGCTCTATGAACCCGTTTGAGCAGAAACCGAAGAAGTCGTTGATGGACATGATCCCGAACTGGAAGGAGCTGGCCGTCAAGCCGTACGACAAGCTCGAAGCCGACCCCTACACCAAGGCGCGCATCATCCTCATGAACGGCATCGAGGTTGAGGCGGCGATGTTCGGCCACAACTTCAACCGCCACTGCGAGAACAATGACCTGCGACGCGACCTGGCCCTGTGCCGCCGCATGGAGCAGGAGCAGCAGAAGCGCATCAACTGGATGAGTCCGTCGAACGAGTCCACGCTCGAACTGACCATCGGCTACGAGCAGCTCGCCGTCGATCTGACCGCCTGGCTGGCCATGCACGAACCCGACGAGTACGCCAAGTCCTGCATGGACTTCGCGCTCCTTGAAGACTTCGACCACCTGTACCGCTACGCCGACCAGCTCAAATTCGACGAGGACATCCCCGCGCACAAGCTCGTGCGAGACACGATCGAGATCACCCCGGGCCGCCCGACCATAGCGCATCATCGCCACCCGTTCGACTCCGTGCGCATGCCGCGCAACTCCAAGACCGGCGACATCCGCACCACGCTCGGCGCGCTCATCCTCACCGCAGGCGAGCAGCAGACGATGAACTTCTACATGAACCTGGGCAACACCGTGCCCGAGGGCCCTGGCCGCGACCTCTACCAGGAGATCGGCATGGTCGAGGAACAGCACGTGACGCACTACGGCTCGCTCATCGACCCGTCCATGAGCTGGCTCGAGATGCTGCTGTGGCACGAGTACCAGGAATGCTACCTGTACTACTCGTTCTACGAGACCGAAGTCGACGCCCGCGTCAAGAAGATGTGGGAGATGCACTTCGAGCAGGAATGCATGCACCTTGCCATGGCCTGCGATTTGCTGCAGAAGTACGAGGGCACCGAGTGGCAGCAGATCATCTCCGACGGCGAGTTCCCCGAGCTTCTGGACTTCCATCCCACGAAGGACTACGTCCGCCAGGTTCTGGCCGAGCAGGTCACCCTCACCGCGCAGGACGAGAGCTTCGTCGACGTCGACGACGTGCCGAGCGACTTCCGCTTCTTCACGTGGAACAGCACGGTCAACGGCCGCGTCCAGGACGTTCCCAGCCACAAGTCCGTCCGCCAGCTCATCGAGAAGGACGGCGAGGACTACCGCATCGAGGATGCCGAGAGCCCCATCCCCGAGCTGCGCAACCGCAAGAAGGACAACACCGTGCTCGGCCGCGTGCAGGGCGAGGGCAAGAAGGCCCACGAGGTCGAGAAGCAAGCAAAGGAGGAGCGCGAAGCGGTGCTGGCCTAAGCGCCTCGCCCTCGCGCCTCATGTCGCCCCTCAACGAGAAGCGCCCGCGGAATGATTCCGCGGGCGCTTCCCTTTATTCATCGTCGGACGGTTCCTCCCCGCCGGCGGGCTTCGGCTCCTTGAGACGGCCCGCCTCCTTGAGCGCGCGGCGCAGGATGAACTCGACCTGGGCGTTCACGCTGCGCAGATCGTCGGCCGCCCACCGTTCGATGCCGGCCCACACGTCCGCGTCGATGCGCAGGGGATATTGTTTTCGTTTCGCCATGGCTTGCCACCGCACCTCGGCCCGGCGCGCTGCGCCGAGCCGAGGCGTTCCTTCCTATTGGTACAGCGTACCCGTGTTCAGCACGGGCTGTGCATCGGATTCGCCGCAGAGCACCACCATGAGGTTCGACACCATGGCGGCCTTGCGCTCGTCGTCCAAGTCCACCACGTTCTTCGCCGACAGCTCGGCCAGCGCCATGTCCACCATGCTCACCGCGCCCTGCACGATCTTCTCGCGCGCGGCGATAACGGCTTCGGCCTGCTGGCGGCGCAGCATCGCCTGGGCGATCTCCGGCGCGTAGGCCAGGTGCGTGAGGCGCGCGTCGTCGATGATGACGCCGGCCTTCTCGAGGCGCACGGCCAGCTCCTCCTTGAGCGCCTCGGACACCTCTTCGATGTTGCTGCGCAGCGTGATCTCGCCCTCGGGCTCGCCGGGCATCTGGTCGTAGGCGTACGTCGTGGCCACGTGGCGCAGCGCCGTCTCGCTCTGCGTGTGGACGTAGGTGTTGTAGTCGTCCACATCAAACAGCGCCTTGGCCGTGTTCTCGATGCGCCACACGATGACGTCGGCGATCTCGATGGGGTTGCCGCACTTGTCGTTCACCTTGAGGTGCTCGCCGTTGTACGTGCGGGCGCGCAGCGATATCTTCGTGGACTTCCCCACGGGCTTGCCCGTTTGCGGGTCCACGGTTGAGCCGGCGTTGCGGGAGTAGAACGGGTTCGCCCAGTGGAAGCCCTCGTCGCGCACGGTGCCCTTGTAGTCGCCGAACAGGATGAGCACGCGCGCCTGGTTCGGCTGGATGGTGAAGAAGCCCATCAGGAGCAGAACCGGCACGATGCACACGGCGACGATGCCGATCGCCAGCAACGCGACGCCGAGAGCCTGCGTCCCCGTCGTGACGGGCGCTTCATCGGGCGGCAGCATCGTGGCGCCCGCCACGATCAGCGCGACGCACACGGCGGTGACGACGAGCATGAGCGCCAGCATAGGCCAGCCGCTCCTCGCATGGACGGTCTTCTCGACGGACATGATGTTCCCTTTCTCTCAACCCCTGCTGATACGAATATGATATCACATTGAGATCGGAATAGGAAGCGTCCAGATCGCGCGCCGTCCTGCCGAGGGCACCGGCGCAAGGCAGCCCTGCACCGCCGCCTGCAGCGGTGCAGGACGCGCCCCGCGCTTCGTACCTCTAGAGCGCCGCCGGCCGCGCCAGCGCAGGTCGCGCCCCGCGCCGCCGCAGGCACCAGCACAGAGCACCCCCCCCCTGCCGCAGCGCCAACACGGAGCACCTCCCTCCTACGCCCCCGCCACTGTGCAAGGCCGAAGGGCCCCGGATGTTTCACGTGAAACATTTGTTCGGATATTTCATTCGCCGCATGACCTCCGGAGCAACCTGCCCCTGCGGACGTCTCGCCGATGGACCCCTTTCGCGCATCCCCCGTCTCCGATGACCCACGGGAGAACGCGGGAGGCGCGCAAACCAGAGCGCGTGTTTCACGTGAAACATTTGTTCGTTCATCGGGCAAAAGAAAAGGAGCCCAGCGGCTCCTTTTCCCTGCGATGCGATTGCGCTTATTCAGCGGCGGCATCCGTGTAGCCACGGACCACGGACGGGTCGACCGACACGCCGGGGCTCATCGTGGAGGACACCGTGATGGACTTCACGTACTTGCCCTTCGCGGCAGCCGGCTTCATGCGGAGGATCTCGTCGTACACCGCGCCGTAGTTCTCGGCGAGCTGCTCGGCGGTGAAGCTCACCTTGCCGAGGATGACGTGCGCGATGCCGTAACGGTCGGCACGGTACTCCACGCGGCCGCCCTTGAGCTCGTTGATGGCCTTCGCCACGTCGTTGGTGACGGTGCCCAGCTTCGGGTTCGGCATGAGGCCACGGGGGCCGAGAATCTTGCCGAGGCGACCGACCTTGCCCATCTGGTCGGGAGTGGCGACGGCGGCGTCGAAGTTGAACTCGCCGGCCTGGATCTGCTGGGTCAGCTCGTCGGTACCGACGATGTCAGCGCCCGCCTCTTCGGCGGCACGGGCGGCTTCGCCTTCAGCGAACACGGCCACGCGAACGGTCTTGCCCGAGCCGTTCGGCAGGCTCACGGTGCCGCGGAGCTGCTGGTCGGCCTGACGGGTGTCGATGCCCAGGCGGAAGTCCGCCTCGACCGTCTCGTCGAATTTCGCGAACGCGACGTCCTTCACGAGGGCGAGCGCCTCGAGAGGAGCGCGGGTGCCTTCGCCGATCTTCTCGACCGCGGCGCGGTAGTTCTTGGACTGCTTCGTCATGGTTCTTCCTTTCGTGGTGCGTAGCGAGCGCCCTCGGCGCTCTTCCACTGCTCTCTTATCGAACAACGGCCGCCGTTGCGGCGGCCGGTCATTCCGTATCAAACGGCTGGGGAGTTAGTCCTCCAGCGTCTTGCCCTGAAGCATGGCCGCAACCTTCTTGGAAGGCACGTACTTGATCTTCAGGTCGCGACCCTCGATGCGCACGCCCATGCTGCGGGCCGTGCCGGCGATGATCTCCATGGCGGCCTCGATGGTGTTGGCGTTGAGGTCGGGCATCTTGATCTCGGCGATCTCGCGGAGCTGATCCTCCGTGAGCGTGCCGACGGGCTGCACGTGCGGCAGACCGGAGCCGCTGTTGATGCCGAGCTTCTCCTTGATGAGGATGGCCGCCGGCGGGGTCTTGCACACGAACGTGAACGACTTGTCCTCGTACACCGTGATCTCGACCGGGATGATGGTGCCGGACTGGTCCTGCGTCTGGGCGTTGAACGCCTGGCAGAACTGCATGATGTTGACGCCCTGGGCGCCGAGCGCCGGGCCGACCGGAGGAGCCGGGTTCGCGGCACCCGCGGGGATTTGCAGCTTGATAAAGCCGGTTTGTTTCTTTTCAGCCATGAGAGCTTCCTTTCAGCTGATCACAATCGCAAAAACGCATTTCAAAATCTATCAACAAAGCGGCATGGGTCGAATGAGAAGCCCCGGTCCACGCGGGCACGCGACGCCGCTTGTGTTCGCACCTTTAAATCTTGGCCACCTGATCGAACGAGAGCTCGACCGGCGTCTCGCGGCCGAAGATGGAGACCATGACCTTCACTTTGCCGGCATCCGGAGAGACCTCGGACACCACGCCGTCGAACTCGGCGAGCGGACCCGAGACCACCTTCACCGACTGCCCCACTTCCAGGCTCGACGAAGTCTTCTTCGGAGCCTCGCGGCTCGTGCGCTTCATGATCTTGTTGTACTCGTCGCGCGTGAGCGGCGCGGGGTTGCCGTCGGCGCCCACGAACCCGGTCACGCCCGGGGTGTTGCGAACCGCAGCCCAGCTGCGATCGTCGAGCTCCATGCGAACGAGCACGTAGCCCGGAAACACCTTCTTCTCGCTCTCGACGCGACGGCCGCCCTCTTTGATCTCGGTGACCATCTCCGTCGGAATCTCGATGCCGAAGACGTTGTTCTCGAGGCCCATCGTCTCGATGCGCGTCTCGAGGTTCTTCTTGACCTTGTTCTCGTATCCTGAATACGTGTGCAGGACGTACCACTTCTTCGCCATGCGCTTAGACCCCCAAACCGGAAATAGCAATCAGCAACGGCGTGATGATGACGTTGTCGAGGACGGCAACGTACACGCCGAAGAACACGAGCGCGACCACCACGACGACGCTCCAACGCAGGACGTCCTGCTTGGTCGGCCACGTGACGCGCTTGAGCTCCGTGCGCACGTCCTTGAGGAACCCGAAACGACGCTTCTTAGCGGGCTTCTTCTCGGGAGCCTTCTCAACCTTCTTCTCCACGGCTTTACCGGAAGCCTTCGCCTGCTTACCGCCGTCAGCGGCCGCGTCGCTCTTCTCGGCCTTCTTGAAAAACCGCTTCTTAGGCGCCTCGGTCGCAGCAGCATCGGCTTCGGCGTTCTTGTTCGCCTTGGCAGCGGCCTCGGCCTCAAGCGCCTGCTCCTTGCGGGCTGCGCGTGCGGCGGATGCCTTCGCTCGCTGTGTCTTTGATTTCTTCGCCATCTGATTCCTTAACCGGGGATTCGTATCCGTGTAAACGCCAAACAAGCAGCCTGATCACAAGCTGCTCATCCAAGCAACCTGATGCAAGCTGCTCATATACTCGAGCTGGCAGGCCAGGAGGGACTCGAACCCCCAACATGCGGTTTTGGAGACCGCCGCTCTACCAATTGGAGCTACTGGCCTATGCTCGTGCAAACCTCTGATGCGCTATCGGGTCTCTTTGTGCACCGTGTGGCACTGGCACCACTTGCAGTACTTCTTCAACTCGATACGATCAGGATTGTTCTGCTTGTTCTTCTTGGTCGTGTAGTTACGGCGCTTGCACTCCGTGCACGCCAAAGTGACCAACGTACGCATGAATTCTCCTTTATGCCTCAACTGAAACGAGCTTGAACCTCATACACATGAATTCTCATGAGCGGGGCCCGCTTGGAGCGGGCCCCGCCTGATCAATGCTCAAGCAGTGTTACTTGATGATCTTCGTGACGCGACCGGAGCCGACCGTGCGGCCACCCTCGCGGATAGCGAAGCGCAGGCCCTCTTCCATGGCGATCGGGTGAATGAGCTCGCCCTTGATCTCCACGTTGTCGCCCGGCATGACCATCTCGGTGCCTTCGGGAAGGTGGGCAACGCCCGTCACGTCCGTCGTGCGGAAGTAGAACTGCGGACGGTAGCCGTCGAAGAACGGCGTGTGGCGGCCGCCCTCTTCCTTCGTCAGGATGTAGACCTGGCCCTCGAACTCGGTGTGCGGGGTCACGCTACCGGGCTTGCAGAGAACCTGGCCGCGAACAATGTCCTCGCGCTTGACGCCGCGGAGCAGGCAGCCGATGTTGTCGCCGGCCTGAGCCTCGTCGAGCAGCTTGCGGAACATTTCGATGCCGGTGCAGACCGTGTTGGCGGTCTCCTTGATGCCGATGATCTCCAGCGGGTCGTTGACGTGCAGCGTACCGCGCTCCACACGGCCGGTGGCAACGGTGCCGCGGCCGGTGATGGTCATGGTGTCCTCGACGGCCATCAGGAACGGCTTGTCGACCATGCGCTCCGGCGTCGGGATGTAGGAGTCGACCGCGTCCATGAGCTCCCAGACCTTCTCCTGCCACTCTTTGTCGCCCTCGAGGGCCTTCAGAGCGGAGCCGCGGATGATCGGGGTGTCGTCGCCCGGGAACTCGTAGCTGTCGAGCAGCTCGCGAACTTCCATCTCGACGAGCTCGAGGAGCTCTTCGTCGTCGACCATGTCGCACTTGTTCAGGAAGACCACGATGTAGGGAACGCCGACCTGACGGGCGAGCAGGATGTGCTCGCGGGTCTGGGCCATCGGGCCGTCGGTGGCGGCGATAACGAGGATGGCGCCGTCCATCTGAGCAGCACCCGTGATCATGTTCTTGACGTAGTCAGCGTGACCGGGGCAGTCAACGTGGGCGTAGTGGCGGGAATCCGTCTCGTACTCGATGTGAGCGATGGAGATCGTGATGCCGCGCTCGCGCTCTTCGGGGGCCTTGTCGATGTTCTCGAAAGCCGTGAAGTCAGCGTGAGCGGTGCCGTGCGCGCCGTCGTTCTCGGACAGCGTCTTGGAAATGGCAGCCGTCAGGGTCGTCTTGCCATGGTCAACGTGACCGATGGTGCCGATGTTAACATGCGGCTTGGAACGCTCGAACTTAGCCTTAGCCATGTTTCATCCTCCTTATAGGATATTTTCGCGAAACGAAAACAAAATAACGACGCGTCCGACAAAGCGGACGCGAAATAATACAATGGTAGCGGTGACTGGATTTGAACCAGTGACGCCACGGGTATGAACCGTGTGCTCTAACCAACTGAGCTACACCGCCAGGTAGCAAAAAATGGAGCCTGCGATCGGACTTGAACCGACGACCTCTTCCTTACCAAGGAAGTGCTCTACCGACTGAGCTACACAGGCGAAAAATGGTGGGCGCGCTAGGATTCGAACCTAGGTAGGCATAGCCAACGGGTTTACAGCCCGTCCCCTTTAGCCACTCGGGCACACGCCCATAGTTCGCTGCTTAATTCATGTGTATTTATCAAGCTGCCTGCCGCGCTTTTCGGTGAACCCGAACGCGCGAGCAGGAGAATAATACGCTAGGAACACCAGCGTGTCAACTGTCTACACGCCCCCGGGTGTGTCTCCATCATTCCTCCTTTTCTCGACCTCCCCGCCCAGCGAATCGGCGCTCGATGCCGTGCGAGCGCGGAAAAGCGCGGCGCGGCTCACGCGAGGGAGGAACCCGGAGGGCGCAGGGCGTCGCGCAGCGGGCGATACGCTTCCACGAGATCGTCGAGGCGCATGCGCGCGTTCGCCGGGCTGGTGGACGGAAGCCCTGCATGCGCGATGCCGGGTAGCTGGGGCGCGCCGAAGCGCCGGTAGAGCGCCGTCGCCTTCGCCCCCGTGGTGAACACGGCCTCGAGCGGCGCGGCGGCGGCGATGCGGGTCAGGTCGTTCGGCGCCGGGTCGGCGATGCTCGCGTCCGAGGCGCCGGCGATGGTGCATGACGCCAGCACGTCCCACAGCGCGATGCGGTGCGCATGAAGAAAAGCGGTTCGGCGCTCGATGCCGAGCGGCTCGGGCTCGTCGAACAGCGCGCCCAGCACCTTCCAGAACCGGTTTTGCGGATGACCGTAATAGAAGCCGACCTCGCGCGACTTCGGCGAGGGCATCGTGCCCAGGACGAGCACTCGCGAACGCTCCGTATATATAGGTTCGAGCGGATGGACGATGCGCGCGGCTTCCACGGTCGTCCTCCCCTACGCGCGGCTGGGCAGCTCGAGCGACGCCTCGGCCAGCACGTGCCCTCGGATGGCACGGCGGAACTCGTTGAGGAAGTAGCCCTCGTGAAGATCGAGGGTGCAGTCGAGCGCGTACAGCGTGAGCGTGTAGTCGTGCGTTTTGTCGGGCGGGTACGGGCCGGCGTAACGATGGATGATGCGCGGATCGGTGCAGCTGCCCGCCAGCGGCGACCAATCGCTGTTCGAGCCCTGCACGCAGGCAAGCTCTCCCGACGCGCTGGCGTTCTCGGGGATGAGCACGACATCGGGCGCGATGTCGCACGCGAGCCAGTGGATCCAGCAGAAGCCCCCGACGGGAACGGCGTCGTAATCGAGGAACGTGAGCGCGAGGGAGCGGGCCTTTTCGGGCACGTCGGCGATTTCGATGGGAAACGAGCGGATGGGATGGCCGTCCAACTGGTACGCCTCGGGGGCGTGCTTGCCGAAGCGGTCGGGCAGCAGCCCTTGCTCGAGGTCGACGGATATGCGCATGATCGTTCTCCTTTCGCGTGCGGACGGTATGCTCGAACCTCAGTATAAAAGAAGGGAGGGCCGAAGCCCTCCCTTTGTCATCGTATGGAACCTTAGAACTGCAGCGCGTTCGTGAACTGCGCCCACGACAGCGGATCGGTGTCGCGCACGTACGCGTTGAAGGTAGGGGCATGCACGTAGTGCGAACCGCCTGCGCTCACCGCGATGCCGACGTGGCCGTAGCGCCACAGGACGTCGCCCGGTCGCGCCTCGGAAACCGACACGACGCGCGCGGCGGCCGAGTACTGCGCCTCGCTCTGGTGCGGCAGTGAGATGCCCACCTGGCGATACGCCCACGTGACCAGGCCGGAGCAGTCGAAGGAGTCGGGGCCTTCGGCACCCCAGATGTAGGGGCAGCCGATACGGCTCATGGCGTAGCCCACGACCGAGTCGTAGGAGCCGACTGGACGGCTCGGGTACACGACGGACCCGCCACCACCGCCACCGGAGGTGCCGCCACCACCACCGCCGTTGTTGCCGCCACCGCCGTTCTGCTGCTGGGCCGCCAGCTCGGCCTGACGCTGGCGCTCGGCCTCGGCGGCAGCCTCCGCCGCTGCTGCGGCGGCCGCTGCGGCCTGCTCCTGCTGGAGGAGCTCCTGGGCTTCGGCGTCAAGGGAGTTGACCAGCTCGGTGGCCTGGTCGACCTTGGCCTGGACCTCGCTTTGGATCTGCTTGGCCTCGTCGGCCTTGGCAGAGGCGATCTGCTCCTGGCGGGCGAATTCGTCCTTGGCTGCCTGGAGCTCTTCGCGCAGGGTCTTCGTCTGGTCGACCATGTCGGCGTCGTTCTCGTTCATCTTGTTGAGGAGATCCCAGTTCTGGGTGAACTCTTCGAACGAGGCGGCGCCCAGGACGAAATCGACGAAGCTCGTGGATCCGTTGCGGTACATGTTGCGGGCACGCGTGCCCAGCTTGTCCTGCAAATCCTCGATCTGGCTGTTAGCGTCGTCGATTTTGGCCTGCTCGGCCTCCATCGCGTTTTGCGCGGCATCGCGCTCGTCGAGCGCGGCATAGTAGCTGATTTCAGCTGCCTCGAGATCAGCCTGCAAACCGATCAGCTGGTTGCGCACCGCGTCGGCTTCGGCCTGCTTCTCAGCGGCGGTCTCGGCGAATGCGGTCGTCGGAGCCATGACGGAGAGGGCACCGAGCGCAGCCGCGCCGGTAAGGAATGTTCGCCTGCTCAGTCCGATTGTATGCTCGCTCATGTATGAAATCCTCCTAGATTGAGCACGTAGTATGTATGGGCAAAAGCTGAACGCATAATACCACGTTCGCGCGGATGGTCAAAAAAGGTTGTGAACGCGTTTCATAACCCCAGTTCAAAGCCCCCACGTCGGGAAACGTCGCGGTGCCGAAGCCGTTTTCCTCGCGTCACGAAGCCACAAACAAGCCCGCCATCAGGCACGATAGGAAAACTGAGAAGGCCACCAGGGATTGTGGTGGCCTTCTCTAGATGTTGTAGAACCGTAGGCGCGCCGGTTACTGCGCGCTCTTTTCGGCGCCCGTTTCCTCGTCGTCCAGGTAATGGTCGAACTCGCGCACCACCGCCTCGGACGGGGGCGCCGTAAGCAGCGACACCACGACGATGGCCGCGAACGACAGGACGAATGCGGGCAGCAGCTCGTAGATGCCGAACACGCCGCCGAGAGGCTTCACGAAGTTGTGCCACACGAGCACGGCGACCGTGCCGGTGAGCATGCCGGCCAGCGCGCCCTGCATGTTCGCGCGACGCCAGTACAGCGCGCACAGGGTGAGCGGGCCGAACGAAGCGCCGAGGCCCGCCCAGGCGTAGGACACCACCCCGAAGATGGACGAGTTCTCGTCGTAGGCGACGATGATGCCGAACATGAACACCGCGACGAGGGTGAGGCGCGCCACGATCATGACCTGGCGGTCGGTGGCGTCTTTCTTGATGACGCCGCGGAAGATGTTCTCGGCCACCGAGGATCCGGCGATCAGCAGGTAGGACGACGACGAGCTCATCGAAGCGGCGAAGATGCCCGACACCACGACGCCGCACATGAACGGCGGAAGGATCATCTGGGACAGCACGATGAACACGTTCTCGGCCTGCGCCTGCGTGGCGAAATCGGTAGGGATGATGGCGCGCCCCACCAACCCGATGCAGATGCCGCAAGCCAGCGACACGACGCACCACACCACGGCGATGACGCGCGACTTCTTCACCTCGTCGGCCGAGCGGATGCCCATGAAGCGCACGAGCACCTGCGGCATGCCGAAGTAGCCGAGGCCCCAGGCCAGCATCGACGCGATGGTGATGAGCGGGTACTCGGCCGCATCGCCGAACAGCGGCGTGCCGTTCTCGACGAGCTGGCGCCCCGCGTCGTCAACGAGGGGCACCGCTATCTGGGTGCCGCTCAGGAAACCGGGGATGTTCTGCAAGAACGCGACGGTGTTGTCGATGCCGCCCGCCCAGGCGACCGACCCCACGAACACGGTGGCCAGCGCGAAGAACATGAGCACGCCCTGCACGAAGTCGGTGGTGACCACCGACAGGTAGCCGCCCACGAGCGTGTAGAGGAACACGATGATGGCGCCGAGCACCATCATCGTGGCGTAGTCGAGGCCGAACAGCGTGGCGAACAGCTTGCCGCACGTGACGAAGCAGCTGCCCACGTACACGCAGAAGAATACCATGATGATGAGGGCGGCAACGGTGGACACGATGTTCTTACGGTCGTGGAAGCGCTTGCTGTAGAATTCCGGCAGCGTGATGGAGTCGCCCGCCACCACGGAATACTTCCGCAAACGTTTCGCCACGAACTTCCAGTTGAGATACGTGCCGATGGCCAATCCGATGGCGGTCCACATGGCGTCGGACGCGCCGGTGAAGTACGCCACGCCCGGCAGGCCCATGAGCAGCCACCCCGACATGTCGGAGGCCTCGGCCGACAGCGCCGTGAGCCACGGCCCCACCCCGCGACCGCCGAGGAAGTACTCGGCCGTCGACGAGTTCGAACGCTTCGCGTACACGAACCCGATGGTCAGCACCGCGACGAAGTACAAAAGCATCGCGAATACGACCCAAAAATCGTTGGAAACCACAGGTGTACCCTCCCCTCTTCTCTGTGCGAAACGAGGGAATTATACGACAACACCGCGGGGCGAAGCGCGACTAATTGGACGGGGACGAGTCATCGCCCCGTCCTTACGTCTCACTTCTCGGCTTTTTCGGGGTGGCCGTGGTCCTTTTGCCAGCGGTCCCAGGTGGAGTAGCAGATGGCGGCGCGCTGGTCCTGGTCGGGGAACTTGTCCTTCTCGTAGCGGGTGATGTGCTCCATGCATCGCGAGATGTACGTTTCCTTCTTCTCGTTGGCGCGCGGATCGGGTATGGGCATGCGGGCCTCCTTTCATCGGGGAACCGCATCGTAGCGCGCAGCCTCCTCGGCGCAGCGGGCGCGGCGGCGGCGTTGCGCGCCGGACACCGGACCGTCGTTCGGCGAAAACGCTATCGACGGGCTTCTCCCTTAACCTTATACTGGGGTTCGTACACACGACCCACAATGGAAGGAAGCACGATGCCCACGTACGCGGAGATGGACAAGGCTCAGCTGGCAGCGCTCAAGGAGGAGCTCGAGCGCGAATACGGCGAGATCAAGGCGCGGGGCTTGAGCCTCAACATGGCGCGCGGGAAGCCCGCCAAGGCGCAGCTCGACCTCAGCATGCCGCTGCTCGAAGCCGTGACCACGATGGAGGACTGCGTGGCAGCCGACGGCACCGATTGCCGCAACTACGGCGTGGGGTTCGGCCTTCCCGAGGCCAAGGAGTTCATGGCAACCATGCTGGACGACGAACCCGATAACGTCATCGTGTTTGGCAACGCCAGCCTCAACATCATGTACGACACGGTGGCGCGCTGCTGGATGTTCGGCACGCTGGGCTCGACGCCGTGGAGCAAGCTGGATACGGTGAAGTGGATCTGCCCCGCCCCGGGCTACGACCGCCACTTCGGCGTGACCGAGGAGTTCGGCATCGAGATGATTCCCGTGCCGATGACCGACGAGGGCCCCGACATGGACGAGGTCGAGCGCATCGCCGCCTCCGACGCCTCCGTGAAGGGCATCTGGTGCGTGCCGAAGTACTCGAACCCCGGCGGCGTGACGTACTCCGATGAGACGGTGCGCCGTCTGGCCGCCATGGAGTGCGCCGCCGACGACTTCCGCATCTTCTGGGACAACGCGTACTGCGTGCACCACCTGTTCGACGAGGCGGCCGAGCAGGACCAGCTGCTCGACATCGCTTCGGCCTGCCTCGAAGCGGGCACCGAGGACCGCTGCTTCAAGTTCGCCTCCACCTCGAAGGTGACTTTCCCCGGAGCGGGCATCTCCGCCTTGGCCGCGAGCCCGGCCAACATCGCCGAGATCAGACGGCGCGTGGGCGTGCAGACCATCGGCCACGACAAGCTGAACCAGCTGCGCCACGTGCGCTTCCTGCGCGACGCCGAGGGCCTGGCGGAGCACATGCGCAAGCACGCCGCCATCCTGCGCCCGAAGTTCGAGCTGGTGAACGCGAAGCTCGAGGAAGGCCTCGACGAGGTGGGCGGCTGCTCGTGGAGCAACCCGCGCGGCGGCTACTTCGTGTCGTTCGACGCGCCGGAAGGGTGCGCCAAGCGCATCGTGGGGCTGGCAAAGGAGGCGGGCGTCACGATGACGGGCGCCGGCGCCACCTACCCCTACAAGCAGGACCCGCACGACAGCAACATCCGCATCGCCCCCACGCTGCCACCGCTCGAGGAGCTGGACGAGGCCATGGACGTGTTCACCGTCTGCGTGAAACTGGCCTACGTGGAGAAGCTTCTGGGCTAGGTTGGAACGCACGAGCAAGGAGCCGCCCTCGGGCGGCTCCTTTTGCGTTGTCAGGGCTGCACCGCCGCCTTGATGGCGGAGGCGTCGATCTTGCCGGTGGGCAGCTTCGGCAGCTCGTGGAAGAACACGACACGGTCGGGCAGTTTGAACTTCGCGATGCGGCCTTCGGCCCAACGGCGGAACGCCGCCGCGTCCATGGGCGTGCCGCGCTTGCACGTGAGGGCCACGACGATCTGCTGGCCGAGCTCCGGATGCGGCAGCGGGAACGCCGCAACTTCGAGCACGGCGGGATGGGCGCTGTAGAGGTGCTCGAGCTCGGCGGCGTACACGTTGAAGCCGCCGCGGATGATCATGCCGTCGATGCGCCCGAGGATGCGCACGTAGCCCTCGTCGTCGATGGCAGCCGCGTCTCCCGTGCGCAGCCAACCCTGCGCGTACATCTCGGAGGTGCGCTCGGGATCGCGCCAGTAGCGGCGCATCATGCAGGGGCTGCGCACGACGAGCTCGCCCTCGCCGCGCTCGCGCAGCACGCCGTCGTCCCCGAGCAGGCGCACCTCCACGCCGGGAAACGGGCGTCCCACCGTGGATGCCGTGTGCTCGAGATCGTCCTCGACCGTGGTGCACGTGACGGCCACGGCCTCGGTGGAGCCGTACCCCACCACCACGCGGCAGTGCAGCCGCTCCCACACGTCCTCGACGAGCTCGCGCGCCACGGTGGCCGAGCCCACGAGGCCCGTGCGCACGCTGGACAGGTCCACAGGATGCTTCTTGAGGTCGAGCAGCACGCGCCCGAACACCGTCGGCACGCCGTAGATCACCGACACCCGCTCGCGCTCGATGGTGCGCAGGAGGTCGTGAGGCGCGAACTTCTCCACGAGGACGGCCGTGGCGCCGAACATGACGGGCAGCACGATGCCCATGTTCACGCCGAACATGTGCGACAGTGGGATGGGCACGGCGAACACGTCGGCTGCGGTGCACTGCATGGCTCGGCCGTAGCTGCGCCACGAGAACAGCGAGCTTTCCTGCGACAGCACGACGCCTTTGGCCTGACCGGTGGAGCCGGACGTGAATGCGATGACGAAAGGGTCTTCGAGCGCGTCGACAGGCGCAGGCTCGCAAGGGGCGTCGTCGTCGGCCAGCAGGTCGTCGAAGGCCGTGCAGCAGGGCGCGGCGAAGCGCACGGTGATCACGCGGGCGCAGGGCGCGTGGGCGCGCGCCGTATCGGCCAGATCGGCACGCGCGAGCACGACGAGCGCAGGATCGACGCGATCGAGCCTGAGCGCGAGGTCGGCCCCCTCCATCACCTCGTCGCAGAAGACGAGCACGGCTCCCAGCCGGGCGGCGGCGAAGAACACGACCGGCGCCTCGTGCCAGTTCGGAAGCATGACCGCCACGACGTCGCCCTTGCAGACGCCTGCGGCCCGCATGCCCGACGCGCAGCGATCCACGAGCGCGGCGAATTCGGCGTACGTCAGTCGTCGCTCGGCGTCGACGAACGCCAGATGGCCGGGCCGACGCCGCGCCCAATGCGCGGGCGCCGTCTGCAGGTCGAGCCCCTCGAGGATGCACTCATCTTCGCGCCATGCCATGGATCGCCTCACCTCCGCATCCGATCGCGCCGCCTGCGGCGCGCCTCATGCGTCGACCATACCGAACGCGACGAGCGCGCGCCATCCGCAGATTGCCGGATGTGGGGAGCAGCCGATTCGCGCGCGAGCGCGAACGAGGATCGCGAGCGAAGCGATGCGGCCCATGCGCCCTCAGGGCGCATGATGGGCGCGCAGGTTGGCGCAGCGAGCCAGCGAGGGCCGCTCTCGCGCCCGAGATTGTCGGATCGCGGAGGCGGCGCCTATCGGAACGGATCGACGTAGAGCCGGAAACCGTCGGGGAGGCGGACGAGGCCCTCCTCTCGCAGCAGGTCGGCCACCGGGGTGGCCAGCACGGGTTGGTCGTTGAACGACTCGACCACCACCTTCTTGCGGGCTCCCTCGGCGCCGGCGCGCTTGAGCGCGCGCTTCTCGTGCGCCACGAGCGCGCGCACGGCGTCGGCGAGCGCTTCGCCATCGTGCGTGAACGACAGCAGCGAGCGCAGAGCCGGCGCGGCGTACAGCACCGCCGCGCCCCCGCGCACGACGACGAGGCCGCCCGCGCGCCGCGTCGGGCGCGCCGGGCGCTCCGCTTGCGGCGCGCCGTCGCCGAAGGCGACCGGCGGCCAGGGGATGCCCGCCCCGAACAGGCTGGCGGGATCGTCGGCGGCGAGCACCACCGTCTCGGAGCGCGCGGCGGCGTCGTCGTTCGCCTCGTACGTGCGCAGCACGTCGACGGTTTGACGCGCGGCGAACTGCGCGGGACCGAGCCCCTGCACGAACGCGCCGCGCAGCACCTCGCCCGTGTCCTCCATCTGACGCAGAACCGGGAACAACGCCCCCAAGCCGCCCGGCACGCCCGACAGTTGCGCCACGTCGCGCGAGATCACGCCGTAGCGGTCGAGCATGGACTCCACGAGCGCGATGGCGCGCACCGTGTCGTTCGCAGGCGACGGCATCGTGAGCGACCAGCGCCCCGAGAGCGCCGCGCCCACGGCGGCCTGCGCCGACGCGATGCCCCTCATCACCGACTGGTCGGCCGGGCGCAGGCCCGACCGACGGCTGCTCACGCGGCGCTTCGGCGCGCTACACGGCTTGGGCCCCGCGCTGCCCGCAGCATCGAGGGCGGCGCGCACGGGCGCGAACGTGTCGTTCGTCGCGCGACCGTCCCACATGAGCTCGCGCATGACCACGGCCACGGCCGCCTCGTCGACGAACTCGGGCGCGAGCCGACGCCGCACCGCATCGACGATCTGGCGGAAGAACAGCCCGCCGCCGAACCCGAGCGCGTCCACCACCGCCTGCTCGACGGTCGGCGGCACCGTCGACGACGCCGCATCCGGCACGTCGGAGGGCGCGTCGGCCAGGTCGGCCTGCACGGGCGCGAACGGCGAGTCCGTGGGAAAGAACGCGACGAGTCCGACTCCCTCGCGCTCTCGCCCGCCGCGGCTGCGGCTCTCGGACGGCCGCGAGGGCGGCGCGTCCTCGTCATCGCCCTCGCGGCGGGCTCCCGCCCACACCACGTCGCCGGATGCCAGCAGCTCGTCGAGCATTCCCGGGCGCCAGTCGCGCACGCGGCTGGGGAACACGTGCCCCTCCCATGCGCCGGCAGGCAAAAACACGCCCTCGAACTGCGCGATCACCTGGGCAACCCCGTCGACACCCTCAAAGCCTTCCTCGCCGAGCGGGCCTACGCCCTGGCAGTCGAGCAGGAAGCGCAGGTACGCGTCTTGGCCCACGGCTTGCACGGCGCGGCGCGCCCGCGCCAACGACAGCGAGCGCAGGCGCCGAAACACGCCGGCGTCGACCCACGCGAGCACGCGCCCATCGCTGTCCTCGCCGAAACGACCCTGCATGAGGCGCCCCGCCGACGCGAGGCGCACGAGGCTGTCGTGCGCGACGGCGACGCCGACGCCGAAGCGCGCGGCCGCCGCCTCGGCGGAGAACGGGCCGTGCGTGCTCGCGTATCGCGCCAGCAGCTCGTCGAGAGGATGGCGCGCGCCCTCCTCCTCTTGGAGTTCCGCATCCGCTCCCGCGCTCGCCCATGGCGGGATCGTCGATCCCAGCCCGTCGCGGAGGCGCTGGGCATCGTCCGTCGCCGCCCAGCGCTCGACGCCGCCGATGGCGACCGGGAACGCGCGATGCGCCGCATAAAGCTCCTCGAGCGCCGCGCGCGCATCCTCTTCGACCGCGGTTGCGTCCCCCGCCTCGGCGTCAACCGTCGGCTCGAGCCGCTGCGCCACGTCCTCGACGGACAGCGGCCCCAGCACGCGCAGCAGGTCGGCCACGCCCTCGACGCCGCGCACGCGCCGGTCGGCGGCGAGGCGCTGCAAGCTGGACTCCACGTCGTCGGTCACCTCCGCATCGAGCACCTCGCCCAGGTCGGCGGAGCCCAGCAGCTCGCCGAGCAGCGTGGGGTCGAGCGACAGCAGCGACGCGCGCTGCTCGGCGTGCGGCAGATCGCCCGCATAGAGATGCTCGCCCACGTAACCGAACAGCAGGGGCGCGGCGAAGGGCGACGGCACGGACGTTTGCGCCTCCACCAGGCGCACCGACCCCGCCTGCACCTGGTCCATCAGCTCGTGCAGGGCCGGCATGTCGTAGACGTCCTGGAGGCACTCGCGCGCCGTTTCCGCGAGAATGGGGAACTCGCGCTCGCGCCGCGCAGCTTCCAGCAGCTGGCCGGCCTTGAGGCGCTGCTGCCACAGCGGCGCGCGCTTGCCCGGCGCAATGGGCGACATGAGCAGGGCGCGCGCCGCGCACTCGCGAAACCGCGCCGCGAACAGCGAGGTGGAGTTCACGCGGTCGCGCACGATGCGGTCGAGCTCGTCAGGGTCGAACACGAACAGCTCCGCCCCCGGCAGGCGCGTTTCGGTCATGGGGATGCGCAGCACGATGCCGTCGTCGGCCGCCATTGCCTGCGCGTCGTAGCCGTACACCTGGGCGATACGGTCGGACACCGCCATCGCCCACGGCTCGTGCACGCGACGACCGTACGGCGAGTGCAGCAGCACGCGCCAATCGCCCTGTTCGTCCTCGCAGCGCTCCACCACGAGCGTCTTGTCGTCGGGGATCGTCCCCGTAGCCGCGCGTTGCGCGCGGACGAGCTCCACGAGGTTGCGCTGCGCGTCGTCGTCGAGGCCGTCCGCGGCCAGGCGCTCGCGCACGCCGACGGCGACGCCGAAGGCGCCGTCTTCCGCCTCCACGTCGTCTCCTTCGATGCCGCCGGCGATCGCGCGCAGGAACGCGCCGCGCATGCGCCCCGTCTCGGCGGGCCGCCCCACCCCTTCGCCATGCCAGAACGGCAGCCGGGCGGATCTCCCGGGCGCGGGCTCCACGATCACGCGGTCGCGCGTGATTTCGCTGATGCGCCATGAGCTGGTGCCGAGCGTGATGATGTCGCCCACGCGCGATTCGTACACCATCTCCTCGTCGAGCTCGCCCACGCGTCTCCGGCCCTCGTTGCCCCCTCCTTCGGGAAGCACCACCGAGAACATGCCGCGGTCGGGGATGGTGCCCGCCGACATGACGGCTTGGCGCTGCGAGCCGGGACGCGCCTTCAACCGGCCGTTCTCGCGATCCCATACGATGCGGGGCGAGAATTCTGCCAGGTCGGACGTGGCATACAGGCCCGCAAGCATGCCCAGCACCGCATCGAACGCACGGCGCGGCAGCTCGGCGTAGGGCGCCGCGCGGCGCACGGTGTCGTACCAGTCGTCCGCAGCGAGCTCGTCCATGGCAACGGCGGCCACCGTCTGCTGCGCCAGCACGTCGAGCGCGTTCTTCACGAGCGCCGTCTGCTCGATTCGGCCCTCGTACATGCCCTCGGCCGCCACGGCCGCGTCGATGATCTCGGTGCGCGTGCGCGGGAAGATGGATCCCGCCGAACGGCCGCCCACCTGGTGGTTCGCACGGCCGATGCGCTGCAGGGCGCTGGCCACCGACGGCGGGGCGGCCACCTGCAGCACGAGGTCGATGGATCCCATGTCGATGCCCAGCTCGAGCGAGGACGTGGCCACCACGCACGGCAGATCGCCCGCTTTCAGCTCGCGCTCCACCTGCAAGCGCTTCTCCTTCGACACCGAGCCGTGGTGCGCCTTCGCGATGATGGCGGGCGCGCCCGTGGACAACTCCGTCGTGGAGCCGAGATCCGAGCGGATGGGCGCGGGCGAAGCGTCCTCGTCGACGCCGCGCGCGATGCCCATCCGCTTCGCGTACAGGTCGTTCAGCCGGGCGGTGAGCTTCTCGCACAGGCCGCGCGAGTTGACGAACACGATGGTGGTGCGGTGCGCCAGCACCTCGTCGAGAATCGTCGCTTCGATGTAGGGCCAGATGGACGACGTGCCCACGCGGCTGTCAGGGCTCGTCGCGCCCGTCGGCAGCGCGCGGCTCGCCATGGCGGCGCGCATCGCGCGGTCGGACTTCCAGGCGTCCTCCGCCGGCGCGCGGCGCGGTCCGCCCGCACGGCCTCCGCCGCGCTTCCCCGCGTCGCCGCCGGTCAGGTCGCTTCCCCCGTACACCGGCACGGCCGTCATGTCGCGCACGGGCACCCGCACGCGCACGTCCATGTCGGGCCGGCCCTCGGAGGCGACCACGCGCACAGGATGCGGGCCGCCCAAAAAGCGCGCGATCTCGTCGCGCGGGCGCACGGTGGCCGACAGCCCGATGCGTTGCGCCGGCGCTTCCAGCAGGTCGTCGAGGCGCTCGAGGCTCAGGGCCAGATGCGCGCCGCGCTTGCTGCCCGCCAACGCGTGCACCTCGTCGACGATGACCGTCTCCACCGTGCGCAGCGTCTCGCGCGCCTGCGAGGTGAGCATGAGGTAGAGCGATTCGGGCGTGGTGATGAGTATGTCAGGCGGGTTGCGCTGCAGGCTGCGGCGCGCCTCGGGCGTCGTGTCGCCCGTGCGCATGCCCGTGCGCACCTCGACCGCGGCGGCGCCGTCCGCCGCGAGCCGCGCCGCGATGCCCGCGAGCGGCGCTTGCAGGTTGCGCTCCACGTCCGCGCCGAGGGCCTTCAACGGCGAGATGTACAGCACCCGCACGCCTTTGCCGGGACGCTCCTTCTTCGGCAGCTGCGCGCTGCGGGCCTTTTCCCGCATGAGCTCGTCGATGGCGAACAGGAACGCCGCGAGCGTCTTGCCCGAGCCGGTGGGCGCGATGACGAGCGCGTTGTCGCCGTCCTCGATGACGTCCCAGGCCCGCTGCTGCAACCGCGTGGGCCCTGCCGGGAAGGCGTCGAGGAACCAGCCGTGCACCTCGCCTGAGAATCGGTCGAGGGCATAGGGGGTGGGCTCGCGTGCTTCGTCCATGGCGTGCGTCGGCTCCTTCAACGATCGGGTGCGTCCATGGTAGCGCATAGCCCCGCTCTTGTCCCAACCAAAGCGTACCTGATACCGGTCCGCAGAAATCGACGCGTACTAGCGAATCGGATCGTCGTGCGTCATGTCTTCTCCGGAGCCGATCATGCTCTCGTCTCCCAGGCGGTACCCTTCGCGCCATACGGTTTGTAGGTAGCGCGGCTTCGAGGGATCGTCCTCGATCTTGTTGCGGATCTTGCGGACGAACACGGCGATGCTTGCAGATTCGGGCATGTACGACGGGCCCCACACGTTCTCGATGATGCTCTGAGCGGTGAACACCTCGCCGAGGTGGTTCACGAGAAACGCGATGATTTGGAACTCCTTGGGCGTGAGGTTGACGTACGCGCCGTGCACGAGCACCTCGTTCTTCTTGAGGCGGATCTCCATGTCGCCCACGCGCACGATCGCGCGGCTGCGACGTCCCGTTTCGCCCGATTCGCTGATCGAGGCGCGGCGCAGCCCCGCCTCGATGCGCATGAGCAGCTCTTGGCCATTGAAGGGCTTCGCCACGTAATCGTCGCAGCCGGCGGCGAACCCGATGCTCTTGTCCACGATGTCGCTCTTCGCCGACAGCATGATGATGGGCACCTTCGCATCGAGCTCGCGAATCTCCCGACATAGGTCGAACCCGTTGACCTCGGGCATCATAACATCGAGGATGACGAGATCGGGGTGCTCGCGGCGGTACGTCTCGAGCACCGCTCCCCCGTCGAGCACCGCGAGGCACGCGTGGCCCCGCCGCTCTACGATCTTGCGAACGGCATCGCACAGATCGCGTTCGTCATCGGCAATCAGTATCTTCATCGAACTCATCCTCCTCTACCACTTCGACGGGCAAGGTCACCGTGAACGTGCTGCCAACCCCCAAAGCGCTTTCCACCCGCACGTCGCCGCCGAGCGCTTGCGCCGTCTTCTTCACCAAAGACAGCCCCAAGCCGCTCCCTCGGTACTTGCGCGATATCGAAGCATCCGCCTGCACGAACCGATCGAAAATGCCGTCGAGGCGCTCTTGCGCGATTCCGATGCCGTCGTCGGACACCGAGAACACGACGCATCCCTTCGCCGCGTCGAACATCGTGTCGAACGACACGTGCCCTCCTTCTTCGGTGAACTTCACGGCGTTGCTCATGAGGTTTCCCAGTATCTTCTCGATCTGGGACCAGTCGCCTTTGACGAGCGGCACATCGCCGTCGATGCGCGACGCAACGGTTATTCCCTTGTTTTGAGCGATGGGATCGGCGACGTCAGCCACCGATCGAACCAAGTCGACCAGGTCGATCGTCTCGCATGCGATATCGAGCGCACCCGACTCCACCCGCACCATGTCCAACACGTTGCTGACCATCTCCAGCAAGGTCAAGCTGTGCGTTTTCACCTTCGCGATGCACTCTCGGCTCTCTTCGCTATGCACCTCCCCCGACGTCTCCCACAGATCCACGAATGCGAGGATGGCCGTCAAGGGCGTGCGCAGCTCGTGGCTCAGGATGGCCACGATGTTCGTGCGGTACTCGTTCTCCTGCTGCAGCTTCGCGTTCGTTTCCGCGAGCAGCTCGTTGGCTCGGGCGATCCGCTCCCGCTGCTCCTCGAGCATCTCGTTGGCTTCCCGATACAGCCTCGTCCGGGTGTCCACCTTCTCCTCGAGCGTGGTGTACAGCGCATCGAGCTCTCCGGCCATGGCGCGCACGCCCTCGGCCAGGTCGTTCAACTCGCGCGTGCGTCCCACGTCGTCGATATCCACCTTGAGGTTGCCGCGGCCCATGTCGACCATGGCATCTTCGAGATGGGCTATGGGCGCGGTCACGTTACGCCTGAAGAACAGGACGCTGGCTCCGAACGCGACCGAGAGGAACAGCACGAAGAACAGCACCGTGCGCCCCGTGTTGAGATCGATGCCCGCTTGGTACAGTCCTGCGGGAGCCGTGATGCTGACCGCTCCGCCGATGTCGCCGACCGCCAGCCCCTCCTTCTCGAACCCGGTCACGTCGAGCTCGCCTTTCGGACCGCCGTGGCAATCCATGCAGCTCTCGGTCAGGTAGATGGCGCCCACGTAGCGGAAGTTCTTGCCGCCCTGACCGTCATCGACGACGTCGTAGTACTCCTCGCTCCCCTCAGCGTAGAAGCTGTCGAGAGCCGCCCGCTCGAACGCGTCGGGCTCGTCGAGAGCGTTGCGAGGGTCGTTGCGCGTATAGCGCAACGTGTACTGGTAGTCGGTGCTCATGGAGAACAGCTTCCCCACGCTCTTGCCCACGAGCGAGCAGTACAGCCCTTTGAAGTTGTACGTCCCATCGCGATCGTAGTTGATGTTGGGCTGCTCGTAGTCGATGAAATCCCAGGTAGCTTGCACGGACTTCTCTAGCACGCGCGCTTCCGACAGCATCTGCTCCTCGATCTGGCGCGTCTGTTCGCCGTACGACCACGCGCTGTACGCCACCACCAGCACCGAAGCGATGCACGTCATGAGCACGACGTACTGCACGATCAGCGTGCGCCTCCCCCGAGGCGCACGCGCGTCTTTTCGATTCATCCCCGCACCCCCTTGGCCCCTTCGCGGTTCGCGCACACCGAACGATACCCGCAACGCATTCGCGCTGCAAGCCGGGAGGGATGGCTTGCAGCGCGGAATGATCGGCGGACGCTCCCGGGTCGCTACAGCACGATCGGCACGCCCAGCTCCTCAACGGCTACCGCACGTGGCTTGATGAGCGTGTTGGGCCCCGTCTTCCCCGCCCCCATAGCGGGAATCTCGGTTACCAGGTCGCTTCCGTGCTGGGCCCTGAGCTCCTCGATATCGCCGAACGCGAGCGCGCGGTACGGGCACGCTTCCACGCAGGCCGGCTGATAGCCCTGCGCGCGCAACTCGATGCATCCGTCGCACTTGTGCGAGAGCCCCGACTTCTCGTCGATGCGCGGCACGCCGTACGGGCAGGCGTTCACGCACGATGAGCAGCCGATGCACGCCTCATGGTCGATGACCACCGTGCCATCGTCCTCGTTCTTCGTGATGGCGCCGACCGGGCACACGTCTTTGCAGGCGGGCACCTGGCAGTGGTTGCAGGTGGCGGCGAAATGATACATCTTTACGCTTGGGAACGCGCCTACCTGGTACGAACGAACTTCGCGCAGCACCGTTCCCACCTCAAGGCGATTCTTGTCCTTGCACGCTACCTGGCAAGTCTTGCATCCGGCGCACCGGGTTTGGTCGTAGTAGAACCCCACTTGCTTCATGGCCATGTTGTTCCCCCTTTAGTCCAGCGACACGATGCGCTGAGGCAGCGTGCAATCGGCAGCGAGCGCCTCGCCGTCGTAACGTTCGAAATCGCAGTTGTAGTTGTTGTATCCCGACGTGCCCATGCCGCTCGTCACCGTGCCGCACAGCACGTTGTCGGTGCCGGCACGGTCGATGCCAGCCTCCTCGTCGTAGTCGAGCCACGCGCCGTGAGGCAGGCCGACGCAGCCCGGGATCACGATCTCGGTCACCGAAGCCGTCCGCAGCGTGGCGCCGTGCGCATTGAACACCCGCACCGTATCGCCGTCCGACACGCCCTTCGCGGCGGCATCGGACGCGTTGAGGAACACGGGGTTGGGCCAGGCTTCGCGCAACCACGGAGCGTTGTCGAGCACGGGATGCGCGCGACGGAGGTAATGCGGGTTGTACACCACGAACGGATACGCGCTCGGCTCCCCGCCGACGACGCCGTCGACGAAGGCGCCCTCGCGGCCTTCGGGCGCGGCTACGTAGTTCGGATACGGCTTGAACGTGCCGTCGGGGCTGTAGCCCATGCTGTTCAGCGTGTCCGCCTTGTACTGGCAGTAGATCTCGAACTTGCCGGAATCGCTGGGACGCGGGTTCGCTTCGGGATCTTCGATATAGTCCTGGTACCCGATGCGCACGTAGGCATCTCCTTCGGCTCGCTTGATGGTGTAGCAGCCGTTCTTCAGGAACTCGTCCAAACCCACAACGCCCTCTTGCGGCCTGCCTTCGCACCCCCACGCGTCTATATCCTCCTGCGTGACCGTGACGAGAACCTGATCCTCGCCCGCCTGATCGACGAACGTACAGCCGAGAATCTGGTTGAAGAACTGCTGCTTCTCGCTGATCGGCCACAGTTCCTTCGCGTCGAGGCCGAGCTTCTCGGCGAGCATCGTCCCGATCTCCTGGTCGGTCTTCGCTTCGTACAGCGGTTCGGTAACCTGGGTGTAGACGATCACGGTCTCACGGCTGCGCTGATGGCCGGGGAACCCGCCCACGCGCTCCCATTCCGTGGTGATGGGCAGCACGATGTCGGCGTATTTCGCCTGAGCGTTGAAGAAGTGGGACGAGCAGGTGACGAAGTCCATCGTGCGGATGGCCTCGATGGCGGTCACCGACGAAGGCGTGTTCTGCACGCGTGCGGCGCCCTCGAACGACAGGTACTTGACGTCGGCCTGCTTGACGTCCTGGGCGTTGAATTCGTCCGAATACGCTTTGCCCGTGCTGTTGAACGACCCGTCGAGCAGGCTCTGCCACAAGAGCGGCGCCGTGATGTACTCCTTGATAGGGTTCGCCATCGCCTTAACGCCCGTGTCTCCGTACGAGACCAGCGTGGGGCCGTGCGTTCCCGCGAACGTCTTGTAGGCACCGCCCATCGCATGGCCCGACTTCCCCATATGGCCGCCCATGGCGCCCACGGTCATGAAAAGCTGCGGAACGTTATCGGCGCTGGTGCAACGCGCAAGCGCATAGTTGTGGAACAGCATGACCTTGTGGTCCTTGCCGATCGTTTCCGCGAACCACACGATATCTTCCTCTGGGGCACCGCAGATGGCGCTCGCCCACGCGGCGTTCTTCGGTTGGCCATCGTATGCTCCCAGCAGGTAGTCCTCGAAGTTTTCGTCGAGCGTTGCGTCCTCGGGCATATGATCGGCATCGAATCCGACGCAGTACGCATTGAGGAACTCCCGGTCGACCACGTCTTGCTGGAGCATCTCGTACGCGACGCCCAGCAAGAACGCCGTGTCGGTTCCCGGGTATATGGGTATCCAGCGAGCATCGAAGTACGCGGCTGTGGCGTTGTACGAAGGCCCGACGTACACGAACTTCACTCCCGCCTCGACGGCCTGGTTGAAGTTGTTCATGGTCGTGCCGCCCGACGACCATACGGAGTTGCCTCCCACGATGACGATGGTTTCGGCGTTCTTCAGATCGAAGCGGTCGTTCGTCTCGCCCAGATCCATCGCCGGCAAACCCAACTTCGACACGTTGAACGAATACGTGCCGCACGAACTGGTATCCGACACCTCGAGGTAGCCGCCCAGCTTCGCCAGCACCTGCTCGATGCCAGGGCCTCCGTTGCCCACGACGGCACGCGGGCCGTAAGAATCGTAGATACGCGTCACCTCTTCGGCTATGTAGCCGATGGCTTCGTCCCAGCTGATGCGCTCCCATTCGTCCTTGCCGCGCAGCTCGCCATGCGATGCCTCGCCGCCGCCGGGCTGCCAGCTTTTGCGCTTCATGGGATACTTCAAGCGATCCGCTCCGAAGCACTGTTGCTGCTGCGAACGGCCGCGCGGGCACCCGCGCTGCTGCAGCCATTCGAAGCTGTCCTCGTGCGACGTGTCGCTGCCCTGACGAACGACCACGCCGTCCTTCATGAGCACGCGATTGACGCAACGGCCGCCGCAATTGTGCCAGCAGGCCGCGGAAATCCAAACGCCCTCGCCTTCGGCGGACTCGGCCGCTTGCTCCACCTGCTGCCGATCGCCGGGCTGACAGGCCACGAGCGACGACGACGCCGCAAGCGACGCGGCGAGGGCCGCGCTGCCGGCGACGAACCCGCGACGACTGAGCACCTTGCCCGACACCTCTTGGATGAGGCTTCCCATAGCTCCCCCTACTCCTCGTTGCATGTCGATGATCGCACAGCGCACCGGTTCGGCAGCTGAGAAACTCCGGGTTTCCGCCGGGGCTTGATCATCGGTTCCGACACGCTATAATATAGCCGCCAACGGGGGCGCAAACAAGCATTTCCCCTGGTAAACGCGATAGTTTTTGAGTAATGAATCTTAACGCCCGGTAAGGGAAACGGAGAGGAAACAACCATGGAAGACCCTCGAGATGCAACCGTAACGGTCCTGCGCCAACGCATGCTCGCCCTCATGTTGTTCCGGCACGCATACGCCGAAGAGCCGGACGAGACGCTCCTGGAGCTGCTCGCGAGCGAGCCGGCCGTCGCGTCGATCGAAGCGTTCGCCGTCGACGGGCATCACGAGCTTGATCGTCTTGCGCAGACGATGCGCTCCCTCTCGCAAAACAACGATGCGGCGCAAACCCTCGCCGCCCTGCGCCGCGAATACACGACGCTGTTCATCGGGCCGGAAAAGATCGTCGCGCCCTTCTGGGAATCGGTGTACCTCGACCCGCGCGAGCTGCTCTTCCTCGAAAGCACGACCGACGTGCGCAAGCGCTACGAAGCCGAAGGCTATCGCATCGACGTCGAAACGCGCGAAGCGGAGGACGGCATCGTGTACGAACTCGACTTCCTGGCGCACCTCGCCGATCGATCGCTCGAGGCCTTGCGCCGTGACGATCGACAGGAGTTCGGCCGCCTGGTCGAGGTGCAGCGCTCGTTCGAGAACGACCACCTGCTCACGTGGCTTCCGCTGTTCGCCGAGCGCGCGAAAGGCGCCCGCACGGACTACCTGTATCCGACGCTGTGCGCAGCCGTCGCCGCGTTCATCGCCGTCGACGCGGCCCTGCTCGATGAGCTCGCGGAGACGCTCTCGGTAAACGACGCTTAGCGCAAACGTTCCAGGGCCACCTCGCGTACGCGCGGAAGGCCGTTCTCGTCGGGCTCGAGCACGTTGAAGCTCACGCCGATCTCGACTGCGGGGGCTCGCTTCGCCACGGTCGCCGCCAACGCGAGCGGAAACGCGAGGGAGGAAGCGTCCTCGTCCGAAAGCCATCGGCCGGCGGGCAGAAGGTCCAGAACCGTTTCCACGTCGTCGCCGAACACCTTGGCGCACTTCAGGAAATAGTCTTCTCCATCGAACGAGAGCCACGCATGCGAGGCGGAGAACTCGTCATCGATCAGGAAAAGCTTGTTCTGCTGGTATATCTGCCCCGTCAGCTTGTTGTCGAGCGAGCAATAATGCACGCCCATGGTCAGCGAGCGGTCGGAAGCGAAGCGCAGCAGCTCGAGGCACGACGCCTCGCTTCCGGAAACCGGAAGGCCGCCCGCATACCAGTAGTTGTAAGGGATGACGTACGGATTGCGGCGCAGCGTGAACCCGCGCTCCTCGAACGCCTCGGCGTTGGCGAGCGGGAAGCAGAACTCCAGGAGGTTGATACCGCGTACGCCAATCCGATCGAGGCTGACCAGCAGCTCCTTCATCTCGCCGAGCGTACCGGGGATCACCGGCATCTCGACCATCGTGTAGGGAATGCGCGCGACCGCGGCAGCAATGCGGCCGAGTGTCTCCTCACGAGACGCCGCGCCCTCCTCCTGCTTCACGCTGAACCGGATCTCGTCGAGGCCGGCGTCGCGCAGCTCGTCGAGCAGTTCGTCGCTCAGCAAGTCGCCGCTCGTGTACACACGCACGTGCACGCCCGGATACAGCTCCTTCGCACAGCGCACGAACGCCAGCAACGCATCGGGATGGAGGCACGGCTCGCCGCCGGTGACGGCGAGGTGGCGGAAGCGCGCGCCCGCCGCATGGGCCGCCCGCAGCTCGGAGGCGATGTCCCGCTCGTGCGCGCGATGGTATGCGTAGTCCTCCTGGTTCACGTTGAAGCAGAAGTAGCACTGCCGCGTGCATTTGAGCGATATGAAGAACGTCGCCGTCTCCTCGCCCGTACGGCAGGCAATGCAAGCGGGCGATATCCAACCGCTCCACAAGCTCGCGGCACCGTTGTCGCAATGCTCGCATGGCGCAAGGGCGCGTGCGGCCCTCGGCTGCTCTTCCGCGCTTTCGAACGGCAGCCCGAAGCGCGCTACTCCCTCTTCGAAATCGGCGCGCACTTCGTCGAATGCCGCCCTATACTCCTCCAGGTTCAACGTCCCCGACCCATCTCGTCGAGACTCGCCAGAGTCCGCTCAACGAACTCTCTGTCAAGCACGAGGAAGGCGTGGAGCGCCGCCGCAAACCGGCGATAAACGCCCGCCTCGTCCTTCTCGCACAACGCTTCGTGGAACCTGTCAAGCCAGTTCAACAGGTGCGATTCCACGAAGTCCTTCTGAGACGAAAGGATGCGCCGCGCCTCATCGTCCCTTCCCTCTCCGAACGCATCGAACGCGCGCGTGCTGAGACAGGCAAGGAAATCGAGCATCATTGACAGATGGTCTTCGGGAAAATGGCCGAATTCCACGGCAATGAAGCCGTATTCCGCATAGCGATGGCGAACGTCGAGCGTGCTCTCTTGGAACAGCATCTCCTCTTTGCCGATATAGGGAGACTCCCATGGACGCACGTACGATGCGCCGGGAACGAGGAACAGTTTCGTGAAATCGGACCTCATAGACTCAACGCAGCCGCCATCTTGAGCCCTGTCCGCAAACGAAGCGAACAAACGCACGGCGTCAAGCAGCGGCTCGGAACGGCAGTCGTCCGCAAGGTACTCCATCGCATCGATCGTCTCGTTCGAACCGAGAACGGAAAGCTCTTCTTTGCTCGGCTCGGCACCGAATACGATGTGGAAAATCCTATACAGATACGCCCTGTTCGCAAGGCGCATTCCCAACGCCTCGATGTCCCGTTCTTCCATATCTCCTCCTCGTTGCCCGTCTTGTCGAAGGGCGTTTCGTCACGCGAACAGTGTAGCTCAAACGCGGGGGCGAACCCTCGCGACAAGCACGGGCGAGGCCTTGGCGCTCGAACCTCGCCCGTGCTGTTTCATGCAGCGCGCAATTTACCAGTTAACGTCGACGAAACCCGTCTCGGTCGCCGCCTCCTTGGCGCTGATCAACAAGCTCGGTTTCGTGGTGTCCGCACTCGGAAGGATCGCGATCTCGCTGACGCAGTCCGACCCGTACGTTTTCACCAGATCGTCGTACTCTCCGAAATCGAGCGCTCGGTTCGGGCACGCAGCGACGCACGCAGGCTGTCCCCCAGCTTCGCGAATCAGATAGCAGCTATCGCATTTGCCCGCTTTGCCGTCCGGAAGAATCTGAGGAATGCCGTACGGGCACGCCTTCGTGCATGAACCGTCTCCTGAACACGCCTCCCGATCGATGACGACCGCACCGTCTTCCCGCTTCTCGATGGCCCCCGTCGGACACGCCGAAAAGCATGCCGGCGATTCGCAGTGGTTGCAGCTTGCCGAGTAGCTGTACGCGGTCACGCTCGGAAACTTCCCCACCGAGAACGTCTTCGCATGCCGGTATATGGTTCCGACATCCAAGCGATTCTTGTCCTTGCATGCCACCTGGCATGCACGGCATCCGGTGCACCTCGTCATATCGAAATAATATCCAATAGCCATTCGTCAGTCCCCCTCTCGTTATGCGTTCACGATGCGCTGCGGCAGGTCGCAGTCGGCCTCGAGCGCTGCACCATCGTATTTCTCGAACGTGCATATCTGATTGTTGTACCCCGAAACGCCCATACCGCCATACTCGGCGCCGATCAGGTAGTTGTCGGAGCCGGCGCGGTCGATGCCGGTCTCCTCGTCGACATCCACCCACGCGCCGTGAGGCACGCCCACGATGCCCGGCATGAGGATGTCGAGCACGGCGGCCATACGCAGACCCTTGCCGGCCGGCGTGCTGATGAGAACCGTATCTCCATCCTTGACGCCCTTCGCCTCCGCATCCTGGCGATTGAGGAACACGGGGTTCGCCCACGTCTCGCGCAGCCAGGGGCAGTTGTCGAACACCGTATGGGAGCGACGCAGATAGTGCGGATTGTACATGACGTACGGATACTCGCCCTTTTCGCCGTCGATCTTGCCGTCCTTGAACGTCGATTCGAAGCCGACGCAGGGAACGACGTACGTCGGGTAGGGCTTGTACTGCTCGATGCCGTCGTACTCAAAGGACGCCATGAGGTCGTAGCGGGCCTGACAGTAAATCTCGAGCTTTCCGCTTGCGCTCGAGAGAGGGTTGGCCTCAGGATCGGTCACGAAGTCCTCGTAACCGATGAAGCCATGACCGTCATCAGGGGTGCGCTTGTACTGGTACCCGCCGTTCGCCACGAAATCAGCGAGGGAGACGACGCCTTCTTGAGGCTCGCCCTGAACGCCCCATTCCTTGATGTCGGCGTCGGTAATGGTTACCAGCGGCTCCATTTCGCCGCCGTCCCCCATGATGGTGCTGCCGGCGATCTGCTCGAAGAACTGCTGGGTTTCCGACGTATCGAAAGCGAGCTTCGGATCCATGCCCATGCCCTCAAGCAGCAGCGTGCCTATCTCCTGATCCGTTTTGGCCTCGCCGAGCGGATCGGTCACCTTGGAGTAGCAATACACGAACTCGCGATTGCACGTCGTCACGCTGCCCGGACGCTCCCATTCGGTCGTGACCGGAAGGATGATGTCGGAGTACAGGGCGTTCGTCGTCATGAATTGAGCGCGGGTCAGCACGAAGTCCACCGCGCGATGCGCCTCGATGCCGGCTTTCTGGTGAAGAGACGTCTGCAGCGTCGCATCCGTCACATGGAAGATGCCCTTGATGGGGCCGAGCGTGGTGGGGATAGGCTCGTGGAAGCTGCCGTACGAGTTCGACACGTCGTAGAACTCTCCGCCGCCTTCGAGGATGATGTCGTACAGCTGAGGCTGGCGGACGCCTGTCGAGCAGGGGTTCGTCGTCTTCGGCTTCTTGGCGTTTCCGGCAGCAACAAGATTGGGGCCGTAGTTGCCGCAGTTCGCGTGATAGTTGCCGCCGCACGCATGGCCCGATTTGCCCATATGGCCGCCCATGGCCCCCAACGCCATCAGCATTTGCGGGATCATCTCGGCTCCGTTACAGCGCACCATGCCGTAATTGTGCAGGAGCATGGTCTTGTTGTTCTTTCCGAGGATGCGAGCGAACTCCGTGACCTGCTCGGGCGGAACGCCGCAGATAGGCTCGGCCCATGCAGGTGTTTTAGGCGTACCGTCGTACGTTCCCAACACGTAGTCTTTCAAGTTCTCGTTCAGCTTCGCGTCCGCAGGCATGTGGTCGGCATCGAAGCCGACAGTATACTTGTCGAGGAACTCCCAATCGACGATATCGCCTTCTTCCTCGTCGAGGCGCAGCATCTCGTACGCTGTTGCGAGCATGAACGCCATGTCGGTGCCGTTGCGCACCGGAATCCAATCTGCATCCAGCATCTGGGCGGATGCGTTGTACAGCGGATCGACGCTGACGAACTTGGTGCCCGCCTCCTTCGCTTGGATGAAGTAATAGGTGGGCGTGCCGGCCGCCGACCAGGTCGGGTTCGAGGAATACAAGATGATGTACTCCGCATTCGGAAGGTCGAAGCGATCGTTCGCCTTTCCGGTATCGGTGGGCGGCAAGCCGATCATGTCGCAACCGAGGGTGTAGGTTCCGTGCGACGTGGTATCCCAACCCCGCACGCATCCGCACATCACATTGATCGTGGCGTCGGGCGATTTGCAATAGAAACCCGTCGGGCCGTATTCGTCGCTGATGCGCTTGATCTCCTGGCAGGAAAGCTCGATCGCCTCGTCCCAGCTGATGCGCTCCCATTCGTCCTTGCCGCGCATCGAGCCGTTCGAGTTCTCGCCGCCGCCAGGCTTCCACCCTTTGCGCTTCAGCGGATAGAGAATGCGATCGGCGCCGAAGCATTGCTGCTGCTGGGCTTTGCCGCGCACGCATCCGCGCTGCTGCGGAAACTCGGGAGAGTCCTCGTGCGAATCGTCGGTCTTCTGGCGAACGACCGCTCCCTCCTTCACCATGACCTTGTTCACGCAGCGTCCGCCGCAGTTATGCCAGCACGCGGCAGGCACCCACGTGCCACCCTCTTCAGGATTGACCGCAACTGCTGCGTCTTTGCTCTCCTTGACCTCCGTCGAAGGCGCGCATCCGAAAGCGGAGAGCGCTGCAGCCGATGCCGCAACCGCCATGCTTCCCTTCATGAACTGCCGACGGCTCAGGTTCGTCGCATTCGTGCCAACGTCAAAAGCGTCCATGTAATCCCCCTTTGTTTGTTTGGTTTCGTTGGACTCGTCGTTGCATGGGAACTGTGCAAGCTCTAGGTCGAAAGCCTCACCCCCTTATCCGTCGCTTCTCCCATCCTCACACCCGCTCGGCGAATTTGTATCCGACGCGCCAAACCGTGAGAAGGTACTTCGGTTGCGAGGGATTGTCCTCGATCTTCTCGCGAATCTTCCGCATGAACACGGTGATGCTGCTCTCGTCGACTTCGCTCTCGCTACCCCAGATGTGCTCGTATATCTGACCGCGGGTGAACACCTGACCGGGATTGGCAGCCAACAGCGCGAGTATCTCGAACTCCTTGGCAGTGAGCTCCACCCTCTCGCCTCGCAAGCGCACCTCGTATTGGTTGAACAGGATCTCCAGATCGCCCGTCTTATTGCTGCCCTCGCGACTCACAGCCTTGGCGAACGCCAGATCGTCTCGATGCCGGCGAAGGTGGGCCTCAATGCGCAGCAGCAGCTCATCCGAGCTGAACGGCTTGACCACATAGTCATCGCCGCCTGCCTTGAAGCCAATGCTCTTGTCCACGATGTCGCCTTTTGCGGACAGGAAGATGATGGGAATGCGCCTTCCGTCTTCACGCATGGTCCTGCATACGTCGAACCCGTTCATGCCGGGCATCATCACGTCGAGCAGCAACAGATCCGGCCTTTCGGTCGTGAGATCCCGCAGCCCCTGCTCCCCATCGAGCGCGGAGCAGAACTCGTAGCCTGCCTCTTCCGTTATGCGGCGGATCAGCACATGCAGGCTCTCGTCATCGTCGATGAGCATTACCTTCGCCCTCGTCATCGTCATTCCCCTTTCGATTCAACCGGAATACGCACGGTGAACACGCTGCCGACATCCGGTTCGCTTTCCACCGAAATGGATCCACCGTGCATGTCGGTGTACTCTTTCGCCAACGCAAGCCCCAGCCCCGTCCCGTTGTACTTGCGGGACGGCGACGAGTCGGCCTGCACGAAACGGTCGAAAATACGTTGCTGGTCGGCCTTCGCTATGCCGATGCCCGTATCGGATACCTTGATCCATAGTTCGCCGCATTCGGGATGGTGGGAGATGCGCAGCGCAACCGATCCTCCTTCAGGAGTAAACTTGATCGCGTTGCCGCATAGGTTCTCCAAAACGTGCCGTATCTTCTCGAAGTCCGCCTGTATAAGGGGAACATCGGGGTCGATCTCGCACGAGAAGTCGATCTTGCCTTTGTCTGCGAGCGGCTGCACCACGGTGCTCACCATGCCCACCACATCGCCAACGTCCACGACCTCTACGTTCATATCCGTCCTCCCCGCATCGAGGCGGCTCATCTCCAAAATATCGTTGATCATGAGAAGGAGCGCACGACTGTTCGCCTCGATCTCGCGTCGCGTCTCAGCTTCGCGCTCGTCATGCGGCTCGCAATCGCGATTGAGGAACTCCGCAAACGCGAGGATCGAGGTCAAAGGAGTGCGGAGCTCGTGACTCATCATTGCCAGAAAGTCCGATTTGTACCGGTTGTCGTTGAGCAACCGCTCGTTCGCCTGTTCAAGTTGAGCGCGCTGCTTTTCCAGCACGGCATTGGCCTCCGCAAGCTGCGCGGTTCGATCCGCCACCTGCGACTCCAGATTGTTGTAGATGCCGGACAGCTCGCCCGCCATCCTGTTGAATTCGGTCATCAACGTGTTCATCTCGCGCGAGGATTCCGATTGAGCCAACCGCACCCCTAAATCACCTGTCTGTATGCACTCGACGCCGATTTGAATTTTTTCCAGCGGACGCGTCACCAAATACGTTAACGCCGCATAGATGATAAGCAGGCAAACTACCAGCATGCCGCCGAAGAAGATGACATCCTGTATCGTCGAGGCCTGCTCGCTTTCCATGTACACATCAAGCGGCATGACGATGCTGATTGCGCCGCCTATGTCCCCGATCTTCCAGCCCTCTTTGGCGTAGCCGGTCACATCGATCTCTCCGGCGGGCTCTCCGTGGCAGTCGAGGCAATTCTCCTCGATTCGCATGGGTGCCAGGTAGCGGAACACCTCTTCGCCCTCGTATTGGGTGATGTCGTAGTATTCCGCGCTCTCTCCCTTGTTGAATGCCTCGAGAGCCGCAGATTCGAACTCGTCAGGCTGATCCGCTGAATTGCGCGGGTTGAAATTGACGAAGCGCGTCGTGTACGTGGACTCGGACGTGAACAGCGCGCCGATGCTGCGACCGACGATAGCGCAATGCAGGCCCTGGTACACGCCGTCAGCGGTGTACGATATCTGCTCCAAACGATACTGGTTCGATGCCATGAACTCCCATACCGCATCCATCTGCTGCGCGAGCACTTCTCCCTTCTCGCGCAGCTCGTTCTCCATTTGGGCGCGATTGTTCACCGAAGTCCATCCAATATTGGCAACGAGCGACACCGCAAGCAGGCAGACGATAAGCCCCGCGAACTTCGTCTTCAGCTTGATGTTCCTCATAACGCGCCCCCGCTCGTTTCCACGCGCATGCGGACGACCGGTTCGGAGCCGTCCGTCGCGTTCCCCGCCTGACGCGAGCCGCAAGCGGCGAGGAGGGAGGGATGGTACCCGCCGCTGCGGCTCTGTCGGAACGTGAAAGTCATTTACAGCACCACCCGAACAGGATCCGGCTCCAAAGCCGCAGGCTTGGGATCGACGGCGATCGACGGATTCGTCTGCGACGCATCGGGAAGCACGACGATGCTGTTCACCGCTTCAGGATGCAAGGCGCGCAGCTCCTCGATCGGGCCGAACTCCAAGGCCCTCATAGGGCATGAGGCTACGCAAGCCGGACGCTCGCCGGACGCTCTCAGGAGGATGCAGGCATCGCACTTATGAGCTTTCTGAATCGACGCTATGTAGTGCGGCACTCCGTACGGGCAGGCCTTTACGCAGTATTCGCAGCCGATGCACTTTTCGTCATCGTGTTGCACCGTGCCATCATCTTTGTCAACGAACGTTGCGGCGTTGGGACACACCGCGACGCACGCGGGATCGATGCAATGATTGCACGTCGCCGCATAGTGGTACCCCTTTGCATTCGGGTACGAACCGACTTCATAATCGTTCACATGGCGAAACAGCACGCCGACGTCGAGATCGTTCTTATCCTTGCAAGCGATCTGGCACGTCTTGCACCCGATGCAGTTTCGCTGGTTGAAATAGAAGCCCTTGCGGACAACTTCGCTGCTATTCCGCGTCATCGCCGCACTCCTCCCAAATCGACCGAACGTTGCGGCTTCTCGCAATCGGGAACAAGCGGATCGCCCGCATACTTTTCGAAGGTGCAGGCATAGTTGTTGTATCCCGTCACCGCCATGCCGCTCACCACCGGGCCGCAGAGCACGTTGTCGGCACCGCCCAAGTCGTATTCCTCGCCCTCGTCAAGGTCGACCCATGAGCCATGCGGAACGCCCACCATGCCGGGCATGACCGTCTCGAGCACGCTCGCCGTACGTACGATTTTGCCGAACGCGTTGTAGACGCACACCGCATCGCCGCTGACGATGCCCTTCTCCTCCGCATCCGCCCTGCTGATGTACACGGGATTCGGCCAGGCTTCCCGCAACCATGCGACGTTGTCGAGCACGCTGTGCGAACGGCGGTAATAATGTGGGTTGTACGCCACGTATGGATACGCCGCCTGCTCTTCCGGCGCATGGTCGCTCGAACCCGTTTCATCGCCTCCGATTGCAGAACGGTACGTTGGATACGGCTTGAAGTCGTCCGAGAAGCCGAACCCTGCAATCGCATCGGCTTTCCATTGACAGTAAATTTCCAACTTGCCCGACGCGCTTGGCAGCGGGTGGCCGTTCGGATCCTCAACGAACTCCCGATATGCGACGAAACCGTAGCCGTCGTCTTCCCGACGCTCCACCTGATAGCAGCCGTCCGTCAAAAACGTATCCAGCGCGACGCGACCTTCTTGAGGGGAGCCCTCGCATTCCCATGCCTTCAGATCGTCTTCCGTGACCGTAACAAGCGGCTCTGGCTTTCCCTGCTCGTTTATGACCGTTGATCCGAGAATCTGATTCATGAACTGCTGCTTTTCCGAAAGCGGGTAGACGACGCTCGGATCAAGGCCCAACGCCTTCGCCAAGCCGACCCCGATCTCCTGATCGGTCTTCGCCTCGAACAAGGGCTCGGTCACCTGGGTATAAACAAAGAGCGCCTCCCTGTTTCCCGACGCAAAGCCGCCGACGCGCTCCCATTCGGTTGTGACCGGCAGCACGATGTCGGCATACTGCGCCTGCGTTGTGAAGAACTGGGCATTGCAGAACACGAAGTCAACCGAGCGGTGCGCCTCGATTCCCCTCATGAGGTCAGGGCTCGTCTGCAAACGCGCCGATTGCTCGTAGAAGATCGCACGAATGTCGATGTCGCGATCCTCCCCTTCGGTAAACACGTTCGCGTAGAAATCGCCGATATAGCGGTATCGTTTCTCGAGGATGCTCTTCCATAGGACGGGACCGAGAATGCGGTCGTCGACGTTTGTTTCGATAGGCTCGAGTCCGCTTTTCCCCGCAACCACGAGCGTAGGCCCCCCGTTCGCAGCGCCGGAATGATAGGTCGAACCGCATGCGTGACCGCTCTTTCCAAAATGGCCGCCCATGGCTCCGAGCGTCATGAAGAGCTGGGGGACGTCTTCCGCATCGCGACACCTCGCGAAGCTGAAGCTATGCAGCATCATCACCTTGTTGTTTTTTCCCAGCAGTTCAGCGTACCAACGGATATCCTCGACCGGCGTTCCGCACAGGGCGCTTGCCCATTCCGCCGTCTTCGGAACGCCGTCGTACAAGCCCAGGAGATAGTCTTTGAAGTTTTCATCGAGCCGCGCATCGTCGGGCATATGCCGAGCATCGAAACCGACCGTGCAATCGTTCAGGAAATCCCAGTCCACGATGCCTCCCTGCCTTTGGTCGAGCATCACCATCTCGTAGGCAACAGCAAGCATGAACGCCGTATCGGTTCCCGCCCGCACCGGAATCCATCGCGCATCGAGCATCTGGGCCGTCGCGTTGCAACTTGGCGAGATCATGACGAACCGCGTCCCGGCATCGCGCGCCTGGATAAAATGGTAGCAGGGCGATCCGGGCGATGCCCATGCGGGGTTACATCCCTCGAATACGATCCAATCAGCGTGCTTCAAATCAAATCGATCGTTGGCAGACGCTGACGAACTGTCCATCAAAGGCAGGCCCAACTTTGTCGTATCGAGGCAATACGTGCCCATGGACGTGGTGTCGGCGATGCCGCAACAGCCGCCCATGGCCTCGAGCACCCTCATCGTCGTGCTTCCTCCTCGCGAAAGCACGCTCCGAGGGCCATGTTCCCGATATATCTTGCTCAACGCTTCAGCCACGTACTTGAAGGCCTCGTCCCAGCTGATGCGCTCCCATTCATCTCTACCGCGCAACTCGCCTTGAGGATCTTCGAGTTTCCAGTGCTTGCGTTTCATCGGATACTTCAAACGATCAGCTGCGAAACACTGTTTGCGCTGCGAATGGCCGCGAATGCAACTGCGCTGCTGAGGATATGCGGGGCTGTCTTCGTGGGAATCGTCTGTCTTCTGCCGCACTACGATTCCATCCCTCACGAGCGCTTTGTTCACGCAACGCCCACCGCAATTGTGCCAGCATGCAGCGCTTACCCACACGCCCTCGGAAGGCCCGCGGTCTTCCGCGCCTTCGATTGCGGTCACCCTGTTTTCGCAACCGACGAGGCCTCCCGCCGCAAGAGCGGCAGTCGCGGCAACGCTCGCCTCGATAAAGCCTCGACGGCTCATCTTCGACACGGTTCCCCTATCGTCCATGCAACTCGTCATTCTCCCTCCCCCTTATCGTATCCCCCCAGGAGTAGCTTTTTCGAGTCTGCTACTAGGGTAAAAATCCCCAACGTTAATTGCCATGTTCCAAAGATTGAGACTTTCTTACTAGAATCTTTCCAAATTCTTAACGAGCAAGAAAATCCAAAGGCCCCTCCCTTCCAGCCAAGTGTAAAACACTTGGCCTTCTTCGCCCCTGACGTCTCATTACGGAAAGAACCCCCGGCATTTGCCAGGGGTTCTCTCGCGCATCGAACGCCGCTTTTGCGTGCTATCACTCGTCTGTCAGCCTGAGGATGTCTCCGAGTTCGCGATCCGACGCGCGGAAGCGCTGTGCGCGCGTACCTCCTTTCGCATGCACCGAAACACGGTCGTATATGTGGCAGAATCGGGTTTTTGGCAATCCAGGGACGTCCGGGATAGGCGTTTCCGAACTGCCAGAAACTGCGAACTGGGGTTTTGCCGAAGATGCCGTGCGCAAAAGGATGAGAAGATTGCCAAAACGGGCATTTTGCATCATATCCCATCCCATGCTGTTGCACCGAAAAGCAGGAAGCGCCGCGGCTGGTGCCGTACAGGGTCCTCCGGCTCCAACGGCCCGCGCCGCATAGGCTCCTTCGACTTCGGCGGCTGACGCCGCCTCCGCTCAGGGTGACGCTCTCACGAAAAAGCCCCCGGCGGATGCCGAGGGCTTTCAACGTGCGGTGCTCTCAGGGGTTCGGCTTACGCTTCTGCGTAGACGTCCTTGAGCTTGAGCAGGTGCTCGTAGCGCTCCATAGCAGCCTTCTCGTTGCGCTCGAACAGCTCGCCGGCGCGCTCGGGGAACTCGCGGGTCAGACGGCTGTAGCGGGCCTCGTTCATGAGGAACTCCTGGTAGCCGCCCGACGGCTCCTTGGAGTCGAGCGTGAACTTCTTGCCCGCCTCGGCGGCCGGGTTGAAGCGGAACAGGTTCCAGTAGCCGCAGTCGACGGCCTTCTTCATCTCGTCCTGGCAGTTCGCCATGCCGCCCTTGATGGAGTGCATCTCGCACGGCGAGTAGCCGATGATGAGCGACGGTCCGGGATACGCCTCGGCCTCGGCGATGGCCTTGATGGTCTGGGCCGGCTTGGCGCCCATGGCAACCTGCGCCACGTACACGTAGCCGTAGCTCATCGCGATCTCGGTGAGGCTCTTCTTCTTGATGTCCTTGCCGGCGGCGGCGAACTGGGCAACCTGGCCGATGTTGGACGCCTTCGACGCCTGACCGCCCGTGTTCGAGTACACTTCGGTGTCGAACACGAACACGTTGACGTCCTCGCCGGAAGCCAGCACATGGTCGAGACCGCCGTAGCCGATGTCGTAGGCCCAACCGTCGCCGCCGAAGATCCAGACGGACTTCTTGGTCAGGTACTCCTTGTTCTCGAGGATGGCAGCCGCCAGCTTGTTGCCCTCGGCGATCTGCTCGAGCGCCTCGATGTACGCGTCGGCGGCAGCCTTGCTGCCCTCGGCGTCGTTGCGGGCGTCCACCCATGCCTGCGCGACGGACTTCACGGCCTCGTCGACGTCGGTCGCCAACAGCGCCTCGGTGTCGGCCAGCAGCTTGGCGCGCACCGCTTCGTGACCCAGCAGCATGCCCAAGCCGTGCTCGGCGTTGTCCTCGAACAGCGAGTTCGACCACGCCGGGCCGTGGCCCTCGGCGTTCACCGTGTACGGCGACGTTGCAGCCGGACCGCCCCAGATGGACGAGCAACCGGTGGCGTTCGTGATGTACATGCGATCGCCGAACAGCTGGGTGACCAGCTTCGCGTACGCCGTCTCGGCGCAGCCGGCGCAGGCACCGGAGAACTCAAGCAACGGCTGCTTGAACTGGCTGCCCTTGACCGTGGCGTCCTCGAGCGCGGGCTTGTCGGACACGTTGTCCACGCAGTAGTCGAACACCTCCTGCTGCGCGAGCTGGCTTTCCGTGGGCACCATCGACAGCGAGTCGGACGGGCACACGTTCACGCACACGCCGCAGCCCATGCAGTCGAGCGGCGACACGGCCAGCGTGTACTGCAGGCCGGCAGCGGCCTTGCCTTTCGCCGGCACCATGACGGTGGCGGCAGGGGCAGCGGCGGCCTCTTCCTCGGTGAGGGCGAACGGGCGGATGGTGGCATGCGGGCACACGAACGCGCACTGGTTGCACTGGATGCAGGTGGCGGCGTCCCAAGCCGGCACGCTCACGGCGACGCCGCGCTTCTCGTAGGCGGCCGCGCCCTGCTCGAACTGGCCGTCGGCGTGGTCGAGGAACGCGGACACCGGCAGGCGGTCGCCGTCCATGCGGCCGACCGGCTCCATGATGTCGCGCACCATCTTCACCACTTCAGAGCGGCCCTCGAGCACGGGAGCCTCGCCCTCGTCCACGGCGTTTGCCCAACTTGCGGGCACTTCCACCTGCACGAACGCCGTAGCGCCCGCATCGATGGCGCGGTGGTTCATGTCGACGACGTCCTGGCCCTTCTTCAGGTAGGACTTCGTGGCGGCGTCTTTCATGTACTGGAGCGCCTCGTCCTGCGGGATCACGTTCGCCAGCGTGAAGAACGCCGACTGCAGGATGGTGTTCGTGCGCTTGCCCATGCCGATCTCGCGGGCGAGGTCGATGGCGTTGATGGTGTACAGCTTGATGTCGTTGTTGGCGATGTAGCGCTTCGCCTCGGCGTTGAGGTGGTGCTCAAGCTCCTCGGGGCTCCACTGGCAGTTGATCATGAACGCGCCGCCCGGCTTCACGTCGTTCACCATGCGGAAGCCCTTGGTGACGTAGGAGGGGTTGTGGCAGGCCACGAAGTCGGCCTTGTTCACGTAGTAGGTGCTGCGGATGGGCGAGTCGCCGAAGCGCAAGTGGCTGATGGTCACGCCGCCCGTCTTCTTCGAGTCGTACTGGAAGTAGGCCTGCACGTACTTGTCGGTGTGGTCGCCGATGATCTTGATGGAGTTCTTGTTCGCGCCCACGGTGCCGTCGCCGCCGAGACCCCAGAACTTGCACTCGATGGTGCCCTCGGCCGCGGTGTTCGGGCTGTTCGGATCTTCGGGCAGCGACAGGTTCGTCACGTCGTCGACGATGCCGACGGTGAACTCGCGCGCCGGCGCGTCCTTCTCGAGCTCCTGGTAGATGGCGAACACCGAAGACGGCGGGGTGTCCTTCGACGCCAGGCCGTAGCGGCCGCCCACCACCGTGAGGTCGCTTCGGCCCTCGTGCGCGAGCGCGTTGATGACGTCCATGTACAGAGGCTCGCCGAGCGCGCCCGGCTCCTTCGTGCGATCCATGACGGCGATCTTCTTCGCCGTCGCGGGCAACGCCGCCATGAACTTCTCGGACACGAACGGACGGTACAGGCGCACCTTCACGAGGCCCACCTTCTGGCCCTGCGCGTTGAGGTAGTCGACGACCTCTTCGACCACGTCGCAGAACGAGCCCATGGCCACGATCACGCGGTCGGCGTCCGCGGCGCCGTAGTAGTTGAACAGCTCGTAGTTCGTGCCCAGCTTGGCGTTCACCTGGTGCATGTAGTCCTCGACCACCGCGGGAAGCGCGTCGTACACGCCGTTGCACGCCTCGCGATGCTGGAAGAAGATGTCGCCGTTCTCATGGCTGCCGCGCATGGCCGGACGCTCGGGGTTCAGCGCGTGGTCGCGGAATTCGCTCACGGCCTCCATGTCGCACATGTCGGCGAGGTCCTCGTAGTCCCACACGGCGATCTTCTGCACTTCGTGCGAGGTGCGGAAGCCGTCGAAGAAGTTGATGAAGGGGATGCGGCCCTTGATGGCGGACAGGTGCGCCACGGCGGACAGGTCCATGACCTCCTGCACGTTCGTCTCGGCGAGCATGGCGAAGCCCGTCTGGCGGCACGCCATGACGTCGGAGTGGTCGCCGAAGATGGACAGCGCCTGGGTGGCCAGCGTGCGTGCGCTCACGTGGAACACGCACGGCAGCTGCTCGGCGGCCATCTTGTACATGTTGGGGATCATGAGGAGCAGGCCCTGGGAGGCGGTGTAGGTGGTGGTCAGCGCGCCGGCGGCCAGCGAGCCGTGCACCGCGCCCGCGGCGCCGCCCTCGGACTGCATCTCGCACACTTTCACCGTGGTGCCGAAGATGTTCTTCTTTCCTGCGGCAGACCACTGATCCACCAAGTCGGCCATAGGGCTCGACGGGGTGATGGGATAAATGCCCGCCACCTCGGTAAACGCATAGGAGACGTACGCGGCGGCGTTGTTGCCGTCCATAGATTTGAATTCTCTCGTCATATTCCTCTCCTTCGAAGGGGATGCTCGCCCGACCGAGCGCATCGGGGCCCCGACCTTCTCCTCTAGCTCAGATTGCTTCGCTTGACAGAATACACGGCATTCATGATACCAGCCCGAATTCGCGTTGCGGTACGGGGAATACGACGGGCGGCACGTCGCGGTCGCCCGCGTCGGTAGACGGCGGAGGCTCGCGCCGAAGGGGTCTGCTGCTCAAACAGTCCTGCTCGCGCGAAACTCGCTGCAGACCCCTTCGGCGCGAGCCTCTCGCTAGATGCCCTTGAGTTCCTTCCCCAACTCCTCGGCGAGCACAGGCAAGAGCTCGGCCATCGTCTCGTCGATCGTCTTCTTCTTGAGCTGGCACTCCCAGATCACATGGACGGTCCAGCCGAGCTCCTCGAGCGCGGCCCGGCTGCGCTCGTCCCGCTCGACATTGCGCTCGAACTTCACCACCCAGTACTCCACATTGCGCTTCGGCATGCTGGGCTTGCACCGCGGGCAGCGATGCCAGAAGCACCCATGTTTAGATTGATGATACATGTCGTCTATCAGTCAATTAAACTGGCAGCAACCGCAAGGTCATCCCAGCATTTAGCAATCAGTTTAGGTGCTGCTGATTTTACCAGATCAATACATGGATCGGGAACGTCGATCTCGTCGTGCGCTACCAGGTCAAGACCAAGCGCGCATAGTCCGACGATCCCAGCACACTGGTTGACGATTTCACTTGCTCCACGCAGCGCCCGGTCTGTACCAGGTGCCTCATCGGCAAAATCAGAAGCGTCACACAGAGCCAATGCATTTCCCATGGTGGTATCTCCCCTCTTGAGCGCAACGATCTTGTCAGCCTTGCAGCCGAATGCGATGAAAGCTCATAGATTTTCAGCGTTTCCCCGTTGTTCCTCTAGCCATCTATGGTAGCGTGAGATTTAACGATAAGCAATAAAATTATATGCTAGCTAATCTTTGTTTTACCTGGTCATATATGTTGTCGGTTTGACCGAACCGCGACCACGTGAGATGATCGCAAGACCCTGGGAGGAGGCGTTTTGCATGGCAATAGAGCTGCATCTGGACGAGCTGATGGCCGAGCGCGGCATCAAGCTCGTAGACCTCGCCGAGGAGATCGGCCTGTCCAACGCCAACCTCTCCCACATCAAGACCGGCAAGGTGCGCGCCATCCGATTCAGCACGCTCGACGCGCTGTGCGAGGCGCTCGGATGCCAGCCGGGCGACATCCTCGAACACGTGCCGCGCGGCGAATAGAGCAATCCCAACCCCACCGCTCCAGCAAAACATCAACGCAAGTTTTTGCGGATTGCTTATTGCACTATATATAGTACATGTACTATAATACTGATCACAGGGAAGCGACAGGAAGGAACGGAAATGTTCGAGAACTGGGAAAAGGAAAATGCCGAGTTCGTCGAGTTTATGAACCTCATCGACGAGAGTATCACGGACGAGGATATGGTTGCGAGCCAGATGCATCGCGTCCTCGATGAGATCCACACGCAGTACATCCGAACTGTGCACGGTTGCTACTACTTCGACGGCGCTGACTACGTGGGATTGGGTTGCTAGCTGTCAGAGGAAGCAGCCGCCCCCGCAGAGTGCAGGGGCGGCACAGGAACCCCCGGCGCGCGAATGCTTGGCGGCTGGCGCGCCGGACGAACGAGAGGATTTTACCATGGGGAAGATGAAAACCTACTACAGGATCGTCACGATGTTCGGCAACGACGGGAGCGTGCTCTACGCGACGAGCGAGGAGAAGCTCAACGAGAAGCCCGAAAGCGGGTCTTGCTCGAACAGCCAGTACAGCGTGTACTCGGATTGGTTCGAGCGCGCCGCAGAGCGGGACGGTTTCGCAAGCGACGCCATCGCGGAGGGCGGCAAGCAAGTGCCGATCGAAACGATCGCATGCCTTTACTACCGATGACAGTCACCGCCCCGCTTCGGCGGGGCTACCTGGAAGGATGAACCATGAAACGTTACTACCGGGGCATTTACGGCAGCACCGCAAGCATCCAGACACACCGCGACGGAACCGCAACGCTGCGCATCTGCACCTGCTACGGCAACCCCGTCATCAGTAAGAAGTACGCCAGCGAGCGCGGAGCCCGCATCGCGATGGGACACTATGCGGGCATTTCCGGAAGCTGGAAAGAGGTCAAGTGACAACAGTGCGCCCCGCTCCGGCGGGGCAACCTGTACAATAGCGGCAACAGAAAGGAGGTGCACCGATGGTGAGCGAAGCGCAGAAGCGCGCGAGCGCGAAGTACCGCGAGAAGAAGAAGACGCTCGCGCTTGAGTTCTCCCCTCGCGAGTTCGACGTGTGGGAGCATCTCGAAGACGTTAAGAGTCGGGGCGGGAAGAAATCCGTCTACGTGAAGAACATGCTCCGCTACGCGATGGAGAACCCCGAGTTCGCGGAAAAGATGCTGGAAAGTTCCGAATAGCCCCTTGCAGATATATAGTACATGTACTATACTATACCTACAAGGTAAGGCAAGGGGCTTTACCGAGAGGAGAAAAGGATGGAAGAAATGACCGACAAGCAGTATTACGATCATCTTCGAGCCGTAATCGCCGACCTCGAAAGGATCAAGAAGATGGGGGTAAGCGAAGAGGCGGAGGCGGAGATCGACGCAATCATCGCCAGATATCGCGAAACGATCAGCTAAACGAGAAGGGGCCGGGGAAGAAACTCCCCGGCTCCGGCCAACCGAAAGGATACCACATTATGAAGCTGTACGATATCGAATACTACACGAAAGCGAACGGATCGCTCATGTGCAGCGACAAGTTCGAAGCGGAGACTCGAGAGGACGCGGAGCGGATGGCAGCCGACCTCCTCAACGGCTACGACCAGGCAGAGTACGGGATAGTCGACTCCGGCGAGGGAGAAACGTTCATCGTGAGCAAGTAAGAGGAAAACCATGGACAGCCCGCTTCGGCGGGCTTTTTCTTTGCCCAAATATTTACGAATATTTATAGTCGATACATATTTACGTTTACATATACGTATTCTATAATGAGAGCATCGAAGGGGACGAGGAAAGGAACCGGCAATGACGAAGGTAAACGACTTCAACGGCAACGAGATCAACTTCGAGGCCGCCTGCAACCTGATGGACGGCGAGATCACGGAAGACATGGACGGCATGTTCGAGGAGGGCGAGGAGCAGGGCTACATCGAGGAGTACGCCAAGCGCCACGCAGAGAAGCACGGCGGCGAGGAGTTCGCCCCCTTCTTCGGGCTGGCCTGGTAGGATAGAATTCGGCTCCGCTTCGGCGGAACCTATGAGCCTGAAAAGGATGAGGAACCATGAACAAGGTTATCAACGGTAAGCGGTACGACACCGACAAGGCCGAGCCCGTGGGGGAATCGGGCAACGGCCTCTACCCCGGCGACCTCGACTACTACTGCGAGACGCTCTACCGCAAGCGCACGGGCGAGTTCTTCCTCCATTTGGAGGGCGGCCCCCGGAGCCGCTGCGCCAAAGCCGACGGGTCGGGGTGGGTCGGAGGAGAGGAGTTGCGCCCGCTCGCGTACGATGATGCGCGCTCGTGGGCCGAGAAGAACCTCACGGCCGACGAGTACGCCGATGCGTTCGGCGAGCCGGACGACGACGGTGCCGTGGTCGCCACCCTCAAGCTGAGCGCGACGGCCAAAGCGAAGCTCGAACGCGAGGCGTCGCGAACGGGCAAGACGCAATCCGCCATCGTCGAAGAGCTGATCGGCGGTCTGTAGGCATGGCGAGGAACGGCAAGGCCGTCCCCGATTTGACGGATCGGCGTTTCGGCTGGCTCGTTGCGAAGGAGCGCGTGCGCACGAAGCGGGGGATCGCCTACCGCTGCGAATGCGACTGCTCGCGAAGCTGCATCGTCATGGGCTACGACCTCGCATCTGGGAAGCGGGAGAGCTGCGGGAGGTGGGATCACTCGGTGCTGGGCCGGCGCTTCGGCAAGCTCGTGGTGAAGAGCCTCGAAAGGTCGGACGCCGACGGCCTGTACCTCCGGTGCGAATGCGACTGCACCCGGCAGGCGGTGGTGAGCAAGGGCGCGCTGGTGTCGGGCGCGCAGACATCGTGCGGATGCGTCCATGCCGAGAAGGCGCGGGCGCGGGCCGCCGAGAACCTCGCCAAGCTCGAAGAGGGCTACGTCGACGGCACGTGCATCAAGATGCTCGGGAACCGTCCTCCGGCCAACAACTCGACCGGAGTCCGCGGGGTTTCGTACCGACCAAAGACGGGGACGTACGTCGCATACATCGGCCTCAAGGGCAAGAAGCGCCACCTCGGCTCGTTCAGGACGCTCGCGGAGGCCGCCGAAGCGCGCCGCGAGGCCGAGCAGGAGCTGTTCGACCCGGTGCTAGAGGCGCACGGGATGGAGCCGACGAGCGAGGCCGAGTACGACGAGGTGCTGCGCGAGGCGGTCGAGCAGGAGGGCTCCTGACGCAAAAAAAGGGCCGACCTCCCTCGGGAGAGCGGCCCTTCGCGAAACGCGGAGGAAACTACGCGAGCCCCCATATCTCGGTCACGTTGCCGACCCCGCTGGACGCGAGTATGTACTTGGCGGTCGTACCCGTTATCTGCAGGGTTCCGCCTTGATGGGTAGTCGACCCGCCCGTGAAATCGAGGTACCCGCCAGGCTTCACCCCGACGCACGCGGGGCCTTCCGTCTTGACGGCGAACAGCATGTAGTCCGACACACCGGGCACGTTCACCGAGGCGTTGAGCTTCAACGAACCGCTCCAGAGCTTCCTCCTCCCGAGGACGGGAGCGCCGTTGACGTTCATCTCGCGCGCCTTCACGGCCATCCCGCCGCTCGCGAACACGAATCCCAGGTCGGTCGGCTGATCCCTCGCGGCGTCCCACCCGGAGAAAGCGAAGTAGCCCGGCGCGTTCATGATGTGCATGCCGCTGTGGGACTTGTAGACGTCGGTCTGCGACGCCGCGAGCTCGGCCCACTCGCTGTCCGCGAGCGCCTCCGCCCCGTGCTCGACCTCCACCCCTAGCTCGTCGAGGAGCGCCGTCTCGGCATCCGTGCCCTCCTCCTCGGCCGCGCTGGCCGCGGTCGGCACCAGAGCCGCGACCCCCGCCGCCGCAGCCGCCGCGAGGAACCCCTTGCGCGTCATCTTCTCGTCCATGCCGATCTCCTTTCCGAGCATAATATTACCTTTCCAGTAAAGATTATACACCCGATCATGATCACGCACGACGATTGCCGAAGATCCGCTTGCCGACCCCTGCCCTAAACGCAAAAAAATGGCTCGCACCCCCGAGAGAGTGCGAGCCCAGAAGGGAGTGGGTTGCCGGGACCCACTCGATGAATGCATAGTAGCACGCGCGAGCTGATCACGCCAGCTTGAACCGCACCGCCTCGATCTGCTTGCCGATGCCCACGGTGCCAACCGTGCAGCCCGCCGCCAGCAGGTCGCTGATCCGGGGCGTTCGGCGGTGACGGCGCACCGCGGTCGGCTATCCCAGGATCATGTCCCCGCCCTCGGCGGTCGGCACCTCCCCGGAGATCATCGCCCCCGAAGCGCCGAAGGCGTACCACTTGCCGTCGATGCTGCGGCACGAGGACTCCGCCATGGCGCCGGAGCCGTCGAGCCAGTACCATTTCCCGCCATCGAGCAGCCAGCCGGTCTTCATGGCCCCCGACCCGTCGAGCCAGTACCACCTGCCGCCGACCTCGCGCCAGCCGGTCGCCATCGCGCCGGATCCGTCGAGGTAGTACCACTTGCCCCCGACGCTCTGCCAGCCCGTGAGCATGCGGCAGTCGTCCCCGAGCAGGTACCACTTGCCGTCCACCTCGCGCCAGCCGGTCGCGGCGTAGCCGTCCGCGTCGAACCGGTACCATGCGTCGAGCAGCAGCCACTCGCCCGCCGGCCAAGAGCCGTCGGGGCGGCGGTACCACCAGCCCTTCGCGTCCTTGACCCACTCGCCGCTCGACGCGCCGCCGACCACGGCGTCGGCGATGGCGCGCGCGATGGCGGCAGGCCCCACGCGGTTGTAGGCGGCCTCGTCCGCGCGGTGGTCGACGAAGCACACCTCGACGAGAACGGCCGTCATGTCCGTGCCGTTGAGCCAGCCCAGGTCGCCGCGCTGCTTAGCCCCCCGGTTGGGGATGCGCATGAGCGAGGCTAGCGCGGAGCTGATCTTCGCGGCGACGCGCTCGCCCTCGCCGCCCGCGCTCGCCGGGTGGTAGAGCACCTCGCAGCCCGTGCCGCCGCCCGCGTTGAGGTGGATGCTGATCCCCAGCTCGGCGCCGCTCGCGTTGGCTCGCGCCACCTGGGCGTCGAGCTCGTCGGGGTACGGCATCCGGTCGTCGGCCGTGCAGTCGGCCACCTCGTGGCCGCGCGCGCGAAGCTCGGCGATCAGGGCGTCCTTGACCGCGCGGTCGCATCGCACCTCGTCGAGGTACTTGCCCGCGCCGGGGCTGGTCGGCGTGTGCCCGCCGTTGACGGTGATCCTCATCGCCCATCGCCGCCCTTCGCGATCTTGGCGACGCTCGCGCCGCCCTCGACCTCGGGCATGCCAGCCACGCTCGTGAGCAGGCTCACGACGGCCGCCAGGGCCGCCGCGCTGCCGACCACGGCCCACTGCACCTCGCCCATGACCGCCGCCGCGCCGATCACGCCGACGGCCGTCTGCGCCGCCGTCTTGACCGCGCGCACGCCTGCGGCCTTGGCCCATTCTTTGACCTTGTCTTTCATCTCTTAGTCCTCTCCAGCAAAACCTGCATATCCGTCTCTATCTTCTCAAGCCGAGCCGCGTTGCGGTCGGCCTGGCGCGCGTCGTCGTCGAGTTTGCGCGACACCTGCCCGATCATCCGGGTCGAGGAGTCGAGCGCCGACGCCACCCGCTCCGACACGTCGTTGCTGCGGTCGATGGCCTGTATCCACTGGCCCTCCGTGCGGGCGCGCTCCTCGCTCTCCCGCGACTTGCGCCGCTCGCGCTCCTCCTCGACCGCCGCGCGCCTGTCCATGTAGGCCGTCCACGCCGGCACGCCCTTGGCGAGCAGCACGGCGGCCGCGATGACGACCATGGCCGCCACGATCCACGCAGGCCCCTCGCGGGCTATGGCGACCGACAGGGCGGTCATCGCCTCCTCGTAGGGCATCTACATCGCCCCTTTCCCCGCGGCCGCCGCCAGCGCCGCCTCCACGAGGGGGCGGATCGCCGCCGGCACGTCCTCCAGCGTGATCGCGCCGCGCTCGATGCGGCGGGCGTACGCCTTTGCGATTGCATCCATGCCTATGCACCTCCCAACGTCATCTCGTACAGGGCGCAGATGGCAGCGTCCTGATCCTCCATCGTGGTCTGCAGCGCGAGGTTCGCCTCGAACATGGCGCACAGCGCGTCGTCGGTGTCGGCCTGGGTGGTTTCCACCGTCTCCATGCGCTCGGGTGCCGCGGCCAGGAACGCCTCGCGTTCTGCGGCCTCGGCCTCCATGCGCTTGCGCTCCTCCTCAAGGCGGGCGATCTCCGCCAGCTCCTCGTCCGTGTAGGGCACGTAGAGCATGTAGGACTGCACGTCGGCAAGCTCCAACTCGTGCGGCATGTCCTCCGGGATCGTGCCGTCGAACTCGACCAGCTCGCCGGTTTCCAGGCGCGTCTCCCAGTGACCCTGCTCCTCCACATCGACGACGATTTCCACGTCCTTGCCGCCCGTCTCGGGATACTTGCGCACCACCTCCTCATGCGACTCCTCCGCTACATCCACGACGTAGCGGTGCGTCACGTTTCGCTCTCGGGCTTCGAGCCGCCCGATCTTCTCGTCGGGGTCGGTCACGACCGCCCCGCGCTCGTCGAGTATCAGCATGTGATCTCCTCCTTATGCGGTTCTGCGCCACGCGTACAGCGTCTGGTACGCGGGCATGTTGTTGTGGGCCTGCCCGCCGCCGATGTACGTCAGGCTAAGATAGGCGTACTCGGAGCCTTGGCTGAACGCGCCCGTATAGAGCGCGTCGCTGAAGCCCGCGTTGCCGTTGACGTCTGACGACGAGTAGGCCTTGTTCTTTGGCAGCTGCGCGGTGGTCAGCGTGTGGGTGTTCGAACCGCCCGTCGCGGTGCCGGCGTTGAAGTACGGGAACGCGCCCGTTATCGCCGTCCACGTCCCGCCGAAGCGCGCTGCGGGGCTGGTGGGGTCGTAGCTGGAATAGACAGAGCCGACCGGCCACGCCTTGAGGCCGATTGCAGCGTCCGTCGTCACGCCCGTCCCTCCGCGGATGGTCGGCAGCGTCCCGCTCGCGATGTCGGATGCGGAGTGCTTGTGGCTGCCGATCAGCTCGAAAGCCTCGGACAAACTGTCTAGCGTCTTGTACAGCGGCACCGGCGCGCCGACAGAAAGCCCGTCGATGGGAATTCGGTAGAGCGGACGGAACACCTCGGCATCTCCTTTGAGAATCGACGCCGAGGCGTTGTAGGCCGGATCAGCCGGCGCGTCCGGCACCGGGGTTCCTTTCAGCACGTGCAGCTGGGCGTCCTCGACGTCCTGGTTCGCGGCATCGCGCTTGTACAAGATCCCGACGAGGTCGTTTCGCTTCTTCGACTGCGCGCCGTTCTCGATCGTTACCGACTCGCCCGAAGCGTCAACCCTGATATGACGCCCGTGCATGAGAATCTCGCCGCCCGACACGGTGACTTTGTTCGAATTGACGACCGATGCGACGCACCCCGATAGCACGTACAGGTCAGGGCCGAACAACGCCGCGTTGAGGGCACCGTCGTCTCCGGAGCTCACGTGCAGCTCCAGCTTCTTCGCGGTGACGATGTGGGTCATTCTGCATCACCTCTTTCATATATTTCCATGTTGATCTCCTCCTTTACGCCGTTCGCCTCCAGGCGTACACGTCCTGGTAAGCGGGCATGTTGTTGTGCGATTGTCCGCTGCCGACCGATGTGGTTTTAAGCCCCCTGTTAGCGCCTGGGGTGCCGTTGGAAACGATCCACCAGAGGCCTCCCCCCGACGCGTTAGACTGCCAGTATCCGGCCCAATCGCCGTCCTGCTCGCGGACGACCCCGTGGTAGTGGCCCGGCATCTGCGCCGCAGTGAGCGTGTGGGCGTCGCTGCCGCCCGTGCCCGTGTCGTTCGCCGTGCGGAGGAACCTGCCCGTGATCTGAACCCAAGTGCCCCCGAAGAGGGAGGCAGGGCTGGTCGCGCTGAAGCTCAGGTACACCGCGCCGACGGGGTACGTCCTGTCGAGCAGCGTCTTGCCCGCGACAATGAGCCCAGGCGCGGACACTGATCCGTCCGAGCCGAACACGATCTGGGCGGTCGGGGAGTTCGTCCCCGCGTTGTAGTTCGCGTCGGTGATGTAGTTGAAGTACAGGTTGTTGTTCGTGTACGGCCCCATCTCCCAGGAGCCGTTCGTCGTCTTCGCCGACCACACGGGGTTGTAACCCGTGTAGCTCGTCTGCCTGACCGGCGCCCCGTCGCGCCCGTTCATCCACGACATGGACCTGCCGACGCGTTTGATCTGAGCCGTCGCATCGAGCGTGCCGCCAGCGGTCGGGAGCGCCCCGACGTTGGCGGCGGTCAGGTTGACGTTGCCTTTTCTGTACGCCGATTCGGAGTTACCCTTGACCCCTGTCACCGCTCCCGTTTTGAGCGATTCGATTGCCTGTTTGTCTGCTGCGGACATGAAGCCAGCCGCCGATGCCGTCGCCACGCCGTGGGAGTGCGAGGACGGAGGGAAGCTCGCGGGCTTGCCGGTCAGCGCAGACCAGTCGTGAGAATGCGACGACGGGGGGAACGATGCAGGTTTCCCGGTGATCGACGCCCAGTCGTGAGAGTGAGCAGACGGCGTGAAACTCGTCGGCTTGCCGCTCACGTCCGCCCACGCATGGGTATGGGCGCTCGGCGGGAAGCTGGCGGGCTTGCCCGTCACATCGGCCCACGGATGGGCATGGGACTTGGCAGCGTACGCCGCATCGTGGTTGTGCGTCGCCGGCGGGTAGCTCGCCGGTTTGCCCGTGATGCCGTTCCAAGCGTGAGTGTGGGACGTGTCCGACTTCCCGGCAAGCTTCGTGTTCATCTCGCTCTCGGTGTAATAGCGATCGTCGTGGGTGTGGCTTGCTGCCGGGAAGCTGGCGGGCTTTCCGGTTATCGCCTCCCAGGCATGGACATGCGACGCGTCTGATTTCCCGGCAAGCTTCGTGTCCATCTCTGCTTCGGTGTAGTACCTGTCGTCGTGGTTGTGCGCGGCGGGCGCGAACGTAGCGGGCTTGCCGCTGATCGCGTCCCACGGGTAGGCATCGATGCGCTGCTTGTCGGCTGCGCTCATGAGGCCCTTCGCGCTCTGCGTTGCCACGTTCGACGGCAGGACGAGCTTTCGCCCGGCAGCGTCCTTGACGTGCCCTGCGCCGTCTATGACGAGGCGCGAGCCGACCGTGACCGCATCGCCCCACGACGGGGACGAGTCTGACGCCGGGCCGTACGATCCTCCCGCCACGCCGGAGGCCGCATGCGACACCGACACGGTGCCGCCGGATTCCTCCGCGACGATGGGTGCCGATCCTTTGACATGCTTGACGGCGGCTGCGGCGACCTTGCCGGCCGAGTCGGCCTTTGCCTCGACTGCGGCAAGCTTCTCATTGGTCACGTCGGCCGATATGACCGCGCCGACGATCCCGATGCCGGGACCGCCCTTGTAGGCAAGTCCGGTAGATCCCGAAGAGTAGCCGCCCTGCATGGAGCTCGAGGATCTCACCTCGCCCACTTCATTCGACACTGACACGATGCCGCGATCATCGACCTTGACGATTACCTTGGTGATGTCGGCCATGACAGACACGCCCGTGTCGTCGTTCGAGATGCCCACGATGTCGCCTACGTCGTAAGACTCTCCATCGGGCAAGCGGAGGTCTACCGAGTCCGTGTTCTGGAGCTCCTCGAGCTTCTTCTTGCCCTCCTCCCGCAGGTTCTCCTCGTCGTTGTTGGACAGCTCGTAGACGTACTGGCGCTCGTCGAGGCCGTAGAACGTTTGAGTCTCGGACACCACGCCGTCGGCATCGGCGTAAAGATGCACGACCACTCGATCCTGCATCTCGCCGTTGCCGAGGCATATGATGTGGTTGTGCGGCGTTCCCTCGCGGATCTCGTAGGCGAACCGCTCCGAGCTGCCGTCGTCTACGTACGATCCGATCTCAACGGCGTAGAGCGTTGGCTTGCGTCCCGGCTCCTTGGCTATCTTGAGTTTCGCGCCGGATTTCCTCAACATCTTGCGGATGGATGCGTAGGCGTCGGCGAACCGGTCGTGTGAGTGCTCGACCATGATGCCGCTGTCCTCGTCGGACGCGTCGAACAGCTCGTCGAGCCCCTGGCGCGCGAGTATGGCTCGGATCGCCGCGTTCGCCTCGCCGGAAGATTTGTAATGGTCGCTGCCCGCATCGGGGATGATGCACGACTCGGACAGGACGCCGTGCCAGGTCTGCCCGGTGATGGTGTTCGTGGGCTCCTCGCCGAGCGTGGAGGGGCGGCACCCCCTCACGACGCCGCCCCATTCCGTGCCGTCGATGTACACGAGCGATTTTCGCGGCAGAGTGAAGCCTATCGGCACCGTCAGATCGAATTCGTTCTCTTCGCTTCCGTAAGCAAGATCGAGGGAGTACGAATCGATCATGCCGAGCTCGACCCGGTTCTCGTCCGTGTATGTCACTTCCAATCGATCCATCTCCTTTCGTCTCTCTTTTCGTAGAGGATCAGGTCGAAGCCGAACGACCCGTCCCACGTGACCGCCGACACACCGGGAGGAACCGGCTCGAACACGTAGGAGCCTCCGCCCTTCTTCTGGTTGCCACGGCGGCGGTGGAACACGTTCTCGGTCGTCCCGTCCTCGTTGTACAGGGTTATGGTCGGCGGTCTTCCCGCCCCGTCGATGACGAGGTAGCCGCCGTTTCTCACCATGACCTCCACCTCGTAGCGGTTGCCGCCCACGATCACGTAGGGGTTGGTCGCCGGGCCGTACACGATGATCTTCGCGGCGGACGGCAGAAACGACGGGTTGTCGATCGCCATGGATCCCATCGTGGTGCCGTAGTTGTACGGGTAATCGCGGGGGTAGGTGAACCCGCCGTCCCTGTTCGCGCCGGGAGCGAAAGAGCTCTCGTGCTCGAGCGTCCAGCGCGGGTCGTCGGATGCGAACGTCAGCTCGTAGTCGGCAGCCGCCCCGGTGTACCAGTAGCGGTCTTTCTTCGATGCCACGATGTAGCCGGGCACGTACCAGTCTCCGACGTAGAGCCTCCCCGGCTTGGCGGCCTCCACGTCCACTGCGGCGACCTCGTATATCTCGTTTCGCTTCGCCATGCCGGCGGCGCTGGTGGAACAAGCGATCACGGCTGTCACCGGGGTTTCGCGCCGCTCGCGCCGGAAGGAGGCTATGCGCCCGTTGAGGGTCGCGTATCCCACCGACCAATCGGCAAGCTCCCCGCTGTTGAGATGCACGCCGTCTCCGTTAAGTCCGACCGAGCGCCCCAGATGATTGACGTACTTCGCTTCGCCCTTCATCGTCCGGCCCTCCTGTTCGCCCTCGCAAGCTCCCTGTCGCTGATCTTTAGCACTACGTCAGGTTGGTGTGATAGCGCGTCAGCCATCGCAGCGCCCACAGCCTCGTACACATCGACTTTCGTCAGGCCGCCCGAAGCATCAACGCTGACGCTCATCTGAGGAGCCGACGCAGCGCGCGTGGCGGCAGCGGACACGTTGATGCTCGAACGCGATCTCGCACCAACCCCCATAACACCGGAAACGACGTCGGCCATTTCGTCCATAGTCGATTGCAGATTAGGAATCTCCGAGCGGAACCCGCCGATCCAGTTCTGAGCGGCGTGCGCACCCCACTCCTTCTCGCCTTTCCCGTTATTTCGAAGCGGGCCCGATTTCGGCACTGAGTGCCCCAGGATGTTCTTAACCGCATTCGCAATCGTCGTCGCCGCATTGACCGCAGCGCCGTAGCCAGACATGATGCCAGCAGCGAAGTTGTGCGACGCGTGTGATCCCCAACTGCGAAACATCGCCGAGTACATGTTCATGATCATCGCCGCTGCCGCCATCGACCCAGCGTTTTTAGTTGCCGTCGATTGGCCGTCTGCAAGACTGTCGCCAAAACCCTGCGAGCCTTCCGACGCCGCGTTCGGCAAGTCGGCTTTGATCGGGTCAACAGCTCCGACAGCCGCTATTTCAAGTGCCGCCGTCTCGTTGACGACGTTCGGTTTCCCGTCTTTAACGCCTTTCGCAACCCCAGCCATAGCTTCGACAGTGAGCTGAGATAGCTGGCCGGTGACCGGATCGTAGGCGTACACCACGCCGTCCTTCATCGCGGTCATAGATCCTACAGCGCCTGGAGTTCCCGATACGATGCTGCTGACGATCTTATCCGTCGCGTCCACCGTCGCCGCCGACAGTTCTCCAGTGATGGGATCGTAGGCTTGGAGAATGCCGTCCTTCATGATGTACATGGCAGCCGCCGCGTTCGGCGCTTCTGTTTGGATAGCAGCCGTCGCACCGGTGGCCGCCTGCCGCATCTTCTCCGGCACAGCGATGCCGGCCTCGTCGCACGCCGCGATGATCTCGTCGATGCTCAGGTTGTACGATTGAGCGAGCAGCATCATGTTCTCGTCGGACAGCGCATAGACTTCCGACGAGGTAAAACCAAGCTCGGACAGCTTTTGGGCGAAAGAATCAACATCCACCCCAGCTTCGGCCAGATTGTCACCCCATCCTTCGTGCGCGCTGATCGCGTCGGTGATAGCAGCGGAGGTTCCTTGCAGCTTCTGCTGCGCGTCGGAGTAAGTGTTGCTCAGGCTCTCCTGAGCGCCCTTGTTCTCCTCTATGGCATCGGTGAGCCAGTCGTAGTTGTTGTGGGCTTCGTCAAGCTCCTTCGACAACCTCTGCTGCTCCTGCCGCTCCTCGATGGTGAGGTCTGTTCTATGCGTTTGCAGCTCGGCCAGCCTGTCGCCCTTTTCCCTAAGCTCGTCGGTCGATTTCGCCAGCCATCCGTTCAGCTCGTACTCGCGCTTCTTCAGCTCCACCATCTGCTCTTGGGCTGCTTGCGCTTCCGCGTTGGCGATCCAGGCGTCGGTAGTAGCTTTGATCTTATCTACAGATTCGGACAGTATTCCGTTCTGCGCGTCGATGACCGAGTACGACGTACCGCATACATCGTTCACCATACTCACGGCGGTTTGCAGCTCGCTTTGCTCGGTAGCGGTGAGCTGCGCCTTGCTGCCATTTTCGTCATACTTGCTCGTGAGCCGTTCGATGGTCGCCGTGCATTCATCGATGATCGCTCGGTTCGTGCCTATGTCCGTCCATGCCTCTTTGATCTCCTGAGCAAGGTCGGCTTGACTCTGCATCGCATCGCGCGCGCTCTCCGAATACCCGTCTATCGCCCCGGATGCGATCACGATGCTCGGAACCGCGTCGGAGAAGTCTTTCTTCGACGTACTCACCGCATCGCGCAAGCCGTCCGTAGCGCCCTCGGCGGTCTTCAAGGCGTTGTTGTAGGCGATCACCTCGTCGATGATCTGCTTGAGCACGAACCCGGCAACCACGGCGATCAGCCCGACCATGGCCGTCTTCGCGGCCCCGATGGCGACGGATGATTTCTTCACCGTCTCGGTGTTCTTCTTCGTCGCCGATTCCGATTTCTTCGTGCTCGATTCGAGGTCGCCGAGCGTGTCGGCGGTGCTCGATACCTTCACGTCCATTCTGGCGAAGAACTCGGCAACCTTTTGGATGCCCTTGCCGAACGCCTCGATCTTCTGGGTGCCCTTCCCGACGACCGTGAGCAGCGGCCCGATGGCGGCGGAAAGCGCCACGGCCTTGAGAACCGCTTGCTGCTCCGACTTGCTCATCTCGGAGAACTGCTTCGCGCCTTCTCCGATCATCTTGATGAGCGGCTCCGCTTGATCGACGATATCGAGCAGCGCGCTTGCGAGCGGCCCGCCCACGTCGTTCGCCACCGCGATCACGCGGTTCTTGAGCATCTCGAATTGGGCGGCAAGCGACTGGTTGCGGTTGTCGACCTCCTTCTGGAGCGCGGTGTTCGCCGACCACTCGTCGTTGGCCGTGGCCACCGCGTCGGCCACGAACTGCGAGTTGCCTGCCAGACGCTTCATCACGTCCGTTTGGCGGATCGAGTCGATTCCCAGCTCTTGCAGCATCACGGACATGTTGCCGCCCTCGGCGGTGGCCGCCTCCATGTTGGACAGGAGGGCCGCGAGCGCCTGCACGGGGTCGTTCTTCCATGCTTCGGCGAACTCGGTTGCGGACATGCCGGCGGTGGACGCCCATGTGCCGAGCGCGGCGTTCACCTTGTCGATCTCCTTCTGCGTCATGTCGCTCGTGCCCGCCATGGCTGCTCCCGCGAGGGCGATGTCCTTGTCGATCTGCGCCATTAGGGTGCTGATCGCGGTGCCGCCCGCCTCCGCCTCGACGCCCATGGACGCGAGCGCGGTCGATAGGCCCAGGATGTCCGCCTGGGACATGTGCACCTGCGTTCCGGCGGCGGCCACGCGCATGGCGAGGGCGCTGATGTCCGACTCGGTCGTCGCGTACGAGTTGCCGAGCCCGACGATGGCGCTGCCGTAGTTTCGGATCTCCTCGTGGCTCATCTTGGTGATGTTCGCGAACTGGGCCATCTCGGTGGCCGCCGTCTCGGCGTCCATGTTCGTGGCGATGTCGAGGCCCGATACCACCTGGCCGAACTCGTCAAGCTCATCGATGGCAAAACCGAGCTGTGCGCCAAGCGCTTGGATATCAAGGATCTGCGAAGCGTCAACGGCGTTGGTCTTCGAGAATTCGATAGCAGATTGCTTGAGCTTCTGGTACTGTTCGTCGGTTCCGTCAACGGTCTTCTTCACGTTCGTCAGCGACGTGTCGATCTGCACCGCTGCAGCAACCGAAGCCGCCCCGACGCCAATCACCGCCGGGGTGAGCGTGCGCGTGAGCCCGTTTCCCACCGTCTCCATGCCACGACCGAAGCCCTGAACGTGCGAGCCGAACTTCTCGACGCTCGAACCGAGTTTTCCAAGCAAAGACGTTGCCGCCCCCTGCTTCACGATAGAGTCGGTAAGCGCTTGCTGGTAGCCCTTGAGCTTCTGCTCGGTGAGTACGATGTCGGATTGCAGCTTCGTCCACTGAGCCTCTTGCTCGGGAGTGAACGCATCCATCTCCTCCATCTGCTTCTCAGCCTGCTTGAGCAGGTCGAGCTGCTTTTTGGTGGACTCGATTTGGCGCTGGTAGTCTCGCTGCTGCTGCGCGAGAAGCTTAACATTGCCCGGGTCGAGCTTAAGCGCGCGCTCAACCTTTCGCAGGTCGGTGGCGACGCCGCTGACTTCGCTTCGAGCTTTGCGAAGCGCGCTCGAAAGACTGGAAATATCAACGCCGAGCTTAACGGTCAGCCCTTTGTAAACGTCTGCCATATTCGATTTTCTCCTGGTCTTATGACAAAAACCTGTCTATATCCGCTTGCGTCGCTTGACGAGCTTTCGGCTCATCGTCCACTTCTCCGGAATCAGCAAACGCAAGATCGGTGTATGCGATGAAATCTCGCATAGTCGTGTGTCGTGCTTCGTCAAGCGAGAACCCGATGCGCTTGAGCGCCAAGACGTTGCGCCACGGCGACCATTCGTCTACCGAGCCATCGCTTGATTCTCCCGGTCTTTCTGACACGAAACAGCTCGGCGCTGATGGCCGAGTCGATCACCCCCACCGCGTCGGCATCGCCGAGCGTGAAGGATTTAGGGTCGAACTCCCTGAGCCAATCTGGATAGTCTGAAACCGCGTCATCGTGGGTACGTGCCATCGCCCAGGCGAATTGAAGCATGACAGACATTTCCGGGCGGCCATGCTCGTACGCATCCACCAAGTCATTGAAAAGGTCGCCCTTGAACGCCGTCCTGTAGACCAGGAAGGTGTAGGGCGACCCTTGCATGACTATCTCGCGGTCATAGATGACCGCGCGGCGCATTACTCGCCGCCCTCCGCAGGAGTGGCGGTGTCGAAATCAGGAAGATACACAGCATCGTAGAATTTACCGATGACTGCAGCGTTCTCGGAGGTTTCGGGGATGGACAGCTTAGTCACCCTCTTCGAGCCGATCTTCTCCGGCGTCATGGTGATAGGCATCTTCTCCGTTGCGGGATTGGCCTTGTCCTCGGTGGTCTTATGCTCGTTCTTCGGACGCTCGGCACCAACGTTGTAAAAGACGCTGTATCGCTTCTTCGCATCTCCCTTGATACGAAACAGCAGCGCGAAGGGCTTGGGGATGGCATCGGCGATCTCGACAAGCGCACCGTTCTTGTCGATTTCCCAGCCGAATACCTTCACTTTCACCTCGTCAGGGACGAGTGCAACTTCGAGTTCGCCCGTATACCCGTCGTTCGTGACGACGCTGTAGTACGTGCAATCGTCGGCGTAGAACTTTTCAGAGCTTCCTTCGGGGTCAGCAGAAAGCGTGACCGCACCAGGAATCATGATGGGCGTGTCATAAGTCGCTTCACCCGTCTTCATCGCAATCGCCACCTCGGAAAGGCCGAACTGCACGGTGTTGTTCGTTTCAGGCATTGTTTCCTCCTCCTATTGTTGTAAAGTAAAAAGCGACCATGAATCGGTCGCCGTCTATTGGCCCTATCTCGTTTTTCGAGTACGGGATCTCTTTGTTCTTGAGCTGCGTCGCAATGGCCGCTTCTGATTCGTCATCCTTGTCTTCGCTGTACAGTTCCGCGCACCAGCGCGCGACCTCGCAGTAGTTCGAATCGTCCGCTGCGAGGTCGCTGTCGCCGATGTAGAAATATGCGACGTAAGGGAGGGGCGGCGGCACCGCTTCTCCCCACGTCCGATAGGTGACGGGCAACCCAGATGCTTTGAGCATCGAGAAAACATCAGCCCTTGCCATCAGCCATCACCCTCAGCATCACTCCTTCGCCATGCTCTGCTGCATCGGCGATGTGCGGGTGGGCGGACACGCGCTGGCCCGTGTCTTTGCCATGGACGAACATTTCGTGCCCCATCTCCAAGAGGTGCGTGAGCGATGGCTTAGTAGCGTTGTAGATGCGTACGTAGTAGCCGCCGAAATGGTCGCTTTTCATCTGCATACGCCAGCCGGACGCGTACTCTCCCGTCAAGCCGGGATCGGTGGTGCCCTGGAGCATATCCCTGCATGCCTTACCGCCAGCTGACACTGCGCGCTTGCTGTCCATGACCGTAGAATCGAAAAAATCGGCGAAGAGTGTAGCAAACGCGGAATCGAAACCGGATACCCCGGTAAGCACCACGCCCGACTCACTCATCTCTTATCACCGCCTTGATAACCACCTGGTCGTTCTGAAAATTCGTGTTGTCAATCGACTTGATATCGAGCTGCTTCCCGCGCCACAAAAGGCGAACCCTTCGGGTGTCGGTCATATCGAGTGCTGGATGATAGCGACAGAATAATTTCAACGTGCTTTCCGCGTTCACCGCCGCCGCTTGCCAGTACTCGCGCGAACCCAAATTCGAAACCCGGGCATACCCCGCATAGATCGTCACCCACTCAACCGAGCTATCGCCCTTGTCGTTTTGCGTCGCACTCTGCTCTTGCAGCTCGAACCTCTCCCTGTAATCCATGAGGCACCTCACAGAAGGTTGAAGTCATGCAACGACAGAATCGATTCGACGGTGCGATTGACGCTCGTCTTGTCAACGTACATCTGGCGGTTGTCGTACATATCACGGACAAGCACGAGGACAGCGATGGCTATGTCGGGATGATCGTCGGCGTATTGCTCGTCGATGTTGCAGCGCTCCTTGACGTAGGACACTGCAGCGTCGCGCATAAGCCCGATTGCAGCGATTTCTTCCGTGTCGGTGTATGCGGGATCGAGTCTCAAATGCCTCAACACCGCTTCATTGGGCAGCTTCGTCGCCTTGAGCTTTTCGATTTCCTCCACGCTCTTTCACCTCCACGACGGGGTACCCCTCTTTGATCATCCGCTTTCCAACTGCGGCAGAAACTTCGATGGTCTGCCCAACACCGGCGCATCCAAGCGCACCGGAGAAGGACTTCTCGACTTCGAGCTTCATGCTCCTAGGCCGCCTTCATCTTCAATTGGGCGATAGCCTGTTCGATCTGGATCTTCGCGTCGACCTCGAGCCAGCCGACCGCGCCGACGGCATGCTGCGTCGCGTAGACCTCTTGAAGGATCTGGATGGACGGGTCTTCTGCGAACTTGACGGCGAGGCCAGAGAAGTCGCCGTAGAAGATCGCCGTCTTGCCAGCCTCCATCCCAGGCATGTTGTCGGAGGTGTACACGGGCTTGCCGAGCAGCACCTTGCCGAACGGCGCGGTGATGTCGTTTTGCAAGTACTTGCGACCCTGTTTGTCCTCAAGCTTGCGGATCGCGGTGCGCGTCTTGCGGTTCATGATCCACATGGCGCTACCCTGGTAGTAGTCGATCACCTCATCCTGCAGATCGATCAGCTCGTCGATGGTCACCGCGCTTGCGGAAGCCGCCGTCACGGTCTGCTTGCAGCCGGAAAGACCCTCGATCTTGCCAGCCGTGCCGATCAGCAGCTCGTGCTCGAGCCAACGCGCGATCTTCATCGCCATGTCGTCAACGACGAACGCAACCAGGTCGACGTCGGTTCCGTTCATGAGCGAGCGAGACACCTTGGTGAGCGCGCCGGCCAAAAAGCCGTTGAGGCTGATCTTCTTGAACTGTCCGGCATTGGCCGTCAGCGTGGCGAACTCATCGGCGTAGGCGACCGTGATAGCGCTCGTTTCCTCGTCGTAGTACGGGAGATCGAGCTGGCCCTTCACCGTGAAGTGTGCCGATTCGTTAGCGATCGGACTGATCTCGTAAACCTTCTTGACCATGCGATCCGCGATGGTCTTAGGGATGATCGCTGCGTTGCCGGCTGGGGTGAAGTTGTTATCGGAGGCGCGCTGTTCCAAGCCTGACGCATTACCCCAACGAATGTAGGTCGCAAACGCCCGCAGTTCGGCCTCTTCGGTGTCCTCACTGCCGTCTCCGTTGCTCGAATCGGCAGGGACGGTCAGCTTCTCCCGCTGGCTCTTGACAAGCTCGATGGTGCCGTCGAGGGCGCGCACCTCGTTCTCAAGCGCCTTGAACTTCTCGTCCTCCTCGGTGGTGATGGCACGTACCTCTTCCACTGCCTTGTTGGTGATGGCGTTCATCTCGTCAACCTTGGCGTTGCGCTTTTCCATGAGCGCTTTCAGTTTCTCCATGGTGTAGGTTCCTCCTGTTGTTTCCGGGCATAAAAAAAGCGCCCTTCTGGCGCTTGTCCCTCTGGTTGTCCTCGCCGCTTATTCGGCTTTGAGCTCGCTGATGGCGTTGCGGTAATACGAGTAGTCGATAGGCGGCTCTGCCGCACGCTCCTCGCTCATCTCCACGTCTTGCAGATCCATCGTGCGGATCTCGATCTGCGTGTCATCTCCGGCATCGCGCGTGTACACGCTCGTTGCGACGTATGCGGGGAGCTTTCGCGTATCGATGATGGACACCTCGGTGAGCTCCATATCCTCCACGGTGCGGTGACGCATCCCATTCGCCTCGTCGAAACGCTGCCTGACGGGGTAAAAGCCGAAGCTCCATCCTCGCAGTTCGTTCTTGCGCGCTTTCTCAATCACCTCGGCATCGGTCACGGTCGCGTGGGCATGCAAGCCGATGGCATCCTCTTTGAGTTCGAGGTTCTCGCCCTCGGTGCCGATCACACGCTCTTCATCGTGATTGAGCAACATCTTGCGTTTGCCGCGAGCAAGCGCACGGGCGAACGCGCCTGGCGCAATCGTTTCAGTAAAGTACCCGTCGCTGTCGCGCAGAACGCGAGACTCACGCCCCACGGCGTTCACATACCCATCGATCTCCACCGAATCGCTTCTAAGCACTACCTTCAAAAATCTCACCTCCTTCAATTGGTTGTTCTCCGGTTTCTTCCGCTTGGATTACAGGCATTTGGCCTTGGGCCGCTGGAAGGTTGTTCAAATCGATCACGCTGCCGGTGTTCGGCACGATGATCTTCTGCGCGGCGACATCGAAGAGCACGTCGCGAAGGTTCATGCTCACGTGGTTCAATCCAAGTGGCGGCATGTTTTCGCGCTTGCGAACCTCGTCGGGCATCACGAAGCCACCCTCTTTGGCGATCCTCCATGCCTCCCACCGCTCTTTCATGTCGGCCTTGGTGAACTCCGACAAATCAAAGCCGAAGAAACAATCGGGCTTCTCCGATTCGAGGAGAAGCGAACGGTTGAGCGCTGCGGCGAATTCGGCAAGAAGCGACATGATGCAAAAACGCACGTAGTTCTCGCGGGCGTTCTTCGAAGCATCCTTCGTTCCTCCCGCCCTGATAATCTCAGGCGGCATCTTGAACATGCTGTAGATGTCATTTGCGTTGGTCTGCTTGTTCTCGTTGAGCTGCATTTCGGTTGAGGTCGTTGACGCTTCTTGAAAGGTGAGCCCGTCGTTCATGATGACAACCGATTCGTCGGTGGTTCCGTAAAACCGCCGCCATGCACCTCTCAGCGCATCGAGTGCTTTCTTTCCGAGCTTTCTCGGCGCTGACAAGAATCCGCGCTTGCTGCCGCCGCGCTGAACAAGAGCCCGCTCGTAGAGCATTGTCATGTAGGCAACTTGCAGCGCTTCCTGGTTCGCCGTGATGACACTGCGTCCGAAGCGTCCGTTGCGTGTCGAGCGAAGTATTCGAACGAATTGCCACGGCTCGTACACGCGCCCGGCAACGTTGTATCGGACAAGCTTGAAGATCGGGTCGTACTTGTTTTCGAGCGGCTGCACGTCTTCGGCTTTGACGTAATGCAAGCTCTGGATTTTGTTGGAAAACTCGTACGGGCGGTTTATGAACATGTTGCCGCCCGTGTCCGAGCAGTAGTAATCCTCCACCATAGCCTTGATCATTTCCGGACCCGTGAGCGTGTCGCCAGTATCGCCGTTGAGCATAAGTACGCGTGGATCGTCCTCCATCTCCTCAATGCTGTCACCACATCTGCGGTAGAGCTTGATCGGCAGCGACGCGACGGTTCCCGATATGGTGTCAACACACGACGAGAACGCCGGTATAGCCATGGCCTCCTTCTTCGTAATTGTCACAGCGCAGGAGGTCGAGCCGACCAGTAGGTCATCCGACGTCACTTCTTCTTGGGCCGGTTGAGCATCTGCCGTCCGTGTCATAAATTGCATGATTCCCAATATCGCACCTCCTCTCTAGTACTGGGCGATGAAGTCATCGCCGAAGATGATGTCTTGTTGCAGCAGGTACACAGCGTTGAGCAGCGCCGCCACCATATCGACCTTGCCATTGGAGCGCTTCTTGTTCACGTAGCGGTTCAGGTTCGTGTCGTAGGTGCACCTGGCGTTCTGGAAGTTGATCTCCAAAAGCCTGTTCGGCTGAAAATGGAAGCGCCCGCCCTCGATCTTCTCGGACAGGAGCTTTGTGGGTGGATGCAAAACGCTCGAATGCTGCTTGATCTCTACGCAGGTGAGTCCCGCACCCTCCCACTTCCCCACGCTCGAAATCGCATTGAAGCGGTCGTAGCCGACCGAAACGACCGTGCCGCCGTATTCCCGCTCGATGCGCATGACGAATTCTTCGATCTGCGAGTAGTCGACCACCATACCTCCGCAGGGCACGGCGCATCCTGCGTCTACGAACTGCTGATAATCGATCTTCTCCGACATCGACTTCTCACTCTGGCGGTCGGCAGGGAAGAACGCTTTCACGTCGCAGTAGATTTCATCGTCTTCTTCGAACGCGACGGCGACGGCGCAGTTGTCGTTGGTCATGGCAAGGTCGACGCCTACGTACAGCTCGCGTCCCGAAAAATCGATTCCTGGAAGCGATCCGGCACGCACGGCGTCGATTGGCACGTAGCTTTCGGTGCTGCACTGGTAGACGATATTGCAGTGCTTGGTCAAAAAGTTCTCCCGAGCGCTCTCCGAAGCGATGGCGCGCGAGCGCTTCTTCACGAGGTCTTCCCAGATTTCCGCGATCTCCAAAGCGACCGGGTTTCCCTGCTGCATTATGAGGTCGTCGCTCATCCACGCTTTCGTTTCATCAGGCTCGTACAGAAGCGCGAACACCGTCACATCGTCCTGTATGCCGTCGAGCACCTTTTTGGCATAGTCGACTTCATCCTCGAACGGGTTGTCGAAGGTCGGATACTTCGTCGAGATGATGCACCCGAGCTTGTTCACCACGTTGAGCTGACCCGAGCGCATCGACTCCACGGCATACGAGTTCGGCAGCGCTCCCACCTCGTCAGCGAGAAACACGTTCGGCAGTCTTCCGTCGAATCTGCTGTTGGTGTAGTTCAGCGGTATGTACTTCGTTTCGGTCGGCAAAAACTTGATGTAGTCACGCAAGATTTTGAACCTGTTCTTGTTCTTACGCTTGTACACCGCCGGACTCGACTTGAGCGTTTCCGAAATAGCCTCTTGCACTTCGCGCGATAGCGCACCGTCCGGAGCCACGCTGTAGAACTTCGAGAATGCCGGCTCGAGCAGAAACGCAATAATGAAGATGATCGCCACCGTGTAGGTCTTGAAGTTCTTGCGGCAGATCTCGAGCACCGCCGTCTCGTAGCGGCGCTTCGCCGGGTTGTCCTGGTACACAACGCAGAAGATCGCGATGTAGATGAGCCACTGGTACCCCATCGTGCAATCGTAGATGGGCCGACCGGCTTTGAGCCCCTTCGGCATGACAAGCAGCTTGAGGATGTTATCGATGACGCGCGCCCGTTTCTCGTCGATCATCCATTCTTCGCTCTCACCATCGCAAATCGCCACGAACTCTCTGCACTGCTTGATGACGTAGGCCGGTGCCTTGGTCGGCTTGCCCCAGGCGTCGGTCAGTTCCCCATCGACGGCGGCCCGCGCGTAGCGGTAGCTCGGATGCTCATTCAACCGGCTCGCCGCGCAGCGCGGCCATCAACGGATCCTCGCCGTCATCGTCGTCTTCCCCCTCCTTGAAGGAGTTGACGATTTTGATGAGCGTGGCAACGGTGCGGTCTGCCGCCGTCGACATTTTTGCGTACTCGGCAAGCGCCGGATGTGCATAGAGGTTCTTGCGGCCTTTTACATACTCCTTGGTCACCAAGAGCTTGTCCTCGTTGAGCGTTTCCTCAAGCTGCTCGAGCGCGCCGATCTGAAACTGGTAGCGCTTGAACGTCGTGAGGAACAGAAAGTTCTTGTCCACGCTGTACGTTTCAGCGATCCGCATGATCTCCTCAGCCTTGGCGCGCAGGTCGATCACCTTGTTTTGGGCCATGGGGCTTGCACCTCCTCTCGTGTCTCTTTCCAAAAAACCCACGGGAAATCATTTGCGTCGTGTTTAGGGGTGTGGCAGTGGTGTATAGCTGAGAGGCCACGAGAACGCGCTACAGCCGGGGGGATACTCATCCGCGACACAAATACCGTCCTATCAAGTCACGCAGAAAATCGCGGCTTATATCGCCTCGCTCAGCCTCGCGGTGATGCTCACCGCAAACCGTTGCCAGGTTGTCCAACTCCGCACGCAGCTCGTAGTCCTCCTCAAGTGGAACAATGTGATGCACCGAAAGGTCATCGACAGTGACGATCCCTTTACTGCGGCACACCACACACATGCTCATGTCGCGCTCGCGCGCCTCGTCCCGCGCATCCTGCCACTCCTTGGTGTTACGAAACCGATCAGCCGCCGACAGCCTCGGTGCTCTCTTCGCTCTGCATTTGCGCGACGCGTCGTGGATGCGCCCGCAGACAGGGCATGCCCTAAGCATCGCCTTGGAGAAAGCGGTCGCGCACCGCGCAGACGAACCCTTTCGGCACGACGGCAAACATCTTGCCGTCGCGTACCCGAACCTCTATCTTCGGTGATTCGCATCGAGAACGCTGGCCCTTGCGCGCCGCCTCATCTTTGCGGCATTGGTCGCACATGCCGCCCCTGATCTCGCGCAGCTTCCCGCACGTCAAACAGTAAGCCAACGAAACCTCCTTCGATCGAACGTATGATGAGCCCTGCGGCTGGACTCGAACCAGCGTCCCCGTGCGGTTGCCGCGCACCTCGGATTACCTGACATCCCGAACACGCAGGGCATGAAAAGAGCCGCCCCGAACGGGACGGCTCAACCTGAATATCACTATAGCGCAGTTTTTACTGCAATTTACTGCACGATTTTTCTCTGGCGTTCCTCGCGCGGGATGGAGCGCCACAGTCTGCACAGGGCTTGCTCATGCAGCGAGTACATCTTACGCTCGCTCATGGGCCGCCCGTCGAGCGTCAGCAGCCTGTGTATCGCGTTGAAGCGCATGCCCTCGAAGTAGCGCAGGTATACGATCTCCACCATGTCGCCGTCGGGCAGATCGTCGAGGGTTCGCATAGCGGCCGCGCGCTCGTCCACGTAGCCAGCAAGCTCTGTTTTAAGATCGTCGATCAGATCGTAGAGCTTGACGAAACCGCGCTCCATCGCGTCGCCAGCGATGGTGCGGCTCACCTGTTCCCCTCCATCGACGCCGTTGAGGGCAAGGCGCGACTGCTGGCGCTCTATCTCCGACTCGAGGCAGCGGATACGCCGCTCGTTTGCGAGCACGCCGGAATAGTAGCGCATGGCCTCCCTATACTTCGGCGAACGCGAGAGTTGGCTAGGCATCGGCACCGCCATTCCGCCCGCTCTCCATCTCGATGATCGCGGCGCGGACATCAGGCGAGAGCTTGCCCATCAGCTCGGCTTGAACGCTCGCGCGTAAAGGCGTGCCGTCATCGCCTCCCACCCAGTACGGAGAGCAGCGGTACTCTTCGGTGAGGTTTCCTTCGGCGTCGATCACTCCCGTCGCCGTCAAGAAAAGCTTGGAGAACCTGCGGTAACGCTCGCTGTCCTCCTCCATATGGTCGATCACGTTGCATAGGTATGTTTTGAGCTGGCCCTTACCCATTTGTACTGCCATGACCCTCCGTCCTTCGCGTCTGCAGATTGCTCCATTATACATTTATCGCTTTAGTTATCAGTTTACGATCAGGATATATACGAAAATGCACCGCCGAAGCGATGCGTAAGGTGCAGACGTTGGAGCGCCAGCCGCAAACATGATCACATTGATCGTCATGTTGCCATGCACATACGTTTGTTCTATTATCTTCGCCCGGAAGGAGCGCAGAAGACATGGTTCAGAGAATCGCCGGCTACAAGAAACGATACGTCGAAGTGATCGCGAGGTGGTGCGATGACGGGCGCATACAGCCCTTGGCCGTCGTATGGGGAGACGGGCGCCGCTTCGACGTGGAGAGCCAGTTCGGCAACCCTCGAACCTGCACGTCGCTCAAAGTCGGCGGCTTCGGCTTGCGATACGACGTGCAGGTGGGAGGAAAGCGCACGTTCCTTTTCCTCGAGGACGTGGGAACGCGCGTCTCTCCCACCAGGTCGAAATGGTTCGTCGAGCAGGTCATCCCCGAGGATCCGCCACCGCCTTGATACCGTCAAGCACGTCATCGAGCACCCGCACGCTTGCCGCAACCCCGTCGCAAGCTATCGCAACCTCCTTTGCGCTCGCCTTGCCGGCGGCTTCGAGGTGCACGAGCTGGCGCTTTCGGTCGGTCGTGACAGCCACCTCGCCTACAACGTCGAGGGTGATGTAGTTTCGCCCCCAGACGCATATCTTATACTCGCGCATGTCTCCCGCTTTCCCTTGCGACGGAAACGCCTCTCAACGCCCAGCATCCGATACCCCAGCACAAGTACGCCGTGACGCCAGTCAAACCGAAGACGATCGCAAGCGCCGCCGCACACCCGCAGCAGCCGGACGGCTGTCGCTGCCGATAGTGGATACTCACACCTCCACCCCCAGTGCATTGAGCCTGTCGATGCACTCCTTAGCCCAATCCAGCGCGCATTGCGCTGTGGACATATTGCCTCGAGCGAACTGCGCCTCGCCTATCGCAACCAAGCTGTATACGGCCTCCCGGGCCACCTGCTCCACGCTGTCGGCGCGCTCCTCGTGTTCGTCGCAAACCTCATGGCACACCGGCACGCGTCTCCCGCGCTTGGCGCACCACACGGTCGTGTCGTCGCCAATCGCGCACGTCCCGCACGTCTTTCGCGGCTCCCACGACATGCCGCCGAACTCCGGCGGCACGCTGCACTCGTCGTCGTCATCAACCGTCCATGTGGTGACCATCGGCGTCATCGCGCATCGCCCCCCTCACTCTCGGGCAGCAGCACGGGCGTGCGGCACGACGGGCAGACCCGCGCGAAGCGGCTTATGCGCTTGCCGCATGAGCCGCAGAAGTGCTCGTAGCGCATGGCGCACCCCTTGCCGGGTATCGGTTCGGCACCGACGCGGCGCATGGTTCTCGTCCTGGCGACCCCTTCGCTCATCGGCATGGCTCCTCCATCCGTTCGCCCCAGGCGCAGTAGTGGTATTGACCGACGTGCCAGCTTCTTGCCATGTGCTTGCGGTCGTGCAGCTTGATGAGCGCGTGGGTGAGCAGATCGCATGTGTCGTATCCATCGTAGTGCTTGCAATCCCCGCACCTCACCAGCTCTCGAGTCAGGTAGTCGCGGGCCGTGTAGACCTCGCGCCCCGACGCTCCCGCCTCGTACGCTTTGCGCATCGCGGCTCGGTACTCGTCTTCGGCGATTACGTACTCGACCATCAGACCACCGCCTTTTCGTCCAGCCAAACAGGAAAGTACCGGCATTCACCAGCGACAAGCTCGAACGGGCACGTAACGCATTCTGGCGCATCGACGTTTTTGCACGGCCATGAGAAGAATGCGAACTCGACTTCCTCGCGCGCCCCCAGATCGGCGAAGTACCGCTCGTAGTTGGTGCTCAGTGGTGAGGCTGCGAGGCAGATTTCGACGAAGCGCAGTGGGATGAACCCCACGCCGCCGGTCGGAAACGCAATTTTCGCTTCGTCATCGCGCAGAATCGTCATGATAACCGCGCCTCCATCCAGCACGTCCCCGACGTACACGATGCGCCCCAGGCTGTCGCGGGGCATGGGGCTAGTCATGGTCGGCCTCCTCGCACCCGTAGGCGTCGCAAAAGCTCGCCCAATGCCCTCTCCCGTGCTGGCACAGCTCCAAATAGCTGCGTTCTTCGGACGATGCACCGTCGTGCAGATCGGCATTGCCAGTCTCCTCGATCAAGTCGGCGAGATCGTCGAGGCGCGCTTTCACGCCCCTGCCGTCGTGATCGCCCCAATAGCCCCTTACGGCGCTGCCGTATTCCCTCAGCAGATCGGTCGGCCTAGTCATGGTCGTCCTCCATCTTGAGCCACACGCCGAAGTAGCGCGCCTTGGCCACGGCGACCTCGCGGCCCTCGTGCGTCACGCGGATCATCTGCGCGCCGCTCAGCGCGTCTGCGTACGGCTCTATCGTGGACAGCGCGGCCAGATCGGCCGTGCCGAAGTACTTCTCCCAGTTGGTCATCGCTCCTCGCTCTCGTATCTCGTGTAATGCGCAGTCACCATCTGCCACAGCATCTCGGAGGCCGGGTGCACGCGCCTCGACTCCGCGCAATGGCTGCGATCCACCCATGTGAGCAGCTTCGTGCAGCCCTTGTCGGGCACGAGCACCGCGCTCGCATCCCATGGTAGCTTCCGCTCGTCGCGCAACCGTTCGGCCAGATCGCGCGTGCACACCAGGTAGTTACGGTCGCCGACGAAGTTGAGGCCGTGGCCGCTGGCGAAGTCCGCCATGCACGATTTGACCTCGTAGCAGTCGAACTCCCCCATCTCCACGCTCGCGGGGCCTATGACGTAGCCGACGGATCGCGGCTTGAACCCCATGTAGTCCACCCGCACCTCTTCGGACGTGTTCTTGCCGAAGCTCACCTCGGCCGCCCACAGGCGGTAGCGCGATTTCAGGCGCTTCTCGACGAGGGCCGACAGCATGGCGGTCGTATCGCTCCTCGCGCTCATCTCTCCACCTTCATCCGCTTTATCTCGGAGGCGTTCAGCTCGCGTTTCAGCTCGCGCGCCAGCTCCTGCAAACGCTCGGTGCTGCTTGCTTTTCGCGCCTTCTCCGAGTACGTCATCAACAATCCGGCTAGACCCCATTGATTCATCGCTCCACCACCTTCGCGCCGCACTCTGGGCAGTACTCGCCGACATGGCTCTGATCGCGGCCTCCGAGATAGCCCCAACATTCGTCGCAATGCGCCTCGAGCAGATAGCAAGAGCGATCAGGTTCGTACGGCTTGCCATCGTTGCCAACCGCATGGCACGTGCGCTCCCAGCGGGCGTTCCAGTCAGTCGTTTCAAGCAGTTCAAGCAGCCTTTCTACTTGCGTGCTGTAGTAGGTTCCCATAGCGTAGGTATGAGGCTCCATGCGCAGGTTGTGGCGCTGGATTCGTATGTACTCCTGCGCCTCGCGTTTTGTTAAAAACATGGTGTTCGGAACTATGCGGGTCTCGATCCTCACCGGGGCTTTCCAGTATTCGCCTTTCCCAAGCTCTATGATCGAGTCGATCTTTTCCTCGTCGCTCTCGTCCTCGAACAACTTGCTACCTAAACACTCAAGAGCTGTTTCGATGTCTACCTCGCCATCGCAGCAGCAGAGCGCCGTCCGCTCGGCATTTTCCTCCCAGCAGGTTTCCCAGTCCTTATCTCGAACCACCCAGAACCTTGGAGCCGCTTGGCAGTCGTGATCTTGGGTAAGCAGTTCGCGCTGCAGGTCGGCCAGAAACTCGCGGTCGTCTTGCGATAGGGGTTTAAGCTCGCCCATCGTAGTACCCCCTGTCGTCGTTTTTCCTGATCACCAGCGCCTTGATCCTGTCGAGCTGGCATGGATCGAACTCCCTCAGCGCCGTCTCGCATGTGTGGATCACGTCCATCAGCTCCATGGCGTAGGGCAGCAATCCGTCATCGTCGCGGCTGCTGAACGCGATGTGTGCCCTAACCTCCCCCTTGTGGATCTGCCTGTTCTGTCTGTCGCGCTCGTAGTCGTCGCGCGGCACCCGCTCCTGGCGCGGCGGGAACTGCCACTGCCACGGGGTCGGTGGCATCATTCCGCATCGCCCCCTTCCAGCTCGTACAGCACGCCCTCGGCAAGCTCGCGTGCGTCCTCGCCCGCATCGTCGCGCTCAAGCACGGTCGCGCACAGGGCGCGGATGCCGTCCATGCGCTCCTTGAGGCGGCGGACGAGCGATTCGACGTCCCACCCGGCGTAGAGCACGCTCATGAGGCATCGCCTCCTCCGGGCAGCTCCAGCACGTACCCTTCGAACGCCGCGTCCGCCATGAGCAGCCAGAACTCCTTGGTGGCGGCGACGGGCACGTTGAATGGGTAGCAACGGCAAACGCCGCGCTCCGTCCAGTCTTTTAGGATCTCCTTCTCGTCAGGCGTGACCTTGGCTCGCTCCACCGGCTGCTGATCCATCGCGCAATGGATCAGGTACGGCATCAGGCGCAGCTCGCCCTCCGTCAGCTTGCGTCCGAGCACCGCGTCTGCGCTGTCTCGCGTCGCTTCGGAGAGCACGCCGCGAGGCTTGTCTTCGATCACGCAGCTCATTCCGCATCGCCTCCCATCGTCTTGGCGTCCAGCTCGCGCTGTCGGCGCAGCAGGTCGAGCGCAACCGCGGCGAACACCTCTTCGTCGTCTTTGAGTCCGACATCGTGGCCGATCTTGTCTGCGTAGTAGCGCCGAGGGGGCATGCTCGCATCCTTGTCGATGCGCTCATTGGTGTCCGGAGTGGTGTGGGTGAGAAAACGCGCTAGCATGTGAGCGTGAGCGCGGTCTGAGGTCGGGATGCCAGCAGACACCATGTCGCCCGTAATATTTCGCACGGTCATCTTCGTTCCGGCTGGCGTGTACACCGTATCGCCAACCTTGATCGGCAAGCCGTCCGCTCCCAGCACCTCCGGCTCGGGGCGCTTGACACGCTCGCCGGGCCACAGGTTGTACTCGATGGAATCGTCGTTTGAGTACGTCCGCCCTCGCATGATCACGCGTGCGCCCATCAACGCCGCTTTTTCGTCGAGGAACTCGACGGCATGGAGCACGTGCGGATCGCCGACGCCATCGAGCCAGGCGTCCCCGAACTCTACGCGCTCGCCGTCACCGAACCTCATCCACTCCATACCAGGAGGCATCAGGCGCTTGTCCAGCTCGGCCATGATGGCGTCCTGCACCTCGTCGGCCATGCTCCCGGCGTCGATGCCGAGCATGCCGGCCACCTGGTCGCGCCAATCCAGCAGCGCGGCGCACGCGCGCTCTGCGTCGCTCTCGGCATCCGGCTTCGGCGCGCCCTCGACGGCCTTGCGGATGCGCTCGGCGGCGTAATCACCAGACACGACGTACTTATCCATGTCTCTCATATCGTGCTCCTCAATCAAATTCAAAAGAATTACTTGTTCTTTGCAACGGTCGCGCAGGCCTCGCCCGATTCGATCGCATCCATCAGGTCTTTCACGACGCGCAGCTCCGTTCTGATCGCTGGGCTGTTGGCAGGGTGTTGGCACACCGCCCCGGCCGTCTTGTCAGGGTCGCCCGCGTAGTCGATGCCGCACATGATCGGCGCTCCGAATCCGAAATCTGGAAGCCCCGTCAGGTGGTCTGATCCATAGACCATCTCCCCCACCGTCATGGGCTCGCACGCGGGCAGCTCGACGCCTGCCGCATCGCAGCGGAACCCCGTGCATTCCAACGGAGCACGCAAGGACGGGGCGAAGGAGGTGCAGACGAGCGGGCTGTCACCCATCGCATCGTCGTAGACGGCACAGCCGTTCGCACAGCACTCCTCGTGCACGATGCGCTCGGCAGAGGCCAGTAGAGCAGCGGAGGCGGGGTTAGGTTCGCGCTCGTCGAGCATGGGCAGGGTGCGCTCGTCGCTCATCGCTCGCTCGCCCCCTCTCCCAGCATTCCGGCGTAGGCCGCGTAGAGCGTGCGCCCGCCGTCGAGCATGTAGGGCATGAACACCTCGTCCACGCTCGCCTGACCCGCCTCCACGATCGCCATCTGCGCATCGACCCAATCGCGCAGGATGCGCCAAGCCACGCGCTCGGCCTGATCGCGGTCGCACTTGACGCCCTCGGCGATCAGAGCACCGTGCACGCCCGAGACGTTGGCGGGAAGCCTGAACGACCGATCGCCGTAGGCGGCGGCGTAGGAGAACGACACCGAGCCCACCTTGCCGTCCGCCCCGTACTCGGTGAGCACGCCCTTCGCGCCGTGGGTGCCGAGTATCTCCTGGATCTCGCCAACCGTCCTGACGGCGGCGATCTTCGTCGTGTAATTCTTGATGGGCATGACGCCTCCGATCTTCCCAGTGCTTAGCGGCGTTACGACACGCAAGCGCTCCGGGATGGACTCTCTGATTGATAATGGGTAATAGACAATAGGTAATTAATAATGGGTGGAAGTGCGTAATTCGCGGAATCAATCCGTGGCGGCATCCGTCACGGTGTCACGGTATCCCTCTTGTCCGCCGCAGCGGCAGACGCCGCCAGCGCGTAGTCGCGGCGCTTCTTGCGCGCCGTCCCGTCCTTCTCCGACCGCTCGCTGCCGACGCGCTCGAGCGCCTCCCACGCCTCCTTCGACACTATGCCGCACTCGGCGCACCGGTCGATGAAGCGCCTCGTCTCCGCAGCACTCTTACCGAGCACCTTCTGCACGCGCAGACGCGCACCCTCGTCGGTCATGTCGATGCTCCCACCGAATTCGCCGAGCAGCACGAAGAGCTGCACGAGATCAACGAGCGCCGCTTTCTTGTAGCGCGATTCGAAAAGAATTACCTTCGAGTCCTCGCGCCAGTCCAGATCGAGTTTAATGTAGGGTTTTGCCATCATTCTCTCCTGTTCTTTCCGTCCGCCGCAGGGTAGTACCGATACGTGCGGTTGTACGTCTTCTGCGTCGCTATGACGCGCTGTATCTGCTCAAACACCGATGGGGCGCAGTCGAGGCCTATCGCGTAGTGGTAGATCGGCTCCTCGTCGGGCGGCTGCTGCTCCCACTTGCGCCGCCACGCCTCCTCCGCCGCCCGCTTCGCACGCTCAAGCTCGCCGCTCATGGAACGCACCTCCTCCGGGCGTCCGCGAACGCCCGGGCCGCTGCAGCATCGGCACCCGGGAGGATGTGGGCGTAGAGGTTGAGTGTCGTATTGATCGACGCGTGCCCGAGCCTACCCTGGATGGTCTTGATATCTGCGCCCTCGTATATGAGCCACGTCGCGTGCGTATGCCTCAGCGTGTGCGAGGTAGTGCCCTCAGGCAGCCCCAGGCTCTTACGCAGTGCGGTGTACTGCGCCGAGAGGGTGGACGGCCTCATCCACGTCGCTCGCTCGGTGCACACGAGCGGCGTCTTGGGGCCCGCATCGTCGAGGTAGCCGTCCTGCCACGCGAAGTGGGCGTCGGCGACTCCCATCACCTCGTCATCGACCGATATGTTGCGTACGCTCGACGCGTTCTTCGGCATCCTCTTGCGCCGCAGGTTCGGACGCTCGATCATCGTGTGGCCCACGTGGAAATCGCAGAACCTTCGACGGACATCGGCGCGCGCCTGGGCGCATACCTCTCCCAAGCGCGCGCCGGTGTTGAGCTCGACGTAGCTCGCCATCGCGAGGTTGCGGCGTGCGATGTTATCCCGAGTGGTCTTGTCACTCTCCATCATCGCCAGCAGCGCCTCGCAGATCGTTCCGAACTCGTCCTCGTCGTACGCCACGGCCATGCTCGGACCGGGCTTCGGACGCGGAACCGAGGCGATGGGGTTTACGTCGCACACGTGCGACTCCACCATCCACCGGTAAGCCCCGGACAAGAGCGCATGCACCTTGAGGATCGAAGCCCTGTCCACGGGCTTTCCCCGCTTGCCGCCCCGAATAGCCATTATCTGGAATGCCGTGGTGACGTGGTAGGGCTTAAGCTCGCGCGCTCGTATATCGCCTAGCAGCGGAATGACATGGCACTCGTAAGACGATCGGTAGGTCTCCACGGTGCTCGGCGAATAGTCGCCGAGCACCGGCAGCATGCCGATGTAGCGCCCCACCATGTCGGCCACGGTGGGGCCGATCTGAAGCTCCGTGAACTCCGACATGCCCGCCAGCCACTCGATCGCGAGCGTGCGCGCCTCGTCCTCGTCTCTCGCCTCGGGGAAGCGCTTGTATGGCCTAATTGGCTTATGCGTCACCTTATCCGTTCCCAGATAGGGCCGCGTCCACCACACGCCGTCTGCACTCTGGTGCATCGAGGGGAAGTCTGCCGGCCTAGCTTGCACTGCCGCCTCCGAGGCTGCGGCAGTAGCGATCCATAACATCGGTCGCCTGGGGACGTTTGCATGCGTTGACGCTGTACACATCGTGCTGCAGCATCGCCACCGTTTCAATGGGGCGCAGGATATCGAGCCTACCGTTGGCGATCGCATCCACTGCGGCGGCGATTCCTAGACTGAAATCGAAGCGGCGCATCCCGCCTCGCATGCAGCTCTCCACGATCTGCTCGCCGAAAGAGTCAACCTGCGAGCGGTAGACCATAATGCCGGATTTGGGGCCCGATCCCTCCCCGTCGTCGATAATCTTGACGGTGACTAGGCTCGGACGCGCGATGCTACCCATGGCGCTCTCCTCCCATCTCACGCAAGCAGTCGAGCTCGATGCGCATCTCCACGTTCTCGCGGCGAAGCCTCGCGTTCTCGCGCAGCACCTCGCGGATCGGCGGCAGGTAGACCTTGCCGGCGCGTTCGCTTCGACCGGATGCGATGGGGCCCGCGGCGGCGCTCGGGCGTTTCGCCGCGCGAAAGCCCCTCACGCGATGCCTCCCAGGTCGGTATTGATGCCTTTGCGCGCCATTTCGAGAATATTGCGGAGCGCGATCTTGAAGCACTCCGCGAGCTTGCGGCGGCTCACCTCTTCCTGGCCCATACCGTCGATGAGGGCATCAGCCAAGAGGTTGGCTCCGGTATTGACCAGATTGAACTCCGCGACGGCCTTCTCAAGAACGATAGCTTTAGGGTCTTTCGCGATCGGCGCCTCAACAAGCGCGAGCGCGCGCATCACGTCGGCCTTGGTGTAAGTCTTTTCGTTGGCTGAAACGTCCTGGCCGATCATACGAGCACCTCCCAAAGCGCGTACAGCGCGACCATGGCCACGAACGCGAGCGGCAGCGTGCGGCAACCCCGCTCGAACTCGGCTTGTGATATACTGCGGTCGTGCTCTCGCACAGTTGCGCGCCCAGCTTTCCAGGTCTGGCGCGCTTCTTTTTTATGCGGCATCCTTACTTCCTTTCTTGTCTTCGTCGGTTTGGCATGCACGCACGAAGCGCGCGAACGTCGGCGCGATGTCTCCCACCGTCACATCGTGAGGCACGTGCACGACAGCGATTCCGTGCTTGCTTTGGTGTTCGTACGTGCCCTCGCGGATCACCACAGCGTCCATGTCGTTCATCCTCTTCACTCCTTTCGTTATCCGGAATACCTGCATGCCTAGCGGCTTTGGTAGAATCGTCCTCATAGAAACGGAGGCGAGCATGTATACAGTCAACATGATCGATCTGCAAAGCAGCGAGTACGACGAGCTGGCCCTTCTGGTCGAAGCAGAGGAACACGGCGATAACGTCAAGGAACTGGCAACGAACAGGCTCCAGCCCAACGGAGCGGGATTCGACGATAGGCGCAGCGAGGTGTATAGGGGCCTTGACAGCGTCGGCCTGATAACCGGCTTCAGCGTCGACGACGGTTTCGTATTCTTCGAGCTGACCCAAAAAGGGATCGATTTCATTCGCGACTACGAAGCGAGCGTCGCGGCAGAGAAGAAGCGCTCCGACGATCAGAGACGGCATGATTACAAAGTTGCGTCTTACGGTGCCGTAGCTGGAGGCATTCTAGGATTGTTCAGCGGTGCGCTTGGATCATGGCTCTTAAGCTGGCTCTCCTACTTCTTCAACCGATGAGAGACAGGTAAAGCAGTCTGCCCAACATGAACGCGACCGTGTAGCTCACGATGAATGCAACAGCGAGCAGCACCCAGGATCTTTTACTCATTGGAGGCTCCTTTCCAGCCGCCAAGCATGCAGGTATTCAGTTTTGAAGGTACAGATTGGAGCTAGATCGGCCTTACGGTCAGGCTGACTGGCTCCGAACTGACGCTCATGCGGAGATCTCCGACATAAGTTTTATAACCATCGACGCTCGTCACCACGTACTTCCGCCCGGTATCGAGATCGATGAGCGTGTCCCCGACGCGCGAAAACGCGCGCCGCTGCTCAGCTTTGTACTCGCGGATCGCGGCAGCCACGGCATCCTTAATCTCGGAACCGTCGATCTTGACGGTCAGTTCTTTGCAGCTCATACCTGCTCCTTCCCTAATTCGCTTCGCGCTCGACGAAGCTCTCAACGCATGCAAGCGCTTCGGAGATGCCCGAGAACCGACCGAGCAGCCACTCGTGATGCAATAGTTCGTCGGCATCTGCTTCAGCATCGAGGATCCTGCAATGCATGCGATTCTCTGAACGAGCTGCACGGGCGCGCATATTCCGCAGTTCTGCGATGACAGACAGCAGCGGTTCATTCGTGTTTTCGTCCATAGCCGGATCGCTCCTTAGCTTGCTTTGAGCTCGTCAAGGCCTGGAAGCAGAATTTCGTCAGTCCCACAACCGAACACTTCCGCCATCTTCACCAGGTCGGTCGACTTCATATCGGTCGCCCCGGTCTCCCAATTGATGACCGTGTTCTTATGGACGCCGATCTTTTCCGCGAGCTGCTGGCGGCTAATCCCGAGATCATTACGCAGCTTGGCAATGTTGTTTTGCATCAGATCACCTCCAAAAGGAATATAAGTACTTGTATGTGTTCCGAATATAACAAAGCATATCTTATAGTTCAAGCAGTTTATAACAATTTCTTGTGCTATGACCAAATAGTTGTTATAGTTCCTGTAGACAAGGAACAGGAGTCTGATATGACCAAAAAGAAAACCACCGCCAAGGAGAGGATTGATAAAGAACTTGGCATGCGACTTGCAACCGCTCGGAAAGCTAAGGGATACACACAATCCCAAATGGCTGAGTTTTTTGGTATTACCCAGCCCGCTTATCAAAACTACGAATACGGACGCGAAATACGATCAAGCATGATTGTTCAGCTCTGCGAACTCCTCGAATGCTCTACCAGCTGGCTCCTTGGTGTAAAGGATGAAGGAGAACATCTTGATCCAGAAGATCCGATCATGAGGGCTCTCCATATTGCTTGCGACAAGCTCAATGACAAAGGGAAAAGAAAAGTCGTCACCTACGCGGAGGATCTAACTTGCAACCCGGAGATGGTCATTGACGTCAAAAGTACCCATGTGCAAGATAATCAAAGTTCCGGCATCGCTTGACGTATAAAATTTACGCTATAAGCGCACGTTATCAATTAGGAGGCTACATGGGATTCTTTTCGAATAAGGACAAACATCTTCTCAAGCTACGTCTTCAAACAGCCGAGCCTTTCGGTTCTTTTAAGCCTAACGAGCCATGTAATGTGTTGCTCTACGACGACTACATGAAAATCGAATCCGTAGACAAAAGCAAAGTTGCCAAGCTCAAGTACGATCAGGTGACCGATGTTCGCTGTGGTAGTGAACTGTTTGAAAACGAGGCATCAGCGGTCGGAAGAGCCGTCACTGGAGGAATCTTACTCGGCGGCGTAGGTGCTATTGCCGGCGCTGCATCTGCCCTCAAAGGGAAAACTCGCAAGACCGCACTCGTGATTGATTACAGGAGTGGTGGTGGCAGCGATGAGAATCTTGTCTTCACGGATCCGGATCAGCAATCGTCATCTCTTGATACGACTGCTGACATATTGAGAAAGCTCTGTGGAATCGCTACTAAGACCGACAATCTGAGTCGAGATTTTCTGTAGCAAGAAAAGCCTCGCGCATATGGGCTGCAACCCTGCGCGAGGCTCGGCAATAAAACCAACTCCAACGGAAGGAGCGGTCGCATGCATTCTACCATGCCTACGCCCACCGACTGGGCGTGTTGTGCGTATCTGCGTAAGTCTCGCGAAGACGAGGAGCGCGAGAAACTCGGTGCATACAAGACGCTCGAGCGTCACCAAGCAATCATAGAAGGATTGGCCGAAGACAACGGCCACAAGATAGCGAAGTGGTACCGCGAAGTCGTAAGCGGGGAAACCATCAGTGGACGCCCGGATGTCAAACAACTCCTCGCCGACATCGCAAGCAATACATGGGATGCGGTCTATGCCGTCGAAGCATCGCGGTTGGGTCGCGGCGGCGGCAGCGACCAAGAGAAGATCGTAAACGCATTTCGTTACACGAACACGTGGCTCCTCACCGAGGAGAAGAACTACGATCCGAATTCGAAGTCCGACATGAAGCAGCTCAAAAACGATCTGCGGAACTCGGAAGACGAGCTCGACAGCATCACCTCGCGCCTGACGCGCGGAAAGGTGAGCTCGGCGAAGGAGGGGCGTTGGCAGGCTACCGGGCGCACGCCTTATGGATGGCGTGCAGTACGCATCAAGGGTCTATGGCAGCTTGAGCCGGACGAGAACCACGGCAACATGCTTCGCATTTACGATCTACTTGAGTCGGATGTAGGCTGCAACGCCATCGCGACGATGTACAGCAACGAGGGCATCCGTACCGCGCGAGGCGGACATCATTGGACGGCGGCGGCAATTCGCGCAATCGCCCTCAACGTTGCAAATTGCGGCTATGTGACCTACGGTAAAAACGTTACCAAGCGTGTATTTGATCCCGAGACTTTCGAAACGCGAAAAGTTCGGGCACAAAACCAAAACCCAATTTGCGTAAAGGGCCTCCACTACGGAAAAGGCGGCATCAGCGAGGAGCGCTTCAAGAAGATCACCGGCAAGCTCGTCGAGTCCGCTCACCTGCGCAAGGGCCTACAGCTCAAAAATCCATTGAGCCAGCTCCTCAAATGCGGGAAATGCGGCTACGCCATGGATCACCATCAGATGAGTTCGGGTAAAAGCCAAGCCTACTTCTTCGTGCATAAGCGACCGAAAGCCATGACGCGCCCCTGCGACGGATGCCGTGGGGCAAGGGAAACGCTCGTCATGGATGTTTTGGTGACAGCCTTGCGCAAGCTCTTAGCTGATGTCGAATTTCATGTCGGCGAGATCGATAAAACAAGCGAGTATACGATTCACCTCAACGCCCTTAAGTCCGAGCTGATCAAAGCAGGTGCAGCACGCAGCAGGGCGATGGAGGCCTACGAAGCCGGCGCATATACCATCGAAGAATTCAAGGTTCGCAAGGAAGCCATCGACAACCACATCGAAGAAGTGGAGCAAGCTATCGCAGATGCCAAGCCTCCTGAGTACAGCGAAGCCACAGTCGCCTCGTTGAGGGGCTGCATCGAGGCCCTGCTTGATGACGATCTGTCGGCGAAAGCGAAGAACGACGTGCTCAGGGGTATTATCAAGCGCATCGACTACTACAACGATACAGCGCCGTACGTGCCGGATAACAAAGTGCGTCTCGTAATTTTTTTGCGGTAGACATGTATCACCAATCGAAGCACCCGTTCACGAACAGCGCCACCTTCTTGCCGGGCCACGCGATGTCGGGGTGCCCGGGCACCTTCCACTGCAGCCGGTAGCCCGTCAGGCCCGCCGCGCGCAGGCGCTGGCGCACGAGCAGCTCGGGCTTCGTGTTGCTGCGCTTGTTGCCCATCATCGACTTGCGCACGGCCTCGCTCGATGCGGGCGGTGCCAGAAGCTTGGCGGGCGCAGGCAGCGCCGGACGCCCAAGACGGGCCGCCAGCGCGGGAAACGGCTCGTTTTCGGCCCTGAGGAACACCGTTAGCCAACCGTTACTTTTATGTGTAGTTCGAACCATGCCGCGCATGATACCACTGATTTCCCCAGGTGAATTATTCTCTCATCGAAATAATAATCGCAACATTGAGCTTACAGGTTCTTTATTTTCTCAGGGTTTTCCCCGATAATGTGCAGTGCTGTTGTGCGCGTGCGCAAGCACGCACGTACGTTCGGGGCCTCCTGCCCCGATACCGAAATGGAGGGAAACCAAATGGAACAGCCTATGAAAGCGTCTTTGTCTCGCCGCACGTTTCTGGCGGGCAGCGCCGTTGCAGCCGCAGCGGCCGGCCTGAGCCTGGCCGGTTGCGGTGGCGGCAGCACGACGGACACCCCGTCGACCGATGCGGGCACGACCGACACCGGTGCGGCCGCTCAGGGCGGCACGCTGACCGGCGCCTGCGCCTACACGTCCACCAACGTCAACCCGGTCGGCCTCAACGGCGGCTCGGCGCTCATGCTGGCGGCCACGTGGCACGTGTTCGAGGGCCTGTACGACCTCGACCTGCACACCTACAAGACCTACAACGCGCTTGCCGCCGGCGAGCCCACGAAGGTCTCCGACACCGAGTACGAGGTCGCCCTGCGCGACGGCGCCAAGTTCTCCGACGGCACGGACGTGACCACGGCCGACGTGGTGAACGCGTTCGAGCTGAACATGGCCGACGCCACCTGCGGCGCCTTCCTGTCGTTCATCGACACGGTGGCCGCCAAGGACGACAAGACGGTGACCATCACGCTCAAGTACCCCTTCGACAGCCTGCTCAAGGGCCGTCTGAGCGTGGTCAAGGTGTTCCCCGCGTCCCTGACCGACGATCAGCTGAAGACCATGCCCATCGGCTCCGGCCCGTGGAAGTACGACACGGTGAACGGCGACGACGGCGGCACCATCAAGTTCCTGCCGAACGAGAACTACAACGGCACCTACGTGCCCACGGCCGACGAGATGCATTGGAACATCCTGCTTGACAACACGGCCCGCACGACCGCCCTGCAGGAGGCCACGGTCCAGGTCATGGAGAACGTGCCCGACGCCAACGCCGAGCAGCTCACGGCCGCCGGCGCGTCCGTCGACTACATCCAGGGCTTCAACCAGCCGTTCTTCATGTTCAACACGCTGAAGGAGCCCTTCAACGACAAGCGCGTCCGCCAGGCGTTCTACTATGCCGTCGACGTGGACAAGCTCATCAACAACCAGATGGCCGGCCATGCTGCCGCCGTCGAGGGCTTCCTGAACAAGGAGCATCCGAACTTCCACAAGGCGTCCACGGTGTACACGCACGACGTGGAGAAGGCGAAGAGCCTGCTGGCGGAAGCCGGTGCCGAGAACCTGGCCTTCACGCTCGTCGTGAACAACAACTGGGTGAAGGACCTCGCCCCGCAGATCAAGGAAGACCTCAAGGCCGCGGGCGTCGACTGCACCATCGCCGAACAGAAGATCAACTGGAGCGAGTACGCCGAGTCCGCCGACGTGCTGTCCTACGACGTCATGCTCACCCCGGGCGACCCGACCTGCTTCGGCAACGACCCCGACCTGCTGATGTCCTGGTGGTACGGCGACAACATCTGGACCCAGGGCCGCACGTGCTGGAAGAAGGCCGGCGACGGCAAGTTCGACGAGCTGCAGACGCTCATGCAGCAGGCTCGCGAAGCCACCGGCAACGAGCAGCAGGAGCTGTGGAACAAGTGCTTCGACCTGCTGGCCGAAGAAGTGCCGCTGTACCCGCTGTTCCATCGTGCGGTCGCCACCGGCTACCAGGCCGAGCAGATCACCGGCTTCGAGCCCATCGCCACGACGGGCCTCGTGTTCCTCGGCGCCAGCGCGAAGGCGTAAGCGCACGCATCATCTGAGGTAAACGCAACGAAAGGGCTCGCTCCGCAAGGGGCGGGCCCTTGCTTTTGAGAAAGAGGCCCCATGCGATCCATCTCCATTCTCGGTGACTCCATCAGCACGTTCGACGGATGCAACCCGCCGGGTTACCGCGTGTTCTACGAGGGCGAGCGCCGCGCGAGCACCGGCGTGCAGAACCCCGCCGACACCTGGTGGTCCCAGGTGGTCGCCCGCTTGGGCGCACGCCTGCTGGCGAACAGCTCCTTCTCGGGCAGCCTCGTGGAAGGAGCGGGCTTTCCTGCCGGAAGCAGCCAGGAGCGCATCGACGCCCTGGCCGAAGACGGCGTGCAGCCCGATGTCGTCATCGTGTTCATGGGCATCAACGACTACGGCTGGGGCGGCGCGGCGGCGCAGGCCGCCGGTCGCGGCAACGCGCTGCCCGCAACGCTCGACCTCGACGCCATCGCACCGCACGCCCCCGGATACGCCTCCCCCGACGCCGTCGCGCGATTCCGCGCCGCCTACGACCTGCTGCTCAGCCGGCTGCGCGCAACGTATCCGCAGACCGACGTGTGGTGCTGCACGCTCTGCCCTGGCCGCGTGGCAGGCGAGGAACGCCCCACGTTCGCCTGGAATCTGCGCGGCGCGCCGTTTCGCGCCTACAACGACGCCATCCGCACGTCGGCGCGCGAGCACGGCTGCCGCGTGGCCGACCTCGAGGCCTACGGCGTCGACTACGAGGCCGTGGACGGCACCCATCCCGACGCGCGCGGCATGCGCCAGCTGGCCGCGATGGTCGCGTCGTGCGTCGAGGACGGAGACGCCGACGCGCGCTCGCTGCCAGCCGGCCTCTTCGACGCCTCCTTGCGCTCCGAAGAGCTCTGCCGCGGCGACGCGTGCGTGGGCTGCGCGCACGCGCGCGGCACGGGAAGCAGCTGGTTTCTCGTGTGCGAGCGGGGCCGGGAATAGCCTCGACGGCACGCCCGCTCCGGCGGCGTCGGATATGGCTCAAGATCGCTCTTATTTCTCTGCATAATCACCGCAGATCAGATAAAATACGGTTGGTTGTCTACACGCTTACCGCGCCTGCGCGCGCGATGCAGGCAGCAGTTGTCAGTGCAAGCGGGCTTTCGGGCCCACGAAGCGAAAGGGGGATACGGTGAGCAACCTGCTACGATTAATCGGAAGACGCCTCATAGCGCTGCCGATCATGATCTTCGGTGTCACCATCCTCGTCTTCTTCATCATGGCGCTCTCTCCCATCGACCAGGCGTATTCGGTCCTTGGCGAGAATGCCACTGAAGCCCAAGCCGAGCAGTATCGCGAGGAGCACGGATTGAACGATCCCGTCCTCGTCCAATACGGCAACTTCATCGTCGGCCTATTCCAAGGCGACCTGGGCACCTACGGCGCGAACAGCGCTTCGGTGGCCGACCGCATCGGAGAGGCGCTGCCCGTCACGTTGCAGCTGACGTTCTTCGGCCTCATCATCGGCGTGGTGATCGCGGTGATCTTAGGCGTGATCTCGGCCCTGTACCGAGATCGATGGCCCGACCAGATCATCCGCGTGTTCTCCATCGCCTGCATCGCGACGCCGTCGTTCTGGCTGGCGGTGCTCATGATCCTTCTGTTCTCGTCGATGCTGCATGTGCTGCCCGCCTCCGGGCCGCTGCCCTCCATCACGGCCGATCCCGCCGGATGGTTCGCCCGCATGGCCATGCCGGCCTTCGCGCTGGGCATCCCCGTAGCCGGACAGCTCACCCGCGTCATCCGCACGTCCATGGTCGAGGAGCTCGACAAGGACTACGTGCGCACGGCCCTCGGCGCCGGCATCCCGAAGCGCATCGTGGTGGCCCGCAACGTGTTGCGCAACGCGCTGATCACCCCCGTGACGGTGCTCGGCCTGCGCATCGGCTACCTCATCGGCGGCGCCGTGGTCATCGAGGTCATCTTCAACCTCCCCGGCATGGGCATGGCCATCCTCTCGGGCATCCAGTCCAGCTACACGATGCTCGTGCAGGGCGTCGTGCTCGTGGTGGCCATCACGTTCATCGTTATCAACATTATCGTGGATATGCTTTATATCCTGATCGATCCGCGAATCAGGACGGTGTAGCAACATGGTGAAACTACGTGGAAACCTCACTGAGAAGATGGAAGCCAACCCCGGCAAGGTGCATTTCCGCCGCTGGAAGGCCATGAGCATCGGATCGCGCATCTCGCTGGTCGTGCTCGTTCTCATCGCGATGATCGCCGTGCTGGCCAACGTCATCGCCCCGCACGACCCGTTCCAGATCTTCACGGCACGCCAGGCTCCCGACGCCCAGTTCCTGTTCGGCACCGACGACAAGGGCCGCGACGTGCTGTCGCGCATGATGTACGGCGCGCGCTACTCGCTCGTCATCGGCCTCGGCGCCACGGCCTTCGCGCTCATCTGCGGCTCCATCATCGGCGCCATCGCCGCGGTGTCGCGCAAATGGGTGTCGGAAGTCATCATGCGCATCCTCGACGTCGTCATGTCCTTCCCCGGCATCGCGCTGGCCGCCACGTTCGTCATCGCGTTCAAGCCCTCGGTGCCCTCGCTCATCTTCGCCATCGGCTTTCTGTACATCCCGCAGATCGCGCGCATCGTGCGCGCCAACGTGGTGAGCGAGTACAACCAGGATTACGTGCGCGCCGTCGTCGTGTCGGGCGCCCGCGCCCCGTGGATCCTCGTGAAGCACGTCATCCGCAACTGCATCGCCCCGGTCATGGTGTTCACCATCGTGCTCGTGGCCGACGCCATCGTGTTCGAGGCCTCGCTGTCGTTCATCTCGGCCGGCATCCCCGAGCCGACGCCGACGTGGGGCAACATCTTGTCCGACGCGCGTGCGGGCGTGCTGGCGGGCCGTTGGTGGCAGGCGCTGTTCCCGGGCCTCGCCATCATGATCACCGTGCTGTGCCTCAACATCCTGTCCGAGGGCATCACCGACGCCATGGCCGCTGCGCCGAAGGCGCCGGTCAAGGCCGCCGACGACGCGCTGGCCGCCAACCGCGAGGCCGACAAGATGGTCGCCGACCCGACGCTGGCCTACGCCGCCCAGGCCGAGATGCTCGAGCAGCGCCTCTCCCAGCTGCAGGCCATCGAGAAGACGCGCACCGACCGCTTCGAGGCGCGCACCGACGTGCCGCCCATCCTGGAAGTCAAGGACCTGTGCATCAAGTTCCCGCGCCACGGCGACGTGAACGTGGTCGACCACGTGAGCTTCGTGGTGCGCCCGCGCCAGACCATGGGCCTCGTGGGCGAGTCCGGCTGCGGCAAGTCCATCACCTCGCTCACCATCATGGGCCTGCTCGACCCGAAGGCCACCGTCACGGGCGAGGTGCTCTACGACGGGCAGAACCTGCTCGACATGAACCAGAAGCAGATGAACGCCCTGCGCGGCCGCGAGATCGCCATGATCTACCAGGACGCGCTGTCCTCGCTCAACCCGTCCATGCTCATCAAGGCGCAGATGAAGCAGCTCACCAAGCGCGGCGGCACACGCACGGCCGAGGAGCTGCTGGAGCTTGTGGGCCTCGACCCGAAGCGCACGCTGGACTCCTACCCCCACGAGCTGTCGGGCGGCCAGCGCCAGCGCGTGCTCATCGCCATGGCGCTGACGCGCGACCCGAAGGTCATCATCGCCGACGAGCCCACCACGGCCCTCGACGTGACCGTGCAGAAGCAGGTCATCGACCTTTTGAACAAGCTGCAGAAGGAGCTGGGCTTCGCGATGGTGTTCGTGAGCCACGACCTCGCGCTCGTCGCCGAAGTGGCCAACTCCATCACCGTCATGTACGCCGGCCAGGTGGTCGAGCAGGGTCCCGTCACCGACATCCTGTGCCACCCCGTGCACGAGTACACGCGCGGCCTCTTGGGCTCGGTGCTGTCCATCGAAGCCGGCGGCACGCGTCTGCACCAGGTGCCCGGCAGCGTTCCCAGCCCCAAGGACTTCCCCGAGGGCGACCGCTTCACGCCGCGTTCGAGCCATCCTGACAAGGTCTCGCAGCTGCGTCCGGTGCTCAAGCGCGTTGCCGACACCGATCACTACTTCGCCGAGCTGCCCGACAGCGAGCTCAAGCGCCTCGGCATCAAACCGTACGTCCCAGGAGGTGCCATCATATGAGCGAGCAGGAGCGCATGAACGCGGGCGTCCAGCCCGCAGCGGAGGCGGGCGAGCCCACCCCCATCATCTTCCTCGACGATATCCGCGTGACGTTCAAGACGCGCACGGGCTCCATCCTGCACCCGAACAAGGTGCAAGCCGTGCGCGGCCTCACCCTCAAGCTCATGCCGGGCCAGACGCTCGGCATCGTGGGCGAGTCCGGCTGCGGCAAGTCCACCACGGCCAACGTGATGTGCGGCCTGCAGCAGCCCACGTCGGGCAAGGTGTACTTCAAGGGCCAGGACGTGACGAAGCGCACGGCCGCCGAGCGGCGCCTCATCGGCCGCGTGATCTCGGTGGTGTTCCAGGATCCCGCGACGGCGCTCAACGCCCGCATGAGCGTGCACGATCAGCTCATGGACCCGCTCGTGGTGCACAAGGTGGGCGACAAGAATTCGCGCGAGCGTCGCGTGCTCGACCTCATCGAGATGGTGGGCCTGCCGAACTCCGTGCTCGACGCCCTGCCGGGCCAGCTGTCCGGCGGCCAGCGCCAGCGCGTCGCCATCGCGCGCGCCCTGTCGCTCGAACCCGACGCCATCATCGCCGACGAGCCCACGAGCGCGCTGGACGTGTCGGTGCGCGCGCAGATCCTGAACCTGCTCATGGACCTCAAGCGCGATCTCGGCCTGTCCATGGTGTTCATCAGCCACGACATCCAGACGGTGCGCTACATCTCCGACCAGATCATCGTGATGAACGCCGGCGAGGCCGTGGAGCGCGGCGCGTCGAAGGACGTGTTCGAGCGCCCTCAGCACGACTACACGAAGTTGTTGCTGGGCGCAGCCCCATCGCTGCTCCACCCTGAATTGGGCAAGTAGCGCCCACCCCGTTTTGCCCGCGCCCCCGGTTTGCGATCCGGGGGCGCTTTCTTTGTGGTGACCTGCCCTCATTCGTTGACGCTTGCGCTGAGGGAGTTTACCCTTTTACCGTTTACCGACGAACGAAGAGAGGCTTGTTCCTATGACTGATTCACCGTTCCGCGGCGTCATCCCCCCGGTCGTCATCCCGCTGACCGAGAAGCGCCAGCTCGACCTCGAAGCGCTCGAGCGCTCCATCAACCGCATGATCGAGGCCGGCGTCGACGGTCTGTTCTTCCTGGGATCCTCCGGCGAGGTGGCCTTCCTCACCGACGCGCAGCGCTACCATGTGCTGCAGGAGGCCATCGCCATGGTTCACGGCCGAGTGCCGGTGCTCACGGGCATCATCGACATGGAGACCATGCGCGTGGTCGACCAGGCCAAGCGCGCCACGGGCTACGGCGTGGACGCCCTCGTGGCCACCGCCCCCTTCTACGCCCTCGGCGGCCCCAAAGAGGTGGAGCGCCACTTCCGCGCCATCCGCGAGTACACCGACCTGCCGCTGTTCGCCTACGACCTGCCTGCGTGCGTGCACACGAAGCTCGACCCCACGATGCTCGTACGCCTCGGCGAGGACGGCGTGCTGCAAGGCGTGAAGGACTCCTCGGGCGACGACGTGTCGTTCCGCTGGCTGTGCCTGCAGAACGAGGACGCCGGCCACCCGCTGCAGCTGCTGACCGGCCACGAGGTGGTCGTCGACGGCGCGTACCTCAGCGGCGCCGACGGTTCGGTGCCGGGCCTCGCGAACATCGACCCGGCCAGCTACGTGGAGCAATGGCGCGCGGCGCAGGCCGGCGACTGGGAGCGCGTGCGCGAGATCCAGAACCACCTCGCCCGCCTCATGTTCGTCACGCGCGAAGTGAAGGCCACCGTGGGCTTCGGCGCCGGCGTGGGCGCGTTCAAAACGGCGCTGTGGCAGATGGGCGTGTTCAACACGAACCAGATGCGCGAGCCCGTGTGCGCGCTCGAGGGCGAAGACGTGGAGCACATCGTCGAGGTGCTGAAGGGCGCAGGCCTCATGGACGCCGACGCGCCGGTTCGCCAGGCGCACTGGGATGCGTGCCCCGTCGTCCCCGGCACCCCGGCCTGCAAGTAGCCGGGGGCACCGCATGAGCGTCGAATACCCGTGCACGATCGCCGCCCTCGACGTGGGCGGCACGAAAATGGCGGGGGCGCTTGTGCGCTACCCCGCCGCCGGCGCTGCGCCGGAGGTTGTTGCGCTGCGCAGCGTTCCCACCGAAGCCGGTCGCGGCGGCGATGCCGTGCTCGACACGCTGACCGCCCTCGTCGGCGACGTGGCGGCCGATGCCGACGGCACCATCGCCGGCATCGGCGTGGGGACGGCCGGGTGCGTGGACGTGCGCACGGGCGGCATCGCGTTCGCCAACGAGCTCATGCCCGGCTGGACCGGCCAACCCGTCGCCGCGCACCTGGGCGCCACGTTCGGCCTGCCCGTGGCCGTGCTCAACGACGTGAAGGCGCACGCCCTCGGCGAAGCCCGCTGGGGCGCGGCGCGCGGCGCGCAGACCTGCCTCGTCATCGCCGCGGGCACCGGACTCGGCGGCGCCGTCGTGGCGGAAGGCCGCGTGCTGCTGGGCGCGCACGGGTTCGCCGGTGAGCTGGGGCGCACGCCCTGCCCCGACGCGCTCGGCACGCCGCGCACGTGCGGCACCGCAAGCGAGCTGGAGTCCATCGCCGCCGGCAGCGGCATCGAGGCCCGCTACGTCGCCGCCGGAGGCGAGCGCGTCGCCGGCGGCGAGATCGCGCGCCGCGCCGCGGACGGCGAGGAGCTCGCCGGGCGCGTCATTCGCGAGGCGGGCGCGGTCCTCGGCGAGGCCATCGCCACGTGGGCCGACCTGCTCGACCCCGAGTTCGTCGTGCTCTCCGGCTCGGTATGCAACGCCGGGCCCCTATGGCGCGCGGCTCTGCACGAGGGCTTCGAGCGGCAAGCCCCTCCCATCATGCACGGACTGCCCATCGTCGACGCCGCGCTGGGTGGCCGAGCCCCCCTCGTCGGCGCCGCCGAATACCTGCTCGACTCCTTGAAAGGATGAACATGACCGATCCTAAGATCGCAGCCCTCGAAGGCAAGCTCATCGTCAGCTGCCAGGCCTACGTGGGCGAGCCGATGCGCCACCCCGAGACGATGGCACAGGTGGCGCTGTCCGCCGAACGCGGCGGCGCAGCGGCCATCCGCTGCCAGGGCCTCGCCGACATTGCAGCCATCAAGGGCCAGGTGGAGATCCCCGTCATCGGCCTGTGGAAAGAGGGCCACGACGGCGTCTACATCACCCCGACGCTGCGCCACGCGCGCGCCTGCATCGCCGCCGGTGCCGACGTGGTGGCGCTCGACGCCACAGGACGCCCCCGCCCCGACGGACGCACCTTCGAGGAGACCGTGACGGCCCTGCGCGGCGAGACGCTCGTCATGGCCGACTGCGCCTGCATGGACGACGTGCACCGCGCGCTCGAAGCAGGCGTGGACATCGTGTCCACCACGCTCGCCGGCTACGTGCCGGGCGGCCGCCAGAAGACCGACGGCCCCGACCTCGCCTTCCTGCGCGAAGCCGTCGCCGCGGCGGGCGACGTGCCCGTGTTCTGCGAGGGCCGCATCCACACGCTCGCCGACGCGCAGGCTGCCATGGAAGCCGGAGCGTTCGCCATCGTCGTGGGCACCGCCATCACGCACCCCCAGTCCATCACCTCCTGGTTCGCCAACGCCATCGCGTAGAACCACCGTGAGACGGAGGGACGCGTGAGACAAGGGGGACGGGGATAATGTCTCATTCGTGAAATGAGACATTATCCCCGTCCCTCTGTCTCCTCTTATCTCAATTCACGTGGGCATCGGCGGCGACGCGGGCTTCAGGGTCGTGGAGGACCGCGCGGTCGAAGTTGCCGGTGACGTGCGAGGCGGTGATGCCGGCCACCAAGGAGTCGTTCACGTTGAGCGCGGTGCGTCCCATGTCGATGAGCGGCTCGACCGATGCGAGCACGGCCACCACCTCGATGGGCAGCCCCATCGTCCCCAGCACGATGAGCGAGGCGAACGTTGCGCCGCCGCCTACGCCGGCCACGCCGAACGAGCTGATGGCAACCACGGCGATGAGCGGCACGAAGAAGGCGGGCGACAGCACGTCGATGCCCACCGTCGGTGCCACGATGGTGGCGAGCATCGCCGGGTACACGCCCGCGCATCCGTTCTGCCCGATCGACATGCCGAAGCTGGCCGCGAGGTTGGCCGAGGCGCCGTCCACGCCGAGGGCGCGATGCTGCGTCTCGATGTTGAGCGGCAGCGCGCCCGCGCTCGAACGCGAGACGAACGCGAAGCTGAGCACGGGAAACACCTTCTTGAAGTACGTCACTGGGTTCACACGGTTCGCCAGCAGAACGAGGCAGTGCACCCCGAGCACCGTCAGCAGCGCGCCGTACGACACGAGCACGAACTTCCCCAGACCGAGTATTGCCTGGTAGTCGCTCGTGGCCATCACCTTCGCGATGAGCGCGAGGATGCCGTAGGGCGTGAGCCCCAGCACCATGGCCACCACGCGCATGACGATGCCGTACAGGCTGTCGATGAGGCGCTTGAAGAAGTCGGCCTGCTCGCCGTCCTTGTCGCGCAGCCTGAGGTAGGCCACCCCGAGGATGGCTGAGAAGATGACGACCGCGATGGTGGACGTGGAGCGCATGCCCGCGAGGTCGGCGAAGGGGTTCGTGGGGATGAACGAGAGGATCTCTTGAGGAAGCGTAAGGTCGCTCACCTGCCCTTGCTGGGAGGCGAGCGCGGACAGCTCCGAGGCGTCGGGCGTCGCGCCGTCGAGGAAGCCCGCATGTGTGAGGCCGGTCAGCACCGTCGCGCCCCACCCTACGACGGCGGCGACGGTCACCGTCCCCAGCAGCACGGCCAGCACGACCGCAGCGATGCGCCCGAAGTGCTCGGTGACCTCCGCGCGCGTGAACGCCCCGAGGATGGCCACGAACACGAGCGGCATGACGAGCATCTTGAGCAGGCCGATATAGCCCTGCCCCACGATGGAAATCCAGTCGAGCACCGTCGTCGTGACGTCTCCGTTGCGGCCGAGCAGCATTTGGATGCCCAGGCCCAGCACGATGCCCAACCCGAGGGCGGAGAACACCCGCACGGTGAAGCTCAGGCCTTTCGAGCGCATGGCCTTGAGCATGACGAGCATGACGACGAACACCGCCAGAGCGCCGACGGTCGGCAGCACGACATCCATCGACATAGGCTCGCCTCTCCTTTTCATACAACGTAAAAGAAGAGTATAGGATGCGAGGAAGCGAACCCGCGCCTCCGTCGCCAACGCGAAGGAAGGGCGTCACCGTACGGTGAGATGGAGGGGTTCCGAGTCGACCTGCTGCGCGGGGGGGGCGCCCCAGCCTCTGCCTCCCTACCCCAGCAGCTCGCCTCGCACGATCACGTGCTTCACGTTGAGATCTTCGTCCAGCACGACGGCGTCGGCGATCTTGCCGACCTCGATGCTGCCGCGCTCGCCATCCAAGCCGAGCGCGCGGGCCGGGTTGGCGCTGGCCGCCCTCACGGCTGCATCGAGCGGGATGCCCATGTCGCGCACCGCCACGCGCACGCACGCCATGAGGTCGGTGGCCGAGCCGGCGATGGTGCCGTCGTGCAGCGTCGCGCGGTTGCCGCGCACCGTGACGTCCTGGCCGCCCAGCGAGTACTCGCCGTCATCGAGCCCCGTCGCCATCATCGAGTCGCTGATGAGGATAATGCGCTCGCTGCCGAACGCCGCGAACAGCAGCCGCACCATGGACGGATGGATGTGCACGCCGTCGGCGATAAGCTCGGGTGTCACCTCGGGATGGTCGAACGCGGCGCCGATGGGGCCGGGCTTGCGATGATGCAACGGCGGCATGGCGTTGCACAGGTGCGTCATCTGCCGCGCGCCGGCCTTGATGGCCGCGCACGACGTATCGTAGTCGGCCTGCGTATGCGCGATGGACACGCGCACCCCAGGCGCCACCGAGCGGATGAAGTCGAGTGCCCCGTCCACTTCGGGCGCCACGTCCACGAGTTTGATGAGGTCGCCCGATCGCTCCTGCAAGCGGCGGAACATCGCCTCGTCGGGCAGGTGGAGGTAAGCCGGGTTCTGCGCTCCGATGTTGTCGGGCGAGATGTAGGGCCCCTCCATGTTGATGCCCACGAGCGCCGCCCCGTCGCGCTTTGCCTCGTAGGAGGCCGCCGCGTCCATGATGGGGCCGAGCACGTCCTCGGGATAGGTCATCGTGGCCGGGCAGATGGCCGTGACGCCGCACGACGCCTCATGCCGAGCGATGGCGTCGATCGCCTCCTCGGTGCCGTCGCAGAAATCGTATCCCACGCACCCGTGGAAGTGCAGGTCGATGAGGCCGGGTATGACGTAGCATCCCGCGGCGTCGATCACGGCTTCGTCGGCGCGCGTTGCCGCGCCTCGCGGCTCGACGGCCGCGAAGCGTTCGCCTTCGATCGCGATATCAGCGGAGACGAACCCCGCGTCCGTCAGAACCGAACCGCCCGTTACTTGCACAGCGCGCCCGCTGCCGGATCGACGATGACGGTGGCGTTGGGGTGGAACTGCAGGATGGACGCCGGCACCTCGGGCGTCACCGGGCCGAAGAACGCCTGCTTCACGATCTCCGCCTTATGGGATCCCTCCACCACGACGAGCACGCTGCGCGCGGCCATGATGGTGCCGATGCCCATGGTGTAGGCCTGGCGCGGCACGTCCTCGACGCGGTCGAACAGGCGGCTGTTCGCCTGGATGGTGCTCTCGGTGAGGTCGACGCAGTGCGTGGCCTTCGGGAAGGTGTCTTCGGGCTCGTTGAAGCCGATATGGCCGTTCGGCCCCAGGCCGAGCAGCTGCAGATCGATGCCGCCCGCCCCCTCGATCGCCTGCTCGTAGGCCGAGCACACGGCCTCGGCGTCGGGATTCGACCCCTCGGGAACATGGGTGCGCGCCTGATCGATGTCCACATGGTCGAACAGGTGCTTCTTCATGAAGTACCGGTAGCTCTGGTCGTGCTCGGGATCGAGGCCGCGGTACTCGTCCAGGTTGAAGGTGGTGACGTCCGCGAAGCTGATCTTCCCCTTCGCGCAATCGTCAACGAGGCAGGTGTACAGGCCGATGGGCGTCGTACCCGTAGCCAAACCCAGCACGCACGTGGGATCGGCCTCGACGAACGACGCGATGCGGTCGGCCGCCTGGCGGCTCATATCCTCGGTGCTCTCAGCGATGATGAATTCCATAGAACCTCTCTCTCAGATCGAACGGATGCGAATGCGAACCTATGTCCAGAACTGGGCGGTTTCGATGATGTTCTGATACGCCCACGGGTACACGTCCGAGTACCAGCCCGTCTCGGGTACGAAGCACAGCAGCGCGCTGTACAGCACCGAAACGGCCACGAGCACGAGCAGCACCTTCATGAGGAGGTTCTGCACGACGGAGCCCGGCGTCAGATGCTCGTTCACGATGAACACGAGCAGCACCACCGCCGCCAGGAACATGAAGCTGAAGTCGGCGAAGTAGCGCTGCAGGATGCCGGCCATCTCCGCGTCGGCCAGCGCTACGATGACGCCGCCCAGCAGCAGCACGATGATGACGCCCGCGATGGTGCGGGTGGAGCGCTGGCTGATGCGCAGCTGGAGGATGCGCTTCGCGAACGGCAGCACCCACAGCACGGGCAGGCACGCGAAGATGCCGCCGAACGTGACTTCCTTGATGGTCTGCCCCATGTACGTGGTGTCGAACGGCGCCGCTTGCAGGTACGGGAACACGCCCGTCGCGCTCGGCGGTTGCAGGAAGTACGCGAACAGGGCCGGGGCCAAGCGCCCGATGTTCCAGCCGCGCTTCGTCATGTCGTTCACCGTGAGGTTGTAGTTCGCGCCGAAGTCCGTGAACGAGCCGAAGCGCGCGTAGTTGTAGGCCATCAGCCCCGCAGCCACCACGAGGTAGGGCGCGATCAGGCAGCCGAACTCCCGCGCGCCGCGCGGGGTGAGCAGCCGGCGCTTCGTGATGTACGTGCGCCAGAACAGCGGGAAGGCAAGCAGCGACAGCACGAGCAGCTGCGGGCGGCACCCCGCCACGAGCGCCATGCACAGCGACCCTGCCAGGTACCATTTCTCGGGTCCCGCCGAGGCGCGGCCCTTCATCCAGAAGTACAGGCCCCACACCGAGAACGCCAGGCCCAGCGCGATGGGCAGCGAGTAGAACGTCGGAAACTTCAGCAGGTACAGCACGCCGCAGCACATGACGAGCGGTATCTGCAGCAGCAGGTACAGCCCCAGGCTCACCCGTTTGAAATGGTAGCGCGCGAACCGGTCGAGCAGCGCCGAACAGCCCAGCACGAACGCCACCACCGCGATGAGCACCCCGATGGCCGTGGGGAAGTTCGCGCCGGTAAGCAGGTAGAACGGCAGGTAGAACAGGATGACCGGCACCACGCCGAAGTAGACGTAGTAGTGCCCTTCGTAGTACGCCACGTCGAAGAGGTAGGACTCCCCCGTCTCCTTCTGCATCTCGTCGCGTGCGCCCTTGTCGTAGGGGTCGTCGGAGTCTTGGAGCCACTGCGGCGGCTCCTCTTCCAGGTACAGCTGCCCGTGCGCCATGGCCTTCGCGAGCTCCGCGTACTGCTGCGCGTTGTCGCCGCCCACCTCGAACGTGTTGACGAGGCTCTTGCCGTCCCACGACCCGCTGTTGTAGCTTTGCGTGGCGACGCCCACGAGGTTCGACCCCAGGAACAAAAACGAGCCGAGCAGGCACACTTCGATGGCCACCGTGGCGATGATCGCCGCTTTCGATTTGCGCGGCTCGCTGACGATGCCGATACGGTAGATGGCGGAGCGCGGACGAAACGCGAACACAAGCGCCAAGAGGCCCACGCAGACGAAGAAGCGCGTCGTGTTGAAGTCGAACGGATGATGAGCGTTGATGCACACGTCGCTCAGCTTGATGGGGTAGCTCACGTCGTCGCCCGTGATCTCGATGCGCAGGTTCTTCACGAGGCCCGTGGTGTTGAGGTTGATGTACTCGCTCTGATCGCTGAACGTGGACACCTCGACGGGCGGCACGCCCACCGTGTACTCGGTGGAGTCGAAGTACGTGTGGTGCGCGTCGTCGGTGAACTGGATCTTCACCGTCAGCTGCTGGGCGGGTTGCAGGTAATCGAAGTTGAGCCAGATGTTGTGCACCTCGGTGTTGAGGTTCGAGAACTCCAGCACGTGGTTCACCGCCGTCACCTTGTACTGGTCGTCGGCAGTCTCCTGCAAGGTGAGCTTGTCGTTAAGCGATATGGTGTTGTACTTGGCCGACGTGAAATAGTTGATGTTGAACAGGAACGTCTCCAGAAGAAGCGCGATCAGCACGATGACGAGCGCGCTTTTGGCGAAGTGGACCACCGTCGGGCGGTGCCTGCTCATGAAGCCGGTATAGGCATAGGCTATGTTCTGGCGTACGGTCGGCATAATGGTAAAGAATTATAGATGAAAAAAGGCGGAGGGGGCAGCTCAAGCCCCATCCGCCTTCAAGATTGCGTGCAAAAAGCCGCGCGCGGCGCGCTTACAGACCCAGCGCCTGCTTCACATCGCCGTACACCACGTTCGGATCGCGGTCGCCGTCAATGGAGACGAGCAGGTCGCAGCCGCGGTAGTAGTCGATGAGCGGCGCCGTGGACTTCTCGTACACGTCGAGGCGGTTGCGCACCGTGGCCTCGTTGTCGTCGTCGCGCTGGTACATCTCGCCGCCGCACTTGGGGCAGGTCTCGTCGGCAGCGGTGCCGATGTAGTTGCAGTCACGGCACATGCGGCGCGAGGTGAGGCGCTTGACGATGACCTCGGGGTCCACGTCCACGAGCAGCGCCGCATCGAGCGGGCGGCCCAGCTTGGACAGCTCGGCGTCGAGCGCGACCGCCTGGGCGGACGTGCGCGGGAAGCCGTCGAGGATGAAGCCCTTCTCGGTGTCCGGATCCTGCAGACGCTCGGTGACGAGGCCGATGATGACGTCGTCGGGCACGAGATCGCCCGCGTCCATGTAGGACTTCGCCTTCTGGCCCAGCGGCGTGCCGGCCTTCACGGCGGCGCGGAGCATGTCGCCCGTGGAGATGTGCGGCGTACCGAACTCTTCGACCAGCTTGGCCGCCTGCGTGCCCTTACCGGCACCCGGCGCCCCCAACAACACGATATTCATGATGGTTCTATCCTTTCGACATACAATCGATGCGCCGTATTGTACCAAAGCCCTGCGCCGGAAGCGCATATTTCAACAGAAAGACAGGCCGCAAAGCACGAATGCACCCGGGAGGGCGCAGAGCGTGCGGAGCAACCCGCGCCCGACACCCGCAGTCCGCCTTTCCCGCTCGCGCACGCTTTTGTCAACCATTTGCAGGCATACGAGCCTGTTTTGCTTGACAGAAGCGTGCATTTACAAGTTCGATACCAGGCAGGTCGTTCGTGAGAACAAAGGCCTTTCAGAAGCTACTGCATGTGCGCCGGCCTGGTATTTTTGTACAAACCTTGTACACAGAACGGTTATGGGCAACAAAAAACGCCCTGGTCGGCTTTCTGACCAGGGCGTTTGTCTTTACGAACAGGCTACTTGAAGAAGCCGTCGTAGTTGTGCATCTTCAGCTGGCTTTCCACCTTGTTCATGGTGTCGAGGGCCACGCCGATCATGATGAGGATCGAGGTGCCGCCGAACGCCTGAATGAGCGTGTTGCCGGTGAAGTAGAAGATGATCGTCGGCACGACCGCGATGGCGGCGATGAAGATGCCGCCGGGCAGCGTGACGCGATGCAGCACGTTCTTGATGTACGTCACCGTCGCCGTGCCCGGGCGCACGCCGGGGATGAAGCCGCCCTGCTTGCGCAGGTTGTCGGCCGTCTCCTCCGGGTTGAACACCATGGAGGTGTAGAAGTACGCGAAGAACACGATGAGCAGCACGGTGAGGATCCAGTTGACCCAGCCGGTGGAGATGGCGTCGGCCACCGCCGTCAGCCAGCCCACGTTGAACAGGGCCGCCAGCTGCGCCGGGAAGTAGATCAGGCAGCTCGCGAAGATGATCGGGATGACGCCCGCCGCATTCACCTTGAGGGGAATGTAGGTGGACTGTCCGCCCATCATCTTGCGACCCTGCACGCGCTTGGCGTAGTTCACCGGGATGCGGCGCTGCGCGCGTTCCACGAAGATGATCGCCGGGATGCAGGCAAGCACCACGATCAGGGTCAGCACCGTGATGGCGATGCCCATGCCCGTGTCCGCCGTCAGGTTCATCGACGAGAAGATGGCGCTCGGCACGCGCGACACGATGCTCACGAAGATGATGAGCGACATGCCGTTGCCGATGCCGCGCTGCGTGATGAGCTCGCCCATCCACATGATGAACGCGGTGCCCGCCACGAGCGTGAACACGACGAGGATGTCGGTGAGGATCTCCGGCACCTCGGTGGAGAACACCACGCCGTACTGCGGCGACTTGAACAGCAGCAGGTAGCCGATGGCGTTGATCAGGCCCAGGCCCAGCGTCAGGTAGCGCGTGATCTGCGTGATCTTGCGACGACCCGTCTCGCCTTCCTTGGCCCAACGGCCGATGGCGGGGATCACGCCCTGCATCAGCTGCATGATGATCGATGCCGTGATGTAGGGCATGATGCCGAGCGAGAACACCGAGAAGTTCGACAGCGCGCCGCCCGTGAACAGGTCGAGCATGGTCATGGACACGCCCGAATCCTGGAACGAGTTCGCGAACTCGTTGAACGGGATACCGGGCACCGGCACGTACGCGCCGAAACGATACAGCGCGAGGATGGCCAGAGTGAACAAGATCTTCTTGCGCAGCTCCGGTACCTTGAATGCATCGATGATCGAGCTTAGCAAGGCTCTTCGACCTTTCCTCCGGCTGCTTCGATTTTCGCCTTGGCCGAAGCAGACACCTTATCCACCTGCACGGTGAGGGCCTTGGTGATCTCGCCGTCGCCGAGCACCTTCACGAGCGCGTCGGCGTGCTTGATGACACCCTTGGCCTTGAGGCTCTCGCCGTTCACCACGTCGCCGGCCTCGAAGACGTCCTCGAGACGCTTGACGTTGACGGGCAGGTACTCCACGTGGTTGATGTTCTTGAAGCCGGGGAGCTTGGGAAGACGACGAGCGAGCGGCGTCTGACCGCCCTCGAAGCCGGCACCCTTGCCGCCGCCAGCACGCGACTTCTGGCCGTTCATGCCACGGCCGGCCGTCTTGCCGGTGCCGGACGCGGGACCGCGACCAACGCGCTTGCGGGGCTTGCGCGAACCTTCAGCCGGCTTGAGATCCTTGAGTTCCATGTTCGTTTCTCCTTCTTTCGCTGTCCGGGACGCATCCCGGCGCTGGCAGCTCGCCGCCAGCAAACTTCCGTAAATCGACCATCGGCGTGCCGTTGCGGCACGCCGACGAATCATTATATCTTACTTGCCAAGGACCAAGGAGTTTAGATTTCCTCAACCTTGACGAGGTGCTTCACCTTGAAGATCATGCCGCGGACGGACTCGTTGTCCACCTGGTCCACCGAGCGGTTGATCTTGCCGAGGCCCAGCGCGCGCAGCGTCTTGGCCTGATCTTCCTTGAAGCCGATGGAGCTCTTCACCTGGGTGATGCGCAGCGTCTTCTTTGCGTCAGCCATTACTTCTGCTCCTTCCAGCCATAGATCTGAGCGACGGACAGACCGCGGCGCTCCGCGACCTGCTCGGGGCTCTCCATGCTCTTGAGGCCCTCGGCGGTCGCCTTGACCACGTTCATCACGTTGTCGGTGCCGAGCGACTTGGCGAACACGTCGGTCACGCCGGCGAGCTCCATGACCGCACGGGCAGCGCCGCCGGCGATAACGCCGGTACCGGGCGTAGCCGGCTTGATGAGCACGCGGCCGGCACCGTACTCGCCGACGATCTCGTGCGGCAGCGTCTTCTCGGCCGTCAGCGGCACGCTGAACATGTTCTTCTTCGCGTCCTCGACGCCCTTCTTGATGGCGATCGGCACTTCCTGGGACTTGCCCATGCCCACGCCGACGCGGCCGTTGCCGTCGCCGACCACCACGAGCGCGGTAAGCGCGAAGCGGCGGCCGCCCTTGACAACCTTGGACACGCGGTTGATGTAGACGACGCGTTCCTGAAGCTCGGGGACCGCGGCGTTGTCTTGTTTGTTACGAGCCATAGACCTTAACCCCTTCTAGAATTTCAAGCCTGCTTCGCGAGCGGCATCGGCCAAAGCCTTGATGCGCCCGTGATACAGGTTGCCGCCACGGTCGAACACGACTTCCGTGACACCGGATTCCTGCGCCTTCTTGCCCACGATCTCGCCGAGCGCGGCAGCGCCCTCGACGGTCGCGCCGCTCTTGCCCGTGGCCTTGAAGTCAGGGCCGAGCGTGGAAACGCCGCAGATCGTCTTGCCGGCGACGTCGTCGATCACCTGCACGTACAGGTTGGAGTTGCTGCGCGTGACGCACACGCGGGGACGAGCCGCCGTACCGGCGATCTTTCCGCGAACGCGACGATGGCGACGAGCCAGCGCAGCTTGCTTTTTCTGAAGCTTGTTCATGATAATCCCTTCGATCTCAATCGTTCGCGGCTACGCTTAGTCGCCCTTAGCGGCCTTGCCGAGCTTACGGCGGACGTGCTCGCCCTCGTAGCGGATGCCCTTGCCCTTGTACGGCTCAGGCTTGCGCCACTTGCGGATGTTGGCGGCCACCTGGCCAACCTGCTCCTTGCTCGGGCCCGACACGATGATCTCGGTCTGGCTCGGGACTTCGAACGTGATGTTCTCGGGGGCTTCAATGGAAACCGGGTGCGAGAAGCCGAGCTGCAGCTCCAGGTCCTTGCCCTTGAGCGCGGCACGATAGCCGACGCCGACGAGCTGGAGCTTCTTGGTGAAGCCCGTGGACACGCCTTCCACCATGTTGGCGATGAGCGTGCGCACGAGGCCGTGGTAGGCCTTGGCTTCGCGGGTGTCGTTCGGGCGCTCGACGAGAACGTCGTCGCCTTCGCGCTTGATGATCATGATGGAGGGGAAGCTACGCGTGAGCTCGCCCTTCGGGCCCTTCACCGTCACGGTGGTGCCGTCGATGGTCACATCGACGCCGGCAGGAACGGTGATGGGCTGTTTGCCGATACGAGACATATCAAACCTCCCTTTCCTACCAGATGTAGGCGATGACTTCGCCGCCAACGCCCTTTTTGCGGGCGTCGCGATCGGTCATCACGCCGTTGCTCGTCGAAATGATCGCCGTGCCGAGGCCGCCGAGCACGCGAGGCAGCTCGTCCTTGCCCGCGTAGATACGCAGGCCGGGCTTCGAGATGCGCTTGATGCCGCGGATCGTCTTGGCCTTCTTGTCGCCGTACTTCAACGTGATCTCGAGCGTCGCGCGCGGCTCGCCCTCGACGACGTCGAAGCCCTGGACATAGCCCTCTTCCTGCATGATGCGGGCTATCTCGACAAGTTTCTTGCTCGACGGCATGGACACCGTCGGCTTGCCGGCAGAGTTAGCGTTACGCACGCGCGTAAGCATATCTGCAATGGGGTCGGTCATGGTCATAGTGATTTTCTCCTTTGGTCCGTGATGAGCCTATCGGTTCGGTTCGTCGGCGCCCATAACGCCTCCGCCTGAACCGTGGCACACCCGAGCGTAGTCCGTCGTAGCGCCTACCACGAGGCCTTGGTCACGCCGGGCAGTTCGCCTTTGTTGGCCAACTCGCGCAAGCAGATACGGCACAGGCCGAACTTGCGGTAGTAGGCGCGGGGACGTCCGCAGCGCGTGCAGCGATTGTGCTGACGCGTCGAGAACTTCGGCTCGCGCTTGGCCTTGGCGACCATCGATTTCTTAGCCATGCAAATCCTTCTTTCTTATATCCAGCCCGTCCGATCATCCGGACAGGCTCGAGTGCACTTGCAGCGCAGGCTGCCAGCGACAGCCTTGGGCGGAGTTTCGCGGGCTGTTATTCCTTGTCCTTGAACGGGAAGCCCAGCGCGTCGAGCAGCGCGAAGGCGTCGTCGTCGTTCTGAGCGGTCGTCACGAACGTGATGTCCATGCCGCGCGTACGATCGATCTTGTCGTAGTCGATCTCCGAGAAGATGAGCTGCTCGGTCACGCCCATGGTGTAGTTGCCACGGCCGTCGAAGCTGGTCGGCGAGATGCCGCGGAAGTCGCGCACGCGGGGAAGCGCGGTGGCCAGCAGACGGTCGAGGAACTCCCACATGCGGTCGCCGCGCAGGGTGACCTTGCAGCCGATAGGCTGGCCCTCGCGCACATGGAAACCGGCGATGGACTTCTTGGCGCGCGTGACGCAGGGCTGCTGGCCCGTGATGATGCGCAGGTCGCCCATGGCGGCGTCGAGCAGCTTGTGGTCGGCCGCAGCGGCGCCCACGCCCATGTTCACGACGATCTTCTCGAGACGCGGAACCTTGTTCACGTTGTCGAAGCCCAGTTCCTTCTCGAGCTTGGCCACGATCTCGTTGGTGTACTTTTCCTTCAAGCGAGGAGCAGTCATATGTCCTTAATCCTTTCGATGAATTAAACGCAGGATTTCCGACCCTGCGTCCCCAACCGGCCTCGTGGCCGGCGGGGGTCATTGCTCGAAGGGGCACGCCGCCGAAGCGCCGCGCCACCTTCGTCTACCTAGTCGATGTCCTTGCCGCACTTCTTGCAGACGCGGACCTTCTTGCCGTTCTCGTCGCGCTTGTTGCTGACGCGCGTGGGCTGCTTGCAGCTCGGGCACACCAGCATCACGTTCGACACGTGGATGGGGGCCTCCACCGAGGAGATGCCGCCCTGCGGGTTCTGCTGCGTGGGACGCAGCGCCTTCTTGACGACGTTGACCTTCTCGACCACGACGCGTTCCTTCTGCGGGAGCGCGCGCAGGACCGTGGCTTCCTTGCCCTTGTCCTTACCGGCCAGGACCTTCACCTTATCGCCCTTTTTGATGTTCATGCTGTTCATTGCGCACACCTCCTTAGAGCGTTTCGGGAGCCAGGGACACGATCTTCATGTACTTCTTGTCGCGCAGCTCGCGGGCGACGGGCCCGAAGATACGCGTGCCGCGCGGCGCGCCGTTCGTGTCGATCAGGACAGCTGCGTTCTGATCGAACTTGATGTAGCTGCCGTCGGGACGACGAACTTCCTTCTTCACGCGCACGACCACGCAGCGGACGACATCGCCCTTCTTCACGTTGGTGTTCGGCGCGGCTTCTTTAACGCTGCAGATGATGACATCGCCCAGTCCCGCGTAGCGGCGCTTGGAGCCGCCCAGGACCTTGATGCACTGCACCTTGCGAGCGCCGGAGTTATCGGCCACTGCGAGCATGGTTTGCATCTGAATCATTGCTTCAACCTAACTTTCATCTCGATAGTCTCTCGCGATAAACGCGCGAGGCTACTGGGCCTTCTCGACGATCTTGACGAGGCGCCAGCGCTTCATCTTCGACAGCGGACGCGTTTCCATGATCTGAACGGTGTCGCCGAGGCCGGCTTCGTTGTTCTCGTCATGGGCATGGAACTTCTTCGTCGTCGTCATCATCTTGCCGTACACCGGATGCGGCTTGCGCTCCTTGACTTGCACGACGCAGGTCTTGTCGTTGACGGCGCTCACGACGACGCCCTGACGAACCTTGCGGGAGTTACGATCTTCGCTCATGGGTACTCTACCTTCCTGACGAGCTAAGCGCTCAGCTCGCGGGCGCGCATCTCGGTCTGAATACGCGCGATGTCCTTTTTGACCTGCTTCACGCGGGCGGTGTTGTCAAGCTGGCTCGTGGCCATCTGGAAGCGCAGGTTGAAAAGCTCCGCGCGCGCTTCCTTGAGTTTCGCCTGCAAATCGTCGGCAGACAGCTCACGGATCTCTGCTGCTTTCATTTATTCCTGCCCTTCCGTTTCACGAGAAACAATCTTGCACTTGATGGGCAACTTGTTGATGGCGAGACGGAGCGCTTCCTTAGCGGTCTCCTGATCGACGCCGCCGATCTCGAACATGATGCGGCCGGGCTTGACGACCGCGACCCACGCCTCGGGGTTGCCCTTGCCGGAGCCCATGCGGGTCTCGGCAGGCTTCTGCGTGATGGGCTTGTCCGGGAAGATCGTGATCCACACTTTACCGCCACGCTTCATGTAGCGGGTCATGGCGATACGGGCTGCCTCAATCTGACGGTTGGTGATCCATGCGGCTTCGAGCGCCTGGATGCCATATTCGCCGTGGTTCAACCGGGTGCCGCCTTTGGCCTTGCCCTTCATGGAACCACGCTGCACCTTGCGGTGCTTAACGCGCTTAGGTACGAGCATTTACTTTGCCCTCCTATCGTTACGATCGTTGCGACGGGGACGGCTGGGGCGAGAGCTGCCCTCGAGCGCCGGCTGGGGCGCCTTCTGGCCGGGGAGCACTTCGCCGTGGTACACCCACACCTGCACGCCGATGGAGCCCATCGTCGTGGCGGCCGTGGCGAAACCGTAGTCGATCTTGGCGCGCAGCGTGTGCAGCGGCACGCGACCCTCGCGATACCACTCGCGACGGCTCATCTCGGCACCGCCGAGACGGCCGGAGCACTGGATGCGGATGCCCTTGGCGCCGCTCTTGCGGGCGGACTGGACCGCCTTGCGCATGGCGCGACGGAAGGCAACACGGCCCTCGAGCTGCTCGGCGACGGACTGCGCGATGAGCGCGGCGTCGAGCTCGGGACGCTTGACCTCGACGACCTCGATGGACACGGGGCCGTTGGCGACCTTCTCGAGCTTCTTGCGCAGCGAGTCGATCTCAGCGCCCTTCTTGCCGATCACGACGCCCGGGCGGGCGGTGGTCACGATGATCTTGATCTTGTCGCCAGCGCGCTCGATCTCGACCTTGGAGACGGCGGCACGGGCGAGCTGCTTGTCCAAAAACTTCCTGATGGCCAAGTCGTTTGCCAGGTTCTTGGCATAGTCTTTGTCGGCATACCAGCGGCTACGCCATTCCTCGGTGATGCCGAGGCGGAACCCGGTGGGGCTTACTTTCTGACCCATGCGGCTTATGCCTCCTCTCGCGGTGCAACGATGATGGTGATATGGCTCGTGCGCTTGCGGATGCGCGAAGCGGAGCCCTTGGCGCGCGGACGGATGCGCTTGAGCGTGGGGCCTTCGTCGGCGAAGGCCGTCTTCACGACGAGCGTTTCCGGACGCACGTGGTGCTGGTTCTCGGCGTTGGCGACAGCGGAGTTCAGCGTCTTGGCGACGACCTCGGCGATGGCGCGGTCGGAGAACTGCAGGATCTCGCGAGCGGCGGGCACGGACTTGCCACGAATCAGATCGATGACGATGCGCGCCTTGCGGGGCGAAACGCGGACGTAGCGTGCAATTGCTTTAGCTTCCATTGTTTTCACCCCTTCTTATCTCTTCTTGCCCTTGTCGGCGGAATGACCCTTGAACGTGCGGGTCGGGGCGAATTCGCCCAGCTTGTGGCCGACCATGGATTCCGTAACGTATACCGGCACGTGCTTGCGGCCATCGTGCACGGCGATGGTGTGACCCACCATTTCCGGGAAGATGGTGCTCGAGCGCGACCAGGTCTTCACGACGTTCTTCTCGCCCGCCGCATTCATCTTCTCGATACGATCAAGAAGTCGCGGTTCAACGAAAGGACCCTTCTTCAAACTTCTACTCACTATTACTCCTTAACGCTTTGCGCTACTTCTTGCGACGGCGGATGATCAAGCGGCTCGAAGCCTTCTTGGGATTGCGGGTGCGATGGCCCTTCGTGGGAACGCCCCACGGGGTGACCGGGTGACGACCAGCGGACTTGTTCTTGCCCTCGCCGCCGCCGTGCGGGTGGTCGACCGGGTTCATGACGGTACCGCGGACGCTCGGACGGATGCCCTTCCAACGGTTGCGACCGGCCTTGCCGATCTTGATGTTGGAATGCTCGGCGTTGCCGACCTCGCCCACCGTCGCGCGGCACGTGATAAGCACGCGGCGCATTTCGGAGGAAGGCATGCGCAGGATGGCGTAGTCGCCTTCCTTGCCCATGAGCTGGATGCTCGTGCCGGCGGAACGGGCGATAGCCGCGCCCTTGCCCGGCTGCAGCTCCACGGCGTGGATGAGCGTACCGACGGGGATGTTGGCCAACGGCAGGGCGTTGCCCGGCTTGATGTCGGCCTCGACGCCGCTCATGACGGTGTCGCCCACGCGGAGGCCCTTCGGATGAAGGATGTAGCGCTTCTCGCCGTCAACGTAGTGCAACAGGGCGATGCGGGCGCTGCGGTTCGGGTCGTACTCGATGGTCGCGACCTTCGCGGGGACGCCGTCCTTGTTGCGCTTGAAGTCGATGATGCGGTAACGGCGCTTGTTGCCACCGCCCTGGTGACGGGTGGTGATGCGGCCGTTGTTGTTGCGTCCTGCCTTGTTGGACAGCGGCGCAAGCAGCGACTTCTCCGGCGTCGACGTCGTGATCTCGGCAAAGTCCGAGACCGTTTGGAAGCGTCGGCCGGGGCTGGTCGGCTTGTACTGTTTGACTCCCATTGCTTTCCTTTCTGCGGATTCTCGCTCGCACGCCTCTCCGTACACCGAAAATCCTTCGTCTCTTCGTGGCTCCGATTGCCGCCGGTGTACCGCAGGGAGGCTGGGTACGTGCGACTCCGGTTGCCACGCGTCCGGGTGTATCCATCTAAGTCCAGACGCAACCGAGAATTATACGCAGAAAACGCCTTGTATTCAAGAAGCAATTTCTCGGACACAACCTGCGCACAAGTGCTCCACGCGTGCACGCCCCTGCGGGCCTCCCCCGCCGCCTGCGCCGCGAGCACGCGGCGCAGGCGGTTCAACCGCGGGTGCAACGTCGCATCCCCCTGCCAAATGCGCGCGTGCGGAGCCCAAGGTAGGGTACAATGTGGGCGATGCGCTTGGCGCATAGGGGAAGTCGCGAGAAAGCGTGGACGCGGACACTATGGCATGGAACGTCTCGGCGGAAATGATCGCCTTCATCATCGTGCTCATCATCTCGGTGTACTCGCGCAAAAGCCATGCGGTTCCCTCGCGCAAGAACCTGCTGTTCCGACTCTGCCTCGTCACCACGCTGGGCGCCATCGGGACGAACCTGGCCTCCACGCTCATGATCGCCTACGCGCCCGTGGAGCTGCTGCCCCTCACCTGGCTCGTGACGGCCGTCTACTTCGTGCTCACGCCGCTTCTGGGCACCGTGTACTTCTACTACGCCGTCGCCGTGGTCGGCGAGGCGCGTTCGGTGGGACGCTGGCAGATCGCCGTGAGCGCCATTCCCTGCGTGCTGTACTTCTTCTGCGTCGTCGCGAACTTCGCCACGGACTGCCTGTTCTGGTTCGACGACGCGGGCGGCTACCATCAAGGCCCGCTCATCCTGACCACGTACCTCGTGTTCTACTTCTACTGCATCGCGTGCTTCGCGCTCGTCGTGTTCACGCGCTCCCCCATCGACCCGGCCATCAAGCGCATCCTGGCGGTGTTCCCGCTCGTGGCCGTGGGCGTCATCGCGGTGCAGCAGATGTTCCCTTCCTACCTGCTGTCCGGATCGGCCGCGGCGTGCTCGCTGCTGATCATCTACCTGTACCTGCAGAACAAGCGCCTGTCGGTGGACCTGCTGACCGGCACGCCGAACCGCCAGGAGTTCCTGTCCATGGTGGCGCTCATGCACGACAAGCGGCGGCCGTTCACCACGCTGCTCGTGTCGCTGTCAAACTTCAAGTTCATCAACGACAAGTTCGGGCATGACAACGGCGACCGCTTCCTGCGCCAGTTCGCGCAGTTCCTCGAGACCCTCGGGCCCACCGTGCGCGTCTACCGCTACAGCGGCGACCAGTTCGCGCTGCTCTTGGACGACGAGGAGGCGCGCAACGACCCGAGCCACGATGCGACGGCGGTGCTCGACGCCCTGCGCAAGCGCCTGGAAGAACCCTGGACCATCGGCGGTTATTCCTACACGATGGCAGCCGCGATCGGCGTGGTGTCCTACCCCGACATCGCCCATGCTCCGGCCGACGTGGTGGCGGCCCTCGAGTACACCGCCGCAAAGGCGAAGCACCTCGAATCGGGGTCGTCGTGCATCTGCACGCCCGCCATCATGGACGCCATCAACCGGCGCAGCACCATCGCCGACATCGTGCGCCAGGCGGTGGCCGACAACAGCCTGACCGTGCACTACCAGCCCATCTGGTCCGAGAAAGCGGGCGCCTTCGTCACCGCCGAGGCGTTGTGCCGGCTGTACGACGACGAGCTGGGCCCCATCCCGCCCGACGAGTTCATTCCCATCGCAGAGGAGACCGGCATCATCCCCGAGCTCACCTACGAGGTGCTCGACCAGGCGTGCGCGTTCGTGCAAGCCTACCGCGCCGAGCATCCGGGCACCGGCTTTCGCGGCGTGTCGGTGAACTTCTCGACGGTGCAGTTCGTCCAGAACGACCTGGCGGAAAAGGTGCTCGCCATCGTGGAGCGCCACGGCATCCCGGCATCGTGCCTGCGCATCGAGATCACCGAGAGCGCCATCATCGCGAACCCCGAAGCCGTGCGCTCGTTCATGACCCGCATGAACGAAGAGGGCGTGCGCTTTTACCTCGACGACTTCGGCACGGGCTACTCGAACCTGTCCACGGTGCTGAACTTGCCGTTCGACGTGGTGAAGATCGACAAGAGCATCCTGTGGTCGGCCACCATCGGAAGCGACAACGCGGCGTTCTTGCCGTACCTCATCGCCTGCTTCTCGTCCATCGGCTCCGAGGCGCTGACGGAGGGCGTGGAGACCGAGGGGCAGCGCGCCTACCTCGGCCACTGCGGCTGCGACCTCATGCAGGGCTACCTGTTCTCCCGGCCGCTGCCGCCCGGCGATGCGGCGGCCACCATCGCGGCGAGCGAGCGCTCCTAGGGGGTCGCCTCGCAACGAGCAAAGAAGGGGGAACCGGCCGAAACCTTCCCCCTTCTCGCATTCGATCGAAGTCGCGTTCCCCCTCGTCCGCGTTCGAGGACGTGCGGCGCTTACTGCTGCGGCGCCGGCTCCTTCGCGTCCTCCACGGTGACCTCGGCGTGGTCGAGCAGCCACTGGTTCGCCTTCATGCGCTCGGCGGCCTCGCGCAGGGCGAACCCGCGCCCGTTCTCCTGCATCTCGCGCTTCACGGCGTCGGGGTTCTGCGGGTTCATCGAGCGGCAGGCCGCGTCGATGTCCTCGTCGGTGAGCGTGAGCTTCTCGTGGCGGAACAGCGCGTCGAGCGCATAGCCCTGCACGAGCATCTCGCGGGTCTGCATCATCATGAGCATGCCGAACTGCTGCTCGCCGCCCTGGCTCTGCACGAACTGCTCGAACGGGATGCCCTGCTGCTGCAGCTGGCCGCGCAGGTTGGACACGAGCGTCTTCTGCATGGCCTCGTACACCTCGTCCTGGATGCGCCCCTGGAAGCGCTTGGCCAGCTCGGAGGCCGCCACCTGCAGCTTGTACGCCTCGTACTGGGCGCGGCGGTCGGCCGTCAGGCGGTCGGTTATGCCGCCGCGCAGCGCGGCCGCGTCGCGGTACATGGGCAGGTTCTTCGCCACCCACTCGTCGTCGATGGCGGGGATGACCTTCTCCTGCATCTCCTTGACGGTGACGGTGCAGTCGATGGTGTCGCCCTTGTCGCCGGCGTTCAGGCCCGGCAGATCGAACGAGAACGACTTCGTCTCGCCCACGTTCATGCCGATGAGATGCTTCTCGAAGTCCTCGGGCATGAGGCCCATGCCGGTGAGGTACGTGCGCCCTTCGGTGGACAGGTTGTCCATCTTCTCGCCGTTCTGGGAGGCGTCGAGCGCCAGCAGGAAGCCGTCGCCCTTCTCCACCGGATGCGGCTCGCACGCGACGAACTCCGCGTAGCTCTCGGCGATCTGGGCGATCTGCGCCTCAACCTCGGCCTGCTCCACCTCGAAGGGCGGCACGGTGATGGACACGGGCTCGTACGACGTCAGCTCGTAGTCGGGCTTCGGCGCAACGCGCAGCTCGAACGAGAACGTCTGGCCGCGCTTGAGCGGGCCGTCGGCCTTCGGCTGGGCGGGAAAGGCCGGGGTGATGTTGCGCTTGTCGATGGCGAACGGCACGAGGTACTCGATGGCCTGCTGCTGTACGACGGCGTCGAGATCCTTGATGCCCAGCTGCTTCTCCACGGCCTGCTCCACGGACATGCCCGGCGTGGGCTGGATGCCCATCTGCTGGGCGAACCCGTATTGCGCCACCGTGAGGGCGTGGCTGACCTCGGCGGTGGACGCGACGGCCTCGAGCAGGATGCGGCCGTCGTCGAGCTTCTTTTCGGTTACCTTCATAAGGAGTCCCCTTCTGTTTTGATCGTCAAGCGCTCATTGTAGCGCATTACTCGTTCGACTTGAGGCTTTCCACCATGTCGATGCGGCGCAGCTTGCCGCGCATGGCCAGCATGACGAGCACGGTAAACAGCATGGTCAGCAAAAACGCCAGCAGGAAGCTGGTTGCGTGGATCTCGCGGCCGAACATGATCTGGTCCACTTCGGCCGTGACCACGACGAAGCCCTCCATCCACACGCCCAGCACGAGGCCGACCGCGCAGCCGATGGCCGCGAGCAGGAATATCTCGCGGAAGATGTAGGCGTTCATCTCGCGCGGCGTGAAGCCGAGCACCTTGAGCGTGGCGATCTCGCGCATGCGCTCGGTGATGTTGATGTTCGTGAGGTTGTACAGCACGATGAACGCGAGCGCCGCCGCGGCCGTGACGAGCACCACCACGATCATGTTCACGCTCGACATCATGTCGCGGTACGCATCGATGGTCTCGTCGTTGTACGCCACGGTCTTCACGCCGCCTGCGGCCAGCAGGTCGTTCGAGAGCTGCGTGCGCAGGTCGGGATCGGATGTGGTGACGGCCAGCACGGTGCGGTAGTCGGGCGCCTCGCCCATGAGCCGCTCGTAGAGCGCGGGGCCCATGTAGGCGTAGTGGTACACGTAGTTCTCGACGATGCCCGTGACCGTGGCCTCGTAGGATGCGCTCGTCGCGTTGCCGATGGCGTCCTGCTCGGTCAGCGTGACGGCATCGCCCACGCGCACGCCCAGCTCGCCCGCCATCTTCTCGGTGAGCACGAGGCCGTCGTCGGCAAGCTCCACCGGATGATGGCCGACGCGGGTGTCGAGGGCCACGAATTCGTCGAAGGACGACGGGTCCTCGGGCACGACCAGCTCCATGCGCTTGTCCTGCTCGTCCGGCCCGCTCGCCAGCATGTTCTGGCGCATGACCATCGTGTGCGCCGTGACGAGCTCGCCGTCGTCGAGCACCTCGTCGACGCGCCGCTGCTCGTCGTCGGACAGGTCGTCGGCCAATGTGACGGTGGCGTTGTACTTCGTGATCTCGCCGAACTGCTTGTCGATGATGTCGTTGATGGCGTTCGACAGCCCGAGGCCGGTGAGCAGCAGGGCCGTGCAGCCCGCGATGCCGATGACCGTCATGATGAAGCGCTTCTTGTAGCGGAACAGGTTGCGGAACGTCACCTTCCACGAGAACGAGAGGTGCCGCCACAGCGGCCCTACGCGCTCGAGCAGGATGCGCTTGCCGGCCTTCGGCGCGCGCGGCAGCATGAGCTGCGCCGGGCGCTCGCGCAGCGTGGCAGTGACGGCGGCCCAGGTGGCGAACAGCGTGACGCCGATGCCGAGGCCGGCCGCGAGCCCGGCGAACCAGGGGTCGATGGGCAGCGGCAACGGCAGCTCGGGCACGAAGTAGATGATGCCGTAGGCTTTCATGATGACGGCGGGCAGCACCTGCGACAGCACGAGGATGCCGAAGAGGCTGCCGGCGCCGCTGGCCACGGCCGCGTACGCGAGGTACTTCGACGCGATGCGCCCCCGACGGTAGCCGAGAGCTTTGAACGTGCCGATGAGCGCGCGCTCCTCTTCCACCATGCGCGTCATGGTGGTGAGGGCCACGAGGGCCGCCACGAGGAAGAAGATGAACGGGAACACCGCGGCGATGCTGTCCACGCGGTCGGCGTCCGCTTCGAAGCTGGCGGCACCGTAGTTCGCGGTGCGGTCCATGACGAGCCACTCGGGGCGCTCCAGGTCGTCGATCTGCTGTTGGGCGTCGTCGAGCTGGCGCTCGGCGTCGGCGAGCTGCTCGTCGGCGTCGGCCTTCTGCTCCTCGTATTCGGCGAGGCCGCGCTCGTAGTCGGCGCGGCCCTGCTCGAGCTGGGCGCGGCCGTCCTGCAGCTGCGCGGCGGCGCTGTCGAGCTGCTGCTGCGCGGCGGCGATCTGGGAGTCGGCCTGCGAGCGCGCGGCGGCCAGCTCGGCGCGCGCCTGCTCGAGCTGCTGGGCGCTCGCATCGAACTGCGCCTTGCCGGCGTCGTAGGTCGCCTGCTGCTGGTCGAGCTGGGCCTTGGCGGCGGCGAGGGCCTGCCGCCCTTCGTCGAGGGCAGGCTTGGCGGCGTCGAGCTCCGCTTTCTGGGCGTTGAGCCCGTCGAGCGTCTGCTGGGCCTCGGCGAGCCCGGCCTCGAGCTGCTGCCTCGTCGCTTCGGCGGTCTGCCGGGCGGTCTCGAGCTCGGCCAGCTGGGACTCGAGCGCGGCCTTCGTCTCCTCGAATGCCGGATCGGCCGGATCGAGCGCTTCGATCCGCTGTTGGATCTCGGCGATGCCGGCCGAGGCCCGTTCGGAGGCCGTCTGCGCCTGCGCGATGCCGTCCTGCAGCTGCTGGATTCCCTGCTGCGCCTGCGCGATGCCGGCCGCCAGCTTGTCCGAGCCGCTTTGCCATGCGGAAAGCTGCGCGGCGAACGCGTCGCTTTGCTCCTGCCACTGCGCCCAACCGTCTTGCAGCCGAGCGGCGCCGTCCTCGAGCGCGGGACGCTGCGCGTCGAGCTGGGCCTGGCCGTCGGCGATCTGCCGCTCGGCGTCGGCCAGCTGCGCTTCGGCGCTCGCGCGCTGGTTCGCCAGCTCGGCCGCGCCGCTGTCGTAGGCCGCCTGGCCGTCGGCCAGCTGCTGCTCGCTCTGGGCGATCACGGCGGCCGCGTCGTCGAGCTGGCGCTGCGCATCGTCGAGCTGGGACTGCGCGTCGGCCTTCTCGCGCTCGTAGTCGGCGCGCTTCTCGTCGAGCTCCTTTTGGGCGTCGGCCTTCAGCCCGTCGACGCGCGCCTGCTCGCGCTCGGGGGCGAGCGCCTCGATGCGCTCCATCACCTCGTCCACGCGCTGCTGGTACGCGTCGCTCGAGGCGCGCTCGCCCGCCGCGCCGCGCACGGCGAGGTACGCTTCGGTATAGGGAAGGTCGGCCGAGAAGTCGCTCTCGGGCACGTACATATACTGCTGGATGGAGCCCGATCCCAGCGTGGTCTCGCCCATGCTCGACGACGTGGCGTAGTACGGCGCGTTCACGAAACCCGTCACCGTGTAGGCGCGCGTGACGAGGGTGTCGTCCACATCCCGCGTGCCCTCGGTGATGGACACCGTGTCGCCGACGGCGATGCCGTCGTTCTCCACGAGGTTGGCCGACAGCACGCACTCCCCCGCCTTCTGCGGCCACGAGCCCCGCACGAGGATGGGCCGGTTCAGGTAGTCGGGATCGTCGGAGCGCGCATGCACGCCATCGGAGGTGTCGCTCGCGCTTGCGGCGCCCGGCAGCGAATGCACGCGCACCGCGTACTGTTCGGAGCCGATGGCGGCCATGACGTCGGTCTCGCGCGCGGGCATGACGGCCTCGACGCCTTCGACACGGCGCAGCGCCGCGATGTCGTCGTCGGTGAGGCCGAGGGTCGACAGCACGCGAATGTCCATGAGCGACGTGCCGTCGAAGTACTCGTCGGCCGCCAGCTTCATGTCGGGCGCGGTCATGCGCAGGCCGGCGTAGAAGCCCGTGCCCAGCGCGACGATGGCCGCGATGGCTAAAAAGCGCCCGAGCGAGTGGGTGATCGAACGCAGGGTCTCGGTGTTGAACGCGCTTCTCACTCTTGTGTCGCTACCACTCGATCGTCTCGGCCGACACGGGAGCCTCGTTCACTTCGACGCCGGCCACCCGGCCTTCTCGGATGTGGATCACCCGGTCGGCGATGGCGGTGAACGCCGAGTTGTGCGTGATGAGGACCACCGTCTTGCCCGTCTCGAAGCACGTGTCCTGCAACAGCTTCAAAATGGCCTTGCCCGTGTGGTAGTCGAGCGCGCCGGTGGGCTCGTCGCACAGCAGCAGCTTGGGGTTCTTGGCGAGCGCGCGGGCGATGGCCACGCGCTGCTGCTCGCCGCCGGAGAGCTGCGCCGGGAAGTTGTCGAGGCGGTGCCCCAGCCCCACCTGCTTGAGCACGGTGGCCGCGTCGAGCGGATCCTTGCAGATCTGGCTGGCCAGCTCCACGTTCTCGAGCGCCGTAAGGTTCTGCACGAGGTTGTAGAATTGGAAGACGAACCCGATGTCGTAGCGTCGGTAGTACGTGAGCTCCTTCTCGGAGAAGGCGCTGATCTCGCGGTTGTCGAGCATGATGGTGCCCGACGAGCAGGCGTCCATGCCGCCCAGCATGTTGAGCAGCGTCGTCTTGCCCGCGCCCGACGGACCCACGACCACGACGAGCTCGCCGCGCTCGATGTCGAAGGTCATGCCGTCGACGGCGGCGACCTCCACCTCGCCCATGCGGTACACTTTGCGCACGTCGCGAAACTCCACGAACGCCATGTCTTCCTTCTTCCATCTGCTCGAATACGGCTCTCCCCACCATACACGAAGCGACCTCCCAGCGCCAGCAACAACACGCCGCCGTCATGAACGGACGGCCCTTGCGCGCCGGCCTTCGGAGCGCATCGGCGAGGATTCTGGCAAGTTCGGATCGATATGCGAGGATATTTTCCGACCCCGAGCCACCTCTCCCGAACGAGCTGATTGGTTTCCCCAGCTCATCGCCGTGTGGCTACTCGCTATCCTCCGTTGAAGATAGCCAAAACGACGCGAACTTGCCAAAACACCACGCGACCAGGCAGAGCTCCCGCGGGCAAGCGCCGAAGCCTCCCCTGTCGGCGACGGCAGTAGAACAGCGGGCGGGCGCGGGGTTGGATCCTTCGACTCCGCGTTGCGCGCTCCGCTCAAGATGACGACAGCGGTCCGGCCTGGGCTCCGAACGCAAAAGCGCCCCCGCATTGCAGGGGCGCTTGGGTGCACGATGTGCGGGTCGCTTAGGAAGCGAAGAGCTCGATGGTATCGCCCTCTTTGAGGGTGACCATGGCCTTCTTCCAGGTGCGGGTCTTACCGAGCTGGTAGCGCACGCGCTTCGGCTTCGGCTTCACGTTGAGCGTGTTGACTTTGACCACCGTCACGTTGAAGATGGCTTCGATGGCCTGACGGATCTCGACCTTGTTGGCGTCCTTGGCCACCTCGAAGGTGAAGGTGTTCTTCTCCATCTGATCGTAGCTATGCTCCGTGATGACGGGGCGGATGATGATCTCGCGGGGGTCCTTCATTATGCAAGCACCTCCTCGATGCGCTTCAGGGCGTCGGCCGTGAACACGAGCGCCTTGTTGTCGATCAGCTCGTAGGTGTTCGCCTCGGCCACGGGCAGGATGTTCACCTGGGGCAAGTTGCGGAACGACAGGTAGGCGTTCACGTCGTCGTCGGCGATGACGACAGTCGTGCGGCGCTCGAGGCCGAGGGCCTTGAGCACGGCCGCAGCCGCCTTCGTCGAGGGCTTCTCGAAGTTGAACGTGTCGACAACGAACAGCTCGCCGTCGGCCAGCTTCGCGGACAGCGCGGAGCGCATGGCCAGCTTGACCTCTTTGTTGTTCACGCGGAACGCGTAGGAACGCGGATGCGGACCGAACACGGTGCCGCCGCCGGCCCACTGAGGGGCGCGGATGGTGCCCTGGCGGGCACGGCCGGTGCCCTTCTGGCGCCACGGCTTCTTGCCGCCGCCGCGCACCTGGCCGCGCGTCTTCGTGTCATGCGTGCCCTGGCGCCAGGACGCGCGCTGGGCGCGCACCACCTGGTGCATGACGGGCATGTTCGGCTCGATGCCGAACACGGAAGCGGTGAGGTCGGCGGTGCCGGCCTTCTTCCCGCTCGCGTCTTTGATCTCGATAGTCGTCATGATATACAAGCTCCTTATAGGTTACTTCAACTACGCCATGCGGACGCGAACGACAGCGTTCTTGCCGCCAGGAATGGCGCCCTTGACGAGGATGAGGTTCTGCTCCTCGTCGATGCGGACGACTTCCAGGTTCTTCACGGTCACGGTGTCGACGCCCATGTGGCCCGGGAGCTTGAGCCCCTTGAACACGCGAGACGGCGTGGCGCACTGGCCGACCGAACCGGGAGCGCGGTGGAAGTGCGCACCGTGGCCGCCCGGGCCGCCGCGGAAGCCGTAGCGCTTCATGACGCCGGCGAAGCCCTTACCCTTGGACGTGCCGGTCACGTCGACCTTCTTCGTCTCGGCGAACGCGGCGACCGTCTGCTCGTCGCCCACGTTGTACTCGCCGGCGTTCTCGACGCGCACCTCGCGCAGGTAGCGCGTGGGAGCCGTGCCCTGCTTGGCGAAGTGACCCGCCATGGGCTTGTTGACCTTCTTCTCCTTGATGGCGCCGAAGCCCAGCTGCACGGCCTCGTAGCCGTCGCTGTCCTTCGTCTTGACCTGGCAGATCTTGTTCGGCTCGGCCTGGATCACCGTCACGGGGATGACGCGGTCGTCCTCGCTGAAGATCTGGGTCATGCCGATTTTCTTACCATAGATGGCGTTGATCATATCGCACATCCCCCTTTACAGCTTGATCTCGATGTCGACGCCGGCAGGGAGATCGAGGCGCATCAGGGAATCGACCGTGTTCGGGGTCGGCTCCAGGATGTCGATGAGACGCTTGTGCGTGCGCATCTCGAACTGCTCGCGCGAATCCTTGTCGACGTGCGGGCCCTTGACGACGCAGTACAGGTTGCGCTCCGTCGGCAGCGGAATGGGACCGGACACTTTGGCACCCGTCTTCTGCGCGGTATCGACGATGAGCTTCGTGGACTGGTCCACGATCTCATGATCGTACCCCTTCAAGCGGATGCGAATCTTTTGATTAGCCACTTACTTTACCTCCGTTATGCTCGCGCGCACGCCCTAGGCGTTGCCGCCGGCCTTGCTGATAATTTCCTCTGCCACGTTCTTCGGCACTGCCTCGTACGAATCGAACTGCATCGTGTACGAAGCGCGACCCTGCGTCGTGGAGCGCAGGTCGGTGGCGTAGCCGAACATCTCGGACAGCGGAACCTTCGCCTTGATGGTCTTGGCGTTGCCGCGGTCGCCCATGCCCTGGATCTGGCCACGACGGCTGGACAGGTTGCCCATGACGTCGCCCATGTACTCCTCGGGCGTCTCGACCTCAACGGCCATCATCGGCTCGAGAATGACCGGAGCGGCCTTCTTGAGCGCAGCCTTGACCGCCATGGAACCGGCGACCTTGAACGCCGCCTCGGAGGAGTCGACGTCGTGGTAGGAACCGTCGACGAGCTCGACCTTGATGTCCACAACCGGGTAGCCCGCGAGCACGCCCGAGTTGATGGCTTCCTGGATGCCCTTGTCGATCGGGGTGATGTACTCCTTGGGGATCACGCCGCCCACGATCTTGTTCTCGAACTCGTAGCCCTTGCCGGCTTCCTGCGGAAGCAGGTTGATGACCGCGTGACCGTACTGGCCGCGACCGCCGGACTGGCGCACGAACTTGCCCTCGACGTTGTCGGCTTCCTTCGTGGCCGTCTCGCGGTACGCAACCTGCGGCTTGCCCACGTTCGCCTCGACCTTGAACTCGCGCAGCAGGCGGTCGACGATGATCTCGAGGTGCAGCTCGCCCATGCCGGCGATGATGGTCTGGCCGGTCTCCTGGTTGGTGGACACGCGGAACGTCGGGTCCTCCTCGGCGAGCTTCTGCAGCGCGATGCCCATCTTGTCCTGCTCGGCCTTCGTCTTCGGCTCGACGGCGATGTCGATAACCGGCTCGGCGAATTCCATGGACTCGAGGATGATCGGATGATCGGCGTCGCACAGCGTGTCGCCGGTCGAGGTGTCCTTGAGGCCCACGACGGCGACGATGTCGCCCGCGGCGCAGCCGTCGATGTCGACGCGCTGGTTCGAGTGCATCTGCAGCAGACGACCGATGCGCTCCTTCTTGTCCTTCGACGCGTTCTTCACGTAGGAGCCCGAGTCGAGCTGGCCCGAGTACACGCGGAGGTAGGTAAGCTTGCCCACGAACGGGTCCGTCATGATCTTGAAGGCCAAAGCCGAGAACGGCGCCTTCACGTCGGAGGGACGCTCGTCTTCCTCGCCCGTGTCCGGGTTCGTACCCTTGATGGCCGGCACGTCGATCGGGGACGGCATGTAGTCGACCACGGCGTCGAGCAGCTCCTGCACGCCCTTGTTCTTGTAGGACGAGCCCACGAACACGGGGTGGATCTGGCAGGAGATGGTGCCCTTGCGGATGGCGGCCTTCAGCTCGTCGACCGTCACCTCTTCCTCCATGAGGACCTTCTCCATGAGGTTGTCGTCGCAGTCGGCGGCAGCCTCGACCAGCTCCTGGTGGCGCAGCTCGGCCTCCTCGGCGAACTCGGCGGGGATGGCATCCATCGGCTCGGGGTAGGTCATGCCCTTGTCGTCGGCCTTGAAGTCCCACGCGGTCATGGTGACGAGGTCGATGACGCCCCAGAAGTTGTCCTCGGCGCCCATGGGCATCTGCGCGGCGACGGCCGGCGCGCCCAGGCGATCCTTCATGGTGTCGATGGCGTGGAAGAAGTCGGCGCCCACGCGGTCGTACTTGTTGATGTAGGCGATGCGGGGCACGCCGTAGCGGCTGGCCTGGCGCCACACCGTCTCGGACTGCGGCTGCACGCCGGCCACGGCGTCGAACACCGCGACGGCGCCGTCGAGCACGCGCAGGGAGCGCTCGACCTCGGCCGTGAAGTCCACGTGGCCCGGGGTGTCGATGATCTGGAAACGGTACTCTTTGCCGTCGTCAGCACCACCGGGGTACTTCCAGAAGCACGTCGTAGCGGCGGCGGTGATGGTCACGCCGCGCTCCTGCTCCTGCACCATCCAGTCCATCGTCGCGGCGCCGTCGTGCACCTCGCCGATCTTATGGGTCTTGCCCGTGTAGTAGAGGATGCGCTCGGTCGTCGTCGTCTTGCCCGCGTCGATGTGGGCCATGATGCCGATGTTGCGCGTATCCTTCAGTTCCAGTTTAGCCATGCGTCGAATCCTCCTTTAGAAGCGGTAGTGCGAGAACGCACGGTTCGACTCGGCCATCTTGTACAGGTCCTCGCGCTTCTTCACCGACGCGCCGGTGTTCTCGGCGGCGTCCATGATCTCGGCGGCGAGGCGCTCCTTCATCGTATGCTCCTTGCGCTTGCGCGAGAAGTCGACGATCCAGCGGATGGCAAGCGTGGTGGCGCGACGGGAGTTGACCTCCATCGGCACCTGGTAGGTGGCGCCGCCGACACGCTTCGGCTTGACTTCGAGCGTGGGACGGACGTTGTCCATGGCCTTCTTGAACACGGACAGCGGATCGCCGCCGGTCTTCTCCTCGACGATGGCGAAGGCGCCGTAGACGATGTTCTCGGCGGTGGCCTTCTTGCCGTCAAGCAGGATCTTGTTGATCAGCTGCGTGACGAGACGGTTGTTGTACTGGGCGTCCGGCTGAACTTCTCGACGGACTGCTGCTGCACGACGCGGCATGTGTTCTCCTTCTAGGTCCTGCGCGCTTCGGAACGGCTTTCTCCCCGTTCATTAGGCCGCCCGCCTTATCCCCCTTTGGGCTTCGGCGGTTAGGTGCGGCCCGCGCGTCTTAGCGGGTGTTACTTCGGGCGCTTGGCACCGTAGCGGCTGCGAGCCTGCTTGCGGTTGTCCACGGCGGCGCAGTCGAGCGCGGCGCGGATGACCTTGTAGCGCACACCGGGGAGGTCCTTCACGCGGCCGCCGCGCAAGAGCACCATGGAGTGCTCCTGGAGGTTGTGGCCGACGCCCGGGATGTAGGCGGTCACTTCCATGCCGTTGACGAGGCGCACGCGGCAGACCTTGCGAAGGGCCGAGTTCGGCTTCTTCGGCGTGGTCGTGAACACGCGGGTGCACACGCCGCGCTTCTGCGGGTTGCCCTTGAGGGCAGGCGTCTTGCTCTTGTCGACCGCCTGCTTGCGGCCCTTGCGGACCAACTGGTTAATGGTAGGCAAAGCTTCTCTCCTTTTACCTCTTGCTTGTCCGAGCGCCTAGTACCGCTAGACGCCCGCTTGAACACCGTTTCCAAGTGCGTTCAGCTGGTACGCACACGAAAACACTCGCCTCCTGAGAGACGCGAAGGTGAACTCTACCATCGCCCATCAGGGTTGTCAAACGCCACGCACCCGGGAGTATCTATACCTCTTGACATCCGTTTTCGCAGGTGAATCGCAGTTGCGCGGCGAATCGTCGACGAAAAGTTCACCGTTTCTCAAAAAACTTCGAGAGCTGGTCGACATCGTTTTCCCGTAGCGTCTTGAGCAGCGCGGTCGCGTCCGACGGCTCGAGGCGCAAGGCGGGCGCATGGCGAACAAGAACGCCCTTCGGCAAGCGCCCGACGAGCAATGCCCGCCCCCGGCGCCCCGCCCTCGCTTCCGACGAGGGCTCGGATGGCACGTTTTCACCGGATTCGGATGTTTCGGGTCGGACCAAGGATCAAGGGGCGAGGAACGCGCGCGGCGTAACTCGCCCCCCCTTGCGCTTCTCGTGCCCCCTACTCCGCGGCCTCGGCGACGAGGGCCTCGACGAGGCGGGCGGTGCCTTCGAGATCGGCGACGGCGATGTGCTCGTCGGCGGAGTGGAAGCTGGCCATGCCCACGCCCAAGGTGATGGGGCGCACGCCGCACGCGACCAGGACGTTCGCGTCGGAGCCGCCGCCGGAGCGATGGAACCGCGGCTCGAGGCCCGCCGCACGGGCGGCGCGGGCGATGGCCTGCACGAGCTCGTCGCCCTCGTCGAACAGCACGGCGTCGTAGCTCTTCTCCCACTCGATGCCCACCGTTCCGCCGAAGCGCGCCGCCGCGGCCTCGAGCGCCTCGGTCATGGCGGCCTTCTGCGCCTCGGCTCGTTCGACGTACAGCGAGCGGCACTCCCCCGCCAGCGTGCAGGCGTCCGGCACGACGTTCGTGGCGCCGCCGCCCTCGATGAACCCGACGTTCGCCGTGGTGGCCTCGTCGAGGCGGCCGAGCGGCATGGCCGCGACGGCCGCTGCGGCCATCGCGATGGCGGAGACGCCTTCCTCGGGGCACACGCCCGCGTGCGCGGCGCGACCCGAGAACGTCGCGCTGAGCGACCAGTGGCACGGGGCGCCCGTGATGATGGTGCCGGGCGCACCGTCGGCGTCGAGCACGTAGCAGGGCGCGCCTGCGGGCAGCATGGACGCGTCCAGCGCGCTCGAGCCCAGCAGGTGCTGCTCCTCGCAGGTGGTGAACAGCACGGTGATGTCGGGGCGCGGAGCGCCGGTCTCGAGGACGGAGCGCAGCGCTTCGAGGATGGCGGCCACGCCCGCTTTGTCGTCGGCGGACAGGATGGTGTCGCCCGCCGAGCGCACGATGCCGTCGACGACGACGGGCTCGATGCCCGCGCACGGCTGCACGGTGTCCAGATGCGCCGAGAACACCACGTGTCCTGCCCGCGTGCCCGGAAGATGCGCGACGAGGTTGCCGGTGTCGGAGCCCACCCGGGCAGCCGAGTCGTCGAAGCGCACTTCGAAGCCGAGATCGCGCAGCTCGTCGGCGCAACGGGCGGCCATCGCGGCCTCGTGGAACGACGGGCTCTCGATGCGGACGAGCTCGCAGAACAGGTCGAGCAGACGATTCGCTTGCATGGATGTCACTTCCTTCAGCCGCCAAGCGGAAACGCTTGGCAACGACGATGCGTTCGGTTACCGAAAGACATTATAATCAGGAACGGCACTATACTCGCGAGAACCCCGGCAACGGGGCCACGCGATCCGTACCGCGAAATCGAGGGAGGTTCCGAGTGCAGGACATCATCAAATCCTGTCGAAGCTATCGCCGTTTCGACGAAGGCGACCGCATCGATCGCAAGCTGCTCACCGCATGGGTGGACGCCGCGCGCCTGGTGGCGTCGAGCGGCAACGCGCAGCCGCTGCGCTACGCCGTCGTCAGCGACGAGCGCGCCTGCGAGCGCGTGTTCTCGTGCTGCGCATGGGCGAAGGCCCTGCCCGACTGGCCGGGACCCGAGCCGGGCGAGCGGCCGAGCGCCTACATCGTGGTGTGCCGCGACAACGATCGCACGCTGGCCGACACCTTCACCGCATGGGACGAGGGCATCGCCGCGCAAACCATCATGCTGCAGGCCACCGAGGCAGGCTTCGGCGGCTGCATCGTCGCATCGTTCAAGAAGCGCAGCTTGTCCGAGGCACTCGGAATCGACTCGGAGCGCTTCCAGCCCGACCTCGTGCTGGCGCTGGGCCGCCCCGTCGAAGAGGTGCGCATCGTCGACCTGCCGGCAGGCGGCGCCACCGAGTACTGGCGCGACGAGGCCGGCGTGCACTACGTGCCGAAGCGCTCGCTGGCGAGCGTGCTGCTGTAGCCCTCTCGCGTAGGGCCCGCAGCGCTTCGGCGGCGAGCGCGGGCCCTACGCCTCCAGGCATTCGAGCTCGATGCGGCGCTGCGCATCAAGACGGCGGTTGCGGAAGTACACGAGCCAGTTGACGCCGATGCACGCGATGTTGAGTAGGTACACCGCCAGCACCCAGTTCACCGAGCCGGACACGAACTTCGCCGCGATGCCGGCCACGTAGCCCGCCGTGATGAGCGCGATGAACTGCCAGCTCGAGCCGGCCGCGGTTCCCGCTTTGAAATTCTTGTACGCGTTGAGCGGCCACGATAACCCGAAACACACGAGCATCGCCGCTTCCAGGAGCTCTGCCACGAGCCCATCATCTCCTTCGCCGCGCCGGATCGTCCTTCGACCGTCGGCCTCGCCTTCATGCAACAGGCTCCACCCTACGCGCTCGCGCCCGTGTTGTCCAATATGAATTCATGATTAAATGATATGATGAACCTTATGAATTGAGTGCATGGACGGCGGATGGGAGGATCGCGGTGGAACTGCAGCAGCTCAGGTACTTCGACGAAGTGGCCCGCACCCAGCACGTGACGAACAGCGCGAAGAAGCTCAACGTGGCCCAGCCCGCGCTGACCCAGTCCATCCGCCGGCTCGAAAGAGAGCTGGGCGTGCCGCTGTTCGAGCGCGTCGGGCGCAACGTGCGGCTGACCGCCTGCGGAGAAGCGCTCGAGAAGCGCATCGCGCCGCTGCTGGCCGCGCTCGACGAGCTGCCCGAGGAGCTGGCGGTGGTGGCCGGTCGCGAGCGGGCCGCCGTGCACCTCGCCATCGAATCGGCTTCGGGCATGGCGGTGGACGCCATCGCGGCGTACCGCGCCTCCCACCCCGACGCGCGCTTCGTGGTGGCGCAGGAGACCGCCGCACGGCGCTGGGACGTACGGCTGCGCACGGTGCGCTCGGATGCGACGACCGCAGGCGCGCGCCGCTTCACCGAGCGCATCGGCATCGCCGTGCCCTCCGAGCGCGCCGCGAGCGGCCCGATCGCGCTGGCCGACTTGGAAGACGAGCCCTTCATCTGCCTGGCGGGCAGCCGCACGTTCCGCGCCGTATGCGACGAGGCGTGCGCGCATGCGGGGTTCGCGCCGCGCGTGGCGTTCGAGAGCGACAGCCCTGCCGTGGTGAAGAACATGATCGGGCTGGGGCTGGGCGTGGGGTTCTGGCCCGAACGCAGCTGGGGCGGCCTCGAGGACGGCAGCGCCTCGCTCGCGGCCATCGTCGACGCCCCCTTCGCCCGCACCATCGAGATCGCGCCGGCGCAGGGCCCCCTCAACGAGGAAGCCGCGGCATTCCACGGCTTCCTCGTCTCGTATTTCGAAAAGCGCTGGCGCGAACCGTCGCCCTTACGCGCCTAGGATGCGCGCCGCCACCTGCTTCTTGCGGCTCAGAATGCCGGGCATCCACGTGCCGCCCTCGCCCGTGCATTCGATGCCGAACACGCGGTTGACGATGCGGCGGTTGCCCTCGCACATGAACTGGCTGCCCTCGGCCACGATGTCGGTGACGAGCAGCAGCACGAACTCGTAGTTGTGGTCGTCGCGCAAGCGGCGCATGTGCTCGCGGATCTCGTCCTCGCGCTTCATGACGGCGGGCAGGTCCACCGTCTCGTGCTGCGCGATGAGCACGGTGGCATCGCCGATCTGGAACTCCTTGGCGTCGGCGCCGACGAGCTTGTCCACGGGCATGTCGTCCTCGCCGCCGCGGCACTTGAACACGGCCAGGCCGAATTCGGTGGGATCGACGCCCGCGATGTCCGCGAGATAGGCCACCTGCTCGCGGTCGACGGGTGTGGTGGTGGGCGACTTGAGGATGACGGTGTCGGTCATGACGGCCGACAGCAGCACGCGCGCGATGGCCGGGGGTATCTCCACGCCGTGGCGGCGGAACTCCATCGTGACGATGGTTGCCGTGGAGCCCACGGGCAGGTTGAGGAACTGGATGGGGTTGGCCGTCATCACGTCGGCGATGCGGTGGTGATCGACGATCTCCACCACGTCGGCCTCCTCGATGCCGTTCGCCGCCTGGCGCGTCTCGTTGTGGTCGACGAGCACCACCTTGCGCTTCGGGCGGACGGCCACGTCGGAGCGCGTGACGATGCCGATGGCGAACCCGTCGTCGTTCAGCACGACGGCCTCGCGCAGCTCGCTGGACATGAGATCCTCGATAGCCTCCTTGAGCAGGCCCTCTTTGTCGAGGATGAGCACGTCGGTCTCGGTGATGTCGTCCACTTTCTGACCGAGCGACGCGATGAGGTCGCCGGCGACGGCCATCTCGTTCGTGCCGCCTTCTTCGAGGGCGTCGGTGGCCGCGATGTAGCGCTCGGCGATCATGCGCGTGGTGATGAGGCCGCGGTAGGTGCCGTCGTCGTTCGTCACCACGAGGGCGCGCACGTTGTGCTGGCGCAGCAGCCGACCGGCCTCGAGCAGCGTTGCGCCGTGGTCGATGGAGATGGGGTTCGGCGTCATCACGTCGCCGACGCGTGCGTGCACGTGGCCCACGATCTCGGGAGCGGGGATGCCGTTCTCCTCGAGGACCCAGGCGCTCTCCGGAGGCAGCGGGCCCAAGCGGGCGGGTACGTACACCTGCGACGGCTCCCCTTCGCCCGCCGCGCGCCTGGCCAGCTCGTTCTTCAAATAAGCGTAGCCCACCGCTGCGGAGATTGAATCGTTGTCCGGGTTCTTGTGGCCCACGACGATGATCGGTGCCGCCATGTTCTGTACTCCTTACCTGAGAGCGCGGCGCATGCGCCTTGGCCCTGTTCGCGTTGCTTGACTTGAGGATGCCCCGTCGCCGCATGGATCGAGCATGCGCGCGCATGCGCGGCGCCGAGAGCCCCAGTATAGCGGTACCGGCAAAACGGGCGGCCCCCGATCAGCCGTTTCGAGGGCAATTGTCACGAAAGAGCCAAAAAGCACGCGCGCGAGACGGCCGCAGCCGTCCGTGATACCATAGGCGCGCACATTCCGACCCCGCACGAACGCAGAACGAGCAGAACGAGGAGCGTCCATGAAAACACTCGGCCTCACCGACATCATCGGCCCCATCATGGTGGGTCCCTCGAGCTCGCATACGGCGGGCGCGCTGCGCATCGCCTACATGGCGCGCCGCCTGTGCCTGGCCGAGCCGCGGACGGTGGAGTTCAGGCTGCTGGGATCGTTCGCCCACACGCTGACCGGCCACGGAACCGACAAGGCGCTCGTGGCGGGCATGCTGGGCCTGGACACCGACGACCTGCGCATCCGCGATTCCTTCGACCTGGCGCGCGAAGCGGGCCTCGCGTTCTCGTTCGTCACGCTTCCCGACGAAGAGTACGACCATCCCAACACCATCGACATCCGCATCGTGGACGCCGCGGGCAACGCGATGCGCGTGCGCGGCGAGAGCATCGGCGGCGGGGCGGCCGTCATCCGCAAGATCGACGACATCGACGTGCGCATCACGGGCGAGAGCGCGAGCATCGTCGTGCGGCAGCGCGACGAGAAGGGCGTGCTGGCCCATATCGCGCAGAGCATCAGCGACGAGGGCGTGAACATCGCCACCACGCGCATGTACCGCGAGCGCAAGGGCGACATCGCCTACACCGTGCTGGAGACCGACCAGGCGGTGGACGCGGCGGCGAAGGCGGCCATCGAGGACCATCCCGCCATCTACGACGTGCGCATCATCCCCGGCGACGCGCGCGCCGACGTCGAGCGCGTCGACGTGCCCGATGCGGCCGGCGCGCTCCAGCGGTTCTCCGACCTGGACTTCGCCAACGGCGCGGCGCTTTTGGCGTACTGCGATGCGCGCAAAGCGACGCTGTCGGAGGCGTTCCTCGCACGCGAGGCGGCGCTGGCCGAAAGCCTCGGCTACGGCGACGGCGCCCAGGCGTACCTGTGCGAGGCGCTGGCCGTGATGAAGGAGGCCGCGCAGCGCCCCATCGACGAGGCGCTGCCCTCGATGGGCGGGCTCATCGGCGGGGAGGCGCGCAGGCTGGCCGACCTGCACGAGCGCGGCGGGGAGCTGTGCGACGACCAGCTGTCGTGCGCCACCGCCTACGCGATGGCGGTGCTCGAGACGAACGCGTCGATGGGCCGCATCGTGGCCGCCCCCACGGCCGGCTCGGCGGGCGTCGTGCCCGGCGTGCTGCTGGCGCTGCAGCGCACGCGCGGCTTGGGCGACGACGATCTCGCGCGCGGCCTGGCAGCCGCAGCCGCCATCGGCTACCTCATCACGCGCAACGCGACGGTATCGGGAGCCGAAGGGGGCTGCCAGGCCGAGATCGGCTCGGCGTCCGCGATGGCCGCCGCCGCGTCCGTCGAGCTCATGGGCGGCACGCCGGCGCAGTGCTTCGCTGCGGCCAGCAACGCGTTGACGAACATGATGGGCCTCGTGTGCGACCCCATCGCCGGCCTCGTGGAGGAGCCCTGCCAGAAGCGCAACGCCGCCGGGGCCGCCATCGCGCTGGTCAGCGCCCAGATCGCGCTCGCAGGCATCGGCAACCTCGTCGACTTCGACCAGACGGTGGAAGCCATGCGCAAGGTGGGACGGACGCTCCCCTTCGAGCTGCGCGAAAGCGCGCTCGGCGGCATCGCCGCCGCGCCGACGGCCTGCGCCTACTGCCCCGGCTGCAACGAACGCACTGAGTGAGGCGAGGACGCGGGCGCCGCGAGCCCGAGCCGCCGTGCGGACGCAAGAGCGAAGCCGGGATGTTTCACGTGAAACATCTGTTCTGATTCCCATGGGGCGCCCGAGCTCAAGACGCAACGGCCTTCCCCGGCTCGGGCGCCTTCGCCGGCAAGCCGATGGCGCCGGGCGCCGTCGAGAAGCCTCCGTCGCCTCGTCGAACGCGCACGGCTCCTTCGCGCGTCAGCCGATCTCGAGGTCGGAAAGCACTCCCAGATCGATGGCCTGGATGGCGAGGCAGCCGGGGCCGCCCTGCGTGATGAACGCGGGGCCCAGCTCGAAGATGCCTTGACGGCATCCCGGGAAGCGCTCGGCCAGCATCCGCGACGCCTCCTCGGCCTGCACGCGGTTGTCGGCATGGCTCACGCCGAGGAAGCAGCCCTCGCCTACGCCGCGCGCCTCCAGATCGTCGGCGATGGCGTTGAGCGCTTTCGCGAACGAGCGCGCCACCTTCATCTTCTCGAGGCGGGTGCCGTCGTCGGTCTGCTTCATGACGGGGAACGCCTTCACAAGGTGAGCGAACGTGGCCGCGAGCGGCGTGAGGCGCCCGCCGCGGCGCAGGTAGTCGAAGTCTTCGGGGATGAGGTAGGAATGCGCGGTGGCGATCTGGGCGTCCAGCGCCGCGAGCACGGCCTGCGCGTCGAGCCCCTGCCCGGCCAGCCGCACCGCCGCGCAGGCCAGCACCCGATGGGGCACGCACAGCGAGCGCGTGTTCACCACGTGCACGCGCTCGGGATGGCGCGCCTGCTTGACGAGGCCGCACGCCACCTCGTAGGCACCCGACAGCCCGTCGGCCATGGCGAGGTGGATCACCTCGTCGTCGGTGTCGTAAGCCTCGAGCGTAAGCGCCGGGGGCGGCGAAGCGCTTTGCGGCAGCGCGCCCGCGCGCACCTTCGCCAGGAATTCCTCGGCCGATATGTCCTCGTATTCGAGCCAGGTTTGGCCGTCGATGGTCACGACGAGCGGAAGCACGGTCATGCCGCGCTGCGCGCCATCTTCCACGGAGAACATGACGGAAGAGTCGGTGACGATCTTCATGAGAACCTCTTTCTCTCGCCAACGGGACGAAGAGCGCGGGGTTGTGGACCGGTGGCAGCCGCACGTCGTCGATGCGTCCATCATGGGGGATAGCGCGCCGCGTTGCAAGGGGCTGCGCGAAAACGGGATGCGAAACCGCGAAGAGACGAGGCGAACAGGGCCGGCATCGCAAAATTCACCGCTGTGAAGCGGTCCCGGGACTTCGGGACGGCCGCGGGCGCGTTTGTCGCCGACGCTTCAGGATGCGCGAACGTTTCCCCAGATCGTACAGCGCCAGGGTGCTCACGGGTCGGCCCTTTGGCTTCGCAGCGGTGAATTATGCGGCTCGAAGGGGGGGGGCTTGCCGGCATATCGCGCGAAAACGGGGGCTGAAACCGCCCAGAAACGACGAAGCCCGCACCTTTTTCGGTGCGGGCTTCGCGCTAGCCGATCTTGACGATGGGCGCGTAGTCTTTGAGGAGCTTCTTGGTCTGGCCGGTCTTGGAGAACTTCACGAACAGCGTGTCGCCGTCCACCTTCGTCACCTTGCCGCGACCGAACGTCTTGTGGTCGACGGTATCGCCGGTGGCGAACGTCATCTTCGCAGCCGGTTTCTTCTCGGCGCCGGGGCGCACGTAGGAGCCGCCCACGCGCGCGGCGCGCTCGTCGGTGCGGCCGCTCGGGCCCGACGCGCTCGAGCGCCCGAACACGCGGCCGCCGCCCGCCTCGGTGCCGCTGCCGGCGATGCCCTTGCGGCTGCCGCGCTTCTCCCAGCCGGTGCCGCTGAAGCCGGCCGAGCCGAGACCCGTGGTCTGGCGCAGCTCGTAGGGGATCTCCTGCACGAAGCGGGAGATGGGGTTCGACGACGTCTGCCCGAAGATCTGGCGCGCGTACGCGCAGGTGAGGAACAGCTTCTTGCGAGCGCGCGTGATGGCCACGTAGGCGAGCCGCCGCTCCTCCTCGATGCCGGCCGCGTCTCCCACGCTGTTCATGTGGGGGAACAGCGTCTCCTCCATGCCCGCCACGAACACGCAGTCGAACTCGAGGCCCTTCGAAGAGTGCACGGTCATCATGGTGACGGCATGGCCGTCCTCGGCCACCGTGTCGAGGTCGGTGCGCAGGCGCACCCATTCGATGAAGTCGGCCAACGAGTCGCCGCGCAGGACGCGCGCGGGAGCGGCGCCTTCCCCATCGCCTGCTGCCGTGGGGGCCGCGTAGTCCGCCTCGTCCTCGTCGTGGGTTTCGGTGAACTCGTCGACGACGCCGAGGAACTCCTGGATGTTCTCGATGCGGCCACGCGCCTCGTCGGTGTTCTCGGCCTGCAACGCGCCGATGAGGCCGCTCTTGTCGATGATCATCTCGATGACCTTGCGCAGGTCGCCGCCGTAGGTGCGCGCCTCGTTGATGAGGCCCACGAACTCGCCGATGGCCTGGCGCGCGGACGCGCGCAGCTCCGGATCGACGATGGCCAGCTCGGCGCCCTCCATGAACGTCATGCCCATCTCGCGCGCGAACTGCTCGATGCGCTCGATGGTGGTTTTGCCGATGCCGCGGCGCGGCACGTTGATGACGCGCTTTGCCGCGATGTCGTCGGCCGGGTTCACCACGAGCGTGAGGTAGGCCATCACGTCGCGGATCTCGGCGCGGTCGAAGAAGCGCGTGCCGCCGACGATGCGGTACGGCACGCCGGCGCGCAGCAGCATGTCTTCGAGCATGCGGCTCTGCGCGTTCGTGCGGTAGAACACGGCCACCTGGTTGTACGACAGCCCCGCCGCGCGCTGCTTCTCGATCTCGCCGGCGATCCAGCGGCCCTCGTCGCGCTCGTCGGCGGCCATGTACACCTGGATCTTGTCGCCGTCCTCGGCGCTCGTGAACAGCTTCTTCGCCTTGCGGTGCTGGTTGTTCGCGATGACGGCGTTCGCGGCCGCAAGCACGTTGCCCACGCTGCGGTAGTTCTGCTCGAGCTTCACCGTGTGGGCGCTCGGGTAGTCCTGCTCGAACTCGAGGATGTTGCGCAAATCGGCGCCGCGCCACGAGTAGATGGACTGGTCGTCGTCGCCCACCACCATGATGTTCTTGTGCCCCTCGGCCAACAGGCCCGTGATGGAGTACTGGGCGTGGTTCGTGTCCTGGTACTCGTCCACCATGATGTAGCGGAAGCGGCTCTGATAGGCCGACCGCACGTCCTCGTGGTTCTTGAGCAAGAGGTAGGCGTACAGCAAGAGGTCGTCGAAGTCGAAGGCGTTCGCGGCCTTGAGGCGCTCTTGCAGACGCGTGTACACGCGCGCGGCCACCTTCCCCACCGGGTCGTTGGCTTCCTTCTCGAAGGCGCTCGGCACGACGAGCTCGTTCTTCGCCGTGGAGATGCGGTTCATGAGGGCGTTCACGGGGAAGCGCTTCGGATCGATGTCGAACTCGGCCATGATCTCTTTGTACAGGCGCTTCTGGTCGTCGGTGTCGTAGATGGTGAAGTTGCGCGTGAAGCCCAGCTTCTCGGCGTCGGAGCGCAGCATGCGCACGCACATGCTGTGGAACGTCGACACCCACATACCGCGGCAGCGCGGGCCCACCAGGCCGTTCAGGCGCTCGCGCATCTCGGCAGCCGCCTTGTTCGTGAACGTGATGGCCAGGATCTCCCACGGGGCCACGTCGTGGTTCTCGATGAGGTTCGCGATGCGGTACGTGAGCACGCGCGTCTTGCCCGAGCCGGCGCCCGCGAGCACGAGCAGCGGCCCGTCGATGGTGACGACCGCCTCGCGCTGCGGCCCGTTCAAGCTGTCGATATCGATTGACATATGAGCAGTCTCCTACGGATGGAGGTGAAATCAAGCTTCCGTATTCTACCGCTTTTCCCGGCCGGCGACGGGCAAACGCGCGCAATCTGCGCAAGCGCGCGAACCGCTACGCGAGCGCCTCGGCCAGCTCGCCGGCGGGCGCGTCCGGATGCCGGTCGGCGCCCAGCGCATCGCCCCACATGGACAGCTCGGCTCCGTGCTCCACGAGGTTCGAGCACTCGTTGCCCGCACGCTCCAAGCACAGCAGCAGCTGGTTGTACACCGCCTTGTTCTCGGGAGCGCACAGCTGGCTGCTCACGCGGCGGAAGTGCGCCTTGCGCGCCCGGCTCTGCCGCTTGATGATCTGACGGCGGCGCTCGTCGAGCACCTGCTCGGACGCGGCGTCCTGGTCGCTCAGGAACCGCAGCACCGCGTCGTACATGTCCGACACCATCGCGGCGCTCTCGGCCAGCTCCTCGCGCGCCTCGTCCGAGAACGGCTTCTTGGACGAGAGGCGCTCACCGTACAGCGCGGCCGTCTCGCCGCAGCGCGAGCCGATGCGCCCCACCGCGTCCACGATGAACATGAGGTCGGATATCTCCGCGGCCTGCCGCTCGGAGGTCGCGCCCGCGCTCAGCAGCTCCACCGCGTAGTTCGCAAGCTCCCCTTCGGCGGCCTCCACCTGCGCGCAATCGGCCTGGAGCGCCTTGAGCGCCGCGGCGTCCCGGTTCGCGATCGCCCCGGGCAGGGCGCCCAGCATGGAGCGCACCTTGTCGCAGTACGTCTGCAGCTCCTCGCCGAACATCCTGATGGCGAACACCGGCTGGCCGAGGATCTTGTCGTCGAGGGTGACGAGCGCATCGTGCGTCTCCCCGCCGGCCTTGCCCGGCACGAGGAACGTCACGATCTTCACCATCACCCCGATGAACGGCAGCCACATGAGCGTGCACACGACGTTGAACGTGGTGTGCGCGTTCGCTATCTGGCGCGCGATGACGTCCACCTCGGGGCCGGGCGTGAGAAACTGCACGAACTGCGCGATGAGGGGCACGAACCAGATGAACACGAACGCGCCCGTGATGTTGAACACGCTGTGCGCCACGGCCGTGCGCTTCGCGTCGCGCGATTGCCCGATGCAGGCCAGCAGCGCCGTGATGGTGGTGCCGATGTTGTCGCCCAGCAGGATGGGGATGGAGCCTTGGAGCCCCAGCACGCTGGTCACGCTGTCGGGGCCGGGCTGCGAGGCGAAGCTCTGCAGCACCGCGATGGTGGCGCTCGAGCTTTGCACGACGAGCGTCATCACGGTGCCAACCACCACGCCGAGCGCGGGGATGCCCTTCACCTGATCGATGAGCCCCAGGAACACGTCGCTTTGCGCGAGCGGCTTCATGACCGCGCCCATCGTGTCGATGCCGACGAACAGCAGGCCGAACGCGAACACGGTCTGGCCGATGTTCTTGATGCGCTCATCCTTCGCCACGAACCACACGATGAAGCCGACGAACACGATGAGCCAGATGTAGTCGCTGATCTTGAACGCCATGAGCTGCGCGGTCATCGTGGTGCCGATGTTGGCGCCGAAGATGACGGCGATGGCCTGACGCAGCGTCATGAGGCGCGCGCTGACGAAGCCGATGGCCATGACCGTGGTGGCGCTCGAGCTTTGCAGCACGGCGGTGGCCACCGCACCGGCCAGCACGCCCAGCACGGGATTCGAGGTGAGCAGGGACAGGATGGACTTCATCTTGGCGCCGGCGGCCTTCTGCAGGCCCTCGGACATCATGTTCATGCCGAACAGGAACACGGCCAGTCCGCCAGCCAGGCCGAACACGGTTTCCATCGGAGCGTTCACGCGGGACTCCCCTTCGCATCGTCGGTTGCAAGCGCTCAAGCACGCGAATCGAAAGGATACCGGGGAGACGGTAAGGCCTCGGTCAAGGGAAGGTAAAGTTCGGGTAAAGTTTTTACAAAAGGGGCGCATCCGACGGTTTTCAGGCCGTCGGACGCGCCCGATTCTTTACACGATCTTCTTGCCGAAGACGGCGGCGATCTCGCGCAGCTTGGCGACGAGCACCTCGAACTGGGCAGGCGTCAGCTGCTGCGGGCCGTCGGACAGGGCCACGGGCGGGTTGGGGTGCACCTCGATCATGAGGGAGTCGGCGCCGGCCGCCACGGCCGCGTAGGCGAGCGCCGGCACGAGGTCGCGCTGGCCGGCGGGATGCGACACGTCGATGCACACCGGGCACAGCGACTGCTTGTGGATCACCGGGATGGCGGCGATGTCCAGCGTGAAGCGCGTGGCCGTCTCGAACGTGCGGATGCCGCGCTCGCACAGCACCACGTTGTCGTTGCCCTCGGCGGTGAGGTAGTCGGTGGCGGCCAACCACTCGGCGATGGTGCCCGCGAAGCCGCGCTTGTACAGCACCATCTTGTGCGATTCGGCGGTGACCTGGCCGATCTTCTTCAGCAGGCTGAAGTTCTGGAAGTTGCGCGCACCTACCTGCAGGCCGTCCACGTAGGAGTGGACCAGCTCGCAATGCGCCGAGTCCATGACCTCGGTGAGCGTCTTCAGGCCGTGCTTCTCGCCCGCGTCGCGCATGATCTTGAGGGCTTCCTCGCCCAGGCCCTGGAACGAGTGCGGGTTCGTGCGGGGCTTGAACGCGCCGCCGCGAATCCACTGCAATCCGAGGCCTGCGACGCATTCCGCCACTTCGTCGAACTGCTCGACCGACTCGACGGAGCAGGGGCCGGCGAAGATGGTGATCTCGTCGGTGCGGGTGCCCAAGTCGGGGATGGGGGCTATCTTCGCTTCGCTCATACGGACGGGGTCTCCTTCATGATCTTGAGAATGGTGGCGTAGATCTCGCACAGGTTCTCGTTGTACAGGGGACCCTCGTTGTAGCTGCTCACCTTCGCGAATATCTCCTCTTCGCGCTTGGCGTCGTACAGCCCCAGATGGGCTCCGGGCTTGAGACCGCGGATGACCAGCGAATGGCCGGCGCGCTTGTTGAGCAGCGCGACGATCTGCTGATCGATCTCGTCGATCTTGGCACGATGTTCTTGGATCTCCGCCAGGGAGCTGTCTCTCTCAGACATCGGCTTTTCCTCTCATGACTCTCAAATGCGGTAACGCTCGACCCGCGGCGCGGGCATCACGTGTGCCTGACATCATAGCAAAAGCGACGCGATCCGATGACGCGCCGCGCGAATTTACGAGGAAGTTCATGGGATATCGCGCGGACGCGCGCCTTTGACATGCGGTGTACACTGGGAATCGCGCGCGTTCGCCGCGCAGCCGCATCGATCCGGAACCGACTGAGAAGGAAGCGCTTTGATCTCGCAGTTCGCCGACATATTCGTGCAGATGGTGGTCCTGTTCGCCGTGGGGGCCACGGGCTACGCCGCCAAGCGGCTCAAGCTCATGGACGAGGACTTCGACCGGAAGCTCTCGAAGCTCATCCTGAGCACGGCCCTGCCCGCCCTCATGCTGGCCGCAGTGCTCACCGCCGAGGCGCTGCCCTCGCCCGCGCAGCTCGGGTGGACCATCGCCGTGTCGTGCGCGAGCTACGTCGTGCTGGTCGCCAGCGGTTTCGCGCTCACGGCCGCGCTGCGCGTGCCCGACGGGCGCAAGGGCGTCTTCCGGTTCATGATGATGTTCGGCAACACGGGCTTCATCGGCTTCCCCGTGACGGCGGCCATCTTCGGCATGGAGGCGCTCATCTACGCGACCGTGTTTAACCTCGTGTTCAACGTGCTGGTGTTCTCGCTGGGCGTGTGGCTGCTCGCCACGGACAACGAGTACGGCGTGAAGGTGAAGATGGGGCCGAAGGCGTTTCTCTCGCCGTGCATCGTGGCCAGCGTCGCGGCCATCGCGCTGGCGTTCGCCGGCGTCCACGGCGTGCCCGTGCTCGGCGAGGCGCTGGACACGCTGGGCTCGCTCACCACGCCCGCGGCGATGCTCATCATCGGATCGTCGCTGGCCAACGTGCCCGTGCGACAGCTGGTGGGAGGGCCGCGCCTCATGGCGGCCGCGCTCGTGCGCCTGCTGGCGGCGCCGGCGCTCGTATGGCTGGCCCTGCACTTCGTCGTGTCCGACCCCGTGCTGCTCGGCGTGATCGTGGTGCTGTCGGCCATGCCGGTGGCCACGAACGGCACGATGCTGTGCTTCCAGTACGGCGGCGACAGCAAGACCATGGCGCAGGGCACGTTCGTCACCACGCTGCTCGCCGTGGTCACCATCCCCGTGCTCGCCGTGCTGTTCGCGGCGTAGGCGGGCGGGTGAGGCGGGTGAGACAAAGGGACGGGGTAATTGTCTCATTTGGCGAGCCAAATGAGACAATTACCCCGTCCCTTTGTCTCACCCGCCTTTGTCTCTCCGTCCTCGCCGCTTACGGCAGCATGCCCATACTCTCGAAGACGAAGTAGCCCAGGACGAGCACGCCCACGACGATGCGGTACCAGCCGAACGCCGTGAAGTCGTTCTTCTTGATGTAGCCCATGAGGAACTTGATGGCCACCACCGACATGGCGAACGCCGTGACGATGCCCACCGCGAGCACGACGATCTCGGTGGAGGTCATCGCGATGCCGGCTGCGACGAACTTGATGCACTTCACGAGGCCCCAGCCGAACATGATGGGGATGGCCAGGAAGAACGTGAACTCGGCCGCCGCGGTGCGCGAGCAGCCGGCCAGCATGCCGCCGATGATGGTGGCGCCGGAGCGGCTCGTGCCGGGAATGATGGCCAGCACCTGGAAGCAGCCGATCTTGAGCGCGGTCTTCCAGTCGATCTCGTCCACGTCGGTGATCTTGAACAGCGACGCTTCGGCCTCGTCGGCCGCATCGCCGTACGACGCGCGCGCATGGCGGCCGCGCGGCGCGGCGAGGGCGGCCTCGGCCTCGCGCAGGCGGCGGCGGTTGCGGCGCTCGAGCACGATGAACACCACGCCGTACAGGATGAGCATGGCCGCCACGGTCACCTTGTTGTAGAAGTACTCGTTGACCAGGTCGTCGAACAACAGGCCGATGATGGCGGCCGGGATGCAGCCGATGGCCACCATGCCCCAGAGGCGCCAGGTGCTCTTCTTCTCGACGGCGTCCTTCTTCGGCGAGAACGGGTTGAGCTTGTGGAAGTACAGGATGAGCACGGCCATGATGGCGCCCAGCTGGATGACCACGAGGAACAGGGCCAGGAACTCGTCGGACACCTGCAGCTTCACGAACTCGTCCACAAGGATCATGTGGCCGGTCGAGGAGATGGGCAGCCATTCGGTGATGCCTTCCACGATGCCGATGAGGAAGGCCTTCAAAGCTTCGATGATCATGCGCGCGTATCCTTGGTTGAGTCGATGCGGTTATCGTTTGCGCTGGTGGTGGTCTTGCAGCATGGCGATGGCCAGCAGCGCCACCGACAGGCACAGCCCCATGAGGACGAACTGGGGAAGCTCTTGCCCGAGCGCGATGGTGGCAAGGGAGACGAGCGCTACCACGAGCGCCGCCATCTTGCAGAGGTAGGAGATGCGGTCGTTGAACGAGGCGTGCATCTGCCGGCGCTCCTCGTCGGTGGGCGCCTCGCGACGCGGGCGCTTCGCCGCACGCGCATCGTCGGCCGCCGGCACCGGCGCGGGCGCGTCCAGCTCCAGGTCGTCAAGCGCCTCTATGTCGTCCCGTGCGTTCTCCATGCGGGGAATTGTACACGAGGACAATGGCGGATGGGAAGAAAACAGAGGGAGTACACGTGCGGGTTTTTGAGATGTGATCTGAACACACGTTTACGAAACCCCATAAACTCCACTCTGAAGGCTCCAAAGGCCAGACTAGATTAACCTCTTCGATTCTGCTCCATTACTATTTTTCAACTCGCATAACTATTTCAAGAACTCGTACTCAAAAAGAAAAGGCACGATTTCTTCAAGGTAGTAGCGTTTATTCAACTCCTTCAGAGTCTTTATATCGCCGTTTAGTTCGGGGTAGTCAAAGGTGATTTCCCCAGTATCCAAATCTTTATGCCTAGTATTCAACTCAGTATCGATTTGGTAAACACCGTAAGTCTTTGTTTTGTCGTAATTCTCGCAACTTCTGGCAGCGGTAATAACATTGCTCCACGCCTCGAACAAGGACTCCTCCGTCTCATTCTTTTTCAATGCGCTTAGTTCCTCACTGGCTACCGTTGCGCCATTGGTTGTATCGAGACATAGTTCGTTACGGTAAATCGTGCCGTCACTAGCAACGAAGGATCGCATGTGATTCTGCATCTCTAAACAAGTAAACAGCAAACACTTTTTCAACCATCCATCAAGCTTTCCCGAATTAACAGATCGGCTATACCGATCCGCACCATCGCCTGATTTCATTATTCGGCCTCGCTCTGTCCACGAGTTTATGTAAGAAATGTACCTAGACGCCGCAAATAGAGGCATCTTTTCTATGTAGTTGTCACGCCTAAGATAAAAGCCATTTCCGTTGAAACGCCCGCTTACCGTGAGACAACTGTGCAAGTCGGGCTGATCGAATCCAGATCCATCGACAACCATGTAACCCAGAATATCTTTACCAGAAAACGCCCTGATTCGATGCTTACCGCCTATTTTTTCCAATCCATCGCATCCGCACAGAACCCCTTTGTTCAAGCTATCGCTTATCGGACGCCTATCGTAGTACGGTTTGCTAAAGCTACCACCGATTCTCCTGAAATCAAGCATTACCGGATCGCCCAGATTATCATTCTCTATGTCGTATCCAGGAACCTGGAAGGCCTCCATATCCGAATCCTCGTTGCTCCATAAAGCTACAAGAACGCAGGAGTGTTTTCGAGCGTGAAAATGGTGTCGGTCCCCTGCGAACCCATCGATCAGCCGCTTGTTTACTAAATGCTGAGCCTTCCAATATTTCACTGGCGAAAAAACTACGTAACTATCCGTAGGCTGTCTCAAGTAGTATTTGAAAGCTGACCAAATAAAAGCATTGCTCATCTCATTGGAAGCGCTATTCGGCACATTTTTGATAGATTTGATATGCTTCTTCATCTCTTGAACAACGTAGCTATTTTTCCATTGCGAAGAGCTATGCCTCCCTTTCCCAGCTCTCTGATGTTCGAGTGAAGTTGTTTCCGCAAATGGAGGATTCTCGAACATAATGATCGTGACGTTGGGATCATTTAGGTATTTCGCTACAATTGCATTATCGACAAAATCTTTCGAGAGCGCATCGGACCCCCTGACCATTCCCCCCATAAAGGTATCCTCCTTTTCGATGGGAGGAATTATTTCGAGAACTTTGTCGCCTAAAAGTTCAACCATTACTTTATATTCGTAATACTCGTACGTTGAAAGAATGCAGTGCGACAGTTCTTCATCGTTAAGATGGCGCTCGAGGTTGCCCGTTCCCGCGCATCTATCAAGGATGATGTAATCATTGCCACTAGGAACCCTCGATATAGCTTTTCTAACCAACTCTACGGCCTTTTTCGCATAAGGATCCGGTGTGTAAAATGCTCCTAAATCCTTTTTTGTTATGAAATCATTAAGCTGGTCCATCAGGTAATTGAACTTAACATTGGTCTTACCCAAATATGGATGGATATAATCTGCCAATACCGAAGGCTTCCTTATCTCGCCAATAATTTTGACTCTGCCTTCGCTGTCACCCAAAAAGTCAGCTTTTCTCGCCGCTGGTCTCAGTCGGTAATAATGTTCTGCCCAGCCAACGATGCAGTTCGCATCGATATGAATTTTTGTAAAGTTGTTTTCGCGCAAAATGCCGATCAACCGTGACGCATCAGAAACATCATCGTAATTCAGCACTATGGAAGGGGCTGCTGCTATGAAGCCTTTGTTTCTTTTTGAGGCTGCTCCAATATAGACTTTTTCGATACTATCGAGATAGTGCATTGACCTGTATACGTACGCTTTACAAGTGTTCAATGAAACCAGTATTATATTTGCCGGAATCGGCTTCCCTTTGATTCGCCTCGAAGAAAGATATTTGATAGCTTGAAACAAAACACTATTCAGATTTGCGATTTCAAGTTTAAACTCTATCAAATTACCTCTGAGGACGCCATCGTTATTATCGCCGACAATATCGTCGATCGTTAAACCGCTATCGATACGCAAGAGAAACTCTCTATAAAATGCCTCTTGACCCTCACGCTCATCTGTAAATTTGATCAAAAGAGTGCTCCTCTAAATAGTCACCTACGCTGCAAAACGAATCAGCATTACGATCGAAAGCCCTTTGCGCAATTGTTCACATTGACAGCTTGTTTCCCATCAATCTTATCATTAAATCGTGATTTGACTCTACTCGATGAAGACTGAAAGTAACCTTTACTTGCTCCTTCGGACAGCTTACAAGTTTCGAGCACAACGCTTTCTAAGTTGAGCTCCAAATGCCACCGATGAACGCGATTGTATTTGATGATTGGGTAATACTGGCAATAGATTTTGTCTTTGAGAATAAGGATCATTGATCTGAAACGACCGTTTACATAGATGCGATAACACTTTCGAGTAAGATGCTGTTAGATTAAAATGATCGATACAATGTCAAATGTACCAAAAAGGAGCATCTGTGACGCACGCATCCACCCCGTCCAGCCAGTTGGTCATCGTCGTCGATTTCGGAGCCCAGTACGGGCAGCTGATCGCCCGCCGCGTGCGCGATTTGCACGTGTACTCGGAGATCGTCCCGTGCGACGTCACCGCCGAGGAAGTGCGCGACCTCGCGCCGGCGGCCATCATCCTGTCGGGCGGGCCGGCCAGCGTGTACGCCGAGGACGCGCCGTCCATCGACCCGGGCATCTTCGAGCTGGGCATCCCGGTTTTGGGTTTCTGCTACGGCCAGCAGATCATGGCCGTCACGCTGGGCGGCACCGTGGGCCATACCGACGCCGGGGAATACGGGGCCGCTGCTTTGACACGTTGCGACAAGGGCGCGTCTGAGCTGTACGGCGAGACGCCCGTCGAGCAGACGGTGTGGATGAGCCACCGCGACGCCGTGGCCGAGGTGCCCGCGGGCTTCGCGGTGACGGCGTCGACCGGCACGTGCCCCGTGGCCTCGATGGAGTGCGCCGAGCGGCGTTTGTATGCGACGCAGTTCCACCCCGAGGTGCGCCACACGCCGCACGGCGACGAGCTTTTGCACAACTTCCTGTTCGGCATCTGCGGCCTCGAGCCCTCCTGGACGATGGACTCCATCATCGACGACGCCGTCGAAGCCATCCGCGCGCAGGTGGGCGGCGACCGCGTGATCCTGGGCCTGTCGGGCGGCGTGGACTCCTCCGTGGTGGCCGCGCTGTGCGCGAAAGCCATCGGCAAGCAGCTGACCTGCGTGTTCATCAATCATGGCCTCCTGCGCAAGAACGAGCCCGAGGAAGTGGAAGAGGTGTTCACGAAGCAGTTCGACGTGGACTTCGTGCACGTGCACGCCGAGGACCGCTACGCCGCGCTGCTGGCCAACGTCGTCGAGCCCGAGCAGAAGCGCCGCATCATCGGCTCGCAGTTCTGGAAGGAGTTCTTCGCCGTGGCGGAGGACCTCGCCGAGGGCGGGCGTCCGGTGAAGTACCTGGCCCAGGGCACCATCTACCCCGACATCATCGAGAGCGGCGCCCGCAAGACCGGCGGCAAGGCGTCCACCATCAAGAGCCACCACAACCTCATCCCGTTCCCCGACGGCGTGTCGTTCGACCTGATCGAGCCCCTGGATCACTTCTTCAAGGACGAGGTGCGCGCGCTCGGCACCGCGCTCGGGCTGCCCGACCACATCGTGCACCGCCAGCCCTTCCCCGGCCCGGGCCTGGCCATCCGCATCATCGGCACGGTGACGCGCGAGAAGCTGGAAATTCTGAAGAACGCCGACGCCATCGTCCGCGAGGAGCTGGACGCCTACAACGTGCGCGTGTTCGAGGAGACCGGCGAGCGCAACTCAGAGCGCAGCGTGTGGCAGTACTTCGCCGTGCTGCCCGACGTGAAGAGCGTCGGCGTCATGGGCGACGAGCGCACGTACGCCTACCCCATCATCCTACGAGCCGTGGAGTCAAGCGACGCGATGACCGCGGACTGGGCGAAGCTGCCGTACGACGTGCTGGCGCGGGTGTCAGGTCGCATCGTGGCCGAGGTCTCGGGGGTCAACCGGGTTGCGTACGACATCACGAGCAAGCCCCCCGCGACGATCGAGTGGGAATAAAGCCGGACCGTATGTTTCTCGCTGCCGGAATGTCTCCGATTTTACAGAACCTAGAAAGAAGCGCTGGCATGAACTCTGAAGGATTGTTTAAACCCTTTTTGAAATGGGCCGGTGGCAAAAATTGGCTGATCAGATATCTGCCAACTATTGTTGGAGATTTGGAATTCAAATGCTACCATGAGCCTTTTTTGGGTGGAGCTTCAGTTTTCTTCTTCCTTAATCCCAACAAAGCCTTCCTGTCAGATTCCAATGTCGACTTGATTGACACCTATAAGGCCGTTCGATCTGATGTCGAGCTTGTGATTAGCCAAATAAAGTCATGGCCGATAAACGAAACGACTTATTACGAGATAAGGAGCCTGAAAGCCGAGGATCGACACATCCGCGCAGCACGCTTTATCTACCTCAATCGACTCTCTTTTAATGGAATATATCGAGTAAATCGCAGCGGAGAATACAACGTCCCCTACGGACATAGGGACAACTATCAGTTCGACTTCGATCGCATCAGAAAAGCCAGCGAAGCTCTTGCGAATGCATCAATTACCGCAGGGAGTTATCAGTCTTCACTTGAAAAAGTTAAGCGGAATGATTTGGTTTTCCTTGATCCTCCGTACACTGTCGCTCACAATAACAACGGATTTATCGCTTACAATAAGAAGCTGTTCTCTATTGACGACCAGTTTAATCTTAGAAAATATATCGAAGCCATCCGCTCGCGTGGAGCATATTTCATTCTAACAAACGCAGCGCATGATACGATAAGAGACATATTTGAAGGGTGCGGATCTAAAATTGAATTATCTCGGTTTAGCGGACTCGGCGGCAAAAAAGCCGAAAGACGAATTATCGAAGAGTGCATTTTTACAAACGTTCCAGAAGCTGACGAACGTTTGTCCAAACTGGCACTTTGAGTAAATGCGACAGGAGCAAAAAAATGACCAATTGGGACGCACTTGGCAAAGGATCAGATCTTAGACAATCTCAATTGGAGAGAAAACGCGCCTATATCGATACCAAAGAGCGCCGAGAGGCCATGGAGTCGCTTATATCCAAAGGATACGAACATATCTTCGACTACAAAAATCCCGACTACGTAAAAATGAGAAAGCCTAAGGCCTTTAATGTCTGCTGGGAAAATAAGGTGTGGCTCCTCTTTCGCAATATGGGCTTCGATATCATGAACAAAGACTCATCGTTTAAAATATCTTGCAGTAAAGAGAATCCCTGCCTGACTCAGCAAATTGATGTTTTTGCCGCCGATGATGAAACGGTGATCATAGTTGAATGCAAGTCAGCTCAAGCACCTGGCACAAGGAGAGATTTCAAACAAGAAATCGACGCATTCAAAGGGAATATGCAAGGCATCACTCAAAGCGTTAAAAGCAAATTCGGAAGAAAGGTACAAATTAAGTATATCTGGGCGACATCGAATATTACGCTCGGTAAGGATCTTGATCGTTTGAAGAACGCAGACATCGAGCATTTCGATGAAGAGACGATTGATTACTACGCTAAACTGGCACAACATCTAGGCTCCGCTTCGAAATATCAGTTATTAGGAAGACTTTTTGCAAAAAAGGAAATCCGGAACATGAATTGCGTAGTTCCTGCCATTCGAGGAAAAATGGGAGGACATACGTATTATTCATTTTCAATCGAACCTTCACGTCTTCTTAAAATCGGATACGTGCTCCATCGCGATGACGCCAACAACACCATGATGCCTACTTATCAACGAATCATTAAGAAGAAGAGACTTGAGGAAGTAAGGAAGTTTGTAAACCAGGGTGGATATTTTCCAAATTCCATAATCATCAGCATCGATGCTCCAAGAGGACTTCAATTCGACTTTAAAACAGACAAAGAGAACGAAGTCGAGGGTATTTCAAAGCTAGGGATGCTCCATCTTCCTAAAAAGTATTGTTCAGCATACATAATTGATGGCCAGCATAGGCTTTATGGATATTCCGACACGGTTTATTCTGACAACAACACCATACCAGTCGTCGCTTTCGAAAACCTAAGCAAGGAAGAGCAGTTACGCCTCTTCATGGAAATTAACGAACATCAACAAGCTGTACCCAAGAATCTTAGAAGCACATTAAGCGCTGACATTTTTTGGACATCAGAAGACTATGCAGAGCGCAGAAGATCCCTGCGATCGAAAATCGCTCAAGAGTTGGGAGAAGACCCCAGCTCCCCTCTCTTCAATCGAATTCTAATCGGAGAGAATACGAAACAAGGCAACAAGTGCATCACTATGAGCGCTATCGAAAACGGCCTGAAAGATGGCTGCTATTTCACCAACTTTAAAAATAATGAAGCTGCAGAAAAGATTGGATTATTTGATAACACGGCACCCGAAAACTCTTATGGACTCAATCTCGCCCTTCCTTTTCTAAAACTTGCTTTTGAATATTTCAAAAAGGCCTTGCCTGAAGAGTGGGAGCGAGGCGATCGCGAGCAAGGTCTTCTGACCAACAATACTGGCATATACGCTTTGCTACACATTTTTAGCGACGTTCTAGAGTTTTGCGAAAACAAACACCTCGCATGGGCGAAATTGAACTCGCCGGAAGAACTATTAAAGCATTCGAAGCCATTTTTCGAGATTATTGTAGATTTTTACAGAACACTTAACTCTGATTTAAGAGCAGAGATCAAAACACAATACGGAACAACAGGGTCTTCGAGACATTGGCGCTTTCTGCAAATGGCAATTCACAACCAGTTCAGCGAATTCGCTCCTGCAGGACTCGAAGACTGGTGGACAAACAACTCAAAACAATACAATACGAGCTCCGAAGAAATGATTAGCAAGATCACAGCTAGAGTGATCAACGAAGTAAAAACATTCATTGAAAGCAACTCTCTGAGCCTTCCCTTCGAAATTGAATCGAAAGTGCTGAAAATCAACAGTGAGAGAAAGGAAGCGGGATTGCCTCCAATTAACAGATGGGATATCTTGACGCTGTCTGACTGTTCGGTAATTGCTCATCATAAAAGTTATTGGTCCGAAGGGCTTAAAGAAATACTGACTCGCCCCTCCGAGCGAGGAAGAAAAGGCGGCACCAAGAACGCAAAAACCAAATGGCTTAACGATATGCAAAAAATCGGGAACAACATCGGCAAGCCGGGTTACAGCGTTTCTCAAATCAACTTCGAATACATCTCTTCAATTTACGACTGGCTAGTCTTAGAAAACAAAGAGGAAGAACCCGTCATGCACGCGGGCAATGCCTCAACTCTTCCGAATAATGCAACAAGCGAGCGAAACACACTGGGCGGCTTGTAATCTATCAGTTCGCATGTGACCTACGACGAATCTCCATCCATGTTAAACACCCACCGAAGAAGCAGCATTCATCACGTTACTATGAGATGCGCTCGAATTGTCATTCACCCCATATTCGCCATTTAAGCGGTGGACTCGCCGGCTCCTACACGCGACAATGGCCCCGCCAACCAATCGCGCCCCAGGAGGCCCATCGTGAACCAGATCGCAACCGGCATGTTCATCGCGCGCAAGCGCAAAGAGCTCAATCTCACGCAGGCGCAGCTGGCGGAGCGGCTCGGCATCTCGAGCAAGTCCGTCTCGAAGTGGGAGCGCGGCAAATGCATGCCCGACTACGGCATCGTGAACGAGCTGTGCGACGCCCTCGGCATCACCGTGAGCGAGCTCCTCGACGGCGAGGAGAACGAGCGCGAGAACCTGTGCATGTACGACAACGGCCAGATGATCGAGATGCTCGCCCGAATCCAGCGCCTCGAAAGCCAGCGCATCACCATCATCGCCATCGCGCTCATCGTGACGGGCATCGGCCTGCTCGCGCTATCGCCCCTGCTCGGCGGATCGGAGCCGAGCGACTTCCTTCGCGGCGTGCTGTTCGGCATCGGCGTCGGCACGATCCTCATCGGCGTCTTCCTGGCCACGCGCAGCATTTTCGAATACCTGTCGCAATCGTAGAAGTGCGTAATAAGAGCTCGCTCTTTTCGCGCCAGCACTCCTCGAAGAAACGCACAATTAGCTTCGTAGCATTGTTAATCTGCTTGCTTATAGACACTAAGCGCATTAGTCTTTTCAGAAGCATGCCAAACCTGATGACAAAAGCACAATGCTGGAGGAGGGTAATCGTGGCAATTCCCACACAATCGGAAATGTTTGGGGTTGTTTTGAGAGTCATGGGAGACGGGATTGACCGAGGATGGCGAGATGTACAGGACGATGTAGCCCGCGAGACCGGTTTAACCCAGCAGGAAATGGAAGAATCTACTCCAAGCGGTGTAGCAACCTACAAGAGCAGAGCAGACTGGGGAGTTTCTCATTTGCATCGAGCAGGCTTGGTCGATCGCATTTCCAGAGGCGTTTATCGGATAAGTGCCGAAGGTTTGAACATGCTCTCAGAAAAACCGGCTGACCTTGAGATATACAAAAGGACTTGCGAACTAATTAAGCAGAGAAATCCTTGGAACACTGCAAGAAACAAAACCAAATCAAAAATCGACGAATGCCAGAGCGAGGAGGAGATCAAGTCTCCTCAAGAGGCAATAGAAGACAGCATCGAGGAAATCAATTCTTCACTTGCAGATGAGCTTCTTGACACGATCCTAGATAAGGATCCACGGTTTTTCGAAAACCTCATTGTCGATTTACTTGTAAAGATGGGATACGGCCAAGGAAAGGCAACGCAATACGTTGGCGATAGTGGAATCGACGGCATCATCACTACCGATGCGCTTGGATTTGATCCAATCTACACCCAAGCAAAACGATACTCCAAGGATCATAGAGTCGGCAGACCCGAATTGCGGGCATTCGCGGGCGCGCTCGGCAACGTTACACGAGGCGTGTTCATTACTACGTCAAGTTTCAACTCAAGTGCGGTGGATTTCGCAAATAGGTATCCTCACGCAACGATCGTTCTGATTGACGGACAACGGTTGGCCGAACTGATGATCAAGTACGATTTAGGTGTTACCGTTGAAAGAAGTTTCCAGATCAAACGATTAGACATAGATTATTTCGAGCAAGCCTGACTATTCGATTCGGCACAATGATCGCGAACCGATTTCAACCGCGCGCAAAGGAGGGCCATGGACGAGAACGCACCTGACACCTTGGACTCGCAGCCTCGGGACAAGGGCCCCGCGAGTAAACCTTCGCACGACGCGTCTGCTCCGATCAAGACCGCGGCCGAGTACGCTGGAACCTTCAACAAAGCCGTCGATGTTGCTGAGAAGGTGCTGCGCTTCGCGCCCTTGCCTGCCGGCGCCAAGCGCGTGGCAGCCCGTGCCATGCCCACAGTGAAGAAAGCGGCGAAGGTCGCGCCTATGGTGGCTCCGGTCGCCGAGCCCTACGTTCGAAAAGCGGTAGCGAAAGCCAAAGGGGTTGCACCCGAGGTCGCTCAAGCGGCGAAAACCAGGGCGAAGACAGCCGCCGGCCACATACGCGCAACGGCTCCCAAGCTGGGGCACGCGGTGTCCGACGGCGCGAAGACCGCCGCAACCCGCGTGCACGAAGACGCTCCCAAGCTCGGCCATGCTGCCGCCGACAAGGCCTCGCGCATCGCCGGCAAGCTCAAGCGCAAAAACAGCGACAGCAGCAACCCGCCTCCTTCTTCATGATAAAATCCTCGGACAAGCATCAAACGACGAGACATCCTTGAACGGAGCATCATGATCAAAGAACTGGTAAAGGACGAAGCCATCCTCTCGCAGCCGTGCACCCCCGCCACGGCCGAGGACGCGCAGGTGGCGGACGACCTCGTGGAAACGCTGACGTCGATGGACAGCGCCGCTTGCTTGGCAGCGAACCAGATCGGCACCACGACCTGCATTATCGCGTACCTGGACGACGACGATCAGCCGCACACCATGTACAACCCGCGCCTGTTGCAGGCGCTCGGCGCGTTCAAGACGGTCGAAGGGTGCCTGTCGCTGGAGGCCGACTCCAAAGTAACGCGCTTCGACCGCGTCAAGGTCGGGTACGACGAGCTGGTCGACGGCGAGCTGAAACCGCGCAAGAAGGATTTCACCGGCTGGACGGCGCAGATCATCCAGCACGGCATCGACCACTGCAAGGGCAAGCTGGTCTAGCCGCATGGACAAGAAGCCGAACGCCGCCGAGCGCCCTTTGCCGCCCAAGCTCAACCGCGCCCTGCGCGGCGGCTTGGGCCCGAACAAGGCATCGGACCACAAAGGCGGCATCAGCCGACAGGGCTCCAAGCGGGGGTAACGAACCTCGTCGTCTTGGCAACATCGTCTTGTCACAGCGCTGTCTTCGCTTCGCAAGCGTACAATCGGCACGTACGCATACACGCGGAAAGAAGCCCCCTATGACGAACCGCACCGTGAAGCTTCCCGACGGGACGCGCGTGCCCGCCATCGGGCAGGGCACGTGGCATATGGGCGACGACCCTGCCCGGCGCGCGAGCGAGATCGAGGCGCTGCGCACGGGGGTCGCGTGCGGCATGACGCTCATCGACACAGCCGAGATGTACGGCGAGGGGGCTGCCGAGCGGCTCGTGGGCGAGGCCATCGCCCCGCTCGACCGCGACGAGCTGTTCCTCGTGTCGAAGGTCTACCCGCACAACGCCGGGCGCGCGCACATCTTCGACAGCTGCCGCGCTTCGCTCGACCGGCTCGGCACCGGCGCGCTCGACCTCTACCTGCTCCATTGGCGCGGCGACGTGCCCCTCGCCGAGACGGTGGCCTGCATGGAAGAGCTGCGGGCCGAGGGGCTCATCCGCCGCTGGGGCGTGTCGAACTTCGACGCGGCCGACATGGAGGAGCTCATGAGCGTGCCGGGCGGCGGCGCGTGCGCCGTCAATCAGGTGCTCTATCACCTGGGATCGCGCGGCATCGAGTTCGACCTCGCGCCCTGGCAGGCCGCGCGCGGCATCCCCCTCATGGCGTACTGCCCGCTCGCGCAGGCCGGCCGCCTCGCCCGCGCCCGCGGGCTGCTGCAGGATCCGGCCGTCGCCGAGGTGGCTGCGCGCCACGATGCCACGCCCGCGCAGGTGCTGCTCGCGTTCGCCATCCGCTCGGGCAACGTCGTCGCCATCCCCAAGGCCGCCGCGCCCGAGCACGCCCGCGACAACGCCGCCGCGCTCGATCTGCACCTCACCGGCGACGACCTCGCGCTGCTCGACCGCCGCTTCCCCGCACCTGCGCACAAGATGCCGCTCGACATGGAATAGGAGGGCCGCATGAGGACGTTCATCGCGCTCGACCTGCCGCCGGACTTCGCCGACGACGCGGCCGCGCTCGCCCGTAGGTTGAGCGCGTCGATGGAGGGGCGATTCCTGCCGCGCGACACCTACCACCTCACGCTCGCCTTCCTCGGCGACGTCGGCGAGACGCAGCTCGCCGCCGCGACCGACGCGCTGGAAGCCGCCTGCACCGGCGCGTCCCCCGTTCCGCTGCGCAGTGACGGCCTGGGGAAATTCGGCCGCGCTAGCGACGCGACCCTGTGGCTCGGCATCGCCCCCGCGCCCGAGCTCAAACAGCTGGCAACGCGCCTCCGCGACGAGCTGCGCGACCGCGACGTGCCCTTCGACGCCAAGCCGTTCAAGGCGCACCTCACCCTCGCCCGCCGCGCCCGCATCCCGCACGTCGGCCTGCCCCATCTGGCATTTCCCCAAGACGACGAAGCCGTCGCCGTCACGCTGTACAAGAGCACGCTCGACCGCGTAGGCGCCATATACAAGCCGTTGCGCACGGTGCGCCTCGGCACTGGTCACGCCGAGGGCGAGGACGCCTAGCCCTCCTCCACCGCCCGGTCGTGGTTCACCACGCGGTAGAACAGGTCGCGGACCTCGTCGGGATCGCTCGTCTGGCCGAGCACCCACATGGTCTTCGCCACGAGCGCCTCGGTGGTCATGTCGCCGCCCTTGAGGATGCCGCGATGACCCGCATACGCGCGCCCGACCTCGTACACGCCCAGGTCGCAGCCCTCCTCGGGCACCTGCGTGGTCACGACCAGCGTGCGCCCGGAGTCCACCCAGTCGAAGATGGCGCGGCGGTAGTCGCCGTAGTCGGGGATGCCGCCGATGCCGAACGTCTCGAGGATGACGGCGTCGTAGTCGCGCTTGAGCAGATCGAAGATGCTCGGGTTCATCTCGGGCGTCAGCTTGAGCACGAACACGCGCTCGTTCATCCGATCGTACACGCGCGGCTCTCCGCACCCGCCCGCGCACGTGACCGGCGCCCCGGCCCGCACGACGCGCCCGCCGCGCACGAGGGCGATCTCGGGGAAGTTCACGCTGGTGAACGCGTTGAAGCTCATCGTGCGCTGCTTGCGCGCCCGCGTGCCCGCGATCACCGCGCCGCCGAACACGACGGACACGTCGCACGATCGGTCGTCGCAAGCGAACAGCAGGCTCTGGTACACGTTGAGCTTCGCGTCGGTGAAGGGGCTGGCCATGGGCTGCTGCGAGCCGGTCAGCACGATGGGCTTCGGGCTGCCCTGCACCAGGTAGGACAGCGCGGCGGCCGTGTAGGCCATCGTGTCGGTGCCGTGCAGCACCACGAACCCGTCGTAGGCGTCGTAGGCGCCCACGATCTCGTCGCGGATGCGCATCCAGTCGGCAGGGCGCATGTTCGTGCTGTCGATGTTCATCGGCTGCACCACGTCGAAGTCGCACAGCCCCTCGATCTCGGGGACGTAGCGCGCCAGTTCCTCGCCTCCGAGGGCGGGCGCAAGGCCGTGCCCGTCCTCCACCGACGCGATGGTCCCGCCCGTCGCCACCAGCAGTATCTTCTTCATGTCGTCGCTTTCCTCCGCTCAACCGTTCCGGACACAGTGTAGCATTCCGAACGCGCGCCCCGGCCCCCATCGCGCGCACCTTGCGGTATCATGGGAAACCGCACGTAACGACCGAAGGTAAGAAGGGGCGAACATGGAGGAGAAAACCACCGAGGCTGCCAAGAAGGGCAATGTCAAAGCGCTGCTGCCGATCGGGGTGTTTTTGGTGTGCTACCTGGGGCTCGGCATTCTGTTCGAGTACGGGATGGGCATACCCATGGGGTTCTACAGCATCCCCGTCGTCGTGATCTTCCTGCTCGCGCTGCTCGTGGCATGCTTCCAGAACCGGGGCCTCCCCTTCGACGACAAGCTCGTCATCATGGGCCGCGGCATGGGCGACAAGACCATCGTCACCATGGTGCTCATCTTCATGGTGGCCGGCATCTTCGTGGGCACCGTGGGTCGCGACAGCGCTGAAAGCGTGGCCTACCTGCTGCTTTCCGTCGTCCCCGTGCAGTTCGCCGTGGCCGTGCTGTTCGTGGTGAGCTGCTTCGTGTCGCTGTCGATGGGCACCTCGGTGGGAACCATCACGCTCATCACGCCCATCGCCGTGGCGGTATCGGCCGCGTCCGGCTTCAGCCTGCCGCTGTGCGTCGCCAGCGTCATGGGCGGGGCTATGTTCGGCGACAACCTCTCGTTCATCTCCGACACCACCATCGCGGCCTGCCAGGGCCAAGGTTGCCAAATGAAGGACAAGTTCCGCGAGAACTTCAAGATCGCCCTGCCGGCGGCCGTCGTGTCGCTCGTCATCATCCTCGTGCTGTCGTTCGGCGCGGATCTCGGCGGCAGCGTCGTGCACGAGTACGACCTGGTCCAGCTCATCCCCTACCTCATCGTTCTCGTCGGCGGCATCATCGGCGTGAACGTGTTCGTCGTGCTGCTGCTGGGCATCCTGTCGGGCTCCATCATCATGGTGGCCACGGGCGCCACCGCCGCCACCGACCTCCTCGCCAACATGGGCTCGGGCGCTGCGGGCATGTTCGAGACGACGATGGTGGCGCTGCTCGTGTCGGCCATCTGCGCGCTCATCCGCGAGTACGGCGGCTTCGTGGCGCTGCTGAACGGCATCAAGAGCCTGTTCAAGAGCAAGAAGGGCGGTCAGCTGGGCATGGGCCTGCTCGTGGGCGCCATGGACATCGCCACCGCGAATAACACCGTGGCCATCGTCATCTCGAACCCCATCGCGGCCGACATGGCGAAGACGTATGGCATCTCGAAGCGCAAGACGGCGTCGCTGCTCGACACGTTCTCGTGCGTGTTCCAGGGCATCCTGCCTTACGGCGCGCAGATGCTCGTGGCCATCTCCGCCGCCACCGAGCTGGGACACGCGGTGTCGGCGTTCCAGATCATCCCGTTTCTGTTCTATCCCTTCCTGCTGCTGATCAGCTCGCTCGTATTCATCTTCCTGGTGCCCGACAGGGCCGATAAGCAGAACTAGTTGCGGGCGCGGCGAATCCGGTGCCGCGCCCGAGCTCGCAACTCGTGCAGAAACCGCGAATCGTGCGCGCGCCCGGTTCCTTCGGGCCGCTGAGAGCCGTATACTGAAATCTTTGTTGGCACGGACGGGCAACGGGCAAGACGAAAGGCAAGCAATGGGCGGATTTTTTGGGGCGGCGGCGCACCACGACGTGGTGCTGGACGTGTTCTTCGGCGTGGACTACCACTCCCACCTGGGAACGAAATGCGCAGGCATGATCTTCCACGACGCCGAGGAAGGCTGCTTCCAGCGCGAGATCCACTCGATCGAGAACACCCCGTTCCGCACGCGCTTCGAGGACGACCTGCAAGGCTTCCACGGATGCAGCGGCATCGGCTGCATCAGCGACACCGACCCGCAGCCGCTGCTCGTGCGCTCGCACCTGGGCACGTTCGGCATCACCACCGTGGGCGCCATCAACAACGCCGAAGAGCTGGTGGAAGCCAACTTCGCCAGCGGCGGACGGCAGTTCATGGCCATGAGCTCGGGGAAGGTGAACACCACGGAGCTCGTCGCCGCGCTCATCAACCAGAAGGACGATTTCGTCTCGGGCATCAAGCACGCGCAGGAATCCATCGACGGGTCGCTCACGCTGCTCATCATCACCCAGGACGGCCAGATCATCGCCGCGCGCGACAAGATGGGCCGCCTGCCCGTGCTCATCGGCAAGAGCGAGGACGGCTTCTGCATCTCGTTCGAGTCGTTCGCGTACCACAAGCTGGGCTTCCGCGACGAGTACGAGCTGGGCCCCGGCGAGATCGTGCTCGTGAACCCCGACGAGTACCGCACCATCTCCCCCGCCGGCGACAAGATGAAGATCTGCGCGTTCCTGTGGGTGTACTACGGCTACCCGAACTCGAACTACGAGGGCGTGAACGTCGAGGTCATGCGCTACCGCAACGGCGCCATCATGGCACGCGACGAGGCGGCCGACGGCGGCGTACCCGCGCTCGACTACGTGGCCGGCGTGCCCGACTCGGGCGTGCCCCACGCCATCGGCTATGCGACGGAGTGCAAGACCCCCTTCGCCCGCCCGTTCATCAAGTACACCCCCACGTGGGCGCGCTCGTTCATGCCGAGCAACCAAGAGGTGCGCAACCGCGTGGCGAAGATGAAGCAGATACATATCCCCGAGCTGATCAGCGACAAGAAGCTGCTGTTCGTGGACGACTCCATCGTGCGCGGCACGCAGCTGCACGAGACGGTTGACTTCCTGTACAAGTGCGGCGCCGAGGAAGTGCACATGCGCTCGGCCTGCCCGCCCATCATGTTCAGCTGCAAGTACCTGAGCTTCTCCAGCAGCCGCTCCGATATGGAGCTGCTCGCGCGCCGCGTGGTGCACCAGCTGGAAGGCGACGAGGGCGCGCAGCACCTCGACGAGTATGCCGACGGTTCCACCGAGCGCGGGAAGTGCCTGCTGCGCTCCATCTGCGAGCAGATGCGCTTCGACTCGCTGGGCTATCAGTCGCTCGACGGCATGCTGGAAGCCATCGGCATCGACCCCGAGAAGGTGTGCACGTACTGCTGGACCGGCAAAGAGTAACCGCGCCGGATTCGCGCGACCCGCTTCGACCCGCAAAGCCCGACGCATCGCCGTCGGGCTTTTTCGTGGCAGCGAGACGGAGGGGCGGGCAGTGAGACAGAGGGACGGGGTAATTGTCTCATCTTGCGAGCAAAAATGAGACAATTACCCCGTCCCTCTGTCTCACTGCCCGCCCCTCCGTCTCGCCCCTATCTCATGTCCCTATAGTGGGACAGGTGTGCCCCGCTCCTCCGGTATCATGCACGGTATGAGAACCAAGCAGACGAAGGAGGACCCCCATGAGCAGCGCAGCCCTCGCAACCCCGCCCCGCCAGACGCACGGAGCCCACGAACGCACGACCGCCCCCGTCGAGATCCGCGTCATCCCCGGCGGCCTGCTACGCGAAGAGCCACTCCCGCATCATGCGAAGGCTGGCCTGACCCACGGCATGCGCGGCGCCGGCTTCGGCCTCTCCGCCCGCGAGCGCCTCTGCGCCGCCGCGTTCGGCACCCTGTTCGCCCTCGCGGCGCTGATCGTGGCGATCTACTGAGCAGCTTCGGCGAATGTCGCGATGCGCTCTTCCTCGTCGCGGGAGAGCGCTCGGAACATATCGGCGAGCCCTTCCGCGTCACCGTCGGCGAGCATCGAGAGATACGCGGCACGGCGCTCGAAGGGAATCACGACGGGAGCGAAGCCCGCCTCCAAAAGCCCGCGGTTCACCAGTATCCTTCCCGTGCGACCGTTGCCGTCCTCGAAAGGGTGGATGCGCTCGAAGCGGATATGGAAACGCGCCTCGCGCAGATACGGATCGGCATCGTCGTCGTGATTGCGTTCGTACACGAGCTGCATCATGAGCTGATTGATCTGGTTCGGTTTCGGAGGGATATGCTCTGCGCCCCGGATGAGCACGGAGACTGTGCGATAGCCGCCGATCTCGTTGATATTCTTGTTGATGGCGCACGCGACGTCTTTGATGAGGCGTTCGCTCAAAGGAACCGACACGTCTTTCAAAGCGATGTCCAGCGCATATTTATGGTTGATGGCCTCGTACAACTCCCGTGCGGTAGCGGTCACCTGCAACGAGTTGTCGTTCCAGAGGATCGCATAGGTTTCGGCGTACGAAAGCGTGCTGCCTTCGATTGCGTTCGAGTGATAGGTGCTTCTGGTGATGAAGTCCTCGAAGTACGCCCGATTGTCATGCATGAATGCGATCACGTCCACGATGCGCGCCTCCTTGTCCGTCAAGTTCACGTACACTATACCAAGAGAGCACCGAAAAACGAGGCACGCCGCATCAAACGACAGAGCCACGTCATCCTGAAAGGTCCCGCAATGATCCGTCCCATCATGAGAAACGAGCTGGTCCTGCAACGCCCATCGGCGCCGGCAACCGAAGCCGACCTGCCCATCGCTCAGGATCTGCTCGACACGCTCGAAGCGCACCGCCATTCCTGCGTGGGCATGGCCGCGAACATGATCGGCGAGCTCAAGCGCATCATCGTCTTCGACAACGACGGCTCCTACCTCGTCATGCTGAATCCCGAGATCGTGTCGCAGGCGGGCGCCTACCCCGCCGAAGAGGGCTGCCTGTCGCTTGCGGGCACGCGGCCCGCGACACGCTACCGCACCGTCAAGGTACGCTACCAGGACCTCGGCATGAAGCCGCGCACCGGCACGTTCACGGGCTTCGCCGCCCAGATCATCCAGCACGAGCTCGACCACTGCAACGGCATTTTGATCTGACGGAGGAGGCTCTCGAAAGAGGACCGCGTCCCACGCCCGCAGGAGCCCGTCCGCGCGGCCGCGCTATCTTTGCCGCCTGCCATCACCGCGAATGAGTCCGATGAGCGCATCCTGCGAGTCGACGCTCATCTTCGCGTAGATATGTTTGGTGTGCGTCTTCGCGGTATCGGGCGATATGTACAGCATCTTCGCAATATAGGGACGGCTGTAGCCCATGGCCAAAAAGCCGCACACCTCCCGTTCGCGAGGGGTGAGCCCGTATTCGTCCGCCATTGCCGCGATGGCCGCCGTATCCGCCATCAGAGCTTCCGAGCCGAAGGATTCCTCGTCGTTGCGCGGTGCGGGATGATAACGCACGATATGCCTTACTATGGCGATACTCGCCACAACGACCAGGCATGCAAGCCCAAACAGCTCGACGATCGCAAGCGACTCCCCCGCCGCCAGCATCATGTGAAGCGCGTCGCCGTACGACGTGAACAACCAAGCCACGAGGTAGAAGGGGATGATCTGAAAAGCGTATTCGACGAAGGCGAACGAGGTGGGGTCGAGTTTCGTCATCTTTCGGTACGAAGGCAGCTGGAGAATGTTCTGGGTGATCCAAACCACCTCGGTCATAACGACGAACACCCGGGTCATCTGCGCGATATCCCGCGAGAAGAAGCACGTCGACACCAGCAGCACCAAAGCGAGGGGAAGCACCGCGATAACGTACGACGAAGACCTGCCGTCGAGGAAGAAGAAGCCCGAGCCGACGATGCCAAGCGTCAAGGCCGCCACGCAGAACAATGCGATGGGAACCTCATGGACATGCACCGGCTGCGCGTACAGGGACAAGCCGACCACTGCGCCCAGCAGTATCCCGTACAGAATGCGCGATCCGAAGAACAGAATGCGCGTCCTCTTGGCGGCCTCGTCGGAAACGGATGCGAAATCGTCAAGTTCGCGCACATTCGCGTACGAGTAGCCCGAATCATCGTTCGAAGACACCGATACCTCCATGACGATGTTCAGAATGCACGACGCCAGACTCGCCGCAACGAGCAGGAACAGCGCGAACAAACCCTCAAGAAAGTACGAGCAGATGAATACGAGCACGGCCAACATGATCGACGCGGAGGAAATGCGAGCGGATTCGGAGACCTTGCTGAGCGAGATATGCACGTTCCACTGTGCGTTCATGAGCAACGTGGTTATCCTGCCGACGGTCGCATAGCCAAGGAGGATCACGCTGGACGCATCGGCCTCCAACGGCCCATCCCCCCAAAGCGCAACAACCAAGCCGCACCAGACGAGCATGAGCACGAGCGTGGCCATCGAGAATCCTATTCGAACGAGACGCTTCTTCATCGGCCGGACAAGAAGCATCATCGCAAGGGCGATGGCGGCGCACAGAGCGAACGAGGCAGGATCGACATAGGGCATCCCCGCAATGGAGCTCATATGATCCGACAGGGACATCATGAGCACGCTGAGAGCGCACGCCTTTCCCACAATAAGCACCATGTTTCGAGCAGCGCCGCGAACTATAACCCCAGTCATCTCAGGAAGCCCCTCTCCCCTTATCTCTTGAACGTCAAATATACCGCTTCACCGGTTTCTTCGCCTGCGCAAATAGCAAAATACCCCTTCCGGTAGTACGCCTTTTGCCCCCTCCGGGATGAATACATATCCCGCGGCACGGCGTACTTTGGATATCGACCGCATGGTCCAAAGCAGTTTGGAAAGGGGATTGCACGATGAGTAAAGAAATGACGCGTCGAAACTTCCTTACGGGAGCGGGCATACTGGCTGCGGGCACGGCAGCAGCCGGCATCATCGGCTGCGCGCCTCAATCGGGAGGCTCCGCATCGAAAAACGCAGCGAGCGGCAGCGAAGGACAAGCCGATGCCGCCACCACGTCAGAACAGCCTTGGCAGAACCCGCCTGCGCCCATCCCGGACGACAAAGTCTCGGAAGAGGTCGACTGCGAGGTGCTGGTTCTCGGTTTGGGATCGGCAGGCGTGCCGGCAACGGTATACGCAGCAGCATCCGGCGCGAACGTCGTGGCCTTGAATGCGAGCTCGACGCCGGAAGGCGAAGGCGCCTACATCGGGGCCTACAATTCTCCCCACGACGCCGAGCACGGAATCGAATACGATGCTGCAGGACTGCGCGCCTCGTACGCTTACTGGGGCCAAGGTTCCAACAACGGCGACGTGACGGGCACCATTTGGGATCGCTCCGGCAATGCCGTCGAGTGGTTCGCGGAGTACTGCAAGGACGTTTGGGCATACGAATGCGGGCCGGACAACACCATCGACGAAGGCATCCATAAGCGCAGCACGGCAACCCATATGGTGTACGTCTTCCCCGATCCCGACGAAAAGCAGGAACAGTATCGCGTGTACAACGGGTTTCCCAAGTTCCTCAAAGCAGCCTGCGACAAGGCGGAGAGCAAGGGGGCGCGCATCTTCTACTCGACGCCCGCCCAGCAGCTTATTCGCGAAGGAGACGGCACCGGCCGCGTGACAGGGGCTTACGGCTTGAAGGAAGACGGCACGTACGTGAAAGTGAACGCCTCGAAGGGCGTGCTTCTCGCCACGGGAGACTTTCATCAAAACGATGCCATGTTGCAAGACTGGCTGCCCTGCATGACCGGCGACCTGTTCTCACGCAATCCCTACGGCACGGCGCAAGGCGACGGGCAGAAGATGGCGTGGTGGATCGGAGCCGGCAAGGACACGGGGCCGTTCGACATCGGCCTGTGCTGGCCTCATGACTTCGAATTCGTCGAGAATTCTCCGTCACGTTGGGGATCGAAGCCTTGGCTTCGCTTGAATATCGCCGGCGAGCGCTACACCAACGAGACGCTGGGTACGCACGAATGGTACTCCACCAGCCCCATGTGCCTCGCCGACGTCAAGCAGCCCGGACACACCGGATATCAGATTTGCGACAGCAAGTATCCCGCGATCCTCGATAACGACGAGAGTGAAATCGCCATCTTCGAGGACTGCGTCGAGCGCAAGGTCATCCACTCGGCCGACACCCTCGAGGAGCTCGCCGACAAGGTAGGCTTCACGAACAAGGAGCGATTCCTTGAATCCGTCGCACGATACAATGGAGTGTGCGCCGGTGGAAGCGATATCGACTTCGGCGTTCCCGCAGAGTACCTCGCAAACACATCCGTTACGGAGCCCCCGTTCTACTGCATGCATCGCGTAGTGTACAAGCAGTGGACCGACGGCGGCGTTAACACGAACCGCTACGGACAGGTGCTCGACGACGAGCGCGAGCCCATCGAGGGATTGTATGCAGCGGGCAATATCCGTTCGGGACTTTGCAGCACGCACTACCTTTGGAAGTCGTTCGGAAGCAACAAGCTCAACGCGGTCACGAGCGGCATGCTGAGCGTGAAGCACATGTTGGGCACATGGGACGAGGAATTCGCCCTTTAAAGGAGCGATCCTCCGTCGACCCCTCCTCATTCTGCCTCGAGCGCGTGAGCTGGGCGCTCGAGGCGCCTACCCGCTGCAACGGGATTTCGATCCGACGAGACAGGGCTGGCCGCATCGCGTAAGCCGTCTCCTGACCAGGCGTCGCTAAGAATGCGGAGCCGCGCACCCTGCATCGCGAAACGGACGAGCCAGGGACAGGCGATGGTGAATCGTCCGTCCCTGGCTCGTTTTACCTGCGGCGGTGCGCAGACGTGCACGGCTCGCGCGAGTTACAGCATTTCGGCGCGCAGATCCTCGTCGCTCTTCGCGGAGAGGTAGGCCGGCGCGATGTCGAACAGCGTCTTGCAGCCGACGACGCCCTCGGCGCTCAGACGATGCGCGGCGCGGGCGCAGGCCGCCAGCACGCTGCCGGTGAACTCGGGGTTCGAGTCCAGCTTGAGCGAGTACTCCACCACGTGGGTGTGCTCGCCCCTCTCGCCGGTCACGCCCGAGCGGATCACCGAGCCGCCGTGCGGGATGCCGGCGTGGTCGCGGTCGAGCTCCTCCTGCGAGATGAAGGTAACCGTGGTGTCGTAGTCGGCGAAGTAGTTCGGCATCTCGACGATCATCCGCTCTATGGCGGCCAGATCAGCACCCTCCTCGGCCACGACGAAGCACTCGCGCGTGTGCTTCTGACGCGTGGTCAGCTGCGGGTTCTCGCCGTTGCGCACGGCCTCGAGCGCTTCCGGAACGGGCACCGTGTACTGGCGCGCGTCGGCCACGCCCTCGACGCGGCGGATGGCGTCGCTGTGCCCCTGCGAGACGCCGCGGCCCCAGAACGTGTAGTCGCGCCCGTCGGGCAGCACGCTGGAGGCGTACAGGCGCGCGAGCGAGAACATGCCCGGATCCCAGCCCGCCGAGATGACGGCCACCTTGCCGCCCGCCTGCGCGGCGGCGTCCACCTGCGCGAAATGGGCGGGGATGTTCGCGTGCGTGTCGAACGAGTCCACGACGTTGAACAGGCTCGCGCACGCCGGCGTCTGCTCCGGCAGGTCGTTCGCGCTGCCGCCGCACAGGACGAGCACGTCGACGTCGTCCGCATGCGCCGCCAGATCGTCGGCGGCGTACACCGCCACGCCCTCGGTGGCGGGCTTCACCGTTGACGGGTCGCGGCGCGTGAACAGCGCCACCAGCTCCAAGTCGTCGTTCTGCCTGCAGGCCAGCTCGACGCCGCGCCCGAGGTTGCCGTATCCGAATATGCCGACGCGTGTTTTCGTCATGTGCGCTCCTCACCGTGATGCTCCGAAAAAGTATGGCTCAATGATGCATGGACACCGCCCGCATCGTCAACGCGCGAAGGTCAACTTCAACAAAGCCCCACGCCCTTGAAATCTTTTGGAAATCTAGCGGGAGGAACGCTTCGGGGCGTCCCTCCCGCGCAACCGCTTACGCCTTCTCCACCCTTACCGCGCACACCTTGTACTCGGGAGCCTTCGACACGCGGTCCAGCGCAGCAATAGTGAGCCAGTTGCTGTTGCCGTCTTGGAAATGGAAGGGCATCCACGTCTCGCCGGGGTTCGTCTTCTCGGACACGTGGGCGGTGGACGCGATGGTGCCGCGGCGCGACGAGACGCGCACGGGGTCGCCGTCGGCGATACCGAGCGCTTCGGCGTCGCGCGCGTTGAGCTCTATGAACGAGCTGTCCGCGATCTCGTTCACGCCGTCGGTGCGCCCGGTCATGGCGCAGGCGTTGTACTGGTACAGGATACGGCCCGTCATCATGACCAGCGGGTACTCCTCGTCCGGCAGCTCGGCCGAAGGCTGGTAGTCGGGTGTCGAGAACGCGCCGAGACCTTGGGCGAACTCCCCCATGTGCAGGATGGGCGTGCCGGGATGCTCCGCGCTCGGGCAGGGCCACTGCAGGCCGCGACCGGCCACCTCGTCGCCGTCGAGGCGCGCGTGGCTCATGCCGCCGTACGTGGGCGTGACCTCCGCGATCTCGCCCATCACCTCGGCCGCCGTCAAACGCGGCTGCTCGTAGCCCATGCGGTTCATGACCTCGATGAAGATGTCAGTGTCCAACTTCGTGTCGCCCGCAATGTCCACGGCCTTGCGCACGCGCTGCACGCGCCGCTCGGTGTTCGTGAACGTGCCCTCCTTCTCGGCATAGCTGCGACCGGGCAGGATGACGTCGGCGTGCTTCGCCGTCTCGGTCATGAACAGATCGTCCACCACGAAGAACTCGAGCGACTCGAGCGCGCGGATCACGTGGTGCGTGTCGGGATCGGTGCGCACGGGATCCTCGCCGAACAGGAACAGGCCCTTGATGCCGCCTTCCACCATGGCCGGGAAGCACTCGGTGGCCTTGAGGCCGCGCGTGCGGGGCAGCGCCGCGCCCCATGCCTTCTCGAAGCGACGCACCACCTCGGGGTCGGCCACCTTCTGGTACCCGGGCAAATCGTCGGGACCCGCGCCCATGTCGCAGGCGCCCTGCACGTTGTTCTGGCCGCGCAGCGGGTTCACCCCGCCGCCGGGCTTCCCCAAGTTGCCGGAGATCATCGCGATGTTGGACAGCGCCATGACTCCGTCGGTGCCCGTCGAGTGCTCCGTCACGCCGAGGCAGTACACGATGGCGGCGGCGTTGGCCGTCGCGTACATCTTGGCCGCGGCCACAAGGTCGCGCCGGTCGATGCCGCAGATGTCCTCCACCAGCTCCGGCGTGTAGTCGCGTACGGTGGCCGCGAGTATCTCGAAGCCCTCGGTGCGCTCGCGCACGAAGTCCTCGTCGTACAGCTCGTGCTGGATCAGGTAGTTCACGATGCCGTTCGCGAACGCGACGTTCGTTCCCGGCCGCAGTTTCAGATGGATGTCGGCATGAGCCGCCAGGCCGATGTCGCGGGGATCGACCACGATGAGGCGGCAGCCGCGCTCGACCGCCGCGCGGATCTGCATGCCGATGACGGGGTGCGCCTCCTCGGGGTTCGACCCCACGAGCATGATGACCTCCGCCTCGCGCGTGACGTCCTGGATGGAGTTCGTCATCGCGCCGGAACCGAGCATGGTCGCCAGACCGGCGACCGTGGGGGCGTGTCAAACACGCGCGCAACAGTCCACGTTGTTCGTTTGGAGGGCGGTTCGCGCCATCTTCTGGAACAGGTAGATGTCCTCGTTCGTCGAGCGCGAGCAGGCGAACGCCGCCAGTGACTCGCCGCCGTGGGCGTCGATGAGCTCCGTGAAGCGCCGGGTCACGAGGTCGAGCGCCTCGTCCCAGGTGACGGGCTCGAACTCGCCCGTCTCGCGGTTCTTGACGAGCGGCGTGCGGATGCGGTCGGGCGAATCGACGAAGTCGAAGCTGGCCGAACGCCCCTTCACGCACAGAAGCCCGCGGTTCGAGGGTCCCGGTGCGGCCTCGGCGTCCACGATGGCGCCGTCCAACACCCGGAGGTCGAGCTGGCAGCCCACGCCGCAGTGCGGGCACGTGGTGCGCACGCGCTCGGTTTCCCACGAACGGTAGGCCGCGCGGCGCTTCTCGGTGAGCGCGCCCGTCGGGCACGCCTGCGCGCAGTTTCCGCACGACTCGCAGTCGGTGGCGCGCCAGCCCTCGCCGAACGGAGCCTCGATGAGCGTGCGCGTCCCGCGCTTGCCCGCGCGCAGCGTGTGGTTGTGCGCGGCGTCGTTGCACACGCCCACGCAGCGCTGGCAGCGGATGCACAGGTTGGGGTCGTAGGAGAGGAAGGGGTTCGAATCGAGCACCGGCTCGCGCTTCCGCGCCGCCTCGAAGGGCGATTCGAGCACCCCGTACTCGCGGCAGACGGCCTGCAGCTCGCAGGCGCCGTTCTTGTCGCACGAGAAGCAGTAGTTCGTGGAATCCAGCCCGTGATCGGCGATGATGAGCTCGAGCGCGACCCTTCGGTACGCCTCGATGCGCGGCGAGCTCGTGCGCACCGCCATGCCGTCCTGCACGGGCGTGGCGCACGAGGGCACCGGCTGGTCGAGCCCCTCCACGTCCACGACGCACACGCGGCACGACGCGACGGCGCTGCGCTCGCGCAGGAAGCACAGCGTGGGGATGCGGATGCCTGCCTGCTGCGCGGCATCGAGGATGGTTGCGCCCTCGGCGACGTCGAGGGTGGTTCCGTCTATCGTGATGCTAGGCATACTGGTGCCTGCCTCCTTCCAACACGCCGCACCCGAAATGGTCGCAGCGCAGACAACGTCCGCATTCCTGCACGACTTCCTCGCGGCTCATGCCCGTCTCCACCCCGTCGAAGTCGCGCTTGCGCTCGCGCGCAGGCCGCTCGACGATCTCCACGCGCCCCGTGGGCGTGCGATCGTTCGGACGGACGGGCGGCACTTCGATGTCGCAGGGCAGCTTATGGTGGTAGCCCAGGAACTCGTCGATGTTGCGCGCGGCCACCTTCCCCGCCCCGATGGCGCGGATGACCGTGGAGGGACCGGTCTGGCAGTCGCCGCCCACGAACACGTTCTCGTAGCCTTCGGCCGCGAGATGCTCGTCGGCGTCGAAGCAGCCCCAAGTGGTCCGCATGCCGAACTCCTCGAACGGAGCCGACACCACGTTCTGGCCCACGGCGATGAGGACGATGTCGGCCTCGATGCGGCGCGCCGGCTTGTCGGCCGCCACCGGTGCCGGCCGGCCGCCGCGCACCGGGCCGATCATCTGGGGCTGCGTGACGAGCGCCGTGCAGCGCCCCCGCTCGTCCGTCTCGATGGACGCCGGCGCTTCGAGCACGATCATCTCCACGCCCTCGGCGATGGCGCTTTCCACCTCGGCCGGCAGCGCGGTCATGTCGTCCTGGCGCCTTCGGTACACCACCGACACCTCGGACGCGCCCGCGCGCACCGACGTGCGCGCGCAGTCCATGGCCACGTTGCCGCCGCCCACCACGACCACGCGCTTGCCCGTGAAGTCGGGGTAGGCGCCGTCGCCGATGGCGCCGAGCAGGTCGACGGCCGACATGACGCCCTCGGCATCCACGCCGTCAATGCGCAACGTCTTGCCCGTCTGGGCTCCGATGGCCACGTACACGGCATGGTAGGTGTCGGCGATCTCGGCCATCTCGTTCGCGCCGATCGCCTCGCCGCAGCGCGCCGTGATGGTGCCGGCGCCGAGGATGCCGCGGATGTCCTCGTCGAGGCGCTCGCGCGGGAAGCGGTAGGCGGGGATGCCGTAGCGCAGCATGCCGCCCAGCTGCGCGCGCTCCTCGAACACCGTCACGCGGTGCCCCATGAGCGCGAGGAAGTACGCGCAGGTGAGCCCGCTCGGGCCGCCGCCGATGACGGCCACGGTGCGCGCGGTGTCGACGCTGCGCTGCGGCGGCGCCACCCGGTCGGCCGGCATCTGGTCGACGGCGAACTTCTTGATGCCGCGGATGTTGAGCGGTGCGTCGATGAGCGTGCGCCGGCACCGCGCCTCGCAGGGGTGCTCGCACACGAACGCGCAGGCCGTGGGGAACGGGTTGTCCTTGCGCACCATGTTCACCGCATCGGCGTAGCGCCCTTCCGCGGTCAGCGCGATATAGGCGGGGACGTCCACGTGCGCCGGGCACATCGTCTCGCACGGCACCGTCTGGCCGATGCCCGCCCGACAGGAATGGGCGTGCAGATGGCTGGCGTACTCGTCGGCGAACGTCTCGAGGCCCTCGAGCACGAGGCGCGCAGCCTCGTAGCCGATGGCGCAATCGGACGTGTCGCGGATCATCTCGGCGAGCGCGCGCAGGTTCTCCAGCACGGCCTCGTCGGCGTCGCAGTCCACCACGCGCTGCAGCATGGCGGCCAGCTGCGGGATGCCGTCGCGGCACGGAACGCACTTGCCGCAGGTCTGCGCGCCGCTCGCCTGCAGCATCCCCAGCTGCACGACCAGCGGGCACATGCCCGGCGGGGTGGCCTCCACGCGCCGCCCGTACGCGTCCAGCTGCGCGGCGATGCGTGCGTCGTCGCGCGAACGGGACGCTATCGATAGCTTGCTCAACGGTTCTCCGTCCACTTCGCTCGAAATCGAGGCCGCGCGCCTGCGCGCCTCGCAGTCTCCGTGCGTCATTCTAGCGCAACGGAGCGGCTCGCGGCCCCCAGCGGGCCAACCGGCGAAGAAGGCACATGGGATGGACGGACGCGCCGGCGTCCTCCGAGCGCACCGCGCCTCCACGACGAGAGCCTATGCGCTCGAATAGGGGGCGCGACCTTCGGATGGGCAGCGGATAGGAACCGAACGCACGGCGGAACGGGGCCCGGATGCGCGGCGGCAGGAGGCCCGAGCGCACGGCATTACGGAGTCCGGATGCACGGCGGAACGGGGCCCGGATGCACAACGGAACAGGGCTATGTGATGCAAAATCGGGTTTTTGGCAATCTTGGCGCTCTTCTCGGCAACAGTCGTGCACGAAACCCCAGGTCGCTGTTTTCCGCGGTCGCAAAACAGCAGTCTCAGACGGGCGCGGACTGCCAAAAACCCGATTTTGCATCACATAGCCCCGCCTCCGCTGTTAAACCACCATTGACATATACCCGTACCTCTCGCCGACGGCCCACCTGTTGATGCAGCTGAAGAACGGACGCGGCTCGAGGTGCACCAGCTCCCTCGTGCAGACGTAGCGCCCCGAGACCTCGTGGGAGTACAGGAGCTCCCTGCGGTCCCCGGCGCAGCTCCGGAACTGCTCCCGGTAGCAGAACCAGTCCAAGTAGCGCTGCAGGCGGCGGTTCGACACTCCGTTGAACCTCCCGACGAACGCCTTGAGGCGCGAGTGGAGCGAGTTGACCGCCGCGAGGCCCCTGCCGCCGCGCACCTCGTGGGGCCTTCCCCCGAGCGCCGCGCGGTTGTAGGACCTCCACCCGTCGGTCGCCACCGAGCACCCCGCCGGCAGCTTCGCCCCCAAGACGATCCCGATGTCGGCGGAATCCTCGGCCTCCGCCAGCTCGCAGAAGCAGTCCCCGAGCTCGCTTACCCCGCACAGCACGCAGACTCCTTTCGCCAGCCCCGCCGACCCCGCGTCGTGCCCGGTGCGGTGGGGCCGGCGGCCCAGATCGAACCACCGGCTCCGCGAGTGGTTGCCCGGCATGGACTCGTGGAGGTAGGTGCCGTCCACCTCGAAGGAATCGCCACGCAGGGGCAGGAGCCTGCGCCCCATGACCTCGCAGGCCCGCATCCTCATGAACCAGGCGGTGTACAGGCTCGTCCCGCAGCGGCGGGCCGTCTCCCGCAGGGGCAGCGCGTCGGCCGCGCAGGCCGCGAACTCCATCCAAGCGGCGGGCGGCAGCTTGGACCGGCCCAGCAGGCCGAGCGTCTTCGCCCCGAACGTGCGCCCGCAGCCCCGGCACAGCCAGCGCTGGGAGCCGCCCGCGTCGCGGCCCTTCCGCACGAAGGAGGGGCAGCCGCACCTCGGGCAGCGGTCGGGCTCGCCCCGCCCCGCCAGCGCGAGGTCCTCGGCAATGGCCTCCCTGAGCGCGTCGGCGAGATCCCGCTTCTCGGCGAGGGTCATGTCCTTCACTTGGCCTATAATGCTCATGGCGGGTCCTTTCCCCGATGCTCTTTCGACAACCGCATCGTAGGGCTGGGGACCCGCTTTCCGTGTCCCGGAAAGGGTACTATGTCAATCTTGGTTTAACAGCGGAGCCCCGCCATTCGCGCACATCGACGCATGCGGCCGCGAAAAACCGCGAGCGTGTCCCATGCGAGGGACACGCGTCGCCCATGCACGCGGGTAGGATGGACGGCAACGAAGCGAAGGAGGAGGAAGCATCATGTACGAACCGTCGCGCCATATGGCGACCTATCACATCGCGGGATTCCAACATTGGGACGGCGCGCTCGCCCTCGGCGAGCTCAAGCCGGGAGCGGAGCTGCGCCTCGCGCCCGAGCCCGACAACCCCTACGACCCCGAAGCGATGGCCATCTACTTCGGGCAGACGAAGCTCGGCTACGTCCCCGCCTCCGAGAACGGCACGGTGTCGGTCATGTGCCGCTACGGGCACGCCGATGCATTCGAGCTGCGCGTGTTGCAGGTCGACGCGGAAGCCGACCCTTGGCACCAGGTGCGCGTGGGGCTGTATGTGAGGGATGCGCGATGAGCGCACCCGTCGACGCCGCCACGGCGTTCGCGAACCTGTACCAGCGATGGTTCGACGACGCACACAGCCTGGCCGTCGCCAACCGGCGGCAGGCGCGGGCAGCGATCGGGGCGTACGTGGCCGATGTGCTCACCCTCTGGGACGATCGCTCCCGCGCCTACCTGCCCGGCGCGCCCACCATCCTCAGGCTCGAGACGTGCGACCTCGCCGCGTTCGTGATGCGGGGGCCGCACATCGCGTTGCATGTGGGCAGCGTGGAAACCGACGCGCCCGTTGCGGGGCTGCGTTGGAAGAGCCTGCGCCCCTGCTCGTACGCCATCGGACGGCGGGTGAGCGATCTTGTGACGACCGCCGACGAACGCGGGCTGCTCGTGGAGCTCGAAGTCGTCCTCGACGACGGCGGGCGGCTCGTCGTCGGCGGAGGCCAGCCCGTCCGCGAGCGCGATGCGGCGTCGCTGCCGCGCGCGATGTGAGGTTGCGGATGAACGAAGGGCGGCTGGCCAGGCGCGCTGTCGCCCTACTCGTACGCGGCGACGATGTCCGCGAGGTAGGCGCGGTACTCCTGCGCGAGCGACGCCGGCTTCTCGATGCTGATGCGCGCGCCGAACTGGGCCAGCCAGCCGAACAGCACGGGGCTCTTCATCACCGTCGCGTACACGCGCGCCCGGCCCTCCCCCGTCGGCATCGACTCCACGTCCTTGCCGAACCGGTCGATGACCGCGCCCATGACCTCCTCGTCCACCAGCAGCGTGGCCGCCACCGGCTCGCCGCTGTACATGCCGAACGCGCGGCTCTCCAGCTCGCGCGCGTCGAAGGTGGCGATGCGCTCGTTCTTGAGCGCCGGCTCATCCGTCACCTCGATGCGATCCATGCGGTCCACGCGGTAGTTCGCGAAGCCGTCGTGCTTCTCGTTGAACACCACCAGGTAGTAGTACCCCTCGGCGTACACGAGCTGCACGGGCGTCTCGACATAGCGCTCGCCGCCGTGTTGCGGAGCCTTGTGCTTCGCCGCGTCGTACTTGAAGTAGGTGAACGATATCTTGCGCTTGCGCGCGATAGCCTCCTGGATGCGGTCGACGCTGCCGAACACCGACTCGTTCTGCATCTTGATGCGACCTTCCACGTGCACGCGCTTGTCGAGCAACTCCCGCTGCCGCTGCGAGGCAAGCTGCTTCACGCCTTCCACGAGCGCATCGCTTTTGCGCTGCGTGAGGAAGCGCGAGCTCTGCACCGCGTCCACGAGCAGCTGCAGCTCGGCGAACGCGAACGCGCGGTGCTCCACGGCGTACTCCACCGGCGCGCGCTGGTAGGTGCGGACGTCCACGCCGAACTCGCGCAGCGCCTCGATGTCGCGGTAGATGGACTTGCGCTCCGCCGAGATGCCCAGATCCTCCAGATTCTCGAGGATCTGCGTCATCGTGAGGCCACGTTCGGCATCGGTCTGCTCCTCGAGCATCTGCATGAGGTACAGCAGCTTGAGCTTCTGACGGTTCACGGACATGGCTCCTCCTCGCATCGGCCCGGTGCGGCGCATCTCGCGCGCATGAGATCAGTATAGGACCCCTATCCCTCTTTCGGTACAGACAATCGATGAACGTCCTTGACGCGGGCAGCGGCATGCAGTAGGTTCTCAGTCGAACATAAGCGTACGAGCCAGCGGAAGGGTGCCTATGCAGCGCGTTGTCAATGATCGGAAAGTGGCCATCGTCGGATGCGGGTTCGTGGGCTCGGCCACGGCGTTCGCACTCATGCAGAGCGAGCTGTTCACCGAGATGGTGCTCATCGACGTCGATCGCGACCGCGCCGAGGGCGAGGCGCTCGACATCGCGCACGGCATGCCCTTCGCGGGCCCCATGAACATCTACGCGGGCGACTACGACGACGCGGCGGACGCGGCCATCATCATCGTCACGGCCGGCGCGAACCAGCAGCCCGGCGAGACGCGCCTCGACCTCGTGCACAAGAACGTGCGCATCTTCAAGTCCATCATCCCCGAGATAGCGCGCCGCGACTACCAGGGAATCCTGCTGGTGGTGTCGAACCCGGTGGACATCCTTACGCACGTGGCGCTGAAGCTCTCGGGCATGCCCGAGAACCGCGTCATCGGCTCAGGCACCGTGCTGGACACCGCACGCTTCAAGTACATCCTCGGCGAGCACCTCGGCGTGGACCCGCGCAACGTGCACGCGCGCATCATCGGCGAGCACGGCGACAGCGAGATCGCGGTTTGGAGCACGGCGAACGTGTCGGGCATCCCGGTGAACGACTTCTGCGAGCTGCGCGGCCATTTCGACCACGACGAGTCCATGCAGCGTATCGCCGAGGACGTGAAGAACAGCGCCTACGAGATCATCGCGAAGAAGAAGGCGACCTATTACGGCATCGCCATGTCGGTGAAGCGCATCTGCGAGGCCATCGTCCGCGACGAGAAGCCCATCCTGCCCGTGTCGAACTTCCAGCACGGCGTCCACGACCTGCACGACGTGGTGCTGTCGATGCCCGCCGTGGTGGGTAAGGACGGCATCGAGTACCAGGTGCCCGCGCCGCTGTCGGACGACGAGCTGGCAAGGCTGCAGGAGTCGGCGGAGACGATGCGGGAAGTGATGGCCGGGCTGGACTTAGAGTAGAAGACGCTCAGCGGCCGCCTGCGAATACGAGCGCTGCGAAGATAAGCGCCACGACGGCGAAAAACGGGACTGCGATTGCGACGACGATCCAGAACAGACGGACTTCGCCGTCTTCGTCGCGCAATGAGGGCAGAGGCGTGTCGATGAGCAGGGAAAGCAGAGAATCCAGCACACGTTCTACCGCCACTTCGTCCTCAGCTCCCAGAACGCAACGGCGCTGGCGGCGGCCACGTTGAGGGAGTCCACCTCGTGGTCCATGGGGATCTTCACCGTGTAATCGCAGGTGGCGATCGTCGCAGGGGCCAGTCCGTCGCCTTCGGTCCCCAGCACGAGGGCCAGGCGCTCGCAGGAACGCAGGCGCTCGTCGTGCAGATAGAGCGCGTCATCGGACAACGCGAGCGCGGCGGTGGCGAAGCCCAGCGAGCGCAGCAGCGGCACGCCCTCGGTCGCCCAGGCGCGCTCGCCTCCGATGCGCGTCCACGGCACCTGGAACACCGTCCCCATCGACACGCGCGCGGCGCGGCGGTACAGCGGGTCGTGGCACGACGGGGTGACCAGCACCGCGTCGATGCCGAGCGCCGCCGCCGAGCGGAACACGGCCCCGATGTTCGTGTAGTTCGTAATGTCCTCGAGCACGGCCACCCGGCGCGCGTTCGCCAGGAGGTCGGGCACGCTTGGCAGCGCAGGCCGCTCGAACGCGGCCAACGCGCCGCGCGTGACCTCGTAGCCGGTCAGCGCATGGAACTGCTCGCGCGTGGCCACGAGCACCGGGAAGGCAGGGTCGCCGTCCAGCAGCGAATCGACGAGCGGCATCGTCTGGTCGAGCCACTTCTCCTCCATGAACAGCGAGCGCATCCGCACGCCGGCGGCCAGCGCGCGCTCGATGACCTTGCGCGACTCGCCGATGAACAGGCCGTGCGCGCTGTCGGGGCAATCGCGCAGCTGCGCGTCGGTCATGCCCGAGTACGCCGCGAGCCGCGGGTCGTCGAGGTCGTCGAGATGGATGATCGGCATGTCGTTTTCCTTTCGGTCGACGACCATCGTACCACCGCGGGCCGCGATGCTCTATACTCGACTGATCCGATCAGGCACGTCGCGAAGGGAATCCCCATGGCCGCTACCGTCAAAACGTTTCTCGAGCATCACGGCGAGCTCTACTGGGGCACGCGCAAGGCGAACCCGGGCTATTGCTACGGGCTGGCGCTCGAGGTGGGCGCGGACGGGCTGGCCGCCGAGCTCGTGTACGTGATGAGCGACCTCGACGAGGACGACGAGCCGCTCGTGACCCCCGAGACGCTCGTGTCGTGCTACTCGGTGGACGACCTCGAAGGCAACGGCATCATCCTCAGCGACTACCTGGACGATGAGGACGCGCCCGAGGCCAAGGGCTGGTACTGCGTGGAGAAGTCGTTCTTCGCCCGCGACAAGGCAGAGGAGCTGCTGGCCAGCAATGCCGACCTCGACGGCTATCTCGACATCGTGCTGCAGATCCTGCTGATCTCGCCGGAAGAGGTGGCCGAAGGCATGCCCTCGCTCGACGAGCTGTCGTTCTTCGACCTTCTGGAGGAGTTGGAAGGCATTGCCGAGCGCATCGACAACGGCGACGTGCGCCCGCCGTTGCCCTTCGCGTTCCGCCTCGTGGGCGACGCGCTGTTCGGCTGGGAACATGCCGACGAGGAAGACTTCCGCTAAGGGTCGTCGAGCCGCGTCCGCGCGCGTCTTCAGAGCCCCATGTGCGGCAAAATCCGATTTTTGGCACACGGGGCGCTCGGTTCGCGCCGTCGGAGGGGCATCGCGCTCACACGTGCCGCCAAAACCCCAGGTGGGGTTTCGAGTTGTCAAGCCGCGCATCATCTCATCGTGCCAAAAACCTCATTTTGCATCACATAGACCCCCGAATTCGTGCGCAAGGCGGCGGCCGGAAGCTCAAACCCCCTGCCCCGAGAGAAACCTCTCCCACTTGTCGAATTCGGACAAGGCCTGCATGCGGCCGCGCTCGTAGTTGCGCGCGAGCTTCTCCACATCGCGCTCGGTGTTGCGCACGCCCTGGTCGTTCGCGTAGAACACGTAGGCGCGGCCTTCGGCCTCGAGCCGATCGAGCCGGTCGAGCTCGTCGTCGTAGCGCCGGTTCCAGGTGTCCAGCGCCTCCCGCATGTGAGGGCGTCGCCAGAAGAACGCATCGTAGAAACGCTTCGAGCGCGCGGGCCGGCGAAAGCCGCGCGGGCGCGTGCACACCACGAAGAACTTTTGCAGCCCGTCGTCCATCGCGCGCGGCACCATGATGCCGCCGCCCCGGCCGATGCCGCCGTCGTACAGCGCACGCCCGTCGATGACGGTGGGCGGCAGCGCGATGGGATAGCTCGTCGAGGCGCGGACGCGCTCCATGAGCGCAGCCTCTGTGGGGAAATCGTCGCGGGTGAAGTACACGGTCTCGCCGGTGTCGCGGTCGATGGCCTGCATGGTCGCGCGCGCCGGGTTCGCTTGGAAGGAGTCGAAGTCGAACGGCAGCGCGCAGCCCGAGCGGGCCCGCGCGTCCCCATGCAGCGCCGCGCTGACGCCGTCGGTGTCCACGAACGGCATCACCCGCCAGCGAAACGACAGGCCGTCGAGGCAGGTGGTGAACGAGGCCTCGTTGCGACGCGCGTCGCGCGAGAGGTAGTCGATCACGTTCGTCGCGCCTGCGGACAGCCCGTACACGTCGTCGAAGAACAGCCCGTGCTCCAGCATGACGCTGATCGCGCCGGCCGAGTACGAGTTGCGCATCCCGCCGCCCTCGAACACGAGGGCCACGTCGTGCACGGTGCTCGTCAACATGCCCTGCTGCCTCCTTCGCCGCCGCTGCCGCCTGCGTACCCGTCCACGATACGCGTGCGCGCCCCGCGCCGAACGCAAGCGCGCGCAACCGTCACCGTGCCGGCGAGGGGCTGTAGCGCAGAGCGCCGACGAACGGCGAGACGACGGCCGTCACTCCCCGCGCACGAGGTCGAGCAGCTCCTGCTTGTTGTGCACGTCGAGCTTGCCGTAGATTCGGCGCGAATGGGTGCGCACCGTGTTCTCCGATAAGTACAGCGTCTCGGCGATGTAGGGACGAGAACGACCTTTGCACAGGTACTGCATGATCTCGATCTCGCGCGGAGAAAGACCGCGACGCTCCCCCACCGCGCGGCAGCGCTCGTCGATGCCGTCGCCGTCCCCGATGGCCCGGGGCCCGCCGTCGTTCAGATCGGACAGCAGCAGCTGCACGTCGGGCGAGCGCGACGGCAGGAAGAACGCCACCATCACCACGGTCACCACGAGCATGAACGAGGCGATGGCGGGATTGAGCGACTCCAACCCCAGAAACGACGCGGCGCTGCGCCCCAGCCAGTCGGGCAGCGAGTACAGCAACATGCCCGGGCAGAACACCATGAGCGGCCTGAACGGACCGTGATGCGCGACGTTCGCCAGCCCCAGCCACAGAAACATCTTCGCCACCACCACGGCCGCGCCCGTGAACGCCTGGATGAACTGCGCCATGCCGAACGCCGACAGCATGAACAGCGCGAGCGCCATGAGCACGTACGTGAAGCGCCATACCACGGTGATGTCGAGATGACGGCGGCGCTCGAACACCCACCAGTACGTGAACGCGCAGAACGCGAAGAGGATGACCTGCGACAGCAGCGTGTACACCGGCGTGGCGGCCGCACCGAAGCTGTAGTGGCCGGTGCCGTGCTTGAGGGTCATGTTGAGGATGGACCAGATGAAGAAGAACACCGCCATCGCCACCACGATGCGGCCGAACGAGGGAAGCGACGCGCGCGTGAACCACTGCTCGGCACGGCGTTCGTCGCCCGCATCATGCAGGCGCACCGCAAGCATCCCCATCGATAGGAACGGCAACGCCAGCATGAGCACCATCGTCGCCGCCTCAGGCAAGAACGTCGTCACGCATTTCGCGGCGGCAACAAGCACGATGGCCAGCAGCAGCGCGCGCGTCACCTCGTCGGTGGACGAGCGCGCGTAGCACGACCCCCAGCGCACGACCATCCACGTTTGCGCCGCCGCGAACAGAAGAAGACCGCACATCTCGGCGAACGGCTTCGCCATGCCCGTCCCTCCAAGCAGCACGGCGAGCGAGCAGGCGTACACGCCGGCGAACGCCCAGTCGAGCACCCGCGCAATGCGCGCAGGAACGGAAACCCACCACAAAACGGCGCACGCGAGCACCGTGACCAGCACCACGGCACCCGACTTGTTGAGCCACCAGTACGAGAACGAGGCGTCGTACGTCAGCGCGCTCACCCAGTTGGAGCACGTGTACCACACGAAGAATCCCACCGCCATCGCGGCGGTACCCGCCCACAACGCTCCGCGATCCCGCTTCTCTTCCATCTCCATCCCTCCCCACGCCGCATTATCGCACGGAACGAAGCCCGCGTCCCTCCCCAAACGAGGGCAAAGCCAAGTTCGCCCGATTCGGGCGACACGCTCACCAGGCGTTTGCTCCGATCCGGGTCTCATCGCAGACGGTCGAATCGTCGTACGCTGAGCGAGCAGAGGCACCGAAACCAAGGAGGAGACATGGATAAGAACAACGCGCTCTCGCGCCGCAACTTCATCAAAGCGAGCGGCGTTGCCGCTCTAGGGGCTGCAGCTTTCGGGTTGGCCGGATGCGGGCCTAAGCCCGCGCAGAACGCCGCCAACGACGTCGCGACGTCCGTCGCCGACATTTCATGGGACGAGGAGTACGACGTCATCGTGGTGGGCGCGGGCGCGGCGGGCCTCGCCACTGCCGTCGCGATGGCCACCGAAGGCGGCGACAACGCCACGCTGCTGCTCGAGAAGGGCGCCACGCTCATCGGCAGCGGCAACTCGCCGGTCTGCAGCGGATCGTTCCACATCACCGACGACCCCGACGCGTTCGCCGTGTACATGAAGGCGATGCTCGGCGGCATGACCGCCACGCCTGCATCCGTCTACGAGACGTACGCGCAGGGCGCAGCCGAGAACTGGGACTGGCTCGCCGGTCTGGGCATGACCGAAGACGACGTCAAGGTCACGCCGCAGGGCGACGGCAAAGCCGAGTGGTTCGAGCTGGAGAACTCGGGCTCGTTCCCCAAGTGCCAGTTCAAAACGGACAACGCAGACGAGGATCGCAAGCACATCAGCAAGTTCCTGAGCTCGGTGCTCGAGCAGTACCCCGAGCAGGTGACGCGCAAGACGAACGCGCCCTTGACCGCGCTCGTGCAGGATCCCGATACGAAAGCCGTGCTCGGCGGCGTGTACGAGGACAAGGGCAAGAGCGTGTACGCGAAAGCGCGCAAGGGCGTGGTCATGACCTGCGGAGGTTTCGAGAACGACCCCGAGATGCTGCAGGACTACCTGTCCTTCGAGCGCATGCATGCGGCGGGCGCCTCGCTCAACACCGGCGACGGCCATCGCATCTGCGCGAAGCTGGGCGCCGGCATGTGGCACATGAACAGCTTCGCAGGCGCATGGTCGAACGGCATCAGCCTGGACGGCGAGAAAACCATGCCGTACCGCAGCCTGAAGAAGGCCCTCGGCATCGTGGTAGGCGTGAACGGGCGGCGCTTCTACCAAGAATGGGAAGGCACCACGATGTTCACGAAGGGCGAAGAGGGCCCGCTTTCGCTGCACTACGGCTGCCGTCACGGCCACCAGAACTTCGGCGGAGAATGGAAGATGCTACCCCTGCCCGACAAGCAGTGGTTCGTGTACGACTCCGAGGGCAGACGCTTCGGCGCCTACATGGGCAAGGACGTGGCCAACAACACGCTGCAGAACCAGACCGAGAAGACCGAGATCGACCCGACGATCGACGCGGTGGCCGACGGGTACGCGCTCACGGCCGACACCATCGAGGAGCTGGCCGCGCTCATGGAGGTGCCGGTCGACGAGCTGGTGAACACCGTGAACGTGTGGAACGCCTCGTGCGCGAACGGCGTCGACGAGCAGTTCCACCGTCCTTCCGACCAGCTGGCGCCGGTGAGCACGCCGCCGTTCTTCGCCATCCCCTGCATCCCCGAGATACTGAACACCGACGGCGGCCCGCGCCGCAACGAGAAGGCGCAGATCCTCGACGTGGACGGCGAGCCCATCCCCAACCTGTACTCGTCGGGCGAGTTCGGCTCGATCTGGACCGCGAAGTACCAGGGCAGCGGCAACATCACCGAATGCATGGTGTTCGGCCGCATCGCCGCCCGCGAGCTCATCGCGAAGGCGTAACCGGATCCCGCACATCCTCCCTCCCACCCGCCGGGCTCGTACGTTCTCGAGCCCGGCGGGCCGCCTTCATGCGCGCGAGATCTCGGCGATCTCCCGGCGGAGCGCGGGCAGATCGGCGTGCGGCGCGACGAGGCGGCGATACAGCCGCTCCACCTCGGCGCGCAGAGCGATCTCCTTCGCTTCGCTCAGCGCGTAGAACGAGACGCGCAGGTACAGCTCCAGCTCCTTGGCGCTCTCGAGCTGGGACGCGTCGCAGCCGTCGCATCGCTCGAGCTCGTCCGCCAGCTCACGCAGCAACCCCGACGTCACGCGGCGCATGCGGTCGTAGCTCGCCTTGCGGTTGCGGTACGCCGTGTACTGCGGCAAGAACAGCGCGGTGCACACCGCCAGCACCTCGGCGCACGCGGTGAACCACTCGGGCAGCGTGCCCAGCTCCATTGCGCGGCCTCCTTCCGGTTTTCGGCGTCCATACAGGCACTATAGGAGGAAGCGGCAGCGAAGAGCACGCTCGGGCGGCCCTGTCGATACGCCGTTGACCAACGGTGACGCAGGCTAGCCCAGAAGCGCGCGGCTGGTTCGGGCTATGCGGTCGGCGAGTTCGTCGAGAGACGTGCGGCGCAGGGCGGCGAGGGTTTCGAGCAGAGCGGCCAAGCGCGCGTCCTCGGCGGCAGGATCGTAGGGCTCGCCGGACTTTGACGGGGCGTCGGTTTCCAGCAGCAGGCGCTCGGCGGGCACGGCCTGCGCGTAAGCGCGACCGCGCTTCGAAGCCAGCATGCGCGGGTTGACGGAGCAGAAGCTCCCTTCGCGCAGGGCCCGCTGCAGCTCGTCCGACGTTCCCGAGAACCAGTGGAAGATGCAGGCGTTCTCCGCCAGCGCCCCCGCGCCTTCGAGCACGTCGAGCACCTCGCCCGCCGCGCGCACCGCGTGGATCGACAGCACCTTCCCGCCGCCCGCGCACGCCTGCGCCACGCGCCCGAACGCCGCAACCTGGGCCTCGCGCGCAGCCGCGCGATCGCCCGCGAAATCGAGGCCGACCTCGCCGATGAAGCGCTCTCCCGCAGCCAGGCGCTCGAACTGCGCCACGTCCCGCTCGTCGCAGCTGCCGTCGGCGATCCACCAGGGATGCAGCCCCAGCCCCACGCGCACGGCATCGCAGGCTTCCAGCAGCTCGGTCGCGCGCTCGTATCCCCGCGGCGTGACCGTCACCGAAAACGCCCCCATGCCGTAGGCGGCCATCCCGCGCGCTGCCGTCAGCGCGTCGGGAGCGAAGTCCAGATGGCAGTGCATATCGAACAGGCCTACCGCCGATGCCGCACAGAATCCTTCGACTCCGCGCTGCGCACTGCGCTCGGGACGACACGCCGTCATACGCGCTCCTCCCCCGCATGGGCGCCCACGCCCGCGAGCGCGCACAGCACCTCGCCGGCGATCATCTGGCCCATGATGGGCGGCACGAACGACGCGGTTCCCAGGTTCGACCGCTCGCGACGCTCGGCGCCTTCGCGCACGGGAACGGCCACCGGTTGCTCGCACGAGTACAGCACGCGCAGGTGGCGGATGCCGCGCTTGCGCGCCTCCTTGCGCATGATGCGGCACAACGGGCAGTTCACCGTGTCAAACACGTCGGCGAACCGAAAGCAGTCGGGACGCAGCTTGTTCGCCGCGCCCATGCTGCTGACGAGGCGCATGCCGTGCGCGTCGGCGTACTGCGCGACGGCCAGCTTGGCCGAAATGGTGTCGATGGCGTCGACAACGTAGTCCACGCGGTCGACGTACGCGCCCAGGAACGCGGGGACGTTCTCGGCCAGCACGAACTCGTCGAGCGCTTCCACCTGCGCATCGGGGTTGATGTCGGCGATCATGCCGCGCGCGACGTCCACCTTCTTGCGGCCGATGGTGCTGCGAAACGCGATGGCCTGGCGGTTGATGTTGCTGGCCTGCACCACGTCGTGGTCCACCACGATGAGCCTGCCCACGCCGCCGCGTGCGAGCGCCTCGACGCAGTTCGAGCCCACGCCGCCCACGCCCAGCACCATGACGGTGGACTCCGCGAGGCGCGCGAGGCCGTCGCGTCCCATGATCAGTTCGAGTTTCGAGGTGGCGGTGTCGCCGGTTGCCGTCATGCGCATCCTTTCTGTCGGCGACCATGGTAGCACGGGCCGCGCGATCGGACGCGCGAGAAGCGGTGGCCGACACTTCACGCGCGAACGGCCGCTCTCGCAACCCCCGCGCTATGCAGCGCTTACGCCGGGGCGCCGATCCCCAGGCGCTTGAGATCGGCCGCGAAACGCTCGGCCGGCAGGCCGAGGCCCTCGAAGCCGGCCGCCCTGCACGCCGTCCGCTCGTTGGCGAGGCGGCACAGCTCGCGCGGGAACGGCGCGCCCGCGTCGGACGGGAGGGGAAGCGTCAGCGGCAGCAGCTTGTCCACGAGCGCGTTGAGGAACGCGACTGGCCGTCGGCCGTGCGTGCGCGTCACATGGGCCGCGCCGCCGAAGAACAGGTACGCGTCGATCACGTCCTCGTCGAACCCGCTGGCCGCAAGCGAGGCGCGCAGCGCCGCGAGCGCGACGCGCTCCCAGTCGCGCCACTCCCCCGGCTGCATGCACGCGAACGCCGCGAACCGGTTGCTTGCGTTCACCAACAGGAGCATGTCGCAGCCGCCGAGCGCCTTGCGATGCGCCTCCCAGCAGAACAGCAGGTCGTCCACCTCGCCGTACGGCGGCCGCGGCAGGCGCAGGCGACGCTGCAGGGGTATGGTGATGCCAAGCTCCACGCGCTACCCCGTCGCCTGCGAGGGACGCAGCCACGATTCCCACGCATCGGCCTCGCGCCGTGCCTGCGCGTAGCCGCGCTCGTAGGCCGCCTGCAGCTTCGCGTAGCTCGTCTCCTTGTTCGACACGGGCATCTCCTCGGGATAGAACACGCACGCCGCGCCCGCGCGCTCGAGCCGCTCCACCTCGTCGCACAGCGCGTTGTAGGGGCGCCAGCGCTCGATGGTGCACGCGGCCACCGCCGGATACGTCCGAAACGCGGTGCGGAACAGGGCCCGCACGGGCGCGGCGAGGGGCTTCTTGCGGTAGCCGCGCACCTGCGAGCGGATGATGAAGAACCGCTCGAAGCCGTCGCGCCGCGCCGCGTCGAGCAGGATGCCCCAGCTCTCGCCCATGCCGCCGTCGAGGTACGTGCGCCCGTCGATCGTCGTGGGCGGCATGAACAGCGGCATCGTGGAGCTCGCGCGCACGCGCAGCATCATGGCGCGCATCGTAGGCATGTCAGCCTTCGTCCACGCGACCGTGGCGCCCGTCTCCGCGTCGAAGCCCTCGATGTGCACGTCGGCGGGATTGCGCCGGAACGTCTCCCAATCGAACGCCATCGTGTCGCCCGAGCCCGCGTGCTCCTCGGCGATGCCCTCGTACAGGTACGGGGCGTTGAAGTAGCCGGTGCCGCGCGCGAAGCTGCCGAGGCCGCCGAAGCGCGGGTCCTTCACGAGGTCGACGAACGATGCCTTCGTGCGCGCGATATCGCGCGACACGTAGTTCACCGTGTGGCTGGAACCGGCGGAGATGCCGTAGACGCGGCCGAAGTTCAGCTGCCGCTCGAGCAGCGTAACCACCGCGCCCGCCGTGTAGCTGGCGCGCATGCCGCCGCCCTCGATGATGAGCGCGACGTCGGGGATGTTGACGGCGAGGGATTGCATACCGGCCAGTATACCCTTTGCCGCGCCGTTACGCCGCCGCGGCCCCTGCGGTCGCGGCCGCAGCCGGCTGGGCGGAGCCGAGGGTGCCGGACGCGCCGGAGCCCGTCGTCGAGCCGGCCGTGCTTCCGGAGCCCGTCGACCCGCTCGCGCTGCCCGAGCCGGAGCCGGAACCGCCGCTGGAGCCGTCGCTGCCCGTGTTGGGCGTCGCACCGCCCGAGCCCGTATCGCCGCTGCCCGAGCCGCTGCCGCTGCCCGACGAGCCGTCGGAGCCCGTGGAGCCGCCCGAACCCGACGACCCCGTATCCGAACCGGAGCCCGAGCCCGACGACGAACCGGACCCCGACGACCCCGACCCCGAGCTCGACCCGGAATCGGTTCCTGAGCCGGAGCCCGAGCCCGACGAGCCCTGATCGCCCGACGAGCCCTTGTTCTGGTCCTTCGAGGAGTCCTTGGACGCGTCGTCCTTCGTCCCAGACGAGGAGGAGCCCGACGAAGCGTCGGCGCCGGGCGAAGCGGCCGGCGCATCGTCGACCGACTGGCTGCGCGACGGCAGGATGGGCTCGGTCTTCGCGCCCACGCCTTGGCCTGCCGACACGAAGTCGATGACGAACGCCGACACCGCCACGGCCAGCAGCGCCGATACGACGGACACGATCACCACGCCGCGCTTGAACTTCTTCTTGCGCTGGCGCTCGGCGCGCGCCCGCCGCACGACGTCGTCGCCGTCGAGCGAGGCATCGTCCACGCGCGGCGTACGGGAACGGGAGCGCGACGAGGCCGTCGGCAGCGCCGTCGTCTCGGCAGCGTCGAGCCGCGCGGTCGCCCCGTCGCGCGACCCCTGAGCCGTATCGCCTTTCGCGCCCGCGCCCTCGCCGTCCTTCGCGCCCTTCGCCCCCATCGCCAGCGTCTCGCCGGGATGCAGGTCGCGCAGCTTGTCGGCCGAGCGTTGCAGGAACTTCTTGTACAGCTGGGACGCCACGGCCGAAACCACGGAGCCGACGCCCACGCCGATGACCGATCCGTAGATGCCGATTTGGGAAGCGAGCAGCATGGAGGTGACCGCCGCCAAAGCACCGGCTATCACCTGGGCAAACGATAGATCGTCGAAAAGGCCGCCCGTTTTGGTCTTTCCATCGCTTGCTCGTTGCGCCATCGCATGTCCTCCTCGCGTCGCTCTCGCCGGCGCCCATCGCCGGTCTCTCCCCTCGAACATACCCGAGGAATATGAAGCCCTTGCGCACTCCACCCAACCGTTACCGGCAAGCCACAGAACCCTCGCACCTCGCCGCACCCAGCTTGTTGGGCGCAAAACGGCACCCATGACAATTCCGAAGGGGAGGAACGCGCGAGGAACGGGCATAGCGGTTTCGCCACCTGGGATTTTGTGCGTTACCGAAGCGACGAGGCGGCCGAACGCGCGAAATCATTGTCATGAGTGCCGTTTTGCACCCACATCGTCGGGGGGCCTCGCCCGACGAGGGGGGGCTCCACCCGCATCGTCGGGGAGTCGGCCGTTGTCCACATCGACGGGGGCAACCCTCGGCCACATCGCCGGGGGCCGGCCTCGCCCACATCGCCGAGGCCTCCGCGAGGCGCGCGACGGAGCTGGAACAGCGCTTCCCTACACCACCACGAGCAGCCCGAGCAGCACGACGGCGACGCCGCTCATGAGGTTCACGGCGTCGTTCGTCACCCAGGCATAGCCGGACACGAGCGCGGCCTGCGCGCCGCACGGCGGCGTCTCCACGAGGTCGCCCTCGCCGTCGCCCGGGCAGCGGTACTTCGCCTGCATGAGCACGCCCAGCACGCTGTCCACAAGCGAGCCCACGATGCCGCACGCGATGATGAAGAAGAACGCGTCGGGCCCGGTGGGCAGCGCGTAGCCGAACGAGTGGAACAGCAGCATGGCCAGAAACGCCGAGGTCGTCGCGCCGACGACGGTGGCCGCGAGCCCGAGCGGGCTCACGCCGCCCGACAGCCCGCGCTGCATCGGCTCGCGCGTGAGGATGTTCACGGGCGGCCGACGGCTGTACACGCCCACCTCGGACGCCCACGTGTCGGCGGTGCTGGCCGCCAGCGCGCCCGACGCGAGGATGAGCAGCCACGGGTCGCCCACCGCCGTGTAGGCCAGCGCGCACGCGAGGAACGGCACGCTGTTCGCCAGCACCTGCCGCAGCTTGCGCGGGCCGCCGTGCTTGCGCGACGCGGGCGCGCCGCCGTCGCGCTTCGCGGCCCGCAGCGCCATGAGCTTCGAGGCGATGTTCGAGCTGCCGAAGAACCACATGAGCAGCAGCCATAGCGGCCAGCCGCCGATGGCGAACGCGAGCGTGCCAACCGCCACGGCGCCGAGGCCGCCCGGCACCGTGAGCAGGCGCAACCGAAACGACGCGAGCGCCACCGCGCCGGACAGCAGCAGCCCCACGAGCGCGGGCGTGTACGCCGCGGCGGGCAGGAACGCGGCCGCGTACAGCGCCGACACGCCCAGCGGCACGAACAGGTTGTCGAGACCGTCCACGGAGAACAGCTCGAGCAGCGTGGCCGCCGCCGCCAGCACGAGCGCGATACCCGTGGCCATCGGCACGCCGGACGTCACCAGCACGGCGGCGCACGAGGCGAAGCTCGCGAGGAACATCGTCGCGCTTCCCACGAAGGTCTTGCCCGGCGCGCCGGGAATCGTCCGCTTCCCGAACCGCGAGCCGAACACGGCGGCGAACCCGTCGCCGAACGCCATGCAGAAGATGCCGAGCGCGCCCACGTACGGCGCGCCGATGCCGAACGAGAACAGCGCGAGCGCCGTCAGCGACACGGCGTAGTACACCGTGCCCGGCGTGTCCTCGCCGCCGTCGCGTCCCATGAACGTCAGCTTCTGCCGACGGTACGCGTACGCGTTCACGAGGATGAACGTGGCGGGCAGCACCGCTGCCCACACGGCCGAGGTGAAGAACCCCGCCGCGATGAGCCACCAGCCGCCCAGCGCGATGTGCACGAGCTTGCGGGTGGCCTCCGACGTGGCGCCCCGACGCGCGGCCAGGCTGGACGCGCCCAGCACCGCCAGCACGTACGCGAGCGAAACGCCCAGGCCGATCAGGCTCTCCATCATCGCCTTCCCTCCTCGAGCGCGCGCACGGCGTCGCCCACCAGCCGCGCTGCGGCGTCCTGTCCCACGGCGGCGCGGCGCTCGAAGCACTGGTAGCCGCCCGCACGCACCTCGTCCAGGATGCCGCGGTACAGGTACAGCGACGACAGCGTGGGCAGCCGGCTGTCGTCGTCGAGCGCGAACACGTCGCGCTCCATGGGCCGGTACAGCTCCTCCGAGCGGTGCGCCACCGCCTCCCATGCGTCGCGGAACGCCCCGTCCACCGCGTGCGCGCGCAGGCGCTCCGGCCCGTACGACGCGGCCTCCAGAACCCGGACGGGCAGGTAGACGCGCCCGTTTTCCAGATCCTCGCCCACGTCGCGCAGGATGTTGGTCAGCTGCATGGCCACGCCGAGCGCCACCGCGCTGTCGCGCAGTCCGTCGTCCACCTCGGAGCCGGCATGCAGGATCGGCAGCAGCATGAGCCCCACCGAGCCCGCCACGTAGTAGCCGTACTCCTCCAGGTCGCCCATCGTCTCGGGCTGGCGGAACGCCAGGTCGCGGCGCTGCCCCTCCAGCATATCGAAGAAGGGCGCCGCCTCCAGGTCGAACAGGGAGCACACGGCGTCGAGCGCGCGCCACAGCGGCGCGTCGGGCACGCGCCCCGCGAAGAAGCCTGTGAGATCGTTGTTCACCTGCTCGAGCTTCGCCGCGCTGGCGTCGACGTCGACGCAATCGTCGGCCAGGCGGCAGAACGCGTACAGCGCGTACACGCTCTGGCGCTTCGGCTCCGGCAGCAGCGAGAACGCCCGGTAGAAGCTGTTGGAATTCCGTTCGATCACGTTCTCGCACCAGGCGAAATCGTCGGCGCGGTCGGCGAACGCGCTAGGAGACGCGATCATCGCGCATCAACTCCTCCACCGCCAGCTTCGCGCTCATCAGCACGATGGGCACGCCCGCGCCCGGGTGGACGCTGCTGCCGCAGAAGTACAGGCGATTGCAGTCGGCGGCCTTGTTGTGCGGCCGCCAGTAGTTGCTCTGAGCGAGCGTCGGCCGCAGGCCGAACGTCGCGCCGTCGTAGGCGTTGAAGCGCTCGGCGAAGTCGAGCGGCGTGTAGGCGCGCTCGAACACGATGTGGTCGCGCACGTCCTCGTACACCGTCTCGCGCTCCATGAGATCGAGCACCCGGTCGCGATAGCGCGCCACCTCCGCGTCCGTCCAGCGCGGCGACGCGGGCGACAGCGGCGGCACCGGCACGAGCACGTACAGCGTCGAGCAGCCCTCGGGCGCGAGCGAACGGTCGAGCGACGAGGGCGCGTAGCAGTAGAACGACGGGTCGTCGGGGAAGCGCGCGTCGTCGAAGATGTCGTCGATGTTGCGCTCGAAGTCTGAGGCGAACCTGATGGAGTGCACGGCATCGGCGGGATAGCGCTTGTCCAGGCCGAGGTACAGGATGAAGCACGAGCAGGAGTACTCCATCTCCTCGATCCTCCGCGGCGTGTACTTGCCGCGCGCGTCGGCCTCGTCCACGAGCTGCGTGATGGCGTACGGGAAGTCGGCGTCGCACACGAGGTAGTCGGCGTAGTGCGTGGCGCCGCCCGCCTCCACGCCGCACGCGCATCCGTTCTCCACCACGATGCGCTCCACCGGCGTGGACGTGCGCAGGTCGCCGCCCTGTTCGAGGAACAGCCTCCCCATCGCCTGCGCCATCGTGTACATGCCGCCCTTCATGAACCACACGCCGTACACGAGCTCGATCATGGGGATGATCATGTACAGCGACGGCCCCTCGAACGGCGAGATGCCGATGTAGAGCGTCTGGAACGCGAGCGCCTTGCGCAGCCGGTCGTCGCGCACGTGGCGCGCCACCGACGAGTACGCGTCGCCGAGCGTGTGCAGGCGCAGGCCGGCCACGAGGCTCTTCGGGTTGTAGAAGTCGGAGGGTTTGCGAAACGAACGCTGCAGGAAGTTGTCCTTCGCGATGAGGTAGCGTTTGTACAGCAGCGCGAGGTATTCGAAGTAGCCCTGCGCGTCCTTCTCGCCGATGGCCTCCACGGTTGCGGTGATGGACGAGAGATCGTTCGACAAGCGCATGCGGTCGTCGGGGCCGAAGGAGATGTCCATGAGCGGCTCGACCTTCTCCATGGGGATGTAGTCGTCCGCATCGCGGCCGCACGCCTCGAACACCTCGCGGTACAGCTCGGGCATCATGACGATGGTCGGCCCCACGTCGAAGGTGAACCCGTCCTCGCGGATCTGGTTCATCTTGCCGCCGACGAGCGGCTCCTTCTCGAAGAGCGTCACCTCGTATCCGGCATGCTGCAACCGCACAGCCGCCGCCAAGCCGGCAACGCCGGCGCCGATCACGATAACCCGTTTCATGCAACTCCTTCGGTGGAACCTCGATACGCTGTCCGGTCATTGTATGGCGCGCGCATCGCTTCCCCGAAGGGGAGAAGTCATCGTGATCTAACTCGTTAGGGCCTCGTCACACCCGCGTTAGATTGCAGGGACGGGCAGGGGGCCGGGCTCGCCGGCCAGGTCGGCGAGCGTGACGCCGTCCACGTAGCGCTCGATAACGTCATCGAGGCCGGCCCAGAAGCGCACGGTGCTGCACTCGCCCGCGCGCGGGCAGGCCATGCCCTCCTCCAGGTCGAGGCACGCGACGGGGGCCGTGGTCCCCTCGACGGCGCGCAGCACGTCGCCGGCCTTGATGGCGGCGGCCTCCCGGGCCAGCGCGTAGCCGCCGCCCTTGCCGCGCACGCTGCGCAGCAGGCCCGCCTGCACGAGCGGGCGGGCGAGCTGCTCGAGGTACTTGAGCGAGATGTCCTCGCGCTCCGACACCTCGCGCAAGGCGACCTTGCCCTCCGCGCCGGCGCGCGCCACGCATACCATGAGCCTGAGCGCGTAGCGCCCTTTTGTCGATACGAGCATCCGTCGTCCTTTCCGTTTCCGTTTCGCGCGCGAGCGCCGCGCGTCTGCGCGTCGACCCCGCGCGTCTGCGCGTCGACCCCGCGCGTCTGCGCGGCAACCCCGCGTTCCTCCCTGCGGATGTTTCACGTGAAACATCCGTTCGTGCCGTGCCCGCCAGACGGTCAACCTTCTCGCAACCGGCCATCCACGGGCGGCGGGCCCGAGGAGGGGGGCAGCCGCCGAAGCGGTAGGGTTGCCCTGTTTCTTTGGCGCGACGAAAGCCGTGGGGCCAGCGCGTCCCGCTTCGCGCCGATCGCGCACCGCGCCTGTCGCGCCCGTCGCGAATCGGCGCAGAACGCGCGCATCAGCTCGCAAACGCATTCCCGCGCCATAGAGACGGGAACCGCAAGCCACGCTTCGCGCCAAGAAGGCGGCTTCGACCGCTTTCCGTAAATTCTAGCAAACAAGTAGGATTAAGTCTTGACAATTTCCCGCTTGCCCTTATCTTAATCCTAGCAAACTTATATGATTAAAGAAAGGCACGGCACATGACGACCACGACGCGCGATACGCTCCTCTCCGTCCGCGGGCTTTCCGCCTCGGCCGACGAAACCCCCATCCTGCACGGCATCGACCTCGACGTGGGCGCAGGCGAGACCCATGTCATCATGGGCCCGAACGGCGCGGGCAAGTCCACGCTCGGCCACGTCGTCATGGGCGACAACGCCTACACGGTGGACGGCGGCACGGTCGAGTTCGATGGTCAGGACATCACCGACCTCTCCCCCGACAAGCGCTCGCGCGCGGGGCTGTTCCTCAGCTTCCAGGCTCCCGTCGAGATCCCCGGCGTGCCGCTGTCCAGCTTCCTGCGCGCCACGATGGCGGGCCGCGAGGGCGCCGGCGACCTCAAGGGCAAGCAGTTCCGCAAGCACGTGCGCGCGCTGGCCGACGAGCTGGACATGGACCCGGCCTACCTCGACCGCGAGCTGGGCGTGGGCTTCTCGGGCGGCGAGAAGAAGAAGCTCGAGATGCTGCAGCTGCTGCTGCTCGCTCCCAAGCTGGCCATCCTCGACGAGACGGACTCGGGCCTCGACGTGGACGCGCTCGGCGTGGTGTCCCGCGGCATCGACGCGTACCGCCGCTCGACCGGCGGCGCGCTCGTGGTGATCACCCACAACACGCGCATCCTCGAGCACCTCGACGTCGACCGCGTCCATGTCATGGTGCGCGGCCGCATGGTGGCCGAGGGCGACGCGTCCCTCATCGACGCCATCGACGAGCAGGGCTTCGAGCAATTCGAGCAGATCGAGCGCTAGGAGGCCCGCATGCCAAAAGAATTCCGCACCTACGTCGAAGACGTCGACCGCACGCTGTACGACGTGCATGACGCGACCGACGCCTCCCGCTACCTCGATGCGGGCCTCACGCCCGACATCGTCCGCGAGATCTCGGCCAAGAAGGACGAGCCCGCCTGGATGCTCGACTTCCGCCTGAAGGCGCTCGACACCTACCAGCGCATGGAGGCGCCCGACTGGGGCCCCGGCCTCGAGGGCCTCGACATGGACCACATCGTGACGTACGTGAAGCCGAACGCCGAGCAGGCGAGCGACTGGGACAGCCTCCCCGACGACGTGAAGAACACGTTCGACCGCCTGGGCATACCGCAGGCCGAGCGCGCCTACCTGGCCGGCGTCGGCGCGCAGTACGACTCCGAGCTGGTGTACCACAACATGCAGAAAACGGCCGCCGACTTAGGGATCGTCTACTCGGGGATCGAGGAGGCGCTGCGCGAGCCGAAGTGGGAGGCGCTCATCCGCGAGAAGTTCATGACGCTCATCCCGCCTTCCGACCACAAGTTCGCCGCGCTGCACGGCGCAGTGTGGAGCGGCGGCTCGTTCGTGTACGTGCCGAAGGGCGTGCAGCTGGACTTCCCCCTGCAAAGCTACTTCCGCCTGAACGCGAAGGGCGCGGGGCAGTTCGAGCACACGCTCATCATCGTGGAGGACGACGCGAGCCTGCACTTCATCGAAGGCTGCTCGGCACCGAAGTACAACGTGGCGAACCTGCACGCCGGCGCGGTGGAGCTGTTCGTGGGCAAGCGCGCCTCGCTGCGGTATTCCACGATCGAGAACTGGTCGAAGAACATGTACAACCTCAACACGAAGCGCGCCGTGGTGGAGGAAGGCGGCGCCGTCGAGTGGATCAGCGGGTCGTTCGGCAGCCACGTGGGCTACCTCTACCCCATGTCCATCCTGGCCGGCCGGAAGTCCACGTCGAGCTTCACCGGCATCACGTTCGCCGGCGCGGGCCAGAACCTCGACACCGGCTGCAAGGTGGTGCTGGCCGCGCCCGACACGTCGGCCACCGTGGAGACGAAGTCCATCTCGAAGGGCGGCGGCACGTCCACGTTCCGCTCGTCCATCGTGGCCACCGAGAACGCGCGGAACTCCGCCGCCAGCGTGTCGTGCCAGTCGCTCATGCTGGACGACCTCAGCCGCTCGGACACCATCCCGGCCATGGACATCCGCTGCAAGCACGTGGACATCGGCCACGAGGCCACTATCGGGCGCATCGGCGACGACAAGGTGTTCTACCTGATGAGCCGCGGCATGTCGGAAGAGGAGGCGCGCACGATGATCGTGAACGGCTTCGCCGACCCCGTGTCGAAGGAGCTGCCGCTCGAGTACGCCGTGGAAATGAACAATCTGATCAAGCTCGAAATGGAAGGGGCCATCGGATAATGGGAACCCTCACGATAGAACACGCGAACGCGATGCCCGCCCCCACGTGGCACCGCCTGAAGATGAACGACGCGGACATCGAGCTGCCCGCCGATCTGAGCGCCGCCCAGCAGGTGGAAGTGCTATGCGAGGAAAGGCTGCGGGGAGACGCTGGGGCGTTCGACGCCGCCCTGGCCGCGCTTTCCCCCGCCGAGCCTGCGAGCGTCCCGACGTCTGCTGCGCACCAGGTTGACGACCAGGCAGCTTCCCCTGCAGCCACGGAGGATGGGGCAACAGCCATAGAGGACGGGGCTCTCTCCCTCTACCAGCAGCAGGCCCTCGAGAACCGCTACCTCTCCCCCGGCGACGTGTTCGCCACGGGCATGGGAGACGAAGCGCGCGAGTACCTCGAGTTCGTGGCGGGCGAGCCCATCGTGTTCGCCACGCGCCCTGGCGAGCGCACATGCGCCGCGGTGCGCGTCGAGGGCGTGGACGGCGCGGCCAACGCGGCCGCCGTCGACGTCGTGGCCGCCGCGGGATCGTCGCTGTCCCTCGCCATCGCGCTCGATTCGCCCGATCCGGGCGCGGGCGTGGTGGGCACGCGGCTGCGCGTGTTCGCCGGCCTTGACGCGCGCGTGGACATCACCTGCACGCAGACGCTCGACGACAGTTGGATCGTCCTCGACGACGCGGGCATCGTGCTCGACGAGCGCGCTCGCGTGCAGGTGAGCCATACCGTGCTGGGCGCGGGCCGCTCCTTCACGGGGCTCGACGCCGACGTGCGCGGCGACGACGCGCGCCTCGACATCCGCACGCGCTATCTGGGGCACGGCGCCCAGCAACGCGACTTCAACTACGTCGCCCACCAGCGCGGACGCCGCACCGTGTGCAACCTCGACGCCAGCGGCGTGCTGGGCGGCCAGTCGGAGAAGACGCTGCGCGGCACCATCGAGCTCGTGCACGGCTGCAAGGGCTCCGTCGGCTCCGAACAGGAGACGGTGCTCTTGGCCGACGAGCGCGCCGTGAACCGCAGCGTGCCCGTCATCCTCTGCGACGAGGACGACGTAGCGGGCAACCACGGCGCCACCATCGGCCACGTTCGTCCCGAGCAGCTGCTCTACCTGGCCAGCCGCGGCATCTCCCCCGACGACGCCGAGCGCCTGTTCGTCACCGCCGCGTACCAGGAAGCGGCCGTCAACGCCCCCGACGAGCGCACCTGCGCCGCCGTCGCCCGCCTCGCCGCAGCCCGCGGCGTAGAGATCGAGGAGGCGTCTCGATGAGCACCCGCGCAACCGGCCCCGCCGACATCGCCGAGAACCCCTACCAGCAGGATTTCCCCCTGCTGGCGGCCAACCCCGACCTCGCCTTCCTCGACAGCGCGGCAACCGCCCAGCGCCCTGCCGTCGCCCTCGACGCGCAGCGCGACTTCTACGAGACCATGAACGCGAACGCGCTGCGCGGCCTGTACCGCCTGTCGGTGGAGGCCACCGAAGCCATCGATGAAGCGCGCGCCCATATCGCGCGCTTCATCGGCGCTGCCGATGCGCGCGAGATCGTGTTCACCCGCAACGCGAGCGAGGCGCTCAACCTCGTGGCGCACGCGTTCGCCCCCACCGTGCTCGAGCCGGGCGACGAGGTGTGCATCACCATCATGGAGCACCACTCGAACCTCATCCCCTGGCAGCAGGCGTGCCGCGCCGCGGGCGCGCGCCTCGTGTACCTGTTCCCCGACGAGAACGGCGTGATCTCGGAGGCGGAGCTCGACGCGAAGATCGGCCCGCGCACGAAGATCGTCGCCGCCGCCCAGGTGTCGAACGTCCTCGGCATCGAGAACCCCGTCACCGCCATGGCCGAACGCGTGCACGCGCACGGCGGCTACCTCGTGGTGGACGGTGCGCAATCGGTGCCGCACATGCCGGTCGACGTGCAGGAGCTCGGCTGCGATTTCTTCGCGTTCTCGGCGCACAAGGCGCTCGGTCCCTTCGGCGTGGGCGTGCTGTGGGGCTCGTTCGCGCTGCTCGAGGCCATGCCGCCCTTCCTCACGGGCGGCGAGATGATCTCGTCGGTCACGCAGGACGAGGCCGTATGGGCGCCGGTGCCCGAGAAGTTCGAGGCCGGCACGCAGGACGCCGCCGGCATCGTGGGCACCGCCGCTGCGCTCGGCTACCTCGAGGGCATCGGCTGGGACGCGCTGCAGGCGCGCGAGCAGGCGCTCGTGCGCACGGCCATGGAGCGCATGACGGCGCTGCCCTACCTCGAGATCATCGGCCACCCGGACCCGGAGCAGCACCACGGCGCCATCAGCTTCAACGTGCGCGGCATCCACCCGCACGACGTGGCGAGCATCCTCGACGAGCGCAACGTGGCCATCCGCGCCGGACATCACTGCGCCCAGCCCTTGCTCGCGTGGCTCGGGGTGGAATCGTGCTGCCGCGCCTCGCTTGCGTTCTACAACGACGAGGGCGACATCGATGCGCTCATCGCCGGCTTGGACACCGTTTGGAGGACCTTCAATGGCTAGCATCTACACTGCGGCGCTCATGGAGCACAACGCGCATCCCGACTACAAGTACGAGATGGACGAGCCCACGTGCACCCACGACGGCGTGAACCCCAGCTGCGGCGACGAGCTGACGCTGGCGCTGCGCCTGAGGGGCGACGTGATCGAGGAGGCCGCTTTCACCGGCCACGGCTGCGCCGTGAGCCAGGCCGCCGCCGACATGATGGCCGACCTCGTCACCGGCGAGACGGTCGACGAAGCGCGGCGCCTGACCGGCCTCTACCTCGACATGATCAAGGGCCGCCCGCTCACCGACGAGGAGCGTGCCGACCTCGACGAGGCCGCCGAGCTGGCGACCATCTCCCGCATGCCCGCCCGCGTCAAGTGCGCCGAGCTGGCCTGGAGGACGCTGGAGAAGCTGCTCGACCAGCAGCTGGACAAGGCGTAGGGCGAGCGTCGCGACATACGAGGCCGTTCAGATGACACCGTGCAATTCTGGCAAGTTCGCGCCGTCTTGGCTATCCTCGAACGAATATCATACGCCTTCGCAAAACCGTGATCAGGCATAATGTAAAAGCCAGGGATGCCCGCTCTTGTTCAGGTACCCTGAAAAGCTCGCATTTCGGCTCGAACTTGCCAAAACTTGCAGATCCGCATCGACTTTCCTCTAGGGTTGCCAGCTGCGGGGGCGCCTCGCGCGCGAAGCGCCCCCGCTTCTCCGTTACACCACCTGGTGCCTCCTGAAAGCCCTCGCGGCCAGGGGCACGCACACGACCAGCACGAGCGCGTAGACGCCCACGAGCAAGCCCACGAGGTCCACCACGAACGGGCCCGCCTGGTACGACACGAGCGAGTTGAACAGCACCTGATCGACCAGGGCGTTGAGAGGGAACAGGTACAGCGCGTGCAACAGCATGGCGTTGCCGCCGGAAGGGACCATGCCCGTCAGGAAGATGAGCGCCGCGCAGGTGACGAAGATGGCCAGCTGCGAGCGCAGCTTCGACGACAGCAACAGCGTGAGCGCCGCGAAGCCGAGGGTGATGAGGTAGGCGATCCCCACCGCGACCCACGTCGCTTCGGCCATCGTGAGGTCGTAGGGTATGCCGAGCGACAGCACCTGCACCGGCAGGTCCCCGCCCTCAGCGCCGAAGAATGCGAGCGCCGCGCCCATGATGATCAGCGCCGCCAGCGCGAAGTAGGCCGTGGCGAAGACGAACGCCGCGATGATCTTCGCTGCGACGAGCTTCGAACGCCCGTAACGCGCGGCCAGAAGCACGGCATCGGTGCGATCCTGGTACTCCCCCGCGAACACGGGCGTGAGCGCCACGCAGACGGCCACCATCGCGAAGGCGAAGAACCCGATGCACGCCAGCACGTCGCCCCAACCGCCCGCGTACCCGTATGCGAGCGGCTCGCCCACTGCCGCCTGCTTCTCCGTCCAGTACGCGCGCTCGGCGTCGGAGTACGTCCAGGTGCCGCCCATGCCGTCATCGAGCGTGCGCTGCAGCTTGTCGGCGATCGCTCCGTAGAACCCGTCGGCAGCGCCGTCGTCGAGCTGGGCCGCCACCTGGTACGGCTCGAGCGCGCCCGCCTTCCACGGCGAGAACAGGTAGGTATAGTAGGTGTCGTAGATCGCGCGGAACTCGTCCTCGTCGTACGCCTGCTTCATGAGCGCGTACGCCGCCTCGTCGCTGAGCCCGCTCACGTCGGCAGGGTCCACCTTCGAGAACGCGAGTTCCTTGTACGCGGCCACCTCGTCCTGCACGCGCTCGACGCTCAGCACGCCTTCGTGCGAGGCGGCCTTCTCCTTCTGGTACGCGATGGCGGCGGTGCCGTTCAGCACCTCTCCCGTGTCGGACGCCGTCTTCGTCTGCACGATGTTGAGCGTCATGATCCCGCACAGCATCACGAGGATGCCCGCGCAGGCGATGAACGACGTACGGCGTACGAGCAACTTCTTGAGCTCGAATCTCACCAGATCAAACATGGTATATTCCTTCTCCCACCAGTTGAATAAAAGTCAGCGAGAAGCGTCGAGGTGCCCGAGATCGCTTCGTTTCGCGGCCGAGCATGCTTCCGCACGTGAGGGCAAGCGAAAAAGAGGCGAGGTCGGGCGCATCGACGCTTCGCAGCGTCGGCATGTTCCGCTGTCAGTCAGGACAGCGGAACCGCCTCGTCGCGGAACACGTACAGGTACACATCCTCCAGCGCAGGCTCGAGCGGCCGCGCGCCGGCCACGGGCGGCTCGTCGGCCACGACGCGCGCCACCGCATGGCCGTCCGCGGCGTAGTGGACGTTGCTCACGCAGTTCGTAGCCGCCAGATCGTCGGCGCGCCGCGCATCCACATGGCACTCCCACACCTTGCCCGTCACCGCCGCGACGATGTCCGTCGGCGCGCCCTGCATGATGAAGGAGCCGGCGCGCATGACGAGGATCTCATCGGCGACGTACTCGATGTCCGACACGATGTGCGTGGACAGGATGACGATCTTGTCTTGCGCGAAGCTGGCGATGAGGTTGCGGAACCGCACGCGCTCCTTCGGATCGAGGCCGGCCGTCGGCTCGTCGAGCACGAGCACCGCGGGGTCGTTCAGCACGGCCTGCGCGATGCCCAGGCGCTGCTTCATGCCGCCCGAGAACGTGCGGATCTTCGCCCGCGCCACGTCGGCGAGCCCCACCGTCTCCAGCAGCCCGAGCGAGCGGCGGCGCGCCGCGCGGCGGTCGAGCCCCTTGAGCGCGGCCAGATAGCACATGAAGTCGAGCGCCGTGAAGTCGGGGTAGTAGCCGAAATCCTGCGGGAGGTAGCCGAGGCAGGCGCGGTACTCGTCGCCGAGCATGCGCACGTCGCGGCCGTCGAAGCGGATCTCGCCGGAGGTGGGGCGCAGCACGTCGCACACCATGCGCATGAGGGTGGTCTTGCCCGCGCCGTTCGCGCCCAGCAGGCCGTACACGCCGGGCTCGAGCCGGGCCGACACGCGGTCGACCGCGATCTTCGATCCGAACTGCTTGGTCAGGCGGTCTATCGTCAGGTCCATGCCATGCTCCTTGTCATCGTAGGGTCGTCGGATTCGCGAGGGACTGCGAGGGTTCGCGTGAGTCGCGGTGCGCGCGGGCCACCGCCCCCGCGGGGCTCATCGGGGCGTCGATGCGGGCGCGAACACGTCGAGGCCGGCCGCGATGCTGCCGAGCCACGTGCGCACTTCGCGCGCGGCCCAACCGAGCGAGCCGGCCGCCACGAGCGCCCACGCCCACGTCGACGCCTGGGCGTACGCGTCGGGCGCGAGGGCGTGCACCGCATACGCCCCCGCCATCACGAGCAGCGTCCACACGCATGCTAGCGGCAACGCCTGCGAAGAGGGGAAGCGTCGCGCAACGAGCAGGGCGCCCGCGCACGCGAGGAAGTAGGGCACGCATGCGTGCACGAGCGACGCGAAGGGATCGGCTCCCAGCGCGATCGGCGCCGCAAGCGCGATGGCCGTGACCGCCACCACGTCCGAGCACCCCAGCACGATGAGCCGCGCCAAGGCGACCGCGCGACAATCGAAGCGGCAGGCGTACTCGAGCTCGGACACGCGGTGCGTGGCGCTGGCCAGCAGGTCGGGCAGACCTACGAGCACCGTCGCCGCCGCCAGCATACCCGAGACGACCGGGAAGCCGCGCGCCATGCCGCTCGACGGCAAGCAGACCGCCGCCATGATCGCCACGAGCGCAAGCTGCGCTGCCCACACGCGCGGGTGGACGAAGCGCGCCTGAACGGCCACGAACCCGGCGAACGTCATCCCGCCACCCCGCTCGCCCGTCGGCCGCTCCAACGCCACCGCAGCGCGCACGGCCGCGAGAGTCGCCGCCTTCGCCTCCGCGTCCGGAGCGCCGCGCTCGGCGCGATAGTGCGCCCGCAGCGCCCGCTCCACGTTCCGCTTGCTTTTGCCGCTCATGCCTCGCTCCTTCCTTCCAAGCCGCGCCGCAACTCCGCGAGCGCCCGATTGAGCCGCCGGTTCACCGCGAAGCGCGACACTCCCAGCACGCTCGCGATCTCGCCAACCTTGAACCCTTGATCGAAGCGCAGCTCCACCGCCTCGCGCAGCTCGGGATCGAGCGCTTCAACCAGCGCGCCCACCTCGCCGCCCGCAATCGCCACCGCCGGGTCCGCATCGAGCGAGCCGTCGGGCACGTCCGCATCGAGCGGCCCGACGGGCAGGCGGCGAACCCGCGCAGCGTCGATGCAGAGGTTGCGCGCGATGGTGAACAGGTACGCGAGCGGCTTGCCCTCGCCCGGCGAGCGCCCGCTGCGCACGAATCGCAGGAACGTTTCCTGCGCCACATCCGGCGCGTCGTCGTAGGACGGCGCATGCCGTCGGCAGTACGCCAGCACATCGTCGTAGTGCTCCTCGACCAAGCGATCGAACGCCTCGCCGTCTCGCAGTCTGTTCTTCAAGCCCCGCTTCACCTCCTCTATCCTCTATAACGAATCCTACGGGCAACCGGTGCGGGCGTGCCGGAAAAAAGTTCGGAAGCGGCATGCGCGACACGGAGAAGCCGTGCCGCGCACACGTTCCAGCGCAGGCGCAGGAGGCGCAGAATGCGGACGCGCCCTTCGATCAACGAAGGGCGCGCATCGGATCGGTTGCGTACGAATGCGGCGACTACGAGCTGCTTTCCACCTTCAAGCCGCGCGTGAGGAACGGCGGGAAATCATCGTATGCCCCAGGCGGAACCGGACGGGGGTCGGCCGCCTCGTAACACGGCGCGGGGACGGCCGTCGCACCCGCGAACCGCACCGGCACGCCGGGCGAGGTATAGAAGCTCTGGCCTTTCTGCACATGGAAGTGCAGGTGCGGCTCGGAGCTGCAGCCCGAGCTGCCGCAAAGGCCGACGCGATGCCCACAGCTCACCCGCTGCCCCGCCTCCACCAGAACGCCTCCCGGCTTCAGGTGGCACAGGCAGGAGAACTCGCCGTTTCCTTGGTCGATCACTACGTAGTTGCCGCGTATGTCATCTCCGCCGAAATGCACCGTGTCATCAAGCATGATCTGCGCGTTGGGACACGACGTCCCCACTTCAGCCACGACGCCGTCGGCAGGCGCCAGGATGGGCAGGCCGTAGCAGTAGTACGAGGCAGGATCGGCCGGGTCGGCGTCAGGGCGGCAGCTGCGCCCCTGCTCGTCGAGCACGACGAAGTCGTAAGCGTAGCGTTGGGTGAGCACGCCCCATGAATGCGAGGTGTCTTTGTCAACGCCGCCGTTGAGAACGGTCCATGCGCCCTCAAACGGCAGCGCGTACTCTGCGAGCGACGCACCCGTACGCTTATCGGGTTCCCTGCCACCGTAACGCACGGCCATGACCATGAGGCCTCCGGCCTGTTTCACCGCCTGCAGAAAGAACGCGCCCTTCCCCATGACTACCCCTTTCGTCCTGCCGCGCACCACAGCCTGCAAGGGCGCCTCCTCATCATGGAAGCCGCTTGCCAGAGACTCACACTATATCAACAGGACACGCTGCTTTGACAGCAGGCAACGTTTTTTGTCGCCAATCGCTTCTAGCAACAAAGAACATTGCTGCGACAAGTCGCCTTCGCCCGACATCGCCCGCACGTCCGCAATGCCGGCCTCGCCTATCGCCCACAACAGCGGTATACTTTCCCAACCCTGTCACCGTTCGAGAAAGGAACCCTTGTGAAGACGCTTACCAAGATCAGCGACTTCGCGGGAAAGTACATGGCGATCATCGCGCTTGCGGTCGCGATTATCGCCTTGGTCTTTCCCGGCCCCGTGTCCGCCGTCGTGAAGACCAGCTACGTGAACATCTTGCTGGGCGTCGTGATGTTCGGCATGGGCATGACCCTCAAGCTTGCCGACTTCAAGGTGGTGTTCACGAAGCCGAAGGCCGTCATCGTGGGCATCCTGGCCCAGTTCGTCATCATGCCGGTGCTGGCCTTCCTGCTGACGATGGTGTTCCAGCTGCCACCCGAGCTGGCCGTAGGCGTGATCCTCGTGGGCTCGTGCCCCGGCGGCACCAGCTCCAACGTCATGACGTACCTGGCGAAAGGCGACGTGGCGCTGTCGGTGGGCATGACCGCATGCACCACCATCATGGCGCCTATCGTCACGCCGCTGCTCGTGCTGCTGTTCGCCGGCCAGACCGTGGACGTGAACGTGCTGGACATGTTCCTGTCCATCGTGCAGGTGGTGCTCGTGCCCATCGCGCTGGGCTTTCTCATCAACTACTTCTTCTCGAAGGCATCCGAAGCCGCCTCGGCGGTGCTGCCGCTCGTGTCGGTGACGGGCATCTCGCTCATCATCATGGCCGTGGTGGCCGCCAACCAGGCGAAGCTGCTGACGGTTGGGCCGCTTATCATCGTGGTGGTCATGCTGCACAACGTGCTGGGCTACGCGCTGGGATACCTCACCGGACGCGCGCTGCGCCTGTCGAAGGCCCAGATGCGCACGCTGTCCATCGAGGTGGGCATGCAGAACTCCGGCCTGGCCACCTCGCTCGCCACGGTGCACTTCGCCAGCATGCCGCTGGCCGCAGTGCCCGGCGCCGTGTTCAGCGTGTGGCACAACATCTCCGGCGCGGTGTACGCGAACATCCTCGCCCGCTCGGCCGACAAGGATGCCGACGAAGCGGACGATTCCGAGGAAGCCGAGCAAGCCGCCGCATAGCGTACGGCATCGAATTCGCACAAGGGGCGCGGGCTTCGGCTCGCGCCCCTTTTCTTACATACGGGCGATGAGCGCCGCCATGACGGCGGCCAACACGCCGACGGCCGCAAGCGGCAGCGCGCCGTCCACGAACGAGGGCATCGGCGGCAGGCGGAAGTACAGCACGTAGCACACGAGGCATCCGACGAACAGCACCGCGACGGCCACGGCGAGCACTACGGTTAATCCTGGCTCAACCGCGCCGACGCCCGCAAGCGCGTTCACCACGGCCAGCTCGAGCGCGGCCCATAGAACGAACAGCAGCAGCTCGGTGGTCACCGGGCGCTGGAAGAAGCGCGTCGTGACGTACGCCAACCCGAAGTACGCGACGACTCCGCCCACAGCGAACGCCCAACCGGGAACGACGGCTTCCGCCGACGCGCCTGCGAACGCCCCCAACCCCATCCCGATCAGCACGACGGCCGCTATCCCGAACAGCACCGCTCCCACGATGCACCCTACGCCCACCGCGTACAGCGCACCCGTCGCCTTCGGCAGGGCCGGGTTGAAGAATATCCACCACCACGCCAAGTACAGCGCGGCGCACACCGCCAGGCACACGTGCCCGCCGACGAGCGTTCCCGGAACTTCGATATGGGCGTCAGGCATGCGAGCTCCTTCGTCGCGACGGATTGCATGCCGAAAGCTTAGCGCCCACGCACGCCGGCTGGAAGGGAACCGCGCCTTCGGTTTCGCACCCGTCATCAATCGCCGTTTGGCCGGGGGCTGCCGGTAGCGTACAATCAACCCAGCAAAAAACGCGTCGCGACGGAAGGACTCCAGCATGACGGACACAGCAAGCAGCATCGAGCTCGGCTTCATCGGGTTCGGCAACATGGCCCAGGCGATGGCGCAGGGCCTCGTGAACTCGGGCGCGCTTTCGGGCGAGCATATCCACGCGTGCGCCGGGCATTTCGACAAGCTGCAGGCGACGGCCGAGAAGCTCGGCGTGAACGCCTACCGCGAGGCGCGCGAGGTGGTGGAGGCGAGCGACTTCGTCATCCTCGCGGTGAAGCCCTACCTCATCGAACAGGTGGTGGAGCCGGTGCGCGACCTGCTGGCCGACAAGGCCGTGATCTCGGTGGCCGCCGGGCGCGACTTCGCGTTCTACGAGGGCATCCTCGCCCCGAACAGCCGCCATCTCAGCACCATCCCCAACACGCCCATCGCCGTGGGCGCGGGCGTGGTGGCCTGCGAGCAGCGCCACTCGCTCACCGACGAGGAGCTGAAAACGTTCGAGAACCTGTTCGGCCAGATCGCCCTCATCGAGTGGGTCGACGGCAAGCTGCTGTCCACGGCCAGCTCCATCGCCGGCTGCGGCCCCGCGTTCGCCGCGATGTTCCTGGAGGCCCTCGGCGACGCCGGCGTGAAGCACGGCCTGCCGCGCGCAACCGCCTACCGCCTCGCGGCGCAGATGATGATGGGCACTGCCAAGCTGCATCTGGAAACCGGCACGCACCCCGGCGCGATGAAAGACGCCGTCTGCTCGCCGGGCGGCACCACCATCAAGGGCGTGGCCGCGCTCGAGAAGGACGGCTTCCGCGGCTGCGTGATCGACGCCATCGACGCCATCGAAGGCGAGTAGAGCGCTAAGCAGGACCGATCCGAAGGGATGCGACATGACGCTCGAAAACAAGCTCGGGATCACCGATGCTGCAGAATTAGCGAGGACCGAAGAGCTGCTCAGCAAAAAGCGAGCGCTTGAGCTGTTCGAGAACGGCATGCTCGAACAGCTGCAAGCCGGAACTGCCGAATGCCTGATGGCCATTCATCGATATCTTTTCCAAGACGTCTACGAGTTCGCCGGCACGCTCCGCGACGCGAACATTGCGAAAGGCTCGTTCAGGTTCGCGCCTCTCATGTACCTCGAAGCGTCTTTGGAGCACGTTGCCTCGATGCCTCAATCATCGTTCGACGAGATCGTCGAGAAGTACGTCGAGATGAACATCGCCCATCCCTTCCGGGAGGGCAACGGCCGTAGCACGCGCATACGGCTCGACCTCATCCTGAAAAGAGAGCTCGGCCTGGTCGTCGATTGGAGCATGGTCGACAAGGACGACTACCTCTTGGCAATGGAACGAAGCCCCGTCAAGGATATCGAGATCAAGCACGTGCTCAAACAGGCGCTCACCGACAAGGTGAACGATCGGGACGTGTACATGAAGGGCATCGACGCCAGCTACCACTACGAGGGCTACACCGTGTACAGAACCGCGGATCTGTAGCGCGTCGTTTCCAGACTGCCGTCGCCCGAAACGGTCGGTTTTCGGCTTGATTCCGACCGTTTCGGGCGACAATCCCACAACAAGAAGGGCCCGCCGCGTGCAACCGCGGCGGGCCCTTCGTCGTTGCGTCGTTGCGTCGCCCCTAGAAGCCGAACATCGCAGTCGTCAGGTAGCGCTCGCCCGTATCGGGAAGGATCACCACGATGGTCTTTCCCTCGTTCTCGGGGCGGCGCGCCAGCTCGGCGGCGGCGGCCACGGCTGCGCCCGACGAGATGCCCACGAGCAGGCCCTCCTTCGCCACCAGCTCGCGACCTGCCGCGAAGGCGTCCTCGTCGGCGACGGCGATCACCTCGTCGTACACCTCGGTGTCCAGCGTGTCGGGCACGAAGCCCGCGCCGATGCCCTGGATCTTGTGCGCGCCCGCGCGTCCCTCGGACAGCACCGGCGACGCGGACGGCTCCACGGCCACCACCTGCACGTCGGGGTTCATGCGCTTCAGGTACGCGCCCGTGCCGCTTACCGTGCCGCCCGTGCCCACGCCCGCCACGAAGATGTCCACGTCGCCGCCGGTGGCCTCCCAGATCTCGGGGCCCGTCGTCGCCTCGTGGACGGCCGGATTCGCCGGGTTCGTGAACTGCCCGACGATGAACGAGTTGGGGATCTCGACCGCCAGCTCTTCGGCGCGCGCGATGGCGCCCTTCATGCCCTGCGCGCCGTCGGTCAGCACGAGCTCGGCGCCGTAGGCCTTCATGAGGTTGCGGCGCTCGATGGACATCGTCTCGGGCATGGCGATGATGAGGCGCATGCCGCGCGCGGCCGCGATGGCGGCCAAACCGATGCCGGTGTTGCCCGAGGTGGGCTCGATGAGCACCGTGTCCTCGTCGATCGCTCCGCGCGCCAGCGCGTCGTCGATCATCGCCTTCGCGATGCGGTCCTTGATGGAGCCGGCCGGGTTGAACGACTCCACCTTGCCCACGATGCGAGCCTTCAGATCGTGGTTCTTCTCGTAGTTCGTCAACTCGACGAGCGGCGTGTTGCCGATGAGCTCCGCTACGCTTGCAAATACGGTCATGATGCGCCTGCTTTCCCGTCTTCCGGCCGCGACCATCCCGGCTGCGCCCGGCGCCCGCAGGGCGGGCTTCTTGTGTGTCGCGCTAAATCCTACTAGAACGCTATGCTTTAGTCAAGCGTTTTGGCGGCCCGGACGGAGCGCTTCGCCTACGCCTCGATCTCGAAGCCCTCCGCGTCCAGCTGGGGCGCGCCCGCAGCCACCTGGCGCTCCACCAGGCGGCGCGCCGCGGGGATGGACGCCAGCAACGTCGCGCCCATGACCACGCTCGCCACGATCACCATGATCCACACCGGCGCGAACGACAGGTACGCGTCGAACATCACGCCCGACACCACCGCGCCCACCGCGGCGCCCAGCAGCTCGAACGCCGTGACGATGCCCGTGACCGTGCCGAGGTCCTTCTTGCCGTACTCCTTCACCACCATGATGGGCGGTGCCACCGTGCCCATGCAGGTGGCGAATCCGAAGAACAGGCAGGCCAGAATGGGGCCCCAGTCGGTGGTCGGGAACAGCAGCATGGTGCCAGCCAGCACCGACGTGATCGTGCCGAGGATCGTGCCCATGCGCATGCCCCAGCGGTCGTAGATGGCGCCGAGCGCCACCTTCGCCACGATGACCACGGCCAGGTAGAACGACCACACGCTGCCGGCCCACAGGGTAGAGTGCCCGCCGGTGACCACCTCGGTGCCGCCTACCGTCACGCTCGTCATGTTCGCGATGGAGTTCGTGATGATGCACCCGTTCGTGATGCCCATGGCCACGAAGCCGATCACGAGCAGCCAGAACGCTGCGCTCGAGCGCAGCGTCTTCCAGCCCACCGCCACGTTGACGGGACGGTCGGGCGAGCGGTCGGCCTTCGTCTGCTCCACCTGGCCCGCGCCGTACGGCAGCAGGCCCTTGTCGCTCGGCCGGGTGCTGAACGTTGCCAGCACGAGCGGCAGCGCGGCCACGAGGCACACCACCGCCAGCAGCAGGAACGCCGAGCGCCAGCCCGACGCCTCGATCATCGCGCTCGTGGCCGGCGACAGCACGACGCCGCCGATGCCCGAGCCCGACAGCGCGATGGACACCGCCAGGCCGCGCTTGAGCGTGAACCAGTTCGAGATGACCACCGACACCAGAAGGCGCGTACCGGCCACCACCACCATGCCGGCCACCACGCACAGCGCGTACAGCTGCCACACGGCCGTGATGAACGAAAGCCCCACCAGCACGAGCGCGCTCGTCAGCACCGTCACCGTGCCCAGCACGCGCGCCGAGCACTTGTCGGTGAGCCGCCCGATGACGAGCGACGCGAACACCGCCACCACCGTGGTGATGGACACGCCCGTGTTGAACTGTCCCACCGTCAGCCCCAGATCGCGCACGATGTGCGTCTGGAACAGCGGGATGCAGTTCACGAACACCGTATAGCAGGTCGCCATGATCAGAAGGCCGCCTGCCACGATCCACCATCCGTAGAAGAACCTGCCCTGCTTCGACGCCTTCGCCGCTGTCGCGGCCCCCTTCGTGTCGGCCACGATGCCTCACTTCCCCAATCGGTCGAGATGCCGGATGAATTCCGTGTAGAACCCGATGCCGCGCTTGAAGCTGTCCACGTCGAGGTTCTCGTCCTGGCCGTGCACGCGGCTGCGCTGGTCGCCCTTGAACAAGATGCCGGCGAAGCGGTACGTGCGCGGGCAGACGCGATGGAAATGACGCGCATCGCTGCAGCTGGTCTGCACGTACGGCGCGATGCCGGCCGCAGGATACACGCTCGCGATGACGGCGCGCAGGTAGTCGAATGCGGGGTCGTCCGCGAACGGCGCGATGGGCGACGGCTCGCTGACCTCGAACAGCTCGTAGGCGGTGCGCTCGTCGAAGCGCTCCTTGATGCGCGCGAAAGCCGCGTCCACCGTCTCTCCCGGGTCGACGCGCACGTTCACCGTCGCGCCCGCCCGCTTCGGGATGACGTTGTGCGCAGGGCTTCCCTCGAGCTGCGTCAGCGCGTAGGTGGTGCGCACCATGGCCGCCGTCTCGGAATCGCCCTGCATGATGCGGACGACCACGGGCCGGAACAGCCACAGGTTCGCGAACACGATGCGCAAGCCGAAACCGCCGTGCGCTGCCAGCTCGCGCAGCATGGCCGCCACCGGCGCGGACAGCTTGGACGCAGGCGGGTTCTTCTGCAAGCCGTCGAGGCCCGACACGAGCTTCGCCGTCGCATCCTCGAGCGACGGCTGGGCCGCGTGCCCGCCCTCGGCGCTCGTGGCGATACGCGCGTTGAAGACGCCCTTCTCGGCCACGCCCACGACGGCGAACTGGCCGTTCACGCCCAGCGGCGGGTTGTCGATGACCGCGCCGCCCTCGTCCAGCACCATGTACGGCACGCGCCCGATGCTCTTGAGGTGCTCCACCGTGTGCGGAGCCGTGTCGCCGCCGTCCTCCTCCACGTTCGACGAGAAGAAGTACACGTCGCGCGGAGGGACGTACCCTTCCGCCAGCAGGTGCTCGGCAGCTTCCATGAGCGCCGCCCAGATGCACTTCGTATCCACCGCGCCGCGCGCGAATATCCTGCCGTCCGCGATGTCGGCGGCGAAGGGATCGTGCGTCCATTCGGACGCGTCGGCGGACACCACGTCGTGGTGCGCCATGAGCACCACCGGCGCCAGCGCGCGGTCGGCTCCCTTCCACAGAAGCGAGATGCCGTAGCCGTCGATCAGCTCCAGCTCCAAGCGCTCGAACACCGTGGGGTACAGACGGCGCAGCAGCGGGACGAACTCGTCGAACGCGCTGCGATCGGCGTCGGGGTTGTGCAGGTCCCATACGGTAGGACAGCGCAGCAGTTCCTGGAAGCGCGCGACCGCGGCGTCGTCGCCGCACGCGTCGGTGGGAGGCAGGGGGTCGGGAACGGACGTGGGCTTGAGCCGAGCCGCGTTCACCACCAGCACGATTGCAAGCAGCGCGACAAGCGCGACCACGACGGCAAGCACGATCATGAGGGCTCCTCCCCTTCGGCTGACATGCGGTTATTATAGCCCTTCCGCCTATGCGGGCGACGAGAAGAAAAAAGGGCGCGAAGGCGTTGACCCTCACGCGACGTGAGGGCGTAGGATGGGCCTCCCCGATGAGAGGAGGGCATCATGCCCCACAAGAAACCTGCCGTCTCGACGACGCCTACGCCGCCCGCCGTACGCGCGCTGCGCACGGGCGACGCGTACGCGCGCATGATCGCCGCGCCGCCCGCGAAGCGCGCCGACATCTACCGCCACGAGCTCATGGCGCCCCTCAAGGCGAAATGGGACTGCTACCGCGTGCCGCTGCATCCCGCGCAGCCCGGCGGCTACGACGTGGTGATGGCCAGCGAGATGCTGGGCATCCTGCCGCCCGCGCGCGTGGACGGAAGCTGGGCCGACGCCGTCCGTCGCCTGGCCGACGACGACCTGTGGCGCGCGAGCCGGCAGGCCGTCGAGCGCGCGCTCGCCCGCTTCGTCGAGCGCGGCATCGAGCTGCGCGTGCAGGACTACCTGTTCTCCATCCTGCTGGGCGACCCCGACAATCCCGCGCTGGCCGCGAGCGACGGCTACTGCGGCGACGGCGGCATCCCCGGCTACGTGCTGGCGTGGCTCGTGCCGAGCGACGACACCGTGCGCCGGCTGCCCGCCGCGCTCGCGCACGAGACGAACCACAACGTACGCTTCCAGTTCATCGCTTGGCGCGACGACATCACCCTCGGCGAGATGATGGTGAGCGAGGGGCTGGCCGAGAACTTCGCCGTCAGCCTGTACGGCGAGGAGAACGCCGGTCCCTGGGTGACGAAGACGAGCACCGACGTGCTTGAGAACACCGTCAAGCCCGCCATCCGCGCCGCGCTCGACGTGCAGGGCATGGCCGGGTTGTCGGCGTACCTTTACGGCGACGAGATCGCTGCGGCGCAGGGCTACCCGACGGCGGGCCTGCCCTACTGCGCCGGATACGCTTGCGGCTACGACCTGGTGCGCTGCTATCTGGACTCCACCGGCGCGGACATAGCCGAAGCCACGCTGCTGCCCGCCGAGGCCATCCTGCAAGAAGTGGAGGCGGCGGGGTTCTGGGGCTAGGTGAAGCGCAGGAGGCGATTGGGGTACGCCATTCGCTTCCTGCATGCGCATGAAGTAGAATATCCCTGCTGGCCGTTTGCCGAAAAAGCTCCCCACCGGAAAGGCGCTCATGGGCGAAAAGTACGAACCGCCGTTCACCGTGAACGACGCCATAGTCAACAGCATAGTGGACATAGGCCAGATGGTCGGTCATATCCTCGCAAAGGAAAGCCTTTCAGCCAGTCCGCGATTGCGTCGCGAGAACCGGATCAAAACCATTCAGTCTTCGCTGGCCATAGAAAATAACACGCTGACGATTGAGCAGGTCACCGCCGTCCTGGATGGCAAGCGTGTCCTGGCCCCGCCGAAGGACATTCGCGAAGTGCAGAATGCCTATGAGGCCTACGAGGCATTATCGGACATGGATCCTTACTCGATGGAAGATCTCTTGCAAGCACATCTGTTCATGATGAACGGGTTGACGGAAGAATCCGGTCGCTTCCGCAGCAAAAACGTAGGCGTATACGATGGCGAGAAGCTCGTTCATGCAGGCACGCCGGCACACTACGTTGCCGAAGTCATGCAGGATCTCTTTTCCTGGCTGCGCGCATCGCCCATGCACCCGCTCGTCAAATCATGCGTCTTTCATTACGAGTTCGAATTCATCCACCCCTTCCAAGACGGCAACGGGCGCATGGGAAGGCTCTGGCATTCTCTCATTTTGCAGAAATGGGAGCCGGCGTTCGCCTGGCTTCCCGTAGAGTCGATGGTTGGGGAGCATCAGCAGGAATACTACGACGCGCTGGCGGCAGCCGATGCAGCAAGCGATTCAACCGTCTTCGTCGAATTCATGTTGCGCATGATAAGCGATACGCTTGACGAGGTCGTCGAAGGACAACGCGATGTCGGTACAAATGTCGGTACAAATGTCGGTGTAAATCCGAAGGCGAACGACGTCAGAATCATGGCAGCCATGCGGGACGACCCCTCAGTTACCATGGCCGCATTGGCCGACATGCTGGGCATTTCGAAGCGACAGGTCGAGCGCGTAGTCGCATCGCTCAAAAAAGACGGTCGCATCCATCGTACGGGAGCCAGCAAGAACGGTCGCTGGATAGTGCGCGACTAGGGAGGAGGCGGCGGGGTTCTGGGGCTAGGCGCCCTCCCTCTCCGCCCGCTGCTCGGCCAGCAGGAGATCGACCATGCGGCCGTAGCTGCGCATGCCGTCGGTCTGGTTGTTCGCCTTCAGGTACGTGTCGTTGGCGGCGTTGGAGACGTCTTGGACGGGACCCTCGTACTTCGCCCAGTGCTCCGCGCGCTGGGCGAGGTCGCGCTGCACCGCCGCCGACAGCCCCGAGGCGATCGCGCTCGCCGCCTCGGGGTCGACCTTCCGCAGCGCCGAAATGGCGTTGTCGTACGCCAGCAGGTAGCCGCTGTAGCGCATCAGCGCATCGTCCGACTCCTTGCACGCCAGGTACGCGATGAAGTTCGCTTCGTCCTCGCGCATGAAGCCGCACTGATGCGCCAGCTCGTGCGCCATAGCCCAGGGGATCGCGAACGACGGGTTGTCCACGTTGATGTTCGATTCCATCGTGAAGGGGAAGAACATGCCGCCGATGTTCGCGTACGACATCAGCTCGGATGCGAGCACCGGCTTCGGCGGCGAGTACAGCGGCCGCTCCAGTGCCGGGTACTGCTCGGCCAGCTTCCGCATGGCATCCACCGACTCCTGCGCGTAGCGCTCGAACTGGCCCGGCTCGACGTCGAACAGGTCCGCGTCGTCGCCCAGCAGCGCCCGAGTCTGCCCCAGCTCGTCGGCCAGCGTTGCAGTGAGCGCCACGAGCTCCTCCTGGCGCTGCGCCGGCTCGGCGTCGGCCTCTTCCACGTCGTAACCGGTGTGCTCGGTAAAGGTGTACCGGTAGTAGTTCAGTCCGCACAAGGCCGTGAACAGGAAGTACACCGTGGAGCAGATGGCCACGACCCCCATCGCGCTGCGGTAGGCCACCATGAGGCGCGCGCCCTTGCTCACGACGAGCTTGCGAATGCAGAAGATGAGGTAGCCTAGGCAGAACAGCAGGAACAGCGCCGTGACCCACTCGGCAACTGAGAAGCGCACGAGCGACGGCAGGAAGCCCACGACGCTCGACAGCGCCGGGTACACCGCGCGAGCGTACCATTCGGCCGCATCGGGGTTCGCTCGCGCGTACGCGGTCGCCGCGAGCGCGACGATGCCGAGCGGGATGAGCAGCATCCGCTTGAGCAAGAACTTCCGTATGCCGCGCTTCGGGCGATCGGCGCCCGCGCTCAGCTCACGATCCATCCATGCCTTTCAAGGCCTCCTCTATCCAAACGCGAACGCGCGGGTAGTCTTCAACGGCGGTTTTATACACCGTCGCGAATGATAAGGTGAAGTAGCCTTGCGCGTATACATCGCGCGTTTTCGCAGCCAGCTTGAGCTCGCTCGTAGGGTTCTCGAGAAAGAAGTCATCGCTGAGCCGCTTTGCCAACTCCCCAATGTTGATCGAGGTCATGGCTGCAGCACGCTCCATCGTCTCATCGGCGAGGAACGCGTCTTCATCCACCTGCCCAAGAAGACGTTCGAGATACCGAATCTCCGATACGATTTTCAACAATATACGCCGATCAACTTCTTTCATAGAGGGGAATCACCGCCTCGATTACGAGAAGAGAATCATCGGGAACAGGCTCTTGTGCAATGTCGACGGGCGTTTCAAGATGCTCCTCCATCGACGAGAGCACCTCCGCAAGCGTGAAGAGGCTTACGACGGCAGAGGTGAACGACACGAGAAGATCGACGTCGGAGTTTTGCCTTGCGCTCCCTTTGGCATAGCTGCCAAAGAGCGAGACCCTTCGAATTTTGTTCGGTTCTTCGGCGTTTTCGTTGTAGGCATGCGCAGCTTCGGCAACTTTGCCCTTCAGCTCATCGAGCATACAGGGAGGCATGGTTCTCACCTCTTCTCTTCGACAGCGGCGATTGATCACAGTATACCCCACCCGAATGCGCCTCGAGTCAACGGATCATCTACTGCAACGGTGGGCAGGACGCGCGGTTCGTTCGCACTCCAAGCGGTTTTTCGCTGGCGCGCCAACCAACCAGGGCGCGACCCCCGCTCCGCCAACGTGGGCGCAAAAGCGCACCCATGACAATTCCGCAGCGCATGCAGCACGCACCGTAGCCCCTGTTGAACACAAAACCCCAGGTGGCGAAATCCCTCTCGACTTCACGCCGAGAATCAGACCGGTGAAAATTGTCATGAGTGCCGTTTTGCGCCCACAAGGAGCCGAAAGCCGAGCATCGGCGCAGCGGCGCAGCCGCACCGAGCGCGCAGGGACCGGCAAGAACGGCAGCTGGCTGGTTCGCGACCGGAGCCGACCGCCGGCCGCACCAGCATCTCCGCCTCCTACAGATCGTCCACGAGGGCGCTCGACTTCGCGTAGGCGGTGCTGCGAGCTTCGAAGAAGTCGGTCTTGATCATGTTCGCGTTCGAGAACTGGCTCACCCACGACATGCTTTCCGGCTCGCGCTCGTGGCCCTCGTACAGCGGCTCGAAGCCCAGCTGCGTGCAGCGCAGATTGCCGAGGTACTGGATGTAGTCGGTCACCATCTGCTTGTTCAGGCCGGCCACGTCGTCGCCGATGGCGTAGTGGCCCCAGCGAATCTCCTGCTCGCAGCCTTCCTTGATCATCGCACGGTACTCCTCCACCAGCTCGGGTGCGAACAGCGCGGGCTCCTCCTCCTTGAGCTCCAGCAAGATGTTGCGGAACAACCACAGGTGCGTGTTCTCGTCGCGGTTGATGTAGCGGATCTCCTGCACCGACCCCGGCATGAGGTTGTTGCGCCCCAGGTTGTAGAAGAACATGAAGCCGCTGTAGAAGTACACGCCCTCCAGGATGTAGTTCGCCACCAGCACGCGCGCGAGCGCTTCGGGGCTCTTGTCGTCCTGGAACTGGTTGTACAGGTTGCCGATGAACTCGTTGCGCGCCAGCAGGTGCTCGTCTTCCTTCCACTGGTACAACACGTCGTTGCGCTCCTGCGGCTCGCAGATGGTGTCCAGCATGTAGCTGTAGCTCTGGCTGTGCACCGTTTCCTGGAACGTCTGGATGGCCAGGCACAGGTTCACCTCGTTGGCGGTGATGTACTCGCCCACGTTGGGCAGGTTCGCCGACTGCAGGCTGTCGAGGAAGATGAGGAACGACAGGATCTTGTCGTAGGCACGGCGCTCGGGCGCGGGCAGCTTGCGGTAGTCCTTGATGTCCACGCCGAGGTTGATCTCCTCGGGTATCCAGAAGTTGTTCATGGCCTGGCGGTACCAGTCGCTCACCCACTCGTACTTCATGTTGTTGAAGTCGTTGAGGTTCGTCGTGTTGCCCCCGATCATCCGCCGATCGAGCACATCAGTGTCCCCCAACGGGTTGAACAGCGGCTTCTTCTTCAACTGGTTCATAAAAAGAGCTTCCTCTCAGAAAATCAGCTACGGACAAACAATGGCGCAAAGGGCGAGCGAAGCGACGCCCGTCAGGTTGAACCCACGGCTAGGCGAGTCGTCGGCGGTGCCCACCAAGCGAGCAACATGCAGGGGATCGGGGCGCGGTGCCCACCAAGCGAGTTTCCCCTTCGGGGACTTGCTCCGCTTCGCTTCGCGGCGCCGCACCCATGCGCAGCGAGGACTGTTTGAGCGACTGGGCACTGCGCGCCGGTCCCCGTCCCGCAGGTGAAACTCAGCGACTGGGTATCGCCGACGACTCGCCGCCCCGCGGACGAAATCAACCTACGACGAGCACACTTCGCATTCTTCCACTTCGAGGCTCTTCGAGCGCACGTAGTAGATGGTTTTCACGCCTTCCTCCCAGGCAAGCAGGTACAGATCGAGCACGCGCCTGAACGTGTACTCGTTCGTGATGTAGAGGTTCATGCTCTGCGCCTGGTCGATGTGGCGCTGGCGCACGCCGCACGCGCGCACCGACCACGCCTGGTCGATGAGATGGGCGTTCTTGTAGTACCAGAACGTGTCCATCGACAGCTCGGGCGCTACGCGCGGCATGAGGCCGTTCTTCTTCTCCTCGAGGAAGTAGCGGTTCATCACCGGGTCGAGGCCCGCGGTGGTGCCGGCAATGATGCTCGTGGAGCTCGTGGGCGCCACGGCCAAGAGGTAGCCGTTGCGCAGGCCGTGCTCGGCCACGTCGTGCGCGAGGTCGGCCCAGCGCCCCTCCGTAAGGTCGCGGTCGCGGAAGTAATCGCCCGTCTGCCAGCCGCTTCCCTCGAAGTAGCCGTACGCGCCCTTCTCGCGCGCGATGGCGCAGCTCGCGCGCACCGCCGCGTAGTGCACGTCGGCGAACACGCGGTCGGCGAACGCGAGGTGCTCCTCGCTCTCCCACCGGATGCCGTGCTTCGCCAGCAGGTGATGGTACCCGCTCACGCCCAGGCCGATGGGGCGGTACTGGCGGTTGTTGACCTCGGCGTAGGGTACCGGGAAGAAGTTGAGGTCGATGACGTTGTCGAGCGCGCGCACCGCGCTTTCCGTCACCAGTTCCAGCTCGCGCGGGTCGTCCACGTCGATGTGACCGAGCGAGAGGCTCGCCAGGTTGCACACCACGAACGCCCCCGGCTTCGTCACGGTCACCACCACCTGCTCGCCGTCCACGTCCTCGATGCGCTGTTCCAGCTGCTCGATGGCGCCCATGTTCTGCGCGATCTCGGTGCACAGGTTGCTGCAGTAGATGACGCCCCGGTGCTTGTTCGGGTTCGCGCGGTTCACCGCGTCGCGGTTGAACGTGAACGGCGTGCCCGTCTCCACGGCGCTCTTGATGATGAGGCGGATGACGTCCTTGATGGGGATGACGCGCTTCTTGATGCGCGCATCGGCCACGCACTCGAGGTACTTCTGAGTCCACTCCTCGCCGAAGCAGTCCTCCAGCGCGTAGCCCTTCACGGTAAGGATCTCGTGCGGGCACATGAGGTACCAGTCGCCCTCGATGTTGTCGCGCGCCTGCTGCCAGAAGTAGTCGGGGTAGCATATGGCCGGGAACACGTCGTGCGCCTTCATGCGGTCGTCGCCGTTGTTCGTGCGCAGGGCGAGGAACTCGGGCAGATCGCGGTGCCACGCGTCGAGGTACACCGCCACGGCGCCCTGGCGCATGCCCAGCTGGTCCACCGCCACGGCCGTGTCGTTGGCCAGGCGAATCCACCGGATGACGCCGCCGGCCGCGCCGTCGAAGCCGCGGATGGCGCTTCCGCTCGCGCGCACCTTGCCGAAGTACAGGCCCATCCCACCGCCGTACTTGCTCACCTTCGCGAAATTGTCGATGCTGCGGTAGATGCCGTCCAAGCTGTCGGGCACCGTGTCGATGAAGCACGACGACAGCTGGTGGAACGGCTTGCGCGCGTTCGACAGCGTGGGCGTGGCCATGGTCACCTTGAGCGTGGACAGCATGTCGTAGAAGCGGCGCACCCAGCCCATGCGCTCGTCCGCGCGCTCCTCCATGGCGAGATGCAACGCGATGCCGAGGAACATCTCCTGCGGCGACTCGAGCGGCGCGCCCTGGTGCGTGCGGATGACGTAGCGGTCGAGCAGCAGCTGCAGGCCCGCGTAGGTGAACAGGTCGTTGCGGCCGAGGTCGATGAAGCCGGCCGCCTCGTCGAGCTCGGCGGGCGTGTAGGCGTGCAGGATGTAGTCGCCGTACAGGCCCTCCTCGGCAAGGAACGCCACCTTCTGCGCGAACGTCTCGATGCGGCGGGACGCCAGCCGTTCCGCCAGCGCACGATCGAACTGCACCATGAGCAGGCGCGCGGCGATGATCTCCCAACGCGGGGCCTCCTGCGTGGTCAACTCGACAGCCGCCTTGACGAGCATGGCCAGCTTCTGGTCGGCGGAGGCGTCGGGCTTCGCGAACGAGAGGAACTTGGCGGCGAGGTGCGCCAGCTCGTACTCCTCGCCCGGGAACTCCTTCTGCACCGCAGCGAGCACGGCGGCCAGCTCAGGCGCGTCCGGGAGCTGGGCGCACAAGCGCTCGCGCGCCGCACGTTTGCGGGCGCGGTCCTCGCGGTACAGGATGTAGCTTTTCAGCTCCTCGTAATGGTTCGCTTCCATGAGCGCGCGCTCGACGAGGTCCTGCACGTCCTCCACCGCGATGGTGTCGTCGGCTGCGACATCGGCCATCGCCCGCTCGATGCCAGCGACCAGACGGTCGGCCTCGTCGTCGGCCAACACGCTGCCCACGCTGGCGAACGCCGCGCCCATGGCGCGCTTGATCTTGTCGGCACCATAGGGTTCCGCATTGCCGTTGCGCTTGGAAATCTGCATAGTGGTTGTGTCCTTCGTTCGTTCTCCGATTGCAGTGCGTTTTTGGAGCGCCCATCGTACCACAATATGTTACTAAAAACGCAACATATTGGGGAACGAATGCGTAACGAGCACCACATCGAGCGACCCCTTTGCGTCCGCAGGGAGGCCGGCGGATCGCAAGGCGCCATGAAAAGAGACGAGGAGCGGGGTCCGGCCAGTCGCTCGAAGAACACTTTCGCTGCTACAAAAAGCCCGAAACATGACGTCGCACGCCGTCCGCAGACCAGTTCAGAAAGACGACGCGAAGAAGGGCCCGATCATAGGATCAAGCGCGCGAAGAAGAGCCTCTCGCCTGAGGCTTCGGGGGCCTCGCCATGTCGCGACTTCGAAAGAACATGGCAACGTTCTGACCGAAAAGCGGGTTTCGGTAATGAATCCGAGTGTTTGCGCCGATATTTTACCGTAGCAGCTCTTTGGGAGCGATCTGAACGAGTATCTCGTTCATTTTCCGTTGTAAATACAACCAAAAATAGCTGGAAGCGGTGTTCTCGGTTCTTCGTTCGGCTGTTACGGTAAAATATCGGGCGCAAACACTCGGATTCATTACCGTAAAACTCGCCCTACCGACCATGCTCTACTATCAAAGGGCAAATCGGAACGGATGCTTATGCGAAACCGCAGGGCACGGTGCCTCCCCCAGCAACGATTTCGCTCCTTCCTATCACCGGCTTCTCAGTGCGGGCGTCCGTGAAGCGATTGCTGGTATAATCCAAGCCCGGAACGGGAAGGGATGACATGAACCTGTTGGAACGGGTGCACGGCACGACCGGCATCAAGATCATCATCGGCTCGGCGTTTTTCTGGGCCTGGCTCGACGCGCTGTTCATGAGTATGTTCTTCGTCCGCCCCGAAGCCGAGGGCTTCATGGCGGAACTCGCGACCGTGGCCGTGTTCGGGCTCGCGCTGCCCTGGCTCGCCCTCGCGCTCGTCAAACCTGCGGCGTGCAACAACCTGCTCGCGCAGAAGCGCGTGCCGCTCGCGTTCGCCGCGCTCGGCACGGCGGGCTCGCTGTTGTTCCTGCTCGCAGGCATAAACCTCAATTGGATCGCGCTCGCGGCCGGGGGCCTGTGCGCCGGCGCGTTCATGGCGGCCTACCAACTGGGATGGGGCGCCGCCTACTGCCACGACGGCGAGCGGAGCGCCACTCCCTACGTGGCCGGCGGGTTCGCGTGCGCCATCGTCATCGACACGCCGCTGCTTTTCATGATCCCCGAGGCCGCCGCCGTGTTCTCGGCGCTGCTTCCGCTCGTTTCCGGCACGCTGTTCGTGGCCATCGCTCCCGAGCTGCGCACGTATCGCCGCACCACTCCCCTTGACCCGCGACCGAAGCGCAACCTCCGCTCGCGCCTGAAGGTGCACCTCGGCACGTCGATGATGCTGCTGTGCGCCGTGGCCCTCGTCATGACCGGGTTCGGCTACCTGCAGCACCTCGTCTCGTTCTCTCCCATCGCAAGCGGCGGGTACTCCAACGGCATCCTCGTGCAGGTGGCGCGCGGCATCACCGGCCTGCTCGTCTTCGCCATCGTCGTGTTGGCGAAACGACGCGCCAGCACCGTGTACCGCGTGGGGCTGCTGGCGATGATCGCCGGTTTCATGATGATGGCGTTTCTGTTCGGCACCGATCTGTTCTGGGTCTCAGGCGCCATCATCATCAGCGGCTACACGATCCTCGACCTGCTCATCTGGGTTGCATTCTCCCAGATATCCTACGCCCAATCGCGCGACCCGCTCAAAACCATCGCGCTCATGCGGCTTTTGGCCGTGCTGTGCTACGTGGTGGGCGCCGTCATAGGCATCATGCTCGTGGGCAACGACGAGACGATGCACGGCAACGTGGCCGCCGAGACCACCGTGGTGGGCTACCTCGTGGTCATCGCCACCGTGCTGCTGCTCAGCAGCGAGGACATGTGGATGCTGTTCGGCCGCGCACGCCCCGACCTCTCGGGAGACGAGCGCGCAAACCAGGAAGCGCGCCTCGACGCGTGGTTCGACAGCATCGGCCTTACCACGCGCGAGCGCGAGATCGGCGTGCTGCTGGCCTACGGGCGCACGCAACCTTGGATCGCCGAGCGCCTGAGCATCTCCGAGAACACCGTGGGAACCCACGTGCGACACATCTACCAGAAGGCGGGGGTGCACGACCGCCAGCAGTTCATCGATTACGTATTCTCGCCTGATCAGACGCCGTCACCCGAATCACGTGAGCAAGCGGAATAGGTCACGGGAGACACCTGATATTGCAAAATAAGGCGATTCGCGCGTTGCGCGCGCACGCCCCCAACCCGCACCCTGATCACAGCGCGGCGCCTCAGCTGCGCAGCCCGCTTAAGCGGGCACCAAGGGATACGGACCCCCGAGGGGTCCTGAGGGAAGGGGTATCTGCATGGATATCAATCGCAGGAATTTCTTGAAGGGCGCGCTCGTCACGGGCGCTGCCGCCGCCGCAGCCGTCGCGCTGCCGGCTTGCAGTCCCGCCGCGTCCTCCGACGCCGCGTCCGACAGCGCGAGCGCAGGCGCGTCGAAGGGCGACGCCACCACGACGAAGCACACGTGGGAAGTCGCGCCCGAGCCCATCTCCGACATCGCCGAGACGCAGGACTTTGACGTGGTCGTCGTGGGCGCGGGCCTCGCGGGCATCAACGCCGCCGAAGCGGCCGCCCGCAACGGCGCCAAGACGGTGGTCATCGAGCGCAACACCACGTTCTCCGTGCGCGGCGTGGACGTGGGCCATATCGGCAGCAAGTTCCACAAGGCGAACGGCTTCGACCTCGACCCGCGCGTGGCGACCCGTTTCCTGCACCAGGCGTCGCACCAGACCACGAACTACGACCTCATCTACGTGTGGGCGTCGCGTTCCGGCGAGGTGTTCGACTACATCGAGGAGCTGGGCTCGAAGAACGGCGTGAGCATGGTTCCCGCGCTGTCCGGCACCGCGAAGTACGGCAACTGGTCGAAGCTGGACAGCCAGTGGCGCGTCTATCCCGACGCCGTGTCGTTCGTGCGCGGCGGCGAGAAGTACGACGCCCGCGACGACGGCCAGCCGGTCAACGTGACGCTGGGCGAGCTCGTGTACAACTCCGCCGTCGACAACGGCGCCGAGTTCGTGTTCGAGGCGCGTGCCGAGCAGCTCGTGGGCGACGCGAAGGCCGGCATCACCGGCGTCATCGTCACCACGAAGGACGGCAAGCACGTGCAGTACAACGCCAAGAACGGCGTCATCCTGGCCACGGGCGACATCGGCGGCAACCAGGAGATGGTGGACGCGTTCTGCCCCATCTCGAACCGCTCGGACTCCAACTGCTACGCGCCGGCCGGCTTCAACAACGGCGACGGCCTGACCATGGGCATGTGGGCCGGAGCCGCCATGTCCAAGAGCGAAGCCGCGCCGATGATCCACCAGTTCACGCTCGACACGCTGGAGTGCAACCTGACGTCCTTCATCATGAGCTGGCTTGCGGTGAACGCCAACGGCGAGCGCTACGGCGCCGAAATGCCGTTCGAGCCGATGCTGACGAACGCCCGCATGAACACTCCGGGCAACGTCGCGTGGTCCATCTTCGACGCGGATTACGAGACGTACATCATGCAGCAGCAGCCCGAGCGCTACGACCGCTTCACCGACGGCCTCGACGCCGTCATGGAGAAGTGGCTGGGCAACGGCAAGCTCATCAAGGCCGATACGCTCGACGACCTGGCCAAGCAGCTCGACATCCCGGCCGACACGTTCAAGGCCACCGTCGAGCGCTACAACAGCATGGCCGAGGCCGGCGAGGACGTCGACTTCGACGTGCCCGCACAGTGGCTCGCGCCCGTGAAGACCGCGCCGTTCTACGCCACGAAGAACGTGTGCTCCACGCTCACCATCCCGTTCGGCCTCCACGTGAACGCCGACTCCCAGGTGCTCACCGCCGAGGACGAGCCCATCGAGGGCCTGTTCGCCATCGGCAACGTGCAGGGCGACTTCTTCGGCAAGGACTACCCGGTGCACTGCCCCGGCGTCAGCCACGGACGCTGCGTGACGTTCGGCCAACTGGTCGGCGAAGCGTGCGCCCAGAACACCACCATCGGCGAGCTCGACTTCGCCTAACCGCGAACGCGCTCTACGGTTTCCCTCCCGCGAAGCGGCCGTCCCCGGACGGCCGCTTCGTCATGAGACAAAGGGACGGGGTTACTGTCTCATCGGCCCGCGAGCCCTTCCAGCCGCAGGTCGAAGCGCAGCCAGGACGCGCCGTCCTCCCGCTCGAGCCGCGCGTCCAACGTGCCGCCCATCTGCAGGGCCAACGACCGCGCAATGGCGAGGCCCAGCCCCGACGATGCGTCCGAGCGCGCCGCATCCGCCGTGTAGAACGGCTCGAACAGGCGCTCCACCTCGTCGGACGAGAGCGCATCCACATCGTTCGAGAACACGACGCGCACCCCGCGCGCCTCTTCGACCGCCTCCACGTCGAAGGTTGCGCGCGCGTACTTGCCGGCATTGTGGACGAGGTTCTCCACCACCCGTTCGAGCGCGTTCGGATCGCCTCGCACCCAAAGCGCCCGGTCGGGCGCGCGCAGCCGCACCTCCAGCCCGCGCTCCTCGAACAAGCGGTAGCGCTCCGCCACCGACTCGCGCAGCAGGCGCCCGATCTCCACCTCCCCCCGCTCAAGGGACGCATCCTCGCTGCGCGCCTGCGACAGCTCGTAGAACTGCGTCACGAGGCGCTGCAGCGCGCCCGCCTTGCGGCGCACCGTGTCCAGCGACGCGCGCGTCTGCGCGTCAAGGCCGCCCTCGTCCACGAGGGCCAGGTAGCCGAGGATCGCCGTCAGCGGGGTGCGCAGGTCGTGGCTGATGCACTCCACCTGCGTCTTCAGCTCCGCCTCGTGGCGCGCGCAGGCCGCGGCCTTGCCCCGGATGATCTCGAGCGCGCGGTTCACGGTGCCCAGCAATGCCTCCAGCTCTGCCTCGGGCACGGGAAGCTTCACGATGCGGTTGTCCTCGAGCCGCTCGACGATCTCGGCCAAGTCGCGGTTCACCTGCCGAAGCGAGCGCTTGAGCAGCAGGTAGCGCGCGCCGAAGTACGCCGCAGCCGCCATCGCGACCACCGCCAGCACGCCGAGGACCACCGTCATACCCGCATCCTTCCTTCGCCCCTCGAGCCCATCAGGGCCCCCTACAGCTCAGCCTTGCTCGCGCGCCACAGGCCGACGACGCCGAACACCGCAATCCCCGAGAACCCGGCGATCAGGCATTTCGCCAACCCCGCGGGCGTGTCCCACAGAAACTGCGCCAAGCCGCTCTGGTTGATGGCCACCTCGCTCGCGAAGAAGTTCGCGGGCAGCCAGCTTGCGAGCCGCGCCACCGGTTCGACGCCCATCCCGATGACGCCCAACACCCCGGGGACGATGCTCACGATGGCCACCCACACCAGAAACGCGGTGATCGTCTTCGGCAGCGCAGAGCACACCGCCACGCCCAGCACGATGCAGGCCACGGTGAACGGCAGCGCCGCCGCCACGCCTTTGAGCAGGATGAATACGGCCTCGGCTGGCCCTTCCAGCAACAGTACCGCGCTGCCGACGTACACGGCGAGGACAACCGCCATGGCGCCCAGCCCGAGCGTCGTCGACACGAGACACTTGCCCACGAACAAATCTCGTCGCGAGCAACCGTGCACGATGGCGTTCTTGAACGTGCCGTCTTTACGGTCGTCGGCGAACAGCACCCACACGAGCAAGCCCGCCATGAAGAACAGCAGCGTCAGCATCGAGATGAGGTTGCTCATCGAGAACCGCACGGTGGCATAGGGGAAGTCGGGCGTGGTCGACATGGCCCACAAGAGCGCGTTCCCCGCCAGCACGATGGCGCACAGCGCGCCGGTGAACAGGTACAGCTCGCGGCCGTGCACGATGCGGTACCATTCGCTCTTCATATAGTTCAGCATCACGCGGCCCCCTTCTCCTTCATGTCGAAATAGTACTGCTCGAGCGACATTCGGCGACGCTCCAAGCGCGACACTCCCATGCCCTGCGCGGCGGCCAGGCGGCTGTACGCCTCCGCCTCCAGCTGCGGATCGAAGATGCGGACGGCGCCATCGGGAAGCACCTGGTACCGCTCGTGATGCAGCTCGCGCTCCAGCAGCACAAGGTAGCGCTCGACGTCCGACACCGCGATGTCGATGAAATCCGCGCAGCGGGCCTGCAGCACCGCGGCGCTCACCTGCTCCAACAGCCGACCGTGGGACAAAAACGCGTACTCGGTGGCAACCTGCTCAAGCTCTGCCAGATGATGGCTCGACAGCACCACGGTGATGCCCTTCTCGCGGTTGAGCTTCTGCAAAAGCGCGCGGATCTCGGCGATGCCGCTGGGATCCAGGCCGTTCACCGGCTCGTCGAGGATGAGCACCTCGGGCTCGCCCATCAGCGCCATGGCCAGCCCCAGCCGCTGCTTCATGCCCATCGACAGGTCCTTGCACCGGCGCTCCTTCGCATGCGCCAGCTGCACCGTATCCAGCAAGCGAGCCACCGCGTCCTTGCCCGGCACGCCCTTCTGGATGCGGCAGCACTCGAGGTTCTTCTCGATGCTGAGCTGCGGGTAGTAACCGGGGCTCTCGATGATGCACCCGATGCGCGCCCGCTGCCGCTCCACCTCTCCGCGCTCGTGCGCACCGAACAGCCGCACCTCCCCCTCGGTGGGAAACGCCAGGCCGCACAACAGCTTGAACAGGGTTGACTTGCCGGCGCCGTTGTCGCCCACCAACCCGAATATCCCACCGCGACGCACGGAGATGCTCACGTCGTCGAGCGCCGCGAAGCCGCCGTAGCGCTTCGTCAGCCCCCTCGTTTCGATTACCGCGTCCATGATGTCCATGCTCCCTTTCTCCCGTTTGCGGTTCGCTTCGGGGAGCACTCTACGATGTTGGCTGGAAATAAGTCCTCAAGAAAGGGTAAGGAAAGCATAAAGATGCGCCGTCGCCCCGTCACGCCAGCCTGAAGCCGATGCCCCAGACGGTTTTGATGTAATCGCCCTCGGCTCCCGCCGCCGCCAGCTTCTTGCGGATGTTGCTGACGTGCACGTTGATGGCGTTCTCCTCGCCGTAGTAGCCGCTCTTCCACACCAGCTCGTACAGAAGCTCGCGCGAGAACACCTTGTCGGGCGCCTGCATGAGCACGTGCAGGATGTCGAACTCGTGCGCGGTCAACGCGATCTCGGCTCCCCCGAGCTCCACGCGGCGCCGCTCGACGTCCAGCTGCAGACCGCGATGGGAGAACACGCCGCCGCACCCCGTCCCAGCGTCCGTCGGCGTCCCGCCTGCAGTGCGGCGCAGCACCGCATGGATGCGCGCGGCCACCTCGTCGGGGTCGAAGGGCTTGGTCACGTAGTCGTCCGCGCCTGCGGCCAGCATGCCCACCTTGTCGGCGGAGCCCGCCTTCGCCGACACCACGATCACCGGCACCGACGAGCCCAGCTCGCCCCTCAGGCGCGCCATGAGCTCGGATCCCTCCATCCCCGGCAGCATCATGTCGAGCAGGACGAGATCGAACGCCGCGCGCTCCATCTGCAGCAGCGCCTCAGTGCCTGAGAACGCCTGCACGAAGGCGAACCCCTCGCGCTGCGCGATCTTCGCGAGCAGCGCGTTGATGTCCGCGTCGTCCTCCACGATGAGAATGGTCTGCGCGCCCACAACGCTCCTTCCGAACCGACCGACGTGAAACCTTCGGCCCATGATACCGTCTGCCGCGCTGAAGCGCTATCATAGCTGCGACCACACGAAAGGAGCATCCCCATGACGAACGCCGACCCCTGCGCCCCGCGCCTGCTCGACCGCGAAGCGCTCGAACGCCGCGCGCTCGAGCTGCACGGCATGAACTACAACTGCGCGCAGGCGGTCGCCTGCACGCTCGCGCCCGCCGTGCGCGCCGACGAGGACCTGTGCTTCCGCGCCACCGAGGCGCTCGGCGCCGGCATGGGCGGGCTGACCGAAACCTGCGGGGCCGTCACGGGAGCCGCCGTGATCATCGGCATGGCGAACAGCAACGGCTCGGACGACCCCACGAGCAAGCAGGCGACCTACCGCATCGTGCGCCAGCTGGTGGCCGACTTCCGCGCGCAGAACGGCTCCACGCTGTGCCCGGAGCTCAAGGGGATCGGGTCCTCGCAGCCCTTGCGCAGCTGCAACGGCTGCATCCTCGACGCGCTCAACCTCGCCGCCGACGCGCTGGAGCGTTCGGCCCGCTGAACCCGATAGGCGCCCCGTGCGCGCCGCCTATCGGGTATCATAGACGGAACCGTCGCGCACTATCGTATGAGGAAGTGGTTCGCATGATCGCCAAAGCACTGCGCTGCACACCGTCGAAGAGCCGTCTCGGGCTGCTCTCCCTGCTCGTCGCGTCGGCGGCGGCGCTCTCCATCGCGCTCGGCGCCTGCTCCGCTCCGGCGCCGCAGGAAAGCGATGCACAGCAGGCGCCGTCCGAGCCCCTCGTCGTGAACGACACGCCCGAGCCTCCTGCGCCCGAACCCGAGTACATCCTCGTCATCGGCGACGACTCCTGGGAGGAGTACACGCCCGGCCACGCCGACCTCATGATGCTCATGCGCCTCGACTTCGAACGTCATCAGATCACGCTCGTCACCGTGCCGCGCGACACCGCCTACGTCTTCCCCGACGGCAATACCGCCAAGCTCAACCAAATGCTCACCAACGCCGGCCCCGAAGCCCAATGCGCCGCCGCGTCCGACGTCGTGGGCGTCGACGTGTCGCAGTACGTCGTCGTCGGGTTCGACGGATTGCAGGGCATCGTGGAGCATTTCGGCGGCCTCGACGTGGACCTTCCCTACGGCCTGACGTACAACTTCTACACGAAGGACTATCCTGACGAGGTGTACGAAGCCGGCGAGCAGACGCTCACGCCGTGGAGAACGATGGCGCTGTCCCGCGCTCGCACCGGCTACGGCGACACCGGCTATCAGCAAGAGATGATCCGCCAGGTGGTCGATCGCCAGATGATGACCCGCTTCATCGAGCTGGCGTACGCCGATCCGACGCAAACCGGCGCGCTGCTCACGCTGCTGCAGGGGCTCGTCACCACGAACGTGCCGCTCGACGATCAGCTGGCCTGGGCGGACGAGCTGGCTTCGGGCGACGAGATCACCGTGTACGGCACCACCGGCCCCTACTACGGCGACTTCCTCGAAGAGCTCGGCGGCCTGTGGCTCGTGCCCGAGAGCCCCGAGGAGTGGAACGCGCTCATGGACGCCGTAGACGCCGGAGAGGATCCGGCCCCCGCCGTCAGCGTCTGGAGCGCTGACACCGAGTCCCCCGAAGCCCCGGTGAGCACCACCACGGTGATCGAGCTGCCGTAGAGCTTCGCCCGTCAGCTGCTTGCGCGGCGAACGTCACCGTCGGAACAAAGGACACGGCAGAGTAAGAGCGCCCTCACGGGCCATACGATAGGCGCAACCGGGAGCCATGCCTTGGGCGACGAGGCACCGCTCGACGGCTTCCACGGAGGCCGCAAGGGCGCGCGCCTCCCCTTCTCCGCAGGCGGTGAGCACCAGAACATGGGCGCGGTCCTCCGTCACGAGCCCCATCGCCTCAAGGCGCTCAACGGCCTTCGTCACGCTCGGCCTCGAAACCGCAAGCCGATCAGCCAGCCCCACGCGCCGATCGACGCCATCTTGGATGGCCAGCAGGTAGCGCGCGAGGGCCGGGGTTAACCCGCTCATTTCACCGCCCTCGCGAGGCACGCGTGAGCGCCGGCTCGCTTCCACCCCACCTCGCCGAACCACGTTCCCAGGATATCGCGAAGCTCGCGCTCGGAGTAGATGCGCACATCGCCCGCGTTGTTGTACGGCATGAACGCGTTCATCACCCAGCGGGCTGGAGCCGGCAGCCAGCAATCGCCCACGATGAGCATGCCCCCCGGACGCAACACGCGCCATGCCTCGAACGCCGCGCGGCGCGGATCGGGGTAGTGGTGAAACGAATCGTTGCAATAGGCCACGTCAAACGTCTCGTCGGCGAAAGGGAGGTGCTCGCTGTCCGCCTCGTGCAGCGCTGCGCACCGTCCCAGCCGCTGTCGCGCACGGTCGAGCATGCCCGCAGACAGGTCGATCCCAGACAGCTCGCAGCCGGGAAGCGCCTCCAGCACGAGCTGCGCGAGCGCGCCGGTTCCGCACCCCACGTCCAGCACGCGCTTGGGTGCTGCGGCGGCAACCTCTTCCAACACGTAGGGATAGAGCCTGCGCGCATGCTCCCCCTTCATGTCGTTGTCGTACGTCGGTGACTGCGCGTCGAAGGCCCGGCGCGAAACCTCCTTGGCATCGCGTACGGCGTCGGTCGATGATTCGCTCATATCCGCTCCTTTCATCATACCTTCATTAAACATTGTTCAATCACTGGTCCGAAGAATGCCCCGGCTGGCCGGGGCAGATCGCATCAACTAGTCCAGCGGCTTGGTTTGCGCGTCGAGCAGCGTGCAGACGTAGCTTCGGACAAGCCGCATCGTTTCAGGGTCGGGCGCACCCATGCTCGCGAGGATATTCAGCTGCCCATGCGTGATGAAGTCGACGAGCACTTCGGGCGATGCCACCGTCGCGCCTCGCTTGCGGGCATCGGCCTTGAGAGCGGCTACCATGTGCGGGCGAAGGCGGTCGCATAGCTCGAAGCCGAGCTGGCGATGGAATTCCCGATTGCCCTCCTCGTGAAAGAAATCGTGATAGCGCAAGCTCTCCTCATCGGCAACGGCGTCGAACAGCGCATCGATCTTGTCGGCCAGCGAGATGCTTACGTCGTCGAGAATGCGGATATAGTCGCGGCAGCAGTCCTCTGCGTACGCCTCGAGGGCGGCGGAGAACAGCTTCTGCTTGGAGTCGAAGTAGTGGTAGCACAGTCCGGGCGTGATGCCCGCCGCATGCGAGATATCGCGCATGGACACTGCCTCGTAGCCGCGCTCCACGAACAGCGCCATGGCCGTCTCGAGGATGTCGCGCTTCCGCTCCTCCGGATCCTTCACCGTTCGTGCCATGCTGCACCCTTCCGTTTCGCTACGGTACCCCACCGATCATGCCACGTCATTGAACGATTGTCAATGAACAATGTTTAACGAGATCCGACACGAATTTCAGGTGGGCGGAGAATGCTCGACGGACCGGTCGCCTGCCCCACCGATCCCCCGGCTCGATCGGCGCGCCTCATCCAGTCGGGACCGCCCCTCCTCGCAACCCATTTCGCTTATCCTTCATTGCCCCAGCGCCCTTCGCACCTCGAGCCCCACGTGTCGAGACGTCGACAGGTTCTGGATGTTTCACGTGAAACATCCGTTCGCCTGCGTTTCGAAACGTCGCAGCCGAAACTCGAAAGCATGCACGCCGCGCCCCTCCCGAGCGATGCGATTGCACGACGTGAGCGGGAAGCGAAGCCTTCCCGCTTGGATGAGCCTTGCGTAACGCTCTGCTTGGCGGGGCGCGCATATGCTACGATGGGATTCCGAGAAAGGACGCCATCGCATGCCCATCAACAAGGCGGTACTCGCCGCATTCAAGGCAGCAACGAGGCTTCGGCCCGACATCAGGGAGTTCTACAAGGCGCAGCGCTTCGCCGAAGACGTCAGCGCCAAGCTCATGCTGCCCAACCCCCGCTGCCGCATCGACGAGGCAACCGCCACGATGCCCGACGGCTTCGAGGTGCCGCTGCGCGTGTTCACCCCGCTCGACTTCGACTTCTCGCTCGCCGAAGGGCTCAAGGTGTGCGAGGACTCCCGCGGCACCATCCTGTTCTTCCACGGCGGCGGGTGGGTGAACGGCACCGTGGACTTCTACATCGACGCGTGCACCACCATGGCCATCCAGCTGGAGCGGCGCGTGGTGTCGGTGGACTATCGCCGCGCGCCCGAGCACCGCTTCCCCCAGGCGGCCGAGGACTGCTACGAGGTGGCGCGCCAGCTGTACGCGGGCACGCTGCTGGCCGACGTCGACCCCGAGCACGTGGTGCTGTTCGGCGACAGCGCAGGCGGCAACCTCGCGGCGGTGCTGTCGCTCATGGCGCGCGACCGCGGCGACTTCGAGCCGCGCACGCAGATGCTGCTGTACCCCGTGACGTACAACGACCACGACCCCTTCACCTCGTGGTTCGACTCGGTGCGCGAGAACGGCGAGGACTACCTGCTCACCTGGCGCGACATCGAAGGCTACATGGAGCTGTACCGCTCCTGCCCCGCCGACCTCGACAACCCCTACTTCGCCCCGCTGCTCGACCCCGACCTGTCGGGCCAGCCGCGCACGCTCGTGATCAGCGCCGAGTACTGCCCGCTGCGCGACGAGGGCGAAGCGTACGCCGGGCGCCTGGAGCTGGAGGGCAGCGAGGTGCAATGCTACCGCATGTTGGACGCCGTGCACGGCTACCTGCTGTACCCGTCGATCCTCAGCCTGGTCAAAGACACGTACCGCATCATCAAGCACTTCTTGGACGATGACGAGCTGACGCAGGAAGGTGAACCCGCATGGCTCGGGATACTTGGTACCGACTAGACAACGTCGGCAAGTTCTACTCATCCCAGGCGGGCAGCTCGGCCCAGACGGTGTTCCGCTACGCCGCCACCATGCGCGACGATGCGGATCCTGCGGCGCTGCAGCGCGCCCTCGAGCGGACGGTGGCCGTCTTCCCCAACTTCAACGTATGCCTGCGCAGCGGCATGTTCTGGCACTACCTCGAGCAGGCCGCCGAGCCGCCGGCCGTGCAGCGCGAGAACCTGCCCATCTGCTACGGCCTGCACGTCCACGCGAAGAGCGTGCTGTTCCGCGTCAGCTATCACGCCGCGCGCATCAACCTCGAAGTCTCGCATATCGTGTCGGACGGCCGCGGCAGCTTAAGCTTCTTCAAGGCGCTGCTGCACGCCTACATCGAGGAACGCTACGGGGTGGAGGGCGTGCCGGCCGAGTACGACGGGTCCGATCACCAGAAAGCGGAGAACAGCTTCGACAAGTACTTCGAGCCCGACTTGGCCGCCTCCTCGCGCACGCCGAAGGTGCACCGCCTCTCCGGCTGGCGCGACCAGGCCGACCCCACGTTCTTCGAGTACCACCTGCCCGCCAGCCGGGTGCTCGACCTCGCGCACGACTGCGGCGTCAGCCTCACCGCGCTGCTGATCGCCGTCATCATGTGCTCCATCCGCGCCGAGATGCCGCGCCGCGAGCGCAACCGGGCCATCCGCATGGACGTGCCGGTCGACCTGCGACGTTTCTTCAAGTCGACCACGGTCAAGAACTTCTTCGGGCTGGCCTTCGTGTCCTACATCCCCGGCGATGAGGACGAGCCCGTCGAGACCGTGGCCCGGCAAGTGCACGCCCAGCTGAAGGCCGCGACGCAGGCCGACGAGCTGAAGAGCCGCATGAACCGCATGATCAAGCTCGAGAAGAACCCGCTTTTGCGCCTGGCCCCGCTGTTCGTGAAGGACGCCATCCTGGAGCTGGCCGACCGCGTGGCCGCGCGCGACGTGACCACCACGCTGTCGAACCTCGGCGCCATCCGCATCGACGAGCGGCTGGCCCCCTACGTCCGCGACGTCAACATCCTCACGTCTACCACCGGCATGAACTTCATGGCGTGCTCGTTCGGCGACGACCTGAGCATCGGCATATCCACGGTGTTCTCGAACCCCGACATCATCAAGAACTTCTGCCGGTTCTTCTCCGGTCGCGGCATCGAGGGCACCCTCAACCTGAACAAGACGAGCGAAGAAGTGGCCGAGGACCGCATCGAGACGAAGATCGAAGCGTCGATGAAGCGCCTGGGCGGTCAGACGCCCGCGCGCGACGGGGCGGCGGACGCGAGGGAGGACGACGGCCGATGAAGCGATGCGGAAAATGCGGCGTGCGGCTGTCGGGCGACCTCGACCGGTGCCCGCTGTGCCAATCCGAGCTCGAGGGCGACGCGTCGCCATCGGTGTTCCCGAAGAACGAGGTGCGCAAGTCGGGCGCGCTGGCGCTGGCGGTGCTCGCGTTCGCCACCGGGGCGTGCCTGCTCGCCATGCTGTTCTTGGGGAGACTGCTGAGCCTGCCGGGCGACATCGTGCTCACCGTATGCCTCGGGCTCGTGGTGAACTACCTGTTCGTGCGCAACATCATCACGCACACGCCCGACTTCTTGCGCGTGGTGGCGCGCTACTTCCTCGTGCTGCTGGCCATCGCCGCCGTCTGGTTCCTCGTGTCGCGCAACCTCGTGGTGACGACGTTCGTCATCCCCGGCATCTGCCTCGTGGCGCTCGTGTTCGACGGCGTGCTGCTCGCGGTGTTCCGCGGCACGTTCGTGTCGGGCTACGCCAAGTACCTGCTGTTCGACGTCGGGCTGGGCCTCATCCCGCTCGCGCTGTCCGCGCTCGGCCTGACCACCTGGGACGTGCCGGCCTATGCGAGCGCGCTCACCGCCAGCGTGTTTTTGCTGGGCCTCGTCGTGTTCACCCGCAAGCAGCTCGTAGCCGAAGTGCGCAAGCTGTTCTCGGCGTAGGGAAACGGATGTCCGCTTGCCAACCCGTTTTGAGAGGGAGGGTCGAGCGAAACGGCATCGACGCATATCGGCGTTCTCCTCGACGCTCCGAAGACCCATCCGCACCGCCGGCTTGACGAAATCCCGCTCATGCGCCCCGACAACGCCGAGATCATCCACAGCCCCCGCCTTTCCCTCGAAACCGTTTTTCGGCCGCTTTGTGCAAGTTTTTCGACTTTGTGGCAGGTTTAGACGCTCAAAACGCGCCTCTGGCGGGCTCCCAATCGCTCTCTCCCAAAACGCTTCCGAGAAAGCCCTGGTCAACGAAATCGCAACGTGCTTGAGCTTGCCACAACCTCGAAAAACTTGCAAAGAAGGACGAAGACGCGCACGGAGGTCGGGCGGCGAATATCTGGGCGAAAGACGGTCTCCGATATGCTCGAGCGCCGCAGCGGAAACATCCGCTGCGGCGTTCGAGGCGAAGCCGACGACAAAAGCCGACGGCACTCCTTACAGCTTGCCCACCAGGTCGATGCCCGGGTGCAGCACCTCGGCGCCCGGCACCCAGCGGGCGGGGCACACCGAGTCGCCGTGCTCGGCCACGAACTGGCTGGCCTGCACGCGGCGCAGCAGCTCGGCGGCGTTGCGGCCGATGTTGCCGGCGTTCACCTCGTAGCACACGATCTTGCCCTCGGGGTTCACCACGAAGCTGCCGCGCTCGGCAACGCCCTCCTCCTCGATGTAGACGTCGAAGATGTCCGCCAGCTTGTGGGTGGGGTCGGCCAGCATCGGATACGGCAGGTTCTTGATGTTCTCGGACGCGTCGTGCCAGGCCTTGTGCGCGAAATGCGTGTCGCACGACACCGCGTAGATCTCGCAGTTCGCTTCCTGGAACTGGTCGTACAGCGCGCCGAGGTCCTCAAGCTCGGTCGGGCACACGAACGTGAAGTCGGCCGGGTAGAAGAAGAACACGCCCCACTTCCCCAGCACGTCGTCCTTCGTCACGGTTTCGAAGTCGTCGTTGTGGAACGCCTGGACGCTGAAGTCGTCGATTTCCTTGTTGATCATGGACATGGTTGCTGCTCCTATCTGCGATCTGTCTTCGCGAGTTGTTATCCAAAGCGAACTTTCTCATAAATGCTACTTCTCAAGCATCGTATTGTAGCGTCTCCGGACAATCTCCAAAAGCTTGCCGGCGGTTCGGGTTCGTCCGATGGAAGGTTTGTCATATTCCCGACAAGTTTTCCCCGCCGGGCGCGCGGCGATGTCATACTATCCCGGCCCCGTCTCCCGCGCTACGAAGGAAACCGCTCCCGCCATGAAGAACAGCCTGCTCGCCCTCGCCACCGGATCGTTCGCGCTCGGATTCGCCGAGTTCGTGATGATGGGCATCCTCCCCGCCACGGCCTCCGGCCTGCACGTCAGCGTGCCTGCGGCCGGCACCTTTATCTCCGCGTACGCCCTCGGCGTGTGCGTGGGCACCCTGTTCCTCGTGTTCGGCCGGCGGGTGCCGCCCAAGCGGCTGCTGCTTGGCTTCGTGGCGCTCGTGGCCCTCGGCAACGCCGCGGCCGCCCTCGCGCCGAACGCCGACGTGCTCGTGGCGGCGCGCTTCGTGTCGGGCCTGCCGCACGGCGCGTTCTTCGGCACCGCCACCATCGTGGCCCGCGAGCTGGCCGACCCCGGCTGCGAGGGCCGCGCCGTTTCCATCATGGTGCTGGGCCAGACGGTGGCGAACATGGTGGGCGTTCCCGGCGGGACGTTGCTGGCCGGCCTCCTGTCGTGGCGCGCGGCGTTCGTGTTCGTCGCCGTGTGGGCGGTCGGCTCGTTTGCGCTCGTCGCGCGCCTCGTGCCCGCCGTGCGCCCCATCCCCGACGCGGGCCTCGCGGGCCAGTTCCGCTTCCTCAAGAAGCCCGGCCCCTGGCTGGTCATCGGCGCGGTGCTGCTGGGCAACACCGGCGTGTTCTGCTGGTGGAGCTACGTGTCGCCGTGGCTGACGAACGTCGGCGGGTTTCCCGCCGACGCGCTGCCGGCGCTGCTCGTGCTGGCGGGCTTCGGCATGGTGGCCGGGTCGCTCGTGGGCGGGCGGCTCACCGACCGCACGTCGCCCGGCAAGATGGCGGCGGCCGGCCAGGCCATCGGCTGCGTCACGCTCGCGCTCATCTTCGCGTTCTCCGGCACGCCCGTCTCGGCGGCCGGCCTCATGCTCCTGTGCTCCTTCGGCATGTTCTTCGTATCGAGCCCCCAGCAGCTGCTCATGGTGAAGGTTGGGCGCGGCGGAGGCGAGATGATCGGGTCGGCGTGCGTGCAGGTGGCGTTCAACCTGGGCAACGCATGCGGCGCCACCATCGGCCAGGCCGTGCTCAACACGGGGGCGTCCTACGTGTGGCCGAGCCTGGCCGGCGTGCCCTTCTCGCTGCTCGCCGTGGTACTGCTCGCGGCGTTCGCCGCGCGCTACGAGCGCCGTTACCGCCCTGCGGGCGCGCCGGACGGCATGGCCGAAGCCATCGGTACCGCCCAATAAAGAGGTGCCCCAAGTTGCGCGAGCGGGCGGTGCGCGTGAGGCTTCCGTGCCGACGCGCCCCGTCCGCCGCACAAACCCCGGCAGCCGCTACCGCACCCCCGCGTCCGCCTTCTCCTCGGGCTCGCGCGACCCCGCCGCGCAGCCCTCGCAGCCGTCGCACGACCCGCCGCATCCTATCCCCGTCGCGCCTTCGCGGCGCTTGCGCCCTATGCGCCGCGCCGCGAGCACCGCCAGCGCGACCACGATGGCAGCCGCCGCAAGGCTCGCCGCGCCCGCCGGCCCCTCCTCGAGCGCCAAGCCGACGCCGCGCACCGCGAGCGCCGCCACCCACGCCACGGCCAGCTGCCCGAACGCCATGCCGAGCGCCCACCGGCCGCCCAGCTCGCGCTTCACCGACGCGATGGCCGCGATGCATGGCGTGTACAGCAGGCAGAACACCAACAGCCCGAGCGCCGCGAGCGGCGTGATGGCCGCCACGAGGGTCGCCGTGCTGCCGAACAGCACCGACAACGTGGACACGACGCTCTCCTTCGCCATGACGCCCGTGACGAGCGCCGTCGAGATGCGCCAGTCGTCGAAGCCGAGCGGCGCGAACACCGGGGCGATCCAGCCGGCCACCACGGCCAGCATGCTGTCCTGCGAGTCGGCCACCACGTTCAGCCCGAAGTCGAACGTCTGCAAAAACCAGATGACGATCGTGGCCAGAAAGATGATGGTGAAGGCGCGCTCGAGGAAGTCCTTCGCCTTCTCCCACAGCATCTGCGCCACGTTGCGGGCGCTCGGCATGCGGTAGTTCGGCAGCTCCATGACGAACGGCACCGCCTCGCCCGAGAACATCGACGAGCGCATGAGCAGCGCCACGAGCACGCCGGCCGCGAGGCCGCCGAAGTACAGGCCCACCATCACCGCCGCCCCGTTCGCCGGGAAGAACGCCGCGGTGAAGAACGCGTAGATGGGAAGCTTAGCCGAGCAGCTCATGAACGGCGTGAGCAGGATCGTCATCTTGCGGTCGCGCTCGGACGGCAGCGTGCGGCTGGCCATGACGGCCGGCACCGTACAGCCGAAGCCCACGAGCATGGGCACGATGGACCGCCCCGACAGCCCGATGCGCCTCAGCAGCTTGTCCATGACGAACGCCACGCGCGCCATGTAGCCGGAATCCTCCAAAAGCGACAGGAAGAAGAACAGCGTGACGATGGTGGGCAGAAAGCTCAGCACGCTTCCCACGCCGTTGAACACGCCGTCGATGATGAGCGATTGCAGCACCTCGTTCACGTGCGCCGCCGCAAGCCCCGACGCCACCACGTCGGTGAGCGCCGCGATCCCGCCTTCGAGCAGCTCGGACAGCCACGCCCCCACCACGTTGAACGTGAGCCAGAACACGAGCGCCATGATGGCGACGAACGCGGGGATGGCCGTGAAAGGGCCGGTCAGCAGCTTGTCGATGCGCGTGCTGCGCGCGTGCTCGCGGCTCGTCGACGGCTTCACCACCGTTTGCTCGCACACCCGGCCGATGAAGCCGAACCGCATGTCGGCGACGGCCGCCGAGCGGTCGAGGCCGCGCTCCGCCTCCATCTGGCGGATGATGTGCTCGAGCGCATCCTTCTCGTTCTGATCGAGATCGAGCCGATCGAGCACGAGCTGGTCGCCCTCGGCCAGCTTGCTCGCAGCGAACCGCGGCGGGATGCCCGCGCGCTCGGCATGGTCCTCGATGAGCGCCATGATGCTGTGCAGGCAGCGGTGCACGGCCCCGCCGTGCTCGTCGGGAGCGCAGAAGTCCTGGCGCACAGGCGGCTCCTGGAACCGCGCCACGTGCAGGGCATGGTCCACAAGCTCGGCGATGCCCTCGTTCTTCGACGCCGAGATGGGGATGACGGGGATGCCCAGCAGCCGCTCCATCTCGTTCACGTGGATGGTGCCGCCGTTGCCCTCCACCTCGTCCATCATGTTGAGCGCCAACACCATCGGGAAGCCCAGCTCCATGAGCTGCATCGTCAGGTACAGGTTGCGCTCGACGTTCGTGGCATCCACGATGTTGATGATGCCGCGCGGCTGCTCGTCCAGCAATAAACGGCGCGTGACCACTTCCTCGCTCGAGTACGGCGACATGGAGTAGATGCCCGGCAGGTCGGTGACGAGCGCTTCGGGATGGCCTTTGATGCAGCCGTCTTTGCGATCCACCGTCACGCCGGGGAAGTTGCCCACGTGCTGGTTCGACCCGGTCAGCTGGTTGAACAGCGTGGTCTTGCCGCAGTTCTGGTTGCCCACGAGGGCGAAGGTGAGCGGCGTGCCCTCGGGCAGGGGGTTCTCGTCCGCCCGGTCGTGGAACTTGCCGCCCTCGCCGAGGCCCGGATGCGGAACGGGCTTGCCGGGCGCGTGGCTTTCCCGCGCGTCGGATGCGTCCCGCACGTCGTCGATCTCGATCTTGCGCGCGTCGTCGCGCCTGAGCGTCAGCTCGTAGCTGTGGATGCGCACCTCGATCGGGTCGCCCATGGGCGCATGCTTCACCATGGTCACGTCGACCAGCGGGATGATGCCCATGTCCAGGAAATGCTGTCGAAGCGACCCTTCGCCGCCCACCGCGGCCACAGTCGCGGTCTTGCCGATTGGAAGATCGTTCAGAGTTGTCAACGCGTATCTCCTCGCATCGGCGGGACGACCCCCTCGCCCTGCCGCCTTGCTCGTTTCTGTCCGCATCCATGGTACCGCGAAACCTCATACGACGCACGAAAAAGTTTCCCATGGTGAACGCGTTCGCGCGCCACGAGCCGAGACCGTGCCCCGATGTTTCACGTGAAACATTCGTTCGTATGAGAGGTTCGGGGCAAAAGGAAAAGCGGAGGGAAAGGGGGGTTCCCTCCGCTTGCAAGCGCGACGGATAGCCAGACGAGAGGAGCTTCCGCCGCCGGGTCAGCAGACTGTTTCGAAGCTGGGCGAGCATCGGACTGCCGTGGCGTCGCCACCCGAGTTTCAGTTCCTTCGATCGCTTCGCTTTCGATGAAAGTTATATTAGGCTAACATATATCATCCAGCAATGAAAGTTAGCTTATGCATACAATTTCTTCACAATCGTCTTTAGAGAATCTTTGAGAACGCCGCCTATCCTGTTCCCACGAACCTCGGAAAGGAGCCTCGCCCATGACCGCCCCCGCCAAAGCCCTCGCCCGCATCTCCCTCGCAGCAACGCTCGCGTTGGGGGTCCTCGCCGGTTGCGCCGCACAGCCGGACGACCTCGCGCCCTGCGCGCTCAACCCTGCCAACGCCGCGGAGTTCACCTGCGGCGGCACCGGTTACGTCATCTTGGACGACGTCGTCTCGCAAAGCGAGATCGGCGCATGGGCGGGCCGTTTGCATGTGAACGCCGCCGTGGACGCGCAGGGAGCCGTCGTCGCGCAGCAGAGCCTGGCCGACACGCTGCGGCTCGACATGGACAAGCTGGCGGCAGCCGCCGACACGGCAGTGGGCATCGTGTCGTACGTCAACGTGTACGAACCGCGCGACGCTCCTCCGCACGACGGCGCGCCCTTTCCCGTGCTCCTCGTCGACGTCGACGACTCCGTACATCGCGCCGTCCCCGCCTCCCGGCTCACCTCGGCCGACAGCCCCTTCGACCCCGCAGCCGCGGCCGCCCACGCGTCCTCCTCGTTCGCCGTCAACCCCCAGAACGCGACCCAGCTTTTGTCCGACTCGATTTGCTACCAAGTAGATGACGAGCCCCTCGCCAACGGCGGCGTCGAGAACCCAGGCACCCTGCTGGGCGTCATCGCGGCCTCCGTCACCTACGACGCGGACACGCTCCGCCCCCTCTCGCACGACGAGCTCCTCTCCCTCGATTGGAGCGGGCAGGACCGCACCGAGCGGCGGGAGACCCGCTTCTACGGAGAAGTCCGCGCCCTTGCGGACGCGGACCCCTCGGTCGCTCTCGCCGTCGAGATCGACGGCGTATGGTTCGCCGCGCGTGCGCGCTAGCGCCTACTCGGCCCAGTCGTGGATGACGGCCTCGATGTTGTTGCCTTCCGGATCGTACACGAACGCGGCGTAGTAACCCGGATGGTAGTCGCGCGGGCCGGGCGCGCCGTTGTCCGTGCCGCCAGCGGCCAGCGCCGCCTCGTAGAACGCGGCCACGGCAGCGGCATCGGATGCGTGCAGCGCGAGATGGGTCGGAACCGCCTCGGCCCCTTCGGGCAACGGGGCCACCCACACGTCGCCGGGCTCGCCCTCCACCAGCAGCTGCATGCCGCCGGGATACTCGATGCCCTTCACGTACCCCAGCGGGGCAAGCGCGGCCTCGTAGAACGCCTTGGCTTGCTCGACATCCTTCACCTTGATGCTCACATGGTCGATCATAGCGTGCTCCTTATCTCTAGCCGTTCTGCGTGCTCAACTCTTCGAGATTGCCTTCCAACGGCAGCGGGCCGTCCATCTCCTCGTCTTCCGCAGCGCTCGCGCCGGCCGCGTCCTCGTGCCCGGGCAGGATCATGTTCAGCACGATGCCCACGATCGACCCCACGGCCAACCCGGACAGCGAGATGGTGATTCCGCCGAGCGGCACCACGATCGCGCCGGCCGTGCTGTAGGCGATGCCCAGCGACAGCACGAGGATGAGCGCCGTGATCAGCACGTTGCGGCTCTTCATGAAGTCGACGTGGTTCTCCACGAGGTTGCGGATGCCCACCGCCGAGATCATGCCGTACAGCACGAGCGACACGCCGCCGATGACGCAGGCCGGCATGGCCGCGATGACGGCCGCGAACTTCGGGCAGAACGAGAACGCGATGGCGAACAGCGCCGCGATGCGGATGACGCGCGGATCGAACACCTTCGTCAGCGCCAGCACGCCCGTGTTCTCGCCGTACGTCGTGTTCGCCGGCGCGCCGAACAGCGACGCGAGGATGGTGGCAAGGCCGTCGCCCAAGAGCGTGCGATGCAGGCCGGGCTCGGCGATGTAGTTGCGGTTGCAGGTGGAGCTGATGGCCGACACGTCGCCGATGTGCTCGATCATCGTGGCGAACGCGAGCGGCATGATGGTGATGATGGCCGTGATGGCCAGGCCCGCGTCGAAGTTCGCACCGAAGATGGAGAACACCGTATCGTTCCAGGTGAACGGCAAGCCGATCCATGCCGCCTCCGCGACGCCCGTGAAGTCGACGACGCCCGCGGCGGACGCCACGATATAGGATCCCACCACGCCCAGCAGGATGGGGATGATCTTGATCATGCCCTTGCCCCAGATGTTCGCGATGACGATGATGGCGATGGCCACGAGCGCGATCGGCCAGTTCGTCGACGCGTTGCCGATGGCGGAGCTGGCCAGGATGAGCCCGATGGAGATCACGATAGGGCCGGTGACCACGGGCGGGAAGAAGCGCATGACCCGCGTGGGCCCGAACACCTTGAACAGCGCCGACAACACGAGGTACAAAAGGCCTGCGCACGCCACGCCCAAGCAGGCGTACGGCAGCAGGTCGGCCTCGCCGTTCGGCGCGATGGCCGCATAGCCCGCGATGAACGCGAACGACGAGCCGAGGAACGCGGGCACCTTGCCCTTCGAGATGAAATGGAACAGCAGCGTGCCCAAGCCCGCGAACAGCAGCGTCGCGGAAACGGACAGGCCGGTCAGCGTCGGCACCAGGATGGTGGCGCCGAACATGGCGAACATGTGCTGCAGCCCGAACACCGCCATCTTCGGCTTGCCGAGCTTCCGTGCATCGTAGATTGCCTCGGGGCTGTCTTGAGCCCCCATCGTCGGCGTCGCTTTGCCCTCGCTCACGTGGTACCCCTTGTCTGTCGAGCCTTCGCCTTCCGGCCGCCCGACCCAGGAGACCCGAGCTGACCAGTAGTATTTTGCCACAACATGGGGCGTCGTGCGGCATCAATGCCGACGGGGCGCCTTACTTTTCCCTCGACGGCCGTCGGAAGCGCCAGCGCCCGAGCGCCCGCCTTGGAGCTTTGTCGGGGACTGGGGCTTCGCGCCGGCTTTGGGCTTCGCGGCAGCTTGGGGCTTCGAGCCGGATTTCGGCTTCGCGCCGGTTTTGGGTGCAGCAGGCACGTGGGCCCGAACCCCACCAAGTCCATGCGCCCGGCACGGCGCAGCGCCTCCAGCACGAGCTCGCGGTTCTTCGGGTCGCGGTACTGGATGAGCGCGCGCTGCAGCGCCTTCTCGTGGGGGCTCTTCGGCACGTACACCGGCTGCATGGTGCGCGGATCCACGCCGGTGAAGTACATGGCCGTGGACATCGTCGACGGCGTGGGATAGAAGTCCTGCACCTGTTCGGGCATGTAGCCGAGATCGCGGCAGTACTCCGCCAGCTCGACGGCCTCGTCGAGCGTGGAGCCGGGATGCGACGACATGAGGTACGGCACGAGGTACTGCTTCTTGTCCAGCTGTTCGTTGACGCGCGTGAAGCGCTCGGAGAAGCGCCGATACACGAGGTTGCGCGGCTTGCCCATCACCGACAGCACCGCATCCGACACGTGCTCGGGCGCCACCCGCAGCTGGCCGCTCACGTGATGGGCGCACAGCTCGCGCAGGAACTCGTCGCCGTGCTCCTTGTCCGCCAGCGCGAAGTCGAACCGGATGCCCGAGCGCACGAACACCTTCTTCACGCCCGGCAGCTTGCGCAGCCGGCGCAGCAGGCGCAGGTAGTCGCCGTGGTCGGCGTTCAGCTGCTTGCAGGGCTCCGGGTACAGGCATCGCTTGTGCGGGCAGGCGCCCGCCTTGAGCTGCTTGGCGCACGCGGGGCCGCGGAAGTTCGCGGTCGGGCCGCCCACGTCGTGGATGTAGCCCTTGAAGTCGGGTTCCTCGATGATGGCACGGGCCTCCTCCACGAGCGAGTCGTGGCTGCGCGCCTGCACGATGCGCCCCTGATGGAACGTGAGCGCGCAGAACGAGCATTCGCCGAAGCACCCGCGGTTGCTGGTCAAGCTGAACTTCACCTCGCTGATGGCGGGCACCCCTCCCGCAGCCTCGTACATCGGGTGGTACGTGCGCGCGTACGGCAACCGGTACACGGCGTCCATCTCGCTTTCCGAAAGGGGCGCGGCCGGCGGGTTCTGCACGACGAACTCATGATCGGAATACGGTTCCACGAGGCGTTTGCCGGCGAACGGATCGCTGTTCGCGTACTGCACCGCGAAGCTGCGCGCATAGTGCAGCTTGTCGGCCTGCATGTCCGCAAACGACGGAAGCGTCTCGTAGTCGTAGACATGCTCGAGCGAGGAGGCTCGGAACACCGTGCCGTCGATGAACGTGAGGTCCTCGATGGAAAGCCCGGCGTTCAGGGCGTCGGCGATCTCGATGATGGAATGCTCGCCCATGCCGTACGACACGAGGTCGGCGCCGGAATCCAGCAGGATGGAGCGCTTAAGCTTGTCCGACCAGTAGTCGTAGTGCGCGAGCCTGCGCAAACTGGCCTCGATGCCGCCGAGGACGATGGGAGCCGTCTTGTAGGTGCGCCTGATCAGGTTGCCGTACACCACGGCCGCATGGTTCGGGCGCTTGCCCGCTTCGCCGCCCGGGGAGTACGCGTCGCTGCGGCGGCGCTTCTTCGCCACCGTGTAGTGGTTCACCATCGAGTCCATGTTGCCGCCCGACACGAGGAATGCCAGCCGCGGCGCGCCGAACTCGGCGATGCTCTGCGGGTCGTTCCAGTCGGGTTGGGCGATGACGCCCACGCGGTAGCCGTTCGCCTCCAGCAAGCGGGTGATGATGGCCATGCCGAACGAAGGATGGTCGACGTACGCGTCTCCCGACACGTACACGAAATCCACCTGATCCCAGCCGCGTTCGAGCATCTCCTCGCGCGTTACCGGCAGAAACGCCGCTTCCATGGCACCAACCTTCCCGTCTTGCGTACGCATCGAGTCTACCGCAAACGCAAAGGGCCGCCGAAGCACAACGCCTCGGCGGCCCAAAATCGCACAAACAGCGGGAGGTTAGCCCTGCATCGGCGGCTGCCCGGTGGGCGGCTGCTGCGCGGGCGGGTACCCCGCAGCGCCGGCGAGCTCGAAGGGCATGGGATCGTCCTGGCCGCGCCACGCGGGCACGTCGAACTGACGCGTCCAGTAGCCCAGCGCGCGCACGATCATCATCTCGACGAACACGTACATGCCCGTGCTCAGGATGCCGCACAGCAGCGCGAACACGAGGATGACGCCGCCCGTGGCGAACACGATGGCCCAGACGGCGGCGCCGGGATGCGAAGACTGGATGTTCAGGTTGCCGCCCGTCATCGCGAAGCCGATGAACAATCCGATGAGCACGAGCACGAAGACGAGGATGGACACGACGATGCCGATGACGATCGCCAGCACGATGGCCATGCCGAGAATACGCAGCAGGCCGCCGAAATCGTGGCGGACCATCGCCCAGATCTTGCCGAACTGGAAGCCGGCACCCAAACGACCGTACACGCTCATGCGCATGGAGCCCACCCACGAGAACAGCGTCGCAAAGAAGGACGCCGCGATGATGAGCAGGGAGAATATCATCGTCGACAAGCCAACGAACATGAATACGCCGCCGTGTCCGCGCCCCGACCAGGCCGTTCCCATGCCGGTGATGAAGCCCCACACCATTTCCAGCACCCACGGCGCCAGCATGAACACGAAGCCGATGACCAGCGCGAAGAACCCGCGGCTGTACAGCTTGCCGTCCTCGTTGCCGAAGATGCGCTGCGGCAGGGGGCCGTGCACGTTCCACGCGATGTCGCGCGCCCACCCGTAGAGATATCCCAGCACGACGAGCCAGCCGAAGATGGGAATGAGGCTGAGCAGCGACAGCAGCACGAGCTTGCCGAACCAACCCGGCGAGTTCTTGATGTCCTGCCAAGCGGCGTTGAAGTAACCGGTTTGCATAGTGACCTTCTTTTCCATAGCGTTTGGCACTCACTATAAGCGCGCGCCCTCGCCAGCGTCCGTTTCGTTGCCATTCCGTCAGTAAGGTGAAGCCGTTTCCCTGAGCAGCGCTCCCCCGCCGCCCGCAGCACGGCGTCCCTGCCGGACAGTAAGAGACCCCCAGATTCTGGGGGTCTCTTCTTCAAGCACGTTCGGCGGTCGTGAGACCAGCGGAACAGAAGTTACTTGAGGGTGACGGCCGCGCCGGCTTCCTCGAGCTTGGCCTTGATCTCCTCGGCCTTCTCCTTGTTCACGCCCTCCTGGATGGCCTTCGGGGCACCCTCGACGGCTTCCTTGGCTTCCTTCAGGCCCAGGCCCGTGATCTCACGGACGACCTTGATGACGGCGATCTTGTTGTCGCCGAAGCCCTCGAGCACGACGTCGAAGTCGGTCTTCTCCTCGGCGGCAGCGCCACCCTCGGCAGGAGCGGCGGCGGCCACGGCCACGGGGGCGGCGGCGGAAACGCCAAAGGTCTCCTCGATGTCCTTCACCAGTTCGGACGCCTCGAGCAGGGACATCTCCTTGAGGGCCTCAATGATCTCTTCGCGAGTAACAGCCATGTCAGTTCCTTTCAAAGTGGTCGGATCTCGTCCGACCGGTACGTTTCAACTTTCGGTTAGGCAGCGCTCATCACGCTGCCGGCGCTGCGGTTAAGCAGCTTCTTTCTGGTCGGCCACAGCCTTCGTGACCTGGGCGAGGCCGCTCGGCACGCCGTTGAGGGCAACAGCGAGGCCGCGGGCGACACCGGAGATGGCGCCGGCGATCTGAGCCAGGAGCTCTTCGCGGGACGGCAGCGATGCGATAGCCTCCACCTGAGCGGCGGACACCTGCTCGCCTTCCATCAAGCCACCCTTGATCTCCAGGTTCTTGTTGGTCTTGGCGAACGTCTTCACGGCCTTGGCGGCAGCAGCCACGTCGTCGCCGGCGAACACGAACGCGCTCGGACCCGCAAGCATGTCGTCGAGCGTGGGCAGGCTCGACTCTTCCAGGGCGATGTGCATGAGCGTGTTCTTGTACACCTTCAAGCTCGCACCGGATTCGCGAATTGCCGTACGCAGCGCCTGGATCTCCTTCACCGTCAGGCCGCAGTAGTCCACGACCCACACGGCGGAAACGCCAGCGAGGTCTTCCTTGATCTTGACCAGCGTCTCTTGATTCTTTGCGTTGGGCATGTAGTACACCTCCTTCTTCTCAAACTCGGGTTCCGCCCCTCGCGGGTGGGAATCGTCGCTTGAGAACAAGAAACGACCCCCGCCGTCTCATGACAGCAGGGGTCGTCAAAGCGCGAAACTTATCAGAACCACCTCGGCGGGCCGCATTCCTGCGATTAAACCTCAACGGTACCAGCTGTCTTGGGCAGCGGAACAAACTAAACAGCTTGTTTATTGTACCCTGCCCAAAACGAATGTCAAGCGTTTTTCACGCTCCGCGCTAACGCCGGGTGCCGCCCTACGCTGCGTCTCCCTTGGCATCGGCCGTCGCGTCGGCCTCCTTCGCGGTCTGCTCGGCGGCCTTCTCGCCCGTGCCCGTCTTCGGGCTATCGAGGATCTCCTCGACGGGGTTCGTCGGCTCGGCTTCCACGTACTTGAACGCGATGGGGTCGCCTTCCTTGTACCCGACGATCTCGATGAGGCCGGGCAGCGCGAAGTCGTAGATGCCGTCGCCCTCGGCAAGCGTCACGTAGAAGTGCGAGTTGCCCTCAACCACCGCCTGCGCGATGTGGCTGATGGTGCCCTGCATCTCAAGCGATCCGGTGTCGACGCCCTCCTCGGACAGCACGCCGTTCGTTGCGAGCAGCGCCTGGTAGGCCTTCTGGCACTCGGCCACCGTGTTGCCCACGGCCACGTTCTGGTAGCGCTGGATGTCGAGCATGGCGAACTGCTTCACGAGGCCCGCGTCGTCCTTGAGCGCCATGAAGTACGTCGGCTGCCCCGACACGTTGATCAGCAGCGGGAACGTGGCCTGGTAGCGCAGGTTCTGCACCTGGCCCTCGGCCGACTGCATGGCCGAGTCCTCGGTCGCGCCCGACACCGAGTAGAAGTGCGACTCGGCCGTGCGCTGGTTGATCAGCACGAAGCCCACGATGGAGTTGTCCGCAGTGGCCGAGGTGACGCCCGTGTACACCCACACGTCGTCGTCCTTGGCGATGTAGTTGTACCCCAGGTTGCCGTCGGTGCCCGGCGTGGTCTGCACGACGTTGCGCTGGCCCAGCACCGAGTTCAGCCAGCCGTCCTTGTACTTGCCCGACCAGTTGTACTGCTCCAGCAAGAGGTCGGTGGGATAGGCGTGGTCGACCCACTGCGGCACGTCCTCGATGGCCAAATCCTGCGTCTCGCCCGTGGTGGCGTCAACCATGACCACGCGGCTGATGGTGGTGCCGCCGAACAGGCCGATGGTGCGCGACTGCACCGGGCAGATCCACCACGGATGGCCTTCGTCGTCGATCTCGAACGACTTCTGGTCGAACATGTAGAACGGGTAGCTCAGCTGCACGTGGCGGTCGATGTTGCGTGCGAGCGGCTCGGACTCCGAGTAGTAGATAGGGCTGTCGTCGAGCCGCACGATCTCGGCGTCCTGCGTCGTCATGTTCACGAGCGCGTACGCCGGGATGCCGCCGTCACGGTTCGTGAACCACTTGAACAGGTCGGCGTAGCTCAGCGGGCTCACGCGCACCGGAGCGCTCTGGTAGTTGATCTGGCTGTACAAAGGCGAGATTTCGAACTGGCTGACGAAATCGGGGATGGAGCCCATCTCGCGGTTGCCCAGCAGGATGGCCGAGCTGCGGTCGATGACCGGGATCTCGGAGTAGTTGACTTCCTTGATGTCCTCGGAGAACTTGTCCTCGGTCGTCTGCAGCACGTTGGCGTACTTCGCGGCGTTGCCGGGGAAGATCGACAGCGACGCCACGGCGCCGATCACGCCGATCACCGCGACGAGCACCGGCAGGTACGACGCCCACTTGAACGCCTTGGCCTTGCCCGCGTTCGGCTCGACCTTGCTCGTGCCGGTCTTGTAGCTGTGCGACCTGCTCCAGAACAGCAAGAACAGCGGCAGCAGGATGAACACGGCCACGAACATCCATGTGTCGGTGGAGTGGATGTTGATGGGCGGATGGAACCACCAGTAGGCCGCGAGGCCGACGAGGACGATGACGATCGCCGCCACGATGAGGGCGCGCTTGCCCCACGAGGCCATGCGGTCGGCGAACGGGATCTCCACGTTCACGTGCGGAGGCTGCGAGCCTCCCCCGTTGCCCGAGCGGCCCGCGCCTTCGGACGGCGCTTCATGGTCGGCGTCGAACCGACCGTCCACGTTGACCCCTGATTGCTTGAGCGCTTCAATCAGCGCATCGAAACCGGATGTCTGTTTCACGGCATCCCTTCCCAAGTGTACCAATAGTTAAAGTATCCAGTATACGACAAAGCGCCCGATCGCTCATCGCGATCGGGCGCCGACGTTACCTCTTCTTTACAAAAGGTTGCGCAGCACGAACGGCAGGATGCCGCCGTGTTCGTAATAGCGGCCCTCCGTGGGCGTGTCCACGCGCACCGTGGCCCGGAACGCCACCGTCTCGCCGTCCGCGCGCTCGGCGGTCACGTCCACCACGCGCGGCTCGGGCAGCCCTTGCGAGAAATCGACGGGCTCAACCGTGAAGCGCTCCGAGCCGTCGAGCCCCAGGCTCTCGGCGTTCTCGCCCTCCTGGAACTGCAGCGGCAGGATGCCCATGCCGATGAGGTTCGACCGATGGATGCGCTCGAAGCTCTCGGCGAACGCGGCGCGGATGCCGAGCAGCGCCGGGCCCTTCGCCGCCCAGTCGCGCGAGGAGCCGCTGCCGTACATCTTGCCGGCCAGCACCACGAGCGGCTCGCCGGCGGCCTCGTAGCCCATGGCCGCGTCGAACAGCGGCGCCACCTCGCCCGTGGCGAAGTCGCGCGTCCAGCCGCCCTTCCTGCCGTCGGCCAGCTTGTTCTGCAGCTTCACGTTGGCGAAGGTGCCGCGCATCATCACCTCGTGGTTGCCGCGGCGCGCACCGTAGGTGTTGAAATCGGCCGGCGCCACGCCGCGCTCCTCCAGGTAGCGGGCCGCGGGCGAGTCGGGGGCGATGGAGCCTGCGGGCGAGATGTGGTCGGTGGTGATGAAGTCGCCCAGCAGCGCCAGCGCGCGGGCGCCTTCGATGCGACCGGGCGCCGAGGGCTCGCGCTCCATGCCGTCGAAGTACGGCGCGCGACGCACGTAGGTGGACGCATCGTCCCAGGTGAACGTGTCGCTCGGCTCGCTTCCCAGCGAAGCCCATGCCGCGTCGCCGTCGTACAGGCCCTGCGTGCCCTCCTCGTACAGCGCGCGGTCGACGTGGCTTTCCACGAGCGCGGCGATCTCCTCGTCGGTCGGCCAGATGTCCGCGAGGCGCACCGGGGCGCCGTCCGGGCGCGTGCCCAGCACGTCGTGCTCGAGGTCGACGTCCATCGTGCCCGCCAGCGCGTAGGCGATGACCGTGGCCGGGGCTGCCAGGTAGTTCTGCGACACGTCGGGCGAGATGCGCCCCTCGAAGTTGCGGTTGCCCGACAGCACGCTGGCCAGCTCGATGTCCTCGGCCGCCTCGTGCAGCTCGGCCCTGATGGGACCCGAGTTGCCGATGCAGCTCATGCACCCGAAGCCGCAGGTGTAGAAGCCGAGCGCCCGCAGGCCGTCCAGCAGCCCGGCGCGCTCGAGCAGAAGCTCGGTGGCCTTGCTGCCCGGCGCGAGCACGCACTTCACCCACGGACGGGGCTTGAGCCCCGCCTCCGCCGCCTTCTTCGCGACGAGGCCCGCTGCCAGCATCATGGAAGGGTCGGTCGCCGTCGTGCAGCTCGTCACCGCCGCGATGGCCAGCGCGCCGTGGGTCAGCTCGCAGGTCGCGCCGTCAAGGTCGACCGCCACATGCCGCCCCAGGTCGAGCCCGCGCTCGTCGCACACGGCGCGGAAGCGCTCCTGGGCCTCGGCCAGCGGGATGCGGTCGTGCGGGCGCGAAGGCCCGGCGATCGAGCGCTCCACCGCGCCGAGGTCGAACTCGACGATTTCGGCGTACGTGCGCGCCGGAGCATCCGGGTCGTTCCAGAAGCCCTGCGCCTTCGCGTAGGCCTCCACGAGCGCCACCTGCTCGTCGGCGCGTCCGGTGAGGCGCAGGTACGCGAGCGTCTGATCGTCCACGGGGAACAGCGTGCACGTGCTGCCGTATTCGGGCGTCATGTTCGATATGCACGTGCGCTGCGTGGCACTCAGGTGAGCCAGGCCGGGGCCGAAGCACTCCACGAAGCAGCCGACCACGCCCTTGGCGCGCAGCATCTGGGCGAACGTCAGGGCCACGTCCATGGCGGTGACGCCCTCGCCCAGCTCGCCGGTCAGGCGCACGCCCACCACCTTCGGCACGAGCGTCGTGATGGGCTGGCCGAGCGCGGCCGCCTCGGCCTCGATGCCGCCCACGCCCCAGCCCAGCACGCCGATGCCGTTGGCCGTAGGCGTGTGGCTGTCGGTGCCCACGAGCGTGTCGAAGTAGGCCACGGTCTCGCCCGGCGCGCCCGCGGCGGTCATGGCCACGTGGGCGAACTGCTCGATGTTCAGCTGGTGGCAGATGCCGGCTCCGGGCGGCACGATGCGCACGTTCTCGAACGACTCCTGCGACCACTTCAAGAAGTCGTAGCGCTCCTTGTTGCGCGAGAACTCCAGCTCCATGTTCTGCTCGAGCGCGCCCGCGCAGCCGGCCACGTCGGCGATGACCGAATGGTCGATCACGAGGTCGCACGGGATTTGCGGGTTGATCTTCGTCGGGTCGCCGCCCAGCTGGGCGCAGGCCTCGCGCATGACGGCGAAGTCCACGAACACGGGCACGCCCGTGAAGTCCTGGAACAGCACGCGCGCCGGCGAGAACTCGATCTCGCTGCCCACCGCGCCCGCACGTCCCGCCTCGACGATGCGCGCGGCCAGCTCCTCGGCCGCCTGCGGGGTCTCGGCGTTGCGCAGCACGTTCTCCAAGAGCACCGTCAGCGCGTACGGCAGCTCCTCGGAGCCCGCGATGGCGGAAACCGGATAGTAGGTGTACGATGCGCCGTCAACCTCGAGCGTCGAAGCGAATCGGCTGTTCTCTTGCGTCATGGGTTCTCCTTACTCCAACGTTCCGATGGCCACGATCAGGGCATCGGTGAATTCCGTACAGCTTGCCGCCGGCCTATCGCAGCCGGTTGCCTTGCGAATGTCCCCCGTCAGGCACGCGCCCTCGGCGTACACCGCGCGCACCGCTCGCCGGATGCGCTCGGCCGCCTCGGGCTCGCCCAGGTGGTCGAGCATCATGGCCGCCGACAGCACCTGCGCCGTGGGGTTGGCCTTGTTCTGCCCCGCGATGTCGGGCGCCGAGCCGTGCACCGCCTCGAACACGGCGTACTCGTCGCCGATGTTCGCCCCCGGCGCGATGCCGAGGCCGCCCACGAGGCCCGCGGCCAGGTCGCTGGCGATGTCGCCGTACAGGTTCGGGAACACCACCACGTCGAACTGCGCGGGATCCGCCACCATGTTCATGCAGAACGCGTCGACGATGCGCTCGTCGAACGCCACCGCGCTCTCGCGCGCGGCCGCCACGTCGCGCGCCGCCCGCAGGAACAGGCCGTCGGTGTGCTTCATGATGTTGGCCTTGTGCACCGCGGTCACCTTGGCGCGCCCGTGCTTCTCGGCGTAGTCGAACGCGTAGCGCACGATGCGCTCGGAGGCTGCCGCCGATATCGGCTTGACGGAGATGCCGGAATCGGGACGGATCGTGCCGGCGCCTTCCTCCGCGCACAGCGCGATGAGCTTGCGCGCGCCCTCGGAGGCTGCCTCGAACTCGATGCCGGCGTACAGGTCCTCGGAGTTCTCGCGCACGATGACGAGGTCGACGTCGTCGTAGCGGCCGCCCGCCCCCGGGATGGACAGCACGGGGCGCAGGCACACGTACAGGTCGAGCGCCTGGCGCAGCGCCACGTTCACGCTTCGGAAGCCCGTGCCCACCGGCGTGGTGACGGGGCCTTTGATGGCCACCTTGTTCCGCTTGACCGCGTCCACGGTGGACGAGGGCAGCGGCGTGCCGTGCTCCTCCATGAGGTGCGCGCCCGCCTCGGCGACCTCCCACGCGATATCGGCGCCGCTCGCCTCCACGACCCGCCGCATGGCGGCCGTCGTCTCCGGACCGATGCCGTCACCGGGTATGAGGGTCACGGTATGCGATGCCATGTTCTCTCCTTCTGCAATTGTTCAACCGGTACCCGCGCGCCCGCCTTTCCGGCGCGACGGAAAACGGGCCGACAGGCCCGTTGGAAACCGTGCGCGAACTATTTCTGCACGTTGTCGACGATCTGCTGCGCGCGACGCTTGAGCGGCCCGCGGCCGTTGGACGCGTCGAACGCCATGCGGGCACCCAGCTCGTCCTTCACGGACGGAGCCAGCTTGCCTGCGGAGAAGTCGATGACGGACACGAGCATGTCCTGGAATTCGAGGTCTCCGTGGTAGCACTGGATGGCCTCGTCGATGAGGGGCCACACCCGCTCCGAGCGGTTCTCGGTCGTGGAGCCCAGCTTGCAGAGGAATCGCATGGCCGCCAGGCGCACCGGACCGCTCTCCTCGTCGAACAGCGCCGTCTCGGCTCCGGGAACCGCCTTGTCGCACGTGCGGGAATCGTGGTCGACCATCGTGGTCAGGATGTCGAGGCACTCCCAGCGCGTCTGCGCTTCGGGGCGGTTGAGCGCGTCGATGACGGCGGTGCCGAACGGGATCATCAAGTCGGGGTGGTCCTTCGCGAAGAAGGACAGCGCAGCTGCGGCGTTCTGGCGCTCGCGCCGCGACGGACCCGACAGCGCATCCACCAGCTGCTTGAACTTGCGTTCGTTGCCGAAAGCCTCTTCGGCGATGTTTCTCGCTCCCTGCGTCTTTTCGCTCACCGCTCGCTCCTCGTCCTCATGTGGGAAAACAGATGCTATTCTCCTTTTCCATTATACCCTTCGCCTCCGAACCCCCCGATCGCGAGCGCAGAATTAACACGACCGCAACAGCGCATGGAACCAGAAGGGCGACGTGGGCGGCGAGAAAAAGAACAAAGGCAGCCCAAGGCTGCCTTTGTTCGCACAAGGTCGATCTGGGTCTATTCGGGAAGCTCGCTGGCTTTGTTGTCGCCGGACTGGAGCTTGCCGATGCCCTCGTCGTACTTCGACTTGATGTCCTGGATGCGCTGGTCGTACGTGGAGTAGTCGAACGGCTGCTCCTCGGTGGCGCTGTCGATTTCCGTGTACAGGTCGATGTAGGAGTTGAGCGCGTCCTTGAGGTCGGTCGTGCCGTCGACGTATTCCTTCTGGATGTCCTTGAGGGCGTCGGGGACGTTGATGTTGTTCAGGTCGTCGATGGCCTTGAACGCGTTATCGGCTTGCGTGCGCATGCCCACCACGTCGCCGCGCGACACCGCGTCGGTGAAGCTTTCCAGGCGCGTCTTCAAGTCGTCCATTACTTGGTTGACCTGGGTCATGTATTGACGGTTCTCGGATTGCTGCTGCGTGGCCGCCGTATCCTGCTGCGCGCATCCGCCCAAGGCCGCCACCATCAAAACGCCCGCGAACATGGCGACGAGCACCTTGGCGAATCTCGTATGTTTCATGTCGTACCTGCTCTCTTGCATCGAATCATCGTTGGACTATCGTAGCGGTTCGCCCCGCTGCGCGCCGCGCATGCGGGGCGATCGTATCAGAACGGTTTCCGAGCCTGCAAATCTAGCTTGTCGTTCCTCCGCCCGTATTGGGTTTCCCATCCGGCGTTGGCGTCGGGGTCGGCTCGGGATCCGGTTTCGGTTCGGGCTTCGGCTCGGGTTCGGGCTTCGGATCGGGCGCGGGCGCGGGATCGGGATCGGGCGTCGGAGTCGGAGCGGGCGCGGGATCGTCCTTCTTCTTGTCGTCGGACTTGTCCGTGTCCTCCTTGTCCTTCTCCCCGTCCTTGTCCTCATCTTTGCTCTTGTCGGACGAGTTCGACGAGTACCCGCCGATATGGTACGTCGAGTCGGAGAAGGTCTTGTACGCCGGATCGGACGCGTTGGGGAACTGCTCGACCTGCTGCCCGTCGAGCACGACGTTCATGAAGCTGCTGAACACGTCGTCGGCGCCCACGCTCGGAGGAATCGGCTCGACGTTGTTCGGGTCGCCCAACCAGATAGCCGTGGACAGTTGCGGGGTGATGCCGCAGAAGGTGATGTCCATGTACGAAGTGGAGGTACCCGTTTTCGCCGCGACGGGCTGCCCGTTCGCCAAGGCCGCCTTCGTGCCCGTACCGTCGGCGGAGTTGACGACGGTCTTCATGACCTCGGTGGCAGCGTGGGCGACCTCAGGAGAGATGACCTGCTCGCGGTGCGTCTTCGAAAGCGAGGTGTCGGGCGTGGTGTTGTCAACGACCACCTCGCCCTTCGAGTTCGTAATGGTGAGAATGGGCGTGGGGTCGATGCGCACGCCCCCGTTCGCGATGATCGCGTAGGCGCTGGCCATGTCGAGCATCGTCACGTTCGATTGGCCGAGCGTCAGCGAAGGGTTCGGCTCCAGCGTGGAGTTGATGCCCATCTTCTTGGCCGTATCGATAACCTTGTCGATGCCGACCGCCATCTCGAGCCGCACGAAGCCCGTATTCGACGACTTCGCGAACGCGCGCTGGATGCTGATAGTGCCGTAGTTGTTGTTGTTGATGTTCTGCAGCGCGTTCGATCCGGTGTATCCCGTGTTGGGGATGTTCGACGGCGACGAGCAGTCGACCATCGTCTGCGGACTGATGCCCGCCTCGAGCGCCGCAATGAGCGTGAACACCTTGAACGAGGAGCCGCAGGGACGGCCGGGGTTCGCGACGCCGCGCTCGCCGGTGGCCAGGTTGAGCTTGTTGTTCTCCCAATCGTCGCCGCCGACCATCGCCTTGATGTAGCCGGTCTCGGGCTCGATGGACACGAGCGCGCCTTGGATCGCGGGATCGAGGTTGTCGCGCTTCTCCCTCACGGCGGCCTCGGCGGCTTCCTGCGTGTTCACGTCGAGCGTCGTCTGGATGGTGAGGCCGCCCTTGAAGATCTCGTCCTCGGAGTAGCGGTAGTCGCCGTCCTCGTCCATGAGCAGGTCGCGCACGTAGCTTGCGAAGTAGGGGTATTTCTCCAGGCCGTCCACCGTCGTCTCAGTGGGGTTGAGCACGATCTCCTCGGCCTGGGCCGCGTCGTGCTCCTCCTGCGTGATGTAGCCGTTCGTCAGCATGCGGTCGAGCACGAGGTTGCGGCGCGCGAGGCAGTTGTCCTTGTTGTCGATGGGATTGTTGTACGTCGGCGACTGGGGGATGCCGATGAGCGTGGCCGCTTCGACCAGCGTCAGCTCGCTCGCGTCCTTCGAGAAGTAACGCTGCGAGGCGGCCTGGATGCCGTAGGCGCCCGAGCCGTAGTTGATGGTGTTGAGGTACATGAGCAGAATCTCGTCTTTGGAGTACTGCTCCTCCATCTTGACGGACAGGTACATCTCGCGCACCTTGCGCTTGAACGAGATGTCGGTCATCTCGTCGGCGAGGATGGTGTTGCGCACGTACTGCTGCGTGATGGTTGACGCGCCTTCCTTGCCCGAGCCGGTGAGGTTGACGTACACCGCGCGGGCGATGCCGGCGAGGTCGAACCCGCCGTGCTCGTAGAAGCGCTCGTCCTCGGTGGCCACCGTGCCTTCCAGCACGTAGTCGCTGATCTCGTCGAGCTCGACCGGATCGCGGTACTCCACCTGGAAGCGCGCGAGCTGCGTGCCGTCGCTCGCCAGAACGACGGACGGCAGCGATGAATTGAGCTGGGAGGCGTCGGACACATCGTAGTCCTCGAGATCGCCGATCCACGACGAGCCAAGGGCGTAGATGCCCGAACAGCCTGCAACGATCACGGCGAGAATCACCGTGAACACCATGAGAAAGCCGATGGACGGATGCTTTTTTTTGATCCCCGGCCGATTCTTTATCGAACGTGAAGCCACGTGTCACCTCCAAAAAACTTCGCCCATTGTACCATCGGGTCTTTACCACCCGTGAAACAACACAAGTTTGTTGGAAAAAGGTCATAACGAGAAATGCCCGGTCGGAGGCTCAAAAAGCGGTTGAGAATGAGACAAAGGGACGGGGATAATGTCTCATTCCCAGAAGAATCGCCGCTCTCGGTCACGTTGCAGAATGAGACATTATCCCCGTCCCTTTGTCTCATTCATATCGGCCGCGAGCGCGTCCTTGGCAAGCGCCAGCTGCGCGCGCACCGCGGCGTGGCCCGTGCCGCCCTCGGTGGTACGGGCGGCCACGATGCTCGTCACGTCGAGCGACGCGGTGATGTCCTCTTCGAACAGGTCGCTCTCGGCCTTGAAATCGGCCAGCGACAAATCGTCGAGGTCGCAGCCGCGCTGCTCGCACACGAGCACGAGATGCCCCACCACTTCGTGAGCGCGCCTGAACGGCATCCCCTTCTTGGCCAGGTAGTCGGCCACGTCGGTGGCCGCCAGATAGCCCTTCTTCGCTTGCACCATCATGGCCTCGGGCACCACGCGCATCGTCTCGATCATGCCGGCGGCGCACACGAGGCAGTCCTCGAGCGTCTTGGCCGCGTCGATGGCACCCTCCTTGTCCTCCTGGAGGTCCTTGTTGTACGCCAACGGCAGCGCCTTCATGGTGACCAGCAGCGCCACGAGGTCGCCCACCACGCGGCCCGTCTTGCCGCGGATGAGCTCGGCGAAGTCGGGGTTCTTCTTCTGCGGCATGATGGACGAGCCCGTGGAGAACGCGTCGGACAGCTCGATGAACGCGAACTCGGAGCTGGACCACAGCACGATCTCCTCGCACAGACGCGACAGGTGCATGCAGGACACGCTGCACGCGTACGACAGGTCGAGCAGGAAGTCGCGGTCGGACACGGCGTCGAGCGAGTTCGGGATGACGGTGGAGAAGCCGAGCTCCGCCGCCGTCATCTGCCGATCGAGCGGATACGTCGTGCCCGCGAGCGCCGCCGAGCCGAGCGGGCTCGCGTCGGCCGCCGTGCGTGCGGCAGCCAGGCGCTCGAAGTCGCGCGTGAGCATCCACACGTAGGCCAGCAGGTGATGCGAGAACAGCACCGGCTGAGCGTGCTGCATATGGGTGTAGCCGGGCAGGATGACGTCGAAATGCGCCTCGGCCTGCGCGATGAGCGCGCTGCGCAGGGCCACGTTCGCCGCCATGAGGTCGCTGCAACGCTGCTTGGCGAACAGGCGCGTGTCGGTGGCCACCTGGTCGTTGCGGCTCCGCCCCGTGTGCAGGCGCGCTCCCGCATCGCCGATGTCGGCTATGAGCGCCCGCTCCACGGACATGTGGATGTCCTCGTCGTTGATGTCGAACGCGAAGTCGCCCGCTTCGATGCGCGCCTTCACGCGATCGAGCCCGTCGACGATGGCCGCGGCGTCGGCGGGAGCTATGACCCCCGCCTTCGCCAGCATGCGCGCATGCGCCTGCGACCCGGCGATGTCCTGCGCGTACAGCGCCTTGTCGACCGGCAGCGACGCGCCGAACCGCTGGGTGAACTCGCTCACGTTCTCGGTGAACCTGCCCGACCACAAAGCCATGCTCTCCCCCTACGCCTTCTCGGACGCGCCCTGCAGGGCCGCTTCCGCTTCTTCGACCACGGCGGCGTTCTCCGCCTCGACCACCTGCTTCCACACCGGCGTCACGTCCTCGTACTTGCCCTTCGTCAGCGGGCCGACCTTCTTCTGTGCGTCGAACAGCTCGGCCGGAGCGCCCTCCTGACGGCGATTCGCCGCCCACGTCTTCGCCGACAGCGTTTGCAGCTGGATGAAGCCCTTCGCCGCCGTGTGGTCGAACGCGTCGTCCTTGTCGTAGGTGGCCAGCGCGTAATCGTACAGCGAGTAGGCGCTCTTCCGCCCCACAACCGTGCAGGAGCCCTTGTAGAACTTGAGCTTCACCGTGCCTGCCAGGCAGCGCTGCGTGGAGGCGAGGAACGCGTCGAGGGCCTCCTTGAGGGGTGAGAACCACTGGCCGTTGTACACGCACTTGGCCCACTCCTGCTCCATGCCCAGCTTGAAGTGCAGCACCTCGCGCTCGAGCACGAGGTCCTCGAGCGCCTTGTGCGCCTGGATGAGCGACAGCGCGCCCGGCACCTCGTAGCACTCGCGGCTCTTCACGCCCACGAGCCGGTTCTCCACCATGTCGATGCGGCCGTAGCCGTGCGCGCCGGCGATCTCGTTGAGCGCGTAGATGATGCCGAGGAAGCTCTTCTGATTGCCGTCGATGGCGTAGGGCAGCCCGCGCGCGAACTCGAGCTCCACGTACTGCGGTTCGTCGGGCGCCTCGGTGGGATCGACCGTCATCGTGTAGATGTCCGCCGGCGGCTCCATCCAGGGATCCTCGAGGATGCCGCACTCGATGGCCCGGCCCCACAGGTTGTCGTCGATGGAGTACGGCGACTTCTTCGTGGCCGGCACGTCGATGCCGTGCGCGATGGCCCAGTCGATCTCCTCGGGGCGGGTGTGCAGGTCCCATTCGCGCACCGGGGCGATAATCTCGATGTCCGGATCGAGCATGAGGATGCTCGCCTCGAAGCGCACCTGGTCGTTGCCCTTGCCCGTGCAGCCGTGCGCGATGTACTTCGCGCCGAACTTGTGCGCGGCGTCGACGAGATGCTTGGAGATCAGCGGCCGGGACAGCGCGGACACGAGCGGGTACTTGTTCTCGTACATGGCGTTGGCCGCCAGCGCCTTGGACAGGTAGTCCTGGGCGAACACGTCGCGCATGTCCACGACCAGGCATTCCACGGCGCCGGTCTTCAACGCCTTCTGCTTGATCTTCTCGAGGCCCTCGTGCTCCTGTCCCACGTCGCCCACCACGGCGATGACGTCGAGGTTCTTCTCTTCCTGGAGCCATTTGATGCACACGGAGGTGTCCAGACCGCCCGAATACGCGAGCACGGCTTTTTCTTTTTGCTGTTCCATTGCAAGGGTCCTTCCCTGGATTTCGATACGAGGATGCCCGGTCATGATGCGCGTATGCGCACCACGGCTTTTCGTGGGTACAGGCGAGCGAGCCGGGCGGCTCGGACGCTGTTGCTTGTACTAAGCGTGGGGGTGAGTGCAGGGAGAAAAGCTTCCCTGCCAAGAAATATAGTCGACGACTAGCGTCGTCGCAGTCGGTCGATGGCGCGCTCAACTTCGACGGCAGCCTCAGGGCTCTCCGCCGCGATCATGATCGTGTTGTCGCCAGCCACCGTGCCCAATGCACCGCGCAGGCTGGCCTTATCGAGCGCAGCGGAGACACCGGCGGCTCCGCCGGAGAACGTCTTCACTACGACCATGTTGCCTGCCACGTGCACCTCTTCAACCAATTCGGAAACCATGCGTTGGAGCCGCATTTCCTCGGGGAGGACGTAATAACCCTCGCGGGACTTCACCAGGCCCATGTCCATGATGTCGCGGGAGATCGTGGCCTGAGTGCACTCGTACCCAGCGGCTTGCAGCTGATGAGCGAGATCGCGCTGCGTCTTGACATTATGTTCGCGAATGATGTCGCGAATGATGTCGTGCCGTTGTTGACGTTTCCTCATGCCCTCGATACTCTCTGTTCCCGTCCGAGAACGATCACATACGGTTCCGATCACAAGCACCTTCGCGCGGTATGCAGAATTGCGCAAGACCCGGCGAAAATATGCATTAAATAGTACCCTATCCGTGAGCGTTCCGACCCCAGAATTTCAAAAAGTGCAGAAAGATTCTCGGCGAAACGCCCCCACTGCGCGCTCGGTGGAGCTAGCCTGCCGCGCTCAGCAGCGCCCTCAGCTTGCCCACCAAGACGTCGACGTCGGCCTCCGCGCACACGAGCGGCGGCAGGAAGCGCAGCGTGCGCGGACCCGTGTAGTTGAGCAGCAGGCCCACGTCGAGCCCGGCCAACACCACGTCGGGAGCGCTCGCGTCCTCGGCGAGGTCCACGGCCACCATAAGCCCGAGGCCGCGCACCTCCTCCACCTGGGGCAGCGTCGCCAACTGCGCCCGCAGGTACGCGCCCACGCGCTCGGCGTTCTCGGCCAGGTTCTCGGCGGCGAGCGCTTTCACGGTGGCCTCGGCGGCTGCGACGGCAAGGCAGCTGCCGCCGAACGTGGAGCCGTGGTCGCCGGCATCGAAGGAGGCGGCCACCTGCGCGCGAGCCGCGCACATGCCCATGGGGAAGCCCGAAGCGATGCCCTTGGCGATGGTCACCACGTCGGGCGTGACGCCGAAGTGCTGGAACCCGAAGGGGTACGTGCCGCAACGGTACATGCCGCACTGGATCTCGTCGCACATGAAGAGCGCGCCCCGTTCGGCGGTGAGGCGGCGCACCGCCGCCAAGAACTCGGGAGTGCACGGATGCACGCCGCTCTCGCCCTGGACGCACTCCACCATGACGGCGCAGATGGCGTCGCCCTGGCTGGCGAACAGCGCCTCGAGCGCCTCGACGTCGTTGAGGGGCGTGCGGATGAAACCGTCGGGCAGGGGCTGGAACGCCTCCTGCTTGGCGGGCTGCGCCGTGGCGGCCAGCGTGGCCAGCGTGCGGCCGTGGAAGCTGGCGTCGAGCGTGACGATGACGCGCGGCGCGTTCAGCGAGGCGGCGCGCACGGCCTCCTCGTCGGCGCCGGCGGCCTCGGCCGCGGCCATCGCGCGCTTCTTGGCGTGCAGGCGCGCCAGCTTGAAGGCGCACTCGTTCGCCTCGGCGCCCGAGTTGGAGAAGAAGCTCCGCCACGGCACGCGCTCGCCCTCGGGAACGCGTTCGTTCAGCAGATCGGACACGAGCTTCGCCACCTCGCCGCGGTGCTCGATGTAGTAGTAGTTGCTCACGTGGACGAGCGTGCGCGCCTGCTCCTCGAGGGCCGACACGAGCGCCGGATGGCAATGGCCCAGGCTCACCGCGCCCACGCCCGAGACGAAGTCGAGGTACGTGCGCCCCTCCGCGTCCTCCACCTCCGTGCCGCGCCCGCGCACAAGCTCCACCGGCTTGCGGGCGTAGGTTCCCATGACGTATTCGGATTCGAGCTGACGTTCCTCGTTGAAGCCCATAGCGGTCCCTCTTTCGTTTCCTTAGAAGCCCTTGGTGTTCGGCGTGGCGCCCGCGGCGTGCTGGCGGTTCTCCAGCAGCTTGGAGGCGAAGTTGCCCAGCGGATGCGTGTCGAACGTGCACGACTCCTCAGTCGAGTGCATCGTGGTGCCCACGCCGGTGCTGGTCAGAAGCTCGAGCAGCAGCGAGTGCGGCGTGATGCCGTTGATGATGTGCGCGCGGAACACGCCCGAGTCGAGCGCGTGGATGCACGACTTCAGCTTGGGGATCATGCCCGTGGACACGATGTTGTTCTCCACCATGTACTGCGCTTCGAACAGCGTGAGGTTCGAGATGAGCGAGTCCTTGTTCTCGAAGTTCTCGTACAGGCCGTCCACGTCGGTGAGGAACACCACCTTGTGCGCGCCGATGGCGGCCGCGATATGGCCCGCCACCATGTCCGCGTTCACGTTGTAGAACCCGCCGTCCTCGCCGAGGGCCACCGAGGCGATGACGGGGATGTAGTCGCCGGCCACGAGATCGTCGATGAGCGGGCTGTTGATGCGCGTGATGCGCCCCACGCGTCCCAAGTCGGGGCTGGCCTGCTCGGCCACGATGACGCCCGCGTCGGCGCCGCTCACGCCCACGGCGAAGTTGCCGTGCTCGTTGAGCGCCTCGACGAGCTCCTGGTTCACCTTGCCCATGAGCACGGTGCGCACGAGGTCCATGGCCTCGGGCGTGGTGACGCGCTGGCCGTCCTTGAACTCCACGGGCAGCTTCACGAAGTCCATCGCCTCGGTGATGGCCTTGCCGCCTCCGTGCACGATGACGGGGTTCACGCCGACGATCTTCAGCAGCACGATGTCGTTCATCACGTCGGCGCGCAGCTGCGCGTCGACCATGGCCGAGCCGCCGTACTTGATGACGACGGTCTTGCCGGTGATGTTCTTGATCCAGGGAAGCGCCTCGACGAGCACTTCCGCCGCTTTGTGCGATACGCCTTTCGGGCGCGTGTCCTTCGCGTACTTCATGAGCGATAGTCTCCGTTGATCGTGATGTATTCGTGCGTGAAGTCGCACGTCCAAACCGTGGTTTCAGCCTCGCCCGCGCCGAGGTCGACGTCGATGACGATCTCGGGCTGCTCGAAGCGGCGCAGCGCCTCGTCCTCGTCGAACGCTTGCGCGAGCCCGCCTCGGCACACGGGCAGGCCCATGATGTCGATGGACGCGTCTTCCTGCCTGAACGACGCTCCCGACTTGCCGATGGCCATGGCGATGCGGCCCCAGTTCGCGTCGTGGCCGCAGATGGCCGTCTTCACGAGCGGCGAGTTCGCCACGGCGCGGGCCGCGAGGTCGGCGTCCGCGTCGTCGGCCGCGCCGGTCAGGTGCACGGTGACGAGGCGCGAGGCCCCTTCCCCGTCGGCCGCCATCATGCGCGCGAGCGTCTCGCAGACGCTCGTCAGCGCGGCCTCGAAGCGGGCGAAGGCCGGCCCGTCCGGATCGAACGCGCCCGCGCCCGCCGGCGCCGCGTCACCGCTGGCGAAGAGGAAGCAGGAGTCGTTCGTGGACGTGTCGGAATCCACCGTCACCTTGTTGAAGCTGCAACCCACGGCGCGCACGAGAGCCTCGTGCAGCGCGTTCGGAGCAACCGGCGCGTCGGTGGTGAGGACGGAGATCATCGTGGCCATGCTCGGCATGATCATGCCCGAGCCCTTGGCCATGCCGCCCACCGTGAACGTGCAGCCGTCGTAGCCGATGCCGTCGCCCGAAAACGTGACGGCGGCCTCCTTCGGGCACGTGTCGGTGGTCATGATGGCGCGCGCCGCATCGGCGCCGCCGTCGGCCGACAGCAGCGACACCGCCGCCGGCAGGCCGGTTCCGAAGGGGGCGAGGGGCAGCTGCACCCCGATGACGCCCGTCGATGCGACGAGCACCTCGGATGCGGGGCAGCCCACCGCGTCTCCTGCGATGCGCGCCGTCTCGCGCGCGGCCTCGAGCCCGGGCTCTCCCGTGGCAGCGTTCGCGTTGCCCGAGTTCACCACCACGGCGCGCGCGGTGCCGTAGCCTACGCCCTCGAGATGCTCGCGCGACACGGTGACGGGCGCCGAGCAGAACACGTTCTGGGTGAACACGGCCGCGCACGCGCACGGCTCGTCGGCGACCACGAGCGCGAGGTCGCGGCGCTCGGGATCCTTGCGGAAACCCGCGTGCACGCCGGCAGCGCGGAACCCGCGCGCCGCCGTCACGCCGCCACGGGCGGGATGCATTGCAGCGATCTGTTGGTCGGTCATAGCGGCTTCTTTCTCGTTGCGGGCGGATGCGGCCTTCTACACCGGGACGGAGATCGGCTCGAGCCCGCGGGTCTGAGGCAGGCCCAGCACCGCGTTCGCGCACTGCACGGCCTGGCTGGCCGCGCCTTTGCCCAGGTTGTCGATCGCGCCCACGGCCACGAGCATGCGGGCCGTCGCGTTGACGGCGAGGCCCACGTGCGCGTAGTTCGTGCCCACAACCGACGACGTCTTCGGCATGGTGCCGGACGGCAGCACGTGCACGAACGGGTCGCCCTCGTAGAACCGCCGGTACAGCTCGACGATCCCCCCCGCGTCGGCGGGCGCTTCGGGCGCGAGCGGCAGGTTCACGGTGGACAGCAGGCCGCGATTGAGCGGCGCGAGGTGCGGGGTGAACACGAGGCGTCCCTCGAGGCCGAGGATCTGCTCGATCTCGGGCGTATGGCGGTGGGTGGCCACGCCGTACGCCTCGAGGTTCTCGTCGGCGAAGCAGAAATGCGTGCGCGCCGAGGCCTTCTTGCCGGCGCCCGTGACGCCCGAGATGGCGTCGACGACCACGGCGGCGTCGGATCGCACGAGCCCGGCGCGGACGGCCGGCGCCGCGGCGAGCGAGGTTGCCGTAGGATAGCAGCCGGCGCAGGCGACGAGCACGCCCTCGCCCGCCGCGCGGGCGGCCGCGACGCGTTCGAGGTCGTCGGGAAACAGCTCGGGCAGGCCGAAGGCGGCGCGTTCGAGCAGGCCCGTGGCCGTGTGCGGCGTGGCGTACCAACGCTCGTAGACGGCGGGGTCCTTCAGGCGGAAGTCGGCCGACAGATCGACGACCGTCGCGCCGCGCGCGACGAGCTTCGGCGCCATCGCGAGCGCTGCGGTGTGCGGCACGGCGAGGAACACGAGGTCGCACGCATCGAGCGCAGGATCGTCGTGCGTGGCGAAGGCCAGGTCGGTGGCTCCGATGAAGCCGGGGTACTCCGCGGCCACGGGCGTGCCAGCCAGCTCGTTGGAGGTGACCACCTTGAGATCGAGGTCGGGATGGCGCAACGCGAGCCTGGTCAGCTCGATGCCGGCGAAGCCGGCCGCTCCAACGATGCCTGTCGTGATCGCCATGTCGATCCCCTTCGTACCTGCCGTCCGCCGTGCGGACGCGACGTTCAAGCCGTTGCGTCGCCTCCGATTTGTGCGTATGCACAAAACTGAGGCGCTTTGAGTGCTGCAACCCATCCTATGAAAGAACGGCGCGTTTGACAAGATTAGAGTGCAAATTGGCGGGTCGCTCGGGCGCATCGTCGCCTGAAAAACACGGAAACGGGCCCCTAAGCGTTTTTTTCAGGCGACGATGCGCCCACGGCAAGGGCGGCAGCACGCCCGCTCATCGTGGGGCTGGCGCCGAGGGGGATCCTTCGACTCGCTTCGCTTGCTCGGGATGACAGCGGAAGCCTTCGGCGCGGCACGGTGAGCGGCCCCGCCGCTCAGGACGCCAAGGCGTGCTTGTTGGGGGTGTGGCAGTACGTGCACACGGTTTTCTCCAGCACGCGCACGGCCTCTTCGTCGGTGAGGGTGAGTGCGGCCTCCAGCTCGTCGAGCTTCGCCGCCACCTCGCTGTAGCTGATCTCCTGGCCGGTGGAGATGAGGATGGAATGGTTGTCCGTGGGCAGCGTGCTCTCCTCGTCCATGAGCAGCTCCTCGTACATCTTCTCGCCCTCGCGCAGGCCCGTGAATACGATTTTGACGTCGACGTCGGGCGTGAGGCCCTGCAGCTGGATGAGGCCCTTCGCCAAGTCGACGATCTTCACGGGCTCGCCCATGTCGAGGATGAAGATCTCGCCGCCCTTCGCCATGCCGCCCGCCTGGATGACGAGGCGCGACGCCTCGGGGATGGTCATGAAGAAGCGCTCGATGTCGGGATGCGTGACGGTGATGGGGCCGCCTGCGGCGATCTGGCGCTGGAACACGGGGATCACGCTGCCGTTGGAACCCAGCACGTTGCCGAAGCGAACCGCCGAGAAGATGGTCTTCGACGTGCGCGCGTAGTACTGCATGACCATCTCGCCCATGCGCTTCGTGGCGCCCATGACGCTGGTGGGGTTCACGGCCTTGTCGGTGGAGATGAAGATGAAGCGCGCGGCCCCGTAGGCGTCGGCGGCGCGCACGGCGTTGAGCGTGCCGAACACGTTGTTGTGGAGCGCCTCGCGCGGGCACTGCTCCATGAGGGGCACGTGCTTGTGGGCGGCCGCATGGAACACGGCGCCCGGCAGGTACTTCGCGAACACCTCGTTGATGCGCGCCTCGTCGCAGACGTTGCCGATCTCTATGACGAGGTCGATGTCGTCGTACTCGGCCAGCAGCTCGTTGCGCAGCATGTAGGCGTCGTTCTCGTACATGTCGAAGATGACGATGCGCGCGGGCGCCACCTTGCACAGCTGGCGGCACAGCTCGCTGCCGATGGAGCCGCCACCGCCCGTGACCAGCACGGTCTCGCCGGCGATGTAGCCCGACACGGCGCGCGTGTTGAGGATGATCTCCTCGCGGCCCAACAGGTCGGCCACGTCGACGTCGCGCAGGCGCACGTCGCCGATCTCGTCGAGCGACAGCTCGCGCACGTTGGGCAGGGTGCGCAGCTTGCAGTCGGTCTTCGTGCACTCGCCGTAGATGCGCTTGCGCTCCTCGGGCGTGGACGACGGGATGGCCACGACGATCTGGTCGATGTTGTAGCGGTCCACGAGCTCGACGATGTCGTTCGTGGTGCCGGCCACCTTCACGCCGTGGATGCGCGAGCCGCACTTCGCAGGATCGTCGTCGGTGGCCACGATGGGGATGCCCGGCATGAGCGGGTCCTTGGAGGCCATGCGGCCGATGGCCAGCGAGCCCGTCTCCCCCGCGCCCACCACGAGCGTGCGCGGGCGGTCGCACGCGCGCTGCGTGGACGCCAGCACGCGCTTCTTCTGGCGCATGACGCGGAACACGAGGCGGATGCCGCCCATGAAGAATATGAGCATGAAGCACGAGACGAAGAACACGCGGATGGGAAGCCTCACGTCGATGATCCACAGGAACACGGCGCCCACCAGGGTGGACAGCACGACGGCCAGCACGATCTGGATGGCCTCGTCGACGCTGGCGTACTCCCAGAGGTTGTTGTACAGGTGGAACAGGCCGAGCACGGCCACGTTGATGAGCGCGAGGATGCCCAGCATGAAGTAGATCTCGTTGTTGACGAACACCTCACCCTCGACATCGGTGAGCAGCGATGCAAGCCAGTATGCGGCGTACGTCGCGACGATGTCGAGCAGCAGCAGGATCGCTGTGCGTTTTGTGATATGAGCGTCCAAAATCGGGCCTCGTCTTCGAATAGGGCAGCGAAACGATATGGATTTGCCGACATGTCGACATGCTCGGCGACCAAAGCGGTATTGTATACAAAGTAACGCACGATTGCACAGGACACGCGAAGTTCAGGAGCTTGCTACATGAATAAAACAGCCGCAACCGGGCAGGCGCAGCCCGCACGCGAAAGCAACATCAACGCCATCGTCAGCTACTTCGAGAGCGGCATCAAGCCTTACGGAGGCCCGGGCGAACTGGGCATCGAGCTGGAGCAGATCATCGTGCACGACGACCTGAGCCCCGTCTCCTACAGCGGAGAGCACGGCGTTGCGTGGGTGCTGCGCCAGCTCGAGGCCGACTACCCGCGCACCACCACCGACGAGCACGGCGACCTCTTGGGCGTCGCCCGTCAAAGCGAGGCCGTCACCATCGAGCCCGCGGCGCAGATCGAGCTGTCCGCAGGCCCGTTCGCCGACCTCGCCTGCGCGCGCGACGCGTTCGACGGGTTCGTGCAGCGCCTTGCCTCCATCCTCGAACCCGTGGGCGAGAAGGCGCTGCCGGTAGGCTACCATCCCACGGCCACGGCGCGCTCGCTCGAGCTCATCCCGAAGCGCCGGTACCAGTTCATGAACCTCTACCTGGGCGAACGCGACGCATACGGCCCCTGCATGATGCGCGGCAGCGCGTCGACGCAGGTGTCCATCGACTACACGAGCACGGCCGACTGCCTGCGCAAGCTGCGGCTGGCGTTCGCCCTCGTGCCGATGCTCTCGCTCATGTGCGACAACACGCCTGTGTTCGAGGGCAAGCCGCGCAAGCATCAGCTGGTGCGCACGGACATCTGGCAGCACGTGGACAACGACCGCTGCGGCCTCGTCCCCGACGTGCTGGACCCTTCGTTCGACCTGCGCCGCTACGCGGAGTACATCCTCGACACCGTGGCCATCCTCATCCCCTGCCACAAGGAGCAGTGGTGCTACTCCGACCGCACGTTCGGCGACATCTACGCCACGCGCACGATGACGCGCGCCGAAGTGGAGCATGCGGTGTCCATGTTCTTCACGGACGTGCGCCTGAAGACCTACATCGAGATCCGGCCGGCCGACGCCATGCCCATCCCCTACGTCATCGCCTATGCGGCGCTCGTCAAGGGGCTGTTCTACGCTGCGGAAAGCCTCGATGCGCTCGACGAGCTGTTCGCCGACGTGCGGCGCGCCGACTACCTGGCCGCTCAGAGCGACCTCATGGCGCGCGGCTACGAGGCCGAGGTGTACGGCAAGCCGGTGGCCGAGCTGTGCGACCGCGTCGTCGAGATCGCGCGACGCGGGCTGGCCGACGACGAGCGAAGCTTTCTGGAGCCGCTCGCCGACCTCGTCGCGCGCCGCGTCACGCTGGCCGACCTCGCGGAGCGAGGCGAGCAAGCGTGAGCAACGAGAACCGCATGGTGAAGGTGGCCTATCGCGGCTACTTCGACGACGGCGCCACGTTCATCGAGCAGATCGAGCAGCCCATCGAGTTCCCCTGCGTGGAAGGATGGATGCCGCCGGTGTTCATCGAGACGGTGCGGGACATGGCGGTTGGCGAGACGCGCTGCGCGCACGTGGGCGCGAACGAGGCATGGGAAGAGCACACCGACGAACGCGTGATCCGGGTGGAGCGCGCGAAGATACCCGCAAGCGTCAAGCTCGTGGTGGGCGAGCTGGTCAACCTGGAGCAGCCCGACGGGCAGACGTTCCCCGCGCGCCTCGTCGAGCTCGACGACGAGCTTGCCGTGTTCGACATGAACGACGAGGCCATCGCCAAGGCGCTCAACTTCGAGATCACGCTGCTCGACGTGTACGACCTGCCGGATCGCTAGCCCGGTGCCGGCGGGCGCACGGCGCGGTGGCGCGGCGGGCGGGCGCGGGCGATGAGGGCACGCCCATGGCGCGGTGGCTCATAGGCAGCGCCCAATGATGCAAGCGGGCGGTGCAGCAGGGGTTACGGACTTATGGCGACTTGGAGCAAGTTTGCCGCGCGATCCGGAAAGCCCGAGACCCTCGGGTAGACTGTGGGGCATTGCATTCTCTCGAAAGGAGCTCTTCATGAGCAACGAAGGCAAGAAGGTCAAGGTCCACTACACGGGCACGCTCGATGATGGCTCGAAGTTCGACTCCTCGGTCGACCGCGGCGAGCCCATCGAGTTCACCTGCATGGCCGGCCAGATGATCCCCGGGTTCGACACGGCCGTGAAGGACATGGCCCAGGGCGACACGAAGAACGTGCACATCCCCGCCGCCGAGGCGTACGGCGAGCGCGACGAGGCCATGGTGCAGCAGGTTCCCGTCGACCAGATCCCGAACGGCGACCAGCTTCCCGTCGGTCAGACGGTGTACATGATGGGCCCGGGCGGCCAGCCCTTCCCCGTGTTCGTGCGCTCCATCGAGGACGGCATCGCAACGTTCGACATGAACCACGAGCTGGCGGGCAAGGACCTCAACTTCGAGATCACGCTCGTCGAGGTCGCCGACTAACGTCGACCGATCATCGGTTTTTCTCGGGAAGAGGCGCCTGCGGGCGCCTCTTCCCGTTTGCCCGTCACCGCGCGGACGCGATCCGTTGCCCGTCGCTCAGCCCTTCCCCAGGCGATCGGCCACGTCGAGCAAACGCGACCAAAGCGCCTGCCGGCTTTGTCCGTTGAGCCGCGCGACGCATGCTGCGAGCCGATCGCGGTAGTCGCGCGCGAACAGGTCGGGCTCGACGAGCCCGTACGCATTCGCCTGACGCAGCCGCTCGTCGGCCGCCGATCGCGGCTCAGCAGGCTTCGTCCCCGCCCCCGAAGGCGCGCGGGCATCGTCCCCATCGGGCGCCCCTTCCTCCACCAAACGGCGCGCCTTCTCTTCGGCTTGGCGTGCGCTGACGCGCTCGTACTCGAACCCGAGGTACGTCATCTCCCAAAACGCCGAGGCCAGCACGAGGTAGCGTTCCCGGCAGCACCACGAGCCGCCGAGCCATACCCGGCAAGCGAGCGTCCGCTCCCACGGCTCGAGCGTATAGGGGCGGGGTGCGGGCCCCTCGCCTTCCCCGGCGGCCGCGTCTCCGCGCACGACCGCTTGGCGCGCACGAGGCACGTCGTCGAGCGAGACGAGCGCAGCGGATACGCGCCGCTCGATCAGCCCGCTGCGCGCGTGCAGCACGAACGACTCGTCCGGCAACAGCAGGCTTCCGCGTGCGCGCTTCTTGTCGAGCGGCAAGCCGCGCATCGTGGCGATCGTGGCCGTCAGGCGCTTCTCCGCCGCACGGCGCCGCTTCGCAGGAAGCGCGCCCCAGTCGCCCGCGCGCGCCGCATGATCCTCGACAATGGCGCGAACGAGCAGCTTCTCGTCGCAGCAGCGCAACAGCATCTGCAGCGAGGGGATCTGCTTGACGTCGAGCGCCTCGCGTTCCCAAGCGCTACCATCCGACATGGCCGACCTCCTCCAACAGCGCGAGCGCGTCGGCGCACGGCATGACCGCAACGCAGCGCGCCGGGCATTCGGGCACCGCCGCAGCCGCGACCTCGTCGTCGAACAGGGGGATATCGGATGGCACCTCCTCCCCCGGCTCGTCCGACACGACGATGCGGCACAGGGGCAGCGTTTCGATGAGCACGAGCGATGCGGGATAGGCGCACGACGACCGTTGTCCGAATGCAGACATGATGCAACACCTCATAACGATGTTCCAGGGCGTGGGGAGGATGCTCGATCCTGCAAGCGTGGTACGGACGGCGTGGAACACCGCTGTCATCTATGGGCTGCCCGGCTAAGGCGAGGATGCCGGTTCAGCGCTTGCACTGGCTCTTTTCGGTTGACGACAGTATATCACACTATACGAACATTTGTTTGTAATTTATTCGAACAATCCAAGCAAATCGGTCAGCTCGTCGCGCGAGTGGATGTCGAGCTTGCGATAGATGTGGCGGATATGGGTTTTTGCCGTGCCGTTCGCGATGAACAGCTCGCGCTCGATGGAGCCGACGGTCTTATGCTGCGCCAGCAACAGCAGCACCTCCTCCTCACGCGGCGAAAGCCCGTAGGTGCGCGCCAGTTCCTGGCACCGGTTCGCCAGCTCCTGCTTCTTCACGATGGCCCGGTCGCCCGCGTCGCCCTCTTCGCCCAAAAACGACACGCCCCAGCGGCTGGACAGCTCCTTCTCCGAGAACAGGATCATCGTGGCCGCCACCACGAGGATGACCACGAGCGCGCTGACGACGGCCTGCGACCCGGCGAGCCCGAACGCCGGCGCGCCCAGCAGCTGCTCGGCCTGCCGTCCGAACAGGGTGAACAGCGCGCGAACGCCGCGTTCGATACCGAACAGCCACACGGCCGACATACCGTAGCGGTAGCACAGGTTCGCCATGATGAGCATGATGAGGATGGAGAACGCCGTGTACGAGGCGCTCGTGCAGAAATCGGACGCGGCCTGCCCCAGCACGCCCACGTTCGGCAGGATGAGGAACGCCGCCACCATGAGCGGCAGCGCGATGCGGTAGATCACGCCGAAGTCGAACTTGCCACCGCGCGCGATGACGCCCGCGAACACGATGCCGGCCACCGCCAGCGTGCCGAACGCCGAGTGCGGCCCGAACGTCGACTGGTACATCGACGACTCCTTCAGCCCGTACGCGAACGCGTAGATGGCCATGAGCAGCACGATCTTCCACGGGAACGAGAACCGCGACGGCTCGGCCCGCGGAAGCTCGTCGGGCGGCAGCGAGCGGAACCCGGCCGCGCAGGTGGTGAGCGACAGGATGGGCAGCACGAGCACGATGGCGCCGAGCCACGGCAGCAGCAGCCCGCGGCAGCCGTAGATGACGAGCGCGGCCACGATCATGGACGCCGAGTAGTACAGCGCCACGCGGAACGGGTTGAGGCAGCCGTACAGCTCCGACCACAGCAGGATGACGAGCGCGATGCCGAAGCCTCCCAGCAGCACGGCCGGCACGGCAAGCGCGTCGGCCCACCCTGGAACCCAGATCGACGCGAACATGCCGAGCGTTGACGCCGTGAGCGACAAGCCCGCGACGACGTACACCGAACGCTTCCCGAACAGCGGCCCGATGCGCTTCGCACAGGCGGCGCAGACGAACATCGTGGCGATCATCACGATGTCGAACGCGTCATGGCCTGCGACGGCGGCCGCAGGAAACTCGACGAACGAGCCCACGAACACAATTTCGATCCACGCGCGGTACACGCCCAGCCCGAGGAAGAACAGCGGAATGGACGGCAACCATGGCAGCAGCGGCCCCGGAGGGCGCACGCCCGTCGCGCTCGCGTCCCCGTCGCGCTCCTCGGATGCGATATCTTCCTCTACCCTCTCATCGTTCACCATACTACGAAGCCGGCGCACAGCCTGCCGACACCCCCTCCCCAGCGTTTCGGTGGCCTCCATTGTAGCGAACCCGCCGTCCGATGCCCAGAGCGCTCAGTGCGACACGTGGGTGATTGCTCATCGTAATGCCTGATCATCAATGGGATGATGCCTAAGGATGATGAAAATAACCCCGGTTTTCTGGCCCGTGGACGAACGACAAGCGCGCGGCGGCGGGCTATGGTGCGTTTCGAGGGGTTCGCCACCGCCGGGCGGGGCGAACACGAAGGACCGTCACGCTAGGAGGGCATCATGCACGAGCACGTCAATGGAATCAGCAGGCGCGATCTGTTCAAGTTCGGAGGCCTCGCGGCTGCGGGCGTCGTGGGCGCCGGGGCGCTGGCATCCTGCGCACCGCAGGCAACGAACGGCGCAGGCTCGGCCAGCGCTGCGAGCACGACCGACGAGGCTACCACGGCCGCCGGCCACCTGCGCACCGGCATGCCGAGCTTCCTCGCCGCGCCCGAAGCCATCGCCGACGTCAAGGAGACGAAGGACTTCGACGTCGTGGTCATAGGCGCCGGCGCGTCGGGCGTGCCGGCCGCGCTGTCGGCCCTCGAGGCGGGCGCGAAGGTGGCGCTGCTGCAGAAGGAGTCGCAGGCCATCGCCCAGGGCAACTCGGGAAGCGGCATCGACCTGGCCACGAGCGATCCCGCCGACATCGCCAACCTCGTGTCGCGGCTCATCGCCGACAGCCAGCACCGTCCCAACCGCGAGCTCGTGGAGCTGTGGGCGCAGAACTCAGGCGAGGCCGTGAAGTGGGTCATCGAGAAGTCGCTCGAAGGCGGCGCGCAGGTGATCGACCAGGGCAACGTGCAACATATGCCCCTGATCAACAAGCACGGCTACCAGATCAACTTCATCACGTCGTTCTTCGGCCCCAAGCCCTACAACACCGGCGACGGCATGCGCGCGCTGGCCGCCACCGCCGAGAAGGAGGGCGTCGAGATCTTCTACTCAACGCCCGCCGAGCAGCTCGTCACCGACGATGGCGGCAAGGTTACCGGGGTCATCGCGAAGGGCAAGGACGGGCACGTGCAGTTCAACGCCTCGAAAGGCGTGATCGTGGCGTGCGGCGACTACCAGAACGACGAGGAGATGCTGCACTACTACCAGCCCGACATGACGAACTTCGAGCCCAAGCAGACGAACAAGACCGGCGACGGCCACAAGATGGTGGTGTGGGCCGGCGGCAAGATCGAGGACCTCGCGCACACGAAGATGCTCCACGACTTCGATGCGGGCCCGGCTTCCATGTGCGACATGCCGTTTCTGGCCGTGAAGATGAACGGCAAGCGCTTCGCCAGCGAGACGGTGGAGATGTCGCTTATGAACTGCTACCTGCGCTCGAAGGAGGATTCCGGCCATTACTGCCAGGTGTTCGACAGCAACTACATGGAAGCGGCGGCCGAGTGGCCGGGCAAGCTCGTAGACCCCGAGGCGCTCAAAGTGTACATGCCCGAGGAGGACGTGGAGCGCGAAGGAGTGTTCGAAGGCCAGATCAACACGTTCAAGGCCGACACGCTGGAAGAGTTAGCAGACAAGCTGGAGATCACCGACAAGGCCGCGTTCGTCGAGAGCGTCAAGCGCTACAACGAGCTGGTCGCCGCCGGCAAGGACGAGGACTTCGGCAAGCCTGCGAACTACCTGATCCCCGTGGACACCCCGCCCTTCTACGGCATCCATCGCCACGTGCGCATGAGCGCCATCTGCTCGGGCGTGGACGTGAACCCGAACCACGAGTGCCTCACCCCGGAAGGCGAGGTCATCGAGAACCTGTACGCCATCGGCAACTGCTCGGGCGGCTTCTACGGCGGCATCGACTACCCGCTGACCGTGTTCGGCCTGTCGCTGGGCCGCTGCTACACCGAAGGCTACGTCATCGGCCGCATGGTGGCCGAGAAGTAGCGGCCCGCGCAGGAGAGCCGACCCCCTTCCCGGCTCCTCCGCAACCATATTCGCTCCGAAAACACGCCTGGTTGCGCTGAGGCGTGTGTTTGGGGCGAATATGCGATTCCCGAACGCCCGGCGCGCCGATGCGGCGCCGGGCGTTCGCGTTGCGCGGCCGCCGACCGATCGTGAGCTACCAGCTCAGCAGCTCGTAACCGTCTTCCGTGATAGCCACCTGGACCTCCCACTGGGCCGTGTCCGAGCGGTCGGCCGTGCGCACGGTCCAGCCGTTGGGATCGGACATGTCGATGGGCGCCTCGCCGGCGTTCACCATGGGTTCGATGGTGAACACGAGCCCCGGCACGAGCACCATGCCCGTGCCCGCCTCGGCCACATGGCTCACGAACGGGTCCTCGTGGAAGTCGAACCCGATGCCGTGGCCGCCGAACTCGCGCACCACCGAGAAGCCCTGCTCCTTCGCGTACGCGTTCACGGCCGCGCCCACGTCGCCGAGCAGCCCCCAGGGCTCGATGGCGGCGAGGCCCGCTTCCATGGCCTTCTTCGTCTCGTCCACCAGGCGCTGCCGCTCGGGCGACACGTCCCCGATGCAGAACATGCGCGAGGAATCCGAGTAGTAGCCGTCGAGGATGGTGGAGCAGTCCACGTTCACGATGTCGCCCTCCACCAGCACATGGTCGTCGGAGGGGATGCCATGGCAGACCACTTCGTTCACCGACGTGCACACGCTGTTGGGGAAACCCTCGTAGCCGAGGTCCGCGGGGATGCCGCCGCGCTCCACCGTGTAGTCGTGCACCCACCGGTCCACCTCGCCGGTGGTCGTGCCCGGCCCGATGCGCCCGGACACGTAGTCGAGCACGCCGATGTTGATGGCCGCGCTCTTCTTGATGCCCTCGATGTCGGCGGAACTCTTCAGCAGCGCGCGCTCGGGCAGCTCGAAGCCCTGCTCGTAGAGGCTCTGCAGGCGCTCGTCGAAATCGAGGTGGCACTTCTTGTACTTCTTGCCGCTGCCGCACCAGCATTCGTCGTTGCGACCGGGCTGTCCTTTGCCGTCATACATAGCGTTGTCCTTTCGTTCGCGGGCTATTGTACCCCTGTTAGCCCCCGCGAACATCGTGAAAGCCCGCCGGTGCGAGGGTTTCCGCAATCGAAACGCAGAACCCCCGACCTTGGGCGCAAAACGGCACTCCTGACAATCTCGGGGCGGGCAGGAGGCGGTTTGCCACGCTGGGGTCACAAGAAAACCCAGGTGACGGGAGCTCGCTCGTTCTTTGGCCGCTCGATTTCATCCTCCGAATTGTCATGGGTGCCGATTTGCGCCCAAAAACCGGAAGCGGGGGCATCCGCACGCGCCGCGAAAGGCTACTTCCGCGACGCCCCCGCGCTCCCGCCGTGGCGGCGCTTGAAGCGGTGGTAGACGAGGACGCCGATCAGCACGGCTGCGGCCGTGACGGCGAACACGACGGCCATGGCCCGCCAGTCGCCCGCGGCGGCAAGCGAGGATCCCAGCGTGATGGCCAGCACCGACGGCAACCTTCCCGCCGTCGTAACGATCACGAGGTGCGCAGGGCGCATGCCGGCGAGCGCGGCGAAGTAGGCCATGAGATCCTTCGGCAAGCCGGGGATGAAGAACGCCGCGAGGATGGCGAGGTCGAGCTTTCGCGCCTCGCGCAAACGCGCCAGCTCCGCCCGCCGCTTCGGCGAAAGGAACGCGACCAACACCTTGTCGCCCCACAGCCGCACGATGCCGATGATGGCGAGGCAGCCGACCACGCTGGCGGCGAGGTAGACGAGCGCTCCCTTCCAGAAACCGAACGCGTAGCCCGCCGCCAGCTCGAGCGGCTCGCTCGGCACGACGACGGTCGCCTCCTGCAGCACTACGAGCGCCCCGAGCGCGACGGGGGCGAGCGGCCCCAGGCGCTCCACCTGCTGCTGGACGCGATGGCCGTTCGTGAAGAACGCGAGCACCTCGCGACCGTGCAGGAGCATCGCCACGAGGACGGCCGCAAGCACGCAGACGATCACGGCGAGGATCGCCCATCGCCGTCTGCGCAACCGCTTGCCATCGTCCATATCGCCGCCTTCCCGGCCGACCGTCCGGGCGATCGTGCCTGGGACGATTATCGGACGAGGTGGCGCAGAAGTGGTTGCCGTCCGGCAACGGCTCGGCAACGTCGCGCCCCGAGCCTCAGATCTGGCGTTTGGCGCAGCCGATGCCGAGGGCGCCGGGCCCCACGTGGCAGGCGATGCTCAAGGGGAGGCGATCCACGTACACATCGGCGGCGCCGAACGCCGCGCGCACCTCGCCGGCAAAGGCCTGCGCATCGTCCTCGCGATCGGTGTGCGCCACGTAGAGATGAACGTTCTCCATGCCGCCGAAACGCTCCCGCACGTCGTTGGCCAGGGCCTTGATCATGGCCCGCTTGGCCGCCTTGAGCGTTTTGACCACCGAGAACGCATCCAATTTATCGCCCTGGATCTGCAACACCGGCTTGATCTTGAGCACCGAGCCGATGGTGGCGGCAGCCGGCGTGATGCGACCGCTTCGATGGAGGTAGGACATCGTATCCACCATGATGTAGATGCTGGCGTCGAGCTTCGTCTGCTCAAGCAGCGCGCACGTTTCAGCTGCGCTTTTTCCGGAGTCGAGCCACGCGCGCGCATCGAGCACCGCCTCGCGCTGCGTGACCGAGATACGCTGGTCGTCCACCACGTGCACGCGGCCGTCCAGGTGCTCGGCCAGGCTGCGCGCCGTCTCGCACGACCCGGACAACCCGCTTGACATGGGGATGTAGATGATCTCGTCATGCGTTTCCAACAGCGTGCTCCACCGTTTTCCCAAATCGACGATGGAAGGCTGCGAGGTGGCGATGTCCGCGCCGGCGCGCTGCCGTTCGTAGAAACGCTTTGCATCGAGGTCGATGCCCTCGAAGCACTCCACGCCATCGACGACGAAGGGCATGGGCACCACGAACACCCCTAGGCGCGCGGCCTCGTCTTCCATGATGCCGCTGTTGGTGTCGGTCACCACCGCAACGTTTCGGCTCTGCCCCATGATCGCCCCGTCTTTCGTCCCATCATGCATCGGGCGGCAGAAAACTCTGCCGCCCGATGTGCGCCGACGCCCCTCGGCGTCCGCAACGTTCATATGCTCCCATTATGCCCGATGGCGCGATTCCGCGCATCGTCGGCGATTGCGGAGTCACACCATCTTCACCAACCGCGCCGAACGGGCCGCGATCCCCAACCGATGCGGGGAGCGGCCCGCTGCGGCCGGCTTACCCGCGCACTTCGGCGCCGGTGGCGCCGGACACCTTCTTGACCAGGCGATCGTGCGCCTTGTCCACCTCTTCGCTCGTAAGCGTGCGGTCGGCGGCACGGTACGTGAGCGCGTAGGCCATGGACTTCTTTCCGACGCCGACGCGCGCGTCGTCGCGATACACGTCGAATAGGCGCACGTCCTCCAGGAGCTTGCCGCCCGCCGAGGTCATGCACTGCACGAGCTTCTCGTGGGTGACGCCCTCGTCCACGACGAACGCCACGTCCATCGACACGGCCGGGAACGTGGGCACGTCCACGTAGTCGCGCGCCGGGCGGCTGGCCTTCGCGAGCGCCTCCACGTCCAACTCGAACGCCACGATGGGCGCCGTCGCGTGATACGCGTCCACCGCCAGCGGGTGCAGCTCGCCAACCCAGCCGAGTTCGGTGCCGCCCGACAGCACCGCGGCCGCGCGGCCGGGCTGCAAGTGCGGCGCCTCGTCGGCCGCGAGCGCCTTGAAGCGCAGCTTCGGCAGCGCCAGCTCGCGCGCGAGGCTCTCCACCGCTCCCTTGCCGTCGAAGAAGTCGAACGCGGCGGGCGCGACGTTCCATCCGGCCTCCCCCATGGCGCCGGCCATGACGGCGGCAAGGCGGCGGCGCTCCTTCGGCTGCTTTTTGCCCTCATGGGCGAAGAACACGGCGCCCGTCTCGTAGAGCTGCACGTTCTTCACGCCGCGGCTCTGGTTGTAGGCGACGCTGCGCACGAGGCCGGGGATGATGCTCTGGCGCATGATGGACTGGTCGGCGTTCAGCGGGTTGATGAGCTCCACCGGCTGGCCGAGGCCCTCAGGGCTCATGCGCAGGCGATCGAGGTCGCCCGGCTCGGCGAACGAGTAGGTCATCGTCTCGTTGAGGCCGCTCGCGCACATCGCACGGTTGATGACGTCGGTCACGTGCTCGAGGTGCGAGCGCGTGCCGTAGCGGCCGCGGCCGCCCGGCAGCGTGGCCGGGATGCGGTCCATGCCCCAGAGGCGCACCACTTCCTCGTACAGGTCGATCTCGCGCTCGAGGTCGGGGCGGAACGTCGGCGCCGTCACGGACAGCACGTCGGCGTCGTCGGTCTCGGCAACCGCGCAGCCCAGGCGGCTGAGGATGTCGACGACCTCCTCGCGCGGGATCTCGGCGCCCATCATGGCGCAGAAACGCGGAACGCGGAACGTCAGGTCGACGGGCTCGGTCTTCTCCAGCCACACGTCCACCATGCCGGGGCACACCGTGCCGCCCGACACCTCGGCGATGAGCGCGGCGGCCATATCGGCGTTGAGGGCCACCGGGTTGTCGTCCACCCCGCGCTCGTAGCGCATGGACGCCTCGCTGATCAGGCCCAAGTTGCGGCTCGTGCGGCTCGTGTGCGCACGGTCGAACGCGGCCGCCTCCAGCAGCACCGTGGTGGTGGCTTCGGTGACCTCGGTCTCGAGGCCTCCCATGACGCCGGCCAACGCCACGGCGCGCTCAGGCGTGGCGATGACGGTCATGTCGCCCGCCAGCTCGCGATCTTCGCCGTCGAGCGTGGTGAACCGCTCGCCCTCGGCCGCCGGGCGCACGATGATGTGCGCCTTGCCGTCCGCGCCCGCCAACGTGTCGAAGTCGAACGCGTGGAGCGGCTGGCCCAGCAGGAACAGGATGTAGTTCGTCACGTCCACGATGTTGTTGATGGAACGCGCGCCCGCGGCGGCCACGCGCTCGGCCAGCCAGTCGGGGCTCGGACCCACCTTCACGTTGCGGATGACGCGCGCCGTGTAGCGGCAGCAGCGGGAGCTATCGGTGATCTCGACGCTCACCTGGTCGGCCGCAGGGACGGCGTCGGCGTCCTCCACGAGGTCGATCTGCGGGTACGCCACGTCGGTGCGGTACATCGCGCCCACCTCGCGCGCCATGCCCGCCATGCTCAGGCAGTCGGGACGGTTCGGCGTGACCTCGAGGTCGAGCACCGTGTCGGACAACTTGAGGTAGTCGGCGACGGGCGCGCCCACGGGCGCGTCCTCGGGCAGGATCCAGATGCCCTCGTGGTTGCTGCCCATCCCCAGCTCGCGCTGCGAGCAGCACATGCCGCAGCTCGTGACGCCGCGCAGCTTCGACTTCTTGATCTTGAAGTCGCCGGGCAGCACTGCGCCGATGGTGGCCACCGGCACCTTGATGCCGGCCGCGATGTTCGGCGCGCCGCACACGATCTGCACCGGCTCGCCCGCGCCCACGTCCACCGTGACCACGTGCATGTGGTCGCTGTCGGGGTGCTGCTCGCACGTCTCCACAAAGCCCACGACCACGCCATCGTACGCTTCGCCGGTCTTCTCCACCGCCTCGACGCCTGTGCCCGTCAAATCGAGCCGGTCGCAGAACGCCTTCGTGTCCGCAGGCACGTCCACGTATTCACTCAACCATTTCAGAGATACTTTCATCAGTTCTTCCTCTTTCCACCAAGCGCCCGTCTGACTGAATCCCCCGACCCGATACGGCCGAGGGCGCAGACGGGAGGCAGCAACGTCAATAATGCGAAGGGTCGGCGGGCAGTGCCCACCAAGCGAGTTCCGCACGAGCCGAACAGCCCAGTGGGCTGTTCGAGCGAGCAGGACTGCCGAGCGACTGGGTGCCGCCCGCCGACCCGCCAGAAACCCTAGAACTGGCGAAGGAACCGCATGTCGCCTTCCACCAGCATGCGCAGATCGGGCACGTTGTACTTCAGGCAGGCGATGCGCTCCACCCCCATGCCGAACGCGAAGCCGGAGTACTTCTCGGGGTCGATGCCCGACATCGACAGCACGTTCGGATCCACCATGCCGCAGCCGAGGATCTCCAGCCATCCGGTGTTCTTGCAGAAACGGCAGCCTTCGCCGTGGCAGATGCCGCAGCTCACGTCCACCTCGGCCGACGGCTCCGTGAACGGGAAGTAGTGGGCGCGGAACCGCGTCTTGCGCTCCTCGCCGAACATCTGCTTGCAGAGGTAGTCGAGCGTGCCCTTGAGGTCGCCGAACGTGATGCCCTCGTCCACGACGAGGCCCTCGATCTGCGTGAATTGGGGCAGATGGGACGGGTCGGCCACGTCGCGGCGGTACACCTTGCCGGGCGCGATCACGTAGATGGGCAGCTCGTTGTCCTCCATCGCGTGCACCTGCACGCCGGAGGTCTGCGTGCGCAGCAGCACGTCGGACTCGCCGCGCACGGCCGCCTGCGCGCCGGAGAGGTCGCGCACGTAGAACGTGTCGGCCAGGCTGCGGCTGGGATGGTCGGCCGGAGCGTTGAGCGCCTCGAAGTTGTAGTAGTCCGTCTCCACCTCGGGACCCGTTGCCACCGTGTAGCCCAGGCCGAGGAATATCTCGGAGATCTCGTCGGTGATGCGGTTGATGAGGTGGCGCGTGCCCACCTGCTGCGCGCGGCCCGGCAGCGTCACGTCCACGGCGGCCGCGTCGATGGCGGCGGCCAGCTCGGATGCCGCAAGCTCCTCCTTGCGCGCCGCGAGCGCGCCCTCCACGGCGGCGCGCACCTCGTTCGCCGTCTTGCCCACGGCGGCGCGCTCTTCCTTCGCTATCTGTCCCATCTGACGCAGATAGCCCGTCAGCGTGCCCGCTTTGCCCAGCACGCCGATGCGCACCTGCTCGAGCGCTGCGGTGTCGGCCGCCTGCGCGATACGGGCGATGGTCTGCTCGCGCAGCGACGCCAGTTCCTCCACGATTGCCATAGTGCCGTCCCTTTCCGTCTCTCACCTCGCGCCACCCGCGCGGCGGCGCAATAAAAAAGAGCCTTCTCTCGTCCTTGCCCCTGGGGATTGCTCCCCGATCCAAGGACGAGAGAAGGCTCTCGCGGTACCACCTCGGTTGACGGCTGCGCCTGCGCGCTGCCGCCCGCTCGTTCGCTCTGTGACGGGAGCTCCCGGCGCATCCTACTTGGCGTCTCGCCGGGCGGCGACGGAATCGCGCCCTGCGTCCGCGTTCAAACGCGCTGCTCGGAAGGGAATCGTCGCACCCGCCGCCCGGGTTCCTCTCAGCCGGTGAGAACCCGTCTCTGATGGCGGCGCCGTCGCGCGGCGCTGTCTTCGTCATCGCATGTAACGATGTAGTCTAGCACATGAGCGCACGACCGGCGCGAAATTCCACAAGGGACCCGAGGACCGCACGCAAAGGGGCATCTTCGCTCCTAAAACACGCCACAGCCTGTGTGGCGTGTTTTAGGAGCGAAGATGCCCCCTGGATGGCAGGCCGCGCGTGCCGATCCGGTCATGCTAACTCGCAGCAGGAGAAAGACGCAGTGCGGCGGCGCCATTCAAACGCCTGTTGAGGCTACAGGATGCGGTAGCTGACCGTCCGCAGGCCCCAGTCGAGGCACGACGAGAAGCCGAACGCCTTCCACACGCCGGGCTGCAAGTCGAGCGACCGGCTGCCGCCGCCCATACCGCCCGTGTCGTTGATGGTGGCGAGCACGGTTTGGCCGTTGTAGGAGATTTCCACAGTGCGTCCGAAATACGAGCGGTAGTTCGGCCATGACATGGGGATAGCCACGCCCATGGAGTAGTCGTCGCAGACGGCGCCCGTCGCGGTGGTGCCCGGATTGGGCGTGTAGGGATCGGTGGATCCGCCGTAGGCGGACGCGACGCCGGTGGACCAGCTGATGCCGGGATCGGGCGTCGGCTCGGGCGAAGGGTCGGGCGACGGCGCGGGATCCTTCGCCGGAGGAGTCGGGTTCGGATCGGGCTGGACCGGCGTACCGGGATCGACCACATCCTCGCGACCAAGGGTGTTCGCGTTCTCGTCGATGACCGGCTCGGTTGCGCCATCGGCCGCAGCCAGCTCCTCGGCCTTCTGCTTGAGCGCTTCCAGACGCGCGGCCTGGTCGCTCTGCGCATTCGCCAGCTTGGAGTTCGCCTCGGACAGCACGCTTTCGGCTTCCGCTCGCTTCGCCTCCAGCTCTTCGAGCTTCTTCTCCTGCTCGTCCTTCTGGAAGTTCAGGCTGTCGATGAGCTGCTCGTACTGGGCCGAGCGCTCCTTCTGGGCTTCCACCTCGTCGGCGTGGAACTGCATGACCGAGCCGAGGTAGGTGAGGTTGCGTATGAGGTCGCTGAAGGTTTGCGCCTCGAGCACCATCGTCACGAGCGACTGAGACGAGCCGCCGTTGAGGTACTCGTACGCGGCCGTCTTGCCAAGCGCGGCGCGGCCCTCGATGACCGCCTGCTGGGCGTCCTTCGCCTGGGCCGTGATCTCGTCGACGCGCGCCTGCAACTCGTCGACGTCCTGCTTGAGGGCGTCGTAGTCGTCCGCGATGTCCTCCATGCGCGATTCGGCGTCGTCGAGCGTGGCCTGCGCGTCGTCGACGGCCTTCTGCGCCTCCTCGGCCTCGTCGGCCCACGCACGGGAAACCGCCCCTCCGCCCAGCGGCCCGCCGCCCAAGCAGAGCGCAAGCGTCAGCAGAGCTGCGATCAGCGCGTTCGGTCGGGGAGCGTGCGAGCGTGCAACGGATCTCATGCTGCGCCTCCTTCGAACATCAGGCGATCGTGCATCGCGCCCAGCGCGGTTGCGAGGTCGACGATCAGATGCTCGTTATCGGTGTAGTATTCGTCGTCGTAATCGGCATCGGACATGATGACGAGAACGTAAGCGTCAGTATCGGCGATCACGAGGCCCGCGTCGTTGAGGGCGCCCATGTCGTACCAGGGCGTGTCTATTTCGTAGCCGGGCTTCGACAAAACGCGGTGCCGATCGCCCAGCGCCTCGCGCAAGAACGACCGATCCGTCTGCAACAAGGCGTCGGACAGCCATGCCGCGTTGCCCTCGCCTTCGGCCACATACGCACCGATGTTCAGCCACATCTTCGCCAAGTCGCGCGGCGTGATGTAAGGATACCACTCGCCCTGCCAGGCAGAGGCGTCCACGTCGGCTGCGGCGCACCACGCCTCGAAATCGCCCTGATCGAAGCGCTCGCGCAGCAGCCCGTAGCCGGTGTTGTCCGAGTGCACGATGGTGTTGCTCATGACCGTTTGCAGGTCGTAGCGATCGATGTTGTCGGAGGACATGACGCCCGTGCCGTCGAGGATGATGTCCTCGACCACCTCCTCGTCGAAGGAAGCTTTCCCGCCGTCAACCATGTCCTGCGCGGCGAATGCCGCGAAGGGGGCCTTCACCGTGCTGGCCGAGAAAAACTGCTCGTCGGCGTTATAGCCAACGCCCTCGCTCGTGGCGAGGTCGTACATGACGAACCCCACGTCGAAGCCCGCATCGTGGAACGCGGCGATGGCCTGCTCCACCTCGGCGGCCTCGTCGGAGGCCAGCGTGCGCACGATGCCGGTGACCGAGCTGAACAGGTTGATGTCCTCGGTTCCGGACGCGGCGTCAAGCGCCGTGCGGGCGTCCTCGGCCACGGCGCGCGGGTCGGCTTTTGCCTGCGACCCCACCTCGGCGTCTGCGCTCGCATTCGCGTCGCCGTCGGACTGCGCGGCAGCCTCGGGAAGCGCGGCGACCGCTTCGTCGGCGACGGCGATGGGGTCCTCGGCATGCACGGCGTTCGCGGCAACGGTCCCCGCCCCGATGGCGAGCACCGCAGCAGCGCCCACGAGTACGCCCGCAACGAGGGCGGGCTGACGCTTCAGCCGATGCTTGATCGTTTTGAGAACCTTCGACACAGCAGCCTTTCCGGCGAATCCGCTCCACTTCCTTGCGCCCGTACCGGGCCTTTCCGTCTGTGCAGTATTCCCCAATGCACGGAAGGAAACAAGTACGCAACGGCCAAACAACATAGGAGCGCCACGGGCTTTCCGAGGCGGGGAAGGTTACTCGTCGAAGCGCAGCTCGAGCTGCTTGCGACGACTTTGGGCAGATTTGAAAGCAACCCAAAACCCGAGCAGGAAAAGCGGTATCCCCACCACGAGCGCGAACACGCTGCCGAACGCCACCGCGGGCCACATGATTTCCCCCGCGCCCAGCACTTGAAATTCCGCCAACACGCGCAGGCCCGTCGCCACCACGTCCACGGCGACGGTGAAGGCGATCGATGTGAGCGCGTAGTGGCCGATGGGAAACCGCTCGACTTCGGCGAACCGGTTGTCGTCCCCGAACCCTTTGCGAACGAGAAGCACCATGCCGACGATCATCGTCAGCGCAAACCATCCGCACAAGAACAGGTCGGCCGTCGTGAACTCCATGCGCCCTGTGCCGTTCGCCAGCACGTCGCGCATGCACATCGCCTGCTTGAGCGACCAATCGTAGTACAAATACACGAGCACGCCGAACGAGAGCATGACGAAGCCGAGCTTGTACACGCGGTTGCTTTCCGTCTCAACGCGCTCGTCCTTCGGGCCGGCGCACGCTCTCCACTGCTGGGCAAATTTCACAATCTCGCACCTTCTTCTCAGTTCATCGGGGATTCGCTACTCGTCGTCGAGGTCTGCTTCGAGGCGCTTGCGGCGGCGTTTCGCGACGGCGTACGAGGCCGCGGAGCATGCGAGCACCGCGACGAACACCTCCATGGCGAACACGCACGCGATGACGACGTCATCGAGCCAGTTCACGCCTTCGAGGCCCATGAGCTCGAACTCGGCGAGCGCGCGCATGAGCGTGGCGAGGACGAGAACGACCGCCGCCGAGCCCAACGAGGCGCTGAGACAGCGCTCGACGGGAAACAGCCCCTGTTCGTCGAGGTCGTCGAAAGCGAGGATTCCCTTGCGAGCCAACATGAGCCCCACGATGGCGAACACGAGCAGGAACCAGGAATTCAGGAACGGGCTGACCTCGGTTTCGAATCCCGGAGTCAGATCGTTCACGAACGCCACCTGCGAAAGCATGAAGCTGTGCCACACATACAGCCCGTAGCCGACGACGAACAACCAGAAACCCGTCTTGTAGATGCGGTTCGACTCGGCGACGATGCGCTCGTCGACCTCCTTGCGCGGGCCGAAGAACCGCGCGCGCAGACGCGCCCGCATCGTCACGCGCCTTCTTCCCAGAACAGGTCGTCGAGCGTGCATCCCAGCGCTTTGCAGATGGCGATGCACAGCTTGAGCGACGGGTTGTAACCGCCGGCCTCGATGAGGCCGATGGTTTGGCGCGTGGCCCCCACCGCCGCGGCCAGGTCGGCCTGGGACAGGTCGGACGCAACCCGGGCGGCTTTCATGCGCAGGTTCTTGCCCGTCGCGCCGGATGCCGGCGGCACGGCAGACGCCGCGCGCGGTGCGGTGCCGGCCATGCGCCCGATGTTGCCGGGTGCCGCCCACGATGCTGCGTTCATCTCGACCCTCCTTTCCGCGAGTTCGTATGCCTTTTCACCAACTATACGGTTCGTCTGCCATAATGTCAAATATATATTGCATTTCGTACGATCGACGCGGCTTTGCAGATGCAGCTCGCGGACAACCCGTCGCGGATGGCTCGCCGGACTCGCAAAATCACCGCTGTGAAGCTCAACGCCCCGAAGATCGCCATCGAAGCATCATGCGACCTGGGCAAACATCTGCAGAATGCACGACGGTTGCGGTCAGATGCGCGACGAGGGCCCTTGCAGAGGCCGGAATCGCTTCACAGCGGTTGATTCTGTGACTCGGAGCGCCTTCCGCACGCCTTGCTCGTCGCCGCCGAAAGACGGCGCGAACGCGCTCGTGGTAGGATGTGGCTGCGCAACCGAATCCGCCCCGCCCTCGCACGAAAGGATCGATGATGGCCCTCCCCCCACGCGCCTCCTGCGCAGATGGCGCGACCGTTCGACTCGCCACTCGCGACGACGCGGAAGGCATGCGCGCGGTGTACGCGCCGTACGTCGAGACGCCCGTCACCTTCGACGTCGCCGTGCCCGCCCCCGACGAGTTCGCCGCGCGCATGTCCGACGTGATGCCCGCGTACCCCTGCCTCGTCCTCGAGCGCGACGGGCGCATCGTCGGGTTCGCGTACGCCCACGCCCAAGCCGAGCGCGCGGCGTACCGCTGGAACGCGGAGCTTTCGGTGTACCTGGAGCAGGGCGCGACCGGCGGCGGCTGGGGACGAACGCTGTACGACGCGCTGCTGGAACTGGTTCGCAAGCAGGGCATCCTGAGCGCATACGGCCTGGTGACCGTACCGAACGAAGCGAGCGAGCGCCTGCACGAAGCCCTGGGGTTCGAGCGCTTGTGGGTGCAGCCGCACGCCGGCTGGAAGGACGGCTCGTGGCGCGACGTGGCGTGGTACGTGAAAGAGCTCGCGCCTTTCGACGGCCTCCCGCGCGACCCGATCCCGTTCGACGAGTGCGCCCGTCTGCACGCGGAGTTCGTGCAGCAGGTCCTAGCCGGGGCGAACGCGGCAGTCGCCGCGCCGGGCCCGAGCGCGTAAGGACCCACCATGCAGCCCCAGCGCCTGTTCGAGATCGTCTACCTGCTGATGGACCGCGGCACCTCCACCACGGCCGAGCTGGCAGGCAAGCTGGAGGTGTCCGAGCGCACGGTACGCCGCGACGTTGACGCGCTGTCGGCGGCGGGCGTGCCGGTGTACATGACGCGCGGCAAGGGCGGCGGCGTGCACCTCATGGACGGCTACGTGCTTGATCGTTCAGTGCTCAGCGAGCGCGAGCAGAGCGACATCATGGCGGCGCTCTCGGCGCTCAACCGCACCGGCGCGGCAGACGAGGCGAGCGACGAAACGGCCGCGCGCCTCGGACGGTTGTTCCAACGCGAGAACGTCGACTGGCTCGACATGGACTTCTCGTTTTGGGGCGCGCCGCCGAACTACCGGGCCGCGTTCGACGCCATCCGCAGCGCCACCATCGGCCGACACCCGCTGTCGTTCGCATACTTCGACGCCGCGGGCAACCGCACCGAGCGCACGGTGGAGCCCGCGCAGCTCGTGTTCAAGGAATCGTCGTGGTACCTGCGCGCCTGGTGCCGCGAGCGCGAGGCATGGCGCACGTTCAAGCTGTTCCGCATCGATTGGGAGACGATCGACGTCGCGCCCGACACGTTCGAAGCGCGCCCGATGCCCGCGTTCGACGAGGGCGGCCACATGAGGGGCAACGATCGGCTGGTCATGCGCTTCTCCTCCGAAGCGGAAGCACGGGTGCGCGAGGAGTTCGCGCCGGAGACGATCGAGCGCGAGGCAGACGGCAGCTGGCTGGTGACGCTCGTCTGCGACATCAACGAACGCACGCGCTACTACCTGCTGTCGTTCGGCGAGCTGCTCGAAGTGCTCGAACCCGCCGATGTGCGCGCCTGGCTGCGCGAGCAGGCGCAAGCTGTTGCGCGGCGCTACGCCTAGCGAACCGCCCGCAAGGCGGCGGCGCGAGCTCGCGCACCCGGCGCATGCTTGCTTCCCGCCTGGGGAAACGACGCGGATGCGGCTTCGATGCCGTGCTCGAGATCGTCTAGCACGGCATCGAGCTCGCGTTCGGCGACGCGAGCCGAAAGCCCCCAGCTTCCCGCTTCCGCAACCACCTGATCGCGCCCGACCCTGTCGGCCCGAATGCGCCCGTCGATGCGCATGCCCAGCGTGAGCACGTGCGGCGTGATCTCGCGAGCGGGCACCACATCGTACAGCGGGCTGAGCGACACGTTTCCGAACGCATCGTGCACAAGCGAGTAATTCTTCGCATGGGCGTCCGTATTCCCCAGGACGAGATTGGCGACCATCTGGCGCAAGAGGATCAGCATTTGCGCGTACGGCTCCAACGCGTGCGCTGCCAGCAGCGCGGCGATTCCCCGAAACGTCGGGTCGCTTTTCTGGGGAGACCGCTCTGCCGCATACTTCTGCTCGGGCCCCAAACCCAGCGCCTGAGCGCCGTCCTCCTGATGCACGCGAACGATCTTCCCGTCAACCCGCGTCCGATCGTATCGCCGAACCAGCAGGACGGGGGTTCCGTCGCTCGTCTCGTACAGCGCCGATCGGGCCGTAGCCGTCGCGTAGCCGGCGGCGCGCATCGCCCACGCCTCTCCCTCGCACAAACCGGCTAGGCGCCCGTGCGGCTGCGGCTTGAGGATATGGGTCGTCGGAGCACCGTAAAGGGGAAGGCCTACGTCAAGATGACGAACGCGACCGTCGTCGACTTCGATGTCGCTCAACGCGACGACGCAGAGCTTTTCCTGATACCCCCCTAAAGAGACGCGCATGGTCGACGCGCTGTCGAACGGATGGGTCGGCAACGCCGCCAACCGTTGCGCGAGCTCGCTTTCGCCGAGCCGCACGAACCCGGCCACGTCGCAGGATCCGATGCTGCCGTCAGACGGAACGACGCGCACCGCGCCGGCGCACTCCCAGCCGACCTCGCGTAGAAGATCGAGATACGATTCCGAGCGCACGCCGAAAAAGCGGCGAAGCTCATTGAGCCTGGCATCCTCGGGAAGGAGACCGGCGAACCACCTCCGCGTCGTCTCGCGATCGAACGGCTCCTCCCGAACAGGCAACGCGGTAGACAGGTGCGCGCCGCCCGCATGGGCAGCGACGTACGGCGCATCGAAGGAGAAACGCGCACCGTCCCTCGCCGGCGTCAATCGGCCGATCAGGCTGCCATGCAGATACACCAGCAGGTCACAGGCGGGCATGGCCCTCACCATCCCGCTCGTCGCCATCGGGCGATACCGACACCGACACCTGCGCAGCTTTAGGAACCGCCACGAGATTCAAGCCCAGAAAGCTGACCGCTTTCAACAGCGTAGCCGATGAGACGGGCTTGCCGTTTTCGAGTGCCGAGAGCGTCGCATGTGAGACGCCGATCATCTCGGCGTAGTCGTCTTGGCTGATGCCCCGCTCTTTTCTGCGCCGTCTCAAGAACTCGCCAAGCTGTGCGAGCGTGTATACCGTGCTCCACTCCATAGGGTTCCTTCTATCAAGATTATTTGATATTCTCTGTATTCTAGCATATATCAAGAATAGTTGATATTGGAAATAGAACACGTTTTCTCGCATAACCGGACATGCCCTGTCCGGTTATGTTCGGTATCGTGACCCTTGTCAACATTCACCGCTTCGAAAGGATCCGAACCATGAACTACGAAATCGTCGAGCTTCCCGCGCGCACGGTCGTCGGCCCCACCATCCGCACGTCCAACAACTCTCCCGAGGAGATCGGCGCCATCGGCCAGCTTTGGGGGCGCTTCATGGGCGAGGGCATGGACCGCACCATCCCCGAGACGCGCGTCGAGCCCTACGGCTGCTTCGGGCTGTACTACGACTACGACATGGGTGACATGAGCTACACGATGCTCGTGGGCTGCGAGACGCCCGCCGCCACGCCCGAGGGCATGGAAGCCCGGACCATCGCCGCCGGACGCTACGCGAAGATCGCCATCCGCGGCGGCGACTGCGTGGCGAGCGTCGGCAAGGCTTGGGAGGAGATCTGGGCCGACGAGGAGCTGAGCGCCCAGCGCGCGTTCACCGTGGACTTCGAGGCGTACCTGCCCGGCGACGACATGGCCTGCGCCGACATCGACGTGTACGTGGCCCTGCGCTAACGCCTGCAATGGCCGCGCGGCCCCGTCGGGCAACCGGCTGTTGCTTGACGGGGCCGCATGCGCCGTGGTTCCATGAAACCCGAGTATCGACACCGGAAGAAGGAGCCTTTCATGGCGATCAAGGACACGCTCATCGAGCTCAGGGAGTACCACGGCCTCACGCAAACCGAGATGGCCGAGCGCCTGTTCGTCACGAGGCAAGCCGTGTCGCGCTGGGAATGCGGCGACACGCAACCGAGCATCGACGTGCTCAAGCTGATCGCCACCACGTTCAACGTGCCCGTCGAGAAGCTGCTCGACATGCCCCTGCAAGCCGTATGCCAAAGCTGCGGCATGCCTCTCTCGGACGCGAGCCTGCTGGGCACGGAAGCGGACGGCTCCCCCAGCGAGCATCATTGCAAGTGGTGCTACAAGGACGGCTCTTACCTGGGCGAATGCACCATGGAAGACATGGTGGACATCTGCGTGTCCAACATGACCGGACCGGAGGCGCCCTTCACCGAGGACGAGGCGCGCGCCTACATGGAATCGCTGCTGCCAACGCTCGAACGCTGGAAGGGCGCCGCGAACAACTGACATCCCTACGACCGACGGAGGATCTCATGGCTGCCGCGTTCAATTTCACAAAAGAGTACAAAGACCTCTACCTGCCGCGGGCGGTGCCCGCGCTCGTGGATGTGCCGCCCATGAATTTCATAGCGGTGGCCGGCACGGGCAACCCGAACGAAGAGAACGGCTCGTACGCCGACGCGCTGGGGCTGCTGTACGCATTCTCCTACACCATCAAAATGTCGAAGATGGGCGCGTGGCAACCGCAAGGCTACTTCGACTACACGGTTCCTCCCCTCGAAGGGCTGTGGTGGACGAGCGATGAAGCCTTCGACGGGCAGCGCATCCTCGACAAGGACGCGTTCTCATGGATCTCGCTCATTCGCCAGCCCGACTTCGTCACGCCCGAAGTGTATCGCTGGGCGGCCGACCAGGTTGCCGCCAAGAAGCCCGAGCTCGACCTGCAGCGCGCCCGCTTCGTGCGGTTCGCCGAGGGGCCGTGCGCGCAGATCATGCACAAGGGGCCCTACGACGACGAACCGGCCACCATCGCGTGCATGGAGGAGTTCATCTCCTCGTCCGGCTTGGTCGACGACATCGAGAACCCGCCGAGCGCCGAAGCCATGATGGACATGCTCGATGCGTGCGGAGGCGTTCCCTCGGTGCGCCTGCACCACGAGATCTACCTGGGCGACCCGCGCCGCACGAAGCCGGAGAACCTCAAGACGGTGATCCGCCATCCCGTGAAGCCCGCGTCCGCATGAGCGATGCCACGCCAAGCCCCTGCCCCGTCGTGCGCGCGCGGACGATCCTTCAGAAGGTGCGCACGCACGGAAACGAATGGTTCGGCATCGACTACAACATGAACCTGTACCGGGGCTGCTGCCACGGCTGCATCTACTGCGACAGTCGAAGCGAGTGCTACCGCATCGACGACTTCGACCAGGTGAGCGTCAAGTTCGACGCGCTGGCCATCCTGCGACGCGAGCTGCGCAGCCGCCGCACGCGCGGCATCGTGGGCATCGGCGCCATGTCCGACACGTACAATCCGTTCGAGCGGACGCTGTGCGTGACGCGCGGGGCGCTCGAACTGGTCGAGGAGTTCGGCTTCGGCGTGTCGGTGGACACGAAAGGCACCCTCGTCACGCGCGATATCGACCTGCTGAGCGCCATCGGGCGCGCGGGCGGCGCCATCGCGAAGATCACCGTCACCACGGCCGACGACGAGCTGGCGCGCATCATCGAGCCGCACGCGCCGTCGCCGAGCAAACGGTTTGCGGCGCTGGCCGAGCTGGCCGACGCCGGCGTGTTCTGCGGCGTGCTGTTCACGCCGACGCTGCCGTGGGTGACGGACGACGATGACACGATCCGCGGCGTCGTGGAGGGCGCGGCGGCGGCCGGCGCGCGGTTCGTCTTCCACATGACGGGCGTCACGATGCGCGACCGCCAGCGGGAGCACTTCCTCGAACACCTGGCCGTCGTCGACCCCGCGCTGCCCGAGCGCTACCGCGCCGCGTATCGCGACCGCTATTTCTGCAACAGCCCCCGCGCAAACGAGAACCGCGCCCTGTTCCGCTCGTTGTGCAAGCAGCACGGCCTGCTGTGGCGCATGTCCGACATCATCGCCGCCTACAAGCCTGACCAGCCCCTCGGCGCGCAGGCCAGCCTGTTCTAACGCTTCCGACGGAAGACGAGAACGCCCTTGACGTTGGGGTCGAGGACAGGGGCCTTGACGGTGAGGACCAGTTCCTCGAGCGCAGCGAACGTGGCGAGGGCGCACACGGCGACCGCGGCGGGCACGGAGCCCGCGAACGCGAAGAGCACCGGGAGGGCGAACAACGCGAGACCGGCCAGCTTGTTCGCGTAGGTGTGCAGCGCCGCGTACGCGCGGAAACGCGCGTAGCCGACGGCGAGCGCCGCGAGCTTCACGAGCACGATAGCCGCGATCCACAGCCACACGAGCAGGGGAAGCTCGGCCGCCGGCACCAGCGACACGACGAGCGCAAGTGCGAACACCGTGTCGGCCACGCTGTCGAACGAGGCGCCGAACGCGCTCGTCACGCCAGCACGCCGCGCGATCCACCCGTCGAGCGCGTCGCTCGCCCCGCACGCCGCGTACGCGACGAAGTACGGCGCCGACAGGGGCGCGAGCGCGAGCAGCGCCAACGAGCCGACGAGGCGCATCGCGGTGATGGCGTTCACAAGCACGAGCGCGTATGTGCGGGAGCGGGCGGAGGGCATGCCGACAGCTTACCACGTCGTCGGCGCGAGGGGGCTCGCGCCACGTGCCAGCGGAGGGGGCCGCAGCCTATTTCCCGCGGTGCTTGGCCTTGCGCTTTTGCTGTTTGAGGGCGAACCGGTGCTCGGCTTCCGCCTCGCGGGCTTCGCGCGCCGCGGCCTTGCGCTCGGTTTTGCGCGCCTCGTAGCTGGCGCTCATGGCCTGCTGGGCCTTCGTCCCGACGCCCGCGCGCTCAACGAGCTTCCGCGCCTCGCGCTGGCGGCGCTTCGGGTTCGCATGGGCGAGCGCGGCGTCCGCCCCCTGGGACGGATCGGCCGCGAGGTCGAACGGCAGCGCGGCCCAACGTCGCGCGACGAACGCCAGAAGCTTGGCGTCGGTGGGCTCGGTGGTGCCGAACACGACGCGGCACGCGCCGTAGCGGCCTTCGTCGGCGTGCTCGAAGATGCCGACCCAGAATTGGCCGTCATGGAGCACGGTCAGCGTGGACGAGGTGATGACCTGCATGATGTTCCTCCTTGTATGTCGTGGTGCCGCGCGAAGGATGGACAACCAAGGAGGCAGGTTACTGACGAGGCGGGCTGCGCGTTTGCGCCCCGGCTTCGCGCCCGGACTACCAACCGGACCGTGTTTTCGCCTTCGCAGAAGCCATCATAGCAAGAGAAGGCGCTGCGGTGCAACTGGGATGCGCGCAGATGCAACTGAGGGAGACGAGCCTTGTGCGCGCATGGCGCTTTCGGCATACTGACGGCGTTGGCCAACCACCCGTCCCCTCTTGCGGAAGGCGCGCTCATGAACGTCATCATCACCGAGAACCCGCGGCTCGCCGATATCGAAGTCACGCTGGCCTGCCCGCGCATCGACGAGCGCGTGCAACGCATCGTCGCCAGCCTGAGCGCCTTCGACCGCAAGCTCGCCGGCGAGCGCGACGGAGCCACCTACCGACTCGACGTCGACGACGTCTGCTATGCCGAGACGGTGGACGGTCGCACGTTCCTGTACACCGGCGACGCCGTATACCAGACGCCGCTCAAGCTCTACGAGCTGGAAGAGCGGCTGGCAGGCACCGAGTTCGTACGCGCCTCGAAGCAGATGCTCGTGAACTTCGACCACGTCGCGTCCATCCGGCCCGCCCTGAACGCGCGCCTGCAGCTCATGCTGGACAACGGCGAAGCCGCCATCGTGTCGCGCCAATACGCGCCCGCCATCAAGCGGAAGCTCGGCCTGTAATCGCCGCGTGAGACATTCACCCCGTCCCTTTGTCTCATTTCGAAGGAGTTCGCCATGAAGAAGATCATCGCCCAAGCCGCCTCTGCCGCGTGCATCATGTTCACCATCGTCATGCTGTGGTTCACGGGCATGGGATACCTGTTCGCCGGACCGAGCTATGGGCTCAACCTCACCATGAGCGTGTTCGGTGCCGCCTTCGGGATGGCCGCACTCCAGGCGCTCTGGTTCACGGGAGCGGTGTTCAAGAGGCTCGCCTACCCGGCGCGCATCGCGGGCTTCGGCGCCTGCGGCCTGCCCGTCCTGGCACTCTGCGCCTGGGCGGGCCCATGGTTCCCGCTCGACGCACCCGGCGTATGGGCAACCTTCGCCGTCATCTACCTGTTTATCCTCGCAGGCGTCACGATCGGCTATTCCGTCTACTTCAGGAAAACCGCCGGCGGCTACGACGAGGCCCTCGCGCGCTACCGGGAGCAGCACCGCCGCTGAGCGGCCGGGCGCCCACGCCCGTCGCATCCACCCGCCTCGCATCAAACAGAAAGGCATGCCCATGAAAGAGAAGCTCGCTTTCGGCGCGAAGGTCACGGTCGCGCACGTCGTAACCTACACGCTGTGCGGTTTTGCGGCCATGGCCCTGTTCGACTACCAAAGCTCGGTGGAGGCCATCGGGATGCGTCCTTTGGACGACCCCATCGTCGCGCTGGCCCCCGTGTTCCAGATCGCGCGCGGCGCGCTGTTCGCCCTCGTGCTCTGGCTCATCCGCCCTGCGTTCATGGAGCGCAAGCACGGCTGGCTCGTCGTGTGGGCGGTCGTAGCCATCGTCGGCATCTTCAACACGCCGGCCCCCTCGCCAGACTCCATCGAAGGGTTTATCTACCTCGCCCCCACAGACTCGCCTTTGGGCATAAGCATCGGAGGAACCCTCGAGATCCTCCTTCAGACGCTCCTGTTCAGCGTGGCGTCCACCTGGTGGGTCAAGCGCCCGGCACGTCGAAATCCTCGGATCCGAAATTCTGGTAGAAGCGACCTCTCTCAGCCGTGAAGCGCAGCACGCAGTAGTCGGGATCGGTGACGCCGAGAGGATAGTACATCGTGTCGCCGTCCTGCCATATGAGCTCTTTCGCCCATGCGTCCTCCAGCACCTCCATCGTGCCTTTGAGCATGACGCCGCGGAAGAACCGTCGATCCATAAAGTAGATGCACGCCTGCGGGTGCGCACGGTAATGCCGCACGCGCATGGACGAGGTGTTCGTGGTGAAGTAGAACACGCGGATGCCCTCGCGCTTGCGCGGCGGCAGCATCGCCTTGATCTCAGGAAAGCCGTCCTCGTCCATCGACCCGACGAACGACGCGTTCTGGTGGTCGATGAGGTTGCCGACGGTCTGCTCGGGGTCGCGCATCATGAGCGTGCTCCTTTCGGCGCGGCGCGCAGAAGCATGAGCGCCTCGGCGTCGCGCAGGATGGGCTCGCTGGTCACCTCGATCATGAGCCAACGGCCCATGCTGCTGTCGGCCGAGCGCTCGTACAGCGCGCGCACGTACGGATCGGCCCGGTGCATGAGCGCCTCGGCTTCGTCCTTCTCCTTCGAGCCCACCGACACCATGCAGATGAAGAAGCCGTCGTGCGGGTACACCGTGCACAGCGCGCGACTGCGCGCCTTGTACTTCACGTTCCAGCCGGGAGCGCCGCCGCATCGGCTGTACTCGATGCGCGGCTGCGCGCCGTACGTCTCCTCGATGAACGCGGTGAACGCGTCCCACAAGGGGTTGGCGATGTAGTCGGCGATGTAGTCCATCGTGGGCTCGCGGTCCACGGGAAACAGCTCGGGCCAAGCGGTCATGGGCATCCTCCAGAGGTCGGGGGTGGATACAGGGAAGTATAGCACGATAGTATGGTATCTGATCGGGAATTTAAGAACGGATGTTTTTATCTGTCGTTTGACGCATTCGACGCATGCTGCCTCGGGGTTGCGCCTGCCCCCTCATCCGAGCCTCCGCCGGAGGCGTGCTGGCCATCGGGGCGAACGACGGTACCGGCCCTGGCAGTTGAACAGCGGGCGGGAGCGCCGATGGCTGTGCGGAAAAAGGCGGCGCCGTCCACCGGGGAAATGCGCACAGCCGGGTTTCGCCTGCGCCTTTGGCGCGCGACGTGGTTTCCCTTCACCGACGGTTCCTGGCATCCGATGACCCGCTCACGTAGGATGACCAACATCTCAAATGCAACAAGTTGGGCGCTTCACCTCACCCCGCAGCGGCCGGGTGACGCTCAGTCCTATCCGCACATCGACCAGCCACGTCAGCCAACGCACTTCGGGGGGAGTGAAATTGCCGATGAACGCCACAGCCTTATTCTCGCGGTTCCGCCGCATGCGGGGCGCCGCCGTTCCCCACCACAAGGAGACGGCGGATTTCGAGACGACCATCATGCCGTTGCCGCGCGAGATCGTGCTGCCCATGCAGCAGCACATCGGAGCGCTGTGCGAGCCGGTGGTGAAGAAGGGTGACCACGTGGACGTGGGCTCCCTCGTCGGACATGCGCCGCGCGGTCTGTCCGCCGATATCTTCTCCGGCGTCTCGGGCACCGTCAAAGCCATCCAGCCGGTGTTCTACTCCACCGGCAAAACCGACACCACCGTGGTCATCGAGGCCGACGGCGAGCAGACCGTCTCGCCCGACGTCGCGCCGCCAAACGTCATCGATCGCGACACGCTGCTCGAAGCCATGAAGAAGAGCGGCATCGTGGGTTTGGGCGGCGCGGGCTTCCCCACCGACGTGAAGCTGGCGCCGCCCAACCTGGACGAGATCGACACGTGGCTCGTGAACGCCACCGAGTGTGAGCCGTACCTGTCCACCGACTTCCGCGAGATGATGGAGCATGCCGACTCGCTGCTGCACGGCATCCGCACCTGCCTCAGGATGCTGGGCGTGCCGAAGGCCATCATCTGCATCGAAGACGATAAGCCCCAGGCCATCGACTACATGCGCGCCCGCACGTCCGCCGACGCGAACATCGAGGTGCGCGCGCTTCCCGGCATGTACCCCCAAGGCGCCGAGAACGTGCTTGTGTACAACGTCACCGGCCGCGTGGTGCCGCGCGGCAAGCGCCAAACCGACGTGGGCGTCATGCTGTTCAACGTCACCACCATGTCGATGATCGGGCATTTCCTGCGCACGGGCATGCCGCTCATCAAGCGCCGCGTCACCGTGACGGGCGACGCCGTGGCCCGTCCGCAGAACGTGGAGGTGGTCATCGGCACGCGCATCCGCGACATCATGGACTACTGCGGGCTGGCAAAGGAGCCGCACAAGATCATCGTGGGCGGCCCTATGATGGGCAACGCGCAGATCGACCTCGACTACCCGCTCGTCCGCCAGAACGGCGGCCTGCTCGTGTTCAGCGAAGAGGCCATGGAGCAGCCCGTCACCACCGCCTGCATCCGCTGCGGGCGCTGCACGAACTCGTGCCCCATGCAGCTTTCGCCCATCGCCATCAAGAAGGCGTACACCACGCAGGACGCGGACAAGCTGGACAAGCTCATGGCGGACCTCTGCATGGGCTGCGGCACGTGCTCGTACGTATGCCCGGCCAAGCAGCCGCTCGCCCAGACAAGCAAGCTGGCGCGCGACTTCATGCGCGCGGAGATGGCGAGGAGGGGCTAGATGGAACCTATGGAGAAACGACCGCTCATCCTCTCGACGGCGCCGCACGTGTTCGACGGCATCACCACGCAGAAGGTCATGCTGAACGTGTTGATCGCGCTCGCGCCCACGCTGATCGCCTCCATCGTCATATTCGGCGTGGACGCCCTGTTGGTCACCGCCGTCACGACGCTCGCTTGCGTGCTGTTCGAGTACCTGTGGTGCCGGCTGCGCAAGACGCCTCAAACGGTGGGCGATCTGTCCGCCGTGGTCACCGGGCTGCTGTTGGCGTTCAACCTGCCCTCCACCATCCCGCTGTACATGGCGGTGATCGGCTCGTTCGTGGCCATCATCGTGGTGAAGGAGCTGTTCGGCGGCATCGGGCGCAACTTCGCGAACCCGGCCATCGTGGCCCGCATCGTGCTGTCGGTGTCGTTCACCGCGGCCATGACGAACTACGCGGCGCCCAACCCGCTTCTGCCCGGCGCGGCCGCCGTCGACGCCGTGAGCTCGGCCACTCCGCTCGCCCCGGGCGCCGCACAGCTGCCGTTCATGGATCTTCTGTTCGGCGTCCATCCCGGCGTGCTGGGCGAGACGTGCGGCGCGGCCATCCTGCTGGGCCTCATCTGGCTTTTGGCCACGCGCACCATCACGTTCACCATCCCGGGCGTCTACGTGGGCACGGTGATCGTGCTCAGCTTGCTGACCGGGCACGACGTGTCGACGCAGGTGTTCGGCGGCGGGCTGCTCCTCGGCGCCGTGTTCATGGCCACCGACTACGTGGGATCGCCCACGTCGTTCAAGGGGCAGATCATCTTCGGCGTCGGGCTGGGGCTCATCACGTGCCTCATCCGCTTCTGGGGCAACATGAACGAGGGCGTGGCGTACTCCATCCTGCTCATGAACCTCGTGGTGCCCTACATCGACTCTCTCACGGCCACCACGCCGCTCGGCGGCGCGAAGAAGCGTCGCTTTGCCCGCGCGAGGAAAGAAGGAGGCGAATAATGACCGCTACCGCATCCGCCGCGAAGCCCTCCACGTGGAGCAGCATCGTCAAACCTGCCGTCGTCCTCGTGGTGATCTGCGCCATCGTGGGATTTCTGCTGGGAACCGTCAACAACCTCACGCTGCCCACCATCATGGCGAACCGCGAGGCGCGCGCCTGGGCGACGTACTCGTCGCTCATACCCGAGGCGTCCGACTTCGCCGCGCTGCCGTGCGACGTGCCCGGCGTGACGGCCTGCATGGAGGCGGCCGACGGCAAGGGCTACGCCATCACCGCGCAGGCGAAGGGGTACTCGAGCCAGGTTCCCATGGCCGTCGCCTTCGATGACGAAGGCGTCATCACGAACGTCATCGGCATGGACAACACCGAGACGCCCGGCTTGGGCACCAAGGTGAAGGACCCTGCGTTCACCGACCAGTTCATCGGGCGCGCGGCCGAGCCTTTGACGATCGACGACATCGACGCCATCACCGGCGCCACCATCTCGTCGAAGGCCGCGCTCGCCGCGCTCAACGAGGCCATCGAGGCCTACCAGACCACCGCCGGCGAGGCCCCCGCGCCCGCCGCCTCGACGGAGAAGGGAGCCGCATGATGGCAGCCGTCAACGAAAAGCCCTCGGCGCTCTCCGTGTTCAGCAAGGGGCTGCTCATCGAGAACCCCACGCTGCGCCAGATGCTGGGCCTCTGCCCCACCCTCGCCGTCACCACCGCGGTGACGAACGGCATCGGCATGGGCGTGGCCACCACGTTCGTGCTCGTGTGCTCCGGCATCGTCGTGTCGCTGCTGCGCAACATCATCCCCACCACCATGCGCCTGCCCGCCTTCATCACCGTCATCGCCGGGTTCGTGACGCTCACGATGATGACCATCGAAGCGTACCTCCCCGACCTCAACCAGGCGCTCGGCATCTACCTGCCGCTCATCGTGGTGAACTGCATCGTGCTGGGACGCGCCGAGGTGTTCGCGTCGAAGCACCCGGTGAAGGACGCGGCGCTCGACGGCTTGGGCATGGGCGTGGGCTTCACCATCACGCTCATCCTCATGTCGGCCATCCGCGAGCTGCTGGGCGCGGGCACGCTGCTGGGCTTCCCCGTCCTTTTGGGCATCATGGAGCCCATGAGCGTGTTCATCATGCCCCCGGGCGGCTTCGCCGTGCTGGGCGTGCTCATCGCCATCTCGGTGACCATCGAGATGCGCCGCAAGCGCCGCGCGGGCGAACCCGAGGAAGACGCCATCGCCTCGCAGGAAGACGCGTGCGCGTCGTGCCAGATGTGCGACTTGAAGGAGCGTGAGGCATAATGGCCGAGTTCGCCGCGATCCTGTTCAGCATGATCCTCGTCAACAACTACGTACTGGTGAAGTTCCTCGGCATCTGCCCGTTCCTCGGGGTGTCGAAGAAGCTCGACTCGGCCGTGGGCATGGGCTGCGCCGTGACCGTGGTCATGGTGCTGGCCACCGCCGTCACCTGGCCCCTGCAGCAGCTGCTCAACGCGCTGGGGCTGGGATACCTCCAGACCATCGCGTTCATCCTCGTCATCGCCGTGCTCGTGCAGATGCTCGAGATCGTCATCAAGCGCTTCTTCCCCGCGCTGCACGAGGCGCTGGGCGTGTACCTGCCGCTCATCACCACGAACTGCGCCGTGTTGGGCGTGACCATCCTCGCCATCGACGAGGGCTACAACTATCCGCAGGCGCTCGTGTGCGCGCTCGGCGCCGGCCTGGGCTTCCTGCTGGCGATGGTGCTGTTCAGCGGCGTGCGCCGCCGCGTGGACGAGGCCGAGCCGCCCAAGGCGTTCAAGGGCATGCCCATCACGTTGATCTCCGCCGCGTTCGTGAGCTTGAGCTTCATGTGCTTCGCCGGCGTGGTGGACAACCTGTTCGGCGTGCTGTAGGAAGGAGGGGGACGAATGGACACCATCGTTTGGACCGTCGTGCTCATGGCCGCCGTCGGCCTCGTCGGCTCGGTGCTGCTGCTGATCGTTTCGAAGAAGCTGGCCATCGGCGAGGACGAGCGCCTCACCTACCTCACGAGCATCCTGCCGGGCGTCAACTGCGGCGCATGCGGATATCCTGGCTGCGAGCAATACGCCAAGGCGATGCTCGCCGGCGCGCCGCCCAACGCCTGCACGTCCGGCGGCAACCGCGTCGCCGACGAGCTGGCCGCGTTTCTGGGCGTCGAGTCCACGGGCGTGGTGCAGCGCGAGGCGTTCATCGCATGCCAAGGATCGCTCGACCACATCGACCCGCACCTCGTGTTCAAGGGCGTGCCCAGCTGCCGCGTGTTCAGCACGCTGTCGTACAGCAGCCTGTCGTGCCCGTTCGGCTGCCTCGGGTTCGGCGACTGCGCGCAGGCGTGCCCGTTCGACGCCATCATCGTGGAGAACGGCGTGGCGCGCATCGACACGGCCGCCTGCACCGGTTGCGGCACGTGCACGAACATCTGCCCGCGCGGCATCATCTCGCTGGTGGATCAGGCTTCCTCCCCCGTCGCGTCCGTGGTGACGTGCAAGAACACCATGCCGGGCGCGAAGACGCGCAAGGTGTGCAGCGTGGGCTGCATCGGCTGCCAAAAGTGCGCGAGAGCGTGCCCCACCCAGTCCATCACCGTGGAGAACAACCTCGCGCGCATCGACGCGGCCACGTGCATCGGCTGCGGAACCTGCGTCGAGACGTGCCCGACCCATGCCATCGCCAAGCTCGTGTTCCGGTGATACGATGACGCGATGCCCATGACGTCCCTCCTGCGACAGAGCCGCACCGTCCGCTCGTCCCGCCCCCTCGGGGCCGGACGAGCGTTTCGCGTGGTGATTGCGTGCGCACTCGTCGGCGCGGTGGGCGCGGGGCTGGCCGGCTGCGCGGCGGGCGGCGGCGAAGCCGACGGGGCGGGCGCGCATGCAGCGACGGCCACGCGCGCGTTCACGGCCATGGACACCGGCATGACCCTCACCGTGCACGCCGCCGACCAGGCCGCGGCCGACGAGGCGGCGGACGCTTGCCAGCAGCGCGTGCGCGAACTGGATACGCTGTTGGCGCCCGACGGGGATGGCAGCGAGCTTGCGCGCGCGAACGCCGCGGGCGGCGCGGCGGTGGCCGTGTCCGCATCGGTCGGCGCGCTCGTCGAAGCGGCGCTCGACGCGGCGCGCGAGACGGGCGGCGCGTTCGACCCCACGGTGTACCCGCTGACGGACGCCTGGGGATTCACCGACGGCGCGCATCGCGTGCCCTCCCCCGAGGAGATCGCGACGCTGCGTGCGCGCGTGGGCTACGCCGCCGTGCAGGTGGACGGGGCGGCGGGCACGCTCACGCTGGACGGCGGCGCGCAGATCGACGTCGGCGGCGTGGCCAAGGGCTTCGCTGCCGACGAGCTGTCCGCGCTGCTGCGCGAACGCGGCGTGGCATCGGCGCTGTTCGACCTCGGCGGCAACGTGACCGCCTTCGGCGCGAAGCCCGACGGCAGCCCCTGGAAGGTGGGCATCGCCGACCCGAGCGCCCCCGACCAGCTGGCGGGCACGCTCGCGGTGCAGGACGTCACCGTGTCCACGTCGGGCGCCTACCAGCGCTTCTTCGACGAGGGCGGCACGCGCTACCATCACCTGCTCGACCCCGCCACCGGCTACCCCGCCGCCTCCGACCTCGCATCCGTGAGTGTGATCGGCCCGAACGGGACGCGCTGCGACGCGCTTTCCACCGCGTGCTACGTGCTGGGGGCGGACGGCGCGCTCGACCTGTGGCGCGCGGCGAGCGGCGAGGACGCGTTCGAGCTCGTGCTGATCGCGAACGACGGAAGCGTGCGCGTCACCGAGGGCATCGCCGCGTCGTTCTCCCCTGCCGCGGAATACGCCGACCGCGTGAGCGTCGAGGAGCGGCCATGAAGCGCCGAGCGAGAAAAGCCGAGCTGCTGTTCATCGCCGCCGTGCTGGCCGTGGCCCTCGGCGGGTTCGCGCTGGCGCATGCCGTCGGCGATGGCGACCCCGAAGGCCATGCCGTGGCCACCATCGCGCGCGACGGCGCGCTGATCGACACCATCGACCTCGACGCCGTGGACGAGCCCTACACGTTGCGGCTCGACGACGAGCGCGGCGTGAACGTGGTGGCGGTGGAGCCGGGACGCATCCGCGTCGTCGAAGCCGACTGCCCCGACGAGGTGTGCGTGCACACGGGCTGGATCGACAGCGCCGCCACGCCCATCGCATGCGTGCCGCACGGGCTGACCATCACCGTCGCGCGCGAAGGGGGTGCCTCCGATGGCCTCGACGCCGTGGCGCGCTAGCACCGCGTCCTCCACGAGCCTGCGCGTCTGCCGCTGCGCGCTGCTGGCGGCGCTCGCCCTGGCGCTGACCGCGCTCGAATCGCTCATTCCCGTGCCGGTTCCCGTTCCGGGCATGAAGCTGGGCATCGCGAACATCGTGACGGTGGCGGCCGCGTTCTGGTTGGGGCCCGTCGACGCGGCGGTGGTGCTGGGCGTGCGCATCGTGCTGGCGGCGTTCCTCACCGGGCAGCTGGCCACGCTGCCGTTCAGCCTGGCGGGCGGCGCCTGCGCACTGGCGGTGACGCTCGCCTTCGTCCGTTTCTCCTCGATGGAGCGCGTGCGGCTCTGCGCCATGGCGGCCGCCGTGGCGCACAACATCGGGCAGATCGCCGTTGCCATCGTGGTTACCGGCACGCCCGAAATCGCATTCTACCTGCCTGTTCTTCTGATGGTGGGCGTGGGTGCGGGCTTTCTCACGGGCACGGTCGCACAGGCGGTGCTCGAGCGGCTCCCGCACTCGAGCGCGGTGCCCGTCCGCGCCCGGCCGGGTGCGGGCCCAACCGTATCCGCAGCATGCGAGCCGCCTACCGAGCGGCCGCGCCGAGCATGACGGTTCGCCTACCGCTGACCTTGAACCCGTCGATCGGGCGGTGCGGGATGCTATGATTTGCGCAGTAATAGTATTGCATATCAATAAGTTTCGATCGGTTCAAACGGCATGAAAGGACGGCTCATGGGCATCTACGTCATCACCGGCGCCTCGAGCGGCATCGGCGCGAAGACGGCCGAAATCCTGCGCGAGCACGGCCACGAAGTGGTGAACATCGACCTCAACGGCGGCGACATCAACGCCAACCTTGCCACGAAGGAAGGACGAGCGGGCGCCATCGCCGAGCTGCACGAGCGGTTCCCCGACGGCATCGACGCCATGATCTGCAACGCGGGCGTGTCGGGCGGCAAAGTGCCCATATCGCTCATCATCTCGCTCAACTACTTCGGCGCCACCGAGATGGCGCGCGGCGTGTTCGACCTGCTGGAGAAGAAGGGCGGCAGCTGCGTGGTCACCTCGTCGAACTCCATCGCCCAGGGCGCGGCGCGCATGGACGTGGCCGGCATGCTGAACAACCATGCCGACGAGGACCGCATCCTCGAGCTGGTGAAGAACGTCGATCCCGCCATCGGCCACGTGTATTACGCGTCGACGAAGTATGCGCTGGCCCGCTGGGTGCGGCGCATGAGCCCCGACTGGGGTTCGCGCGGCGTGCGCCTGAACGCGATCGCGCCGGGCAACGTGCGCACCGCCATGACGTCCAACATGCTGCCCGAGCAGCGCGCCGCCATGGAGGCCATCCCCGTTCCCACCCACTACGGCGAAGAGCCGCTCATGGACCCCATCGAGATCGCGAACGCCATGGCGTTCATCGCCAGTCCCGAGGCCAGCGGCATCAACGGCGTGGTCCTGTTCGTGGACGGCGGCACCGACGCCCTGCTCAATTCCGAGAAAGTCTACTAGGAGGCGACCATGGTCATCAATGATTTCGTTTCTGCCATGCAGGGCAAGGACCACGAAGCGCTGGCCGCCTGCTTCGCCGAGGAGTGTCGGTTGTTCGACTACTGCCCCTCCATCGTGAAGCGCCAGAACTCGTTTCTGTACGGCCGCAACGCCATCGAGATGTTCTACCACAACAAGTTCACGTTCGGCGGCTTCGGCATGCTCGATCCGCGCGTGGTGAACGAGCGCACGGTGAACTTCTACGCCGACTACAACGGCACCATCATCCACGCCCTCGCCCAGATCGAGAACTGCACCGACGGTTCGTGCAGCCTCGACGACAGCCTGATCCAGGAACTGGTGATTCGGCCCGCGTAGGCAAACAACGCGCTGGGAAACGGTGATTGAACGCTCGCGTTTTCCGGAATAGCACTGCATTTGGTCAGGTCCCGCACGCCATCCGTGCGGGACCTGATTCCTTTGCGGGCATCAGAGCGAGGGCGTTGGGTTCGCAAGCGCGTTGGGCCGCGTGCGCGTTTCGCGGCAGAAATTTTCGGTTTAGGCACAAATTTTCCCGGAAGCGAACAATCCGACCAGGCATTATGCGGAAAATCCTCAGCCGCCAAGCGAAAAACGAGCCGCAACTGCGCCCAAACCGTAAATTTCTGCCGCGAAACGCGCACGAAGAGATCGAGGAACTGCGGGTGCAGGCTCACGAGCACGTCGTCCACCATGAGGCCCCTCCAAACGATAACGCCCGAAGCGCGGCCCTAAAGCTCAGGGCAGGGTCCCGCGTTCGCAACGCGAGCCCCTGCCCGCCTGCCGTGTTAGCGCGGCGATTGCTGCTTGCCGAACGCCATCCTCGACGATTGGCGGATCGGCGGCTTCACCGACACGGAGGCGTCGGAGACGCCCGGTTCGAGCTCTTCTGGGACGCTAGGACCCTGACGTTCAACCCCAAGACCATTGCCTACCGCCAACGGTTCTTCGATACGCATATGAACGCGACAAGATGGACGAGGAGAAGCTCCGACTCGTCGCAGCGTGCGAGGTTTCCGGGTAGGCGGAATGCCGCGCCACTCGGAATTCCTTATGGGTTGCACACGGAGCAGGCGCCGTAACCCTGGGCAAGGGCGTCGGAGCGCGATATCGGGATCTTGCTCTTCTTCAGGTACCGGCATCCTCCGCTGTGGTACTTCTCGCCCGTGTTGGTGATGTACACGGTGTCTCCCCCGCCGCCTGCGCTCGCTGCTGCTGCGGCGGCAGCTGCGGCTTCCTGCTCGGCAGCGGCTGCTGCGGCGGCTTCTTCTTCAGCGGCTGCGGCTGCGGCGGCCTCGGCAGCGGCAGCCTCTTCTGCAGCCCGCTGCTCCGCTTCCTCTTGCGCCGCCTTCTCCGCCTTCGCTTTCTCCATCGCCTCGACGTCTTGCGCCACTTTGATGCGTACCGTATGGTCCTTGGAGCCGTCGAAGGAGCAGGTGGCGCGCTCAGCTTTGAACAGCACGTCCCCCGCCGCCAACGACGTCGCATCCACCTCGAAGGCGTACGACCCCGCCGGATACGCGAGCACGTACGTCTTGCCGACGGCAGCCTCGCGCGCATCGCTCACCTTCGTGCCGTCTTCCTGCGTTCCGGTCACGCGCACCTTCACGGACGCGGGCACCTCGCCTTCGCCGCCCGCCTCCACCACGAAGCTCAGCTCGTGCTCCTCAGGTTCCGCGGCCGCCTTCGGCTCCTGCTGTTCAGGTGCGGGGTCGGGAGGCTGCTGCACGTCCGCATGGTTGCCCCCGGACGCCGCGCCGCCGGCCATGATCACGATGCCGAGCAAGACCGAGCACGCACCCATCGCAAGCGTCGCCCTCGGCGCAGCGAGCTTGAGCGAGCCCGCGTCTGACGAGCTCTTGCGATCGTGCAGGAACAACCCGAACGACCCGATGCCGCATGCCACGCCCAGCAGCGCAAACGAACCCGTGAAACACAGCAGCAAGCCGACGACGGCCAACGCCAGCGGCAGCCACGGCCGCAGCTGCGCGGCAGGCTTCTTCTCGGACGGGAAAGCGACGATGCCGCCCTCGAACGAGCCGGGTTGGTACGGCTCGCTTGAGGCGGCAATCGGAACGGTCGATGCCGGCTCGTCGGCGATCGCAGGCGCATCGCCGACCGACGCCGCCGGCTTCTCGCCTTCGGCGGAGCGGCCCGCCTCGGTCAGGCGAACCTTTCCGTTCGTCGGATACTCGATCAGCCCTTCGTGATGAAGCTCCGATCGAGCCTTCTCGAAGCGGTTGGAAAAGAGCGCCGTGGCGCTGCCGCCAATGCGGTACGTTCGCTGTTTGGGCGAAAGGCCCAGTCGCTTCGCCGTCTCGCGCTCGAACGATTCGAGCGACCGCGCACGCCCGCTTGCAAGCGCCTCGAGCGCCGCCGGCTTGATAGCCTCGACATCGGGAATGCTCGCACGCGACAATTCTTCCGAATCCCCCATATTCATCATCCCTCTCGCCGCACCGAGCGTCGGCCCCTTCGCGTCTGAGCGCGCCCGTCCGATTCAACTGATTCAACTGATTCAACTGATTCAACTAGCAGTTCATTCTAGCAAACTCACGGCTCGATGATGATCTTTTTGGTGAGGTATTGAGAGATCGGGGCTCATGCTTCGCGCAGCGCTACCTCGATGCGGAGGCGGTCGCCTTCGAGAACGGCCGCCACGGCAGCGCCCATGGCGGCAGCCAGCTGGGCGACGATGGCCAGCCCTAAGCCGGCGCCGCCGCTCGACCGAGAGGCCTCCCCCTGGTAGAAGCGCTCGAATAGGCGATCGACATCGAGCGCGTCCTGATTCGCCACGCGGTTCTCAACCGAGATGCGCGCGCCGCGCTGCACGATGGACGGCGCCGCCGTGCCGTGGCGCAACGCGTTCGCCACCAGGTTGCGTACGATCCGCGCGAGCGCCTCGGCATCGGCCAGCGCAAGCGCCTCCTCGTCGAGGACCACGCTCGGCGCCCAGCCGCGTTCGCGGAACTGCGGATACAGGCTTGCGAGCACGTCGCCCACCACGTCGGCGGGCCGCAGCGGCTCGCACGCCGCTTCGAACGACGGGTCGTGCACCTGCGCGAACGAGAACAGATCGTCCAGCATCACCCGCACGTCGTCCAATCGGTGGGCGGCGGCGCTCAGAAAGCGCGCCTTTTCGGCCGGATCCCCCTCGCCGTCCACCAGCTGCAGGTAGCCCTGAGCTCCGGCGAGCGGCGTGCGGATGTCGTGCGACAGGCAGGTGAGCCCCGCCTGGAACGCCTGGTTCGCCTGCTGCGCGGCGATGCGCTCATCCTGCAGCTCGTCGAGCTCGGCGTTCACCCCACGCGCCAGCGACAGCATGCCGCGCGTGCGCACGCCGGTCGTCATCCGGGCGCTTCCGGCGGGTTCGCGCTGGTCGAGGAAGCGCGCCATGCGGCGCAGCTCCCGCTCGTAGCGGAAGGCGACGACAAACGCCCCCGCCGCTGCCGCCGCAACGGCCACGATGGCCAGCACGAACCCGTCCATGACCTACACGTCCTTTCGAGCGCACACGCGCAACGCCACCGCCACGCACGCCGCGAGCACGACACCGGACGAGACGAGGATGTGCCCCACGTCGCCCGGCGACGCCAGCAGCGCCCGGCCGCCCTGCGCGAGCAGCACGCAGCTGCCGTACGGAAGCCACTCCGCTGCGCGAGCGAGGGGCTCCCATGCCACGGAGGTGCTCGCGAGCAGTGTGACGACGATGCCCACACCCCTGCTCCGCGTCAGCCAGGTTGCCGTCGCGGCCAGCATCCCGTACGTCCAGAGGATCAGCAGCAGCAACCCGTACCAGACGGCAAATTCCACGACCGAGTCCGCATGGGCGTACGTGAACCCTGCCGCCATGAGAGCGATCCCGAACGTCACGATGCCGAACATCGAGAGCGCCGCCGAGAGCAGGATGACGAACGCGATTTTCCCACGGTAGTAGTCTAAGCGATCCCGGCGCGACAGGGGCAGGCTCCTGACAAAGCCACTTGAGAAATCGAGCGCGAAGAACTGGGCGACCACCACGGAGACGAGGATGACCATCGTCCATATCCACAGACCGGACTGAGTCTGCGTGAAGCTTTCGAACTCCTTGCCGTTTTGGATCGCCATCGGCGAGGGGCCGCTCCCGCCCACGCCAAGGCCGGGCGTGGCCGCCGTGCTCATCATATACACCGAAAACGCCACCACGGCGAGGACGATGCCGAGCGTTACGTACAGCGTCTTGCTCTTGATCAGGCGGTACACGTCCATGTGCAGGTACTTAAGCATGGGTATCGCCCCCTCCCATGAGTTCGAGGAAGTAGTCCTCCAAATCACGCTCGTGGACGCGCAGCTCGTACACCGGGATGTTGTTCGCAGCCAAGAACGCGCCAATCATGGCCGCGTCGAGCACCGCGCGCTCCCTCGCCGCGTCCTGCAAGCGCAACGTCCCTTCCGGAAGCATCGTGCAGACGACGTTCGGGTACGTCTCGGCCAGCAACGCCAGCGTACGCTCCGGCTCGGCCGTGCGCACGACGAGGTAGTCGCCGCATGCCTGAGCCACCTCGTCCGCCGTCATCTCGCATACCATCCGGCCCGCGTTGATCACGCCGTAGCGCGTGGCGATGCGCCCCAGCTGGTCCAGCACGTGCGAGCTCACCACCACGGTGACGCCACGTTGCTCGTTCAAGCGGATGATAAGGTTGCGCACCTCGCGCACGCCATCAGGGTCGAGCCCGTTCATCGGCTCGTCCAGCAGCAGTACGTCGGGCGAGCCCAGCATCGCCAGCGCCAATCCGAGGCGCTGCTTCATGCCCATCGAGTAGTCCTCCATGCGCTTCCTACCCGCGTCGCTCAATCCGACGATGCTCAGCAGCTGCTCGATCTCCGCCTTGCCATCGACGAGCCCCAGCGCGATGGCCTTGCAGCGCATGTTCTCGAACGCGGACATGTTGGGGTACAGCCCCGGGCTTTCCACCAGCGCGCCGATGCGGACGGCCTCGCCGTGCTCGACGTTGCCCGTCGGGTCGACGGCCAGACGGTCGAACAGCCGCACCTCGCCCGCCGTCGGGCGGATCATGCCGCAGATCATCTTCATCGTCGTGGATTTGCCCTCGCCGTTTCGCCCGACGAAGCCGTAGATGTCGCCTTGCTCGACGTGCATGTTCAGCCCGCCGACGACCTTGCGCCTGAGATAGACTTTGCTCAGACCCCGTGTTTCAATAGCCAGCATGCGAATCTCCTTCCTGCAGGCTTTCCGTGATGGCCGCCTAGCCCTTCAGAACCTGAGGGCTTTCGCACACGGCCCACAAGGCCGCTTAGCTCAAACCCTCAGAACCTTCAGGCCTATGCGACTCACCACGGAAAGCCTGCGTGGTGAACCTTCTGCCGTCCACGATACGGAGAAGAGGTTTGGGAACCTTCCCGAAAACGTTAAGAAAGTTGTAAGAATAGGCGCGGCGGGCACCCAGACGGCGGATGCGAAATCCTCCGACTCGAAGAGCGCGCTCATTCGGCCAGCTTGAAGCCGATGCCCCACACCGTCTCGATCTCGCCTGCGGAGCCGACGGCGCGCAGCTTGCCGCGGATGTTGCTGACATGCACGTTGATGGCCTTCTCCTCGACGGCGCTCTCCTCGTTCCAGGCGATCTCGAACAGCTCGCGCTTCGCGAACACCTTGCGCGGGCGGCGCACGAGCGCCTCGACGATGTTGAACTCGAGGCGCGTGAGGCGCACCTGCTCGCCGCGCACCGTCAGCGTGCGAGCGTCGACGTCGACCTTCCAGTCTTTGTAGAGCAGAGGAGCCGTGGCATTCGGTTCGACCGCACGGGCGGCAGTCGAAGACGCCGTGGGCGCGGGCGCGCGACGGGCCTGGGCGTGGCGCAGCTGCACCTGCACGCGAGCCAGCAGCTCGTCGAGATCGAACGGCTTGGCAAGGTAGTCGTCGGCGCCCAGATCGAGCAAGGCCACCTTGTCGGCAGCAGTCGTGCGCGCCGACATCACGATGACGGGCACGTCGATGCTCGCGCGCACGAGCCGCACGACGTCCTCGCCCGCCAAACCGGGCAGCATGAGATCGGTGATAACGAGGTCGAACGGCTGGCCGCTGTCCAGCAGCAGCCGCCCCTCGCTGCCCGAGAACGCCTGCGTGCACGCGAAGCCGTTGCGGCGCAGATTCACCGCCACCACCTCGTTGATGGCGGCGTCGTCCTCGATGACCAAAATGGATGCAGGTTCGCTCATGGGGGTATTGTACCGCATATTCCCCGAATATCTCCCTTTAAATACGAACATTCGTTTGATATACTGATTGCAGCACAAGCGAGATGCCGCGGGCTCACACCAGAGACGAGCGGCGTCCCGCTTCTTTCGTTTTCACCGCATGCTTCTCTTCCGTTCGCCTCTCCGTCGGCGTTTTTGAAACCTTTACGAGAAAGGAAGGGCGGAGCTATGTCCGAAACCGCAAAGCAGGAGGAAAGCCGGCTCGATAAGCTGTAATTCTTCGAGGGGCGCGAAATCAGATCGGTACGGGTCGAAGACGGGGAGGAGTGGTACTTCTCGATCGTCGACGTGGTGTCGGTGCTGACGGAGAGCAAGAATCCGCGCAACTACTGGAACAAGCTCAAGGCGCGTCTGCGTGAAGAGGGAAGTCAGATGTACACGGAGTGTGTACAACTGAAAATGCAGTCGGCGAAAGACGGCAAGCACTACCGAACCGACGCCGGCACCGCCGAGCAGATCCTGCGCTTCGTCCAGTCCATCCCCTCGCCCAAGGCGGAGCCGTTCAAGCTCTGGCTCGCGCAGGTCGGCAAAGAGCGCGTCGACGAGGTGTTCGACCCCGAGCTCGCCATCGAACGCGCCATCGAGTACTACCGCCGCAAAGGCTACACCGAGGATTGGATCAGCCAACGCCTGTTCTCCATCCGCGTGAGGAAAAGCCTCACGTTCGAGTGGCGCGAGCGCGGGGTGAAGGCGAACTCCGAGTACGCCATCCTGACGAACGACATCTATCGCGCCTGGTCGGACATGACCGCCCGCCAGTACAAAACCCATAAGGGGCTGACGAACGAGAGCCTGCGCGACAACATGAGCGATCTGGAACTGGCGCTCAGCACGCTTGCGGAAGCGACGACCGCCGAAATCGAGCGCGCCGTCGACCCCGCCAGCCTGCCCGAGCACCGCGAGGTCGCGCGCTCGGGCGGCGAGGTCGCGGGCGTCGCCCGCAAGGCCGCCGAGAAGAAGATCGGCGGCCCCGTGATCACGTCCGCCACCGCGCCTGACTTCGGCCGCCTCATCAGGAAGGTGATCGAAGTCCAGGCAATCGACAGCACGGCCGACGAAGCCGAGCGGACGCGAGAGCGCCCCGCCGGGACCGAGGTCCGGGCGGGGCGCCTGGTGAAGCTTGCTGCGACGATGCGAGGTCGCGGCCTTACGCCGTGATGACCGTGCCCGTCTTGCCCTCGAGGCCCGCGGCGGCGCACTCGAGGCTCGTGATGAGCGCCTTGCCCTCGGGGAACGCGCGCACGTACTCGATGCACGCCTCCACCTTCGGGAGCATGGAGCCGGGGGCGAACTGGCCCTGGGCGATGTACTCCTCGGCCTCGGCGACCGTCATGGTGCTGATCTCGGCCTGGTCGGGCTTGCCGAAGTTGACGCACACCTTCTCGACGGCCGTGAGGATGACGAGCATGTCGGCGCCGAAGTCGGCCGCGAGCTTGGCCGAGGAGCGGTCCTTGTCGATGACGGCGGGGACGCCGACGTAGCCGTCCTCCGTCTCGAACACCGGCACGCCGCCGCCGCCCGTGGACACCACGATGTAGCCGTCGTCCATGAGGTCCTTCACGGCGTCGAACTCGACGATGCGCACGGGCTTGGGCGAGGCCACCACCTGGCGCCAGCCGCGGCCGGCGTCCTCCTTGAACGTCCAGCCGGTCTCCTCGGCCTTGGCCTTGGCCTCCTCCTCGGTGAGGAAGGCGCCGACGGGCTTGGTGGGGTTCTGGAACGCCGGGTCGTCCGGGTCCACGACCGTCTGGGTCACGACGCAGGCCGTGGAGCGCATGATGCCGCGCTCCTTCATGTCGTTGAGGATGGCCTGGGACAGCTGGTAGCCGATGTAGCCCTGGCTCATGGCGCCGGCCTCGGGGAACGGCATCTCCGGGGTCTTGCCGTCGTGCTGGGACGCGTAGGCGAACGCGTTGTTGATCATGCCGACCTGCGGGCCGTTGCCGTGGGAGACCACGACGTTGGTGCCCTCGCCCACCATGTCCACGATGTGCTTGGCCGTGTTCTTCACGAGCGCCAGCTGCTCCTGGGGCGTGTTGCCCAGGGCGTTGCCGCCGAGCGCGATGACGACGCTGGGGCCTTCTCCTTTTTGATAGGGCATAAAATCCTCCTTCAGTGGAAAACGGAGGGGACGGGAATGAGACGATTACCCCGTCCCTTTGTCTCAAAAACGGAGCGGCCCCTGGCGAAAAGGACCGCTCCGTGGCCCGCCGTCCCCCGCCTGTGCGCACCGGTTGCTCAGGGGACGGCCGGGCCGTCTGGAAAATGCAGGGTTGCTTGGCTGGCGCTACTTGCCGGCGGGCTCCTGCTGGGTGATGCAGTGGATGTTGCCGCCGCCGAAGACCACCTGGTCGGTCTTCACGCCCACGGCCTTGTACGCGCCCTCGCCCCACGCCTCGTCGAACGCGGCCTGGATCTGCTGCACGGCCAGCGCGTCGTTCTCGTCGCCGTACTGCGGCACGATGACGCCGCCGTTGACGATGAGGAAGTTCATGTAGGAGGCGATCAGCGGCTCGTCGGCGACGCGTGGCTCGGCGTACTCCTCCGTGTCGATGGAATCGCAAGACGCCTGGTCCATGTACAGCGGATTCACCGGCATGCAGAGCTTCGTCACCTCGAGCTTGCGGCCCTTGGCGTCCGTCGCGTTCGACAGCGTCTCGTAGGCGGCATGGCATTCGTTGTAGAACGGGTAGTCCGGGTCGTCCGACCAGATGCACAGCACCTTGCCGGGCGCGACGATCTGGGCGACGTCGTCGATGTGGCCGTTCGTCTCCTCGGGATCGATGCCGTCCTTGACCCAGATGACCTTCTCGACGCCCAGGTAGCTCTTGAGCTGCTCGTCGCAGTACGCGCGCAGCTCTTCGGACCAAGGCTCGTAGTCCGTCACCGACGCGTTGCGGCCGGGATCGAGCAGGCACATGTCGGTGGTGATGACCGTGCCCTCGCCGTCGACGTGGATGGAGCCGCCCTCGAGGATGAAGCTCTCGGGACGATAGCGGCGGCAGCCGCTCATCTCAGCCATCTTGAGCGCGATCTGCTCGTCCTTGTCCCACGGGAAGTACAGGCCGTTCTCGAAGCCGCCGTAGGCGTTGAAGTGCCAATGCACGGCGCGCTTGTCGCCCTCGTCGTTGACGACCCAGGTGGCGCCGGTATCGCGCACCCACGCGTCGTCGGTGGTCATCTCGATGACGGTGACGTTCTCGTCGTCCTCGAACACGGCCTTGGCGTTGGCGTAGTCGGCCTGGTTCACGCACATCGTGACGGGCTCGAACTCGGCGATGGCGCGGGCGACGTCGGCGTACTGCTTCTGGGCCGGCTTCGCGCCCCAGGCCCACGTGTCGGTGCGGTGCGGCCACGCCATCCAGATGCGGGTCTGCGGCTCGAACTCGCCGGGCATGCGGTAGCCGTCTGCCTTCGGGGTGGACACGTTCTCGTGAATCGTCTTCATAATGCACACCTTTCTGTTTTGGTTTGCAGTACTTGCTTTCAAGCGTTGCTTGCGGTTGCTTCGGTTGCTATGCGACCGGTACGGGCTCGGCTTCCGCATCGCCCTTCGCTTCTTCGGCCTCGGCATTCTCGCCAACCTCTTCAGCGGCCTCCTCGGCCAAACGCTCGGCGGCCAGGGCGGGGGTCAGGCCCTTGTACTCTTCGGTGCGACCGCGCTTCGACCAGATGCGCACCACTTCGCCGAGCACCACGAACACGATCACGCCGATGAGCATGGGGATCTTCGAGAGCTCTTCCTCCGTGCCGTTGAGCGGCACGATGGTGGCGATGATGGCAAGCACGAGCTCGATGGCGGGGATGGCCAGCATGACGTACATGAGCTTGCCCTTGAAGGGGAACGTGAACACGCGCTTGCGGTTCGGGTCCACCTTGCGCAGCTTCAGGAACGCCGGGAACATCGGGATGTAGCTGATCAGCAGGAACACAACGTTCATGGAGAACAGCATCCAGAAGATGCCCTCGGAGATGGCCGGGATCGGGATCAGCTGCAGCATGAGGGCGAGCGATGCCACCACGCCGTTGACGATGGCCGCGCCGGTGGGCATCTCCGTCTTCGCGTTCTCATGCGAGAACACCTTGGGCATGTTGCCGTGCTTGGCGGCGTAGTCGGCCACGAAGTTCACGCCGAACGACCAGGAGGCCATGTTCGCGAACAGGGTGACGAGGAAGATGATGCAGATGAGCATGAAGATCGGGGACGCCTCGCCCACCATGGTCATCACGGCGTAGATCATGCCGAAGTCCGGGTCGATCTGGTCGGCCGGGATGGCCGCGCCGATGCCGAACGAGCAGAACAGGTAGATGGCGCCGATGGCCAGGCCGCCCAGCACGATGGCCTTGGGGATGTCGCGCGAGGGGTTCTTCATAGCGCCGGCGAAGGTGCAGATGACCTCGAAGCCCATGAAGTTGAACAGGATGATGGACAGGTACGTCAGCGCGTTGGTGTTGGTGAGGTCGGGCATGAACGTGGCCGGCGACATGTCGCTGGCGAAACCGTTGTTCACGGCGTACCAGATGCCGAGGCCGCCCACGGACACCGCGATGAGCACCTTGAGGACGGCGCCGCCGTTGAGGATCCAGGCGGAGTCGGACACCTTCGAGAAGCTCATGAACACGACGATCCACACGAAGGCCAGCTCGATGAGCAGGACGGGCGCCAGTTCGAACTCGACGCCGAACACCATTCCCAGGATGTCGGGGAACAGCGTGGCCAGAGACGCGATCCACAGCGGGAAGTTGATCCAGTAGTACCACGCCACGCGACTGCCCCAACGATCGCCGAAGGCCTCGCGGATCCAATCGTACAGGCCGCCGTCGGAATCGTAGGTGGTTCCCAGCTCGGCCACCACCATGCCGTAGGGAAGCAGGAACGTGATGATGAGGAAGATCCACCAGAAGAACTGCTGGTTGCCGATGGCGGCAGCGGGAGCGGCGGCCTCGGCCACGAACACCACGCAGATCACGGAAAGAATGACGCTGATGAATGAGAACTTCTTGACTTTATTACCCATTGGTCTCCCCTTCCAGGGGGTCAGCCCCACCGGGTCGCGTCAGCTGACGTCGCGGGCCCGGCCCGGTGGAGCGCTCGGTCAATGGCATGCAAGGGGACGGTCGCCTTGCATGCCATTCGCAGTACGTGCTACTTGCCGATCTTCGCCAGCACCGCGTTCATGCGGGCCTCGGCGGCGTCGGCGGCGGCGTCGTCCTCCGGCAGCTTGGGGCAGAGGTAGGCGAGGATCGCGCGGATGGAGTGCTTGCGGTTCTCGGCCTCGACCCAGCACAGGCTGCGCTCGGGATGGTCCATGACCTCGTCGACGACCTCCTCGCCGCGGGTGGCCGGCAGGCAGTGCAGGAACTTGGAGTCCGGGCCGGCGAAGTCCATCATGTCCATGGTCACCTGGTACTTGGGGTAGAAGACGTCCATGTAGCTCTCGCCGCCCTCCTCCTCGTCGTAGAGGCCGTACCACACGTCGGTGTAGACGAAGTCGGCGCCCTTGATGCACTCGACGTCGTCGGAGACGGTGACCGTGCCGCCGGAGACCTTGCAGTTCTCCTCGGCGATGGCCATGATGTCGACGGTCTTGTCCACCACGAGGCCGCCGTCGGTCACCTGATGGCCCTTGGGGCCGAAGTGCACGAAGTCCATGCCCATCTTCGAGGCGATGAACATGAGCGAGACGCACACCTGCGTGGCGTCGCCGACGAAGGCGAGCTTGCAGTCTTCGATCCTCTTGCCCTCGGGCATGTTCTCGATCATGGTCAGAAGGTCGCCGAGCTCCTGGGTGGGGTGGTTGTAGTCGGACATGCCGTTGATGACCGGCGCGGCGGAGTTCGCGGCCAGGCCCACCACGTCGGGGTGGCGGTTCACGCGGGCCATGAGGATGTCGACGAGCGAGCCCATGACGCGGGCGGTGTCCTCGAGGGTCTCGTGGCCGCCGAGCTGGATGGTGCCCGGGCCGAAGAACTGCGCGTGGCCGCCCAGGTCGGTCATGGCCGTCTCGAAGGAGATGCGGGTGCGGGTGGACACCTGCTGGAAGATCATGCCGAGCGTGCGGTTCTTCAGGATCAGCGGGTAGCGGCCGCCCTCCTTGATCATCGCCTTCATGGAGCGCGCCAGCTCGATCATGTCGAGCAGCTCTTCCTTGGTGAAGTCGTTGGTGTCGATGTAGTCCTTGACTGCCATGGTTCCTCCTAGTATGGAATCGGTGTCCGCGGCTTCCGGTTCGTCGGCCGCTTCTCATGGCGCCCACTATGCGGCCGGCACCTTCCGTTGTGAAGGAATAATGAAGATTATTTTCATGAAAAAGAATCTATAACCGAAATAATCCTTGGTAATCCACCTTCTGATCAGGTGTTATAATCTCGGTTTACAAAAGCACTACAACCCCGTTACGACTTCCTAAACCCACGAGGTAGAATGACCGCAAGAAGAACGGCCGACCCGCAAGCGGGAAAGCGAGGGGACTAAACCTTGGAGATTGCCTTCTACTTCTACACGATTCTCGTCATGCTCGTCTGCATCGCGGCGGGAACGATCTCCCTTTCCGCGTACTTCGTCTGCCGCAAGCGCAGCCACTTGTATATGGTGGCGTTCTTCCTGTTCTACTTTCTGGACCTGGCGCTCATCTTCCAGAACGAATACCTCGGCCAGAACACCGAATTCCCCCTCGAGGTGTTCTACACCATCGACCAACCGGCTCTGAGAATCTTCTTCGCGCTGGGCATCATCCAATCGCTGTGGCTCGTCGCGCTCGACTTCCTCGGCGAGAAGCGCCTCTGGTTGCGCATCGTGCCGGCCGTCGGCTTCGTCGTGCTGAGCGCCACCGTCATCATCGCCCTGCCCGAGGGCCAGTACAAACAATGGCTGTTCTACAGCATGCGCCAGATATTCCTGCTGTGGTGCCTCGCGTATGCGCTTCTGCGCTACCGCACCACGAAAAGCGAGATAGAGAAGACCAGAATGCGACGGCAGGAGCCTTTGTTCCTCATCACGCTCGTGTTGACGATGTGCATCATCCTCGAGGACACGTTCATGATGCTCGTATGGGATCCCGACCCCGCGTCAGCCACCATGCTCCCCCTCTATATATCAGAGCGCAACTTCTCCGAGAACTTCCTCATGCTGGCGTTCGCGTTCTTCAGCCTACGCGAAGCCGCCGCCACGCTGCGCCTGCGGTTCAAGGAGCCTCCAGTGTCCGAAAACCCGGTCGTGCGCCAGCAGATCGACGACCTGTTGCCCGCCTACAGCGAGCGTCACGGCATGACCGCCCGCGAGCGGGAGATCCTCGCCCTCGTGCTGCAGGGTAAGGATAACCAGAACATCGCGAGCGAGCTGCAGCTGGCCCTGGGCACGGTGAAAGCGCACGTGCACAACATCCTGAAGAAGACGGATCACGCGAGCCGCCAAGAGCTCACCCGCGACTTCTGGAAGGAATGAGACAGAGGGACGGGGGCAATGTCTCATCCGGCAGAATGAGACATTGCCCCCGTCCCTCTGTCTCATTCCCATGACGAGGAGGGCCCATGAACGAGGTTTGGTTCTGCTACACCATGCTGTTCATCCTGATGTGCCTGTTTTCGGCCAGCATGTCGCTGTCGGCCTACTTCGTGTCGCACCGCACCACCTACCTGGGCGTCATGGCGTTCTTCATCGCTTTCTGCCTGGAAACGTCGCTCATCTTCCTGGACGAGTACTCGTATCTGAAACCCGAGACGCTCGCGGAGATCGTGACGTTCCCCTTCCTGCACCCGTGGATCAAGCTGGCGTTCTCCACGCTGTTCATCGTCAGCGTGTGGTGGGTGGTGCTGGAGTACGTCGAGCGTCGCAGCTGGGCGCGCATCGCCGTCCCCTGCTGCGCGTGCGTGCTCGTGCAAGCCGTCGTCGTGGTGACGGTGCAGGACTCTCGGCTGAGCCAGTGGATCTTCTACGGCACGCGCGATCTGTGCGTGGCGGCCGCGCTGGCCTACGGGTTCTGGTCGTATCGTCGAGGCGCCGACGAGGCGCTGCGACAGCACCTGCTGCGCATGAGGAAGCCGTTTCTCGTGTTCGCCGTGATGATAGCGCTCGTGTTCACGGAGGATTCCGTCATGATGTACTACCTTGCGCCGCAGATCACCGACCTGTCCTTCACGTACCACCTCAGCGAGCGCAACATGTGCGAGAACGTCGCCGTCATCTTCTGCGCCGTGCTGGCCATCCGTTCGGCGGCCGACACCCTGTCCATCCGCTTCCACGAGCCGCCTACCGCCGCCACCACGAAGGTGCAGCAGCGCGCCCACACCCAGCTGGCGCGCTTCGCCGACCGCCACGCGCTCACGCCGCGCGAACGCGACGTGCTGGCCCTGCTGCTGGAAGGCAAAGACAACCAGAACATCGCGAGCGCGCTCACGCTGTCGCTCGGCACGGTGAAGGCGCACGTGCACAACATCTACCGCAAGGCGAACGTCAGCTCGCGCCAGCAGCTGCTGCAAAGCTTCTGGAAGGAAGACTGAGAATCTCCCCTGTTCGAAAGCGTGCTAACCCCTTCTAATCCCGAGGACGGGAAATCCAACCCCTTCTAAACTTTCCTCCGGCCGGACGTCGGGCGTATGGTCGTTTCCAGAGGGGCGGCTGCAAGGGAGCCGCCCGCATGCGAGGGCGGCCGCCCGGCCGCCCCGAGAAAGCGGCACCGCCGCTTCAACCGGATTGGGAAAGGAGGGCAGCGCTGATGGCAGAAGATGCAACCGCCGTGGCGGTCAACGACGAGGACCGCGAGCTCGCCACGAAACCCGTGCACGGCCTGTTCGTCAAGTACTCGCTCATCACGCTCATCGGCATGGCCGCGCAGGCCGTCATGGTTATCTTGGAGGGGGTGATCATCGGCAACGGCCTGGGATCGTTCGGCCTGGCCGTCGTGGGCATCATCATGCCGCTCGAGCTGCTGAACCTGGCGCTGGGCGGATCGCTGGGCATGGGCGTAGCCACCGTGGCGGGCAACCGCCTGGGAGCGGGCGACGCAGCGGGCGCGCGCAAGGCGTTCTCGCAGGGCTTCTGGCTGTCCACCTACCTGATCCTCGCCATCTCGGTGCTCATCTTCATCTTCGCGCCGCAGATCGCCCTCATGCTGGGCGCCACGCCCGACCTCGTCGACGGCGTGGTCACGTTCATGCGCATCTTCGTGTGCTTCTACCCGTTCTGCATCCTCGGCCAGATGATGTCGTCGGTGCTGCGCGTGGACGAGAAGCCGGCGCTGGCAACCGCCGCCATGTTCGGCTCGGCCGTGCTGGCCATCGTGTGGCTGTACTGCTCCATCTTCCTGGCGAACATGGGCGTGGCCGGCGCCGCCGTGTACTACGGCACGTCCATCGGCTTGTGGTTCGTCGTGGTGTTCTACTTCATCTTCAGCAAGCACACGAACTTCAAGATCAAGCTGTCGGACATGAAGATCGAGGGCAAGCTGTGCCGCGAGATCCTCGTCATCGGCCTGCCCACCTTCCTCGTGCAGGCGGCCAGCCTCGTGTACACCACCGTCATCAACAACTACCTGGGCGTGCTGGGCGGCGACCTGGAGATTTCCGCGTTCGCCATCCTCAACGGATACCTCGTGTACATCCTCAACATGATGTGGCTGTGCTCCACCTACGGCGTGCAGCCCCTGGCCAGCGTCAACTTCGGCGCCAAGCGCCCCGACCGCCTGAGGACGCTCATCCGCGTGGCCGTGGTGGACACCGCCGGCGCCATCGCCGTGATCTCGGCGCTGTTCATCGTGTGCGCCGTCCCCATCTGCACCATCTTCTGCGGCAACGAGCCCGACCTCATCGCGCTGGCCGCCGCGAACGCCCTGCCGCTGTGCGCGCTGGCGTGCCTCGGAAGCGTGTCGAACGTGATGTCGGCGTACTTCCAGGCCGTGGACAAGGTGGTCGTCGCCACGGTGCTCGGCATGAGCCGCTATTTGATCTTCACCGTCCCCTGCATCATGATCATGTCCTCGTTCATGGGCATCACGGGCGTATGGTGGGCGCAGCCGGTGGCCGACGTGCTGTGCTTCGCGTTCACCATGGTGTTCGTGGTGCGCGAGCTGCGCCGCCTGAGCTCGCTGCGCGCCGAGACCGCACCCGATACGTCTGACCTCTCGCAGGAAGGAGCCGTCGCATGAAGCCGGCCGATCTGATTCTGAGCAGCACCCGCATCTTCACCGCCGAGCCGGGCGTCGACGCCACGATGGATGGCAGCATCGCCATCGAGAGCGGCCGCATCGTCTTCGTCGGCCCGCGCGAGGGGGCGTCCGCCTACGCAGGGCCCGCCACCCGGGAGGTCGACCTGGGCGACGCGTTCGTCTGCCCCGGCTTCCACGATTCCCACCTGCACTTCTTCCCCTCGGCGATGGACCGCTCGCCCTACGTGGTGTTCTGCGAGGGAACGTGTCCCGAGGATTGCGTCGAGGCGCTCAAGCAGGTGGAGGACGCCCGGCCGACCGACGAATTCATGCTGTCGTACGGCTGGTACCACCCGCTGTGGGACAACCCCGTGCTGCCGAGCAAGGACATCCTCGACGCCGCCTACCCCGACCGCCCCGTGTGCCTGCAGTCTGGCGACTCTCATACGCTGTGGACGAATTCGAAGGGGCTCGAGAAGTTCGGCATCACGAAAGACTCGGTGCCGCCCGCCGGCGGCATCTACCAAAAAGACGAGCACGGCGAGCTGACCGGCATCATCCAGGAGACCGCCGCCACGCAGCTCATCCCCACCATGCTGCAGTTCAGCGAGGAGGAGACGAACGCCGGCATCAAGCAGTTCCTGGCAGACCTCAACGCCGAGGGCATCACGAGCGTGTGCGACGTGTCGCTCTTGGCCGTGCCGGGCGGCGACTTCGTGCGCGACGACGTGTACCGCGGGCTCGCCGAGCGCGGCGAGCTGACGGTGCGCATCAACATGTTCCCCACCGCGCTCGAGGACCTCACCCGCGCCCGTGCGCTGCGCGACGAGTTCGCCGGCAACGACCTCTTGCGCTCGCCCGGCCTCAAGCAGTTCTTCGACGGCGTGTCGTCCACCCACACCGCCTGGCTCACCGAGCCGTATGCGAACGCGGCGTACGAGGGCGAATGCGGCGCGCCAGTCACCGACCCCGAGCGCATGCGCCGGATCGTGCTGGGCGCGGCCGAGGAGGGCTTCGCCGTACGCATCCACACCATCGGCGACCGCGCCATCCACGTGGCGCTCGACATCTTCGAGGAGGCGCGCGAGAAGTTCGGCCCCGTGACCGGCCAGAACGGGTTGGAGCACCTCGAGAACTTCCTGCCGGAGGACATCGCGCGGCTGGCCGAGCTCGACGTGTCGGCCAACTGCCAGCCGCCCCACACGGTGCTCGACCCGAACGGCATCGAGCGCGATCTGGGGCCCGAGCGAGCGCGATGGATGTGGCCGTATCGCAGCTACCTCGACGCGGGCGTGAAGTTCTCGTTCGGCACCGACTCGCCCGTGGTGGACATCAACTCGCGCGAGGTGATCTACGACGCCGTCACGCGCCAGAGCCCGGCCACCGGCGAGCCCGCGGGCGGCTGGCAGCCTCAGGAGAAGATCGACGCCGCCGACGCCGTGCGCGCCTACACGCTGGGCAGCGCCGTCGCCGCGGGGCGCGGCGACGAGGTCGGGTCGCTCGAGGTGGGCAAGCTGGCCGACCTCGCGGTGCTCGACACCGACCTCGTGACGTGCGCGCCGGAGGAGATCCTGCGAGCGAAGGTGCTGGCCACGTACCTGGGCGGCAAGAAGGTGTTCGGGGAGTAAGAACGCTTGGGACGCCTGGGGAGCCTGCCGAACGCGGGCACCTCAGGCGCACATTCGCCCCAAACACACGCCACAGGCCCCTTATGCGTGTGTTTGGGGCGAATGTGCGTTTGCGGGACCGAGCGGGCCCTCGAGCAACCAGCTAATCCCATATAATCCCGCGGGGCGGGGAAACGCGACCGGTATAATCCCCCGCTCGCGCCCGCTTCGCGGTATCGTCGATCCAAGGAAACACGCCACTTGAGGCTAGGAGGCCGACGGCCATGGACGAGCTGCTCATCGAGCCCGAACCCACCGAACGCGAGCTGGGATGCGCTCCCATCAAGCCGCTGTTCGCACGCTACGCCGCCATCACGTTCGCCGGCATGCTGGCCCAGATGGTGATGGTGGTGCTCGAGGGGCTCATCATCGGCAACGGCCTGGGGCCGCTCGGGCTGGCGGCCGTCACCGTCATCCTCCCGCTCGAGCTGCTGAACCTGGCGCTGGGCGGCGCGTTGGGCATGGGCACCGCTGCCGCTGCCGGCCAGCGCCTCGGCAGCGGCGACGCGAAGGGCGCGCAGAAGGTGTTCGCGCAGGGCTTCTGGCTGTCGGCGTACCTGCTCGTGGCGCTTTCCGCGGCCATTGCCTTGTTCGCGCCGCAGATCGCCACGCTGTTGGGCGCCACGGCCGACATCCACGCCGACGTGACGGCGTTCATCCGCCTGCTCATGTGCTTCTACCCGTTCTGCACGCTGGGGCAGCTGCTGTGCTCGCTCTTGCGCACCGACGAGAAGCCGTCGCTCGCCTCGGCGCTGGCCGTCATCGCATCGGTCGTGTCGCTGTTGTGGCTGTACGTGTGCGTGTACGTGCTGCAGCTGGGCTTCGCCGCTGCGGGCGCGTACTACGGCATGAGCACGGGGCTGTGGTTCTTCGCCATCCTGTACTTCCAGTTTAACAAGAAATCCACCTTCAAGGTGACGCTCTCGGGCATGAAGCTGGAGCGCGAGGTGTGCGGCGCCATCCTGTGGCAAGGATTGCCGCTGTTCCTGGTGCAGGCCGCCAGCCTCGTGTACACGATGGTCATCAACAACTACCTGGGCGCGCTGGGAGGCGACCCCGATCTCGCCGCGTTCGCCGTGATCAACGGCTACGTCGTCTACCTCTTGGATATGCTGTGCCTGAGCGCCACGTACGGGTTGCAGCCCATCGCCAGCTTCAACTGCGGCGCACGGCACCACGGCCGCCTGCGCGAACTGGTGAAGGTGAGTCTGGGCGGCACGTTCGCCGTGGTGGCCGTGGTGTGCGGGCTGGTCATCGCATTCGCGGCGCCCATCTCGGCGTTCTTCATCGGCGACGACCCCGCCCTCGTCGAGCTGACAGCCTCTCACTTCCTGCCGCTGCTCGTGTGCGCGCCGTTCGGGTTCATGGCGCAGGTGGCCTCGGCGTACTTCCAGGCCGTCGGTCAGGAGCGCACGTCCATCGTGCTGGGCATCTGCCGCTACCTGCTGTTCGCCATCCCGCTGATCGTGATCCTCGCTGCCGTCGAAGGCCTCACGGGCGTGTGGTGGTCGCAGCCGCCCGCCGACCTGCTGGCCGCCGGCCTGGCCGTGGCGCTGGCCGCCCGCGAATACCGCAAGCTCAAGCGCGCGGACGCGGATGCGAGCGCGCTGGGAGCGCCGGAGGGGGAAGCGCTGGTCGAAGGGGCGTAGGAAGGCTCACGAAGACGCGGGGGCCGTCTCCCCGTCGACGCCCGCATCGTACACGATGTCGAACACCTCCTGGCGCGAGCCGACGCCCATCTTCTCGTAGATGTGGGCGACGTGGGTCTTCACGGTTCCTTCAGACAGCACGAGCTCGCGCTGAATGGCCGGGCGCGACCTGCCCTGCGCCAGAAGCGACAGCACCTGCGTCTCGCGTTGAGACAATCCATAGCGTTCGCCCAAAAGCACGCAGCGACGGTCTACGACTTCGACCACGGCAGCGCCGTTGCTCTCGAGCGGAATCTCGGGCTCCCCCTCGATCGTATACTCGTTAAGCGCTTCCGCCGACGTAAGCGTACTCTGGCGTCGTTCGTACAATAAGCGCGGATGCACGGCCACTACGATGATGAGCGCATACGACACCGCAAGCACCACGAATGCCGATGCAACCTGATTGGTCTCGAGCAGGAATATCCACGCGATCGAACATACGCTATACGGTGCCAGCGACATGCCGGCGTTGAAATACGACGGTCCCGCAAGATCCTTCTCCGCATTCATGACAAGCGTCCAGGTGAGGATATGCGAGAAGAATTCGGCTGCCAGCAGCACCACCGTAACCGGCTCGCTCCACATGCCGGGAAACACCTGCTTGAGTACCGCCAGCATGAAGCATCCCACGATGACGAGGAACGGCACCTGGTAGCGATACCCCAGCGGCTTGTCGGCCGAAGCCACGAGCGTACCCAGCGTGAATGCGGTCAGCAGCACGCACGCGAGGCACGTCCGCACACAGGAAACCAGCGCATCATCGGCAACGTATTCGGCTCGCGCGCTTCCCCATATGCCTACGTTGCTCACTGCGCTAAGCGTGACGATGGCAACCCCCGAGGCGATGAGCAACAAGTGCAGATGCGAGCGCGCCCTGTCGGCCACGACGCCCGCCCGATCGGCATCACGCTTCCGCCATGCGCGCGGCAGAGCGACCAACGCGACGAGCGGGCATACGCAGCACACGACGATCTGCGCAGTCGCGCTCAACGCCGAGCTTGCCGCAACGCTCAACACCTGTTCGATCACCTGGCTCGCAAGTGCCACGACGATGGCTGGACGCAACGGAACAGCCCGAGCCAGCGCGATATAGAACGACGCCACGATCCACAGGTACCCCACACCGAGCACGAACGATACGCCCACGCCGAGCACTGCCGGAGCCACAAGCGTCTGGTGAAACGCAATAGCGAAACCTGCGGTGCAGAAGCACATGACCAGCGGCAGGTACGTCCGCATGCCGCGTCCGAAGCGTTCGAACGCCCCCGGAACGACGAGAATCAACAGCGAAACCGTCACGCGTCCCGCATGATACGCGTACCTCGTCGTCTCGAGCGAGGAATCGGTTGACGCCGGCTCGAGAAACACTCCACCGTATCCGACCAGGTTCACCCAGATGCCCATCACCGCCAAACCCACAAGCGCTGCGACGACGCGCTTGCGCTCGTCAAGCGCCATATCCCGTAATCCGCTTCCCGTGAATCGCATTGCAACCCCTCCCCTGTGCACCTGCGTCCAGCCCCCTCAAGCCACTTCGCACGATAGATGCATCCGCACCACCATACATCATCCGGTTCGGACGATAGTGCGACCCCGGGCAATATCTGCCGGTTCGCACGATGCCCTATTCCGTCCCGCCGCCTACTCTCAGGGCGTCGGCATCGCCGGCACCATGGAACCATCAAGGAAAGGGGACCATCATGGGAGCATCATCGGTTTCACGTCGCGATTTTCTGCGCAACGCAGGCCTGGCCGCAGCGGGAGCGGCCGTGGGCGCCTCGGCGCTCGGCCTGACGGGCTGCACCGATCAGGCGGCCGACGGCGGCACCGGCCAGGAGGCATGGAACAAGGAAGCGGACGTAGTCGTCGTGGGCTTCGGCGGCGCGGGCGCATGCGCGGCCATCGCTGCGGCCGACGCGGGCGCCAGCGTCATCCTGCTCGAGAAGAACGCGGAAGCGGAGCACCTCAGCAACACGCTCATGTCCGGCGGCATCTTCCACTCGCCCGACAAGGATGGCGACAAGGAAGCGCTCAAGGAATACCTGCGCGGCATGTTCTCGGGCGAGAATCTGCCGACGAAGAACGAGGGCGAGCAGTCACCTCTGTTCGTGGATGGCATTGTGGAGAAGTTCGCCGAGTACGAGCCGCTCAACGTCGAATTCATGCAGAGCCTCGACCCCGATTTCAAGGTGATCGAGCGCGGCGGCGCGGCTTTCCCCGACTTCCCCGGTGCCGAAAAAGCGGGCTACAAGAGCTACAACAGCACGTACGGCAAGTCGGCCACGGGGCCCAAGTTCCCCACTATCGACATGCCGAAGGAAGACACGGCCGCCGGCCTCGCATTCTTCAACTGCTTGAAGACGGGCATCGCCGACCGCACCGACAGGATCGAAGTAGCCTACGAAACGCCCGGCCAGAAACTCATTCAAAACGATGCGGGCGAAGTGATCGGCGTCGTCGCCCAACAGGGAGGGTCCGACGTCCGCATCAAGGCGAAAAAGGGCGTCATCCTCACGACCGGCGGTTACGAGTACAATGAGGAGATGCGCCGCGCGTTTCTCGAAGGCGAGGGCATGACCGGCTGGGCGTTCTACGGCACGCTTTCCAACGAGGGAGACGGCATTCGCATGGGATGCGAGGTAGGCGCCCAGTTGGCGAAAGTCGGCAAGGCGGCATCACGCCTCATCTGGTCGTGCCCCGACGTGACGAAGAACGACTGCAACGTGGGCTCCATCACCGATTCGGTTGGCGGCGCCGGCACCATCGTCGTGAATTCCGAGGGCCGTCGCTTCATGAACGAGACGCTCATCACGAAAGACCCGAGCCGCTACTTCTCGTACAAGAACGCCGTGCACATGGACATCGAGAAGCTGGAATTCCCGAACAACCCGTCGTACATGATCATCGACGAAACGAAGCGCACGTCGGCTCCGCTGGTCAACATCACGCTTTCTACCTGCGGATTCGGCATCATTCCTTGGGACGAGGACAACCAGACCGCCATCGACAAGGGATGGCTCATCAAAGCCGATACCATTGAGGAGCTGGCTGAGAAGATCCGCGACACCCACGAGCTCAACAAGGGTCGCATGGATCCCGCCGTGCTGGCCGCCACGATGGAGCAGTACCAGCACATGGTGGACACCGGCGTCGACGAGGAGTTCGGTCGCACAAGCAAGTCGAAGGACCCGCTGACCGGCGAAGAGACGGACAAGGGATTCCAGCCCATCAGCACGCCGCCGTTCTACGCGATGCCGCTCGTGGCGGGCGGCCCCAACACGAAGGGCGGTCTCCAGGCAGACGGCGAGCGCCGCGTCATCGACTGGCGCAACGAGCCCATCCCGCGCCTGTACTCGGCCGGCGAGATGTCGTCGTGCTTCAAGTTCGTGTACCAAGGCGGCGGTAACGTGACCGAATGCATCGTATGCGGGCGCATTGCCGGCGAGAACGCCGCAGCCGAAACCGCCTGGGATTCCGAGAAGTAAGACCATACGCTGCGACGGCGCGCGTTCGCTTGCGCCGTCGCTCTTCCAGCCCCGCTCGGCGCAAGGCGACACCCTCCCTCCCCTCGCACACGCCGAGCGGGGCTCATCCGCAACTACGTTCGACGAAGGAGTCAGCCGTGAACCGAATGCACCTGCGCATAACCGTCGTGTTGGCAACATGCGGCATCGCCGTCCTCGGAGGCCTTGCCGCATGCGCTCCGCAACACAACAACCAAGCCGGCAGTGAAGGAGCAGGCACAGAATCGACGCAGGTAGCCTTCGCCTGGAGCTACGAATCCACCTGTTCGCAATGTCACCAGAAAGAAGATGGCTCGATGGACGATGCGTCATGCCTGGCCGCCACGCACGCCGCCGAGGGGGCCACGTGCGCGACCTGCCACACCGACGAGAGCGGCCTGGCGAGCGCCCACGAGAACGCAACGCCCGACGCGGCCAAGAAACGCGCCACCAAGCTGCGCAGCACCACCATCGACGAGCCCGCATGCCTCTCATGCCATGGCAGCTACGAGGACCTCGCGACAAAGACCGCCAATCTTACCTTGCTTACCGACAGTGAGGGCACGACGGTGAACCCTCACGCTATGCCCGAGAACGAAGACCACGCATCCACCGACTGCGCAAGCTGCCACGTTATGCACGACAGCGAACCGACCGAAGAGAGCGCGCCAGAATACTGCGAGTCTTGCCACCACGCCGGCGTGTACTCCTGCCACACCTGCCACGACTAGCGAAGCGCTCGCGCGCCTCACGCCCCCTTCCGCGCGCCTTCCTCCGCATGCCCCCTCGCCTTTTTTGGGCGCAAAACGGCACCTGTGACAATTCTCTTGGCAACGCGAAGCCCCAGGCGGCGAATCGAAACATCGCCACCTGGGGCTTTGCTCGCTACGGCAGCATAGCACGACGCGAACCGCACGCCGAAATTGTCATGGCCCGCGATTCGCGCCCACGTGACCGGAGCTCGCGTCCGCTGCGCAACACGGCGACCCCGGCGGCCTACCGGCGCGTTCGCTACGCGACGATCAGCGTTCCCGTCTCGCCTTTGAGGCCGGCGGCGGCGCGTTCGAGCGAGGTGATGAGCGCGCGGCCCTCGGGGTAGGCGCGCACGTACTCGATGCAGGCCTCCACCTTCGGCAGCATGCTGCCCGGTGCGAACTGGCCCTCCTCGATGTAGCGCTCGGCCTGGGCCACGTCCATGACGTCGATCTCCTCCTGCTCGGGCGTGTTGAAGTTGATAGCAACCTTCTCCACCGCCGTGAGGATGACGAGCATGTCGGCCTCGAACTCGGCGGCCAGCTTGGCGCTCGAGCGGTCCTTGTCGATGACGGCCGGCACGCCGTGGTAGCCGCTCGCGTCCTCGACGACCGGCACGCCACCGCCGCCGGCGCACACCACCACGTAGCCGTCGTCCATGAGGTCCTTGACGGCGTCGAACTCCACGACGCGCTGGGGCTGCGGAGACGCGACCACCTGGCGCCATCCGCGCCCGGCGTCCTCCTTGAACACGGCGCCCGTCTCGGCGGCGAGGCGCACGGCCTCGTCCTCGGAGAGGAACGCGCCCACGGGCTTCGTGGGATCCTCGAACGCGGGGTCGTCCGCATCCACCACGGTCTGCGTGACGAGCGCAACCGACGAGCGCATGATGCCGCGCTCCTTCAGCTCGCCCAGCAGCGCCTGGGACAGCTGATAGCCGATGTAGCCCTGGCTCATCGCGCCGCACTCGGGAAGCGGCATGGCCGGGGTTTTGCCGTCGTGCGTGTTCGCATAGTCGAACGCGCTCTCGATCATGCCGACCTGCGGCCCGTTGCCGTGCGAGACGACGACGTTGATGCCCTCGGCCACCATGTCGACGATGTTCTGCGCGGTGTGCTTCACCAGTTCGAGCTGCTCTTCGGGAGTCGAGCCCAAGGCGTTGCCGCCCAACGCGATGACCACCGACTTGCCGGGACCTTTCTGATAGGGCATACAAGCTCCTTTCGATCGCAGGGCAGGGCCCGCCCTAGAGGACGGGCCCTGCCCGGAATTCGCCTACAGCCCCGCGGGCTGCTGCTGGGTGATGCAGTGGATGTTGCCGCCGCCGTAGACCACCTCGCGGGTGGGCACTCCGACGATCTCGCGCTCGGGGAACATCTCCTGCACCTGCTGCAGGGCGCGCTCGTCGTACTCGTCGTCGTACTGGGGCACCAGCACGAAGTCGTTGCCGATGAGGAAGTTCATGTACGAGGCGATGCACACGTCCTCGGTAGTGCGCGGGATGGTGCCCTCCACCACGTCGATGGCGTCCACTTCCTCCTGCGTCATGTAGGTGGGCTCCTTCGGCATGGTCAGCTTGTGCACCTTGAGCGTCCGCCCTTGCGCGTCGACGGCGTTCGACAGCGTCTCGTAGGCGGCATGCGCTGCTTCGTAGAACGGGTTGTCCTCGTCGTCGGTCCAGATGCAGGCCACCTCGCCGGGACGCACGAAACAGGCCACGTCGTCGATGTGCCCGTTCGTCTCCTCGGGGTCGATGCCGTCCTTGATCCAGATGACCTTGTCCACGCCCAGGTACTCCTTCAGGTAGTCCTCGATCTGCTCCTTCGAGAGCTCGGGGTTGCGCCCCTCGGACAGCAGGCACATCTCCGTGGTCATCACGGTGCCCTCGCCGTCCACGTGGATGGAGCCGCCCTCCAACACGAAGGAATCGGGCCGATAGCGGTCCACGCCCGCCAGGTCGGCCACCTTGAGGCCCACGAGCGCGTCCTGGTCCCACGGGAAGTACAGGCCGTCCACCAGGCCGCCCCACGCGTTGAAGTGCCAGTGCACCGCGCGCACGTCGCCCGCGTCGTTCACCACGAACGTGGGACCGCAGTCGCGGATCCACGAGTCGTCGCTCGTCATCTCCACGACGAGGATGTTCTCCTCGCCCGCCAGCACGTAGTGCGCGGCGGCGTAGTCCTCGGGGTTCACGCCCACGATGACCGGCTCGTACTGCGCGATGCCGCGCGCCACGTCGGCGAACGCCTTCTGCGCGGGCTTCGCTCCGTCGCGCCAGTTGTCGGGGCGGTGCGGCCACAGCATCCAGATGCACTCCTGCGGCTCGAACTCGCCGGGCATGCGGTAGCCGTCCTTCTTCGGGGTGGATTCGTTCTCGTAAATCGTATCCATAGGTACGTCCTTTCGTTTCGTATCGTTGCACGCGAAGCGGCGTCCGCCGAGGACGCCGCTTCGAGAACTACACCAGGTCGCGCGGCTCGCGGCCGATGAGCATGTCCTCCTCCATGGCGACCTTCTCGGATTCGGGCATCTTCTCGTAGCCCTGCGCCACGTCGAAGTCGAACGGGTCGCCGTTCGACCCCATGCCGCCGTAGTCGCTGTTGCGCCCGCGCGCCGACCAGATGCGCACGATCTCCCCCAGGATGACGAACGCGATCACGCCGATGAGCATGGGGATCTTGCCCATCTCCTCCGGCGAGCCGTTCAGCGGCACGATGGTGGCGACGATGGCCAGCACGAGCAGCACCACGGGCAGCCACGCCACCACGAGCGCCACGCCGTGCCCGCCGGGCACCTTGAACACGCGCTTCGCCGTGGGGTCGATAGTGCGCAGCTTCAAGAACGCCGGGAACATCGGGATGTAGCTGATCAGCAGGAACACGATGTTCATGGAGAAGAAGATCCAGAAGAAGCTGTCGAAGCCGGCCAGCTCCATCACGGGCGACAGCAGCACGAGCACGCTTGCCACGATGCCGTTGACGATGGCCGCGCCCGTGGGCATCTGGTTCTTCTTGCTCTCGTGCGCGAACACCTTCGGCATGTTCTTCTTGCGCGCGGCATGCTCGGCCACGAAGTTCACGCCGAACGACCAGCTGACCATGTTGCCGAACAACGTGATGAGGAACACGATGCCCACCACGATGAACAGCACGCTGCCCACGCCCGCCATGATGCCCACGGCGTCCATGATGCCGGAGTCGAGCGAGATGTCCATCGCCGGGATGGCGGCGCCGATGCCGAACGAGCTGAACAGGTACAGCGCGGCGATGGCGATGCCGCCGGCGATGATGGCGCGGGGGATCTGCTTGTTCGGATTCTCCATAGAGCCCACGTAGGTGGTGATGACCTCGAAGCCCATGAAGTTGAACAGGATGATGGACAGGTACGTGAGGCTGTTCGAGTCGAGCGCCGGCAGGAACGTCGAAGGCTCCATGTCGTTCGCGAAGCCGAAGTTCACGGCGTACCAGATGCCGAGGCCGCCCACGACGAGCGCGATGCCCACCTTGAGCACGGCGGCCAGGTTGAGGATCCACGCCGAGTCCGACACCTTCGAGAAGCTGAGGAACACGACGATCCAGATGAACGCCAGCTCGATGATGAGCGAGGGCACCAGCCCGATCTCCATGCCGGTGATCATCGAGATGGTCTCAGGGAACAGGAAGGCGAGCGAGGCCATCCACAGCGGGAAATTGATCCAGTAGTACCAGCTCACGCGGCTGCCCCACTTGTCGCCGAACGCGCGGCGCACCCAGTCGTACAGGCCGCCCTCGTCGTCGTAGGTGGTGCCCAGCTCGGAAACCACCAATCCATACGGCAGCAAAAACGCGATGATGAGGAAGATCCACCAGAAGAACTGCGAGTTGCCGATGGCGGCCGCAGGAGCCGCCGCCTCGGCCACGAACACGACGGTGATCACCGACAGGATCGCGTCGATCAACCGGAATTTCTTATTCTTTGCCATAAGTTTCCTTCTTTCACGCACAGGTTGGCGTAGTCGGTCAGCGAGGGCGGCCGTGGTGCTTGAGATTCGTGGGATGGCGCGGACTACGCGTACTTCGGTTCGCGAGCTCGCGACATCGCGCGAAGATTGAGCACCACGGCCGCCCGTCCCCTTCGGGGACTTGCTTCGCGACGCAGCACATCGACTCGTTCCGATGGCCGCTAAGCCGTCGGAACCCCCTGCTTGCCGAGGCCTTCCAGCAGGTAGTTCAGCTGGTCGTGCGCCTCGCCGGCTTCGGGCTCCTCGGTTTCGGCCTGCTTGCAGAAGTACGCCAGCAAGCCGCGGATGGAGTGCTTGCGGTTCTCGGCCTCGTCCCAGCAAATGGACTGCGCACCGTCGATGACCGCGTCGGTGACTTCCTCGCCACGCGAAGCGGGCAGGCAGTGCATGAACTTGGCGTTCGGGGCGGCCATCGCCATGAGCTCCTCGGTGACCTGGTACGTCGGGTAGAAGATGGCCATGCGCTCGTCCTTCGACAGCTCCTTGTCGTACAGGCCGTACCACACGTCGGTGTACACGAAGTCGGCATCCTTCATGGCTTGCTCGCGGTTGTCGGTGACGCTCACGCTTCCGCCCGACACCTCGCAGTTCTTGCGGCCGATCTCCAGCAGATCCTCGCGGATCTGATGGCCCTCGGGGCCGTACTGCACGAAGTCCATGCCCATCTTCGAGCAGATGAACATCTCGGACACGCACACCTGGGTGGCGTCGCCCACGAACACCATCTTGCAGTTCTCGATGCGCTTGCCCTCGGGCAGATGCTCGATCATGGTGAGAAGGTCGCCCATCTCCTGGGTGGGATGGTTGTAATCGGACATGCCGTTGATCACGGGAATCGTGGCATACTTCGCCAACTCCACGAGGTCCTCATGGCGATCGACGCGCGCTTCGAGAACGTCGAGCAGCCGGCTCATGACGCGCGCCGAGTCCTCGATGGTCTCGTGCCCGCCCAGCTGGATGGTACCGGGCGCGTAGAACTGGCCCGTGCCGCCGAGGTCGGCCATGGCGCCCTCGAACGACAGGCGCGTGCGGGTGGAAACCTGCTGGAAGATCATGCCGAGCGTCTTGTGCTTCAGCAGCTCGGGGAAGTAGCCGGCCTTCACGCAGCGCTTGAGCACGCGCGACAGCTCGATCATGTCGAGCAGCTGGTCCTTCGTGAAATCGTTGGTATCGAGAAAGTCCTTGACGGTCATCGATGAGCCTCCTTCGGGGAGTGCGGACAAGTGAGTCGGCGCGGCCGGATTGCAGTACGGCCGCGCCTTGCACTCAGTTGTAACCCGAATCGCCGCAGCGCTCGACAAGGCTCTCCGGTCGTGCGAGAATCGAAGACGAACCGAAACCGAATCGCAAAAGGACACGCTATGAACCTATCCGGACTCATCACCGTTCAGCCTGATCAGACCGAAGAGCTCGATGCGCTCGCCACCATGGTGGGCACCTGCTTCCTCGAGGAGATGTGGTACGTCACCTGGCTTGAAGCGCTCGACGAGCTGGGCATCGGAACAGAGCGCAAGCTCGAGATCACCCGCGCCGTCATCCGCTCGGACTATGCCGTCACCGCGCCGTTCCAGTGCGTGTACACGCTGCCCGACCGCGCGGGCGCCGCGAACGTCTACCTGCGCAGCGAGCTGGGCGACATCGACTGGACCGAGCTCGAGGAGGAGTCGGGCGCGCTTCTGGCCGAGATGCTCACCGACGAGGAGATCGCCGTGCTGGGGCCGCGCATCGAGGCGATGGACCCGATCTCCTCCACGAGCTGGCCGCTCGAGCGCACAGCGCCCGATGAGGACTTCGTCTACTTCATCTCGGCCGCCGTCGATCCCGAGAAGCGCGGCACGGGCGCGTTCCGCCGCCTGTTCACGCCCTTCCTCGCCTACGCCGACGAGCACGGGCTGGACTGCTACCTCGATTGCTATACCGACCGCCTCGAGCAGCTGTACGGCCACTTCGGCTTCGAGACGGTGGAGCGTCGCAGCATCGAAGCCTTCCCCATCGAGGAGCGTCTCATGATCCGTCGGCCGCAGTAGGGGACGTGCGCCATGAAGTCGAACGAGATCGCGAAGCTGGCAGGCGTGTCGGTGCGCACGCTGCGGCACTACCACGCCATCGGGCTGCTGCCCGAGCCGCCGCGCGGCGAGAACGGCTATCGCGACTACGGCGCGGAGGATCTCGTGCGCCTGCTGCGCGTGAAGCGGCTGTCATCGCTGGGATTCTCGCTGTCGCGCATCGGCGAGGTGCTCGACGAGATGGACGCGAACCTGACCGAGGCCGGCAGCTCGGGCGCCAGCGAGGCGCTCGACGAGCTGGACCGCGAGCTGGAGCTGCAGATCGAGCGCCTGCAAGAGCAGCGCCGCACCATCGCGCTGCTGAAGCGGGAACAGATCGACCTCGATCTGCCGCTGCGCATGGCGCGCATCAAGAAGCTGTTCGAGGGCCTTTCCGCAAGCTCCTCCATAACGAAAAGCGATCGGGAGGCCCTTCTGCTCGCCGGCAACCTGTTCACCGAAGAGGATACCGACGAGCTCGAACGCGTCGTCTCGGCACTGTTCGACGGCGATACGATCGATCAGCTCCAAACGGTTCAGGCGCGCTTCGACGAGCTGCCCGCAGACGCCTCGCGCAGCCAAATCGACGCCGCCATCAACGCAGCAATGGAGCTGCTCGGCCCATTCATCGACCGCTTCGACCCAGCCAACTGGGACAAGGACTACGACAGCGTTTCCGAAGACCTCCTGCGAGAGATCACGAAGAAGGATCTGAACGAGGCCCAGCGCGTCGCGGCGGATCGTCTCGCGGAGGCGCTCGAGGCGCGCATCCTCGAGCGGATTCCCTCCACATCTTCGCCACAGAACGCTTGACCCCGACGTAACGTCGTAGTTTTTACTCCTTTCCAGCAACTAACAGACACGGTTCGTGGCAGAAAATCGGAGAAATTCGTCGTCTTTCGCAGGTCTTACAGGGGCGAACGCTCGATTCGATCACTCAACCTGCGAAAACAGGGAAGCTCGCGAAGAGGATTCGCTCTATAGCCCCAACATCGGCCTCAGGGCGACGAATTTCTCCGTTTTTCTGCCACGAACAGAGTCCGGCATCGCCCGGGCAGCACCGCGGGAAAGGATCACCCATGTTCGGCAGCACCACCATCAGATTCCTCGTATCGAACGCGCTCTCCTTGCTGGGCAACTCCATCGCCGGCGTCGCCTTGCCCCTCATCCTGCTCGCGACCACCGGCGATGCGTTGGCTGCGGGCACGCTGGCGCTCATCTGCGCCGTTCCGCAGATGATCATCGGCATTGTGGGCGGTGCGGCGCTCGACCGCTTCAACCGCCGCACCATCTCCATCGTCTCCGACATCGTATCGGCCGCCAGCGTCGCGCTCATTCCCGTGGTGGACATGATCTGGGGGCTGAACTTCTGGTGGTTCGTCGCGCTGGGCCTGCTAGGTTCCGTGGGCGACATCCCCGGCATGACGGCGCGCGACGCGCTGCTGCCCGAGGTCGTCGAGCGCGACGGCGTCGACCTGCAACGGTTCATGGGGCTGTCGCAATCGCTCGACTCGCTGGCGACCATCATCGGCCCTGCGTTGGCGGCGCTTTTCATCGGGCTGGTCGGCGGCGTGCCGTCGCTGTGGTTCACGGCCGCCCTGTCGTTCTTGGCGGCGCTCGCCACGGCCACCATTCCGCGCGCCGTGGGAGCCGTGCGCACGACGGCTTCGGCGGGCGGTGATGCCGAAATCGCGCAGGGCATCGCCTCCTCGGCGCTGGGCGCGCTGCGCACCGGCGTGCGCGTATTGTTCCGCACCGACGGCGTGCTGACGGTTTCCACGCTGCTCACGTTCGGCATCGTCATGGTCATGGGATCGTTCCAAGGGCTCGTGCTGCCGGTGCACTTCACGGACAGCGGGCACCCCGAGCTGCTGGGCTACGTGCTGTCGACCATGTCGCTGGGCCTGCTGGCAAGCTCGCTTGCGTACGCCGCGCTCGCGCCGCGCCTGTCGCGCCGCTCGTGGTACGTGCTGTCGCTGTTCGGCATGCTGATCGGCGTGGCCATCCTGGGGGCGCTGCCCGCCTACCCGCTCATGCTGCTGGGCGCGCTCGTGCTGGGCATGAGCGCCGGCCCCGCCTCGGCGCTCATGGGCTTCTTCATGCTCGACCGCATACCCGAGCAGTCGCGCGGCAGCGCGCTGGGAACGCAGAACTCGCTTTTGCTCGTGGCGGCGCCCGTGGCCGTGTTCGCCACCTCGGTGGGCGTCAGCGCGCTGGGAACGTCCGTCGCAGCCGTCGTGCTCGTGGGCTGCTGGATCGCCATCACGGCCTTCGCCCTGATCGCGCGCGGCATGCGCCACCTCGACGATGAAGCCGTGCTCGAGGGGGTTCAGGCGGATTCGTAGCGACGCCCCTCGCGACGCCGGATCCCCAAGCGTCGCTCTGTGCCGCGAGCAGCCCGTCCGCGAAGCGATTTCGTCGCGATTTCAGCGCGATTGCGTGCGGGTCGCACCTTCCCAACGGCCGCAGAGCCGCAGCCACGGCGTTCGTGCCGCCCTCCTATCATGGCGGGAAAACGACACGAAAGGAGCGCCACCATGGCACACACCGCATTGGTCACCGGCGCGACGAGCGGCATCGGAGAGTCCCTCTGCTTGCTGTTCGCCAGCGACGAATACGATCTGGTCACCGTCGCCCGCGACAAAGAAGCCCTCGAGAAGCAAGCCGGCGAGCTGAGGAGGCTCGACATCGACGTGCTCCCCATCGCCTGCGACCTCTCCGACCCAGACGCCGCACGCACCATCTTCAAGCGCGTCCAAGAGGCGGGCAAGGAGATCGACGTGCTCGTCAACGACGCGGGCTACAGCCCCGCCGGGCAGTTCTCGGACCTGTCCATCGCCGACATCCGCTCGATGGTCCAGGTGAGCGTCACGAGCCTCGCCGAGCTCACGAGCGTGTTCCTCCATCCCATGCTCGAGCGGGGCCACGGGCGCATCCTCAACATGAGCTCGATGATGGCCAAGACCCCGTGCCCGTACAACGCGTTGTACGGCGGGGCGAAGGTGTTCGTGCTGTCGTTCTCCACCGCGCTCGCACGCGAGCTCAAGGGGACCGGCGTGACGGTGACCACCGCCTGCCCCGGTGCAACGCGCACGAACTTCGCGAAAAATGCCGGCATCGAGGATGCGCCCGCGTGGAAGTACTTCTCGATGAGCGCCGACGAGACGGCCATCCGCGTGTATCGGGCGCTCATGCGCGGCGAACGGTGCGCGGTGACCGGCTGGTACAACAAGATGGGATCGGTTTCGGTGCGGCTCATGCCGATGGGCTTTCAGCTGATGGCCGGCGAGTGGCTCATGGGCGCGCGCAAGCATCCGCTCGATCACGAGGGAACCGAAGAAGGTACGGGCGAGGATGGCTCGCAGCGCGATCGCGAGCACGGACATGGTCACGGTCACGACCATGGTCGCGGTCACGACGGTCACGACCGCGACGGCGGACGCGATCATCGTCCGTGTCGCGGCGAGCATCGGCACGAGCACGGCCAAGCAGGCGGCGGCGCCGGCCCCACGTGCCGCATCAGCTGGGATCGCTGGTAGTTCCACAGGCGGCCGGGGCGCTTCCCCGGCCGCCCCAATGCTTACGGACGCTGCCAGGCGGTGGAGCCGATCTCGCCCAACCGGAAGTCGGAGCCGTCGTAAGAGATGCGCGTGACGCTCGCGTTCGGAATCTTCACGGGGTCGTTCACGCGCTCCGGGTCGATGAGGTACACGAGCGTGCGCACGACGAACGAGTGCGTCACCACCAGCACGTTGCCTCCGCCGCACGCGAGCCCCGCATCGCCGGCTTCGCGGAAGAACCCGCGCAGGCGGCGCTCGATGACGCCGAAGCGCTCCGCGCGGCCGGAGCAGTCCGCGTCGGCCAGCACGTCGGCAACCTCGGGCAGCCGTCGGTTATGCTCTTCGAACGACAACGGCGCGCCGAACCCCGCATCGAGCGTGGCGTGCAGCAGCTCTCCCGGCTCGCCCTCGAGGTCGCCGTAGCACCACTCGCGCAAACGCTGGTCGGTGCGCGGGCCGAAGGGCACCGCATCCGCCCGCGCGCGCAGCAGCTCCTCGAGCGTATGCACGGCGCGGCCGCTGTCGCTCGCGTAGGCCGCAGCGAAATCGACTTCCGCCAACCCGCGCCCGAGCGATCGGGCGGCGCGCACGCCCTCGTCCGTAAGCGGCGTATCGCACCAGCCCTGCACCTTTCCCATGACGTTGAACAGCGTCTGCCCGTGGCGCACGACGTAGAACGTCACGTCGCTGGGACGACGCTCCCCCGCTTCCATCAGACGACCTTGCACACGTCGACCCACGTGCACGGCGCAGCGCAGCGCTCCAGCTCGTCGGGCGTCAGGCGCACGGCGCTCGCGGCGCTGCCGGCGGCGGGGTACACGATATCGAAACGACGCAGCGATTCGTCGAGGAACACGTCGACGCCCTCATTGAGCGCGAACGGGCACACGCCGCCCACGCCGTGGCCGATGAGCGGCTCGGCCTCGTCGGCAGCGAGCATCTTCGCCTTGCACCCGAACTGCGCCTTGTACTTGGGGTTGTCGATGCGCGCGTCGCCCGCGGCCACCACGAGCGCGACGCGGTCGCCCACATGGAACGACAGGGTCTTCGCGATGCGCGCCGGCTCGCACCCCACGGCCTGCGCGGCCAGCTCGACGGTGGCGCTCGACGTCTCGAACTCGAGCACGCGCTCTTCCATGCCCCGCTCGCGCAAATACGCTCTCACCTTGTCGATAGCCATCGTCACGCCTCGCTTTCCGGATAGGGTACGGCATCAGTATAGCGCGGCATCCCGCGATGCGGCGAGGGGCGCACTCGTGAATCGGCAGCGCGCCGACCCGCGGGCGCCTAGCCGCCCCCTTGCCCTCGTTTCGCGCTGTGGACAAAAACGCGAGTTTTCTTTATCCTGAAGCGCAGATAATCATCACGTCAGCTTTCTCATCAGGCGTTATGAAAACGCCAAATTCTCGCTCCCGCAATTCCCGTCCGAAATCTAGCGAAAACTCCCGTTTTTGTCCATGACTTTTTCAATCATGAATAAAAGCGAGGGGCCATCCCTCTACGCTCCCTTTCGCTCTCCGTGCCGCCCCCTCCCCACATGGCACGGTGAGAGACATGCGGCTCGCGGAGCGCAACCGCGCCGATTCGTGACGAGGGCAGCATGCGACCGGCGCGCCACACGACGCCCGCATCCCGAAGCCGCCGTCGCACCACGAGGCGGGAGACCCCTACTCCCCCTCGAACTTCGCCAGGAACGCTTGGGTGCGCTGGTGCTGGGGGTTGTTGATCAGCTGCTCGGCCGGGCCTTCCTCCACGATGACGCCCCCGTCCATGAACACGATGTGGTCGGCCACGTCGCGCGCGAAGCTCATCTCGTGGGTCACGATGACCATCGTCATGTTCTCGGCGGCAAGGTCGCGGATGACCTTGAGCACGTCCTTCGTCAGCTCCGGGTCGAGCGCGCTCGTGGGCTCGTCGAAGAACAGCACGTCGGGGTCGAGCGCGAGCGCGCGGGCGATGGCCACGCGCTGCTGCTGGCCGCCCGACAGCTCGCAGGGCACCATGTCCTCCTTGCCCTCGAGGCCCATCTTCGCCAGCAGGCCGCGCGCCGCCGCCAGCACCTCGTCCTTCGGGCGCTTCTGCACGTGCAGGGGCGCGTCGGTGATGTTCTTCAGCACCGAGTAGTGCGGGAACAGGTTGAAGTTCTGGAACACGAGCCCGAAGCGCGTCTTCGCCTCCTTGAGCACGGCCTTCGACGCGTACGTCGCCGCACCGTTCCCGCCGTCTTCCGCCACCACGAGGTCGCCGTACGCGAGGCGCCCCGCGTCGAGCGTCTCCAGCAGCGTCATGCAGCGCAGCAGCGTCGACTTGCCGCCGCCCGACGGCCCGATGACGGCCACCACCTCCCCCGGCTGCACCTTGAGCGAGATGTCTTTGAGCACCGGCGTTCCGCCGAAGCTCTTCCGCGCATGTTCGAGCAGCACGACAGGTTGTTCGTTGGTCATGACGTCGCTCCTAATCATGGTAGTAGTTCAGCCGCTTCTCGACGCGGGTCAGGATGATTTCCACGATGAAGTTGAACACCCAGTAGATCACGCCCGCGATCACGTAGGGAAGCATGCTCACCTGCGAGGCGGCGATTGCCTTCGCCTGGCTGAACATCTCCATGATGCCCAGCACGAACGCGAGCGACGTGTCCTTGACCAGCGTGATGATCTCGTTGCTCATGGCGGGCAGGATGCGCTTGATCACCTGGGGAAGCACGATCTTCATGAACGTTTGGAAGCGCGAGTAGCCCAGCACCTCGGCCGCCTCGTACTGCCCACGCGGGATGGACTGGATGCCGCCGCGGTAGATCTCGCCGAAGTAGGCCGCGTAGTTGATGATGAAGCCGATGGAGCACGCCCAGTACTTCCAGTCGTTGCCCATTTGCAGGCCGAACAGGTAGTACGGGCCGAACATGAGCGCCATGAGCTGCAGCATGAGGGGCGTGCCGCGCATCACCGAGATGTAGAAGCGCGTGACGAGCGCGACCGGCTTGAACCGGCTCATGCGACCGAACGCCACCAGCACGCCCAACGGCAACGAGCCGACGAGCGTGGTGAGGAATATCTGCAAGGTGAACGCCAAGCCCGAGAGCAGAAGCTCCATCATGGTCGCGAATTCCATGTTCGGCCTTTCTCAAAACATCGCAGGTCCAATAACGTCAGCGAGGGCCGTTCCCGTGCCGAAGATTCGGGGGGTCGCGGAGGCGAAGCGTACTGTGGTACGCGAGCTTCCGGGATCGCGCGAAGATTCGGTGCGCGAACGGCCCGCAGCATCGAGCAGGTCCGCCGGCCGTCGGGCCGGCGGAACCCTAAAGCACCCAGTTATCGTAGGTGATTCCCTGGTCGGCGTACTTGTCGCACAGCTGCTTGACGGTGCCGTCCTCGTTGAGCGCCTTGAGCGCGTCGGTCACCTGCTGGGCCAGCTCGGTGTCGCCCTTCTTGAAGCCCACCGCGTAGTTCTCGGGAGTCAGCACGCCCAGCTTCACGTACGCGTCGGGCTTGGCCGCCATCTGGTAGCTGGCGATGGACAGGTCGCACGCCACGGCGTCCACCATGCCGGACTCAAGCTGCATGAACGCGTTGTTGTAGTCGCCGATGGTCTGCAGCTCCTTGAACGTGTCGGCGAGGGGCTTCTGGCCGGCCTCGTCCTCCAGCACGTGCAGCGCCGCCGAATCGACCTGCGTCAGCACCGTCTTGCCGGCCAGGTCCTCGAGCTTCTTCGCGTCGCTATCCTTCTTCACGACCACCACCTGCTCGTTGTACATGTAGGGCTCGGAGAACGTGAACTTGTCCTCGCGACCCTCCATGGTGAAGCCGTTCCAGATGCAGTTGATGGTGCCGCTGCCGAGAAGCGCGTCCTTCGCGTCCCAGTCGATAGCCTCGAGCTCGAGGTTCCAGCCCATCTTCTCGCACACGGCTTTGGCGAGCTCCAGGTCGAAGCCCGTGAACTGGCCGTCGTCGCCCACGTAGCCGTACGGCGGGTAGCCCTGGTCGAAGCCCACCTTCAACGTGAACGCGCCGTCCGTCGCGCCGGAGTCGGCGCTCTGCTGCGCGTCGCCGCCGCCGGAGCACCCTGCCAGCATCACCGCGGACAGCGCCAGCGTGGCGACGGCGGCCACGAGCGCTACGAGTTTCTTCTTCATCGCATCTCCCATCATCCCGAACCCGGCCGATGCGCGCCCTTCCCTGGTGGCGCCTCGCCTCAGCCGCTTTTCTACTTTACTGTACTAAAGCGCGGGGACAGTATAGCACAGCCGTCGGAAAGCGGAACCCCCTGCGATCGGGAACCGGCGGCAGGCGGCGGAAGCGGCACGAACGAGAACCGGCGGCAGGCGGCGGAAGCGGCACGAACGCGAACCGGCGGCTGCTCCAAGGCGCGAACGCAATGGAGGCCCGACCCGCCATTGCGTCGCAGCGTTCTCCGTATCGCCTCCGCCTGCCCCTCCCCGCGAATCCGGTGGCAGAGATTGCGCGTTATGAACGATTTACCGAGCATACAGAAAAGAGCGAGCAGGGATTTCCTCGAACCATTCCCGAAAAGACGCCCCCGGAATCGTTCATACCATGCAATCTGTGCCAGGGCGCTTTCCGAAAACGCCCCTCCTCCACACAGAACCGGTGCGAGCGCGACGCCCCGCAACGGCCAGCGCTCAGCGAGCCAACAGCGCACAGAGGCTGGCCACCTGGGCAGGCGTCAAGCGCAGCGCGTCGCGGACGTACGCCGCGAATCCGCCGGCTTGTCCGTCGATCTCGTCGAAGAACGCGCGCAGGTATGCGGGGCGCGCCTCGAGAAACGACCGGAGCACCGCGCGCTCCTCGTCCGTCATCCCCCGCTCGAGCTGTGACATCTCGCGCGCCGTCGCTTCGGCGTTCGCCTCATTCGCGGCCAGGTACCCGGCCATGACCTCGTCCTCGGAAGCTCCCGCGATGCGCTGCAGCACGGCGCACAGCACGCCCGTGCGGTCCTTGCCGTGCTCGCAATGCACGAGCGCCACACGGCGCTCGGCCGCCATCGTACGCAGGACGGTGCCCATGAGGGGGAACTCGCGCGCATAGCGTCGGTAGTTGCGGATCATGCGCTCCTCGGGACGGCCGTACTCGCCGATGACGCCGGCCACGAGGCGACGCGACGCGTCGGAACGTCCGCGGTCGGTGGAGGGCTCGAACGCGAGCGTCTTCGCACCCACGATACGCGGCTCGGGGCTCGATGCGACCTCCCACCGGTTGCGCAGGTCGTAGATCGACTGCACGCCCAGCTCGCCCACCAGGTAGGCTGCCTCGTCCTCGGTTATGCGCGCAAGCGAAGCCGAGCGGAACAGACGCGCGCCCTCGAGCGGCCCGCCGTCGATAGCGCGCAGACGAATCCCACCGAACGCGCTGTTCACGACTCCACCTCGAACGCATATTCCGCGACGATGTCCGACGCCGCTCCCGCGCCGTCGACCGCGCGCACCTTCAGCAGATAACGTCCGGAGCGCTCGGGACGATACACGAAGTGCCAGTTGACGCCCTTGTCGATAACCGCGCCCGACGTGGGGTACGTGGTCCAGGTGGCACCGCCGTCCAGCGAGAACTGCATGGCGGACACGTTGCGCTCGAAGTCGTCGACGTAGCCGTCGAACTCGATGGGCTCCCCTGCTCGATGCGCCACCGCCATCCCCCTTCAACCAGCTGATCCTCCTCGTCGCGCGCGCCCGAAACGCGCCCGCCCACCGTACCATAACCGCGCAGCGCGCGCAAAACCCGCCCCGAAACGCGAACCGGCAGCCGCCATGGCTGCCGGTTCGCACGCGGAGGGCGGCGAGGGAGGGTGCCGCCCTTACGCCTATCCGATCAGGCTCATCACCGTTTCGGCAACCACGTCGGCATGGATTCCGGCCGCAAGGATCAAGAAGCGAAGAGTGCATCCACCAATCAAAGCCCCCGCGGCACCGATAGCCATCGGAGAGCTGTAGCCCCGCCTCACACCTTGCCCGCGCTTGCGCAGAACCAAACCGGCCACGGCCATTGCAAGCGGCAACGCAAGGCCGCAAAGCACTACGAGACCCCAGAAGTACGGGGCAAGAACGCCCATTGCGAGCATCTCCGCCGATCGGGCGCCCGCCGCAGCTGCGGCCGACCCTTCTCCGCTCATCATGGCCAAAAGGAAAGCACTGAGCACGACGCACTCCACCACTACGAGAAATACGACGATACGCTCCATCAGCACGCGAGCACGGGAAGCCAATGGATCCTTTTTCCCCAACAGCACCGCCACCACTTCCACAAGAGCAACGCCCGTGTCAACGCCGGACACCGCGAACAGGAACGGCAACAGCGGCGTATTCCACAGAGGAACGCCCGGTGCCATCATGAGCAGCATGCCCGTGTACACGGCCACGAATAAGCCGAGCACGATGCCGACGACGGCCAACGCCTTCCGCGCGCGGACGAAACGCTTTCCCGTCTTCTCCATAGCCAGCACAGCCGACAGCCCAAACACGGCGATGGCAGCAAACGCGCCCCAAGCACCGTAGGTCATCCACGAGGTGAAGTGGCTGAAGCTTTGCCACATCAAAAGCCCACGCGCAGGCTGAGTCAGCTCCGAGAGCAGCAAGAGCAAGCCGACGCCTAAGCTGACCGCCGAAGCCCACATGGAAATGCAGACTATTTTGGCATGACGCTTCTGGTCGATCAGGTAAAGTACCGCAGCCATGATGAACGCACCGGCGCCCATACCGCCCAGAAACAAATACAATGCAGGCTGCCAGCCCCATATCGATTGCAGCACCGTACTCACCTCACTTCCCCGATCCAAGCAGCAGACAAGATGGATCATTCGCTTCGGCGATGGGAACCGCAGAGCCGTTCGTTGACTCCAACAGCTCACTCAAGGGGCCGAACTTCAAGGCGCCGAATTTGCATGCCCTTACGCAATACGGCTCCTCGCCGATGGCAACCCCTGACCCGAGGCAGCAATCGCACTTATCCATGGAAACGGCATTGTATTGCGGCACTTCGTATGGACATGCCTGATAGCAATACTTACAGCCTATGCACACGCTTGGGTTCACCCTTACGACGCCACTTGCGTCTTTCGAGATAGCGCCCGCCGGACACACGTTCATGCAACTCGGCTCCGCACAATGCATGCACGCGGTCGATACGAAGAACTTTTTCCCTCTCGTGCGCTTGAAGGACATGACCCTGCGCCTGTCAGGTGTGTCGTCGGAAAGGTTGTTCTCCTTCCTGCAAGCCTCGACGCAGCGGCCACAACCGGAACACCTCGCAAGGCCAACAAGGAAGCCATACCGTTCGCCATCGTTTGCGGTTTTCGAGTTCGTCCCTTCAGCATGCGCTTCGGCATTGGAGGTAACGACACCCCCCAGAGCAAACGCACAAGCGCTCGCTGCCGACGCCTGCAGCAACACCCGACGCGTTACGCTCGTCTTTTCTCCCATGCTCTTCTACCTCCTTTCGATGTCAACGCGATGCAGTTTGTCTACTCTTCGACGTTGAACACCACGCTAGAAGCAAGGGAAGAGACTGTACCGTCTTCGGTAACCGCTCGAACGTCAAGCTTGTACTCGCCCGCCTTTTCGGCTACGTAATCAAAGTTCCAATACACCCAGTCCTCGGTATTGGAGGAAGAAGTGTCGAACGTTGTCCAGGTCTCTCCACCGTCGAGCGAGAACTCCACAGCGACAACCTGCGTTCCGCAGTCGTCGGCATACCCCTCGAAGGAAACCATGTCGCCAACCTTGAACACGTCCTGAACCGTGCTGAGGATGCTCACCTTGGCCCGATAGTCCGCATCCGGGCCCTCGACCTCGGGAACCTCGTCCGATACGGACAGCTCGATATCGGTAACCGCACGCGTGAAGTATTTCGCAACCGTATCGGGAATCCACGCCTGCAAACGCTCCCCATCAGAAAGCTTCTTATCGCCTATCTGGTAGACCAACATCGCTTCCTTTTCGGTCACGTAAGACAGCGGCAGCGGAAGCCCATACCCTTCTTTATCCTTGAACGTGATGGTGTTGACCTCGGGAGCGATATCCACCAAGGAAAGCATGTCAGACACCTTAACACCCGTAACGCTCGCCATGGCGACAGCGGGGCTCATGCCGCACGTGCAGCGTATCTCCTTTTTCATCTGGGCATCCATTTGCTCGATCTCGTCGAGGCTCACCGTGTAGACTTTCTCCACGTTGCCGCCGATATTGAGATAGTAGCTCTCGTGACTCACCGCATCGAAAGCGTATCCCGGCTTGGCACAGATAGTAGTCGCCGCCGTGCCGAACAAATTGAATACGTCATCAGTCGGAGTAACCCTGTCCTGGCAAAATGAGAATGTGCCGGAAACATTCGCAATCTTGTCGTAATCTACCGCATTTCGTTGTAGCACCTGGTTCGGACCAAGGTCCTGCGACGACGCCGCCATCGCCAATTGAGGGCCCACAGCTCCTATACCGCTCAATACGAGACCGGCACCTACCGTGCAACCCAGCACCCGTGCACCCATTGCATGCTTCATGTTATCCCTCCATATTGCTCTTGGCGGTGACCATTACCTTTTGGGGAGTGGTGGTCACAAGACCGGTCTCGGTTGTAGCCCTCACCATGATCACGTAGCTGCCATCACTTTCAGGCGTCCACGTATAATGCCAGTACACCCATTGCCGGGGATCGGTTTGACCGAGATCGTACGCCGTCCACGTTTCGCCCTTGTCCATTGAGAACTCAAGCTTGACAACTGCCTGATCGTAAGCATCTGCATAGCCCTCGAACGTGAAAGGCTTGCCTGTTTCGATGATCTTTCCTTCGGGAACCTTGAGAATGGTGGCATTAGGCTTGTTCATATATTCGCCTTCACCATACGAATTGAAACCGTTCATCATCCAGTCCGACCATGGCTTTTCTTCGTCAGTGAGGGTATAACCCATGCACTGCTTCACGAACGATTGAGCATCACATCCCTCCACCCAGTTGATGCAGGGACTTCCTGAACTGGGATCAAGCGGCTTTCCGCCAATCTCGTAGACAAGGTAAACGTCGTCGAAAGAGGCCTCAGGCACACCGCGCTTGCTATGATCTTGAACCCCATTGGTATGGAATTCGCGACGATCGAACAAGGCACCGGTAATATCCTTGCTAGCGCCGCCGCCCTTCTCGATAAGCCAATTCAAAGGTATGCCCGTTATCTCAACGTTAGAGATGCCACCGCCACCGGGCATGTTATCCACGCAGTGAATCTTGGACAGCTTCGTAACCGTGACCCCAGCACTCTCGGCTTCCGCGATAAGGTCGGCTAACTTCGCCGTGTACGGCTCGTTCACCAGACCATCGATCGTGATTTCCCAGTTGTCGACAAAATCTCGAGGCAGCTGCTCGTCGAGAACGTTTTTACCCATGATATGAATCATGCTGTCGTACTTGGAGTGGATCCAGTCGTAGGTGAACATATCTTCAGGAGCGGTTGTTGTATCCTGATCAAAAACGAAGTCGCCTTGAACATTCTCAACTTCGACGATACCGTCGAGATGATCGTATTTGACATCATCCCAAAGCTCGACGCCTTCTCCGTTCTCTGTCATGTTGTGGCAGCTGATGCATTCACCACCTTTTTCTTCGAACGCTTCCTTGTTGCGCTCGCCGTTGTGGATACCGTGCATCAATGTACCCATTTCGTAGCCGTCGTCGTCGCTATGACAGAGCATGCATTGATCGACGGTGATCTCGTTGCCCAAAGCCTCGTTCCAAATAGTGGTATGGCTGTACTCCATATTGGATAGCACATCCGCGAGGTCTTCGTGGCACGCACCGCAACCACGATTGTCGGCATCGAGATAGTAGTTGTTATAGGACGTACCCCCCTCATAGGGACGATTCCAGTGATAGCACTGGTATTCGGTTGGCGTGCGCTGGACCTTGGTACCGTCCTCCAAGGTGCGTATTTCCGGAGCGTACTGCTTATTGATCTCGTCCTGTCGAGCCTGCACTTCGTCGTAATAGGCTTCAGTCTTCTCGATGCTGTTTTCGTACGTAGGTTCAGTTGAGGCGCTGTCCTCCGCCGACAAATCTTGCTGAGCGCAGCCGACAGTAAGCAATGAACCTGCCATGAGCATCGCGGTAGCCAGCACAAACTTTTTTCTCATTCCCCTTCCTTTCTCTTATTGCGTGATCAGGAGCAAAAACTCGAGCACTTGCTTCGCTCCAAGCATCCCATGGGCTTGAAACCTTCAAGCGAAACGATCGCAAACGAAAAGCATCCCTCCCCCTAGCAACTGCAAACGATCAGGAATTCGGCTTGACGCCTTTCACCTTGCCCGTATCGTATCATAAATCATACAAATTTGTGATACTTGTCTTACAGGTCTATGATTCTTTTTTGAGAATAGAGACAGGTGTTTTGGCTTCGCAGGAGGCTCGGAGGCGCCAAGTTGGATTACCTCGTCAGAATTCGCATGATTCCTCATCGGGGAGACGCGCTACGGTAAAAGATTTTGAATTTTTCCACGATATTACCGTGTCTCGGAATTTCGCGCCCAAAACCTGTCTTCGACTACCCTACTATCCGGCTTTTCCCTCTATAGTGGACGGTTTGCCCGTCATCGGAGGGGGTTTCGAGGCCTTATGCGATCGGAACGGTAAAATATCAGAAATTTTTTTCAATTCTATTACCGTACTTCGAGAAGTAGGGCGTCCTACGACCTTCCATCAGCTTGGTCAAAGAATGACGGTCGGAAGAGCCTCAATCAGACCGTGCGGCGACCGCATGGGCGAATACTCGCAGGATTCCACCCAGCCCCGATCGGCCGAACGCAACCAGTCGCTCCACCGAGATTGGAGCCTGGCAAGCCACCCAGCAACTGGCAGCCGCATTCTGCCTCAGGCGACAAATCCGCAAGGCATGAGCCGCGGGACACGTCAATCCGCAGCGCCCGTGCCCTACCCCTTCTTCGCGATGCTCTCCAAACCCTCGAAGGCCTCGGACAGCGCGCTTGGGATGACCACGAGGCCGCCCTTCTCCCGCACGCTGTCGGACACGAAGCTCATCGCGCGCAGTTGAAGCGCCGCGTCCTCGCGCCCGTACGTGCGCGCGGCGTCCACGAACATCTCCGAGATCTCCTTCTCCACCTCGGCCAGGATGATGCGCGCGTTGTACTCGCGTTCGGCGCGCGCCTCGGCGGACAGCGACTCCTGCAGGTCGTCGGGGATCTCGATGTCGCGGATTTCAACCGACACCACGGTGATGCCCCATTCGTTCGTCTTGCGCTCGAGGATGTCGGCCACTTCGCGGTCGATCTGCTCGCGGCGCGTGCTCAGCTGGGCGATGTTCACCGCGCCCATCACGTCGCGCAGGGTGGTCTGCGCCGCCCAGTACACCAGGCGGACGTAGTTCTTCACCTCGGAGCACGCCTTCCCGGCATCCCACACCGTCCAGAACAGCACGGCGTCCACGTTCACGGGTACGAGGTCGGCGGTCAGCACGTGCTCGGCTTTGAACGCCGTCGAGCGCATGCGCATGTCCACGGTGGCCGCCGAGTATTCCACGAGCGGGATCATGAAGATGAGGCCGGGGCCGGCCACGCGGTTGAACTTGCCGAAGCGCAAAACCACCGAGCGCTCCCACTCCAGAACCACGTGCATGCAGCTGAACAGCACGGCGGCGGCCACCGCGCCGACGACGGCCGGCACGGGCGACCGCAACAGCCACGCCGCGCCCACGAACAGGGCGAACACAACTAGCGTCAGCACCCATCGAAGCGCCGTCGCACCGGTTCGGCTCGTCGTCGTCTCGTCGAATTGAGCTTCGGTCGCGATCACGACGTCATCGGCGCTCATTTCGTCCGCTTCGTCGAAATACGACTTCTTCTCCCCCATGGCTCTCCCCTCTCACTCGTCGAGCGTCGCGAACGCTTTCTCGATCCGCGCCCTCGCGTCAGCGCGGGAAATCCCCGTTTCCCGAATCACGCGCATCAGCTCCTCGATCACGACGTCCACCGGCGAATCGGGCAGGTCGAGCGCTTCCCGGTCGATTTCCGCGATGGTCGAACGCTTCCCGCGGCCCGACAGGATCAGCCCGTCGGTCTCGAGGTCCTGATACACCTTGTGGATGGTGTTGTAGTTCACGCCCAGCTGAATGGCCAGCTCGCGCACGGTGGGCAGCGTGTCTCCCGGCCGCAGCCGCCCGGATCGGATCAGGAAGATCATGTGGTTGCGGATTTGAATCCACACGGGAACGCCCGATGTATCGTTCACCCGCAACGTCTCGAACACGCGCGCCCAGCCTTCCCTTCAAAGTATCATCCGGTCGTATGATAACACAAGCGAACGCCAACGGATCGCCTCAACGAAAGACGAGTGCATCGATCAGATGCCCGCGTTCGCCCCAAACACACGCCTCATGTATGCGAGGCGTGTGTTTGGGGCGAACGCGGGGCCGAGAAAAGAAGAGCGCGGCCGTCGCGTTGACGGCCGCGCTCGATCGGCGCGCTTCTGGGAGCCCGGAAGCCGCGGACTACCCCAAGTCGCCTGCGGCTTTCACCTTCACGCGGTTCGTGTGGCCCGGGTAGTACGCCAGGGGCACGTCCTCGGCGTCGATGATCTCCACGGTGTCGCGGACCGCACCGGCCTCAACCGCGGCGTCCACGGCGGCGACACGCGCGATGGCCAGCGCCTCGTCGCGCGGCGTGACGTCGTAGTCGACCAACGCCTCGTACACGCCGCTCACCTTCGAGATTGCCGAGCCGATGGCGTTCGCGCAGCCCGCGTGCTCGGGCGCGTCCACCTCGGCGGTTCCGGCCAGCTCGTGCGGCAGCACGATGGCGCCGCCGCCCACCAGCACCACGTCGATGTCGTCGCTCGACACCTTCATCACGTCGATGGCGTCCTCCACGAGCGCGCGAATGGCGTCCATGGCGCGCTCGGCGACCTCCTGCGGGATGTCGGCCACGAGCGCCGCATCCCCCACTTCGGCCATGCCCAGACGCACGGCGATGTCGGTGGCCGTCATCGTATCGCCGCCGAACACGAGCGCCTTGCGCGCGATCTCGTAGCCCACCGAGTCGGGGCCCACGGTGACGCTGCCGTCGTCGGCCACGCGTACGATGGAGCCGCCGCCCAGGCCGATGGATACCACGTCGGGCATGCGGAAGTTCGTGCGCACGCCGCCAATGGTCACCGCCACGCCGCTCTCGCGCGGGAAGCCGTGCGACAGAACGCCCAGGTCGGTGGTGGTGCCGCCCACGTCGATGACGATGGCGTTGTCGCGGCGCGACAGGTAGCTGGCGCCGCGGATGGAGTTCGTCGGCCCGCACGCGATGGTGAGGATGGGATAGCGGCGCGCGTGCTCCATGGTCATGAGGGTGCCGTCGTTCTGCGACAGGTACACCTCGGCGTTCACCACGCCCTTGTCGGCCAGGCTCTGCGCGAAGCCCTCGGTGAACCGACGCGCCACATCGTACAGCGCCGCGTTCAGGATGGTGGCGTTCTCGCGCTCGATCAGGCCCATCGAGCCGATCTCGCTCGAGATGGACACGTGCACGTCCTCGCCCAGCACCTCGCGCGCGATCTCTGCGGCGCGCAGCTCGTCGTCGTTGCGCACGGTGGAGAACACGCTGGACACGGCCACGGCTTCCACGCGCCCGCGCACGCCCTCGAAGAACGCGCGGCACGCGGCCTCGTCGAACTCCGCCAGGCGCTTGCCGTCGTACTCGAAGCCGCCCTCGATGACGAGCGCGTCCACGCACACGGCCGCGATGTCGTCTGCCCAGTCCACCATCGGCGGGATGCCCACCGTGGCCGGCGCGCCGATGCGCAGGATGGCGATGGGCGCGAGGCCCTTGCGCTCCACGATGGCGTTCGTGCACTGGGTGGTGCCCAGCATGGCCTGCCCGATGAGCGTGCGGTCGACGCCGCTCTCGTCGAGCACGGCGTCGACCGCACCCATGATGCCCGTGTAGATGTCGCCCGAGGTGGGGTTCTTTACCGCGGCCACCACCTGCAGGTTCTCGTCGATCAGGACGGCGTCGGTGTTCGTCCCGCCCACGTCGATGCCCAATTTGTACATTTACGCTCCCTTCCGCGCCGAGCGCTCTTCCACGGGGATGTAGTCGGTGTCGATGCCGAAGTACCGCGGTCCCACGAGGTCGAGGCCCGCCGACGTGCGCCACATATCGAAGCACTCGAGGCCCACCACCAACACGCGCTTGCCGTACTTGAGCGCATCGGTGGGCACGGGAATGAACGTGTCGGGGTCCACGAGGCAGATGAGGTCGGGCACCGTAGCCACGATCTCGCCGTCCACCGTGCAGCTGAGATTCTCGTTCTGGAACTCGACGAACGCCTGGGATCCCTTGTCGTCGGCGATGCCCTCGAGCATCACCTTGCCGAAGTTGAACGCGCCGCGCGTCTCGCGCAGCACGTCGGAGATCTTGCCCTTGAACAGCTTGTGGCCGCCCGTGAACTTCAAGAAGAACTCTTCAGGGGAAAGACCGGCCGCAGCCGCCTCGTCCTTCGCCGTGCGGATGGCGCGACCCAGCTCTTCCGAGCGCGTCACGATGCCGTGCACACCGTAGTTCTTGCACGTGTCAGCATCCATGCAGAACAGCGCGATGGTCAGCGTGCCGCCGCAGGTCATGGTGGCTGCGCGGGCGATGTCCTCGGTCCACTTGTTCGTGATGGTGTCAAGGATGCCCGAGTTGCCCTTCTCGTCGATGAACGCCATGGGCGTGGCCGACGCGCCGCCGATGGTGAACGTGACCATCTGCAGCTCGGGGAACGCGCGGCCCATGCCGTCGGCGTCCACCATGGGGATGCCGAGGCGCGCGGCCGCGGCGATGGGCAGCATGGAGTTCACGCCGCCGGCCTCCATGGGCATGGTGGCGTACACGGGCTTGCCGTAGTAGCGCGACACCATGTCGAACAGCTTGGCGAACTCGTTGGCGCCCACGCCCTTCTCGGCGAGGATGGTGGGGGCTCCCATGGAGGCCGCCGGCATGATGAACGCGCCCTCGGGCACCTCGTCGGCGCCGATGAGCTCCACTTCCCCGCACTCCTTCACGGCCCCGATGGCCGTGAGCTTGCCGATGTAGGGGTCGCCGCCCCCACCTGCGCCGAGAAGCGCCGCGCCCAGCGCGATGTCCTCGATTTCCTGGATGCCGATCTTCCTCATGCTCGTCCTTCCTGTATACCGTCCGTCGCATCGGGTGCGACCTGGTTCATGATAGTCGATTCTGCGGGCCGCTTGAACGCGATGGGCCCCGTGAACCGCATCCCGCCCGCCAAACGGTAGGCCGCCATGTATGCCGCCATCGCCACGACGATGCCGTTGACCGGCCCGACGAAGAACGGCACGTCGAGCGCCTCGAGCCCCGGCACGAGCGCGAACGTGCCGCCCGTGACGAGCGCCATCGCGATGCCGCACACGAGCCCCGCCACGCCCGCTGCGGACACGCCGTCCATCACGCGGATGTTCGCCGGACGGCCTTTCCGCACCAGCCAGTAGTCCGACACCATCACGCCGGCCAACGCGGGGCCGCAGGCGGACAGCACGGTGAGGAACGCCTCGAACTGCCCGAGGATGCCGCCCACCGCCAGCGCGATGCCCGCGATGCCGGAGACGGCCGTGGTCCATTTGGATCCTCCCTCGTCGCGGCCCAGCATGACGGCGAAGCCGAGGCCTGCGGAGTACACGTTGCTCGCGTTCACCGTCCACGCCGACAGCACGAGCGCGACGAGGCCGACCGCCGGCAGCCCGATGGAGTTCATGATGACGGCGATGTCGCCTTGGCCGGTGACGATGGCCAGCGCCGCCCCCGCCACCAGCGCCACGAGCGCCGCGGGGATGACGCCGACCACGCACGACAGCACGGCGTCCTTGCGCGTGCGCGCAAAGCGGGCGAAGTCGCCGGCCGTGGCGCCCGCGAACGCGAACAGGCCCACCGCCATGTTCACGCCGGCGATGAGGCCGATGGCATCGGCCGGCAGCGGCACGTAGCCCAAGAGCGCGTCGAGGCTGCCCGTTTGCGCCACCGACGCGCCCACGCCGTACAGGCAGATGGCGACGAGCAGCGGCGCGGCGACGGAGCTCACCCATTTGAGGCCGTCGAACCCGATGAGCGCCGTGGCCAGCATAAGCGCGCCGAGCGCCACCGAGCATGCCCACACGGGCACGGCCAGGCCGAACACGTCGGCCAACATGAGCGCGAGCGACGCCCCGCACACGGCCGTCTGCACGCCGAACCAGCCGATGGTCACGATGCCCACGATGAGCGACACGACGTAGCGCGCCCCGGCGCGCCCGAGCGCGGGGGCCGCGAGCGATGCCGTGGGCAGCCCCAGGTCGGAGGCTTGCATGGACACGAAGCACATGTAGGCCACGATGAAGCCGAACCCCACGAGCGTGGCGAGCGCCGCGCCCGACAGCGCGAGACCCAGCCCCAGCGCCGCGCCCACCATGAGCGTCGGCGCGCTGAACATGCCGCCCGCGCGGATGAACGCGATGCTCGCCCAGCTCTTGCGCTCGGATTCGTCGATGCGCAGGTTGTCGCCGCCGCGCTCCGCTTCTTGATGCCCCGCCATGGCCCCGCTTTCTCGTTTGTCGTTTTCAGGTGGTAACGGCTCGAAAGTGTAGCATAACGGCGCATGCTATCATGGAGCGCGATTCAATACGACACGGGACGAAGGGCGACGATGGACGTCGAACTGCACTATCGCGAGCAGGGATCGGGCGAGACGCTCATCCTGCTGCACGGCAACGGCGAGGACGGCTCGTACTTCGAGCACCAGATGGATGCGTTCGCATCGCGCTTCCGCGTGATCGCGCTCGACACGCGCGGGCACGGGAAGTCGCCGCGTGGGGAGGCGCCCTTCACCATCCGCCAGTTCGCCGACGACCTGCTGGCCTTCATGGACGAGCACGGCATCGAGCGCGCGCACCTCCTGGGCTTCTCGGACGGCGGCAACATCGCCCTCGTGTTCGCGCTCGCGCATCCCGAGCGCGTGGGCAAGCTCGTGCTGAATGGGGCGAACTTGGACGGCAGCGGCGTGAAGCCGTCAGTGCAGCTGCCTATCGTCGTGGGCTATCGGATAGCGTCGCTCTTCGGGAGGTGGAGCGAGCAGGCGCGCCGCAACGCCGAGATGCTCGGCCTCATGGTGAACGACCCGAACATCGCCCCAGATGAGCTAGCCGCGCTGAGCGCGCCGACGCTAGTGGTGGCCGGCACGAAGGACATGATCAAGGAGGAGCATACCCGCTTGGTAGCAGGTAGCATCCCAAATGCGAAGCTAGCATTCGTAGAGGGCGACCACTTTGTGGCAAGCAAGAACCCGTGGGCGTTCAACAAGGTTGTGAAGGGGTTTTGCTTAGCAACTAAGTAAAATACATGCTATTTACATGCATAATACCTGCTTTAGTCCTCAGTCCCGCCTGAACAGGTCTCGGGTGTACACCTTGCTCGCGACGTCATCGAGCTCGGGACTCCAGCGGTTCGCCACGATGAGGTCGCAGCTATCCTTGAACGCAGCGAGGTCGCGCTCTACCTCGCTGCCGAAGAAGTCGCTCGCATCCAGCGTCGGCTCGTACACCAGCACGCTTACGCCCTTGGCCTTCACGCGCTTCATGACCCCCTGCACCGACGAGGCGCGGAAGTTGTCCGAGCCGGTCTTCATGGTGAGGCGGTAGACCCCCACGACCGGGTCTTCGGCGCCCGCCACCCGCGCCAGCACCTCGTCGGCCACGAAGTCCTTGCGGGTGCGGTTCGCATCCACGATGGCCCCGACCAGGTTCTGCGACGCGCGCAGTACGCAGATGGCTCGGCTAATGCACCCTATACATCTTAACGAAAGGAACGAAGACGGCGACAGCCATGAATGAGTACGAGATGATCGAAGTATAGGCCGCGCCATACATCCCGAAGAGAGGGATAAGAGCGAGATTCAAGAGTATTTGAGAAACCATGCCCCCGAACGAGACGATCATGTTAACGCGTATCCTACCCATCGCTGCCAACAGATTCGCCGTCGTGTAGCGTAGCCCGTTGGTAATGAAGGCAGTCACCAATAGCAAGTTCATCAAGGGAATAATATTGAGGTACCGTTCGCCGTAGAAGCGTCCGATCACCGGTTCTGCAAACTCGGCAACGAACATCGCGGCCATTCCGACGAGCGCGGCAGTAGCCGCGAAGGTCTTCTTGTAATTGGATCATACCCAAGCCTTGTCGCCTTCCCTTTTGACGAAGTACGGAGCTACGAACATGCCGACGGACGAACTCAGTATCGCAATAGCGGCAGGTAAGGCGTAGGCGACCTTGCAATCGGCTAGCGGTCGCATCCCCGGTAAGCAGGCTTATCATCAACAGATCGTTTTGCAAGAACAAAGCCCATAGGCTGTTGGTGATCATATATTGGAAAGAATATGAACGGATCCCTTTCCGCTCCTCCTTCTCGGGAGCTATCACGGAAACGCTGGGGAATATCCCCCTTCGGAAGTAAAGAAGGAGGGAGAGCGCGACGGCACAGTACGCTATTGGCCACGAAGCCGCGGCTCCCTCCAAGCCGAGCAGAGACGCCCCCGCCGCTTTCGCGCCCCAGACCGTCGCCACCGTCAAGACGGCGGCGAGGGCAAAGGCCCGATTCCGGAACAAGGCCCTAAGCGAAAAGGAACACGTGTCCGCCAGGAATTGAAAAGGGAGGGCAAGCAGCATGAGCGGGAGTAGCAGATGGGCTGTGGAAAACTCCTCCGAATGGGGGAACAGGAAGGCCGAGGCGGCGAGGATGGCAATGAAAGCCAGGTTGAACCTCGTCCCCTGGGAGACAACGTAGTCGAAGATCCCTTTCTTCTCAGAAACGGTCTCTTTCAGGACGAGATACCTGAAAACGGCGTTGTTGAGGCCATAGCCCGCGAAAAGATAGGCATAAGTGTAGAGGTTCTCCATGCAACCCAGCACGCCGAACTCGGATTCCGACATGATCCGAACAAGGATCAACGATCCAAGGAACGCGGCGATCTTCGTCAGGAAGGTTCCGAGAGGATTGCGAAGGCCCCTTGCTCTTCAAGGAAGCGAGAGCTTGCCTCGCTTTTACAAGAAGTCGAGACATCGAGCTACAGCGAGCTCTTTAGAGTCTTCGCGGCGTCACTCGCGTCTAGACGCCGCAAATACGGCCCCATCGGCAGGCTCAGCACCGTCGCGCACAGGCGCTTCGTCGTCGGGCATCCGTCGGGGCACAGGTGCGCGCCCTCGAAAGCCCTCTGCTCGTGCATGGGCTTGGGGTAGTAGACCATGGTAGGGAAGTCCTGCTCTTTGAGCGCAGCCTGGAGGACGTCCCGGTCGCAGCCTTCCGGCAGCTGCACCGTATACTGGGCCCACGAGCTGCGGTAGCCTTCGGGCACCGTGGGCAGCGCGAGGCCGCTTCCGGCGAGGGCCGCGTCGTAGAACGCCGCAGCCTCGTTCACGGCGTCGAGTTCGTATCGCTCGAACGCCTCCAGCTTGACGAGCAGGATCGCGGCCTGGATCGCGTCGAGCCGGCTGTTGACGCCGACGCGCACGTTGTCGTACTTCATCGACCCCTTTCCGTGAACGGCGTAGCTGCGGATCAGCTTCGCCCATTCGTCCGAGTCGGTGAACACTGCCCCGCCGTCGCCGTAGCAGCCGAGCGGCTTGGCCGGGAAGAAGCTCGTCGTCGAGACGTCGCCGAACGAGCACGCCGCCTTCCCGTCGATGGAGCCGCCGAAGCCCTGCGCGCCGTCCTCGAGGAGCAGCATGCCGTGACGGTCGCAGACCTCGCGGATGGCCGGGTAGTCCGCCGGCAGGCCGAACAGGTCGACGGCCACGACGGCCTTTGGGACGAGATCGGTCTCGTCCTCCACGAACCGCACGGCCTCCTCCAGCTTGGCGGCGTCGAGATTGAAGGTCCGTTCGTGCACGTCGACGAACACGGGCGTCGCGCCCAGGAGCGCGGGCGCCTCCCCGCTCGCGAAGAACGTGAAGTCGGGCACGAACACCGCGTCGCCCCGCCCGACGCCCCACGCCATGAGCGCGAGCTGCAGCGCGTCGGTGCCGTTGGCGCAGGTGATACAGTGCTTGGAGCCGACATATACCGCCAGGCGTCCCTCGAGCTCGGCGACCTCCGGACCTCCGACGTAGCGGCCGTGCTCCATGACGCGGGCGATGCCCGCGTCGACGTCCTCCTTGAGCGCGGAGTACTGCGCACTAAGATCCCTGAACTGCATGCTGTTCCTCCAAATCCAGAAGTGCGGCCTCGTATCTCCGCAGCATCTCGCGCTCCAGCTCCCTCGGCATCCGCCTATGCTGGACGGTGCTTCCCGCCGGAACGTACTCGTGTGGCTCGTCGAGCTTCTCCAGCGCGTTCACCAGCATGGAGACCTCGGTGCGGTAGACCCTCGTCCCCAGCTCGAAGAAGGACTCTTCCGCGCGGAGCTCCAGCTCTCTGCGCTCGATGACCTCCCCGGCATCGACCTCGCCTCCGAGGAAGTGAGTCGTCGCGCCCACCGGCGCGCCTTCGAGGACGGCCCACTTGAGGGCGTCGAGCCCCCGCGCGAAGGGAATGTAACCGGGGTGGGCGTTCACGATACGGTGAGCGTCCACGAACCCCTGGGGAATGATGCCGGCCCCGCAGACAAGGTAGACGTCCGCTCCGTCGGCCTCGCCGTAGCCCGATATCTCCCGATAGCCGTATCCGAACGCCCGACAGACGTTTTCCGTAGAGGGAACGAGGTAGCCCATGTCTGGGCGGTGCGCCACCGCGGGGCGCGCCTTCTTCGCGTACGTCATGGGAGATGCGAGCACTTCGACGTCCTCATAGCCCTTCGTCTTCAGCAGACAAAGGGCGTCGTAGGTCTTCTTGTGAGGGACGGGGTAGGTCAGGATCGCTATCCTCATGCGCTAGAACTCCCCCTCCATGTCGGTGCTCGCGAAGCCCTCGAGCGGCAGCTCCACGGGCAGGCCCGTCCTCTGGCTCTTGTAGATCGCGAGCACGACCTCGAGCGCGTCGCGCCCCGCCTTCGCGTCCACGTAGGGCGCGCGGTCGTCCCTGATCGCCTCGACGACGTCGGCGTAGAGCGCGGCGTGGCCGTTGCCGTAGACGTTGGAGGTGGGCTCCTCGAGGCCGGCGATCGCCTCGTCCCCCTCGCGCTCGTCGGCGAAGTCCCACACGTCGACGTTGTTGGTGGAGGTCCCGCCGATCTTCACAGTCCCCGCCTCGCCGAACAGGTAGAGCGTCTCCTCGAGGTTCCTGGGGAACACGTTGGACGTGCCTTCGACGGTGGCCACGGAGCCGTCGGCGAACGAGAGCACCGCCACGCCCACGTCCTCTGCCTCCAGGTAGTCGTGGAAGCGCCGGCGCGTCTGCGCGTACACGGAGACGACCTCGCCGCCCATCATCCAGCGCAAGAGGTCGATGCCGTGGATGCACTGGTTCATGAGGCAGCCGCCGTCCTGCGCCCACGTCCCCCTCCAAGGCGCCTGGTCGTAGTAGCCCCTGCCGCGGTTCCACCTCACATGGACCGAGCCGTGGCTCATGCGCCCGAAGCGGCCCTCTTCCACGGCGCGGCGCGCATGCCGCACGGCGACGTTGAAGCGGTTCTGGTGGCAGGCGGACACCTTCACGCCACGCTCGCCGGCGCGGCGCACGATCTCGTCGGCGTCGGCCATGGAGAGGGCGATCGGCTTCTCGATTATCACGTTCTTGCCTGCATCGATGCAGTCCAGCGCGATGCGCGCGTGCTCGCCGCTCTCGGTGGCAATGGCGACGAGCCCTATCTCGGGAACCGCCGCGAGCATCTCGCGGTAGCCCTCGAAGATCTTGGGCGCAGGGCATGCCCACGCCGCGCGCTCGAGGAGGCCCTCGGCCTTGCCGGGGACGACGTCGCAGAGCGCCGCCAGCTCCAGCCCGTTCGCTTCGACGGCCTTGACGTGGTTGAGCGCTATGCGCCCGCAACCGATGATCGCTACTTTCACGCTACAGCACCTCGATGTTCTCGCGGTCGGCCACGCCCTTCATGGCGTTCTTCGTGTCGAGGACAGCCTTCGCGTGCCTCTGAACGAACTCGTAGTCGACGTTCGTGTGCGCGCACGTCACCAGAACCAGGTCGGCCGAGGCGATCGCCTCGGCCGACAGGTCCGGGATGGATTCCTTCGCATCGCCTTTGTGGCAATAGCGCGGCACCCAGGGGTCGTAGTAGGACACCTCCACGCCCCGTTCCTCCAGGCGCTCGATGACGCGCAGGGCAGGGCTCTCGCGGTAGTCGTCGATGTCCTGCTTGTACGCCACGCCCAGCACGAGCACTCTCGAGCCCATCATCGCCTTGCCAGACTGGTTGAGGATGCGGGCGGCGCGGGAGGCGACCCATTCCGGCATCCCGTCGTTCACGGTCATGGACGCCTCGATCATGGAGGTGTGGAAGCCGTACTCGCGCGCCTTCCACGACAGGTAGTAGGGGTCGAGCGGGATGCAGTGGCCGCCGAGGCCCGGGCCGGGGTAGAAGGCCGTGAAGCCGTAGGGCTTGGTCTTGGCGGCGTCGATGACCTCCCACACGTCGATGCCCATGCGGTCGCAGAGCATCGCGAGCTCGTTCACGAGCCCGATGTTGACGTTGCGGTAGGTGTTCTCGAGGATCTTCTCCATCTCGGCCACGGCCGGGCTCGACACGCGCGTGACGCCGCCTTCGAGCACGGCCTCGTACACCGCGGAGATGCATTCGAGCGCGTCGGCGCCCACGGCCCCGACCACCTTCGGGGTGTTCTTCGTCTTGTAGAGGAGGTTGCCGGGGTCGACGCGCTCGGGCGAGAACCCGAGGTAGAAGCCCTCGCCGCACTTGAGGCCCGAGCCCTCCTCCAGGATGGGCAGGATGAGCTCCTCGGTGGTGCCGGGGTAGGTGGTGGACTCGAGCACCACCATGGCGCCCTCTTTCAGGTAGGGCGCTATCTCGCGGGCCGAGGACTCCATGTAGGAGGTGTCGGGCATCTGGTGGGCGTCGAGCGGGGTGGGCACGCAGATGGCGACGAAGCCGCACTCGGCGATGCGCGAGAAGTCGCACGTTGCCTCGAGCGTGCCGGCCCCGACGAGGGCCGTGAGGTCCTCCTGCACGACGTCGCCGATGTAGTTCTCCCCGCGGTTCACCATGTCCACCTTGTCGGCCTGCACGTCGAAGCCGATCGTCTTGAAGCCGGCCTTGGCCTTCTCGACGGCCAGGGGAAGCCCCACGTAGCCGAGGCCCATAACTCCAACGGAAATCTCTCGATCTCGAATTCTTTCGAGTACTATTTGCTTCATTTGAAACTGCCTCCTGTTGGTTTCAGCTTATGCCCCTGCTAAGAAAGGCATTGCATAACTCCGACTTTTTTTATTCGTACAATCGTGCAGCCAATTTTTCATAATCTAGTTTTTCGATTGCAACGTTGTATGAACGTCTGCTTAGCAGCTCGATATCCACATTTCCCTGTGCAATTTCGCATAGAATGTCGATAATCTGCCCTTTGTTGCTGGCGTAAAGGCAGCTATCTTCGTATATCGCCTGATAGTCAGGATGTGGAAATAGAATCAAGGCGCAACGACAACAGGTGGCAGACTGGGCACTAACGGAAACACTACCAGGCTGCACATACACATCGCATGCGCAAAGGCATTCCAAGAGAGCAGAGCCCTCTACCCATCCGAGATAAACTATCCTATTATCCCTTTTTACCGCTTCCACAATTGCCGTTTTGATTTGTTCGTCAGCCGATCCGGCAAGATATAAACGAAAGTTGGAAGCCTTGACCTGGCTAAACGCGATCAATACATCTTGCGTCTTTTTCAATGAGTCCAGTTTCCCAGAATGGAAGAAGATGATGTCCGAGCTTTTTACTCTCCAGTTTTTTCGGAGACGCTCGCGAATCGGAAGGTATTCATTGTCAGGAATCAAACGTCCTCCAAGGGGAAACAACTCCATTTTATCGGAAGGGACGCCGTATATTTTGCTTGCGAAGTCCAAACAGCTGCAAGCGATCGGAAGCACTTTGGTGATATTCGGCAATGATCTTTGAACGATTTTTTTATAAAGAAACGCATGCAGGACTCTTTTTGAAACTGGCCCTCTTCCACTATTATTGAAATCAGCATGCGTGTCGACGAATAGCCGAATATCCGGATGCGATCCAACATATTCAGAGACTGCGAGCAGTTCAACACCTGCAAGAGAGTGATACAGAATTACGTTCGGCGAGAAGGTGTCCAATATGTTTTTCAAACCTAGGGCTAACTGGATCTTTTCCGCAAGAAAGGCTGGCCATCCGGCGAATCGAAGCCTAATCAGCGTCGCACCACAGCTAAGAATTTGGATGCCCGGTGCAACACGAACAAGCCTTCCGTTGCTATAGCTCTGACAGTCGCTTACATACATAACGGTGTGTCCGTCACGAACATTTTGCTCAACCAGCATGTTGTCTTGGTATGTCATGCCATCAGTAAAATGAGAGGACAGCCCGACATGCAATAAACGCATTCTAGTATTCCTTACTATCGACATTTGGCGTCGGCTCATATTCTGCTAGCATTGATTGCTTATTGGCGTAACATGCCCCAACAGAAAGTAGGAGTTTCAACGAAGCAGCAATTAGTGCCCCAATGCAAAACCCCAGCAGACCGAACGCATAGAATAACGAAAAAGAAGCAAGTACATACGTCGCAACATTTATGGCGTTCAAACCAAGTTGCCACCTGAGATTACAAAATCTGAGAACAATAGGATTCACGCAACCGCAAGCTGAATTAATCGCAGCCACCGCTGACAGGATCGGAACATATTGCATGGCGTCTCCAACAAGGTCGGGATACAAAACTGATAGCATAGGGCGACTCACAAGTATACAAAGCAGAAGGAGGATGACAGTGATAAGAAAAAGGATCAAGGCGCACTTTCTCAAAACTGCTCGTCTTAACCGGCCGCCTTTTACCAGATAGCTCAAGATCACGCCTGATATAGGCCCGGTCGCCATAGAAAGCATCTTTCCAGCGAGTGAAGCCACAAAGTAGAGCGAGACGGCAGTTCCACCAAGTAATGGATAGAGCAGCATCCTGTCCGCATAGAGCATAAGACTTCCTAGCAAAGAGCTAGCAACCAGAATGGTTTCGATCTTACATAGCTTCAAAAAGTGAGGAGTGATACGGAATGGGTCATCAAGCAATCCGCCATTCCTAAAAACGTAGATAAAGCTTAGCCCGTAACCTAAAATATATGCCATCCACCAGAGTTTTAATAAATTGAAAACCGCCAAACCGAGAAGTAAGCCTATTGCTAAAAAAATACTACTGACTAGTATTTTTTTATACTCAATACTAAGACGAAAAGCGACCAAATAGTAACTATTCAGAAACATGAGAACAGCTGCGCTCGCTATGCCGACAATATCTAGAGAGCCGAGAGAACCATCTGAGTAAATACTCGAAACGATAGCAACACAGACAAATGTGAACATGCCTAAAATGCAAGTCAGAAAAAGAAAATTTTCCTGGTACTTGCTTGCATCGTCTTTGCTTTGGACGATAAGCCGCGCATTGTTCAAAGTGTTGCCGAAAACAGCTGCAAAAAGGGAAAGGATACTTATTAGCGTAATTATTAAGCCGTATTCTTTAGATCCTAGAATATGATTTATGGATGGAAGAATTATCAATTGTATGATGATGACTGGCAACATTGATGAAACGATATTTGTAGCCATGTCTTCAACTATTTGCTTATTTTTCAAATTGAACATTAGAAGGATTAATGCCTCGATTTTATTGAATAACTCTATGTTATATTTCCCAAAGACCTGTTCAGTACTCGACTCATGTTTTTATCGAGCCAAAGTAATATTGCGCAAACTGCCATACAAATCAAAAGACCACGAGTGATTTGCGAAGGTGAGTATAAAAACCATCTTGGAACGGTGACAGCCACATAAAGGCAACATAATCTGCCGAAGTCCCCGGTTGTCCGATTCGTACAACGAGCTCTTTGATCCGAGCTTTTGTTGATCCACGAGATCAATGTTGAAATCGATATCGCAATCAACGTAACCCCCAGTATTCCTAAATAGTAATCGAAATAAATTGGCAAAAAGCCTCCATAACTATGAAAGAAATACTGTATTGTCAAACTCGGGAGGTTTGATTCAGGAACAGCTGAGCTGCCGAGAACAATTGAAGCGAGCCATTCCCCAAATAAGCGCAAGGGCGAGTTACCTGCGGGGGTGTTCTCGAAACCATAGAAAGTAAGCGAAGTATGCCATGCGGAGTAAGCAGTATCCCAAGCCAAGCCTCTGGTAAAATTGCTGGTCAGGCTGCTTAAGACATCCGAAAAATCACTGACAAAAAAGGATGTACGCATATTACCTACAGCTGTGAAAACAAACAAGGCAATGAAAGCTGAGATTATTAATGTTCTCGTATTCGTTGCATGCGAAACGAAAAAGAAAAACCAAACTAGCATCAATTGCAGCGCGATGATACGTCCGCCATAAACAAGATTCTGCATTACGAACAACAGCAAAATGAAAGAAAGTATGCCCTTGGCTGACCTCGATTGCCCTGCGAAATAGAAAGCTACAACAAATAAAATCGTCGAATACTCGTAAATAGGCGAAGATACACCTCGCGCGTTACCGATACTATCCGGCCGCTCAAATCCAAAAACCAGAATGGAGATTAAGGCACAAGTTAGAACCGCAACTAGTAAAGTATTTGATTCAGAGCGACTGAATAGTTTGGATTTGTATCCAAAGTAGAATATTTTTCTCGGCAAAAAGAGAATAACTACTGACAAGAAAATCAGAAGTGCTTGCACTCCACGTTCGGCAAAATCTGTTTGCCATAATGTGGTGTAAACCGTATCAGGTATGCGATTGATATAATTTGCGGAAGCAACGCTATAGCAAGCATAAGTGATAATGGCGGCGACTACCAAAATTTGCCGATTTTTTCTTACCTTGAATGCAAAATAGACGCTAAAAATGACCAGGCACCAAGCAAGGGCGTCGATAGGTAGTACACCAAGCTGAAAAAGCGCAGCTAAAAATAAACCGATGCATCCTACAAAAGAATTAGCCAGGCTAAAGAAGCTGTTGCTGAGCCTATCCACGCTAGACACTACCTACGTATTTTTTTAGAACTCTCATAGCATCAGTAAGTCCTTGTACAATATGGGAATCGTTGCTCTTTATCGTCTCCCCGCAGCCTCCTGTATCGTATGTGATTACTGAGGCTCCACACGCTTCTGCCTCAAGATTGACCGTTGGGTAGTTATCCTCATGCGTAGGGTTGAAGAAGACATCGGCAGTCGTATAAAAAGAAGCCAGGTCATTTTGCGTTTCCGTTCTTCCTAGCCCCAGAATTCCTTCAGGAAGACGCATCCTCTGCTTCCATGAAAGCCCAATAAGGATTATGGCGAATGTTTCATCTAAACTCGATCTCAGTTCAATAAAGTCGTCCAGCCCTTTTCTCTCCGTCCAAGGAGACGCGACACCCAAGATGACGAACTTGTCCTCCAAACCGTAGCGTTCTCGGAAATCATTGGGGGTGGGCTTGAACACGGAACAGTCGATTTTGTTGTGCTTCACTATCGTGGAAAACTTCGAGAGGAAGGACCGGTTCGCAAGGTTGGCAAGCCAGCGAGAGGGGACGACTATCTCCATTCGCGTATCCGGAATGAGATTGAATAGGCGCTTCTTGTCGCTGAAGTTCTTCTCGCTCGCATCGGCAAAAAACGATCTCGGATACTCTTTCTTCTGAGGGCAATCATGGCAGCCGTCCCGCCACCGTTCGCACCCAACGTATGTGAAATGCGAACAATGCCCTGTGAACGCCCAGCAGTCGTGCAGGGTCCATTTCACCTGGCAGCGATGATTCGCGAGCCACTCGAAGAGCATCTCGATATTGATGTAGTAGCCGTGGATGTTATGCAAGTGGACGACGTCGGGGTCTATCGCTTCGAGTCGTTCGAGCAGTCTTCGGGTGTCTCTTTTCGAGTAGAACCCGGCTCGATCAGTCAGTCTCGAGAGGGCGCCGTGAGCGTACACGCCGAGCTTCGAAGCGCAGCATATCTCATGATCGGAGATGGTCTCGTGACGTCGCCCCCAGAAGATGTAGGAGTCGATTCCCTGCTCCTTCAGCTCCTTGTGCAGGTTGCGCATGATGGTGCCGGTCGACCCGTTGTAGAAGCTGTTGATCTGGACGTACCTCACGTCCTATCCCTTTCTCCACACCATTTGGTCCACGATGCCGGCGTAGGACTGGATGATCCTGACCACCTTCGTCGAGACGTTCTCGTCGACGTAGTCGGGCACGTCCGAGGCGACGTCTCCCGAGCGCACCGCCTCCACGGCCAGGTCGACGGCCTGCAGGACGCGCTCCGCGGTGATCGATCCGATGACGAACGCGCCGGCGTCGAGCGCCTCGGGGCGCTCGGTGGAGGTGCGCACGCACACGGCTGGGAAGGGAAGCCCCCTCGAGCTGAAGTAGGCGGCCTCCTCGGGCAGCGTGCCCGAGTCGCTCACCGTGCAGAACGAGCCCATCTGCAGACGGTTGTAGTCGGTGAAGCCCAAAGGGGTGTGCGTTCGCACGAGCGGGTGCAGCGCGGTCCCGGACTCCTCGAGCCGCTTGGCGCTGCGCGGGTGCATGCTGTAGAGCACCGGGAGGCCGTAGCGCTCCGCGACGCCGTTCACGGCCTCGAACAGCGTATCGAGGCTGCGCGGGTCGTCGACGTTCTCCTCGCGGTGGGCCGACAGCAGCACGTAGCCCCTGTCCTCCAGACCGAGCCGGCCGAGGACGTCGGACGCCTCGATGCGATCCCAGTGGGCGGAGAGCACCTCGGCCATGGGGGATCCGGTGACGAACGTCCTCTCCTTGGCCGTTCCCTCGGCGTTGAGGTAGCGCCTGGCGTGCTCGGAGTAGCACATGTTCACGTCGGCGATGTGGTCGACGATGCGGCGGTTCGTCTCCTCGGGAAGGCGCTCGTCGAAGCAGCGGTTGCCAGCCTCCATGTGGAAGATGGGGATGTGCAGGCGCTTCGCCGCGATGGCGGAGAGGCAGCTGTTCGTGTCGCCCAGGATCAGGAGCGCGTCGGGCCGCACGCGGGCGAGGCATTCGTAGGAGCGCGCGATCACGTTGCCGATGGTCTCGCCGAGGCTGCCGCCGCCGACGTCGAGGTATTCGTCGGGCTGGCGCAGCCCCAGGTCCTCGAAGAATATCTGGTTGAGCTCGTAGTCGTAGTTCTGGCCCGTGTGCACGAGCGTCTGCTGGAAGTAGCGGTCGCACTTCTTTATCGTCTCGGACAGGCGGATGATCTCGGGGCGGGTGCCCACGATGGTCATGAGCTTGAGCTTGCCCACGGCTACACCTCCTCGTAGTACGTGTCGGGGTTCTCGGGATCGAAGGGCTCGTTGGCCCACATGAGGGTGACGAGGTCCCGCTCGTCCGACAGGTTGGCGATGCTGTGCGTCCAGCCGGGTATCATCTCGACCACCTCCGGCTCCTCGCCGGACACCCGGTACTCGACGACCGGGTAAGGCTCGCCGCCCTCGTCGGCCCCTACGCGGCGCAGCCGGACGAGCCCCTCGCCCGAAACCACGCAGAATTTTTCCCATTTGGTATGGTGCCAGTGCTGGCCCTTCACGACGCCCGGCCGCGAGACGTTCACCGAGACCTGCCCGCGGTCGACCGTGCGCAGCACCTCGGTGAAGCTGCCGCGCCCGTCGCGGTTCGCCTTCAACGCGTAGGAGAAGTCCGACGGGTCGAGATAGCTCAGGTACGTCGAGTAGAGCTTCTTGGAGAAGGAGCCAGCCGACACGTCGGGCACGTCGAGCGTCCCCCGCGCTTCGCGGAAGGAGCGGAGCAGCGCCACGATCTCCGCAAGCGTCGCGCGGTGGACGGGGCCGGCCCAGCAGAGCCCGCCGTCCCCGCGGCTCGCGTTGCCGAGGAGCGCCTCGAGCATCTCGGCCACCAGGTCGTCGACGTAGAGCAGCTCCAGCTCGGTCGCGGGGTCGTCCACGCGGACGGGCAGGCCCCTCGCCACGTTGTTGCAGAAGGTGGCCACCGCAGAGTTGTAGTTCGGGCGACACCATTTGCCGAAGACGTTCGGGAAGCGGTAGACGAGGACGTCGGCCCCGGTGCGCTCGGCGTAGTCCCGGAACAGCCGCTCGCCGGCGAGCTTGCTCTCGCCGTATGCGCTGCCCGCATAGCGGCCCTCGAGCGAGGCCTGGGCTGAGGAGGCCAGCATCACCGGGCAGCGGTTCCCGGCCCGCTCGAGCGCCCCCAGCAGCTCGGAGGCGAACCCGAAGTTGCCCTCCATGAACTCGGAGGAGTCCTTCGGCCGGTTCACGCCGGCCAGGTTGAACACAAAGTCCGCCTCCGCGCAGAACCTCTCGAGGTCGGCGGCGCTGGAATCGCGGTCGTACTCGAAGACCTCGAGCGGGAGAAGCGGGGCGTAGCGTCCGCGACGGTCCTTGCCGTCGCGGACGCATTTGAGGGTCTCGACGAGGTTGCGCCCGACGAAGCCCTTCGCGCCGGTCACCAGCACCTTCATCGCGCGCGCCCCTCGGCGAGGGCCTCCCGCACGTATTCGGCCGTCTTGATCTTCTCGACGGTCGCCGCCGCGTCGAGCCGCTCGGTGTTGTGCGAGGTGTAGGAGTCGTCGGCCTGGGTGCGGACCTCGCTGCCCACCGTGAACTTGTCGTAGTTGAGGTCGCGCGTGTCGGCGCGCACGCGCCAGTACCCGCCCATGTCCTCGGCGCGCAGCCGCTCCTCGCGCGTCATGAGCGTCTCGAAGAGCTTCTCGCCGTGCCGCGGGCCCACCACGTTCGTGCCGGTGCGGCCGAACAGCTCCTGCACCGCCTCGGCCAGGTCGCCTATGGTCGACGCCGGCGCCTTCTGGATGAACAGGTCGCCGGGGTTGGCGTGCTCGAAGGCGAAGCAGACGAGGTCGACCGCCTCGTCGAGGTTCATGAGAAAGCGGGTCATGGACGGGTCGGTGACGGTGACGGGGTCGCCGCGGCGGATCTGGTCCATGAACAGCGGGATGACGCTGCCCCGCGAGCACATGACGTTGCCGTAGCGCGTGCAGCAGATGGTGGTGCGCCCGGCGCCGTTGCGGGCGTTGGCGTAGATGATCTTTTCCATCATCGCCTTCGACGTGCCCATGGCGTTGATCGGGTAGGCCGCCTTGTCGGTGGACAGGCACACAACCTTGCCCACCCCCTCATCGATGGCGGCGTGCAGCACGTTGTCGGTGCCGATCACGTTGGTGCGCACGGCCTCCATGGGGAAGAACTCGCAGGAGGGCACCTGCTTGAGAGCGGCGGCGTGGAACACGTAGTCGACGCCGCGCATGGCGTCGCGCACCGACTGGGGGTCGCGCACGTCGCCGATGTGGAAGCGCACGCGAGCGGCCTTGTCGGGGTGGCGCTCCTGGAGCGCGTGGCGCATGTCGTCCTGCTTCTTCTCGTCGCGGCTGAAGATGCGGATCTCCCCGACGTCGGAGTCCATGAAGTGCCGGAGCACCGTGGAGCCGAAGCTGCCCGTGCCTCCGGTGATCATGAGGGTTTTGCCTTCGAGCGCCTTAAGCTCGGTTGTCATGCGCTATCCTCGTCAACGATTCCAACTCTTCTTCAAAGCGGCGAAAGAACTTCTCTTTCGAGAAAACATTGTGGTAGAGGGTTCTTGATCGGATTCCCATCTCATCTCTTTCTTTTTGATCTAGCGAAACGAACGATTTCATCGAAAGGGCAAGACCTTCGGGATCTTCGGCGGCGCAGCATATTCCGCATGCGGCATCTCGCACTATCCGTCTCGACGCCCCCGGCGCCGAGACGATCAAGGGTTTTCCGACAGCCAGGTAGGATTGGATTTTCCTCGGAATGGTGTATGAGGTGACAACGGAATCGTTCGCAGGACGCGATAGCGTCAGGATCATCGCATCCGCCATTCGATAAAAACTCGGCATCTTTTCGATCGGCTGCCTTCCGTAAAAGGCAACGTTCGTCGCTCCGAGTTCGGTCGCCAAGGACTTGCATTCCTCGTAACGAGAGCCCGAACCGACTACGTGGATTCTGATTACAGGATCGTTTTTGAGCAGAGCGGCCGCACGAACAATGACGTCGACGGCCTGATTCTCTCCGATATTGCCCGCAAACACGAAATCGCAGGTTCCATCGTCTTTAAGGTGATTGCCAGGATCCATCTGCTCGAATCGCTCCTCGGCGTATTGCGGAAGCAAGCAAAAACGCCGATCAGCCAGTTCCAGGTATTCGCGAAAGTAGGTTTCGAAACCCGGGGATGTGACGGCTATCGTATCCGCTTTGCTATAAATTGCCTTTGACGCCATCTTTACAACCCGAAAAGGGATACCGTTTCGCCGCATGCCTCCAGCGAGCATGTCTTCCGGCCAAAGATCGAAGCAGTACAGCAGAAGCGGAACCCTCGCTCGTTTGGCGTATCGAATCCCGGGCAACGCCATGAAAACCGGCGAGAACTGGAAAACCACCACAACATCGTACTCGTTTGAGATCTCGAGCGCTTTCAGGCTTCCGCTTATCGCATACGACAGATAGTTCGCGACCCTCGATACCGCCCCGCCCTTCCTCAGGTTGGCTCCGCGTGCGACGATGGGCGTTCTCACGATTCGCACGCCGTTACGACGCTGCTCGCGATTGCGGCCGTGTTTGTATTCGTTCGGAATGGATCCTTCGGGATAGTTCGGCAAACCCGTCAGCACCGTCACGGAATGCCCACGGCGAACGAGTTCTTCGCAGACGTCGTCTATGCTGAACGGCTCAGGCCAATAGTATTGGCATACCGCCAATACCCTCATCGGCTATCACCTCCGACCGACGCCCTCACGGCTTCCTCGAGGGTCGCCACGCGGTAGCCGTAGCCGCATTCGCTGGCCTCGAGAGCGTAGCGGGCGTCGCCGAAGAGCTTGCCGAGGGTCGGGCTCGCGCTCGCAAGCGGGGCGGCGATCGCTCCGAGCGCGCGGCTCAGATGCACGCGGCGCCCCTGGGCCTCGGCCAGCAGACGCACCAGCTCGGAGGTGTTGACGTGGTCGGCGTCCTGGGGGAGGAAGAGCCCTCCTCTGCCGTCCTCAGCAAGGAGCCGGACGAGCTCGGCAAGGCTTCTCGAGTAGAGCATGGAGCGGACGTTGTCGACGTCGGGGAACACGGGCACGACACGCGCGAGCTTGGCGAGACGGGGAAAATTGCCCTTCTCGCAGCCCGTGCCGTACACGAGCGGGGCGCGCACGACCGAGATCGCGAAGCCGTCGCCCGCGAGCGGCTCGAGCGCGCGCTCGGCAGCGAGCTTGCTCTTGCCGTAGAAGGTCGCGGGGCGCGGCTCCGTGGCGAGGCCGACCTCCTCCACGCCTCCCTCCTCGGCGCCGTACACCGAGAACGAGCTCAGGAACACGAAGTGGGGCACGCCCTCGACCTTCGCCTTGAGGGCGGCTGACGAGGTCAGCGCCACGTTGACCTCGTCGTAAAGACCGCCCATGTCGCCCGCCTTCTCGCCCTCGTGCACGACGGCCGCCAGGTGCAGCACGGAGTCGAAGCCTTCCCAGGAGCGCTCCCTCCACGCGTCGCCGCGCAGGGAGACGCGCTCGACCACGTACCTGCCGGGGAAGGTGGCCAGGTGCGCCTCCACCTCCGATCCGATCCAGCTCGTCGCCCCGGTGATCAGGATGCGCTTCATTCCGCAGCCCCCGCCTCGTCGTCGATCCCGAGGATCTCGCGGCGGTAGCACGCCGGGTCCTTCAGGCGCCCCAGGCTCATGGCGCACCCCTCGGAGTCGTAGCCGGCGAAGTGCGAGTCCGTGCCGGTCGAGTCCCCGCTGCCGCCGCGGCCGAGAACGACGCCCACCAGCCTGAAGGCCAGGCGCACGTCGGTGAGGAAGGACACGCTCTCCACGTAGCGGACGTCGTTCTCGAAGCGGACGTGGCTGTAGTCGGCGCCCGCCTCGGGCTCCTCGTCGCCCACGCGCGGGCACTCCAGGCCCGGGCGCACGGCGTAGCGCATCTTGTGGCGCTCGGTCATGTGCGGCGTGAACTCCACCGGAAGCGGCCTCGGGCCGATGAGCGACATGTCGCCCTTGAAGACGCTCCAGAAGTTCAGCAGCTCGTCGAGCGAGTGGCTCCGGACGAACAGGCCGAGCCTCGTGATGCGGTCCTCGGGGGGCAGGAGCTCGCCGTCCTCGTCGCGGTCCTCGGTCATGTTGCGGAACTTCACCATCTTGAAGCTCTTCAGGTCCCTGCCCGTGCGCTCCTGGACGTAGAAGATGGGCGAGCCGACGTCGCGGTAGGTGAGCACGGCGAGGACCGCGTTGACGGGCAGCGTGAGCAGCAGCGCGGCCCCCGAGAGGACGACGTCGAGGACCCGTTTGCCGAAGCGCAGGTAGAGCGTCCTCCTCGGATGCACCGGCCCGGACACGGCGTTGGCGTGGGCGAGGTTGCGCGCGGCCAGCACGGCCGACGCTTCCGCGACCTCCCCGCGTATCCAGGCGTCGTTGCCGCCGTGCGCCTTCTCGCTGAGCACGTTGTCGGACTCCATGACCGCCTCGGCGAAGCCGTCGTCGCCGATCGCGAGCGTTCCGTCCGCCATGCCGTCGCCCATCGCGAACCCCTCCGTCATCGGGAGCCCCTTCCCTCGTCTTCCAGGAGCGCTTCGGCGAGACCCAGCACTTCCTCGTGCACGTCCTCGATCGCCCTCAGCTCGCCGTTCGGGGCGCATTCCACCCGGGCCCAGCTTCCGCGCCCGGCGCAGAACCCCGCGGCCTCGCGGCAGCGGGCCAGGTAGGCCGCGTCGGCCTCGTGGATGTCCTTCGCGACGCCCTCACGCTCGCAGCGCTCCTCCACGAGGCGCGCGCTGGCCTCGGGATCCATGTCCAGGTAGACCACGAGGTCGGGCTCGGGGACGCCGAGGAGCCGGTACTCGAAGTCGAACAGCCACTCCAGGTAGCCGTCCCACTCGGCGCGGGGGAGCTTGGAGCACTGGTGGACGGCGTTGGAGGTGGTCCAGCGGTCGGCGAGCACGGTGCCGCCCGCCTCGTAGAACGCGCCCCAGTCCTCCTTGTAGGAGGCGTAGCGGTCCACGGCGTAGAAGGCGGAGGCGGCGTAGGCGCCGACGTCGTCGGGGCTCGGGCCGAACCGCCCGCCCAGGTACATGCGCACGAGGGCCGAGGAGGCGCTGTCGTAGCGGGGGAAGGACACCGAGCGGAGGTCGACGCCGCGCTCGATGAGGCTGGCCCGGAGCAGGTTCGCCTGGGTCTCCTTGCCGGAACCGTCGAGGCCCTCGACGACGATCAGGCGGCCCCGGGACGGGCGCCCGCCGGCCGTATCCCCGAGGGTTTCGCTCGACTTTACATAACCGCGCTTATCAGACTTTGGGGGCGTGGAAATCTCCGGGGCGCTCGAGGCGCTCTCCCCCGCTGACGCGAAGTCGTCGTCTGCCAACGCGGCGGCTCCGCCGGCGGTTACATCTATACAGTTGTCAGGGTTTTTTTCGAACAATCTCTAATCCGACTTTGATGGTTTTCATACGGCCAAGAATCTCCATCTCCAGATACGCCAGGCGCTTGTGGCGATCGAGCTTCTTGATGAGGCCCGTCTGGTTCATGAGCGGGCCGTTGAGGATCACGATCTCGTCTCCTTCCATCACACCGTTCGAGAACTCGACCACGCGGTGGCCAGGTTGGGTGAACGCGTTGATGAAGGCGGCTTCTTGATCGTCAAGAGGCGTGAACACATCGTTGTTGCCGAGGAGTCTGGTGAACTTGGGCACGCTTCGCAGCGCTTCCCGCAGTTTCCCGGGTTGATCGGTGATGACGAAAATATAGCCAGGCAGCAGCACTTCGGTGCGCAGTTTCCATACGCCCTGAATGCGCTTCTTGACTTCATATTGGGGGATGAAGGATTCTTGGATCAGCTCTTCGTCGACGAGCTTGTTGACCAGGTCAAGCACGTGCTTTTCCTGGCCGCCGACCGTTTGCACGACGTACCACAATGCCATCACCTCCCTGGCAAGACGAAATGAAGATACGGCTTCGCCCTAGCCATTCGGCCAAAACGCAACAACGATATGCATCCTCTTGATCGATCCGGAACGCGCACCCAGCGACGATCCCGCTTTCCTCAAGATATGTACGCTGCCGTGCCTATTTAACACATAGCCCTGGTATATCCAGAACCGGCAGCGGTGCAGTTTCCTGCCGTTAGGCCACAGGCCGGACCTGTGGCCTAACGGCAGGAAGCCGTCGAGCCGAACTTACAAGCGCGCGTGCGCCCCTCGCGTGCGATACGTCCGCTTTGCTTCCGCGAAGTAGTCGTAGTGCTCCACCCGGTGCGCGTCGCTCGCGATGTACGCGTACAAGTTCTCCTCGAACAGGCGCTTCGCCGGCTTGCGCTCGGCGCCCATACGCCCGCCGGCCACGAAGTCGGCCGACGCCTGCAGCTTGCATCCCATCTTGACCAGGTTGCGCGCCACCTCGACATCCTCCTGGATGGCGCGATAGCGCTCGGGGTGGGCGATGATCACCTGATAGCCCCTCCCCTGCAACTCGAAGATGGTCCGCTCGTACACTTCGAAATCGGGTTTGCGGGCCCGCGTGGAAAGCTCAAGCAAAAACTCGTTCGTGCCGTCGTAGTGCAGATGCTCCGCCCATTCCATGCCCAGCTCCATGAGCTTCGCGTGGTTCACCTCGAAGCCCATCGTCAACGGAAACCCGTCGGCGTGCGCCACGAGCAGCTCGTAGGCGTCCCACATCGCATCGAAATCGAAGTAGGGATCGCGTACGTGCGGGGTGCACACGATGGACGTGATGCCCGCAGCCTTCGCGGCCTCCAGCATGGCCAGAGACTCGTCCAGGTTGCGCGCGCCGTCGTCGACGCCGGGGAGGATATGACAGTGCAGGTCTCTCATCGGGCGTTACGGCCCTTTCCAACCGGAAGCTCCGTCTTGGCGAATCCGCCGCGGCCGCCCGCAGGCACCGCGCTTCCCTGCGTTCCGCGACTCGCGCGACGACCCGCCGCGGGAGCCGGCACGCGACCCTCGGTTTGCAGGGCGGCAACGTCGCCGTCGTCTTTCACGCGACCGCCGTCCTTGGTGTAGTACGCGTAGTAGTACTCGGAGCCCGTGCCCTCGCAGAACGTCGCGCAGATGCCGAGGATGTTCGCGTCGGCCTTCTTCAGCTGATCGCAGGCATCCACGAGCTCGGTGCGCTTCGTCGAGCCGGGCTTCACCACGAGCACCGTGCCGTCCACCAACGTGGACAGGATGGCGGCGTCGACGAACGTGCCGACCGGCGGCATGTCGAAGATCACGTAGTCGTAGCTGTCCTCAAGCGTGGCGACGAGCTTCTGGTAGCGCTTGGACGAGATGATGTCGGCCGGGTTGGGAATATTCGGCTCGACGTCGAGAAAGAACAGGTTGGGGGTCTGCGTCGGCGTGACGGCCGTCTTGAGCGGCGCCGCATCGGTGAGAACGGCGTACACGCCCGCCGCAGGACGCACGTTCAGCAAGCTGGCGAGCGTGCGGCGACGCATGTCGGCCTCCACAAGGAGCACGGTCTTGCCGGACGTCGCGATGGCGCGCGCCAGCTCCACGGAGCACGTGGACTTGCCCTCGTTCGGCACCGAGCTTGTCATGACGATGGAGCGGATGGGGTTGTCGGGCGACATGAAGCGGATGTTCGCGAACAGCGTCTTCGCCGCGTTCTGCACCTCGAGCTGGTTCGACGACTGCTTCTTTTTCTTAGCCATGGCCTGCTCCCTCCTAACCCTTGATCGTGGGGATACGGCCGATAACCGGCACGCCCAGCAATTCTTCGGCTTCTTCAGGGTTGCGCACCCGCGTGTTCAGCATGTCCAGCAGCACCACGATGGCCACGGCCAGGAAGATGCCCGCGAGGAACGCGACCGCCGTGTACATGGTGCGCGGCGGACCCGACGGGTCGGTGGGCACCTGGGCCGCGTCTACCACGTTAACGCTCTCGACACCCATGACGTCCTGCGCGACCGTCGACAGCACGGTGGCGATCTCGTTGGCGACGATGGCAGCCGCATCGGGCTTGCCCGCCGTCACCGAGATGCTGATCACGCGCGTGGTAGTACCCGCCTCGACGGAGATCTTGTACCCGTCGAGCGACGACATGCCCAGCGATTCCGCCGTGCGCTTCTGCACCGTCTCGGACTTCGCCAGGGTGGCGATGTCGTTCGCCATGAGCTGGCTGGCGGTGAGGTCGTTGTACGCAGAGGTGCTGGCGTTCGGGTCGTCCTTCGCGGTCAGCACGTACACCGACACCGTGGCCGTGTACTGGTTCTGCATGAGGCCCCAGCTGAAGCCCGCCGTCGCGATCGCGAGCACGACGGGTAGCACGACCACCAAGGCCAGGTGCTTGCGCAGCAATTTGAATAGTTCGAGCAGTGTCATTCGTTCGTCTTTCTCTTCAGCGTCGTACGCACGCTGTTACTTACCCTGCACGGTGGTCTCGGCAGCTTCGGGGTTCTCGCCGGAGTCGACCGCCTGCATCAGCGTAGCCCACCCCTCGGGATCCTCGTAGCACAGCCACAGCCCGTCGTACTCTTCCATGAAGTCGCCCTTGTACGGGCCGGTGCACGTGTAGATGGTGGGATTGCCCGCCTGCGCGAAATCGGTGGCGAGCGAGATCATCGTTTGCAGATCGATGCTCGTGGACACGCACTGGGACAGGTTCTGAACCAGGCCGGGGATCTCGACCGGCGGCGCCTGCAGGACGTTCTTCATGAGCGCGACCGCCATGGCGCGCACGTTGGACTGGCGGATGGCCTCCTGGTCGTCTCCGTAGGCGGTGCGCATGCGGGCGAGCGCCACGCACTGCTCGCCGTTGAGCAGCTGGTTGCCGGCCTCGATGTGGATGGGAGCCTGATCCTGCGTATACACCTGGTAATCGACGGTATAGGGCACATCCACGTAGATGCCCCCCATCGAGTCGACGAACTCGGCAAGGCCCGCGAACTCGATCTCGACGTAATCGGATATCTTCACGCCGGTGAGGTCTTGCACGGCCGTAACCGCTCCGGCCGCACCGTTCACGGCGAACATCTGGTTGATCTTTTCGACCTTGCCGTTGTACTCGTACGGCGTATCGCGCGGCACCGACACCATAGTGATGACGTGGCCCACCGGATCAACACGCACGAGCACGAGAGCGTCCGAACGCTCTCCGTAGGTTTCCCAGTTGTCCGACCCCACGAGCAGCACGTAAAACGGCTCCATCTGGGAATCGGAAGGCGCGAGCACGGTGTTGAGCTCGTTCTGCTCCTGCGCGTCGAGCGCCATGTTGCTGGAGAGGCTGCTCGTGTACCAGGCGCCGTACGCGGCGACGCTGCCCACGAGCACAACGATCACGGCCAGCGCGATGAGCGCGGCCCGCTTCAGCTTGGTGTGCTTCTTTCGCTTCTTGCGCACGCGGATGATCTCGTCGGCCTGAGAGGCATAGCCGTAGTTCGCGGGCTGCTGGCCAGGATACGGCTGCTGGCCGGTCGGCCGCGGCGCGTAGCCGCCCTGCGGATGGGGACGCTCGCCGCGCGGTGCCGCGTTGTACGCGCCCGCCGGAGGCTGCCCATATGAGCGAGAACCTCCGCGCGGGGCGGAGGAGCCATGACGACCCGAGGCCGCCCTTCTATTGTGATCGTCGAGTCCCATAGGGAGAATACGTTTCCTTATCGTCCGTCTCGTCCGTCGCAAAAATCTTCAACCCCGATTTGAGCCGGAGCACTCGTTTTTCCTACCTCATGATAATAGCACGGTAGCGGTTTAGCAACAGAAAAAAGCTCCTTCGATGAAGCCCCCCCCCCCCCGAGTTTTTTCGTTTTCCCACGTCAAAGGTGATGTAAGCCATCATAAATTCTTGATCAACGCCCGCGCGGTCACCAGAACCACACATCGTTCGTCGGTAGCCGGTAACCGGAAAAGTACACCGACAAATCCTTCCGATTTCATGGAGTTTGATACATAATCCCGATCATTTTTTACATTTTCCTTCCTTTTTCGAGTGCACAGTGGGAGAATAATCAGTCGCTTTACACGAAATTCTTTCCTGTTTCTTTTCGCGCAATCGCTAACGAATCAGAAAGCGGCTCGAGTCAAGCGCAAGCACGCCGCAGGAGCGGGTGCGACCGAAAAACGCGCATCGGGCGCGTACGAAGAGAAACGGAAAACCTATATGCAGAATTTCGCCGACCTCGGCCTGTCCGAGGCTGCCCTTGCCGCCGTCGAGCGCCTGGGCTACGAGAACCCCACCCCCGTGCAGCTGCAGGCCATCCCGCTGGTCCTGGAAGGCCGCGACCTCATCGCCGCAGCCAGCACCGGCACCGGCAAGACCGCCGCATTCCTGCTGCCCATCCTGAGCACGCTGCCGCGCGGCAAGAAGGGCAAGCGCGCCCCGCGCGTGCTCGTCGTCAGCCCCACGCGCGAGCTGGCTCAGCAAATTTCCACCACGTGCATGCAGATCACCCGCAAGACGGGCCATTACGTGACCACCGTGTTCGGCGGCACGCCCTACGGCCCCCAGATCAACGAGATCCGCCGCGGCACCGACGTGCTCATCGCCACGCCCGGCCGCTTGAACGACCTCATGAACAAGGGCGTCGTCGACCTCGGCAGCATCGAGGCTCTCGTCCTCGACGAGGCCGACCGCATGTTGGACATGGGCTTTCTGCCGGCTGTCACCACCATCGTCGAGGCCACGCCGGACGATCGCCAGACGCTGCTGTTCTCGGCCACTATCGACCACTCCATCCAGAAGAACCTCGGCACGCTGCTGAACGATCCGGCCATCGTTGAGATCGCCCGCAACGGCGAGACGGCCAAGACGGTCGAGCAGTTCATGATGCCCATCGCGAACTTCAAGAAGCCCGAGCTTTTGCGGGCCGTTCTCGAAGAGAAGGGCTCCGACCGCGTCATCGTGTTCGCGCGCACGAAGAACCGCACCGAGGATTGCGCGGAGGCGCTGTGCGATGCCGGCTACCGCGCCGAGTCCATCCACTCGGACAAGTCGCAGGGCCAGCGCAAGCGCGCGCTCGACAACTTCCGCCGCGGGCGCACGTCCATCCTCGTGGCCACCGATGTGCTGGCGCGCGGCATCGACGTCCCCGACGTGGACCACGTCATCAACTTCGACCTGCCGGACATGCCCGAGGACTACGTGCACCGCATCGGCCGCACGGGCCGCGCGGGCGAGCAGGGCTTCGCTATCTCGTTCGTCACCCGCGAATCGAGCCGCACGCTCAAGGACATCGAGAAGCTCATCGGCAAGGACATCGCCTTCATGGAGCTTGAGACCTACGAGCTGAACATGGCCGACATCGAAAAGGGTAAGAAGAGCGGCGGAGCGCGCAAGGGCGGCTACAAGGGCGCCAAGGGCTCCGGCTCCGGACGTCCCGCACGCAACGGCGATCGCCGCGACCGCCCGGCGGGCGCCAAGCACGAGGGCAAGCGAACCGGCGAGAAGCGCGAGTTCGAGCATCGCTCCGAGAACCGCTCCGACAATCGTCCCGGCCGCGCCAAGCGCGCCGAGGGCAAGCAGGACGGCCCGCGCAGCACCAACATGGACCACGCGAAGCGCCGCCTCGAGCTGAACGAGAAGAAGAAGCGGGCGAACCAGGGCGCCAAGGGCGCCCCGAAGCAGCAAGGCGCCAAGAAGAAGGCGAGTGCCGGCGGCTACAACTACAGCAAGTTCGCCAACAAGCACGACTAGCTCTCGAAACCGACCCCCATCGCCACTACCGCGCATCCCATCGGGTGCGCGGTTTTTTATGCGATGCTAGGCACCGCCGCAACAACAGCCGCGCCGCCTAGCCGCTCGCCGTGAACCGATAGCCTACGCCCCGTACCGTCTCGATGCACTCGAATCCCATCTTCCGACGGAGATTCATGACGTGCCCGTCGACCGCCCTATCGTAGCCCTCGTACTCGTATCCGCATACGCAGTCGAGCAGTTCGCGGCGCGTGAAGGTGCGCCCCCGATTGGCCATGAGCAGATGCAGGATGTCGAACTCGAGCCTGGTGAGGGGAACTTCGTCTTCCCCCACGAAAGCATGCCGACCGACAGGGTCGAGCTTCATCAGCCCCCATGACAAAACGTTCGCAGGCGCGGAGGCGAGCGAAGCGTTCGATCCGACCGTTCTGCCAGATGCCGAGTTCGCGCGATCGAGAGCGTCGATCAGCTCGCTCAAGGGCATCGTCAGGTATTCCTCGCGTTCGATCGCTATGACGTACGCCCTCATGGAGAATTCCTCCGCATCGATACGAGCAGCCGCCTGCCAGATGCCGTTAGATCGTACCCGTTGCCCAGCTGCCCACCAGCATCGTCGAACAGCCGGCGGCAGATGATCAATCCCTCGGCTTCGAGCGTACGGCACGCATAGCGAACCCGCCCCTTGGATAATCCCAGATCTTGGGCGAGCGTCCTCCTCGAAAGAGGGCATGCGAGCGTATCGTCGAAGGAGCGCGCCTCCAGATAGCCTAGCACCCGATGTCGCGTCGCCTCGGCGTCGCATCTGCACGAACGGCCCATGCCAATCACCTTCCTTCCGTCTCGACGTCCTCACGAGCGAACCGCAACCGCAGCCGCAGCGCGAAGGCCGCGAAGATCGCGCCGGCTAGACCGCACATGCGCGTGCGTACAGGGCGCGATCCTCGTTCTTCTCTGCGATTCCAGCTCCTGCCCGCTACGCTGATTTCTCCGGAATAGCGGGCCCGATGGTGAACACGATGTCCATGACGGCTTCGGCGCTGTCCGACGTTACGTCTTTGAGCTGCGAGTTCTTGCCGGTCAACGCCAACCCCAGCGATCCGTTAACGCCGTCCGCTTTCGCCGGGACCTTCCAATCGGCCGCCTGCGCAGAAGGGATGGACTGCTTGCCTTTGGACAAGTCCAGACCGTTGAGCAACGCCTGCACCTCGCCGTGGGAGGCCGAAGACGGGCCGTTCGCGCTTGGGTCGCTTCCAACGAGACCCCAGTTCGCTTTGGCTTTCGCCTCGACATCGGTCACGTAGATATCGAAGACCGACTTGTTCTCGATCTTGTACGACTCCTTGGAAGGTGCCTCGAACGCGCCCCCCACCATAGGGGCGACGATGCCCACCTTGAGCGGGACCGTCGCCGCCAGCTGGCTGGCATCGGGAATGGCGGACACCTCCGTGGTGGCGTTGTTCTTCTCGAAGTCCCCCGCATCGCTGGCCGAAGGGGCGTTTTCGGCAAACGCGGGCTGCGCCGCTGCAACGGCGAGCGCCGCCGCCAAGGCGAGCGTGACAGTGGTTTTCCTCATGATGCGTGCTCCTATCTCTGATTGCCTGATGCAAAAATTCGTTCCATGCCGAAGCGACGGCTACCCTCCCGGGCACCGCAACGTCGCCGACGCGCACTCCATGCCGTCCACGAGCCCAATCACCCCCTTACCAGCAGCGTGACGCGCGCCGCCGCCACACCCGCTTCTTCATGGGTGTCCATATCGAACGCCGTGAACGTGGCCGTTGCCGCGTACTCGCCCGGTTCGAGGTCGCGGGCAAGCGCGATCTCCTCGATGTAGCTCCCCGGAGCGATGCCTCCCGACTCGTACACGGCCTCACCCCCGTCATCGAGCGTCAGCTTCACCCGCATCGCATACCGGTTGGCCGGGACGTTCTCGATGTAGGCTTTGCCCGTCGAAGCGCCGTCCGCGAACTCGATGACCGAGGCGATGGAGATGTTGAACATGCCCTCCTCGATGATGCGGTCAAGCTCGGCCTGTATCTCGTCTTCGGTTTTGTACGGAGCCTGCCCGATCTTCGCGTTGGCGTCGAAAAAATCGGGAACATCGTTCGACGTGCAGCGCAGAAGCGCCGCGACGCACCAAAGCAGCACCATGATCAGCACCAAGACGATCACGATGCGCCGGACGCGATGCGCGCGCCGCGGCGTTGTTTCCTCTTCGGTCATTTCCGCTCCTCATCTGCGATTCCATAGGTGAATTCAACACGTGCGACCGGAGTGTTCGGCATCTCGGGAAGGTAAGCTGCAACGACGATGCCCTCTTCAAGCGACAAGCCGAACCTGACTACGAGCCGGCCGTCGGCGCTTGCAGAGGCGGCCGGGATCACGAACCCGTTCAGCTTTAGCGGCGGCCCGTCCAGCGGAATCGCCGCGCGGGCCGCAACCGTATCCGCAGCAAGCGTCACGTCGATGTCGCCCCATTGGGACGGATCGGGAAACAGGGCCGCCGTCCCTGCTTCTCCGACAACGGACGCGCAATCTGCGGAGACGATCCCGACGGGCACCTTCGACTTCGAGGTGAACGACGCTTCGACGTCCTCGGCGGTCCCGTCGGCCTTGAGCTTTATCGCGGCGGTCAGCGGCGCCTCGACGGACACGATGGGCGTCCACTTGGCGTAGAGCGTCAGGTCGTATGCCGTCATCTGCCAGGTGGCGAAGTCCCACGGGCCCTGGCCCTCGGAGCACGCGGCGTCCTTGTACCAGCCGCCGAACGCGTAGCCCTCCCGCGTCGGGGCGGCAGGCTCGGAGACGAGGCCCTCGTAGGGGACCCGCTGCGAGGAGACCGCCGAGCCGCCCCGGGAGTCGAACGACGCCGTATAGGTGGCGCGCTCCCACTTCGCGTAGAGCATAGCCCAGTTGAGATCAGTCCCCGCGAGGTTCGGCCTGCTCGCCGTCTTGCCGGCCTCGTAGGTGGTGCCTGTGCCGTCCATCTTCGTGTTCCAGCCCTTGAACGTGTGTCCCTTGCGCGTGAAGGGGTTGACGGGCATCGGCACGTCCCCGTCGTAGACTGCGGAGAAGTTCGCCGGCGCGACGCCCGCTGTCGCGCCGTTGCCGCTGAATCCGACGGTGTAGGGGTTCGGCTTCCAGATTGGGAACAGCTGCACTTCGGAACCGTCGACGGACGAGAGGCTCTTCACCTTCTGGCCCGCGGCATACGACTTCCCAGGGTTGCTGGGCGATGCGTCGGCGTTGCGCACGGTACGCCAGCCGCCGAACGTGTAGCCCTTGCGCGATACGCTCCACTGGCCCTCGCTTATGGGCCAGCGCAGCTCGAACTCCTGTTCGTAGGAAACCGTCTGATCCCAGGGCCGCGTGCCCGTGCCGCCGTCAAGCCAGTAGGTCACCTTGTACTTGATGGGCGTCCACTTGGCGTAGAGCGTCAGGTCGTATGCCGTCATCTGCCAGGTGGCGAAGTCCCACGGGCCCTGGCCCTCGGAGCACGCGGCGTCCTTGTACCAGCCGCCGAACGCGTAGCCCTCCCGCGTCGGGGCGGCAGGCTCGGAGACGAGGCCCTCGTAGGGGACCCGCTGCGAGGAGACCGCCGAGCCGCCCCGGGAGTCGAACGACGCCGTATAGGTGGCGCGCTCCCACTTCGCGTAGAGCGTCAGGTCGTAGGCACCTACCGTGTCGTTGTCGAAATTCCACGCGGTCGTGCCGGCCGGCTCCTTATACCAGCCTTTGAATACGTAGCCTTTGCGGATCGGGTCGGTCGGCTTTGTCACCTTGTCGTAAATGCCGAGCTTCTGGTCGGCGACCGCGGATCCGCCTTGCGTGTTGAACTTCACCGTTTGCGTCATGAGGTACGCGTTGAAACCCCACCCCTTCCACACGCTCGAGCGCGTAGTATAGTCCGCCCCGTTAACCGTGCCGCCGCACAAGTCCACGCGTACCGCGGCCTTGTTCATGCCGTAAAAACAATCGTTTACAAGCTGGGAAGACGACGCGCCGGAAGTAAAATCGATGTTCTCAACGTATGCGTACGACACGATCCGGTTCACGTTAAGGCAGTTGAAGAACGCGTACCGGCCGAGCGTGAAGGTCCTCGCATCGTCGATGCGCGCGGTGGTGCCCTTGGCTTGAGGGTAGCGAACGAGCTCCGTCATGTTCTTCCTGAACAGCACGCCGTCGATCGAGCGGTACTCGCTGTTGTCGGGATCGACGTTGATCGCCGTCATCTGCTGGGCATCGTTGGCGAAGGCCTCGTCGACGGTCCTCACGGATTTCGGTATGAAGATGGAGGTCACGAGCGTGAGGTGAAACGCGTCCGAACCGATCCCGCGCAAGCTCGACGTCGGCGATATCTCGACGGTGCGCAGGCTGAAACAGTCGAAGAACGTGCGGTCGTTCAAGCGGTTCAAATTGTCGGGAACGGCCACCTTCGTCAAGCTCTTGCAACCCTCGAAAGCGCTGGAACCAAGCGCTTGCAGCGACGAGGGGAGACCGACGGAAGCAAGGTTCGTGCAGCCTGCGAACGCACCGAGCCCTATCTCGTCTACGCCCTCCGGGATGACGATCGACGAAAGGCTGGCGCAATCTTTGAACGCTTCCTCTTCGATCAAGGTAAGGGTCGATGGAAGCGTGACCGATTCGAGGTTCGTGCAGCCCTTGAAGGCTCCCATGCCGATGGTGGTCACGCCCTCGGGGATGACGATCGACGTGAGGCCCGTGCAGCCGGCGAACGCTTCCGCCCCGATGGAGACGATCTCGCTGCCCTTTGCGTTGCCGAACCCAATCGAGGACAGCCCGGTGCAGTCGCGAAACGCTTTCGGCCCGACGCTTTCGACGAAGTAGTTGTAGATGCCCTGACCGGCGGCCCCGTTGAAGCTGCGATTGACCGATCGAGGGATGACGACGTTGCCGGCAACCGCATCGCCCGTGCCGCACACGTTCGTTCCGTCGCCCAGCTGCACGCCGCCCATGACGCTGGTCGAAGGAGCCTCCCTGGTCACCTTGTACTTGCGCTTGCCGAAGTTGAACGTGTTGCCCACCGCACGCGGCTCGACCTCCGGCGTCTCAAAAGGCTCCGCTTCGTTTACGGTCGAGCGTTCCTCAGCCTGCTCAGCGATGGCCCCTTCGTCGGCCTCCTCGGGGCCGGCCTCCGCGAGGTCGGCTTCCGACTCGCCGCCGGTCGCTTCGTCGTCGGCACCGACAGGCTCTTTTTCCTGTTCGGCCTTCTCGACCGACTCGACCGACTCGGCGGGAACGGCGGGCTCTCCTTCCGGGTCCGCAGGTCCGGCAGGTTCGGCGCCCTCCGGTTCTTGGAAGACATCGGCGGCATCGAGCGAAACCGCGTCCTCCGATTCGCTCGCGAGGGCGGGCGCGAGACCGTCCAGCAACGCTCCGGCGGCAAGCATGCATGCCAACGCAGCCGCAAGCAGGAACCTGCCGGAACCCCATCGAATACCGCCCCACCGCATACGTCATCGCTTTCTCGTCTTGCCCGATACCGAGCCCCCTCGGTTTTCTTATGCATGCGAACAAGTATGAGAGACGAGTATTCGATTCCGATTTCGATTATATTTAGATTCGGTTTGAATGCGGTTGGGTCTGCCAAACATGTCCCGAATGGGGACGGTCCCCATTCGGGACACCCATTCGGGACATTTCCTAGTGCGCGTCGACGTCGATGGGGGCGTCTTTGGCGGCCGCCTTGCGGCGCTTGCGGTCGCGCCACCAGTGGGACAGGCTGTGGACGAGCCACTCCACCACGGGGATGGTGAGGAACGCCACCCAGGCGGGATGAGGCTCGTTCATCACGAACGCCATCCAGCAGAACCAGGCCACCACGACGATGGGGTACGCGCCCGAGATCAGCGGCACGATGCGCTTGCGGCCGATGGCGTGCCCTACCATATAATAGAGCGGGATGGTGAGGAACAGGAACAGCCCCATCGCCCAGGCGCCGTTGAGGATGCCCAGCAGCAGGTAGACGACGATCGCAACGAGCGGGTACGGAAACTTCACCCAGGACTTCTCGAAGTCGCGCAGGTAGTGCTTGCGCACGGGGATGGACTTCCCCACCTCGTCGCCGTACTTGGCGCGGGCATCGTCGAGATTGTCGAAGCGCTCGCCCTGGACGCTGTAAGCGCAGGGCTCGTACCAACGCTCGTCCTCATCCCATCCGTGATGGTACTTCGCGTGGGCATCCTGCCAGCTGTCGAACTGCTCGCCGTTGATGACCACCTTGGAGCCGTCGGCGAGCACCTCGTCGTCGCCCGCACCGCTGCCGGGGCTCTTCACGTGCACGCCGTCCCAGCCCACGTGCACTTCCTCGCCCTTCTTGCCGTCCCTCACGTGCACGCCGTCGCGCCACGACACGTGCACGTACTCGTCGCCGTCCACCACGTGGATGCCGCCGGGGCCGATGTGCACTTTTCCCTTCTTGTCCGACGACGAGACGCCGGGACCGCAGGGCGCCTCCCCCGCCGCCGACCCAGCGGCCGCATCGGCGGGCGCGGGCGGCGGGTCCGCCACGGAGGATGCCGCCGGGGCAGCCTGCTCGGCTTCGCGCTTGGCAGCGCGATCGGCCGCTTCGAACGTGACGTCGTCGCGGATCTCGTCGTCGACGTACAGCAGGTCGTCCAGCGACAAACCGTACAGCTGCGCCAACGCGATGAGGTTGTCGGTGTCGGGAGAGGACTCGGAGCGCTCCCACTTCGACACGGCCTGTCGCGATACGCCCAGCCGCTCGGCGAGCGCTTCCTGCGAAAGCCCCGCCTGCTTGCGGCGGTCGGCCAGGCGTTGCGCGATCTCTACGTTCATGGTGTGCTGCCTTTCTCGTTTCATCCATAGTAGCGTACCCAGAAGACTACGGTTGCGAGGAAACGAGCGCGACCTATTTCAGTTGGAATTTTCCGCAATTATTGGTTGCGGAACGTCTGAACTGGGGAAATCGCAGCGTTTCAGAGCTACAGTTTGCGCTTGCTGATGTCGAAGACCACCCATACCGACAGCACCGCGGCGCCGAGGTAGCCGAAGAACGCGAGCACCGGCACGCCCAGCAGGCGCGGTTCCATGGACGACAGCGACAGCATGCTCGAGCCGATGAACAGACCCGCGATGATGATGCCGATGGTCAGGCGGTTGATGATCTTGGCCAGCTTCGACAGCGGCGCCTCGCTGCCGAGCACCTCCATGTTCATCTTGAGCTGGCCGCGCGTGAGCATCTTGAGCGTCTCGCCAGAGTACTGCGCCGCATCGAGCGCTCCGCGCGACGACGAGCGCAGCGCCAGCGCGAGGTCCTGCATGGCCTGCACGAGCTCGTCGCCCTTGTTCTTCGACCGCTGGATATGGGCGTTGATGATGGACACGACGTTCTGGTTCGGAATGAACGGAGCGATGGTGCCCTCGAGCGTGACGATGCCGCGCGACACGCTCGTGATGGACGACGGCAGCGTCACCTTGCACGAGCGTGTGAGCATGAGGATGTCGTTGAGAAACGAGCCGATGTCGATGTCGGCCACGTCGCACGAGCCGTAGTCGCTGAGCAGCAGGTCGAGGTCGGCCAGGAAGCGCGTGTGGTCGATGGCCGAGTTGTCCTTCGCGATGGCGAAGGACATGAGCGCATCCTTGAGCTCCGACGAGCTTTCCATGCCCACCGCCTCGATGATGTTGCCGAACCCGGCGCGGTCGCGCGGCGAGAGGCGGCCCATGATGCCGAGGTCGATGTAGACGATCTTGCCGTTGCGGATGAGCAGGTTGCCCGGATGCGGATCGGCGTGGAAGAAGCCGTGGTCGAGAATCTGCGAAGCGTAGTTGTCGAGGATCTTCTCGCCGATCTCCTCCAGGTCGTAGCCGGACGCGCGCAGGCGATCGACCGCGAGGATGGGGATGCCGTCGATGTACTCCATCACCAGCACGTACTCGCCGCACAGCTCGGTGTACACCTTCGGGCAGTCGATGAAGGCGACGTCGGCGTTGAGGCGCGCGAACTCCTCGAGGTTGGCGGCCTCGCGTTGGAAATCCGTCTCCTCCAAGAACGTCGCCCACAGCTCTTCCACCACGTCGCGCAGGTCGAGCATCTGCTCGTCCTTCATGAAGCGCGCGGCATGGCGCGCCACCATGCGCATGATGTCGATATCCTGAGCCATGGTGGCCTTCACGCCGGGACGCTGGATCTTCACGGCCACGGTCTCGCCGCTGACGAGGCGCGCCTTGTGCACCTGCGCCAGCGACGCGCTGCCGAGCGGCGTGGGGTCGATGGCGTCGAACACGTCGCCCTGCGCGTCGCCGTAGATGTCGTCGAGGGCCGCGAGGATGGCGTCGAACGGCAGCGGGTCGCACTCCATCTGCAGCTTCGCCAGCTCGTCGCAGTACGCTTTCGGCAGGATCTCCGAACGCGTGGACAGCGTTTGGCCGATCTTCACGAAGCTGGGGCCCAAATCCTCCAGCATGGCGCGGAACTCCTCGGGCGAGAAGCCCTTGAGGAAGTGGTGCTTCCGCAGGATATCGGATATCTCCTTGAGGCGCCGCGTACGCGTCTTCCGGTTCAGATGGAACCGATCCTCGGGATCGACCTCCGAACCGGAACTGAAGAAGTAGCGCAGCAGCGTGTTCTCAGGCATGGGCGGGCAGCCTGCAGCCGCGCGCTAGGCGCCCGGCGTCTGCGGCTCGGCCCCAGCCGCCTCGTCGTCCACGGCCACGGCGGACGCGTCGCCCACCTCGGCCTCGGGAGCCGGCTTCGCGTTCGCCTTCTCGGCGATCTCGGCAGCCTTGGCGGCGAACGCCGCCCGCTCCTCGGGCGTCATGGCGGCCATGCGCGCCTCCAGGACGTCGTAGCGCACCGATGCTGCCACGTCCTCGGCCTTGTGCTTCAATTCGGTGTTGATCTGCTTGCCCTGGTCCACCGTGAGCTCGCCCTTGGAGATGAGCTGGTCAACCAAATCCTTGGTCTTTTCGCCGGTGATGGCCATCGCGCCGATGCCGGCCAGGAAGATGTCTTTGAATCCGTCGCTGAGGTTAGCCATAAGAGCCTCCTATGCTTGCGATTCGCCGTCCGCATCGCGGACGGCCTCTGCTATCCATGATGCACCAAATCGGCGAAAAGGGCAATGCTCGCAACGGACGAGTGCGGAGCCGTCAAGGGAAGGTTGCCGCTTCTCCGCTTTCCGCCTGCCCCGTCGCCCCCCTCGCGGGGCGACGGTCGTCGGTCGGGATCCTCGGGCCGTCAGCCGCGCGTCAGATGCGGCGGTCTGCGGCCGATGTCCGAGCGGTAGAGCTCGCTCAGCAGCTCGGCCACGCTCGCATCGCTCGACGAGCCCGCCTTCTTCGGAGCACGCTCCTCCTCGCGCGCAGATGCCTCGGCCATGCCGAGCTGCTTCATCAGATCCTTCGCTTCGTCATTGGACAAGGGCTTCGATGCCATCAGACAAGCACGCTCCTCCCGTATAGCGACAAGCTGTCAAGGCGTTGATACCCTTGTACTATAGAGAAAGGATGCGCGATATTCGGCGAGCAACCAACAATCGGCCCAACGTGACCAGACGAAAGGACGTTTCGGCCGCCCTTCCGCACATGGGCGGCAGAAACGAAGCGGCGAGCGGAAACGGGCCGCTCGCCGCTCGAAACGCGAAACGCGGTGGCCGCGAGGACGGCCGAAGACGAGAGGCGCGCTACGCAGCGCGCTCCGACGCGAAGGAGCGGCGTTCGGGAGGCACGAGGTGGGGCAGCTCCACCCCGGCAAGGGGAGCGGGAGCGCCGAACTCCGCACCTTCGAACCACCCTTCTTCGAGCGCGAAGCGCTGCTCGGCCTGCAGCGCCGGCGATGCAGCGGGCGCGGCCTGACGGCCTTCCACCCACGTGGCGGCCACGACGCTGGCCACGATGAGCGCGGCGCCGGCGAGGCCCGCCGCGGACAGCGTTTCACCCAACAGCACGAACGAGAACGCCGCAGTGAACACCGGCTCGCCCGTGAGCAGCAGCGACACGGTGGAGGACGGCAGCTTCGTCAGCGACACGTTCTGCAGCATGAAGGTGAGGCACGTGCTGAGCAGCGCGAGGAAGGCGATGGTGGCCCACGCCACGGGCTGCACGGCCAGCACGTCCACAGGCGGTTCGAAGGCCAGCGCACACGCGAGGGCCACCACGAACGACGCGGCGATCTGCGTGCCGGCCACGGTGACGGCGTCGAGCTGCTCGAGGCCGCGCTCGCCGAACACGAGCGCGCCGGCAAGCGCCACGGAGGACAGCAGCGCGAGGATCTCGCCCAGGCCGAACGAGGGCGCTCCCCCGTTGCTGCACAAGAGGTAGAGCCCGACGACGACCGCCGCCTGGAACGGCAGGAAGGCGAGCGGGTAGCGGCAACGGTTCACCACGCTCGAGAGCAGCGGCGCGAACACCACGGGTAGCGCCACGAGGAAGCCCACGTTGGTGGCCGTGGTGAGATCGAGCGCCACGTTGCAGGTGAGGTACGCGAGCGCCATGCACAGCGCCGCGGGCAGCCAGGCGCCGACGCGCGCGTCGCGCAGCTGGCGGGCGATGCGCGGGCCGAAGAAGACCGCGAACACGAGCGTGGCCAGGCCGAATCGGATGGCGAGGCACCACATGGGCGTGATGCTCTCGTACGCCATCTTCGTAATGGCGTTGCCCGAGCCGAAGATAACGGTTTGCAGCACGACGCACGCGACATAGGGCCAACGCTTGCTACGGGTTTCCATGGGGTGCCTCCTTCCGGTTCGCGGCTTGCACGGCGCAGGGCAGCGCAAGACTTCCAAGCCCCGCCCTCGCGGAGCTTCTTGAACGATGTTCTTGGGTTGCTGGGATATGGTATGGTTTCGCCTGGTAAAAGTAAAATGAGATTTTCTTTTTAAGATTTCAAGGAATCCTTGTTTATCCACGTCGTGCTTCGTATAGTTGAGGTTACCAATGCGGTTTATGGAGATCCAGTGAGCGGTGAGGGGCAAGCGCATGAGCAACCAGAAATACGACGCGTTTCTCAAGGTGGCCGAGACGGGCAGCTTCAAGCAGGCCGCCCACGACCTGGGGTACACGCAGGCCGGCATCAGCTACCTCGTGAGCACGCTCGAGCGCGAGCTGGACGTGCCGCTGTTCGTGCGCGATTACGGCGGCGCGCATCTCACCGCGGAGGGCGCCGATTTGCTGCCCTGGGTGCAGAACGTGTGCAACAGCGAGCGGCAGCTGGAGATGCGCCTCGCCGAGCTCAAGCATCTCGAGAGCGGCATCGTGCGCGTGGCGGCGTTCACGAGCACGGCCATCCAGTGGTTCCCCGGCATCGCAAAGCGCTTCCTCGCGCAGCATCCCGGCATCGACTTGCAGCTGATCTGCGTCGACGACGAGGACGAGCTGGAGGAGGCCGTGTGGCGCGGCGATGCCGACTGCGGGTTCTTCGTTTACCCCATCAAGCACGACCTGCACGCCGTGCCTTTGCGCAAGGATCCGCTGCTCGTGGTGCTGCCGCCCGACCATCCTCTGGCCGACGCGCCGTTCGTGCCGCGCGAGGCGTTGGCGGAGGAACCGTATATCCGCCTGAAGAGCGGGACGTCGTCGGAGATGGAGACGCTGTTCCGCGCGAACGACGTAGAGCCCAACGTACGCTTCACCATCGACAGCGACTACGCGGTGATGAGCATGGTGAGCGCGGGCCTCGGGTTCAGCGTGCTGGCGGACCTCATCCTGCGCGACGCGCCGTTCCCTCTGGCCGTCAAGCAGCCCGAAGTGGAGACGAGCCGCGAGATCGCCATCGCGCTGCGCTCGCTGGAAACGGCCTCGACAGCAACGCGCGCGTTCCTCGACGTGACGCAGGACTGGATCGCCGACGCGTACGCCCGCTGAGGGAGGGACGGGGAGTGAGACAGAGGGACGGGGTAATTGTCTCATTTTGCGGGCAAAATGAGACAATTACCCCGTCCCTCTGTCTCACTCCCATCTCCCTGCCTCACCCATCCCCTCCGGCTCGTCAGCAGCCGAGCAGCGAAGGGATCTCGACGCCGTCAGCGCACACGTACGTGGGACGCTCGGCCTCGAGAACGGCCTGGGGGAACATGCCCCACAGCGCCGCGGCGGTGGCGCAGCCCGCGCCGTTGCCCGCCTGCATGTCGAACGGGCTGTCACCCACGTACAGGCACGTTTCGGGCGCGAGGCCCAAGCGGTCGCAGCCGTGCGCCACGGGGCCGGGATGCGGCTTGTGCTCCACGAAATCGTCGGCGCCGATGAGGAAATCGAAGTAGCCTGCCAGATCGAAGCGGTCGAGGCCGCGCATGGCCACCTCGTGGCGCTTCGACGTGACCACGGCCAGCGGGTAGCCGGCCTCTTTGAGGCGCTCGAGCATGGGCACGGTGCCGTCGAACAACCTGATGAGGTCGTCGTGCACCGCCGCGTTGTACTCCCGGTACACCCGGCAGAGCTCCTCGTGCACGGCCGGATCGTCCGTGAAGTCCCACATCTGGGTGTTGAGCGGCTGGCCCACCTTCGCCATGAGGCGCTCGTCGGGGATCGGCTCGTCGAGCACGGCGCGAGCCGTGTACCGGAACGTGGTGAGCAGCAGGTCGTGCGTGTCGAGCAAGGTTCCGTCGAGGTCGAACAGGACGGCTTGCATGGTGCGAGTAGTCATAGGTCCTTCCATCAGCGATCAATTCGCGCGAAGCGCGAAAAACAACTGCTCCGGCTGGCGCAGTAAGTCAGCGAGGGGCACTGCGGTGCCCGAGATCGTGGGGATGGCGAGGGCGAAGCGTACAACGGGTACGCGAGCCGTCGGCATCGCCGCGAGATCGGGTGCCGCAGCGCCCCGCAGCGTCGGCTGATACCGCGTGCCGTCAGGCACGCGGTACGCTACTCGAACAGCCCGCCGAACAGGGACAGTTCGGAGCCCCAGACCTTGGCGTTGCGCTGGGAGAACGCGAGCGCGTCAGTGAGGGCCGCCAACGGGATGTCGCGGCGGGCGCCCGTGCTGCGGCGCTTGATCTCAACCTTCTGCTCGGCCAAGCCGCGCTTGCCGACGATGACCTGCAACGGCCAGCCGATGAGGTCGGCATCGGCGAATTTCACGCCGGCGCGCTCCTTGCGGTCGTCGATGACCACCTCGAGGCCCAGCTTCGCCAGATCGTTCGCCAGCTTCTCGGCTGCGGGCTGCACCTCGTCGTCGCCTACCGTCAGCGGGATGACGCACACGTGCGCCGGCGCAACCGTGAGCGGCCACATGATGCCGTTCTCGTCGTTGTGCTGCTCGACGATGGCGGCCATGGTGCGCGAGATGCCCACGCCGTAGCAGCCCATGAGGAACGGCTGCTCGGAGCCGTCTTCCGCCATGAACGTGGCGCCCATGGCCTTCGAGTACTTGTCGCCCAGCTGGAACACCTGCGACACCTCGATGCCGCGCGCGCCCTCGAGCGGCAGCCCGCAGGACGGGCAGCTGTCGCCCGGCTGCACGATGCAGAGGTCGGCCCATTCGTCCACCTGGAAGTCCTCGCCCAGCTTGGCGCCCACGTAGTGGTAGCCGTCCTCGTTGGCGCCCACGACCCACTTCGGCACGGCCTGCAGGCTGCGCGCGGCGATGACGTAGGCGGATTCGGGCAGGCCCACGGGGCCCATCGAGCCCTTGTGCAGGCCGAAGGCTTCCATGTCCTCGTCGGTGAGCAGCGTGAAGCCGCCGGCCACGCGCGCGGCCTTCAGCTCGTTGAGCTCGTGGTCGCCCGGCACGAACATGACGACGAGCTTGCCCTCGTCGTTCTTGCCGGACAGGGCCTTCACCGTGGACGATTCGGGGATGTCGAGGAACGTGGCCAGCTCGGCGATGGTGTGCACGTCGGGTGTGGCGATCTTCTCCATCTGCGGCACGTCGTACACGGTGGGGCGCGCCAGGCAGTCGCCGGCCTCGGTGTTGGCGGCGTACCCGCACGTGCAGTGCACGAGCTCGGCCTCGCCCGCATCGGCGAGCGCCATGAACTCGCAGGTCACGCTGCCGCCGATTTGGCCGGGGTCGGCCTCGACGGGACGGTAGTCCATGCCCATGCGGTCGCAGATGCGGCCGTACGCCTCGCTCATGTCGTCGTAGGTCTTCTGCAGCGACTCCTGGTCGGCATGGAAGCTGTAGGCGTCCTTCATGATGAACTCGCGGCTGCGCAGCAGGCCGAAGCGCGGACGGATCTCGTCGCGGAACTTCACCTGGATCTGGTAGAGCGATAACGGCAGCTCCTTGTAGGAGCGCAGCTCGTTGCGCACGAGCGAGGTGATGAGCTCCTCATGGGTGGGCCCGAGGCAGAACTCGCGGTCGTGGCGGTCGACGAGGCGCATGAGCTCGGGGCCGTAGTCGTCCCAACGGCCGCTCTCGTGCCACAGCTCGCCCGGCTGCAACGCCGGCATCATGATCTCCTGCGCGCCGATGCCGTCCATCTCCTCGCGCACGATGTTCTCGACCTTGGCCAGCACGCGCTTGCCCAGGGGCAGGAACGTGTACACGCCCGACGCCGTCTTGCGGATGAAACCGGCGCGCAGCAGCAGCTTGTGGCTGGCGATTTCCGCGTCGGCGGGATCTTCCTTGAGCGTGGGCGCGTAGACCTGGCTCATGCGCATGATATTCGCGTTCGTCATAGCTTTCCTATCTCCTCCATCAAAGCGTCCACGATGGCACTCTCCTCCACCTTGCGGACGACGTTCCCGTGTGAAAACACCACGCCCGACCCCAAACCGCACGCTACGCCGATGTCGGCATCGGCGGCCTCGCCCGGGCCGTTCACCACGCAGCCCATGACGGCCACCTTGAGCGGCTTGTCCAGGTGCGCGATGCGCCCTTCCACCTCGCGCGCGAGCCCGATGAGATCCACCTGGCAGCGCCCGCACGTGGGGCAGCTGATGAGCTCGGCGTTGCGTCGGCGCAGGTCGAGCGCAGCAAGCAGCGTCCAGCATGCGCGGACCTCCTGTACGGGATCGTCCGTGAGCGAGATGCGCAGCGTGTCGCCGATGCCCTCTTCCAGCAAGATGCCCAGGCCGCTGGCGCTTTTGATGACGCCTTGGAACGTCGTGCCGGCCTCGGTGACGCCGATATGCAGCGGACACGTCGGCAGCTCCTCGCTGAGCAGGCGGTACGTGCGCACCGTGGTCATGACGTCGTGGGCCTTCGCGCTGACCACGAGATCGGAAAAGCCGCGGCCCTCGCAGTAGCGCACGTAATCGGCGGCCGAGCGCGCCAGCTTCTCGGGCAGCGTGAGATCGTCGCGCGCCGCCAGCTCGTTGTCGAGCGAGCCCGCGTTCACCCCGATGCGGATGGGGATGCCCGCCTCCCCCGCCGCGTCGAGCACGGCGTCGGTTTTGGCGAGCCCGCCGATGTTGCCGGGGTTGATGCGCAGCTTGGCCGCGCCGCGCCGAGCGGCCTCGATGGCGATGCTCGCATCGAAGTGGATGTCGGCGACCACCGGCAGGGGCGACTGCTTGCACACGGCCTCGAACGTGTCGAGATTCGCATGGTGCGGGATGGCCATGCGCACGATCTCGCAGCCCGCGTTCGCGAGCGCCTCGATCTGCGCGAGGTTGGCGGCGGCATCGTCGGCCGGAGCGTTCAGCATGGACTGCACGACGACGGGCGCGCCGCCGCCGAGCGGCACGGAGCCCACCATCACGCGGCGGGTAGCCTCATTCGGTTTGGCATGCGTTGCCACAAGGGCCTCCGTTCAGGGTCGTAGTTGCCTGCGCTTGCGCGCATGGAGGATATTCTACCCCGTAATGGAAGCTTTCGGGCGCATCTGCACCGGGTTTCCGCGAAGCAGCGCCTACCCCCAGTTGCCGAACACGAACCTTTGGATGTCCTGGTTCGCCATGAACAGGAAGAAACCAATGAACAGGATCATCCCGGCGGCGCTCAGGTAGTTAAGCGCGCGCATGGACACCACCTTGCGCGAGACCTTCTGGAAGATCTCGATTACCAGACGGCCGCCATCGAGCGGGGGGATAGGCAGCAGGTTCATGATGCCGAGCGACACCGAGATCATGACCACGAACATCATAGCGTAGCCGGCGCCCAGGTCGAAGTACGTCTTTGACATTGCTGCGATGCCGATGACCGACGACGAGTTCGACACCGTCTCGGCCGCGGTGGCCGGGTTGAACAGACCGACCACCATCTGCACCACCATGCCGATGTAGTTGAACCCGAATTGCAGCGCCTGCAGCGGGGTGAGCACCACGTGCTGGATGGCGCCCGTGTCGGGATTGACCATATCGAGGCCGATAACCGAGAAAACTACCACGAGCAGCAGCACGGCGAACAGCAGGTTCACGCCCACGCCGGCCACGAGGATGACGGAGCGCTTCCAGAACGGCAGGCTGCGGTACTGCTGCTTGTACTCGCTCTCGAACAGTGCGTGGGCGTCTTCGACTGGGCGCGCCTGGCCGAGCTCGTAGGCAACGGCGCCCGCGGCAAGCTGCTTCTTGCTCGGCTTGACCACGGGAGCTCGGTAGGTGTTGTACTTGTCCTGCTTGGCAGGACCGGCGATGCTGCCCCATTCGACGAGCTCGTCGAGCGCCTCGTACGCCTCGTCATCGGTAATGCCGCAGTCGCGGGCGATGTCCTCCATGTTCGCGGTGCCGCGGCGGTAGAGCGCGGCGAGCACCGGCTCGAGGTGCGGGCTCATCTCGCCTGGCTCCATGCCGCACACCTTCGCGTAGCCGCCCAAGAGGAAGGGCGTCACGCCGAACTTCGTGCCCCATTTCGTGAAGCCGATGTTCGGGCCGGGAAGCCCCAGCATAAACTCGGTGACGCGCACGCCGAAGGCGCGTGAGGCCAGGTAGTGCCCACCCTCGTGGATGAACACGAGGAAGCCGAGCACGAGCGTTGTGTACACGATCATCAAAACGATATCCATAAACTCGTTTCCCTTTCGGTTGCGAGGAATGCTTCTTACGTGCTCCCATTATAGGGAGATGCGCCTGCAGCCGTAGGCGCTGCGAACCGATGTGCGGAAAAACTACAACCCGCGCACGAGGAAACCGCAGTGCGGTGTACGCGACACGAGGTACGGAGCGCGCGTGCAGGGATGCGCGACACGCGACGAGGGACGCTGGATCGACGTTGGATCCGCGAGAGAAGCGCGTGGAATCCGCGCTGGAAACGGGGGCACGGCGCGTGGAAAGCGCGTGCCATCGGCATAGAATGCGCGCTGGATCGAGAAGAATCCCTGCTGGATCTGCGCCATAGAAACGTAGAACCAGCTCACTATACTGAAAGAGCGGGCCCGCGCAACAAGACAACGACTGGAGGAGCCTTTGGAGAGGATCGCCATGCCGACAATTAGCCGATTCCCTGTATATCTCGCGCAAGCCCGCCGCACCCGACCGCGATGCGGTCATTTGGCCCGACGGCGAGCGCTTCGACGCGAAAACCCTCTGAGAACACTCGGCCATCGTGGAAGCCTGGCGCGGGCTCGGCGAGATTCACGTTCGAAACCCTCGACGATCACCGGCTTCTTTTATGCAGCTTCGATCGGAGATGGTTCGATCGGCTAAACCCGCACGACGCGCTGGCGCGCTTCCTCGCGGGCCCAGGCGTCGAGCTCCTCGAGCTGGTCGAGGCTCTCCACGCGCTGGACGCCGTCGCGCTCGTGGGCGTCCATGACGGCCTCGACGCACTGGGCGATCCCCAAGTAGCTGCCCTCTTCGGCGAGGAACGCGGCCACGGCCACCTCGTTCGCGGCGTTCATGACGCAGGGCAGCGTGCCGCCGCGCTCGCCGGCCGCGCGGGCCAGCGCGAGGCAGCGGAACGTGTCGGTGTCGGGCGCGGCGAACTCGAGGCTGCCGAGCTTCGTGAAGTCGAGCGGCTCGACGGGCGCGTCCCAGCGCTCGGGATACGACAGCGCGAACTGGATGGGGATGCGCATATCGGTGGTGCCAAGGTGGGCTTTCACGCTGCCGTCGGAATACTCCACCATGGAGTGGATGGCGCTCTGCGGCTGCACGACCACGCTGATGCGATCGTAGGGCATGGCGAACAGGTGGTGCGCCTCGATGACCTCGAGCCCCTTGTTCATGAGCGTGGACGAGTCGATGGATATCTTCGCGCCCATGTTCCACGTGGGATGCGCGAGCGCAGCCGCGGGCGTGATGCTCTCCAGCTCGGCGCGCGCCCGTCCGCGGAACGGTCCTCCCGACGCCGTCACCCACAAACGCGACACCTCGCGCGGGTCCTCGCCCAGCAGGCATTGGTAGATGGCCCCGTGCTCCGAGTCGATGGGCATGAGGCGCCCCGGTTCGGCGGCCAAGGGCATGATGAGGTCGCCGCCCACCACGAGGGACTCCTTGTTCGCCAACGCGAGCACCTTGCCCGCCGCGAGCGTCTCGTAGCTGGCGCGCAGGCCCGCAGCGCCCACGAGCGCGTTCACCACGATGTCGGCTTCGGGAAGGCGCACGAGGTCCACCACGGCGTCGGCGCCGAACCCGAGCGACCCCTCGCCACGCTGCGCGAACGCCTCGGCAAGTGACGAGGCCGCACTCGCCGGCTTCGCACCCTCGACGTGCGCGGCCAGCTCGTCGGCTATCGGCTCGCCCGCCAGGCGCCCGTCGCCCACCGCGAGGTGGCGCACGCCGAACGACCGCGCCTGCGCCAGCAGCTCGTCGGCCCGCGCGTTCACCGCGAGGCCCACCACTTCGAGCTTGTCGGCATGGCGGCGCGCCACGTCGAGCGTCTGCGTGCCGATGGAGCCCGTGGAACCCAACACAACGATGCGTCTCATGCGCGCCTCCTAGAGCAGCGGAACGGGAAACGGGATGCAGCCGAAGCCGAGCAGCAAGATGGCCGAGGTGACGGCCACCAAGAACAGCGAGTCGCAACGATCGAGCAGGCCGCCGTGACCCGGCATGATGGTTCCGGAGTCCTTGAAGCCCGAGTTGCGTTTGATGCGGCTCTCGGCCAGATCGCCGAGCACGCCCATAAGGCCGCTGAGCAGGCCGAACAGCAACGCCTGCGGAATGGACATCGTCACGCCCGGAATGAGCGTCATCAAGCACCAGAACGCCGCCGACCCGAGCAGCCCGGCAATGAAGCCCTCCCAGCTCTTCTTCGGGCTCGTGCGCGGCGCCAGCTTGTGCTTGCCGATCTTGCTTCCCACGAGGTAGGCGAACGAGTCGTTCGCCCACACGCTGAAGAAGACCCCGAGGGCCAGCACGCCGCCCCACGGCTGGGGCAGCGCCGTGCGGATGACCACGAGGCCCGACAGCAGCATACCGCAGTACGCGGCGCCGAAGAAGCTCACGCCCACGTCGGGCACGCGCGCCCGCATCCAGAACACGTACCATACGATCAGCGCCAGAAGGAGCGCGAGGCTCACGAACAGCGCGCCGTTCAAACCCAGCAAAAACACGCTGAGCGGGTACAGCATGGCCGCGATGATGCCAAGCATCTCGTTGGGCAGCTTCGCGTCCGACCGCAGCATGTAGTAGAACTCGCCAGCCGTGATGCCGGCCGTGACCACGAGGAACGCCACCGTGGTCCAATCGCTCACGAGAATGCACAGCACCGACAGCGCCACGTACACGAAGCCCGTGCGAAAGCGCACCTGCAAGTCGGTGGCGTTCTTCAGCTTCTTCGGCGTTTTCTCGTAGGCGAAATCCTTGATGCGCCCCGTGCGCTTGCGGTCGTCACCTGCTTCAACCTGTTCGTCGGGCCGCGGTGCCACCTACTTCACCGCCCCGAATCGGCGATCGCGCGACTGGAATTCCAGCAGCGCGCGCAGAAGCTCGTAGCGGTCGAAATCCGGCCACAGCGTTTCGGTGCACACGAATTCGGAATAGGCGATCTGCCACAGCAGGAAGTTCGACACGCGCATCTCGCCGCTCGTGCGGATGAGCAGGTCGGGATCGGGGATGTCCGCCGTGTACAGGTGGCGCGCCAGCCCTTCCTCGGTCAGCGGCTCGGGCGTGCGACCCTCGCGCAGCGCGGCATGCGCATCGTCCATGTAGGATCGCATAGCATCGAGCAGCTCGACGCGACCGCCGTAGTTCACGGCCACGACCAGCGTCATGCCGTCGTTGTCCTTGGTTTTCTCCCACGCCTTCGCGAACGCGTCGCGCGTCTTCTTCGGCAGCTCGTCGGTGCGGCCGATGGTCATGACGCGCACGTGCTCCTCATGCAGGCCGTCCACCTCGGCGAGCATCGTGGTGGCGAACAGGTTCATGAGGCCGATGACCTCGTCCTGCGGGCGCTTCCAGTTCTCGGACGAGAACGAGTAGATGGTGAGGTAGCGCACGCCCACGTCGGACGCGCACCGGATGGTCTCGCGCACCGCCTCGATGCCGGCCTTGTGGCCGAACAGGCGGTTCTTCCCCCGCTCCTTCGCCCAGCGGCCGTTGCCGTCCATGATGACGGCCACGTGGCTTGGCACCGCCGCCGGATCGAGACGCGTCGGATCGAGGTCCGCCGGGGGGTTCGGGAATATGTAATCGAGCGGCTTGTTCAAGGCTACCTCCGCAAAAGACGAGAAACCGGCGACCGTCGGCCGCCGGTTTCGGAGATTCAATTCGGCTGCGCCGAATTAAATCTCCATCACTTCGGCTTCTTTCTTCTTGAAGGCCTCGTCGATCTCGGCGATGTACTTGTCGGTGAGCTTCTGCACCTCGGCCTGCCCGCGACGCTCGTCGTCCTCGGGAAGGCTCTCTTCCTTGACGGCGCGCTCGATGGAGGCGTTCGCGTCGCGACGGGCGTTGCGCACGGCCACGCGGGCTTCCTCAGCGTACGTCTTGCACTGCTTCACCAGCTCGCGCCGGCGCTCCTCGGTGAGCGCAGGAAACGGCAGGCGGATGACGGAGCCGTCGTTCGACGGGGTCACGCCCAGATCGCTCTGCATGATCGCGTGCTCGATGGCGCCGAGCACGCCTTTGTCCCACGGCTCGATGACCAGCATGTGCGCATCGGGCGTCTTGACGCCCGCCATCTGGTTCACCGGCGTCGGCACGCCGTAATAGTCCACCCTGATACGGTCGAGCACCATGGCGTTCGCACGCCCGGTGCGGACGGACGCGAACGCCTCGCCCAGCGAAGCCAGCGCCTTGTCCATGCGCTCCTCGGCTTGCAACATGCTGTCGTCTATACTCATCCCGGTTCCTTTCACCCTGCTCCTCGCATCGCGCCGACCATGTTAGGCGGCACGCGCGCTCATGTTATTCTACCGCGATTCTACCGTGGTTCCGACGTCTTCGCCCTTCAAAGCGCGCGAAATGTTGCCTTTGACCGTCAGGTCGAACACGATCATGGGCACGTCGTTGTCCATGCACAGCGACGTGGCCGTGGAGTCCATGACGTTGAGGCCGCGCGACAGCACGTCCATGTAGCTGATGCGGTCGAAGCGCTGGGCGTCGGGGTTCTTCTTGGGGTCGCTGTCGTACACGCCGTCCACCTTCGTGGCCTTCATCAGCACGTCCACGTCCAGCTCGCACGCGCGCAGCGCGGCCGTGGTGTCGGTGGTGAAGTAGGGGTTGCCCGTGCCGGCGGCCAGGATGACCACACGGCCCTTCTCCATGTGGCGGATGGCGCGACGGCGGATGTAGGGCTCGGACACTTCCTGCATGTTGATGGCGCTCTGCACGCGGGAGAAGATGCCGTGGCGCTCGAAGGCGTCCTGGAGGGCGAGCGCGTTCATCACCGTGGCCAGCATGCCGATGTAGTCGGCCTGCGCACGGTCCATGCCCTCGGCCGATCCGGCCAGCCCGCGGAAGATGTTGCCGCCGCCCACGACAACGGCCATCTGCACGCCGGCGCGCACGATTTCGGCGATCTGATCGGCGAGGTCGTCCACCACCTTCGGATCGATGCCGTAGCCGACGTCGCCCGCCAGCGCCTCGCCAGACAACTTGAGCAGCACGCGGTCGTATCGGTATCCTTCAGACATAAGCCCTATCCTCTCGGTGGTCGTTCATGTATGTTGTTCTAACCGCCCATCTTACCTGAAAATGAAAACGACCGCGTCAAGCTCGCGGCCGTTTTCGGGCATTTCACGCAAAGGACAGAGGAAAAGGGCCGTACGCACGACGGCCCCCGCCGGGGAGCGGGGGCCGTCGAAGGAGAGGAGATGGCAGGGATCGGTTACGCCGCGTCCTGCTGGGAGCTGCTGGAGCCGCCGCCGAAGAGGCGCTCGAGCATGGACTCCTGGGCGTTGTTCTGCTGGGTCGAAGCGCTCTGGCTGTTCTCGTCGGAGCCGAGCGTGACCTCGACCTGCTTGGTCTCGCCGTTGCGGTTCACGTCGAGGGTCACCTTGTCGCCGGGGTTCTTGGAGCGGACGTCCAGCATGAGGTCGCTGGCGGACGCGACATCCTGACCGTCGAACTTGGTGATGATGTCGCCTTCCTGCAGGCCGGCCTCGGCGGCGCCGGAGCCCTCGCTGACGGCCGCCACGTACGCGCCCTCGTCAACCGACAGGCCGTAGCGCTGCGCGTTCTGGGCGTTCACCGTGGACAGCGACACGCCGAGCTGCGCATGGGTCGGGGTCTTGCCGTCGATGATCTGCTGCGCGAGGTTCACCGCGTAGTTCACCGGGATGGCGAAGCCGACGCCGGAGTAGTTGCCCGAGTAGGACGTGATCAGCGTGTTGATGCCGATGAGCTTGCCGTCGGCGTCGACGAGCGCGCCGCCGGAGTTACCGGGGTTGATGGCGGCATCGGTCTGGATCATGTTCGGGTAGATGGTGGTCTCGCCGGAGCTCTGGCCGTACTGGTCGGTGCTGGCGTCCATGATCTGCGAGCGGCTCGTGGCCGACACGATGCCGGTGGCGACGGACTGCTCAAGGCCGAACGGGCTGCCGATGGTCATGACCCACTCGCCGATGATGAGGTCGTCGGAGTTGCCGATCTCGATGGGGGTGAGGCCGCTGGCATCCTTGGCCTTGATGACCGCGATGTCGGAGCTGGGATCGCTGCCCACGACCTCGGCATCGTAAGTCTCGCCCTCGACGGTCACCTTGTAGGCATCGCCGCCGGCGATGACGTGGTAGTTCGTGATGATGTAGCCGTCTTCGGTGAGCACGACGCCGCTGCCGAGCGACGCTTCGGTCAGCGTATCCGAGCTGGAACCGGAATTCGAGCCGAAACCGTACATGCCGCCGGCGTTGGACTGGTTCGCGTACACGTCGATGGCGGCCACGGAGGGCAGGGCCTTCTGCGCCACGGCCTCGGCCAGCGTCTGGTCGGACTCGGCGTCGGTGGCGTTGATGCTGCCGGAGTTCTGCGAGCCGAGCTGGGTCGACTGGCCTCCGTCGTTGCTCGAGGACGAGCCGCCGTTCATGGACTGCCAGATGCCGAAGCCGCCCAAGCCGATGGCGCACGCGACGGCCGCACCCAAGAAGGCGAGCAAAAACGTGCGGCCTCCGTGCGACTTCTTCTCGACGGTCACCGCCCCTGCCGGATGCTGGGGATGTTGCGGCTGCTGGTAGTACTGCTGTTGCTGCTGATAGTACGGCTGCTGGCCCGTCGGGGCGGCATGCTGGGCATGCTCGTCGCCTTGCGTCGGCGGCACGGGGCCGTTGCCAGGGGTGCCATGGGTATCGGTCATGTGCTTCACGCTCCTTTAATTCGTGCTGGTCTATGATCGCCAAGCTTTTCATTTATTGAATGCCGTCACCTTATCACTCCCCTCCCCAGTTCAGAGACGCTCGAAACCATTTGTCACCTTTGCGACACGGAATTACACCAAATGGTGTACGCAGCGAAACCGACCCGTACACCGCCCGGCGCACAAACCGGGGAGAGGAGGGGCCGCGAGCCTGTTTTTACAAAGAACCCGATCCTTCGTTTTGCGGAGCGGAGTATCATACGGGGCATCGAACAACGATGACGTCAGAGGAGCGCGTATGGCCGAATCATCTTCCCCTCGCCGCACCATGAGACAGCGTTTCCAAGCGCTCTACGTCCGGGTGCTGTTGCGGTTGCTGCCGCATCTGATCAACGCGTTCAAACACGTCTCGCCGAAAATCCGCGCGGAGGTGGATTACCTGGAGCCGGGCTACACGTTCATGCTGTCCGTGAACGGGACGAGCCTGGCGTGCGCGTGCCGGCGCACGGCGTCCGGCGCGTTCAAGCGCGTGCCTCCCGACCGTCTGGCCACCGACGTGGAACCCGGCAGCGGCCTGGCCAGCGCCGACGCGCAGGCCGTCACCGTCGATTACGTCATCGCGTTCCGTTCGCTGGCCTACGCGTTCAGCTGCTTCTCGGGCGGCACGACGCTCAAAGCCGCTCTCGCCGAGCGCGCGTTCTCCACGCGCGGGCCCAACAACACGGGCGTCTCCCTCACCTATATGTTCACGGCGCTGCTGAAGCTGTTCTTCGGATGGCGGGCCGCGTACCGCGCGTCCGCCGCCCGCCCGTCGTCCCCGTCCGCCCCGCGCGCCTGATCGCCGTCCCCGATCGCCAGGAGGAGCACATGCAAGGATTCGAGTTTTCCTGCCCCACGAAAATCGTAGCCGGCGCGCACGCGCTGGACAAGCTGCCCGACGAGGTGGCCGACCGCGGCATGAAGCACCCGCTGGTCATGACCGATGCCGGCCTCGTGAAGCTGGGCGTGGCCGCGAAGCTGACCGACGTGCTGGACGCCGCCGACGTAGCCTACGAGATATTCGACCAGGTGCCGCCCGACTCGTCGATGGACGTGGTGAACGAGGTAGCGCACCTGTTCACGGAGCGCGCCTGCGATGGGTTCGTGGCCATCGGCGGCGGCTCGGTCATCGACACGACGAAGGGCGCTGCCGCCTCGCTTGCCTGCGAGGGCGTCGATTTCGCCACGCTGCAGGGCTCCGAGATCCTGCACGCCGACCTGCCGCCGCTCATCGCCGTGCCCACGACGGCCGGCACCGGCAGCGAGGTGACGCTCGTGGCCGTGGTGGCCGACACGAAAAAGCACGCGAAGCTGTCGTTCACCTCCTACAAGCTCGTGCCGCACGTGGCCATCCTCGACCCCGCGCTCACGTCCTCGCTGCCGCCCAAGCTGACGGCAACCACCGGCATGGACGCACTCACGCACGCCATCGAGGCGTACACGTCCATCCAGAAGAACCCCGTGTCAGACGCGTTCGCCATGAAAGCCATCGAGCTCATCGCCGACAACCTGCCGCTGGCCTGCCGCGACGGGGCGAACGCCGAAGCGCGCACGAGCCTGGCGCTGGCCTCGCTCATGGCAGGCGCGGCGTTCTCGAACGCGATGGTGGGCATCGTCCACGCCATCGGCCACTCGCTGGGCGGCCTCTGCCACATCCCGCACGGCCAGGCCATGATGATGCTGCTCCCCCACTGCGTGCGGTTCAACCTGGACCGCGGCATCCATGCCGGAGTTTACGGCCAGCTGCTGGGCGCCCTCGCCCCCGCGCGCGCCGCGGCCCTGGGCGCCGATGCCGCGCCGGGCGTGCGCGACGAGGCGTTCGCCGAGCACCTGTTCTCGCTCAACGAGCTGTACCGCGACGGCTACGGCGTGCCCCTCAAGCTGTCCGATCTGGGCGTGTCGCGCGACGACCTGCCGGCCGTCGCCAAGCAGGCGCGCTACGACGGCGCCGCGCTGTACAACGAAACCGAGATCACGCTGGAAGACGCGCTCGCCATCCTCGAAGCCGTCTACTAGAGCAAGCGAAGGAGTCCGCATGACCGCCACCCCCGTGCACCCCGTATACGAAAGCGTCGCCGACGTCGAAGCCGCCGCGCAGGCCATGCGCGATTTCTACCTGACGGGCGCCACGCTCGACATCGACTTTCGCCGCCAGGCCCTCGTGAAGCTCAAGGCGTACCTCAAGGCGAACGAGGAACGCATCCTCGGCGCGCTGACCGCCGATTTGGGCAAGGCGCCGTTCGAGGGCTACGCCACCGAGCTGGGGCTCGTCTACGACGAGATAGCAACCTGCCTCAAGCACCTGAGCGGCTGGTCGAAGCCGCGCCGCGTGCCCACCCCCATCGTGCACTTCCATTCCACGTCGAAGGTGTACCCGAGCCCTTTGGGCGTAGTGCTCGTGCTCAGTCCGTGGAACTACCCCGTGCAACTGGCGCTCGTGCCGATGGTGGACGCCATCGCCGCCGGCAACTGCGTGGCCCTCAAGCCCTCACGCACCTCGAAGCACACGAGCGAGCTTCTCATCGACATCCTGGCCAACGTGTTCCCGCCCGAGTTCGTGCGCGGGTTCCCCGGATCGGGCGCGATGAACGATTGGCTGCTCGAGGTGCGGTGGGACCAGATCTTCTTCACGGGCAGCCCGAACGTGGGCCATACCATCATGGAAGCGGCGGCGAAGCACCTGACGCCCGTGGTGCTGGAACTGGGCGGCAAGAGTCCCTGCATCGTGGACGAAACGGCCGACGTGAAGCGTGCGGCACAGCGTGTGGCCTGGGGAAAGGGCATCAACTGCGGACAGACCTGCGTCGCGCCCGACTACTTCCTCGTGCACGAGCGCGTGGCGGACAGCTTCGTCGGGCAGCTGGACGCGTGCTTTCACCGGTATTACGGCGAGAACGTCCTCGCCTGCGACGAATGGCCGCATATGATATCGCAGCGCCACTTCGAACGCGTGATGGGACTCATCGAGCAGCGCAACCCGAACGCCACGGTGGCATTCGGCGGTCACGGCGATCCCGACACGCTGCGCATCGAGCCCACCTGTCTGCGCGGCGTGACGCTCGACGACCCCGTCATGAACGAGGAGATCTTCGGGCCCGTGCTGCCCATCCTCACCTACAAGACGCTCGACGAGGCTTTCAGCATCGTGCGCACATTCGAGAAACCCCTGGCCACATACGTGTTCTCGAACGATAAGCACGTGCAGCAGCGCGTGATACGCGAGCTGCCGTTCGGCGGCGCCACCGTCAACGACGTGGTCATCCATCTCGCGAACAACCACATGGGCTTCGGCGGCGTAGGTAACTCAGGTATGGGCGCCTACCATGGCAAAGTGGGATTCGACTGCTTTACCCACTACAAGTCCACGCTCACGAAGGGCACCTGGATCGAGATGCCCATCCGCAATCCCCCGTTCGGCGACAAGATCAAGCTGCTGAGGATGCTGATGAGGTAAGGATGCCCGAGCGAGCCCGCGTGGCGCCGGGAATAGACCCTACGCCCGGAAGCGGGGAACGAGAGAGAGGTAGTCGGCAGCAAAGCGATCTTGGAACGAGCGGCACGTGTCAAGAAGCCATCCCGGCTCTTCGGCATAGTTCGCCAGGCCGCGCAGGTAGAAGAGCTTTTCGCCATCGGCCACTATGAACGGCAGCACGTCGGAGACAAGGCACGTACGGAACATGAGCACACGGCTGACGCGGCCATTGCCGTCCTGGAACGGATGAATACGCTCGAAACGATAGTGGAAATCGGCGATCTGCTCGAGGGTCGCGCACCGTTCATCGAACGAATCGAGGAGATCTCGCAACTCGCGCTCAACGGAATCAGGGGCAGCCGTCAACACGCCGCCTACTTCGTTCGGAAGGGTTTTCAAAACGCCCGGCGCAAAGACGGGATCCGATTCCGCTTGCATGGTTCCCGCCTTGAGCACCCGATGGAACGCGAGCAGCAGGTCGAGATCGAGAGGTTCGTCCGCCGTGTCCAGCATGAGGTCGAACAGCTTGAAATGATTTCCCGCTTCGACGATGTCATCGAAGCGGGCATCGCCGGACACGGTACGCGTCTCGAATATCTGACGGGTCTGATCGACCGATAGGCGGCTGCCCTCGATACGGTTCGAGTTGTACGCCATCTCCACCTGCGTCTTGTGATATAGGTTGCCCTCAAGCTTGATCCTCTTCTGGCGCAGGTACTCGCCGAGCAGCGCATGCGGTTCCATCAGCCGGCTCCTTTCGTTGGAGCACAGTATACCAGTGCCGCCCGATCGACCGGGCGGCACTGCGGAGTACCCGCCTTTCGGGATTCGCTACTTCTTCTCGATGGGCACCTGGATCTCGGTGAGCCACTCGGACTCGGGAGCGCCGCTCCAGATGCCGTCGATGTAGCTCTCGCGGGGCAGATCGACCATGCGGTAGCCGTTCTGCTCGACCCACTCCATCGCGAACGCGTAGGCGCGCGGCAGGTCGGCGTACGGCCCGCGGTGCATGACGGACACCACGGTCGCGGCGGGAACCTCCTCGAACACGATGCCGTCGCTCTCGACCCCGAACGACTCCACGGCCTCGCTGTACTTCATCGTGATGTCGCGCTCTTTATACTCGCCGTCGAGGTACGTGATGAAGCAGTATTCGGGCGTGGCGCACTTGAGATCGGGGTTCGACGCGCGCACGGCGCGCCCGATAGCGGGAATGACCTCGAAATATGCGGAATAATCGGGTACGGTCATCGTCTTGGAGAACACAATGCAGCTGGGAATGTCCTTGATGGTTGCCTGATAGTCCATGGTAAACCCCTTTTCTTCGTCTGAAAGCATGAATGCGATGCGCGCGAGGCGATCCTCGCACGCGATGAGCTCCCGCTCGATCTCGTCGCGACGCTGCGTAAGTATGGGACGCGGGTCGGCGCCGCCGACGATGGAGGTCACCTCGTCGATGGCGAGTCCCGCCTGCCTGAGCGATTGGATGCGGTGCAGGTCGGCAAGCTGCTGGGTGGTGTACAGGCGGTACCCTGTCACGCCGTCAACCGCCGCCGGGCGCAACAGGCCGATGCGATCGTAATGGTGTAGCGTCTTGATGGTGGTCTTGCCCATCTTCGAGAATTCTCCGATGTAGAACACGTGTCTCACCTCCTTCTCATCGCATTCAACAGCCTCCTGCAACAGGAGGGTCAAGGGGTTTTCCAAACATAGTATCGCGCGCCGTGCGCATGCGCCTCGAGGAAATGAGGAGGTTTTGCGACGAGTGAAACAATTCGGCATCGGATGGCGTGTTCGAGGTGAAGGGGTTGCTCACGAGCGTCTTTCAGGTTGTTTTCAACATCGACCGATAAGCTACAAGCAAGCCGACCCAAGAGAAAGGTGCGAGCATGGCCATCGAACCGCCCCATAGGCGCACCTCGCGCACCCGCAGCACCTCATATCGCCGTCGGCTGCTCGCCCGGCAGCATCTTCCCCGCATGCGCCGCGAGCGCCCGATCTTCAGGCGACGCAATCGCTGGACCCCCACGCGCCTGTGCTTCTCGGCCGCGGCGGCGCTGCTCGTGGGAGCGATGTCGTTCTCGCTGCTGTCCTCCCCCTTCGCGGTTGCCGACATCGATGCCGAAAAACGCGCCGCGCAGGACGTGGCCGCCATGCAAGCGGATGTTTCCCAAGAGCAACGCGCCATCTCCTTCGAGGTGCCCGCGATCGAGCAGTACCCCGAGCTTCCCACCGGCTGCGAGTCCGTGGCGTTGACGAACACGCTGCTGTCGCTCGGATTCGAGCTGGAGAAGACCGAGATCGCCGACGCGTGGCTGCCCCGCAGCGACAGCGACTTCGTGACGGCGTTCATGGGCGACCCGCACGCGACCGACGGCCACAGCTGCATGGCGCCCGCCATCGCCCAAACGGCCGCCGCCTACCTGGCCACGCAGGGATCCTCCCTGGAGGCCGTCGACCTCACCGGCTCCTCGCTCGAAGAGGTGCTCGGCGAGGTTGCCGTTGGGAACCCCGTGATCGCCTGGTGCACGATAGGCCTTGCGGACCCGGGCACCGCCTACCAGGTGGAGCGCGCAGGCGACCGTACGTACCGCCTGTACGCGAACAGCCATTGCGTCGTGGTGAGCGGCTACGATCTGGATTCAGGCGTGGTGCTGGTCAGCGACTCGCTCGCCGGCCAGGTGAGCTATGACCTGCAGCAGTTCGCAGCCCGCTACTACGAGCTGGGGGCGCAAGCGGTCGTCATCAAGTAGAGCTTGCGCCTATGCCCCTCGTGCAGCCGCAGGATGCGGCGACGAGCGCTCACGCTACACGAACCTGATCTCGACCTTCTTGCCGAAGCCTCTCGCCAGCTTGCCGATGGTGCGCAGCGTCGGGTTGGCATTGCCGGTCTGGATGCGGCTGATCACACGCTGGTTCAGCCCCGACGCCTTCGCGAGCTGCTCCTGCGTCATCCCGGTTTCGTTGCGCGCATCGATGATGGCGAGCCGCAACTGGAACTCCGCCTCGTCCTCTTCCCAGCACTTCCGGAATTCGGGGTCTTTCAACTCTTCGGCCAAATGCCTCGTGAAATCGTCTTCATAGCGATCTTCCACGTCAATCACCCTTTCGAGTCCTTAGCCCGATAGTCTTCACGATAGCGTTTCGCTCTTGCGATCTCCCTTCGGGGCGTGCGCTGGGTCTTCTTGACGAACCCGTGCGTCAAAACCACCACGTCGCCGACGCAGAAGAAGAACAGTATCCGACTGGTGTTGTTTCCCATCGTCGTTCGCAACTCGAATATGCCGTCTTCGAGGTGCTTCGATTCCGGCTCGCCTATCAGGTGCCCTTTCGTGCGCAACAGCTCAATCGAGCGCATCGTCTTGCTCCTCAGTTTGCCGTCAAGCGATTTGATGTAGTCTTTCGCGGGTTGACGGCCGCTCGGGAGCGCGTAGTAATCGACGAACATCAGTCTCGCCTCCCGTGCGTATTCACTTTACTACATATATATAGTAAAAAGCAAGCATCAGGGGTTTGAGAGTCAGAAAAAGCAGCCATGCGTCCATCCCTTCTCTCAGCTGCCTACCGTTAAGGAAGGCGACTGTCCCGCAGGTTGCCCTGCGGTTAGGATGAACGTCCAGCCGCTATAGCATCAGTATACCGAACATCGGTTCGGTAGTCAAGAACATTTGTACGATTTTTGTCGCCGATTCCACAGGGGTGCGGCGCGCGATCGGCGCGGCGTAAGATGCACGCATACCGGAGCCTCCGCCGCGCCATGAAGAACGGGGAAGGTTACCCCGTATGCGCTTCTCGAAGCGCGGCGATCTCCTCGGCAAAGCCGGACAGCTCGGGGTTGGGGGTTTCCAGGTAGAACGGCAGGTCCCGCAGCTTCGGGTGGTTCGTGACGGCGGCGAGCGCGGCCAGGCCTATCTCTCCCTCGCCGATGCGCGCATGGCGATCCTTATGCGAGCCGCGCGCGTTCTGGGAGTCGTTGAGGTGGATGGCGCGCAAACGGTCGAGGCCGATGACGCGGTCGAACTCCTCCACCACGCCGTCGAGGTCGCCCACGATGTCGTAGCCCGCATCCCACACATGGCACGTGTCGAGGCACACGCCCACGTGGTTCTCGAGCTCCACCTGCGCGATGATGGCTGCCAGCTCCTCGAACGTGCCGCCGATCTCGCTGCCCTTCCCCGCCATCGTCTCGAGCAGCAGCGTGGTGGTCTGGTGCGGCAGAAGCGACTGGTTGAGCGCGTCGGCGATCTTCGCGATGGCCGCTTCGTGCGTCTGGCCGGTGGCGCTGCCCGGATGCATGTTGTACAGCTGGTGCGGCGTCTCCTCCATGCGGCCGAGGTCCTCGGCCAGCACCATGAGCGCGAAATCGCGCGTCTGCTGCTTGTCGGACGCGGGGTTCAGCGTATAGGGCGCGTGCGCCAGGATGCGCGTGATGCCGTGCTCGGGCGCGTAGGCCGCGTATGCCGCCACGTCCTTCGGGTCGATGGCCTTCGCCCGCCCGCCGCGCGGGTTGCGCGTGAAGAACTGGAACGTGTTGGCGTCGATGGACACGGCCGCCTTCGCCATATGGAGGTAGCCCTTAGCGCTCGAAAGATGGCATCCGATGGTGAACATGCGCGGATCCTTTCCGGTGATTAAATCGTGACGCATATGGTAGCATATGCGCTTAGGAGTTCGCGCGAGCCTGGTGCAGCTTCTCGATAGCGGCGCCGTACTTCGCAAGCGTCGGATCCGGGGCCTCGAGGTAGAACGGCACGGCGCGCAGCTTCGGATGCTTCACCATCGCGGCGAGCGCCGGGAAGCCGATCTTGCCATCGCCGATGGGCGCATGGCGATCCTTGTGCGAACCGCGCCCGTCCATGCTGTCGTTGAGATGAACCGCCCCCAGCTTGTCGAGGCCGATCACGCGGTCGAACTCCTCCACCACGCCGTCTAGGTCGTCCACGATGTCGTAACCCGCGCCCCACACCCGACACGCGTCGAGGCACACGCCCACGTGATCGCACAGATCGACCTTCTCGAGGATGGCGGCCAGCTGCTCGAAGGTGCCTCCCACTTCCGTCCCCGATCCGGCCATGGTCTCCAGCAGCACACGCGTCGTCTGCGAAGGGGTCACCACGTCGTTGAGAGCCGCGGCCACCTTGTCGAGCGCGACGTTCTCCGGCTGCCCGAGGGCGCTTCCCGGCCGGAGGGTGTACAGAGCATGCGGCGTCTCCTCCATGCGCGCCAGATCCTCGGCGAGCACCATCATCGTGAAATCGCGCTCGCTCAGCTTGTCGCTGGCGGGGTTCACCGTGTAGGGCGCGTATCCCATGATGAGGTCGATGCCGTGCTCGGGCGCGTAGGCGCGGAACGCGGCGAGATCCTTCGGGTCGAGCGCCTTCTGCGCGCCGCCGCGCGGGTTGCGCGTGAAGAATTGGAACGTGTTGGCGTCGATGGACACGGCGTCCTTCGCCATGTGAAGGTATCCGTCTTTATCCGAGAGATGACAGCCGATGGTGAACATAGCGGCATCCTTTCCGATCGTGGGGATCCGAGGACAATGCCGCCTATCCTAGCGAACAGCGCGGGCGTGCGCGGCGGGCGCAGGTGCGATGCCGCACAGTTGTCAGCAGGTCGTTGCGGCGCGATCATCCGACGCCGAAGAACACGGCAAGGCGCACGCCGTACACGATGACCACGAGGCCTCACGCCACGTTGACGATGCGCGGCACGCGATCGTTGAAACGGCTGCCGAGAACCGACGCGAGGACTGTGGCGAACCCCCGCACCAGTAACCGAGCTTCCCAGACAAGCGACCCGCGTTTCTGCTACCGTATCCGACGACGACCATCATACCCATGTTACCGCGCCCGTGCGGCGCATGCCGAAAGAGAGGCTCCCCATGATTCGCGAAGCGCAGCCGTCCGACCTGGAAGACGCAGCCCGGCTCGCCTCCTGCCTGTGGCCCGAGCATGCGCCCGCCGACCTGCAGCCGGAGTTCTCCGAGCTGATCGAGAGCGACGAGGCGGCGGTGTTCCTGCTGTTCGACGACGGATGCCGCAGCGAAGACGGCGCCTGCGGGTTCGCCCAGTGCCAGCTGCGCCGCGACTACGTGGAGGGCACGTCCTCGAGCCCCGTCGGGTACTTGGAGGGCATCTACGTCGACGAGGCGTGCCGGCATCGAGGGCTGGCGCGCGAGCTGCTGCACGCCTGCGAAACGTGGGCGAAGGAGCGCGGCTGCACCGAATTCGCCAGCGATTGCGAGTTGGACAACGCGGCCAGCCTGGCGTTTCATCTCCACGCGGGGTTCGAGGAAGCGAACCGCCTCATCTGCTTCGCGAAGCGATTGTAGCGCCGACGAACTCAAGAGCGACGTCCGCGAGCATCGCCTGCAAGCTCGGCCTCGCCGCCCTCGGCGAATTCGCCAGTTCACGCCGATTTCGCCAGCGTCGGTTTCGCTCTTGCCATGATCTGGGAATTCATCGCGCTGTTCTTCGTGTTGGCCGCCGTCCAGCTCCGCAAGAAGCGCGCGTAGAGCCTCCCGGAAAGCCCGCATTGACGCCCCCCCCCCCGGAAGTTTTATACTGGAACGCGCGGGGACGGGTCGTCGTGTATGAACGGAGCCGAAGGAGCAGAACATGAAGAAGGGGTATCTCGCCGTCGGCGTCCTGTTCGCGATCGACGTGGTGGTCACGGCAGCGTTCGTGTCGATGATGCCCGACCAAGTGCCGGTTCACTTCTCAGGCGGCGAGGTCGATCGCATCGGCAGCCGCTACGAAACGTTCACGGTGGTGGCGCTCGCGTTCGTGTTCGGATTGTTCCTGATGCTGCTCGCGAAGTTCGGCGAGCAGGAGAACCGCGCCACCATGATGAAGCTCAACGTCGGCATACAGGCGATGTTCATCGCCGTATCGGTGTTCGTGTCGCTCAACACCCTGTCGTACGATCCCACCGCCGTCGCCGTGGGCGCGCCCGACGGCGCCATATCGAAGATCGGCATCCTCGTCATCGGCGCCACGCTGCTGTTCCTCGGGAACCTCATGCCGAAGACGACGCGGAACGCCGCGTTCGGCATCCGCTTGCCGTGGACGCAAAAGAGCGACGAGGCGTGGCAGAAAGGCCAGCGGTTCGGCGCGTACGCGTCCATCCCCGCCGGCATCCTCATGATCGCCTGCGGCATCCTCTTCGACGGCGAAGTTGCGTTCGTCGTCGCCATCGTCATCTTCGTCGTCTGGACCCTCGTCAGTATCATCGGCTCGTACTTCGCCTGCAAGGATGTGCAGGGCTGAGGCGACGTCCGAAGCGGTGCGACGAAGCGCTGCCTCAATGGAACGGGTGCGTCGGCTCCATGCGACGTGCAAAGCTCGACCCTATCGGGAGCTACAGGTTTTCGTGCAGTACTTACTTTCATGTTGCAGATTGAAGGCTCCTGGAACAAACTCGTGCATGAGGCGAAGAACGCGACCTGGGCATACGACCTTCAGATGCCGTAGTCGGATGCTCGACAGCCCGCTGCCGCTTTCCAAGCGCAACATTTGGGTTATTACTGCACGTTTTCGGACCGTCCCCACGACGGAGTCAGGGGCCGTACGATGCCCGCTATCCCCCCGGGCGAGGCTCAGCGCCCAGCTCTTTCTCCATGACGGCGTAGACGAGCACGGCTTCGTCTTCGACGGGGAACTGCTCGTGGTGCAGCGTGCGGTAGCCGCGGTGCTCGTAGAGGCTCGTCGCCGGCAGCGAGGCGTCGAGCAGGGCCGTCGCGTGATCGCGCGCGATCTCGTCCTCAAGGCGCTGCATGATGAAGCTGCCCACGCCGCGCCCCTGGAAGGCGGGCGCCACGTACACGCGCGTGATGTGGTTGCCGTCGCGGCAGCCTGTACCGACCACGCGGCCGTCCACGAGCACGACGCCCTCGCGCTCCGCCGCCACGTCGGCCGCGATCGCGTCGCGGCTGTGCAGCCCGCAGAACGACTCCACCACCGCCTGCGGGTAGTAGCGCGGATACACCGCTCGTATCGTGCGCTGCACCAGCTCGTACAGCTCGTCGACCTGGCTTTCCGCAGCCGCCGCGTACTCCATCCGCCCTCCTTCTCCGCCATCGTGGCCGCTTATTATCTCACGAGCTTCGGGGTATACTACCCGCTAACGAATCGAAGCTGCGAAGGGATGGAGCATGGGATATCGCATCGTCGAGGTGACCGCCGACAAGAAGCGGTACCTCGATCTGCTGTTGTTGGCAGACGAGCAGGAGGACATGATCGACCGCTACCTGGACGACGGCAGGCTCTTCGTCCTCGACGACGACGGGACGAAGTGCGTTGCCGTGGTCGTCGCGCTGAACGAGAAGGAGTGCGAGCTCAAGAACATCGCCACGTACCCGCAGCACCAGGGAAAAGGGTACGGGAAGGCCATGGTCGACCACCTCTCCAACCTCTACCTCAAAGCGTTCGAAACCATGTATGTCGGCACGGGCGACGTACCGAAAACCTTGGGCTTCTACGAGCGATGCGGCTTCCGCATCTCGCACCGCAACGAGAACTTCTTCACCGACAACTACGACCATCCCATGTTCGAAGACGGCATCCAACTCCGAGACATGGTGTACCTCCGCAAGGACGCCTGACCGCCGTTACAGCACGATCCCCAGCGCCACGGCGCAAGCCACCAGCGCGACCGCGACCGCCATCACGGCCACGTCGTAACCCGCAAACGGGTACTCCTTGTAGCCGCTCGCCACGCCGCGCAAGTTGAAGCCGCGCACCTCAGCGGCGATGGCGGCGCTGTTGGTCTTGCGGACCGACGACACGAGCAGCGGCACGCACAGCGGCACCATCAGGCGCACCTTCCGCACGATGCCGCCCGCGTCGAACTCCACGCCGCGCGCGGTCTGCGCCTCCATGATGCCCTTCATGTCGTTCATGAACAGGGGGATGAAATGGATCGTGGACGTGAACGTGAACGCGTATCTGTACGGCACGTGCAGCACCTTCACCACGGCGTTCGTGATGTCATTCATCTTCGTGACGTAGAACACGAGGAACAGCGGGATGGCCGCGGCCACGAGGCGCACCACCGTGGTGAGAGCCGCCAACAGGCTGCCCGTGCCGATGTAGCCCCACGGCAGCTCCACCAGAACCGCCCCGCTCGGCGTCGTGAGGATCTGGACGACGGCGAGGATCAGCGAGAACGCGAACACCGCCTTCGCGAGGCCGATGGCAGGCCTCGTCATGCCGCACGTCGCGGCCAGCGCGAACCCGACCGCCAGCAGCGCAGCCAAGAACACGAGGTTGCTCGAGCAGAAGCACGCGACGGCGAACAACGCGGCCGCCGCCAGCTTGGCCACGGGGTTCATGCGATGCAGCAGACTGGTGCCGGGCACGTATTCGAGAAACGAGCTCATGCGCACACGCCCCTTTCGACGTTTTGGATCGTTCGAGCCTCTTCGACGACGGCGGCCAGCATCTCGTCCACCGTGTTGGCACGGCCGATGGCCGTTTCGGCGAGCCGCGGCATGTCGCGTGCCAGCTCAAGCGACAGGTCCACGATCTGCGGCGGAACGAGCGAGGCGCGCTCGAGCGTGTCGCGGTTGCGCAGCACGTCGAAGGTGGGGGCGTCGTCCACCACCGTGCCGTCGCTCATCACGATGCAGCGTGTCGCGAAGTCGGCCACCACCTCCATGTCGTGGCAGACCATGATCACCGTCGTGCCCCGCTCGTGGATGCGGCGGACGATGTCCATCACCTTCGCGCATTCGCGGTAGTCGAGCCCCGTGGTGGGCTCGTCGAGCACCACCACCGGCGGCGCGAGCACCACGATGGAAGCCAGCGCCAAAAGCTGGCGCGCACCGCGGTTCAGCAGGAACGGGTCGTCGTCGGCATCGAAGCCGAACTCCTCGATGATGGCGTCCACGCGCTCATCGGCCTCGGGACCCGCCTGTCCGAGCGCCTTGAACCCGAACAGCAGCTCCTCGCGCACCGTGTTGCAGCAGATCTGGCTGTCGGGATTCTGGAACAGGAAGCCCACGCGCCGCGCGAGCTCGCTCGTGCGCAGCTCGGTCGTGGGAACGCCGTCGATGAGCACCTGGCCGGCATCGGGCTTCAGCAAGCCGTTCACCAGGCGCATCGTAGTGGACTTTCCCGCGCCGTTCGTGCCCACGAACGCGACGAACTCGCCGTCGCGGATCGTGAAGCTGACGCCCTTCAAGATGGGCAGCGTTGCCTCGTAGGACGCGTGCACGTCGTCGAACTCGATCATGCGAGCACCTCTTTCAATGCCTCGCGCGCTTCGCGCACGTTGCAGACGGACGCGCCGCCGTACAGGCCCTCGGCGCGCAGACGGTTCATGAGCGTGGTCGAACGCGGGCAGTTGACGCCGATCCGCTTGAGCTCGTCCGAATGCTCCAGCACCTTCGCGGGCTCGTCGGCGAAGCGGATGCGCCCCTCGTCGACGATGACCAACAGGTCGGCGTACTGGGACAAGAGCGCGATCTTCTGCTCCACCACCACGACGGTGGTGCCGTGCTCGCGCGCATAGCGCGCCAGCAGGTCGAACACCGCTTGCGAACTGGCCGGATCGAGCTCGGCGGTGGGCTCGTCCAGCACGAGCACTCGCGGGTTGAGCGCCAGGATGGACGCGATGGCCACCTTCTGCTTCTGCCCGCCGGACAGCGACGAGATCACGCGATCGCGCAAATCGGAGATGCCCATGTCGGCCAGCGCCCGGCTCACGCGGCCCTCGATCTCATCGCGCGGCACGCCGAAGTTCTCGAGACCGTAGAGCACCTCGTCCTCCACGATCGACGTGACGAACTGGCTGTCGATGTCCTGGCACACGCTGCCCACCACCCGCGACACGTCGGTGAGCGCAACCTCGCAGGTGTCGAGCCCGTCGATGACGACGGAGCCGTAGAAGTCGCCCGGATAGCAATGCGGGATGATGCCGTTCAGCCCGTAGGTCAGGGTCGATTTGCCCGAGCCGGCGGCCCCGGTGATGCCGACGAACGCGCCGTCCGGGATGGTGAGGTCGATGCCGCTCACCACCGGCCGCTCGTTTTCGCGGTACTGAAACGTGAAATCGCGTATCTCTATCATGTCGAGTCTTTCTTCCGAATCGTAGGTTGGCGTAGTAAGTCAGCGAGGTCGGCAGTGGCATCCGAGATCGTGGGGAGGGCGAGGGCGACGCGTTCTTGCGTACGCGAACCCTCGTCATCGCCGCGAGATCGGATGCCACGGCCGACCGCAGCGTCGGCAGGTTCCGCGGGCCGTGAGCCCGCGGAACCTCTAGCGCTTGAGAACCTTCTTCAGCGGCACGGCAAGAACCTGCACGAGGATGCAGTTGAAGGTGGCCGTGCCGAACACGATGGCCGCGTACGTCGCCAGCGCCACCATGACGTCGCCGCCCGTGGACACGACGTTGATGTAGACCGACAACAGAGCGAAGGTTCCGCCGGACACCACCGTGGAGACGAACGTGTTGACGAGCGGATTGAGGTCGAGCTTGCCGCCGATGCGCATCGGCACCTTGATGAGCAAGCCGCAGGCGAGCGCGCCGAGAACCTCGGAGGGAATGTTCAAAAGCGGCGTGGCGTTCAGCAGGGGAATCTGGCAGATGAGCCCTGCCAGCAAGCCGATGATCAGGGCTTGGCCCAGCTTCGGCCGCGTCAGGATGATGGCCAGGCAGTACATGGCGATGATGAAGTTCGGCTTCATGCCCATCGACGAGAGCAGCGAGCCCACCGTCAGCTTGAGCACCGCCCCGGCCGCCAGCAGCACGGCGATGAGGATGAGATCCTGCGTGGAGAGGCCCGCCTTCTTGGGCGCTGCCGCCACGTCGCGCTTGCGCGGCGCTGCCGCCTCGCCCGCCGCTGCCGTCTGCGTTGCTACCTCGCGCTTGATCTGCTGTTCCATGTTCCTCAATCCTTTCTTTGGCGGAGTTCCCGCCGGTCATTGCCCCTCCCGGGGCGTTTCGTTTGCCGGCACGAACTTCGCGGATGAGGATCGACCCCGCGCAACCAACTGCATGGCTTCGGCGCCCAGCGCCCCACAATGAAAAAGACCTGTCCTTCTCATCGAAGGACAGGTCTTATAACCTGCGGTGCCACCTTCACAGTTGATTCCGCGATGCGGAACCCTCTCACGAACATGCCAACACATGTTCTGCCCTTAACGCAGGCTCACGGTCCAGATACTCGGTCGGTTCGGCTGCTTGCGCACCGCGCCTCCCTTTCCCCTTTCCCTCGGCGATCCATTTACCATCCAGCTTACTGCGGGAATCCCAGCTACGCCCGCTCTCTGTGAGTGCTCATGATGGCTTGACTTTCGCCTCATAGGTTTCAAGGTATTAAGTTGTGGCGCAAACTATAGCACAGAGGTCCGGAAAGCTGTCAAGAAGTTTTTCGCGGAGCAAGGCATCGGCGGTCAGGCACGCAAAACCCGCGACGACAAGCGCGAAGACCCTGACGCCGTTGCTGGGGCCCTATGCCGCGGCTGCCTGTCTCCGCTTCGCGCGCCAGAAACATGCTCAGTTTTGGTCGAATTTGCACGATATTCATCAACGCAGAGCTCACTTCCAGCGAGAAGCTTCAATAGCCAACTCCCGACCTGCCCGAATGACGCAGTGAACCGGAATCGCTCCCATGTCTCAACGAAGAGAACGCGCTTATCAGGTGAATTCCGTGCAAAATCGACCACCAATCACGAATTCTCTGGCACGCCGCGGGCGAAGCGCGGCGCGTCGGCGGCTCCAGCGCCTCGACTACGCTACCGCGCGATCGGCACCCTACTCCGAAGCAGCATCCCCCGCCGACAGGTACGTGACGAGAAGGCGACGGGTTTCGGCCGCCGAAGGCTCCGCATCGCCGCACACGTGCAACATGGAGCGGGTGCGCGCCAGGCCGATGGCCGTGGACGAGGCCACGAGCGCCTCTTCCTCGACGGGCTGGTCGGCCAGCATGCGGCGCTCGGGATGCTCGGCGAGGTACGCGCGCAGCGCATCGGCGATGGAGCGCTGCACGGCCAGCAGGTCGCGCTGGCCCTGGAAGAACAGCTGGGGCATGGAGCGCAGGGCCTCGCGGCGCAGGTTGACGATGCTCTCGTCCACGCCCGACGCAAGGCTCGTGCCCACCACGCCCACGAGGACGTCGAGGTAGCATGCTTCGTCGTGCTCTTCGAGGATCTCGGCCAGCCGCTCGTCGTCGGGAAACGAGTCCATGCGCCCCATGATGGCGGCCGCCTTCGACGAGAAGTAGTTGAAGAACGTCTTCTTGGATATCTCGGCGCGGGCGCAGATGTCCTCCACCGTCACGCCGTCGAAGCCCCGCTCGATGACCAGCTCCAACGCCGCTCGCTCTACCGCGAGCCGCGCCTTGAGCTTCTTGCGATACCGCAGACCTTCCGCCGAAGGTTGTGTCTGTTCCACGACGCGCGCCCTTTCGCTGCCGATGATGTGCCGTTTCCGTGCAGGGTACCACAACTTTTCAATACAGGACTTTTCATCTACCGAATGAATATTTATACTGAGTGTAAATCACGTCAACCGCATGAAAACGGGCGTCTTTGAAGTCGGGTTCGCTGCAAGCTCCCCTTCAAAGGCGCCTTTGTTCGCGGAGCATATTCGGAAGGAACTGGTATATGGGTTTATCGCGTAAGCAGATCGTCATGCTGGCCGTGCTCGTGTTCGGCACGTTCGTGACGGTTCTGAACCAGACCGTCGTCGCCCCTGCGCTGCCGTCGGTCATGGCCGAGATGAGCGTCGACGCCTCCACGGCGCAGTGGCTGACCACGGGCTTCACCCTCGTGAATGCCATTATGATCCCCATCACGGCATTCTTGACGGACCGCTTCACCACGAAGCGGCTCTTCCTCGTGTCCATGGTCATCTTCACCGCGGGCAGCTTGCTGGCGGGCTGGGGTCCCAGCTTCGCCGTGCTGCTGCTCGGCCGCCTCGTGCAGGCTGCCGGCGCCGGCATCCTCATGCCGCTCGTGATGACCGTGCTCATGTGGACGTTCCCCGTCGACAAGCGCGGCACGGCCATGGGCCTGTTCGGCATCGTCATCGCGTTCGGCCCGGCCATCGGCCCCACGGTCGCCGGCGTGATCATCGACCGCTACACCTGGCACGACATGTTCTACATCATCACGGTGCTGTCGGCGCTCGTGGTGCTCATCGGCGCATTCGTGCTGGAGAAGGGCGGCGAGACGAACAAGGACGTCAGCCTCGACGTGCCCTCGGTCGTCCTGTCGTCCTTCGGCTTCGGCGGCCTCTTGTACGGCCTGTCCACCATCGGCTCCTACGGCCTGCGCGTCGATGCCGTCGCGGGCACGCTCGTGGGCGTGGTGGCGCTCGTGTTTTTCTTCCGCCGCCAGCTCAAGATGGAGCACCCCATGCTGCAGGTGCGCGTGCTGCAGAACCGCAAGTTCCTCATCGCCACCATCATCGGCATGCTCGTGCAGGGCGCCCTGCTTGCCGCCGGCATCCTCGTGCCCATCTACCTGCAGTCGCTCATGGGCTACTCGGCCACCGTGTCGGGCCTCGTGCTGCTGCCCGGCGCCATCATCATGGGCGCCATGGGCCCCATCGCCGGCCGCCTGTTCGACAAGCACGGCCCGCGCGTGCTCAGCATCATCGGCATGGGCGTGCTGACGCTCACCACGTTCTGCTTCGCGTTCCTGGGAACCGAGACGGGCATCATCACGCTGACCGTGTTGTACACGGTGCGCCTGTTCTCGCTGTCGCTGGTGAACATGCCCATCACCACCTGGGGCATGAACGCGCTGGACAACGAGCTGGTGAACCACGGCACCTCGGTCAACAACACGTTCCGCCAGGTAGCGGGCTCGCTGGGCACGGCCATCATCGTGTCCGCGTCCACCATCGCCACGAACATGACCTCCGAATCCATGGGGCAGCTGCAAGGCAGCATCTTCGGCATCGACGTGGCGTTCGCGCTGGCCGGCGTGCTGTGCCTCGTGGGCTTCGTCATGGTGGTTGCGCTCGTGAAGAACAAGCCGGGCGAGGCCGCCGAGAAGGACAAGGACAACGCGCGCCGCACGGTGCTCGAATCCATCATGAAGCGCGACGTGTTCACGCTCCCCGCGAACGCCACCGTGGCCGAGGCCATGCAGGTGCTCGTGGACAAGCACATCAGCGCCGCGCCCCTCGTGGACGCGGACGGCAAGGCCGTGGGCTTCGTGTCCGACGGCGACATCATGCGCTACCTGTCGAAGCGCAGCACCATGATGATGGATCCCGTGGTCATGATCATGCAGACCGTGGACGCCGACGGGGGCAACCAGGACTTCGCCCGCAAGCTCGACGAGCTCATGACCATGCCGGCGAAGAGCATCGGCGCGAAGGGCATCATCGGCGTGGACGTGCATGCCGACCTTCCCGAGGTGTGCCGCGTGCTGGGCGAGAACCATTTGAAGAAAGTGCCCGTGCTCGACGAAGGCCAAGTGGTGGGCGTGATCAACCGATCCGACATCACCCACTACTCCATGGAGCAGTACCTCGCCGAGCGCGGCGAAGAGGCGCTGGCCGCGGGCGACGGCCCCGACGGGCCGTCGAAGCTCGAACGCGCCGAGGAAGCCGCCGCGCTTCCCGACGACGAGGCGGTGGCCTCGTCCATCTAGGGCCGCCCCCGCTCGAGTGCCGGTCGCATCCTTGTTCCGTTCCGAAAAGGCGGCAGCCCGATGGCTGCCGCCTTTTTTCGCAGCGTATCCGCCTGGTTTCGCAGGGAGTGCCTGCAGCTCCTTCCCCCATGCTAGCATTCGAGGGTCAACGTACTCGAAGGAGGCCCTTTGTGAGAAAACGACTGCTCCCCCTGGTCGCAATCCTGGCCCTTGTCTGCTCGCTCGCGCCGAGCGTCGCATTTTCGGACGAAGGAGGCGATTCCCGCGCCCACATCGCTGTCGAGATCGAGATCGGCGCAGACGGCTCGCCGATCAGCGCGTCGGGCGACGGCTGGACGTACGAAAACGACGTGCTCGTCCTCGAGGCGGGGCACGCATTCACGTTCACGGGGTATACGTTCGACGTCTCTGGCGAAAACCGCATCCGGAACAAGGGTATCATCGAGAACGGCGTCTTCTTCGACAAGTCCAAAACGTACCGCTTCGCCGTGCGCAACGAAGCGAGTGGCGTGATCAGGGGCGGCACGTTCAACGCAAGCATCGGCAACTCCGGCATCATCGCAGGCGGAAGATTCTACGACGACCCGAGCTATGAGCACGGCCCTTATGTGAGCACCTCCGGCGGTACTATCACGGGCGGCACGTTCGACTGCATGGTCACGGGCATCGGAAGCGGCGCGATCGAGGGCGGCGAGTTCGACGGGTACGTAAACCTGATGGCGGGCTTCATCATCAAAGGCGGCACCTTCAACGAAGAGGTAAACAGCGGCAATCGCTCCAGCAACCTCGGCGGAACCATCGAGGGCGGCGAGTTCAAAGACACCGTGAGCAACTGGGGGCTCATTGAGGACGGCACATTCCATGCATCCGTGTACAACATGTCGAACAACGCCGGGGCCGGCACTATCACGGGCGGCACGTTCCACGACTATGTGACCAATTACGAAGGCGCCGTGATTTCGGGAGGCGCGTATAGCGACGGCGGCAACAACAACTCCGTTCAGAGCAACGGTACCATCAGCGGCGGTGAGTTCAACATCAACGTGAACAACGCGGGCGTCATTGGGGGCAACAGCACGTTCAGCGCCTACGTGGAGAACCGTTCCGCTGGAGCCATCGAGGGCGGCACGTTCGACGACGAGGTGTACAACACGGGCTCTATCGCCGACGGCTCGTTCAGAAGAACCGTCACCGTAACCGAAGGCGGCATTATCGCAGGCGGAACGTTCGCCTCATCGAGCCGTGTGAAAAGCAACGACGACGGCACCATCACAGGCGGCACGTTCGATGGCACGGTGATCAACGGCGATGTTGATTGGCCAGGCGCCGTCATCAACGGCGGCACATTCACGGGCGTGGTGAAGAACCACGACACCATCGCGGAGGGAACCGACGCCGACGGCAACCCGACGATTCCCCGCTTCGACGCCGTGGTGACCAATGAGTCCGACGGCGTTATTGCAGGTGGCGCGTTCGAGGGGTCGGTCATCCAGAACGACGGCGTCATCGCGGCCGGCACGTTCGGCGTCTCGGGCTCCGTGCAGAGCAGCGGCACCATCAGCGGTGGAGCATTCGGCGGCATCGTGGGCAACGAGGCATCGGGCACCATCAAGGGCGGCGAGGCGGATGGTCCCACCTTTGACGGTAGCGTGAGCAACTACGGTGTCATCGCAGGCGGGACGTTCCTGGAAAGCGGTTCCGTTGCCAACCGCAACACCTCCAGCGGCCCTGGAGCTATAACGGGCGGTGTGTTTCTCGGCACGGTATCGAGCGTTGGCATCATTTCAAACGCAACCGACGGCGACGGCAAGACGACGATTCCCCATTTCGCTGGCATCGTGACCAACGGGCGCAGTGGCGTTATTTCGGGCGGGCGCTTCGAGCATGCCGTCATCAATCGGAGCGGAGTGTTTGATGCAGGCGCTTACCCGGTGAAGTTGAGCCTGACCGGGCTGACCATCAGGGAGCTCACCGAGACTTCGACGCTGGCCACTGGCGACAACACAGGGGAAGACACCGACATCGGACTGTACGCAACCTTCGAGAAAGACAGCTCCGAAAGCAATCTGTTCACGCTCGCGGCCGACAAGGGCTATGCGCTTCCCGACACAATCGCGCTGCACCACGAGTCGCCGGGCAGCCCGGAACTCGTCGCGGGAGACGACTACACCTACGATGCGACCACCGGCACGCTTGCAATCAAGAAGAGTGCCGTCACAAGCCCGCTCTATCTCGCAGCAAGCGGAATCCCGATATCGGACCCCGAGCCGGGCCCGAGCCCCGATCCGGACCCTGATCCTGCGCCGGTGCCCGACCCCGAACCGAAGCCCGATCCAAAACCCGCACCCCCGGCAGATCCTGTGCCAGAGCCCGTAACGCCGGGTGCATCGACGCCCGAGCCGCCGCCGTCGACAACGACAACGGCGGCGGCAAACGGCACGTCGGCCACTGCACTTGCAGCGACTAGCGACACCGCTTTGCCGCAGGTGGCGTTCGGCCTCGCCCTGTTCTCCGGATGTGTCCTGATCGTATGCGCAGCACAACGCCGAGCGAATCGACGAAACCAGTCGTAGGTGATCGAGCGGCAAGCCCCCATCCACAGCGGCGGCCTTCATGGCCGCCGTCTCCATTTTGGGCCCTGAACATTTCCCGTTGCATTTTTTACTATCAATGATAGTATTAGCGGTGAGAGGAAGGAGCCGGCATGGCAAGCACGTCGATCGAGATCATGATTCTGGGCGCGCTCATCGAACGACCGATGAGCGCGTACGAGATGGACAAGACGTTGGAAGAACGCAACGTCCGACGCTGGATACGCATCAGCTCGCCGTCGGTGTACCGCAACGTCATCCGCCTGTGCGACGAAGGCTACGCCGACGGCACCGTCGTCAAGGAGGGCGAGATGCCCGAGAAGACGGTGTACACCATCACGGACAAAGGGCGCGACCGCTTCGCCGAGCTCATGGACGAGGCCGCCGCGCTGCCCGCGCGCGTGGACTTCGGTTTCCTGCCCGTCTTGGCGAACATCAGCCTCGTAGACGAGAAGACCGGCCGTGCCCTCATCGACGAGCTCATCGAGACGCACCGAAGCACGGCGGAGCGCGTGGATACGCTCATACCCGCATACGAACGCCTCGAGGCGCGAGCGACGATGGAGCTGTGCGCCGGCACGTACCGCCTGGTTGCGAAGCACCTCGAGCAGTTCGAGAAGGATCTGTACGGCGATGCTTGAGCGGCAAGACGCGAACGAATGTTTCACGTGAAACATCGTGCCGACGAATGCTCCCTGCGCCCGCCTCCTCCTCTTGCATCCCGTCGCCCCTGCGTTGAGCAGGGACTCTGCACATGGGGGCGCGGCGGAAGGGACGCGGCGGCGTGCGCAGGAACCGACGAACCGGGTAACCGGTTTCTTTTTTAAGCACTAACTATCATTGATAGTAGTATTGTAGATAGGAGAAATCATGGACGTGGAAGACTTGAGGGAACAGGCGCTCGACGCGGGAACGCGCACCTCGGCCGCAGCCGCGCGCAACAGGGCGCTCGAGGGCGCGGCGAGCGGCGCGGCCCGGCGCAGCGGGCGGACGCAGATGGAGAGCAAGCCCTTCCCCACCGCCGCCGTGCTGGGAGGACTGGCATTGAGCCTGTTCATGGCCGCGCTCGACGCTACCATCGTGAGCACCGCCATGCCGAAGATCGCCGCGGGCCTGGGCAGCTTCGACCACTACACCTGGCCGTTCACCTCGTACCTGCTCACCTGCACGCTGGCGACGCTCTTGTGCGGCGCATGCGCGACGCGCTTCGGCCACAAGCGGGTGTTCGCCTGCGGCATCAGCGTGTTCGCCGTCGCATCGGCCGGTTGCGCGCTGTCGAACAGCCTCGACGCGCTCACGGCATGGCGCGCCGTGCAGGGCGTGGGAGGCGGGCTCGTGGAGGCCGGCGTGTTCATCGCCATGGCCGAGCTGTTCGAGCCGCGCGTGCGCGGGAAGTACATGGGCATCCTCTCGTCCATGTACGGCTTGGCCTCCATCGCGGGGCCGCTGGCCGGCGGGCTGATCGCCGACACGGTTGGCTGGCACTGGATATTCCTCGTCAACCTGCCATTGAGCATCGTGGCGCTCGTGCTGGTGGTGCGGTTCCTTCCCGGGAAGCAAGCCCATGCGGAGCGGTCGTTCGACCTGCCCGGCGCCGTGTGCGCAGCCGCCGCCATCGTGCCGCTCACGCTTGCGTTCAGCCTGACCGGCAGCGCGTTCGCCTGGTTCTCCGTGCCGTTCTTCGGGCTCCTCGCGACGGCCGTCGTCATGATCGCCGTGCTCGTGCTGGTCGAACGACGCCGCGATCACGCCATCGTGCCGGTTCGGCTCTTCCGCCGCGCGCAAGTGAACGGGGCGGTGGCGATGGGGTTCTGCTCGCAGTTCGCCCTACTGGTCGGCGTGATGTTCGTGCCGCGGTTCGTGCAAGAAGGGTTGGGGCTCTCGTCGACCGCCTCGGCGCTGGCCACCATCCCCATGACGCTGGCGCTCGTGGTGGGCAGCACGTTGGCAGGGCGGGTGTTCGGCAGGAACGGGAGAATGCGCGCTATCAGCCGTATCGGGTTCCTCGTGCTGGGCATCGGAGCGCTGCTGCTGTGCCTCGTGGGCCCTGCAACCAGCATGGTGCAGCTTGCGTGCTCGTCGGCGGTGCTGGGATTCGGCATCGGCGTGAACATGCCCATAACCAACATCGCCGCTCAAACCGCCGTGGAGCCGCGCGACATGGGCAAGGTCACCTCCCTCGCGCTGTTCTTCCGCGGACTGGGCGGCACCGTGGGATCGGCGGCATGCGGCGCGGTTGCCGGCGCGTCGTTCGCGAGCGCCGCGCTGCCCGTGTTCGCCCTCTGTATCGGCGCGGCGGTCGCGGGCCTCGCGCTGTCGGGCACGCTTCCGCGGCTCATCGAGCGTCGCAGGTAGAGGGCGAGGCGACGGGCACGCGTTAGTCGGCGGCCCGCTCGAGCAGCTCGCGCGCGTGGGCGAGCGACGTCTCCGTGGCGTCGCCCGACAGCATGCGCGCGATCTCGGCGGGTCGCTCGGCGCTGTCCAGCTGGCGCAGATCGGTCTCGGGCATGGCGCCCTCGTCCCCCGCCGCCTTCTGCACCACGTAGTGAGCCTGGCCGCGGACGGCCACCTGCGCGAGGTGCGTGACGACGATCACCTGGTGCGTGCGCGCAAGGTCGGCGAGCACGTCGGCCAAGGCCACGGCGGTCGAGCCGCCCACGCCCGCGTCCACTTCGTCGAACACGAGCGTGTCCACCTCGTCCGCCTCGCCGAGCACCACCTTCACCGCCAGCATGACGCGGCTGACCTCGCCGCCCGACGCGATGCGCGCGAGCGGGCGCGCCTGCATTCCGGCACCCGGGCGAAACAGGAACTCCACCGCTTGCGGCCCCACCTTCGTCCACCGGTCGCGCTCGAGCGGCACGAGGTCGCACACGAGCTGCGCGCCGCCCATTTCCAAGCGGCCCATCTGCGCGCACACGGCCTCGGCGAACCGCGGCGCGGCCTCGGCGCGCGCCTCGGACAGCGCGGCCGCCGCCTGCGCGAGCGCCTCTTCGGCCCGATCGAGCTCCTGCTGCGCCGCGCGTTCGCGCTCGGCGGCGTCGTCCACGAGCGACACGAGGTCGGCCGCCTCGGCGCGACGCGCGACCACGTCTTCCATGCGCGGGCCGTACGTACGCAGGAGCCCCTGCAGAGAGGCCATGCGCTCTTGCTGCTGCGCCAATACCTCCGGATCGAACTCCACGCCCTCGCGGTAGTCGCGCGTCTCGCGCGCCATGTCCTCCAAAACGTAGCCCGCCTCGCGCAGCGCTTCGGCGAACTCGCCGAGCTTCGCATCGAAGCGAGCCGCACCGTCGAGCGCCGAGATGGCGCTGCCCAGCGCGTCGATGGCCCCTTCTTCGCCCGCAAGCGCCTCATACGCCGCATTCGCGGACACGGCCAGCGTCTCGGCGTGCTCGACGCGCGCGAGCTCCTCGAGCAGCTCGTCGTATTCGCCTTCGCGCGGATCCACCGCGTCGATGCGCTGCAGCACGAAGCGCGCCTCGTCGAGCTTGGCCGACGAGGCCTCGCCCGCCTCGCGCACGCGCGCCAGCTCGGCCGCAGCCGCGTTCGCCGTCGCGAACGCTTCCTCGTACGCGGCGTGCGCCTGCGCCACCGCTTCGCCCGCCCAAGCGTCGAGCATGCGCACATGCTGGGAGGTCTTCATGAGCTGCTGGTGCTCGTGCTGGCCGCACAGGTCGATAGTGGGCGCCACGGCGCGGACAAGCTCGCCGACGCTGGCCATGCGGCCGTCGATGGACACGCGCGAGCGGCCGTCCGCCGTCACGCGACGGGTGGCCACGAGTTCGCGTAGGTCGGCATCGGCATCGGCGTCTTCGGCCTCGAGCGGGTCGAGCGAGACGCCGTAGAACCGCCCCGACACGGCAAGGGACTCTTCGCCGTCGCGGACGGCGTCCTTGTCGGCGCGCGCGCCCATGAGCAGCTTCAACGCCGAGAGCAGCGCCGTCTTGCCCGCGCCCGTCTCGCCCGTGAGCACGGTCAGCCCGCGCGCCGGCACGAGCGTCGCCTCGCGGATCAACGCGAGGTTCTCAACTTGGATCTCATCGATCATCGCGCACCTCTTCACACCTTCGATCGTTCTGGAACCATCAAGTATACCAGCGCCGAAGTGCCTCGCTGAAGGAGAATCCCCCGGTCGCGCAAACCCAGCGCCGTTCTCACGCCGTTCTCACGCCGTTCTTGCGCAGCCCTAACGCCGACGCCAACGCCAGGTCGCCGTCAGCCTACAGGGCGAAGCGATCCTTCACGCTCGTCGGCTTGGACTGGGCGCGGTGCTGCTCCATGAGGTAGAGCACGCAGTCGGTTCGGTTGCAGGCGCGCAGCAGCTCGATCTGCCGGTCGAACGTGCGCTCGTCGATGAAGCCGTCCCGCACGAGCGCCTCCACCATCGCCCGGTCTCCCTCCTGGGCCACCCGCTCCTGAGCCTCACGCTCGTGATCGCGTAGATACGCCACGAGTGCCGTGCGCGTCGCGTCCTCCAAGCGGTACGGCACGGTCAGCCGATGCAGCACCGCACCCAGCTTGTCCGGCAGGTTCTTCCCCGAGCGCAGCAGCTCGTCGTAGCGCCCGTAGTCGAACGGCACGCCGTCCTCCGCGTCCGTCAGAAAGCACGTGAGCAGCTGATCGGCCGATACGTGCACGATCGTTCCCGTGCGCTCGAGACGGCACACCGCGTACTCGAAGCTGCCTTCCCCGATGGAGCGCACGCTGGCCGGAATAGACACGGGCCCTTCGAGGATGCGCGAGCAGAAGCAGTGGGGCCCGATAGCCTCGAGCCCCTCGGGAAGCACGAGCCGCTTCGCGTTGCGGCATGCGTTGTCGCGCTCGACGACGCGCACGGTATCGGCCACCACGAGCGATGCGGGAGCGTAGGGCAGCGCGCGCACGCCCACGCGGACGAGCGGGCGGCCTTCCACCGAGCGCGGCAGCACGAGCGCGTCCTCCGGCGCGGCGGAATGCGCGGCCACGTGCGCCACCTGCCCCGGCGACGGCGCCTGTTCCACCGCGCTCTGCCCGCGCAGCGTCGCCGCGCGCACGGCGGCGGCCGCCGCGAACCGCTTGGACACCGAGGTGGGCGCGGGTGGCCCGGCCACCAGCACCGCGCCAGCGTCGTCGAAGTCGTACCAGCATCCGTCAAGCTCCACCGCTCGCGGACCCGCCAGCCGCACGCCGCGAGCGGCGAGCGGGCGATGCGCCAGCGCTTCGGGCGGGCACAGCCACACGGCATCGTCCCAGCCCTTCGCATCCACGCGCGCAAGCGTCGGCGGGCACGACACCACCGAAGGAGGTTCGCACCCGGCGGCGAACGCGGACGCGCCGATGCGTTCGACGCCTGCGGGAAGCTCGATGCGCTCGTCGTACGGCGAGGCTAAAAACAACAGCGTCGACCCGCCGTCGGCGAACAGGTTGCCGTCCCGCGCGCAGAACCGCCCGTTGCGCGCGTCGACGGAATACTCGCGGCGTTTGAGGCGCGGCGAGACGCCGGCGAGGTCGCACGGCTGCTCGCCCAGGACGCGCACGCCCGCCCCCACGTGGATATGCTGCACCGACAGCGCCAGAAACGCGTTCGCGCCGACGCGTTCTACCGTATCGGGAATCGCGAGCAGCCGCACCCCTACGCCCTGCACAAAACGACGGGCGAACGCCTCGGCCGCGATGCGCACCACCGGAACGCCGCCGAGGTGCGCGGGAAGGTTCACCACGAGGCCTTCGCTCTGCCCGCAGGCCGCAGCGAAGCGCCGCAGGTCCACCGCCACGATGGCGTAGCCGTCCTCGTCGCGACGCACGCGCAGCGCCCCGCGCAGGTCGATCGCCTCCGGCTGCGCGCCCTCCGCCCGCGCCGCGTCCCTTCGCCGCTCCCGCTCGGTGGCCTGGGCAAGCAGCGCCTCGCGTTCCTCGTCCGAAAGCCCCATGCCCAGCGATCCCACCACCAGCAGATCGCCGTCGGTGCCTTCCTCGGTGCCTTGAGCAGCCCACGCCTGATACGCCGGAAGCTGGGGCGACCACACCTCGCCATCGACCGCGCGCGCCGCGTCCACCACGTCCACCTCGGAGGGCGCCAACGTGGGCCCGTTTTCGTGCACTTGCACAATTAGTTCGTCGATAGGGGTTTCTATATCGTAGAACACCAGATCATCCGTAGGCATAGTTTCGTGCTACCTCCCAAAACTTATCGCCGCGCTGCGTGTTTACCACCCGCTTCCCCCATGCTACACTGCCCGTGGTGGCGATGGCAAGCGTCAAGCCGACGCGCGCCGCGCGCACATGCAACGAGCATGCCGCCCGCCGCCGCACGAAACGCCCGTCGAAGGAGGCCCCATGGCGTCCGATGCTGCCGAGCCGCTTGCCCGCCAAGCCCTCGACCTCGCGAAAAACGCACTGCTCGTGAACCTGCGCTTCATGAACGCCGCGTTCGCGCGCCTGCATCCCTTCCCCGTCGCGGGCTCCACGCTCGCCACCGACGGCGCGCGACTCCGCTACGATCCCGCCGCGCTCGCACGCCTTTACGCTGCCGAGCCGGCTGAGCTCACCCGCGCCTACCTTCACATCGTGCTGCACAACGTGTTCCTCCACCTCTATCCCGGGCCGCATGTTGACGCGGCGCGCTGGGACGCGGCCTGCGACATCGTCGCGGAGCGCACCATCGCCGAGCTCGACCTGCCCGCCACCCGCACCGCGCGCGCCGCGCGGCAGCAGGCCGCGCTCGCCCGCATCGACGCGGCATTGCCGTTGGCCACCGCCGAGACGGTGTACCGCTACTTGCAGGACGAGGGCCTGGACGCCTCCGAGCTGGCCGAGCTGCGCGCTCCCTTCTACGTGGACGACCACGATCCCTGGTACCGCCTGATGGCCGCCGAGGGCGAGGGCGACGTCACCGAGGAGAGCCGGCGCGCCGAGGAGCAGGAGGACGGCTCGTCCACGGCGCCCGCGTCCGGACCCGCCGAGAGCGGCACCGACGCCGAGCTGCCGCCGGACGCCGCCAGCGCCAAGCGCAGCCACGCCTCGCAACGCGGCATGGACCCGGACGACATAACGCAGAAGGAAGCGCCCGAGAACGCCAAGCCCTCCGTGGGCGAGCGGTTCGCTGACACCGTGAACCTCGACCGCTCGCGCGAACAATGGAAGAACGCCGCGCTCGAGATGGGCGTGCAGCTGGACGCCTACGCCAAGCTCTGGGGCGTCAAAGGCGCGAACCTCGCCATGAACCTGCGCGCCGTCACGCGCGAGAAGCAGGACTACCGCGAATTCCTGCGCAAGTTCGCCCGCATGGGCGAGCAGATCCGCGTGAACGACGACGAGTTCGACTACGTCTACTACTGCTACGGCTTGGAGCGCTACGGAAACCTGCCGCTCATCGAGCCGCTCGAGTACGTGGAGGAGAAGCGCATCCGCGACTTCGTCATCGCCATCGACACCTCGGCTTCGACGAAGGACGGGCTCATGCGCCGCTTCATCGAGAAGACGTACGCCATCCTCGAGCAGGAAACGAGCTTCTTCGCCGACATGAACGTGCTCATCGTGCAGTGCGACGCCGCCATCACGGACGTCGCCCGCATCGCGAACCTGCGCGATCTGGACGACTACCTGGACGATCTCGAGATCAAGGGGCTGGGAGGCACCGACTTCCGCCCCGTGTTCGCCTACGTCGACGACGCCGTGGAACGCGGCGACCTCACGAACCTGGGCGGCCTCATCTACTTCACCGACGGCCAGGGCACCTACCCGGCCCGCAAGCCCGACTACGATACCGCGTTCGTCTTCGTCGACGACGCATCCGCCGCCGCCAGCCCGCACGTTCCCGCGTGGGCTATGAAAGTGGAGCTCGACGAAACCGTCATCCTGAACGACTGAGGAACATGTCCCAAATGGAGACAGTCCCCATTTGGGACATTTTGGAAAGGAAGCACCGCATGGACATCCGTCAGGCAAAGCAGCAGATCAAAAACGCGATGGTCGCCTACTTCTCGAAGGACGAGTTCGGCAACTACCGCCTGCCCACCGAGCGGCAGCGGCCTGTGTTCCTGCTGGGCGCGCCCGGCATCGGCAAGACGGCCATCATGGAGCAGATCGCGCAGGATCTCGACGTGGGGTTCGTATCGTACTCGATGACGCACCACACGCGCCAAAGCGCGCTCGGCCTGCCCTTCATCGCGAAGAAGACCTACGACGGCGTGGAGTACGACGTGTCCGAGTACACGATGAGCGAGATCATCGCCGCCGTGTACGACGCCATGGAAGCCACCGGCAAGCGCGAGGGCATCCTGTTCCTCGACGAGATCAACTGCGTGTCGGAAACGCTGACGCCCGCGATGCTGCAGTTCCTGCAATACAAGATCTTCGGACGCCACCGCGTGCCAGACGGCTGGATCGTGGTGACGGCCGGCAACCCGCCCGAGTACAACCGCACGGCACACGATTTCGACATCGCCACGTGGGACCGCCTCAAGCGCATCGACGTGGAGCCCGACTTCGCCGCCTGGCGCGACTTCGCCGTGGAGACGGGCGTGCACCCCGCCGTGCTCACCTACCTCGACATCGAGCGCGATCACTTCTACCGCGTGGAGACCACCGTGGACGGTAAGTCGTTCGTCACGGCGCGCGGCTGGGACGACCTCTCGGCCATGATGAAACTCTACGAGGAGCGCGACATTCCCGTGGACGAGCTGCTGATCGGCCAATACGTGCAGAACGCAGAGATCGCGAAGCGGTTCAGCGTGTACTACGACCTGTTCACGAAGTACCGCGCAGACTACCAGATCGACCGCATCCTGGCCGGCGAGGCCGACGCTTCCGTGCTCGACCGCGCCCGCGAGGCCGCCTTCGACGAGCGCGTCTCGCTCATGGGCCTCATCACCGACGCCCTCGGCGGCCGCCTGCGCGACGCCGTGCTGGAGGAACGCGCCGTGGAGTTCATGCACGGCAGGCTTGCCGCGCTGCGCGATGCGCTCAAAGGCGACGACGCGAACGCGCTGCCCCTGCTGCGCGAGGAAGCCGCCTCGCTGCAAGCGCGGCTGACCACCGAGCGCAAGGCGGGGCTGCTGTCGGACGAGAAGTACGTGGCGTACGAGCGCACGCTCGCGCTGGTCGATCGCGCGCTGCGCTGCGACGCGGCGGGCGGCGGCGTGCCGTTCTCGCGCGTCAAGGAGCTGTTCGCCGAGCAGGTCGATGCGCTCGACGCGCGCATCGCAGACACCTCGAGCGCGCTCGACAGCGCTTTCCGGTTCGTCGAGGACGCGTTCGGCAGCGGCCAGGAGATGCTGCTGCTCGTCACCGACCTGTCCGTCAACCGCTACGGCATGTCCTTCATCAACGACCACGGATGCAAGCGCTACTTCGCCCACAACGAGGACCTGCTGTTCTACGAGCGCGGCTCCGATCTGATCGACCGCATCAACCGTTTGGATTTGACGGAAGACGAGTAGCCCGCCTCGCTCGCCAGAACATCTTCGCTCTGCGGTTGCGGCGAACAGTGCGGGGGTCTCCGTCTATGGGGAGATCGTCAAAACATCTTCGCTCCGAAAACACGCCACAGCCGCTGTGGCGTGTTTTCGGAGCGAAGATGCGTCTCGCCGCCGCTTGCAGCGGGACGAAGGCGACCAGCTTTACGCGCAATAGGCTCGGATGGCGTCGCGGAGGAATTCGGCGGCGCCGGGGGCGACGGCCTCGTAGTAGGCTTTGAAGCGGTCGTCGGCCACGTACATCTCGGCGAGTCCCTGATGCGCGGCCTTGGAGTACGTGCCGTCCTTCCAGAAGGCGCACAGCCACTGGCGATGCAGGTCGGCCGCGCGATGCGCGTCCTCGCCCGCCGGGTCGCCCGCTTCCATCGCCGCCCGCAGCGCGTCCTTGACGCCCTGCTCCAGCTCCTGGGTTCGGTGGTACTGCTCCACGCTCATGCCCATGAGCTTCGCGTTGCTCGCGTCGGCGGCATCGTCGCCCCAGCGCTCGCGCACCTCTTCGCCGTAGCGCCGCTCGTTCTCGTCGACGAGGCCCTGCTTGAAAGCCTCGAATTTTTCCTGATCTTCCATACTGGTGGAACCTTCCATACAGGCGAGCGTTTTCTCCACGCTCGCAATCAATCCGTCGAGGCGCTCCTTGCGCGCATGCAGTTCGCACAGATGACCGGCCAGCGCATCGCGCGCGTCGAACGCCGGGTCGTCCAGCAGCCGCCCGATGTCGGCCAGCGGCATAGCGCATTCGCGATACAGCAGCACCTGCTGCAGCCGGTTCACCTCGGCGGGCCCGTAGCGACGGTATCCGTTCGCCGCGCGCTGCGCCCGCACCAGCCCCAGCTCGTCGTAGTGATGCAGCGTGCGAACTGTGCACCCCGACAACGCCGCCAGCTCGTGCACCGTGTAGCCGTCGCCTTCCCGCTCGCGCTCCATGAGCAACCTCCTTCCTTTTGCGATCGCAGCGCCAGCATACACCCTCACGTAACGTGAGGGTCAAGGAGAGGCCCTGAAAAAACCTTATCCGGTGAAATTGTTTGCCGTTTCGATGCCGCGATGATGAATAATGGGTGCGGAGCATCATCCTATGGAGGACCCCATGCCAACCATTCTCATCGTGGAAGACGAGCTTCCCATCGCAAACCTCATCAGGCTCAGTTTGACGCAGGCCGGATACGAGTGCACCTGCGCCTACGATGGAGCCGTCGCGGCGGATCTCGCCGCCGAAGGGACGTTCGACCTCGCGCTGCTCGACGTGATGATCCCCGAGATCAACGGTTTCGAACTGCTGGGGTACTTCACCTCGCTCGAGATCCCCGTCATCTTCCTGACGGCGGTAAGCTCGCTCGAGAAACGCGTGCGGGGACTGCGCGAGGGAGCAGAGGACTACATCGTGAAACCATTCGAGATCGACGAATTGCTGGCACGCGTCGACGTCGTGCTCAGACGATACGGCAAGGCGCACGGCGTCCTCGAAGCGGGCGACCTCGTCATCGACACGCGCGCCATGCGCGTCCGCCGCGGCGACGAGGACATAGCCCTCACACGCAAAGAGTACGAGCTGCTCGTCCTACTCGCGCGCAACCCCGACGTCGCGCTGCACCGAGAGACCATATACGAGCGCGTATGGGGCGGCGACCTGGGGGTTGGGAGCAAAACCGTCGACTTGCACGTGCAACGGCTCCGCAAGAAGACAGGGCTGCACGATCTCATCCAAACCGTGAACAAGGTGGGCTACCGCCTGACCGGCAGCGCTTGAGCGCCGCATGAAGTTCCGGCTGAAGATAACGTTGAGCATGCTGTGTCTCATGGCGCTGTCGTTCGGCGTCGGAGGCAGCCTGCTCATCGCGCTGTCGTTCGACAGCTCGCTCGAACGACAGGAAGCTTCGGCGCGCGAATCCCATCAGCTCATCCTCGATGCGATGGGAGCCGTCGGCGCGCTCGATGCGTGGACTTCGAGCAGCGATGTGTCCTCTTTGCTTGACAAGCTTCACGCCGACAGCGCCTCATTGTGGTCGGCACTGCGGCTTTCGTCCGACGAGCGGCTGATCCACGAGAGCGGGGATACGGACGCGATCTTCGTCGACGACCGTTCGGGAATCGACCAGGAGCACGGCGCGGCGTTCGCCCTGTCAGGCGCCGACGGCAGGCGTTATCTCCAGCTTACCGGCGCAGTCGCAATCGACGGCGAGCGATGCTACCTAGACGCATTGCACGACATCACGCCCCTATACGAGGCGCGCGATCATCAGTTGGCGGTGTTCCGCATCGTCTTCCTCGTGCTCATGGCATGCTGTGCCTTGTGCGCCTACGGCATTGCCTGGCTGTTGACCAGGCCCCTTTCGAAGTTGTCGCGTGCAGCGTGCGAGCTGGCGTCGGGAAACCTCGCATATCGCTCGAACGTGAGCGCAAGCGACGAGATCGGAGCGCTGTCGGCCGACTTCGACGTCATGGCCATGCAGGTCGAGCGAAGCGTCGCGGGCATGCAGCAAGCACTCGAGCGTCAGGAACGTTTCATGGGAAGCTTCGCCCATGAGCTGAAAACACCTATGACCTCGATCATCGGGTACGCCGATCTCCTTCGACGCAACACGCTCGATCCGCACGAGCGCCGGGAGGCGGCCGCGTACGTGTTCTCCGAGGGGAAGCGACTCGAGAACCTGTCGTTGCGTCTGCTCGACCTGTTCGTGCTCGGCAACTCCGAGCCCGTCCTCGCTCCGCAGCAGCCGGCTGCCCTCGTCGAAAACGCATGCACCCACGAGAAGCAGCGGTTCGATCGCCAGCGCGCGCAGCTCATCGCTCGCTGCGAAGAGGGAACGTGCCTGCTGGAAGCGGATCTCGTGCATTCGCTGCTGCTCAACCTCATCGAGAACGCGCGCAAAGCCCTCGAAGGCGAGGGAACCGTGCTCGTCTCCTGCACGATGCTGCCCGACGGATGCCGCATCGTCGTCGAGGACGACGGCAGGGGCATCCCCCGCGAATCGTTGGCGCACGTCGCCGAAGCGTTCTACCGCGTGGATACCGTGCGCTCGCGTGCAGAAGGAGGGGCCGGCCTCGGACTTTCCTTCTGCTCGAAAATCGCCGACGTTCATCACGGCTCCTTGCGCATCGAAAGCGAGGAGGGGCGAGGCACCCGCGTCACCGTCTACCTGAGAGGAGGACGCCCATGAAATCACCTGCGACCATCGCGCTCGCACTTGCCGCGCCGCTCATCGTCGTGGTCGGCTTCCGCCTTCCCGACATAGTATGCCGCCTGCAAGACGATGCGAGGAACGCGTCGGTATCCCGCTACGATGCGCGCCCCGTGCAACTGGACTTCGAGCCGGTTGACGGCGCTCTTCCGGCGCTCCAAGCCTTCGCCTCGAACGCCGTCTTCTACAACCTGGAAAACGATAGGCGCACGTTCCCCTACGACGCACGCGCCGTCGTCGGCGAGGTGCTGCCACCAGCACCCTCGCTGCAAACGATCGACATCGCGACACGTGACGTCGAGATCGTACCCATGCTGGCAATCGGCGCCGACGACTCCCAAGCAGCCTTGCTATGGAGCTGCGCGTTCGCGCTCGACGACGATGCCGATACGTCCATCTCGGCCTTCGTCGACGATGCTACCGGCAAGATCGTCCAGCTCACGTGCTTCATAAAAGAGGACGAAGCGCCTGACGAAAACGCCGTTCGCGAACTCCTCGGTTCATGGATGGACGCCTGGGCATCGCATCTCGACTTCGACGTCGTCGAATCTGACGGTTCCGGCGAGATCGCGTCAGGCGCAACCGTTTCGAGCTCGCCTGCCGAGCACGACGGCGGCGGCACCTTCGCCATCGCCGAGTCCTCGGCTGATCGATCCCTGCTCGCGTACATTCCCGACACCGAGTTTGGGTTGCGCGCCGAGCGACAGAGCATCGACGGCTTCCATGTCGCCTATTCGCTCGAGCCCGTCAAGCTCGCATGAGATCAGACCAGCAGCATCCGAGCGGATGATGCCGTTCGGATGCCGGATCGCTGCCGATCGTTGCAGCCCTCTTGCTAGGATCGCGTCAACCGATCCTGAGGAGGACTCATGCGCGACACATCGCCCCGCCCCCGCCCGCGCGCCGCAGCGAACTCCAACGTCTCCCGCACCCCTTCCCTCTCGAGACGCGCGTTCGTCGGAGGGGCGGTGCTGATCGGCTTTACGGCGTGGGTCTCACTGCTCGGATCGCTTTCCGGCCCCCCGAAGAGCGCCGCAGCATCATCCGACGAGACGAGTGCGCGCGATGCGGCGCCGAACGGGACGGAGCCTGCTCCCACGCCGATCGACCGGAACGACTGGAAGCTGGTCCTCGTGAACCCCTCGCATCCCATCGATCCCGGCTACGCCTTCGAGCGAAGCACCACCCAAAACGGTTTCGAGGTGGACGAGCGCTGCCTTCCTGACGTGGAACGCCTGCTGAACGCATGCAGCGCTGCGGGCTGCAACCCGTTCATCTGCTCGGCGTTCCGCACGCGCGAGATGCAGGAATCGCTGTTCGAGCGTCAGGTGCAGTCGATGATGGCCAAAGGATTGTCGCCGGGAGACGCCCAAGCCAAGGCGGCCACGATCGTGGCCGCGCCCGACACGAGCGAGCACCAAGTGGGGCTGGCGCTCGACATCGTGGACTTCGACGACCAGAACCTCACCGACGCCCAGGCCGACACGCCCACCCAACGATGGTTGATCGAGCACAGCTGGGAATACGGCTTCATCTTCCGCTACGCCGCCGACAAGACGGAGATCACCGGCGTCGTCTACGAGCCGTGGCACTACCGCTACGTGGGCCTCGAAGCCGCCGAGATCATCACGAAGCGCGGCATCTGCCTCGAGGAATACCTCGCGCAGGACGGCGCGATCGCCTAATCGGAGCTCGCAGGAAGGCACCCGCTTATCGCAGCCTCCCCACCCGCAGCTTCAGCACGTCCTTGGGGCACGCGTCGGCGCACGCCGCGCACTGGATGCACTCGGCGTCGACGATCGCGCCGCCCTGCGCCAGCTGCTCCACCGGCAGGCTCATCGGGCAGGCGCGGTCGCACTTCCCGCAGCCGACGCAGCGGTCGGCCTCGGCGCTCACGTGCAGCTGCGGGACGCGCAGCGCGCTCCCCAGCTTCTCGCCCAACACCATGAACGGCGCCATCCAGCAGATGCAGTGGCACATGGCGCGCCGTCCCAGCACCAGGTTGGGAACGAAGAACAGCGCCACGATGCCGAAGTAGATGGGCAGGCCGAGCGGGTTGTTCATCGACACGCCGAACGGGATGCCGTACAGCGGATCCACCACCGAGAAGCCGCCCGCCACCCAGGCGCACGCGATGATGGAGAGCACCCACGGCACCCAGATAACGTACTTCACGCGCTTGAGCCATGCAGGCCTCGACGGCTTGCCCACCGCCGTGGCCGCGAGCTCCTGCAATCCGCCCGCCGCGCACAGCCATCCGCACCACGCGCGGCGCAGCACGATCGCCGTCAGGAACTGCAAGCCGAACACGAGCATGCTGGCGACCACCGCACCCTCCAGCGCCCCTTCGATGATGAGCACCGGCGAGAAATAGAAGATGATGATGGGAAACAGCAGGAACGTCGTGAGCAGCAGCAAGCGCCTCGTCCGCTGGCGCTTTTGCCCGCGGGCCCGCCGATCACGCGCTGCGCTTGCCGCTGCGCGTCCCGGCGCCGCCGTCTTCTCGTTCGAGTGTTTCACGTGAAACATTCGTTCTGTAGTACCAGATGTTTCACGTGAGTCAGCTGCGCAAGCAATCGGCTCGCGGGCAGCCTGCTCGCCGCCTCCCCGGGCGCTCATGAGCGCACCATCGCGACGAAGCCCTGGAACGCGCGATCCATGCGTGCGTGCAGCTCCTCGTCGGAGAACCGCGCGCCCGTGGCCAGCATCGCGGCCATGCCGTGCACGTAGACGATCATGTCGAGGTACAGCGTGCGCGCCGCCTCCGGCGACAGATGCCCCAGCTCTTCGATGCATTGCTGCACGCCGTCGATGGCGACGCTCTCGTACACCTCGTTGAAGCCCGTCGCCTCCATGTGGGGCGACAGGTACAGGAAATGGAACAGCGCGCGCTCGGTGCGCGCGAGTCTCAGATGCGACAAGCCGTTGGCCTCGAACGGGTTGTTCCCGTCCAGCTCGTGCTCGCGGTTGTAGGCGGCCACCCACGCGCGAGCGTGGTCGTACAGCTGCCGCACTAATTCTTGCATGTCGCCGAACAGGCTGTAGATCGGCTGGACCGAGCACCCCGCCCGCTGTGCCACCGATCGCGCGCTCAGCGCCGCTTCGCCCTGCTCGCGCACGATGGCAAGCGCCGCATCGAGCACCTGCCCCTTGCTCACCCTCTGTTCCGGCATACGTTTCTCCCTTGCATAACACTTGTTATATTACGGTTGTAATATACACCGTTCGAGCGGCTTGTCAAGATCACGTCCCTGTTTCACGCGCATGACGTGCAGTCATCGGGGAAGGCACGGCTCGCCATCGAAACCCTTATGCGAAATTCAGCACGCGCGAAGGGCCCTACAATCGGCGCTGAATCGTTCACATTCGAAAGGAGACCCATCCATGAAGAACGTTGAGGAGCGACGCAACCGCACCATCGCCCGCGAGGCCGATCATCATGCAACCATGCGTGCGCCGCACATCGACAAGACGGCCATCAGCCCGTACGACGACTATTGCGACGGTTACGGCATGCCCGGCGCCTACGGCAACGGCTACGTGTCCGTATTGAAGGTTTCGGCCGGCACGGTTGAGAAGACCAACGACGAGCTGGTCGACCGCATCGTCACCTACGACAAGGCCGAGGCCGCCGATGCCTACGTCGGCCAGATCAACATGCTGACCGCCTCGTCGTTCTGCGGCATGGCCGGCCAGGTGTGGGGCTACGACCTCGCCCGCCACGACTCGGTCGACAACGGCGCGAGCAAGCCGCTGTTCACCGAGAAGCAGTGGAACGGCCGCGAGCTCGAAGTGTACGACGCTGCTCCGCTGCTGAGCGCCGGCGTCGAGCTGTTCGGCACCGAGCAGAACCGCCGCTACCATCCCATCCCGGGCGCGCACACCATCTGCGCGAACAAGGGCGTCGTCGCCTACCGTCCGAAGACCGACCGCCCGCTCAAGGAAGGCGAGGGCTACGGCGTGTGGTCCTTCATCGCCATCTCCCTGTCCGCCGATCGCGACTTCTCGGCCGACCTGTTCATCGAGGACGCCGGCGTGTGGACCGAGAACGACAACGAAGAGGACATGGTCAAGTTCCTCGAGGAGCATCGCAAGGCCATCGTCTGGTCCGTCGTCGAGTGCGGCCGCGACCAGAACGTGCTGTACGACCGCACCTACGTGGGCTTCGCGCACCGCATGATGAAGCCCGGCGAGATCGGCAACGCCATCACCGTGGGCCCCTACGTCACGCTGGCCCGCAACGCCGTGCCCGCCACCGGCTTCGATTCGCTCAACGCCATGCACCTCTCCGACTGGCTGAAGGACATGGACTTCGAGCCCCTCACGGATCTCAAGTAACCAACGGCATCCCCTCGTCGAGCCGTCCAGGTGGTCCCGGGCGGCTCGATTTCGTTAGACAAGGACTGGAAACATGGCAGACAAAACCGCTTCCGGTTCCAGCGGATCAACAGCCCAGACCAGCTCGAAAAAGGTTGGCCTGATCGGCCTGGTTGGCATCGTCATCAGCGCCATGATCGGCGGAGGCATCTACAACCTCCCCCAGAACATGGCCGCAGACGCCTCCGCAGGAGCCATCATCATCGCCTGGGTCGTCACCGGCATCGGCATCTGGTTCATCGCGAACACGTTCCGCATCCTGTCGGCAGCGCGTCCCGAGCTCACGAACGGCCTGTACACGTACGCCGAGAAAGGCTTCGGCAAGCTGATCGGCTTCTTCGTGGCGTACGGCTACTGGATTTGCAACTGCTTCGCGCTTGTTGCCTATTCAGTGCTCGTCATGGCCACGCTGAACTACTTCGTGCCCGATTTCTCGGGCGGCAACAACATACCCTCCATCATCGGCGGGTCCATCATCACGTGGATCATGTACCTGCTCGCCCTGCGCGGCGCGAAGTCCACGAGCTTCCTGAACATCATCGGCACCATCGGCAAGCTCGTGCCCGTCATCATTTTCATCCTGGCCGTGGCCACCGTCTTCAAGTTCTCGGTGTTCATGGAAGGCTTCTGGGGCATGAAGGACGGCATCGCGCTGACGCTGAACTTCGACAACGTCATGCCGCAGGTATCCTCCACCATGCTCGTCACGCTGTGGCTGTTCCTCGGCATCGAGGGCGCCGTGGTCGTGTCGGGGAAGGCGAAGTCGCAGGCCGCCGTGCGCAAGGCAACCACCATCGGCTTCCTCGTCACCCTGGCCCTCTACATCATCGTGTCGCTGCTGCCCCTCGGCGTGTACTCGCAGGCCGACGTCGGCAACATGGCCGATCCGTCGATGGCCGCCATCATGTTGAAATCCTTCGGCCAATGGGGCGAGATCATGGTGAACGCCGGCGTGATCATCTCGGTTTTGAGCTCCTGGCTCGTATGGATGCTCATGCTGGGCGAGATGCCGCTGGCCGCATCCAAAAGCGGGATCTTCCCCAAGATGTTCGTGAAGGAGAACAAGAACGGATCGCCCTCCACCTCGCTTCTGTGGACGACCATCGTCGTGCAGGTGGTGCTCATCATCTCGTTCTTCATCGGCAGCAACGCATGGACCACGATGATCAGCATCACGAGCGTCATGGCGCTGCCTTGCTATTTCTTCTGCACCCTGTTCCTGTTCAAGATCGCCGTTAAGAAGGAGTACCCCTCCGGCATCTTCGCCAGCCGCAACATGGCCATCTTCACCGGCGCGGCCGGGTCGCTGTACGGCATCTGGCTCATCTACGCTGCCGGCCTGAACTACCTCATGGTGGCCTGCATCGTGTACGCCATCGGTTTGCCGCTGTACATCGTAGGCGTGCGCCAGCATGACAAACAGGCGAAGCTCTTCGAGAAAAGGTCCGACAAGATCATCCTTGCCGTAGTGCTGGCTCTCGGCATCGCCGGCCTGATCTACTCGATCATCACGTTCGGGAACGTCCACTTCTAGAACCCTCCCCTCGCACGATCGCCCTGAAAGCCCGAGGCCGCTATGCGGTCCCGGGCTTTTTGCAATTGGCTTTACCTGTACTTTACACGGGTTTTACCGATTCTTAAGCAGTCTGAATATCCTCCATCAATCGGTGTACGACCTGGGACTTTCATCGCGCATACGCCATGCTGTTCCCATCTGAAACCGAAAAGGAGCCATCTATGAAAGGCGCTACCGAACTCATCGTCAACTCCGTCCGCGGGTTTTGCATGGCCCTGGCCGACAGCGTACCCGGCGTGTCAGGCGGCACCGTCGCTTTCCTGCTGGGCTTCTACGACCGCTTCATCGGCTCGCTCGACGACCTGTTCCACGGCACGAAGGCCGCGCGCCTCGTGGCCGTGCGCTTCCTGCTGAAGCTGGGCGTGGGCTGGGCGATCGGCTTCGGACTGTCGGCGCTCGTGCTGACGAGCTTCTTCGACTCGCACATCTACGAGGTCAGCTCGCTGTTCATGGGCTTCATCGTGTTCGCCATCCCCATCGTCGTGCGCGAGGAGCTGGGCGCGCTGCGAGGGCGCCTGCCGAACCTCGTCTTCGCCGGCGCGGGCATCGCGTTCGTGGTGGCCGTGACCTTGCTGAGCCCCGTGTCCGGCGCAGGGTTGGACGTGGCGGTGGAGAATCTCGACGTCGGCCTCGTCGCGTACGTGTTCCTGGCGGCGATGGTGGCCATCTCGGCGATGGTGCTGCCCGGCATCTCGGGTTCCACGCTGCTGCTGATCTTCGGCCTGTACGTGCCCATCATGGGCGCGGTGCGCGCGGTGATGGGGCTCGACATGGCCTACCTACCCGTCCTGCTCGTGTTCGCGGCGGGCGTGGCGTGCGGTGTGCTCGTGTTCGTGCGCCTCATCAGAATGTGCCTCGAGCGCTTCCGCTCGCAGACCATCTATGCCATCATCGGCATGATGTTGGGCTCGCTGTTCTCCATCACGCAGGGGCCGCTCACGCTGAGCGAGCCGCAGCCCGCCATGGGCATCGACACGTTCAGCATCGTGTTCTTCATAGTCGGCGGCGTCGTGGTGGGCGGGCTCCAGCTGCTCAGGGCGCGCCTGGAGGAACCCGCCGACGCGTAGCGCTTCGACGCGGGGCCGCGCGCCTACCGAGATGCGGGCCGGTGCGAATTCATGAACTCCTTGAGCTCCTGCTTGCGCGCCGGGTCGAGACGCGCCTTCGGGATGCCCTGCACCGCGCCCTCGAGGCCGTACAGCATGTGCAGGCATACGCCTGGGTCGATGGTCTGCAGCTTCAGCCACGCCTGCTCGGCGCCGACGGCCGCCAAATCCTCGGGCGTGGCGATGCCCACCTCGGCCAGCTGCTGCTCGGCATGGGCGCCGATGTTGGGAAGGTCGGTCAGCTTCGCCATGCTAGATCGCCGCCTCGACCGCCGCGCGCAAGCGAGCGAGGTCATCGTCGTTGGGATGGTTCGCCGCCTCGTCGAAGTTCTCGATGAGCTGCTGCATGCGCGCAGCCTGCTCCGGCTTGCTCGCGGCGGTTTGGGCGTAGCGCGCGCGAACGCTCGCAGGCATGCGGCCTTGGCACATGAACGAACCGACGACCTGCGCCGAAGCGGGCAGATGCACCGCCACGCGCGACATTACGCCGGCGAAGTACGTCTCGTCGGCGCCGAAGCCGGCCGTGCCGAACAGGAACACGTCCTTGTCCGCGAGCCCGGCCAGCACCTCGGCCAGTTCATCGCCGCAGTCGCCGCGGTTCGTCCAGAACCCCGCGTACACGCGGTCGGCCTGCGCGACGGCGTCGCGGTCGACGTCGTCCACCCTCCCGAATGCGAGGCGCTCCTCGCTCGGCAGCGCATCGGCCACCGCCTTCGCCAGCTGTTCGGTGTTGCCCGTGCTGCTCTCGTACACGATCGCGTAGCTCATAAGCGTCCTCCCTCGTGCGCGGCGCGCGGCGCCGCCTCGTTCGTTCCGACCGTTATACACCCGCCCACCTGCATCGTAAACAGGTCGCACACGATCAGCACGGCGCTCTCACGCAACAAACCGTTGCGACGCCCCGCCCCACCGACGTGTGCGATAATGGCCCCATGACCGCGAGAAAGGATGCCGCATGCCCTACATCACCGTCGAGGGCGGGCCGCTCGACGCCCCCAGCAAGAAGGCGCTCATCGAAGAGCTCACCGCCACCGCGTCCGCTATCATGCACGTGCCGGCCGAGTTCTTCCTCGTCACCATCAAGGAGCTGCCCGACGAGAACATCGGCATCGGCGGCAAGCCCATCGACGAGGTGAAGGCCTCCTACCGGCGCGAGCAGGAAGCTGCGGGCCGCCGATGAGGGCCGTGGTGCAGCGCGTGTCGAGCGCGCGGGTAGACATCGACGGGGAGACGGCAGGATCCATCGGGCGCGGACTGCTCATCCTGTTGGGCGTTGGCCACGGCGATGCCGAAGAGCAGGCAGAACGCCTCTGGAGCAAGATCGCGCGCTTGCGCATCTTCGAGGACGCCGACGGCAAGACGAACCTGTCGTTAGCCGACGTGGACGGCGAGGTGCTCGTCGTTTCGCAGTTCACCCTGTTCGCGAGCTGCAAAAAGGGCAACCGTCCCTCGTTCACCGAAGCGGGCGCGCCCGACGAGGCGAACCGCCTGTACGCATGGTTCGTCGAACGCGCGCGCCGCGACGTGCCCCGCGTGGAGACGGGGCGCTTCGGCGCCTACATGGACGTGAGCCTGGTCAACGACGGGCCGTTCACGCTGTGGCTCGACACCGATGCGCTCTAGCGCGCTGTTTCGCTAGAGCAGCGCCCGCTCCCATTCGGCTTCCTTGAAGCCCACGAGCACGAAATCGTCGCCCACTACGAGCGGGCGCTTCACCATCATGCCGTTCTCGGCCAAAAGCGCATAGGCGCCCGCATCGCTCATGCCGGCGTCGAGCAGTGCCTTCACGTTGCGTTCGCGGTACAGCATGCCGCTCGTGTTGAAGAAACGGCGCAGCGGCAGCCCGCTTCTCGCATGCCACGCGGCCAGCTCGTCGGCCGTCGGGTTGTCCTCCACGATGTGGCGATCGGCATACGCCACGCCATGCGCGTCGAGCCACGCCTTCGCCTTCTTGCACGTGGAGCACTTCGGGTACTCGATGAACAGCACGTCCGCCATGGTTCCTCCTCGGTTCGCGTCCTTTTGCACGCCGCCAATGATACCAAAGCGCTACGCGACCGCGAGGCTGAGCGAACGTGTGAACAGCGCGCGCGTCGGCAGAATGTTTCACATGAACCATCCGTTCGGCATCCTGTTTGGAGCCTAACTGCAAGAGCTTTCCGCCCGAGGATATGCGTATATCCTGGTGCACCGAGGTTTTTTCGGCAGGAATTTCCCCTATTGGCAACCTTGCTGCCCGCCCGGCACCTGCAGCCGGTGCCGCGACCTGGCCGTTCCCTCCGATCTTCCCGGAACAGGGGCTTCCGGCAACGCCCCACCGACCAACAGGGGAGAATCCTGCCAATCTGAGCCTTTCCCGCCGAGATCGTGCGCCGAACGGGAGTCCGTGGCATTGCACGCCATGCCACGGACGCAGCGAGATACATCCAGGTAGCGAAACGAGCGCGCGCGGCCGCACCTTGGTATACTGGGAACATCCAGACGGAAAGGCCTCTCATGATCTTCTACTTCACCGGCACCGGCAACTCGCTCGCCGCGGCGCAGACCATCGCTCGAGCGACGGACGACCTGCTCGTCGACATCGGCGCAGCGTACAAGTACAAGGATTTCGATTTCACGCTTGCGCAAAACGAGCAGCTCGGTTTCGTCTTCCCCACCTACGCCTGGACCACCCCGCCCATCGTCGACGCGTTCGTCAAGCGCGCGCACTTCCGCACGGGCAACAAGGAGACGTTCACGCCCGGCTACTGCTTCGCCGTGCTCAGCTGCGGCGCGTTCGTCGGCAACGCCGCGCGCATCTTCGGCGACCGTCTGCTTGAAGCGCAGGGCATCAACCTCGATGCCTCGTTCAGCGTGAAGTCGGTGGGCAACTGCACCTACCTGTACGCGCCCGCCCAAGGCGAGAAGCGCGAGCGCCTGCTGGCCGCTGCGGAACTCGCCACCCGCACGGTTGCCGAGCGCATCGTCGGGCGCGAGCACGTGCGCGCCGAGCATCGCAATCCCGTCGGGGTGATCCTGTCGAAATTCACCGAGAAGGACGAGAAGCCGCGCTCCACGGCCGAATTCTTCGCGCTCCCCACCTGCATCAGCTGCGGTCAATGCGCCGATTTATGTCCCACGAACACCATCACGCTCATCGAGGGCACGCCCCGCTGGGCCGAGCTCGGCTGCACGCAGTGCCTCGCCTGCCTGCATCGCTGCCCTGTGAACGCCATCCAGTACGGCTCGAAAACCGAACGCCGCGGCCGCTACGTCAACCCCGTCCTCGCAAAAGCCCCCAGGCGCGCCTGAGCCGCACTACCAGTCGACCATGTCGTAAACGATGCCGTACTCCTCTTCGAGCATCGCAAAAAACGACGGCGCATCCATCGCAGGCATGCTCGAACGTTTGAACCCGTCTGCATCGCGCGTGATAATGTAGTCCGCCTTCACCTTTTCTGCGCAGATGCCGATCAGGCAGTCTTCAAAATCGGGCCATGATCGCTCGGCTGCTTCGCGGATATCGCCCTCGTCCACCGAGCATACCTTGATGAAGGAGAGGCTTTGGAGAAACATGTCCTGGAGCTTCGCGGGGCCGACGGCTTTTCGCAACAGATAGAACGCGTCCGTGTACGATTCAGCCGAGGCCCACAACTCGGCATACCCCGTTATCTGCAAGGCGTTGATCAGCTCCCATTGATCGAAAAAGGGCTGACGGGCACCGAAGTAGTCCACAAGGACATTCGTATCAAGCAAGAGCTTCATATTTCTCCCTCACTGCCTCCTCCAACAGATCCTTATACGACTTGCCTTGCCAAAACGATTCGGGAACTGCGCATGTCGCTCGCTCGCTTCGCTCTCGCAACGTCTTTTTCTGCTCGTCGGTCAGCTTGATGACGTGCGGTTCGAGCAGGCGTGCTTCAACCGGCAGCTCCTCCCGCTTGAGGACGTATTGGTATGCGGCGTTTACCAGCTCAGTGGGAGTAGAGCCGATCTTCTTGAGGACGGCGTTGCCCTGCCGTTTGATTTCCACCGGTACGCGTGCGGTGACGATGCTGTCGTCGCGATTGCTGCGTGACCGCTTCTTGCTGAGCGCGGTTTCCATGCCAGCCTCCTTTCAACACGATCAGTATACTGTAATACCGTATTACTGACAAGTGGCATTCTTCGCCCGAAACATGCTTGACGGGTGTGTATCTATTGTTTATAGTGTGCATATCGGGTATATACGCTCAATACGTTACGAGTGGCATAGCCCGAGCGGAGGGAAGCAGGGAACGTGCTTGCATCCCTCCTGGCGCGAAGCGGGACGCCGCGACGTGCCACCCGAGCGCAGGGGACGCCCGCGCGTTCGGATACGGAACACGAAAGGGAGCCTGAGTTGGACATCATCATCTCGAATGCGAGCGACAAGCCCATTTACGACCAGATCGTCTCGCAGATGAAGGCCCTCATCCTGACGGGTGAGCTGGACGAAGGGCAGCAACTGCCCTCCATCCGAGCGCTGGCCGGCGATTTGCGCATCAGCGTCATCACGACGAAGCGCGCCTACGCCGAGCTGGAAGCTCAGGGCTTCATCGAGACGGTGCCCGGCAAGGGCAGCTTCGTGGCCGGCGGCAACCTCGAGCTTCTGCGCGAGGAACGCCTCCGCCGCATCGAGGAGCTGCTCACGCAAGCCGTCGACGAAGCGCGCGGCGCGAACGTCGACGTCCACGACCTTCATACCATGCTCGACCTCATCGCAGAAAGTGACGACTGATGAACGATCTTCTTCGCATCCGCAGCTTGACGAAGCACTATGACGGCTTCGACCTGCAAAACGTCGACCTCACCGTGCCTGCCGGCAGCGTCGTCGGCTTCATAGGCTCGAACGGTGCCGGCAAGACGACCACCATCAAGGCCGTTCTCGGCCTCATCTACCCCGACGCCGGCTCCATTGAGCTGTTCGGCCAGAACGTCGGCGAGCACGCCAGCGGCAAGGCCGTCAAGGACGCCAAGCAGCGCACGGGCGTGGTGTTCGACACCTGCTCGTTCCCCGAGGAAATGACCGTCGCTTCGGTGGGCAAGCTCATGCAGTACAGCTACGACACGTGGAGCGCCGCCGACTTCGAGCAGCGCCTGGCCCAGTTCGAGCTGCCGAAGAGCAAGACGGTGCAGGACCTCTCCCGCGGCATGAGCATGAAGCTGTCGCTGGCCTGCGCCCTCGCGCACGACCCCGACCTGCTGATTCTCGACGAGGCGACCGCCGGGCTCGACCCGCTCGCCCGCGAGGAGGCGCTCGACATCCTGCGCGTCTACATGCGCGACGAGCGTCACGGCATCCTCATGTCCAGCCACATCACGAGCGACCTCGAGAAAATCGCCGACTACATCGTGTGCATCGACGCCGGACGCATCGTATTCGCCGTCGAGAAGGACGCGATCACCGACCTGGCGGGCATCGCGCATTGCCGCGCGGCCGACTACGAACGCATCGCCGAAAGCGGCTTCTTCGCGCCCGGCGAGCTGCGCAGCATGCGCCACCCCTACGGCATCGACGTGCTGGCGCCCGACCGTTTCGCGTTCGCCGAGAACTTCAAGAACATCGTCTTGGACAAGGCCGATATCGACACCTACATGGGTTTGATGCTGAAAGGAGAGGTCCGATGAAAGCCATGATCATGTCCGACCTCCTGATCGCCAAGAAATACCTGGTGCAGCAGCTGGGAATCGCCATCGTCGTGGGCATCTTCATCTGCATCATGATCGGCAACCTCTACATCGTCACCCCCGCGGTGGGCGTCATGATCCCCTTCTCGCTGATCATCATGATCCTCTCGCTGGACGAACGCGCCAACTGGCAGCAGTTCCGCCTCGCGCTGCCCATCTCGCGCGGCGACGTGATCAGGGGCCGCTACGTCAGCTTCCTGCTGCTCGCCCTGCTCGGCATCGCAGTGGGCCTGCTCACCGCGTTTCTGGTGATCGTCGCCGCGCAGCTCATGCCGAACGTGCCTCAGCTGGCCGACCTCATGGCGAACTTCTCCTGGCAAGCCTTGCTCATGGTGTCGGTGGCCGGCATCAGCATCATCCTCGTCATGCTGGCCATCGTCATGCCGCTGTTCTCGCGGTTCGGTATGACGAAAGCGGTGCGCTATCTGCCGCTGCTCATCATCTTCGGCGTATGGATCGCGTTCACGCTCCCGCAAAACGGCCCGCCGCCCGCGTTCGTGCTCGACGTGCTGAACTTGCTGGAGACCCCCGCCGGCACCGTGGCGGTCGCCGCCGGCATCCTCGCGATCGTCGCCGTCGCGTACGTGATCTCGGCCATCATATCCACGGGGCTGTACAAGAAGCGCGAGCTCTAGACGAACGGATAGGAGGGGCGCCCGATGAAGACCATGATGCTAGCCGATTTTCTCGTCTTGACGAAATCGCTGCCGAAGAACGTGGCCCTGTGGGCGCTCCTCTCGACAGGCGTCTGCCTGGTGGCCGGGAACGCGACCCCCATCATTCTCCTGACCGGCTTCCCCATGTCCCACATGGTGCTCATGCCCCTGCTGATGCGCGACCAGCGGCGCGAGTGGGTCGCGTTTCGCCAGGCGCTGCCGCTCTCGCGCGCCGACGTGGTGAGGGGACGCTACGCGAGCATCGCGATCGTCGTTGCCGGATGCGTGACTCTCGGCGTCGCGGCATACACGGCAGCATGCTTTCTGAACGCCGTCGTGCCAGGCCTTCCGCTCATGCGGCATTTCACGCAGGGGTTCGATGCGCCGGGGGCCGTATCCTTCGCTGCGGGAACGTTCGCGCTGACCATCGCCATGTTCAGCGCAGTGTTGCCCTTCATGTTCGCCAACAGCTACCGCAAGCTCGCCAGCTACATCCCCTTCGCGTTCATGCTCGCGCTCATGGGGTGGATCTACTTGTTCCGCAGCATCGACTTCGACGCGTTTCTGCCGATCGTCGGCCAGGTGGTCGCCGCCGCGCAGACCCTGGGCGGGTCGTTGATCGTCGCGGCATGCGTCACGGCGGCGACCCTTGCGCTGTACGCCGTCTCGGAACACGCTGCCCTGCGCGGGTACGCGTCGCGCGACCTCTAGCCCATCCGCACCAGGTCGGCCAGCGTCACGTTGTCCACGTAGTTCTCGATGGCCTGATCGAGGCCGCGCCAGAAGTTGACGGCCACGCATTCCTCGCGCCGGGGGCACGCCTCCGCGCCGTCTTCGAGACACGACACCGGAGCGCAGCTGCCCTCCGTGGCGCGCAGCACGTCGCCTGCGGTGATCTGGTCGGCCGGCCGCGCCAGCAGATAGCCGCCGCTCACGCCGCGCACGCTTTTGAGCACGCCCGCCTTCACCAGCGCGCCGCCCAGCTGCTCGAGGTACTTGACGGACAGGTCTTCGCGCTCGGCCGCTTGGCGCATGGTGACCAACGCGCCGGCTTCCCCCTGCCGCGCGATGTCGATCATGAGCCGCAAAGCGTAACGTCCCCTTGTCGAAATCATCATGGTCGCCGCCCCGTCCTTTCGTCGTTCATGCCGCTTTCGCAAGTATAGCCCATCATTTGCCTGATGGATCGCGCCTTTCTTGCAGGAATGTAAGGATGGGGCAAGTGGTCGGTAAGACAGCGTTAAGGACGGCTTGGTATAACGTATACAGACCCTCGAAGCGAAAGGCGGAACCATGAAAGGAACGGCGCATCGGACATCGTCGGCGCATCCCGTCGTCGCGCTCCTCGGACGCATCGCCCTCGTGGCGCTCATCCTCGTCGTGCTCGTGGAGGTGTACTTCCTCGCACGCGGGTTCAACCTGTACCGCGAAGCGCTCGAGGGAACCGGCCTCGACGAGATGGCCGCCGCCATCCAGAGCAGCGAGACGTACACCCCCGCAAGCGAGCTGCCCGATCTATACCTGCAGGCCGTCGTCGCCGTTGAAGACCATCGCTTCTACGCGCACCCGGGCTTCGACGTCATCGCCACGGGGCGCGCCCTCGTGAACGACCTCAAGGCGGGCGCCATCGTCGAAGGAGGCAGCACCATCACCCAGCAACTGGCGAAAAACCAGTACTTCACCCAGGAGCAGACCATCGAGCGCAAGATCGCCGAGGTGTTCATGGCGTTCACCATGGAACAGCACTTCTCGAAGCGGGAAATCCTCGAGCTGTACGTGAACTCCATCTACTTCGGCGACGGCTACGAGGGCATCGGCAGCGCAAGCAGGGGCTACTTCGGCAAGGCTCCCAGCGCCCTCGATGCCGACGAGTGCACGCTCTTGGCCGGCATCCCGAACGCGCCGAGCGTGTACGCCCTGTCCCAGAACCCCGACCTTGCGCGCGAGCGCCAGCAGGAGGTGCTGCGCAAGCTCGTGTCTTACGACTACCTTGATCAGGGCGCAGCGCAACACATCCTGGGCAACCTGCGCGCGCTGGCAGCATGATGCGCCGCGGGCGATCGTTGGAGCACGGCAGGGCGCTGGTTCTGTAGTCGTCGTAGCGTCGGACGGTTCGCAAGCGAGAGCGCTGGGAGCTTTGGTAGGATAGGCCGCATGAAACGACTCAAAACCACCGTGGCCGCCGCGCTGGCCGCCGTCGCCTTGCTGGGATCGCTCGGCCTCATGACGGCGTGCAGCGGCGGCGATGCAACCGAACCCGCCGCGCAAGCCTACGTGAGCCCTTACGATTGGAGCGCCCTCGAGCGCTCCGGCGCGCAGGGCGATCGCCTCGCCTACCGCGTGGACGGCGAAGTGCGCTCCCAGCTGGGCGTGGACGTGTCCGACCACCAGGGTGCCATCGATTGGAACGTCGTGGCGGGCGACGGCGTCGACTTCGCCTTCGTACGCGTGGGCAACCGCGGCTACACCGAGGGCGCGCTGTACGCCGACGCCCGCTACGCCGAGAACATCGACAACGCGACGAACGCCGGCCTCGATGTGGGCGCGTACTTCTTCTCGCAGGCCACAAGCGTCGAAGAGGCGCGCGAGGAGGCCGACTTCGTGTTGCAGCTGCTGGCCGGCCGCTATCTGGCGATGCCCGTGGCGTACGACCACGAGCCCGTCGCGGACGCGGCGGGACGCGCGAACTACGTGGACCGCGAGACGCTCACCGCCTGCGCCCGCGCGTTCTGCGAACGCCTCGAGCAGGGCGGCTACGACACGATGATCTACGGCAACAGCGGCGACATGGCGCGCTACGATCGTGCCGAGCTGGGCGGGCGCCCCCTATGGTTCGCCGAATACGACAGCGCCGAGCCCCACGCGCAGTTCGACTTCGCCATCTGGCAGTACACTAACGGCGGTTCCGTGGCCGGCATCGACACCGCCGTCGACCTCAACCTGCTCCTGCCGCCCGCATAGCGTTTGCCGCTGCCGTCCGTACGTGCTACACTAACGCTCACTTTTCGCTCGATTCATGAGGAGCCTGACCGATGGCTGGACAACTCTATCTCTAAATCGCCTAGGCGATTTCGCACGTTCACCCCGCACGGCACCGCCCGTGCAACGCATAGTTGCCCTTCAAACGGCATCTTCCATCCAGAATAGGTAGCGCAACCGCGTTCGCTACCGCACACTGATGCTCAGTTGATCATCTCGTTCTCAAGGAGTATTCCATGACTGCATCGACCGCGCCCCTGAGCGCAGCCGGTCGCGAGCTGCCGAAGCGCTGGCTCGCCATCATCGCAACCATCTGGGGCGGCCAAGCCGCATCCATGATCACCAGCTACGCCGCGGGGTACGCCGTGGTGTGGTACATCACCGAGACCACGGGCAGCGCCCTCATGCTGGCCGCTGCCGCCATCTGCGCCTATTTGCCGCAAGGGCTCCTCTCGCCCTTCGGCGGGGTCATCGCCGACAAGTACAACCGCAAAACCGTCATGATCGTGGCCGATCTCTCGGTTGGCATCGTGTCGCTGGGCCTGGGCATCGTCATCCTGTTCGGTCAGGTGTCGTTCCCGCTGCTCATGATCCTCGTCATCGTGCGCAGCATCGGGCAGGCGTTTCACGGCCCCGCCATGATGGCCGCCATGCCGCTGCTCGTACCCGAGAAGCACCTGCTGCGCATCAACACGCTCGACCAGCTGCTCATGTCCGTGGCATCCATCGGCGCGCCGGCGTTCGGCATCTTCCTGTACACCACCATCGGGTTCCACTCCGTGATGTTCCTCGACTTCGCCGGCGCGCTCGTGGCCGTGGCGGGCCTCGCCCTGGCGAAGATACCCACCGTCACCGACGAGACAACCGAGAACCAGCACGTGCTGGCGAACCTTCGCGATGGATGGAAGGCGCTGTCGGCGAACCGCGGCCTCGTCATCCTCATCGTGGGCATCACCGTCGGCATGATGGCGTTCGCCCCGCTGGGCGCCATCTTCCCGCTCATGACGTACGACCACTTCGGCGGCGACGGCTACATGGCGTCCATCGTAGAGGCCGCGTTCGGCGTCGGAATGATCGCGGGCTCGATCGTGCTCATGGCCTGGGGCGGCGGCAAGCGCCTGGCAGGGCTCATCGCGGTGGCGTCCCTCATCGTGGGCGTCACCACCACGGCGTGCGGATTCCTCACGCCCACTATGTTCTGGGCTTTCGTGGTGCTGTGCGCCATCATGGCGCTGGCCTGCGCCTGGTTCAACGGGCCGCTCATCACGCTCATCCAGCGCAACGTGCCCGAAGAGAAGACGGGCCGCGCGCTGGGATTGGCCATGGCGGCGATGGGGCTCGCCTCGCCCATCGGCATCGCCATCGGCGGCGTGGCGGCCGAAGCCATGGGCGTGGCCGCGTTCTTCGTGGTGGACGGCCTCGTGTGCATCGTGCTGGGGCTGACGGTGTACTTGTTCAAAAGCGTGCGGGCCCTCGACCACGGCGAGCCGCACATCGTTCGCGACAGCGCATTGGAAAACGGCGGAGTGGACGGATCCCAGCTGTAGCGGACAGGAACGCCTCCCCAGCATCGAAGCGGGGCTGCTCTCAATCGAGCAGCCCCGCTATCGCCGAGTTAGGGCGGAGTATTCGCAGCGGATCCTACGGCTTCATGCCCGACCCGCCCTGCACCATGATGGTGTCGCCCGTCACGAACGAAGCGTCGGGGCTGGCCAAGAACACGCACACGCGTCCCACGTCTTTCTCCGCGTCGCCGAAGCGTCCGAGCGGGATGGCCTTCATGTTCTTCTCGTACATCTCGGGTTCGCGCTCACGCCACTCTTCGAGCGCTTTCGTCATGACGATGGGGCACACGATGTTCACGTTGATGTTGTCGGGGCCCCATTCCGAGGCTGCCACGCGGCTCATGCCGCGAATGCCCTCTTTCGCCGCCGCGTAGGAGCTTTGCCCCGGGTTTCCACCGATGCCCGCGCCCGACGCGAAGTTGATGACGGAACCTGCCGACTCCTTGAGGTAGGGGTAGGCATGCTTCATGTAGAAGAACGTCGCGTACAGACCCGATTGCACGGCCAGATCGAAGTCCTCTTTAGAATGCTGCACGAGCGTCAAACCCGAGGCCGACGCCTGCGCGTTGTTGATCAGCACGTCGATGCGTCCTCCGAAATGCGCGGCACCCGCCTCGACGGCAGCCTGCACCTCGTCCTCGACCGCGCCGTTGGCAAGGTACGTGAACACCTCGGAGCCGAAGTCGCGCTCAAGCTCCTCCTTCGCCGCTTCCATGCCGCCAGGGAACAGATCGGTGAGGATGAACTTCGCGCCCTCGGTCGCGAACGCTCGCTCGATACCGCGCGCGATGCCGCCACCGCCGCCGGTGATCAGCACCACCTTGTCCTTCAAACCCATGTCCATGCTCGACTCCTTCGATTCGACTGCATCGTCTGGGACGTATGGTATCGCGGGCCGACGCGCGCACGAGTTCATGCTCCGAGAGCTCAAAGACGTGTTCGGCCAGCGGCCTCGCACCTCGAAACGTCCACATCCAGCGGCGCGGTTCGCACGACGAACGGCCAGACGCCGCTCGCAGGCGTCGTGCCAGGAAGCAGCCGCTACGACCTTCGGGCGCTGCCGTACGCGGCGTTCTTGCGGTTGCCGTAGGCGCTGCCCTTGCGCGCGCTCTTCTTGAGGTCCTTCAACACGTCGTCCTCGCTGCCGCCCTCCACCTGCACGCGCAGCTTGACCACCTGGTCGCGCAGGCGCGCGGCCTCCTCGAAGTCCATGTTCTTGGACGCAGAGGCCATGTCGTCTTCCATGGATTGGATGATGCGCAGCACTTCCTCGCGCGAGAGCTCGGCCAGCTCCTTGTTCACCTGCTCGGCCGTAGTGGAGCCCATCTCGTCGGTGACGTAGCTCATGATGTCGTTGATGGCCTTGCGGATGGTCTGCGGCTCGATGCCGTGCTCCTCGTTGTACTGCATCTGGATGGCGCGGCGACGCTTCGTCTCGTCGATGGCCAGCGCCATGGAGTCCGTCATCTTGTCGGCATACATGATCACCTGGCCCGACACGTTGCGGGCCGCACGGCCGATCGTCTGGATAAGCGAGCGGTGGTTGCGCAGGAAGCCCTCCTTGTCGGCGTCGAGGATGGCAACGAGGGACACCTCCGGCAGGTCCAAGCCCTCGCGCAGCAGGTTGATGCCCACGAGCACGTCGAACTCGCCGCGGCGCAGGTCGCGCAAGATCTCCACGCGCTCGAGCGTGGCGATGTCGGAGTGCATGTAGCGTGCTTTCACGCCCTGATCCAGCAGGTGGTCGGTGAGGTCTTCCGCCATCTTCTTCGTGAGCGTGGTGATGAGCACGCGCTCGTTGCGCGCAGCGCGCTCCTTCGACTCGTCGATGATGTCGTCGATCTGCGATGCCGAGCCGCGCACGATGATCTCGGGGTCCAGCAGGCCGGTCGGTCGGATGATCTGCTCCACCTGCTGCTGCGACACCTTCTGCTCGTAGTCGCCCGGCGTGGCCGACACGTACACGAACTGAGGGATGCGGTCCTCGAACTCGTCGAAGCGCAGCGGGCGGTTGTCCAGGCAGCTGGGCAGACGGAACCCGTGCTCCGCCAGCGTGATCTTGCGCGAGCGGTCGCCTTCGTGCATGCCGCGGATCTGCGGAACCGTCACGTGGCTCTCGTCGATGATGCAGAAGAAATCCTTCGGGAAGTAGTCGATCAGCGTGTAGGGCGGCTCGCCCGGCTCGCGGCCGTCCATATGGCGCGAGTAGTTCTCGATGCCGGAGCAGAAGTTCATCGTCTCCAGCATTTCGAGGTCGTAGTTCACGCGCATCTCGAGGCGCTGCGCTTCCAGCAGCTTGCCTTCCTCCTTGAACTGCTGCAAGCGCTCGCGCAGCTCGTCGCGAATGGTACCGAGCGCGCGGTCCATCTTGGGGCGCGCGGTCACGTAGTGCGAGGCGGGCCAGATGGGCAGCGCCTCGAACTCGTTGAGCACTTCGCCCGTCACGTTGTCGATCTCGGTGATGGACTCGATCTCGTCGCCCCAGAACTCGATGCGGATGGGATGGTCGGCATACGGCGGGAACACGTCGAGCGCATCGCCGCGCACGCGGAACGTGCCGCGCTTCTGCTCGTAGTCGTTGCGATCGTATTGGATGTCGATGAGCTCGTGGATGACCTGGTCGCGATCCATGTCCTTCTGCTTGTCCACGAACACGGCCATGCCGGCGTAGTCCATCGGCGAGCCGATGCCGTAGATGCACGACACCGATGCCACTACGATGCAGTCGCGTCGCGACAACAGGGCCGAGGTGGCCGCATGGCGAAGCTTCTCCACCTCTTCGTTGATGGACGCGTCCTTCTCGATGAACGTGTCGGACGAGGGCACGTACGCCTCGGGCTGGTAGTAGTCGTAGTACGAAACGAAGTACACCACGGCGTTGTCGGGGAAGAACTCCTTGAGCTCGCTTGCCAGCTGCGCCGCGAGCGTCTTGTTCGGCGCCATGACGAGCGTGGGCTTCTGTACGGCCTCGATGGTCTTCGCCATGGTGAACGTCTTGCCGGAGCCGGTCACGCCAAGCAATGTCTGGTAGCGCAGGCCGTCCTTGATGCCCTGTGCCAGCTTCTCGATGGCCTGCGGCTGATCGCCCGCCGGCTCGTACGGCGAGATCGCCTTGAACGGCGTTGCGGCGAGGCGAACTTCGGGCAGCTTGCCCTCCATCTCGATGCCTTCGATATTGGAAAGATGAGCCATGCTGCTCCTTCCGAACAAACAGCGTAGCGCCGACACGTCGGGCTGCGCAACGAAAAATCTCATAAGAGAACCAGTGTAGCACAGCACCTTTGATATGAACATATGTTCGTTAGTAAATGGTTACGGAGCAGGGGGCAATCCGCATCGGAAACCCTCCTCCCCGCCTCCCCGCCCCGGCCGCGACACCATGCCGACGGCGCCGGTTCGTTCGATCCACTGGCTTGGAGAAAGAACGAACGCGTTTCTTCCCGCTTCTCTCTTAAAGGCATCGAATTCGATGCCTTTGAATCGCGGGTTGTGAAGGCTTTCCCGCAAACCTAGGAATTCGACTACATCACGGTTTCGCAACCAGTTCTGTATCGTGGTTTTCGGCGCCGACGATCGGTAGCGAGCGATATCGGTAAGCGACACGTAGTCTTCATATTCTGCGTGCGTTATGAGAGAAATCGCCAGTCCTCGCGCTTGTATCGTCTCATGACCGGACATAACAGCATGCACCCCTCTGAGGCGTTCCGAAATCTGAGAGGGTCCTGCGGATCCTGCAAGCATGATGCGGGCGGCGCGGAACATCCGTCGCCTCGATGGGCATCCGACCGAGCGACGCGATCGGCAAGCGCTTGCACTGGCTCTTTTTGCTTTCTGATAGTATATCACACCGTAGCAAACATTTGTTCGTAAATATTGGAAAACAATGCGGATTTGCAGCACGCAGCGACACTGAAGCAGTGATATACTCTGTCGCCGTTGACGAGGGAATGCGAGGCGAGGGCCCCGCTTGCGACAGAAGGGCCGATCGTGACCAACGTGCTGAAGAATCTTCCCGGGCTTGCGGTGTGCGCGGCCATCGCCGTGCCGTGCTGGTTCATCGGGCAGCTGTTCCCCATCATCGGCGGGCCCGTATTCGCCATCCTGGCGGGCATGGCCATCGCCGTGTTCTGGAAACAGCCCACGCGCGGCCCCGTGCAGACGGGCATCGCCTTCACCGGCAAGAAGGTGCTGCAGGCCGCCGTCGTGCTGCTGGGTTTCGGGCTGAACCTCGCGCAGATCGCGCAGGTGGGCATGATGTCGCTGCCCATCATCGGCTCCACCATCGCAACCGCGCTCATCACGGCGTTCGTGCTGCACAAGGTGCTGCACATGCCCTCCGAGATCTCAACGCTCATCGGCGTCGGATCGTCCATCTGCGGGGGCTCGGCCATCGCGGCCACCGCCCCCGTCATCAAGGCGCACGACCGCGACGTGGCCCAGGCCATCTCGGTCATCTTCCTGTTCAACGTGCTGGCCGCCCTCATCTTCCCGTCGCTCGGAGTGGCGCTGGGCATGTCCAACGAGGGCTTCGGCCTGTTCGCCGGCACCGCCGTGAACGATACGTCCTCGGTGACGGCCGCCGCCGCGGCATGGGACGGCATGCATCCGGGATCCAATGCGCTCGACCAGGCCACTATCGTGAAGCTCACCCGTACGCTGGCCATCATCCCCATCACGCTCGTGCTGGGCATCTGGGTGGCGCGCCGCGAAAGCCATGATCCCGCCGCGCTGGAGGCGCAGGAGCACAGCGTGGTCAAGCCCGCCGGCAAGCTCGGCGGCTTCAGCCTGCGTCGTGCGCTGCCCGTGTTCATCGTGCTGTTTTTGGCTGCATCCGTCATCACCACCGTCGCCGTTGCGGCGGGCGTCGATGTCGCGCTGTTCGAGCCGCTCAAGACGCTGTCGAAGTTCTTCATCGTAATGGCCATGGCCGCTATCGGCCTGAACACCGACATCGTGCATCTCGTGAAGTCGGGCGGCAAGCCCATCCTCATGGGCCTCTGCTGCTGGATCGCCATTGCCGCCGTCAGCCTCGGCATGCAGCACGTCCTCGGCCTCTGGTAAGCCGCCGACGAGCACAGTCAAGCGTCGGCAAGGAAAAGGGCCCCAGTTCTGAACCGAACCGGGGCCCTTCGTGTGCGGCGCGACGACCCTTACAGGTCCTTCGAATACTCGCCCCACCAGGCGAGCACCTTGTTGCGCATCTCATCGGGAGTGCCGTCGTTGTTGAACACCACGTCGGACGCCTCGATGCGGTCGGCGTCGGTGATCTGCTGGGCGATGCGGCGACGCACGTCGGTCTCATCCCAACCGCTCTTCACGGCGCGCTCGATGCGCAGGTCGATGGGCGCCAATACGGCGATCACCACGTCGGCATCGTAGGCGAGCGACGTCTGGCGGTTCTTGAACACCGAGTGCTCCACCACGACGGCCTTGTGGCCCTCGGCCTCCAACTCGGCCACGCGGTCGGTGAACGCCTCTTCGATGCGCGGCAGCGTGATGCGGTTGAGCTTGCGCGTTTCCGCAGGGCTCACGAACGCCTTGGCGGCCAGGGCGCGGCGGTCGATCTCCCCGTCGGCTCCCAGAATGTCCTCGCCGAACGTCTCGACGAGCTCGGTTTTCACCGTGTCCCACATGAGGACGTCGTGGCCCACCTGGTCGAGATCGATATTCGGCAAGCCCTGCTCGACGAGCACCTTGCGGGCCGTGGACTTGCCGGCTCCCATGCCGCCGATGATGAACAGCTTCTTCATGCGTGCACTACCTCCTCAATCATGCCGCCTCCCAATACGGTGTCGCCGTCGTAGAGGACGGCGTATTGGCCCGGCGCCGTGGTTGGCTGCGGACTCCGCAGCGCGAGCGATACGCGCTGGTTGTCTTCCGGCTCTATGATACACGCACAGGGACGGCTCCGGTAGCGAAGTTTCACCATCGCGTCGTACGGATCGCCGAGCGTTGGATACGCCTGCCAGTTCATGGCGCCCACCACCACCCGGTCGATGAGCGTGTCGTCGGCGAATCCCACCACGAGCTCGCCGGTCGAAGGACGCTTCTCCACCACGTAGTACGGCTCGGGCCCGGCTACGCCGATGCCCTTGCGCTGCCCCACCGTGTAGTTCGACAGCCCCTCGTGACGGCCGAGCACCTCACCCGCACGGTCCACGATGTTCCCGGGCGCGTCCTCAACCCCCCTCGCGCGCAGAAACGGCCGGTAGTCGCCCTCGATGAAGCAGTTGTCTTGGCTTTCCGCCTTCTCGGCCACCGCAAGGCCCAAATCGGCCGCGATCACGCGCACCTCCGCCTTCGTCATGGCGCCGAGCGGCAGCACGAGGCGCGCCAGCTGCTCCTGGCTCAGCAGCGACAGCATGTAGCTTTGGTCCTTGCGGGCGTCGAGCGCCGTTTTCACCACGAACCTGCCCGAATCGGCCAAGCGGGCGATGCGCGCGTAATGGCCGGTGGCGACGCGCTCGCATCCGCATTCGTCGGCGACGCGCAGCAGCGCGGGCATTTTGCAGCGCGCGTTGCAGCCCACGCAGGGACTCGGCGTGAGCCCTGCGGCGTACGAGGAGACGAAGGGCCCCACCACGCAGCGCTCGAAATCGTCGACGCACGTCGGCACCGCATGGGGAATGCCCAGCTGGGAGCATACGGTCGCCGCATCGGCCACCGCGCGCTCGGTGGCGGCGTTGTCGCGGAACCGGCAGGTGACGCCCACCACCTCGTACCCGGCGCGCATGAGCAGCGCCGCCGACACCGCGCTGTCCACCCCGCCGCTCATCCCGAGCGCGATGCGCCCGTTTCCTCGATCGCTCGACACGAAGCACGTCCTTTCTCGTTACGGAGCCTCCAGTATAGAGGATGCGACGGCCCCGGGAAGGCACGGCTCGCGGCGCGGAACCAGACTCATACGAAGATCTGATTTTCAATATTTCGTGGAAACACCCTTCTTCACGGTACGTTGCCGCTGCGGAGCCATCTTGTTGTGCAAACATTGCTATACTGAAAAACTTGCGCGTCATGCGCTTATATAGGTTACGCAGGAGGGTCACGGAAGCATATGTCGGGGACGAAATCACGCTACATTCCCGCGCTCGATGGTTTGCGCGCATTCGCCGTTCTCGCCGTCATCGCCTACCATCTGGGCATGCAATGGGCTCCGGGCGGGCTCTTGGGCGTCACGGTGTTCTTCGTGCTTTCAGGCTACCTGATCACCAGTTTGCTGCTCATCGAATGGGACAACACCGACACCATCAACCTGCCGCAATTCTGGCTGCGCCGCGTGCGCCGGCTCATGCCCGCCATCGTGCTGGTCATCGTATGCACGGCCGCACTGTGCACCCTGCTCGACCACAGCCTGCTCACAAAGCTGCGCGAAGACATGTGGGCCGCGCTGCTGTGGGTGACGAACTGGTGGTACATCTTCCAAGACGTATCGTACTTCGACGCGCTGGGCGCCCCATCGCCGCTCACCCACTTCTGGTCGCTCGCCATCGAGGAGCAGTTCTACCTCGTCTGGCCCGTCGTGCTGCTCGTCGCCCATAAGATGGGCGCGAAGCGCACCACCATGCGCAACGCAACCCTCGCGGTGGCTCTGCTGTCCGCGCTCGAGATGGCGTTGTTGTACAACCCGCTCGACGATCCGAGCCGCGTGTACTACGGCACCGACACCCGCGCCTTCTCGCTGCTCATCGGCGCGTGGCTCGCGTTCGTATGGCCGTCGCACCTGTTGGGCGCGCAGAAGAGCGTGCACCTCACGAAGCAGGTGCGCACCATTCTCGACGGCGTCGGGATCGTCGCGCTCGTCGCGCTGCTGGGCCTCATCGTGTTCGTGGACGGCTTCTCGCCGTTCCTCTACCGCGGCGGCATCCTGCTGGCCTCCATCCTCACCGCCATCGTCATCGCGGTGATGGTGCATCCTGCCAGTCTCCTCGGGCGCATCGCCGGGGCGAAGCCGCTCGTATGGATCGGCCTGCGTTCGTACGGCATCTATCTGTGGCACTTCCCGTTGTTCCTGCTCATGAACCCGCGCAATTTCACAGGCGAGACGCCGTGGTGGATGTACCTCGTGCAGGTGGCCGTCGTGTTCGCCTGCGCCGCGTTTTCGTACCGCTTCGTCGAGAACCCGCTGCGCAAGGGAGCCATCGGCACGTTCGTGAAGGGAGTGCGCGAGCACACCATCGACCTGCGGGACTGGATGACGCGCCATGCGTTGCTGTACGGCGCGGGCGCGCTCGTCACGGCGGTGGCCGTCGTAGGCCTCATCGTCGTGCCTCCCACCTCGGCCATCGGCGCTGCCGACTTGCTGAAGGACGAGCAGGCCCATACCTCGCAGATGCCGGAGCTGCCCGTCGACGACACGGCGGCCGAGCAGCCCAAGCTCGACGTGCTCATGATCGGCGACTCGGTCTCGGTTCGCGCCATCCCGCAGTTCGAAGAAGCGTTCCCCTACGGCGCCCTCGACGCCGCCGTGAACCGCCAGCTCTATGCAGGCCGGGAGACGTTCGACTTCTACGACGACCAGAACATCGTAGGCGGCGTGGTGGTGTTCGCGCTCGGCACGAACGGCGCGGCGAGCGACGAGCAGCTCGACGAGCTCATCGCAGCGGCCGGCCCCGACCGCCAAGTGTTCTTCGTGAACACGCGCAGCCCTCAGTCGTGGGTCGGGCAGACCAACGGAGCCATGTTCGACGCAGCGGATCGCTACGAAAACGTGCACGTGATCGACTGGTACACGGCCAGCGCCGACCACGACGAGTACTTCGATGGCGACGGCACGCACCTCACCGAAGAGGGCGCGCAGGCCTACATCGGGCTCATCCACGATGCCGTGGAGCCGCTGCTGCCCGAACATGCCGAGAACGACGAGACCGCCGTGGTGAAGTCGCCGCTCGAGCTGGCCGCCGACGGCGCGCAGAAAGCCGCGTCCGATGCCGTGCACGCCCTCGCTGCGCGCGCGGCAAGCGGCCTGGCCCCCCAGCCGCAGCAGTAGCGCACCCGCAAAGCTAGCGCATCGAATCCCTGAACGCAAAGAGGGCCGGTCTTGCGACCGGCCCTCCTATTCATGCATGGTATTGAAGCTGGACGTTACTCCGCAGCCTCGGGAGCGGCAGCTTCCTCGGCGGGGGCGTCGGCCTTCTCGACCTTCTTCTTGGCCGGCTTCTCCTCAACCTGGATGGACTCGTCCACTTCGATCTCGAAGCCCAGGTCGGCCGCGGCGGCCTTCATGGACAGGGAGATGCGGCGACGCTCGGGGTTGATCTCCATGACCTTCACCTTCACCTCGTCGCCGGCCTTCACGACCTGAGCCGGGGTGTCGATGTGGCGCATGGCCATCTCGGAAATGTGCACGAGGCCCTCGATGGACTGGCCGAGCTCGATGAACGCGCCGAACGGCACGATCTTCGTCACCTTGCCGTCGACGATGGTGCCCACCGGGTAGCTCTCGACGAGCTTGACCCACGGATCCTCCGTCGTCTGCTTGAGGCCGAGCGAGATGCGCTCACGCTGCAGATCGACGTCCAGAACCTCGACCTCGACCTCGTCGCCCACCTTGACGACCTCGGACGGATGGTTGACGTGGTTCCAAGACAGCTCGGAGATGTGCACCAGGCCGTCGATGCCGCCGAGGTCGACGAACGCGCCGAAGTCGACGATCGAGGAGACGGTGCCCTTGAGGCGCATGCCCTTCGAGAGCTTCGCGAGGATCTCGGCACGCTCGTTCTTGCGGCCTTCCTCGAGCAGCACGCGGCGAGACAGCACGACGTTGTTGCGGTTGCGGTCCATCTCGATGACGCGGGCTTCGATCTCGGTGCCCAGGTACATGTCGAGGTCCTTGACGCGACGGAGGTCGACCAGCGACGCCGGCAGGAAGCCGCGCAGGCCGATGTCGAGGATGAGGCCGCCCTTGACGACTTCGATAACCTCGCCCGTGACCACTTCGCCGGCCTTGAACTTCTCTTCGACGCGAATCCAAGCACGCTCGTACTCGGCACGCTTCTTGGAGAGGATCAGGCGACCGTCCTTGTCCTCCTTCTGGAGCACGAGGGCTTCGATCTTCTCGCCCAGCTCGACGATGTCGGACGGATCGGCATCCTTGCGGATGGACAGCTCGCGCGACGGGATGACGCCCTCGCTCTTGAAGCCGATGTCGACGAGCACCTCGTCGTGCTCGATCTTGACGACCGTGCCGTCGACCAGATCGCCCTCGTCGAACTCGGTCAGCGTGCCGTCGATCATCGCGTTCATCTGCTCATCGGAGATGTCTTCGAAGTCGATGACGGACGTGTTTTTGATGTCGGTCAAAACGGACCCCTTTCAATTCCTACCAATCGGGGACCCTTCGTCATGATTACTTGCTACTTCACCATGTTCGCTTGTGCAAGAAACTTGCCCGTGCAGCGGTGTAACAAACATGTCTCGGGGGCCTACATTACAATGCGCTTACAGCTTGTGCGTTATAAGCCATAGTAGTATAGCACAGAGGCCCCGGAGGTCCGCGCTCTTTTTAACGAACCCTCACGATAATTCCGATCTCCGCTGAGCTGCGAGAGCGCGCGGTCAATATACGCACATGCACGCTTTTGACAACTAAAACGACCCTATTTGCTTGCGAACGATTGACAAAAGCGTGCATGTGCGAAGAAGCTCCGTCGGGAAATCCCCGAGCCTCCCCCTCTGCCGGGTCAGCATGCAGAACCGGCCTGTCGACCGGGGTCCAGCAGCCCAGAAAAAAGCGCGCCGAAGATGGCGCGCTTGGCATTGCGGGCGAACAGGCTGACGGACTACCCCTTCGCCTGGCACTCCGCGCATACGCCGTCGAAGATGATCTCGTGGTGCTCGATGGTGAAGCCGTGGGCGTCGGACACGTACGACGCGATGTCGTGCTGGTAGGGCATATCGATGTCGAACACGCCGCCGCACACGCGGCACTTCGCATGGTAATGCGGCTTGTTGAGGAAATCGTAGCGGTCGGCGCCGTTGGGAACCTCCACGCGCAGCACCTCGCCGCGGTTCGCCAGCACCCCGAGGTTGCGGTACACCGTGGCGCGCGAGATGTTGGGATGACGCTCGCGCACCACCTCGTACACGTCGGCCGAGGTCGGATGGTTATGCAGCGACTGCACCGCCTCCAAGACGAGCGCTCGCTGAATGGTGTTGCGCGTCGTCGCGCGCTCTGCAGTTTCCGTAGCCATGAGCATCCTGTCGTTCGCATATCTAACCATACTGTTGATTAATTAGGATTATATATCATTAGCATGAAATGGCAAGGTACCGCGTCGAACGGCACCTTGCCTCCCGCGAACGTCCACATCCCCCGCCCTGCCCGCGTCCAAACGCACGACACGCGGGAGAAGGAGGCCTCAGGCCAGCCCCCCCCTTACAGCGCTTCCGAACCGCGCTCGCCGGTACGTATGCGGACGACGTCCTCCACCGGGAAGATGAAGATCTTGCCGTCTCCCACCTCGCCGGTGCGCGCCGTGGCGCGGATGAGGTCGACGAGCGGGCCCGCCTCCGCGTCGTCCACTACGAGCTCGAACTTCACCTTGGGAATCATGTTCAGCATGATCTCGGTGCCGCGGTAGTGCTCCTTCCACCCATGCTGCTTGCCGCAGCCTTGCACCTGCGAGATGGTCATGCCCGACACCTGCGCGGCGAACAGCGCTTCTTTGAGCGGCTCGAGCTTCTCGGGTCGCACGATAGCCGTGATCTTCTTCATGCTCGCTCCTTTCCTAGTCGAGGCCCACGTAGGCCGGGTACGCGCTCTCGCCGTGAGCCGCCACGTCGAGGCCCTGCGCTTCCTCGGCCTCGCTCACGCGCAGGCTGCCCTTGAAGCATGCCTTCACGACGAAGCCCAGCACCACGTCGAGCACGCCCACGAACACGACCGTCACGAGGATGCCGAGCACCTGAGCGCCCAGCAACGCGGGATCACCCGTGTAGAAAAGGCCGCCGCGATCGGTCCACGAAAGCTCGGGCACGCAGAACAGTCCGGTGAGAACGCCGCCCGCGATGCCGCCGATCGCATGGATGCCGAAGGCGTCGAGCGCGTCGTCGTAGCCGAGCTTCCGCTTGAGGAGCGACACGGCGAAGTAGCACACGGGCGACACGACGAGGCCCATGACCACCGCAGCCCACGGCTCCACGAAGCCCGCCGCCGGCGTGATGACCACGAGGCCGGCCACCAGCCCCGTCGCCGCGCCCACGAGCGTGGGCTTGCCCGCGCGCGCACGCTCGGTGAGCATCCACGACACGAGCCCTGCGCCCGACGCCACCACGGTGTTCACCAGCGCGAGCGCCGCCACGCCGTCGGGGGCGAACTCGGAGCCCGCATTGAAGCCGAACCAGCCGAACCACAAAAGCGTGGCGCCCAACGCGACGAACGGCACGTTGTGGGGACGGTAACTCACCAGGCCGAACCCGCGCCGCTTGCCTGCGATCAGGCAAAGGATGAGGCCCGTGAGGCCGGACGAGATGTGCACCACGTCGCCGCCCGCGAAATCGAGCGCTCCGATGGTGTCGCCCACGAGGCTGCCCTCGCCGCCCCATACCATGTGCGCGAGCGGCGGGTACACCACCACGGTCCACACGGCCACGAACGCGCACACCGCGCCGAACTTCACGCGACCGGCCACCGCACCCGTGATGATGGCCGTGGTGATCATGCAGAACGCCAGCTGAAACACCACGTCGGCCATCGCGGGATACGCGCCGTGACTCAGCGCTTCGGGCGCCTCGCTCGTGATGTCGATCACGAGCCCTTGCAGGCCTATCTGATCGAAGCCCCCGAAGAACGGAATCGAGCCGTCGCCACCGTACGCGAACGACCAGCCGCACACCGTCCACGTGATGCCGACGATGCCGAGCACCGCAAACGACATGATCATCGTGCTCACGACGTTCTTACGGCGGCTCAAGCCCCCGTAGAAGAACGCCAGACCCGGCGTCATCAGCAGGACGAGCATCGCGCAAACGATCATGAAGCCCGTCGACCCTGTGTCAAACATATGCATCTACCTCCTTGAAAATCGCACGTCCCATCGGTTACGCTTCGATGATCCCATGCTTTGACCTGGTGTTGAGTCACATCTGCCACTGTTAACACGCCGGGAAACGTCTTGTAACAAACACGAAGCGGCCGCGTTACAATAAGGAAACACGCACGACCGCCCCACCCGCGAAAGGTTGCCTTCCATGAGCATCGCATTCGACGCCGTTCGAACCGCCGACGATCGACAGCGCCTCGCCGCGCTGGCCGACGAGATCTGGCACGAGTACTGGCCCGCCCTCATCGGCGACGCGCAAACCGACTACATGGTGGAGAACTTTCAAAGCCTCGGCGCCATCGAGCGCGACCTGCGCGAGCACGCCTACGAGTACTGGTTCCTGCGCGCCGAGGACGACGGGCGCATCGTGGGGTACACGGGGGGCCGCGCGGAGCCCGAGACGAACCGCTACTTCATCTCGAAGGTGTACCTGCGGGCCGAGGAACGCGGCAAGGGCTTCGCCTCGCAGGCCATCGCCTTCTACGAGCGGCTGTGCCACGAGCGCGGCCTCGAAGCGATGTACCTCACGGTGAACAAGCACAACGACCTCGGCATCCGCGCCTACCTCGGCAAGGGATTCGAAACCATCGACGCTGTGGAAACCGACATCGGCAACGGCTTCGTCATGGACGACTTCATCATGGAGAAACGGCTCGCGCGCTAGCGCATGCTTGCCAGTCCCTTGCGCCGACGATACCTTCACGCAGAGACTCCCGCGGCGAAGAGACGTAGCACCGTGCAAGCCCCGGATGAGGACGGGCTTCTTCAACCCTTGGTTTAACCGCCTGATCAGGTCGAACCGCACTCGCCAAGCGGTGTATGATCGACGAACCCGCTCAATATTCGTGAAAGGTGCAGTCGTATGGGAAAGTTCGTGATCAGGACCACCGACGCAGGATGCCACTTCGTGCTGAAGGCCGACAACGGCGAGGTCATCGCCACATCGCAGGTGTACACGACGAAGGAATCTTGCAAGAAAGGCATCGAGAGCGTCAAGAAGAACGCCCCTGAAGCAACCGTGGTGGAAGAGGACTAAAAGACAGAATGTCCCAAATGGGGACTGTCCCCATTTGGGACCTTTAGAACAGCATCAGGAACAGGTGCGTGAAGGCGAAGGCCAGGAGGCCGCAACCGGGGAACGTGAGTATCCAGGTGAGCACCATCCTGCCGGCCAGACCCCACTTCACCGTGCGGATGCTCTTCTCGGCACCCACTCCCATGATGGCGGTGGTCTTCGTGTGGGTGGTGGATACGGGCATGCCGGTGAACGTGGCCAGGCCGATGCAGAAGCAGGCCGACAGGCACGCGGCGAAGCCCTGGTACTGCTCCATCTTCACCATGTTCATGCCCACGGACTTGATGATCTTCTTGCCGCCCACGGCCGTGCCCAGCGCCATCGTGGCCGACACGAGGATGATCAGCCAGAACGGGAACTCCACGTTCGAGTCCACCGCGCCGCTCATGCCGATCATGATGCCCAGCATACACAGCGACAAAAACTTCTGGCCGTCCTGTGCGCCGTGGAGCACGGCCACGCCCGCGCCCGAGATGATCTGCGCCCACTTGAAGAACGAGTTCGCCTTCGCGCGGCTGAGATGCCAGCACAGCTTCTTGATGAGCCGGGTGAACAGCCATCCGGTGCCGAATCCCAAAAACGTGGAGATGACCAGGCCGTAAATGACCTTCATCCACTCGTCGCCGTTCACGCCCGCCAGGCCGCCCTGCAGGGCGATGGCAGCTCCGGTGATGCCGGCGATGAGCGAATGGCTCTGCGACGTGGGGATGCCGAAGTACCATGCCGCCACGCCCCACACGATGATGGCTACCATGGCGGCGGCCAGCGCGATGAGCGCCGCGTGGTTATCGCCGCCGAAATCGACCATCTTGAAGATGGTCAGCGCCACGGCCGACGACACAGCGGTGATGGCAGCGAGACCCACGAAGTTGCAGACCGCCGCCATCGCGATGGCAGGACCCGGCCTCATGGCCTTCGTCCCCACCACGGTGGCGATCGCGTTAGGAGCGTCGGTCGCGCCGTTCACCACGGTCGCGCCGAGCGTCAGAACAACGATGAGGGCGAGTACCGGATCGCCCATGAGCGCCCCGACGAACGCCCCTAAATCATAGCTCATGCCGGTTTCCTCCACACCCGATCGCTCAAGACAAAGCACTCGGAGAAATGATAGTGATGAAATGTCAGGATTGGGCAACGAAAAGATCAAGTTTAGGTAAAATCGCTCGTCGCACGCCCGAAAGCATCCGGCTGAATGTAAAGAAAAGCGCCGCCCGCGCGGTGCGGGCGGCGCTGGAAGGTCGAGCAGAATGCAGCCTCAGCGAGCGAGACGCTGCTCTACGGCATCGGCAATGCCTTCCGCATCAAGGCCGAGGTCGTGCAGCAGCTGGTTCGAGGAGCCTTGGGGCACGAACGTATCGGGAATGCCCAGCGTCAGCGCCGAGACGGCGGCTCCTTGACGAGCCAGCTCGTTCAGCACGCCTTCGCCCACGCCGCCGGAAATGATGCCGCCCTCCACCGTCACGACGAGCTTCGTCTGCGCCGCGCGGGCGATCTCGTCCTCGTCGAGCGGCTTGACCCAGCGCATGTCCACCACGCGCGCGTCGATGCCGCGCACGGCGAGCAGCGCCGCCGCTTCCTTGGCGCGCGACACCATGCGTCCGAACGCGAGGATGGCCACGTCGTCGCCTTCGCGGATCACGCGCGCCCTCCCCTCTTCCAGCACGTGCGGCTCGTCAGGCAGCGCGACGCCTTCGGCCGCCCCGCGCGGATAGCGGATGGCGAAGGGGCCGCCCAGCTCGAGCGCCGTATGCAACGCATGTACGAGCTCGGCTTCGTCAGAGGGGGCAAGCACCCGCATATGCGGGATCATGCGCATGTAGGCGAGATCGAACATGCCGTGGTGCGTGGGGCCGTCCTCGCCCACGATGCCGGCACGGTCGATGGCGAACACCACGTCGAGATTCGGCAGAGCGTTGTTGATGATCACCTGGTCGATGGCGCGCTGGAGGAACGTGGAGTACAGGGCCACGACCGGCTTCATGCCGCCCGTCGCCAAACCGCTGGCCAGGCCCACCGCATGTTCCTCGGCGATGCCGGCGTCCACGAAACGCTCGGGGAACTCCTCGGCGAACGCGTCGAGACCCGTGCCGCCCTTCATGGCTGCCGTAATGGCCACGATGCGATCATCGCGACGAGCCTCGGCGGCCAACGCCTTGCCGAACACGCTCGTGTACGAAGGCACGGCGGACGGCTTCTTTTTCACATCCCCCGTGGCGATTTCGAACGGCGCGATGCCATGGAACTTCTCAGGGTTCTGCACCGCGGGCGCGTAGCCCGCGCCCTTGCGCGTGACCACGTGCATGAGCACGGGCACGTCGGTGTGCAGCACGGTTGCCAACGTCTCCTTGAGCAGACCGATATCGTGACCGTCGATGGGCGCCGTGCAGATGATGCCGAGCTGCTCGAAGATCATCGTGCGCGGGATGACGAACTGCTTCATCGACTCTTTCATGTTGCGCCCGAAGTTCGCCAACGCGTTGCCGAATGCGCCGCTGCTTTCGAGCGCCTCCTGCACGGAGTCGCGGGTCTGGCGGTACTGCGGGGTGGCGCGCATGTAGCCGAGATGCTTCATGAGCGCGCCCACGTTGCGCGAGATGGACATCTCGTTGTCGTTGAGGATGATCACCATGGGCGTCTGAGCTTGGCCGATGTGATTGAGCGCCTCGAACGCCATGCCGCCCGACAGGGCCGCATCGCCGATGACGGCCACGATCTTCTCGTCGCTGCCGCGCAGCTCGCGCGCCTCGGCCAAGCCGAGCGCCACCGACAGGGAGTCGGAGGCATGGCCGGACGGGTGCACGTCGTAAGGGCTCTCGTCGGGCTTCGGGAAGCCGGACAGACCGCCGTACGTGCGCAATGTGCGAAACTCGTCGAGGCGCCCGGTGATCAGCTTGTGCGCGTAGGCCTGGTGGCCCACGTCGAACACGATCTTGTCGTGCGGGCAGTCCATCATGCTGTGCACGGCCAGGATGATCTCCACCGCGCCGAGCGACGAAGCCACATGCCCGCCCGTTTCGGACGCTGTCGTGATGATCTCCTCGCGCACTTCCTGCGCGAGGATGGACAGCTCCTCGTTCGTAAGCAGCTTCAGGTCGGCAGGGGACGACACCATATCGAGAATACGCTTATCCATATGCATCCTTACCAGGGGCTACGCCGAAACCGGCGCACCCGTCTCCTGTGCGGGCGCATCGTCGGACGGCTCGTCCGACACCTCGTCCGCTCCCTCGACGCTCTGTTGCGTTTCGATATTCTCCTCGAGCAGGTCGCTGGCGCGCAGCCCGAGCCCTACCGCCTCTTCGTACAGGGCGAGCGCATCGTCGAGCGCCAACTCGTCGTCGCTCACCGCGTCGACGATCTCGTCGAGGCGGGTTTTCACCGCCTCGAAGCTATCATACGACTCAAGCGCCATGGGAGAGCTCTCCTTCCGGCGACTTGTCGTCCTGGGCCGCAAAGGGCTCAACCTGGTCGCATGCGGTATCCGCAGCGTCAGGGGAGAGGCCGTCGGAAGCAGCGTCGCCATCGGCGGGCGCCTCAGAGGCGTCGCTCGGGGCGTCGGCCTCCTCGCCTTCCTCCCCTTCCAGCATCTTTGCGATACGGCCGAGGATGCCGTTGACGAAGCGGTGCGACTCGTCCTCGCCGCCGAAATCCTTCGCCAGCTCCACCGCCTCGTTGATGGTGACCGAGGTGGGCACGTCGTCGACGTACATCATCTCGAACGTGGCCAACCGCAGGATGGAGCGGTCGACGATAGGCATGCGGGCCAGCGACCAGTTCTCGGACGTGGCCGCAAGGTGGTTGTCGATGGCGCAGCGATGGGATTCCACGCCCAGCACGAGCTTGAGCGCGTACTCGGGCAGCGGACCGTCCTCTTCGAGGCGAAGGTCGCCCTCGGCGATTGCCGCGGGCGACTCGTCGGTTATCTCGCTCGTATAGAGCACTTGGAGCGCGGCACGTCGCGCGCTGGTTCGTTCATGTCGTTTGGCAGCCATATAGATACTTAAAGCCTCCGGGCGTTTAGCGGGCGAACTGCATGCCGTCGATGTACACGTCCACGGCACCCACGGGAATGCCCACCTGGCTGGTCACCGCATCGGAGATAGCCTGGCGAATGCTGGCGGCGAGGTCGGGAAGCACGAAGCCGTAGTACACGTCCACGCGAATGGAAATCTGCAGCTTGTCGTCCTCGCCCACGGTGATCTCGATGCCCTGCGTGGTCGGCTTGCTGCCGAACACGGAGCGCAGGCCGCTCGTGGTGGACGGGCCGATGCAGGCCACGCCTTCCACTTCGTTGGCCGCAATGGACACGATGGTTTCGACGACGCCCGGCGCAAGCGCCATGCCGTCGACGTTGAGCTCTGTCATAGTACGTCTCCCATCTGGGTTTCGATGAAGTCGGTGGTCACGTCGCCCGAGCAGAACACCGCGTTGTCGAGCACGCGACGATGGAACGCGATCGTAGTCTCGATGCCCTCGATCACGAACTCGTCGAGCGCGCGGCGACCGCGCGCGAGCGCTTCCTCGCGATCCTGGCCGTACACCACGAGCTTCGCCACAAGCGAGTCGTAGTAGGGCGAGATGCGCGAGCCCGTGCGCACGTAGCTTTCCACGCGCACGCCGGGGCCGGCCGGAGCCTCGAACTTCGTGATGGTGCCGGGGCACGGGCGGAAGCCGTGCTGGGGGTCTTCCGCGTTGATACGGAATTCCATCGCATGGCCCGCAGGCGAGAACGGCGCACGGTCGGCGCAGCTCATGGGCTCGCCGGAGGCGATGCGCAGCTGCTCCTTGATGATGTCGGTGCCGGTGATCTGCTCGGTCACCGGGTGCTCCACCTGCACGCGCGTGTTCATCTCCATGAAGTAGAACGACCCGCGCTCGTCGAGCAGAAACTCGATGGTGCCGGCGTTCTTGTAGTTCGTGGCGCGCACGGCCTTGATGGCCGCCACGCCCATGGCGCGGCGCAGGTCCTCGGTCAGCGCCGACGAGGGCGCTTCCTCGATGAGCTTCTGATGGCGGCGCTGCACGGAGCAGTCGCGCTCGCACAGGGCGATGTTGTTGCCGAAGTCGTCGGCCAGCACCTGGATCTCCACGTGACGCGGGCGCAGCACGAGCTTCTCCAGGTACACGCCGTCGTTGCCGAACGCGGCGCCGGCCTCGTTGCGGGCCGCGGCGTACTGCGCCTCGAGGTCGGCCGGGTCGTGCACTTCGCGCATGCCCTTGCCGCCGCCGCCTGCCGTCGCCTTGATGAGCACGGGATAGCCCACGGTGTCGGCGAATGCCTTGGCCTCGGCCGCCGTTTCGATGCAGCCGTCGGAGCCCGGGACGGTGGGCACGCCGCACGCCTTCATGGTCTCGCGCGCGGAGCTCTTGTCGCCCATGCGCTCGATGCACTCGGGGCTGGGCCCGATGAACACGAGGTCGTTGTCGGCGCAGGCGCGGGCGAAGTCGGCGTTCTCGGCGAGGAAGCCGTAGCCGGGATGCACGGCCTCCGCGCCAGTGGTCTTCGCCGCCGCGATGATGTTCGGTATGATAAGGTAGCTCTTGTTCGCCTGAGCAGGGCCGATGCACACAGCCTCGTCGGCGTACTGCACGGGGTAGGTGTTGGCGTCCTCGGTCGAGTAGACCGCGACCGTCTTCACGCCCAGCTCCTTGCAGGCGCGCATGACGCGCAGGGCGACCTCGCCGCGGTTGGCGATCAGGATCTTCTTAAACATTACGCCGTCTCCGGGGCCGGGGCCGGGGCGCCATGCGGCTCGACGTAGAACAGCACCGTGCCGAACTCGACGGGGGACGCGTCCTCGAGGCACACCTCGCGGACGGTGCCCATCTCCTCGGCTGCGATCTCGTTCATGAGCTTCATGGCCTCGACGATGCACAGCGTCTGGTTGGCGGCAACCTCGTCGCCCACCTGCACGAACGGAGGCTCGCCCGGCGCGGGGGACGCGTAGAACGTGCCCACCATGGGAGCCGTGACGGCGTACCAGTCGGAGGGGCGCTCGACGTCGTCCGCTGCGGCGGCAGGAGCGGCGGCTGCCGGAGCCGGGGCCACAGCGGCAACCGGAGCGGCGGCAGCAGCAGCGGCTTCGGAGGACAGGGTGCCCGGCATGCGCACGGCGATGCGGGTGCCCTCTTCCTCAACTACGATCTCGCCGACGCCGCTTTCCTCGGCGACGCGAACCAGCTCGCGAATCTGATTGATGTCCACGTAATCGTCCTCCTTGGTGTGGCTCGACTCCTGCTCCATGAGGAAGTCGACCTTCTCCGATGTGCGGTGCTTGCTGAGGAACGTGCGCGCCTCGTTCGGGAACAGGGCGTACATGAGCACGTCTTCCTCGCTCTTCGCAAGGTCGCCGATCTCTTCTTCAACCTGCGCGTAGGTGGTGGTGACGAGCGAGCCGGGCGCCACGTCGGGCGGCAGCATCTCGGAGTTGCCCACGACCTTCGCCACGATGTCCTTGTCCATGCGGCCCGGCGCCTTGCCGTAGTACCCGCAGATGTAGTCCTTCATCTCCTTGGACACGACGCTCCAACGCTTGCCGGTGAGCACGTTAAACACGGCCTGCGTGCCCACGATCTGCGACATCGGCGTGACGAGCGGCGGGTAGCCCACCTCGGCGCGCACCTTCGGGATCTCCTTCATGACCTCGGGCAGGCGGTCGGCCGCGTTCTGGATTTCCAGCTGCGACACGAGGTTCGACATCATGCCGCCCGGCACCTGGTGCGAGTACACCTGCATGTGCGTGAGCGACGAGACGCCGCGCTTGTAGTGGCCGCGCTTGCGCACGCCTTCCCAGTACTCGGCGATCTCGAACAAGAGATCGAGGTCGAGGCCGGTGTCGTAACGGCTCTCCTGGAGCGCGGCGACGATCATCTCGACGGCCGGGTGCGAGTTGCCGAACGCCAGCGGCGCATGGGCCGTGTCGGCGATGGCGGCGCCGGCTTCGGCGGCCTTGAGGATGTTGGCGGGAGCCATGCCGCCGACGTAGTGGCAATGGATGTGCAGCGGCAAACCGATTTCGGCATTGAAGGCCTTCACCATGCGCTCGGTGCGGTACGGCGTGAGCATGCCCGCCATGTCCTTGATGCAGATGGAGTCGGCACCGAGGTCCTTGAGCTTCTGACCGTAGTCGAGGAAGCTGTCGAGCGTGTGGACCGGCGACATCGTGTAGGAGATGGCTCCTTCGAAGTGGCCGCCGCATTCCTTGATGGCTTCGGCGTTGTCGACGACGTTGCGGATGTCGTTGAGCGCGTCGAACACGCGGAAGACATGCACGCCATTGCGCTTCGCGGCCTTGATGAAATGATTGCAGATGTCTCGCGAATAGTGCTTGTACCCCACCAAGTTCTGACCGCGGGACAGCATCGAGAGCGGCGTGTTCGGCGTCTGCGCCTTGATAGATCGCAGTCGCTCCCACGGGTTCTCGTCGAGGAAGCGCATGCACGTGTCAAACGTCGCACCGCCCCACGCCTCGATGGCCCAGTACCCGACACGGTCCATTTTAGGCAGGATCGGCAGCATATCGCCGATCTGCATGCGCGTGGCCCAGAGGCTTTGCTGGCCGTCACGGATGGTGGTATCCATGATCTGAAGCCTTGGCATGAACTCACACCCCCTTCGGTTTGCAGTTAGTCAAAGATCGAAACAAGAATTATAGAGTAACCCCACGCCGCCAAGGCGACGACCGGGGAAATTCACCGACAAGCAACAGATTTAGAGCGGCGGGAGGTTCGCCTCGGGATACGTATGCGGCGCGCTCATCAAAAAGAACCAGCATTGTAACCGCTGGATGACGGCTTGCGTTTTGCGCGCCGTTACGCTTGCTGTATGAGCGAGATGAGCAAAAACGAGAAGATGGCGCGCAAGGATCCCCTTGTCCAGCGCTTGTCCGCCGACCTGGGCAGCCGGCTTCTCGACGTGCGAACCTCCGAAGGACTTTCCCAAACCACGCTGGCCGAGATGGTGGGCACGAAGCACCCGCGCATCAGCAACCTCGAAGGCGGCCTCGTGGACGTGCGGCTCTCCGATATCGTGAAGCTGGCCCGTGCGCTCGACGTGGATCCCGGCGAGCTGCTCGACCTCGCCGCCTACAAGCTGAAGGACTATCCCCTTCCCCCGCCCGACAACCACGCGCGGTTGTAGCCGAAACGAACGAGGGCGCCCCGTGGGGCGCCCTCGTTACGAACGTGCTCGGTTGGCGCTAGACGCGCTTGATGAAGCGGCCGTCGCGGGTGTCGATCTGCAGGATGTCGCCCATCTCGACGAACGTGGGAACCTGCACCTCGACGCCGGTCTCCAGCGTGGCGGGCTTCGTCGTGTTGGTGGCCGTGTCGCCCTTGAAGCCGGGCTCGGTATGCGTGACCTCGAGCTCGACGAACATCTGCGGCTCGATGCTGATCAGCTCGTCGCCGGCGTACAGCAGCGACGCCTCGTCGTTCTCCTTGAGCCACTTCGCGGCATCGCCCACGGTGTCGGCCGGGATGGCCATCTGCTCGAAGGTGTCGTTGTCCATGAAGTTGAAGTCGGCGCCGTCGTTGTAGAGGTACTGCAGCTTCCTCGTCTCGAGGCGCACGGACTCCACCTTGACGCCGGCGTTGAACGTGTTGTCGATGACGCGGCCCGTCTTGATGTCGCGCAGCTTCGTGCGGACGAAGGCGCTGCCTTTGCCGGGCTTCACATGCTGGAACTCGACGATGGTGCACAGTTTGCCGTTAAACTCGATGCACATGCCGTTCTTGAAATCGGCGGTAGAGATAGCCATATTCGGTATTCCTTTCGTTCACGGGCGATCCGCTGCGTGCCGCGGGGCCCGATCAGCGTTCAAACTGGTTCATTATACTCATGAAGAGCTGGCCTGACGCTCGCACATCAAGGGTATCAGAAAAAAATCAGGGCAGGGCGAGGTCGACGACGCGTGTGCACGCGGTTGCCGGCATGCGCACGCGGTCTCCCACTTGAGCATGCGGTCGCCCATATGCGCACGCGGTCGCCGGCATGCGCGCCGCCTCCCACCTGCGTACGCGGTTGCCGACATGCGCGCGGTCTCCCATCTGCGTACGCGGTTGCCGACATGCGCGCCGCCTCCCACCCGTTCACGCCGCCTCCCACCTGCGTACGCGGTTGCCGACATGCGCGCGGTCTCCCAGCCGTTCACGCCGCCTCCCATCTGCGCGTGCCGCGGCCTCCCACCTGTGCACACCGCCTCCCAGCCGTGCACGCGGTCGCCGGCATCCCCGATTGCGGCAAAAAAATCGAGGTAGGTAAATTTCCATACGGGCAACCGCCCTCAAAGACAGCTTGAGGAATGTGCGACCTGGCGTTTTGCTCACGCCATCGCTGCACTAAGGGTCATTCCTTGCTGTTCCATTTACCTATCTCGATTTTTCTGCCAGATTCTTCTATAGTGGCCGACATGGACATACTCGTTGGATATCGCTCCGCTCTTGAATACTGGCGATTGGTCGGTCCTGGTTTCCTGCGCGGATACCAAGAACGCAGGGCCGCCACGCGCCGTGCGGCGAGAGCGTTGACGTCTTCCTCGAAGCCGCGGCTCGCGCAAGGAAACCGCCGGCCGGCCGGATGCAAGCTTCCCGTTCGCGCGATCGTCGGCACAACCGAAGCCAGAACGACGACAGCATGCCTGGTCAGCCATAAGTGGACGACCCTGCCGGCAAACTCGTTCGTCGACGCAGGACAAGGCTTCCTCGTCAGCACGCCTGAGTTCTGCTTCCTTCAGATGGCCCGCGAGATGACCGTCGCCCAACTCGTGCAGCTCGGGCTGGAACTATGCGGAACATACGCGTTGGTCGACGACGGTCCGGCGGTCTCGCACGACGCGTCGCTCACGACAGCTGCCAAACTTCGGGCCTTCGTCGAAGCTGCAGCGGGCGCGCCCGGGCGAGCCAAGGCGCTGCGCGCGACGCGCTACCTGCTGGACGGCTCGGCCTCGGCTATGGAAACCCTGCTCGCCCTGCTGCTGTATCTGCCGAACAACCTGGGCGGCTACGGGTTGAAGAAGCCGGTGCTGAACTATCGCGTCGACGTGCCGCCCAGCAGGCGCGATTTGGCCGACCGAGGCTATTGCCTGTGCGACCTTTGCTGGCCCGACGCCAAGCTCGCCGTCGAGTACGATTCCGAGCTGCACCATGCGGACTCCGACCGACAAAGCAGCGATGCGCGACGGCGCAGCACGCTCATCGCGCTCGGATTCACCGTGGTAACGGTTTTCCCTGGGCACATCGCGGATAGCAGCACCTTCAATCGTCTTGCGCGGCAGGTGGCGAAGGCGACTGGCAAACGCCTGCGGTACCGCGACCCCGAATTCACGCGCAAGCACCTGGAGCTGCGAGAACAGCTTTTCAAGGCTCTTTGGGAAGACCCCCACGCCTAAGAACGGCTATGCGGACCTGCCCGCTACAGCACCACCAGGTCGTGAGTCGACTGGGTGAAGACCTCGAAGCCGTCGGCCGTGATCACGCCGCAATCTTCCAGGCGCATGCCGAACTCGCCAGACAGGTACACGCCCGGCTCGACCGTCACCACGTTGCCCACCGTCAGCGCAGACTCGTTGCGCGGCGACAGCACGGGCAGCTCGTGGATGTCGATGCCCACGCCATGGCCCAAGCTGTGGCCCATCTTGCCGGCGTAACCGCCGTCCGCGAGCACGCGCTCGGCCAGCTCGTGCATGGCCTTGCCGGTGACCCCGGGCTTGAGCGCGGCCTCCACCTGCTCGTTCGCGTTGCGGATGGCCGCATAGGCGTCGCGCATCCGCGCGGACGGCTCGCCGAGGAACACGGTGCGCGTCATGTCCGAACAATAGCCGTGCGCCCGCGCGCCGAAGTCAAGCACGACGCACTGACCTGTCTCGAGCACCGTCTGCCCCGGAATGGCGTGAGGACTCGCGCCGTTCGCGCCCGTGGCGATGATGGAGGGGAACGCCAGGCCTTCGGCGCCGTGACGCCGCATGAAGTCCTCAAGCTCGATCTGCACCGCGCGCTCGGTCATGCCAGGGCGCATGAACGCGACGATGTGCGCGAACGCGGCATCGGTGATGGCCTGGGCCGCCTTCATGCGGACGATCTCGAGCGGCTCTTTCACGGCGCGCAGGCCGAGGACGAAGTCGGACGTCTCGCGTAGCTGCGGGCGTGCGGGCGCGTCGGCGAAGGCCGCTTCGAGCGCACGGTAGGAGCCGAGCGTCAGGGAGTCCTCGATGCCGAGCACGATGGCGTCGGCCTCGGCTGCCGGCTGCTCGCCGTGGCGCGCGGTGAACGCAGAGGCCACGAACGCGGCGTGCGTGACGCGGGCGTCGTCGACCGCGATGGCCCCTTCGTCGGCGGCAGCGACGCGCGCGGCCTCGCTGTAGCGCGAATCAGTGTGGAGCACCGCGTCGTGCGGGGTGACCAGCAGCGCATGGGCGTCCTCGTCGTCGAACACGCCGTCGAACCCGGTGAGCCAGGCGATGTTCGAGGTGTCGCGCGCGAAGAACGTGCGGATGCCCGCGTCGGCGCAGACGGCGCGCAGGCGGTCGAGGCGCGGGGCGGCAAGCGGCGCGGCAGCGCGCAGCTCGTCCCCTTGCGCCGAAGGCTGCGAAACGGAGCCCACAGGACGTTCGACCGGCTCAAGGGCCAAGAGCACGTCCACGGCTTCCTTGTAGCCCTCCTTGCCCTTCCCCTTGATCTGCGCCACGCACACCGGCGCGATGACCGAGGTGCGGCGGAACTCCTCGCGCGCCGAGATGTCGGACAGGTGCACCTCCACCGTGGGGACGTCGATGGACGAGACGGCGTCGCGCAGCGCGTAGGAGTAGTGCGTGTGCGCGCCGGGATTGTAGACGATGCCGTCGTACGCGCCGCGCGCCTCGTGCAGCTTGTCGACGAGCGCGCCTTCGTGGTTGCTCTGGAAGCAGTCGACGTGCGCGCCGCGCTCGGCCGCGTACGCCTCCACCTCGCGCTCGATGTCGGCGAGCGTCACCGTGCCGTACACGTCGGGCTCGCGCACTCCCAGCAGGTTGAGGTTCGGCCCGTTCAGCACCAGAATGTTCTTCATCGCTATCCGCTTCCCTTGCGCGTGTTGTCCTTACCCCTTCGAGCGGCGCCAGGCGGCGAGGTGCTCGAGGATGATGTCGTCGTCGACGTCGGCCAGCTGCCAGGAGCCCACGTCGCGCGGCAGCACGAAGCGCACCTGGCCGTGGCGGGCCTTCTTGTCGCGCTTCATCGCTTCCAGCATGGCCTCGGGCTCGGCCGACCAGTCGAGCGCGGGCAGGCCCAGCTCGTCGAGCAGGGAATCCTGCGTCTCGACCAAATCGAGCGGCGCATCGACCAGCGACACGGCCATGCGCGCGGCGAAGCGCATGCCCTCGGCCACCGCCGCGCCGTGCGAGAACGTGCCGTACCCCGCCAGCGATTCCACCGCATGCCCCAACGTGTGACCGTAGTTCAGGCACTCGCGCACGCCCTTGCTCTCGGACTTGTCGGCGGCCACCACGTCGGCCTTGAACACCACCGAGCGGGCGATGGCCTCTTCGACCACCACGTCGTCGCGCGCAGCCAGCGCGCCGGCCGCGTCGACGAGCCAGAAGAAGAACTCGTCGGAGTCGATGAGGGCCGACTTCGCGATCTCCGCGCAGCCGCAGGCCCATTCGCGCTCATCGAGCGTGGCGAGCGTGGCCGTGTCGGCGCACACGTACGACGGCTGCTTGAACGCGCCGACGAGGTTCTTGCCGGCCGCCAGGTTGACGCCGGTCTTGCCGCCCACCGACGAGTCCACCATCGACAGCAGCGTCGTGGGCACCTGCACCACCGGCACGCCGCGCATGTAGGACGCGGCCACGAACCCGGCGAGATCGCCCACCACGCCGCCGCCGAGCGCCACCACCGCGCAATCGCGCCCGAGCGCAAGCTCGGCCATGGCTTCCCAGATCTCGCCCGCCACCTCGATGGACTTCGACCCCTCGCCCGCGGGCACGGCGATGTCGCTCACGCGGAACCCCGCTTGCACGAGCGCTTCCTTCGCGTCCGCGCGGTAGAGCGGCGCCACGTTCTCGTCGGTGATGAGAAGCGCGCGCTCGGTTTCGGAAAGCGCGGGAATCCGGCGCAGATGCGCGCCCAAATTCGCCAGCACGCCGCCGCCGATGCGCACGTCGTAGGCTTCCTCACCGGGGATGTTGACGATTACTTTCGTTGCAGGCACAGGACGCCCTCCTTCTCAAGCGCGTTTTGCACTTCGCGCGCGATGGTTGCCACGTTCTTGCCGGCGGTGTCGATAGTGAGATCGGCTACCTCGGCGTACAGAGGCAGACGCTCCTCGGACGTCTTGCGCGCCGCATCGAGGTTCTGGAACAGGGGGCGCGTGGAGGTGTCGCTGATGCGCGATTTCGCCTCGTCGGCCGTCACCTGCAGGTACACGACGAACCCGGCATCCCTGAGCACGTCGCGGTTCTCGTCGCGCTTGACCACGCCGCCGCCGCACGACACGAGCAGCGGCTCCTTGCCGGCCAGCTCGCGCAGCACGTCGGTTTCGATGGCGCGGAAACCGTCCTCGCCCGCCTGCGCGAAGATCTCCTTCACGCGCTTGCCCTCGCGACGCTCGAGGTACGTGTCCATGTCCACCGACGCCACGCCGCAGGTGCGCGCCAAACGACGTGCGACCGAGGTTTTGCCGGCGCCCATGAACCCCACGAAGAACACGGGGCGCGTAAGCTCCCCCACCACGCGAGGTCGCCTCGAAGCCTCGTGCCTCATCGCGCCATCGTCCTGAGCCGCTGGCGGTAGGCTTTCACGGCCGCCTTGATGTCGGCCATGTTGTCGCGCCCGAACTTCTCGAGGTACGCCTCGGCCAGCACGAACGCCACCTCGCTCTCGGCAACCACGGCGCAGGCGGGCACGGCGCACGTGTCGCTGCGCTCCTTGGACGCCTCCTCCACCTCGAGCGTGTCGAGGTTCACCGTCTCGAGCGGCGTCATGAGCGTGGGAATGGGCTTCATGGCCGCGGACACGATGAGGGGCATGCCCGTGGTCATGCCGCCTTCGAGGCCGCCCGCGTTGTTCGACGTGCGCACGAAGCCGGCTTGCTTGTCGAGCGCTATGGGGTCGTGCACCTCCGAGCCCGGGCGGCGCGCCGCTTCGAAGCCCATGCCGAACTCAACGCCCTTGATGGCGGGGATGGAGAACAGCGCCGCGCCCAAGCGCGAGGTCAAACGGTCGCCCGCCGAGGCGTAGCCGCCCACGCCGGGCACGAGGCCCGTGACCACGACGCGGAACGTGCCTCCCAGGCTCTCGCCCGCATCTTTCGCGCGGTCGATCTCGGCTTTCATGGCCTCCGTGGCCTGCTCGTCAGGGCAGCGCACCTCGCTCGTCTCGATGGCGAGCGGCTTGTAGTCGGGGGCGTTCATGAGCGCGTCGTCCTCGTCGAAGGAAGCGCCGCCGATGGACGTGACGTACGAGAACACTTCCACGCCCAGGTCGGCCAAGAACTCGCGCGCGATGCCGGCCGCCGCCACGCGTGCCGCCGTCTCGCGGGCGCTCGCGCGCTCGAGGATGTTGCGGCAGTCGGACGTGTCGGTTTTGAGCGCGCCCACGAGGTCGGCGTGGCCGGGGCGCGGCGTGACCTCCCGCGTGAGGTCGGAGGGAGCGTCGCCGAACGCGGCCATGCGGTCGGTCCAGTTCTCCCAATCGCGGTTGCGCACCACGAGCGCGATGGGGGTTCCCAGCGTGCGCCCGAAGCGCACGCCGGAGACGACCTCCACGGTGTCGCGCTCGATGCGCTGACGACCGCCGCGCCCATAGCCGGACTGCCGACGCGCGAGGTCGGTGTTGATCTGCGATTCGGAGATCTTCAGGCCCGCGGGGACGCCATCGACGATGGCCGTGAGGCACGGACCGTGGCTCTCGCCTGCTGTTAGGTATCGCATAGTCTGTCGCTTTCCGCGCTGATACGAATGATGTTCGTATCGTATTGTACCCTACCGATCAGGCAAGGTCAGCGAAAAGCAGATCGCACGCCGCATCTACGAACGGGACGGGGGCGAGACAGAGGGACGGCGGGCGAGACAGGGGGACGGGGTAATTGTCTCATTTTGCTCGCAAAATGAGACAATTACCCCGTCCCCCTGTCTCGCCCGCCCCAGTCCTACAGGTCGAACCCTGCGGCTTCGGCCATGAGGGCGAACAGCTCGTCATCGGCGAGGGCGACATCCGCTTCGGCGAGATCGCACACGGCATGGACCGTGGCCACCGCCTGCGCCACCAGCATGCCGGCGCCGTCGTGCACCGTGCATCCCGCTTCGCGCGCGGCGCGCACGAGCGCCGTCTCGCCGTGGCCATACACCGCGTCGAACACGGCCTGCCCTGCGCGCAAAAGCGCGGTGTCGAACGGCGCGCCGTCGTCCTCGTTCATGCCGAGCGGCGTCGCGTTCACCACGAGATCGGCCGCTGCCAGGGCCTTCGTGGACGTGGTGTAGCTTCCGAATTTGAACGTGGTGCGCTCGTAGGCCGCACGGAAGCTGCGATGGTGCGCCTGCGCGGGTGGCAGATCCACTGTGGCGTTCGCCAGCAGGCCGAACCGCTCGACGTAGCCTTCGAGCACCTTGCGCGAACGCTCCTTATCGCGACCGACGAGCATGGCCACGTCGGCGCCCGCGATGGAACACGCATGCAGGATGGACAGCGCCGTGGGGCCCGTGCCGCACACGGCAACGCGCTTGCCCGCGAAGCTGAAGCCCGTGCGCTCCAGGTAGGCCACGCACCCCTGGCCGTCGGTGTTGAAGCCGATGAGCGCGCCGCCCTTCTTCACCAGCACATTCGCTCCCTGGGCGAGCTTCGCGGTAGCGGCTTTCGCCGTGGCCGCCTGATACGCGAGCGGCTTGTAGGGCGTGGTGATGTTGATGGATAGGAAGTCGCGCGCATCGAGGAACGACCGCGCTTCGTCCTCGGTTGCGCAATCGGCCAAATCGTAGCGCCACGGCAACCCGAGACGCTCGTACACGGCGTTGTACATCGCCGGAGACAGCGAGTGCGCGATGGGATGGCCCAGCAGGTAGAGGTGCTCCGTCATGATGATCCTTCCGCTCGCTCGTTCAAATCCGATGCGCTGAGAGATGCGCCTTCGCCTTCCTCGCAGGGAACCGCATTCGACGCCGTGGTGGCTCCTTCCGGCTTCCGCTCGCCCATGACGGCGCGCTCGAAATTGCGCAGCAGCAGCGTGTGGGGCAGGTCCTGCTCCACGAGCGGCGCCAGCAGGTACGCCTTCATGCCGAGGAAGTGCGCGCCCATGACGTCGGTGACCAGCTGATCCCCCACCACCACCGTCTCGGCGCGCTTCGCGCCCAGCTTGCCGAGCGCCATGAGGAACGCAGGCGGCAGCGGCTTGACGGCCTTCGCCACGATGGGCAGCGACAGGCGGTTCGCCAGGTGGTACACGCCTTCGTGCCAGTTGTTGGACACGAGGCAGAACGAGATGCCCGCATCGCGCGCCCTCGCCAGCCAGAATCCCACGTCGCGAGGCACCTCATGGGTGTCACGCGTGAGAATGGTGTTGTCCACGTCCAAGAGCACGTTGCGATAGCCCAGCGCCAGCAGGTCGCGGTCGATGTCGATGCGCGAGATGCGCGCGAAGTAGCGGTCGGGTTCGAGGAAGGCCATGTCGTTGTCGCTTACGTCCTACGAGAACGTCTGCTGATGCTCTTCGTACGTCTCGCTGAAGTAGTACTGCATCGCGCCGCTCTCGTCCTTAGCGAAGTAGAAGAAGTAGTAGTTCGTCTGCGCAGGGCTGCACACGGCTTTGAGGCAGTCGAGGCCCGGCGAGCAGATGGGCGTGGGCGGCAAACCCTGGTTCAGGTACGTGTTGAACGGCGTATTGTTCTCAAGGTCGGCAGGCTCGGGATCTTTGCCCAGCTCGTAGGCCGTGGTCGCGTCGCTTTGCAGGAAGCCGTAGTTCGGATCGCCGAAGTTGTTCAGGCGGTTGTAGAACACGGAGGCCACCTGGGCGCGGATCTGCTCGTCGCCCGACGACTCGCGCTCCACGATGGAGGCGAGGTTCACCGCGTCGTAGATGGTGAGGCCCTGGCTCTGCGGGTAGGACCAGTCGAGGCTCGCAGTCTCGGTCTGGAACTGGTCGAGCATCATGCGCACGACCGACTCGGCCGTGGCGTCCTCGCCGATCTCGTACGTCTTCGGGAACAGGAAGCCCTCGAGGCTGTTCGTGCCCGCGTCGGCCAAGAACGCATAGTCGGCCGCGTACACGCTGGCGTCGGACGCGGCGGCGGTGAACGCGTCGGCCGTGATGCGGTTCTCGGTGAAGCTCGCGACGCTCTGGGCGGTAGCCGCGAGCGTGCTGCCCTCGGGGATGGTGAGCGCGTTCGACGCGGGGCCGGCTTGCAGCTCGTTGATGATCTGATCGAGCGTGATGCCGCCGGCGAACGTGTAGGTGCCGGGCTTGAGCTGGGAGTCGACGCCCAGCTCGTTCACGCGCTTCGTGAAGTCGGATGCGCTGGTTACCAGGCGGGCCTCCTGCAAGTCCTCGCCGATGGCCTTGGCGCCGGCGCCTTCGGCCACCACGATGGTGGCTTCCTGGCCCTCGGCCAGAAGCTCGACCGGCTGCGCGGAGCAGCTGTTGAACAGGGTGAGCGCGCCCCACGCCAGGCCGCCAAGCACGACGACGGCCAGGATGGCCGCGAAGATGGCCGGCCCCTTGCTCTTCTTGGGGCGGATATAGCTGGTATCGTACGTGCGGAACTGACGCTCACCGCGAGCGTGAACCGAGCGCGCTGCGTGGTTCGGACGCTGGGAATAGGTGACTTGCTTCCTGTGCTGGGGCATGGACCGTCCTCTTCTTTCACCAAGCCTCGCGGCGCGCATCAAGCCACGCCTGCAAAAACAAACTCGCGGCTATCATATCTATTTTGCCCCGCATGGCCCGCTCGTTCAGGCCCTTTTCACGCAAACTCCGTTTGGCTTCCTGCGAGCTCAGGCGCTCGTCGGCGAACTCGTAGGGGATGCCGCACGCATCGGAGATGGTCTTCGCCGCAGCTCGTATGCGCACGGCCTGCGGCCCCTCCTCGCCCGCCATCGTGTAGGGAAGCCCGCACAGCAGCAATTCCGGCTCCCAATCCTCGAGCACGCGCTGAAACGGCTTCGCGCACGAAAGCACCTCGGCAGAAGGAAGCACCACCACCGGCGACGCAACGCGCTCCCCGGGGTCGCTCACCGCAACCCCCACGCGCGTTTCTCCGATGTCCAACGCCATGATTCGCATGATGAGCCCTTTCATGTTACCGGCGGATACGCGCGGCTTTCCGCTTTCAGCTTATTGTACGTCAGTGCGGCAACCTGGCGAAGAGCGCAAGCATGCTCGTAACCTCTTTTGAGGAAATCGCACGGTCGATAGACAGTGGCTTGTCGTCGAGGTGCGAGAATATGGCAGAAAAATCGACCTAGGTAAATGATGAACGCCCGGAGACCATCTTCGCGTCGTAGTTTGCACGCAAAACACCTGGTCGGTATTCTCACATGCTCGCTTTTAATCGAGTTAGCTATGCATAACTTTTACCTAGCTCGAAATTCTTGCCAGAATCAGCCCAGCGAACGACCGAACAGGATCCTTCGACTCGATTCGCACGTCTGAAATCGACGAGGACGACAAGACCGCCACACACGTCCCGAGTTGGCAGGCGCAGCAGCACGACCACTCCTCCAGGATGAAAAAAGGGCTTCTCCGATTCACGGAGAAGCCGCCGAAAAGGACGCCCCCGCAGGTTGAAGCGCCGCTCGCATAGCCGGCGCAACCTGCGGCAGAGGCGCCTCGGACCCGGGCGAAGGGGGTCCGAGGCGAGTTCCGCACGAGCCAAACAGCCCAGCGGGCTGTTTGCGCGAGCCAGGACTGTCTGAGCAGCGGACCCCCTTCGCCCGGGTCCAGCCGGCAACCCTACAGCAGCAGTTCGCGCGCAGCCTGAAGCGCCGCGTCGATGCCCGAGGCGTCCTTGCCGCCGGCCTGCGCCATGGCGGCCTTTCCGCCGCCGCCGCCCTTGATGTTCGGGGAGATCGCCTTGATGATGGCACCGGCGTCGAAGCCCGCCTCCACCGCCTCCGGCGTGCCGGCGGCCAGCAGCGTGGGCTTGCCCTCCTTCTCGGTGGCCAGCACCGCGGCGCCCGGCTTGCCGAGGCGCGCGCGCAGCACGTCCCACGCGTTGCGCATCTGACCCGCGTCGGCCTCGGGCAGGCGTCCGAAGACCACCGGGTAGCCGGCCTTCGCGTCAACGGCGCTCTCCAGCAACGCGGTGATGCCGTCGTCGGCGATGGTATGGCGGTTGCGCTTCATCTTCGTCTGCAGCTCCTTGAGCTGCTTCACGTTCGCGCCTGTGCGCTCGCTCACGTCGAACAGCGGCACGCGCAGCTCCTCGGCCGCCTCCTTGAGCTCGGCTTCCACACGGTTCATGTACGCCAGCGCGTCGAAGCTGGTCACCGCCTCCACGCGGCGCAGGTTCGCGCCGACGCTCGTCTCGGACGTGATCTTCACGAAGCCGATCTCGCTCGTGGCCGACACATGCGTGCCGCCGCACAGCTCCTGCGAGAACCCTTCGATGTCGAGCACGCGCACGAACTCGCCGTACTTCTCGCCGAACAGCGCCATGACGCCGGCTTCACGCGCCGACGCGAGCGACGTCTCGTAGGCGCGCACGGGATGGTTCTCCATAATCTTCTCGTTCGCCAGGCGCTCTACCTCGGCGATCTGCTCGGCCGTCATGGCCTCGAAGTGCGTGAAGTCGAAGCGCAGACGGCTGTGGGCGACGTAGCTGCCGGCCTGCTTCACGTGGTCGCCCAGCACCTCGCGCAGCGCCCAATGCAGGATGTGCGTGGCCGTGTGGTTGCGGCGGATGCGCTCGCGGCGCGGCACGTCGATGGCGGCGTGCACAGTGTCGCCCACGCTCACGCGCCCGTTCTCCACCTGCACGGTATGGGCGATCAGGCCCTTCTCGGGTTCTTTCGTGTCCAGCACGCGCACGGCGGCGTCGTCCTTCGTCATGGCGCCCGTGTCGCCGATCTGGCCGCCCTTCTCGGCGTAGAACGGCGTGGCGTCCAGCACGATGCGGCCCTCGTCGCCGGCCTCCAGCGCGTCGACCTGCTGGCCGTCCTTCACAAGCGCCAGCACGCGCGCATCGGCGTCGTTCTTCGCGTAGCCGAGGAACTCGGTGGGGCCCACGGCCTCGAGGATCTCGTTCATCACGCCGCCGTACGTGGACCAGGCCGCCTCGGCATCCTTCGTGTTGGCCGCGCGGGCGCGCTCGCGCTGCTCGTCCATGCAGCGGCCGAAACCCTCCATGTCCACCTCGATGCCGCGCTCGTCGCACAGCTCGCGCGTGACTTCCACGGGAAAGCCGTACGTGTCGTGCAGCGTGAAGGCGCGGTCGCCCGGCAGCACGACGCCCTCGAGCTCGGCCAGCGCCTCGTCGAGGAAGGCGCGGCCCTGGCGCAGGTTCGCGCCGAAGCGCTCCTCCTCGGACAGGATGACGCGGCGCATGAGCTCGCGGTTCTCCACGATCTCGGGGTACACGTGGCCCATGAGGTTCACGATCTCGTCAACGTACTCGTTGAGGAACGGCTTGTCGAGGCCCAGCAGGTGGCCCTTCATCACGGCGCGGCGCAGCAGACGGCGCAGCACGTAGCCGCGGCCTTCGTTGGACGGCAGGATGCCGTCGGCGATCATGAACGCCACGGCGCGGCTGTGATCGGCCATGATGCGCAAGCTGAGATCGGTGGCCGGGTCGCTGCCGTACACGGCGCCGCTCAGGCGCTCGCCCACCGCCACGAGGCTGCGCAGCACATCGGTCTCATAGTTGGACTGGACGCCCTGCAGGATGGCGGCGATGCGTTCGAGGCCCATGCCGGTGTCGATGTTCTTCTTCGGCAGCGGCACGAACGAGCCGTCCTCCTGGCCGTCGTACTGGGTGAACACGAGGTTCCAGTACTCCAGGAAGCGGTCGCAGTCGCAGCCCGGCGCGCAGTCGGGGCTGCCGCAGCCGAAGCTCTCGCCCTGGTCGAAGTAGATCTCCGAGCACGGGCCGCACGGGCCGGTGGGCCCGGCGCGCCAGAAGTTGTCCTCCTCGCCGAGACGCGAGATGTGGTCGTCGGGCACGCCGAGCTTCTTCCAGATCTCGATGGTCTCGTCATCGTCGAGGTACACGGTGAAGTACAGGCGCTCGGCCGGCAGACCCAGCACCTCGGTGGAGAACTCGTACGCCCACGCGCACATCTCCTCCTTGAAGTACTCGCCGAAGCTGAAGTTGCCCAGCATCTCGAAGAAGCTCTGGTGACGGCCCGTGGTGCCGATGATGTCGATGTCGTTCGTGCGCACGCACTTCTGAACCGTGGTCGTGCCGATGTAGGGGGCCTCGAGGTGCTTCTGCTGCAGGAAGTAGGGCTTGAACTGCACCATGCCGGCGCTCGTCAGCAAAAGCGACGGATCGTCGGGGATGAGCGAGGACGAAGGCCAGCGCTTGCAGCCCTTCTCCTCGAAAAAGCTCAGGTACTTCTCGCGGATCTCCGCGCTGGTCATGTACTTCATAGTCGTGTCTTTCTATCTCCTCGGGGGCCGCGTTGCACGGCCCGCTGCTCCACTCTCGACAACGCGGACGCCTCGGCATCCGCGCACCCCCACACATGCACGATCGCTGGACACCGACCGGTCAGCGCTTCTTGCGATGCAGCGCCTTCTTCTCCGCTTCGGCCTTGCGCTGCTCGACGCGTTCGAACGCCGCAGACACGTCGGGGTGCGGCGCCGTGGCGTCGGCGATGGGGTCGATCGCCCCGTCGGCGCCGGTGCTGCCCTGGAAGAACACGCCGTCTTCGGACACGAGGCGCCGACCGGTTCGTTTTTCGAAATAATACACGAAAACGGCCTTCGCGACGGCCACGGCGGGAATCGATGCCAACATGCCCACAAGCGAGCCCATGAAGCCGCTCATGGCGCCGCCGATGGCCGAGCCCGCCATCAACGCGATGAGGGTGAGCGCCGGGTGCACGTCAACCGAGTTCGCCATGATCTTCGGCGAGACGAACGTGTAGACGATCTGCTGTATGGCGATGGTGCCCAGAAGCGCGATCAACGCGATCCAGGGGCTCACGAACACGCCGACGACGGCAGCCAGCGCGCCGCCCAGCCACGGACCGACGATGGGAACGATGTTCAACAGGCCGGCGATGCCGCCGAGCGCTGCGGAGTTCGGAATGCCGATGACGCCGAACAGCACGCCGCACCCCACGCCGATGACCGCGCATTGCAGGAGCGTGCCCTTGATGTAGCCGCCCATCACGCGCGTGAACGTGACGTGCAGCATCTCAAGGTCTTCCTTGCGCTTCGGACCGGCCAGGCGCATGCTCTCGCGGCCGAGCTCGGGCAGCTCCATGAGCATCCAGAACGCTACGACCAGCGCGAAGCCGATGGCGACGAAGCTGTTGACCACGCCGGTGCCGATGGCCACCACGCCCGTGGTGCTGTCGCGCACGAACGACGAGGCCCAATCGGCCAACGCCTTGAGCGCTTGGTTGAGCCAATCCTGCACGGTGCTGTTCGACAGCAGGTCGGCGTAGCGGGAATACAGGTCGTTGCCCCAGCCGATGATGGTCTGCACGTAACCGGGGACGCTTTCAACGAGGCTGGTGAACTGGCCGCCCAGGCCGAAAGCCGGCGAGAACAGCAAAAAGCCCACGAGGGCCAGCGTCACGAACATGAGCAGGTAGGCTATCGTCGTGCCGGCGACGCGGGGCACGCCGAGCTTCTGGAGCTTGTTCACGGGCCCGCGCAGGCAGAACACGATGACGGTGGTCCATATGATGATGCCCACCGGCACGCTGAGGATGTTGAACAGGTAGACGAGCACGGCCGTGAGCAGGATGCCGCCCACGATCGTCCACACTATGAGGAAGCTGCGCTTCGCCTTATCGGTTTTTGTCGATTCGGGTTGGGGAGTGTCCACCAAGCCGCCCTTTCGTGCCGTGTGCCGTCGCTTACTTGCCCTGCTCCGCGTTCGCGCCCGCGCCGTACGTGAAGTACTGCTGCGCGGCAGCGGCGTCGGCGTTCGCTGCGGTGGTCACGGCATCCGCCATGCTGGCGGCCGCTTCGGAGGTCTTGTCGGCGGCGGCGCGCTTGGCCTCGGCCTTCTCCTCGCGCTCGGCGCGCTGCTCGGCACGCTGCTCGCGCTGGTCGGCCACGGCTTCCTGCGCGGCCTTCACCGAGGTCGTCACCACGCCTTTGACCACGTCGGTGGCAGAAACGGGCACCTCGGTGTTCGGGGTGGACGCAGGACGCTCGTGCGCGGGAGCGGGCGCCGGGGCGGGAGCGGCGGGGCGCTCGTACGACGGGCGCTCAACGGGAGCCTCAGCGGCATGCTCGCCCTCGGCGCGCTCGGCCTTCGCCTGGCCTAGGGCCACCGACTCGTCGCTGGCGCGACGCGACTTGAACGCGTTGCGCACGCGCGAAGTGACGTTGTTCACGAGTTCCACCGGGGCGTTCGTCACCGTGTCCACCGCTTCGACGGCCGAGGACACCGAATCGGTGATCTCGTTCACGTCTTCGAGGATCTGGTCGACGCGCATGATCTCGAGGTTAGCGGCGTCCACCGTCAGCGACACGCGCTCCACGAGCGGGTCGACCTTCGCCGCGACGGGCTCGAGCGATGCCGTGATGCGCTCCACGCTTGCAAGCGTGGGCTCGACCTGCTTCTGCAGATCGTCGACCGTCTTGCGCGTCTTGCGGACGGTCATGACAAGCTCGATGACGAGCCACACCAGCACCGCGCCCACGATCACGTAGATCACCGGCAACGCTATGCTGAGAATTTCGCTGATATCCACCGTATGCCTCCTGTTTCCGAAGCCATTACTATAGCACGAGCACCTTGGATGATATACAGACCGAGGTCAACTTTTCACCCTGCTTCCATAGGAGTAGGCAATCGGTTACTTTCCGCGCGACGTGGGGTTTTCCCCGGCGTCGAGGCGGTCGCGCGCGAACGTGTCGCTGCGGTAGGCCTCCCAGCCGCGATCGCTGGAACGGTAGAAGCATCCGCGCTGCAGGCCGTCGGGCAGGTACTGCTGGTCCACCCACCCGCTGGGATAGCTGTGCGGGTACTGGTACGTGCCGTAGTTCTCCGATCCGGGACGATGGCGATCGCGCAGGTGGTCGGGCACGTTGCGCGATGGGCCCTTGCGCACCTCGGCCAGCGCGGCGTCGATGCCGGCTTCGGCCGCGTTGCTCTTGGGCGCGAGGGCGAGGTAGATGGCGGCCTGCGCCAGGTTGATGCGGCACTCGGGATAGCCGATGACCTCGGCCGACTTGAACGCGGCTTCGGCGACGAGCAGCGCCTGCGGGTCGGCGTTGCCGATATCCTCCGACGCGGCGATGAACATGCGGCGCGCGATGAACTTCGGGTCCTCTCCCCCGTCGATCATGCGGGCGAGCCAATACAGGGCGGCATCGGGGTCGCTGCCGCGCATAGACTTGATGAACGCCGAGATGACGTCGTAGTGCATGTCCTTGTTCTTGTCGTACGGCAGCGATCGGTGCGGGGTGGCCGCGCGCACGTTGTCCTCGGTGATCTTCGCGGGCTTCTTCGCCGTGCCGGGCTCCACCATGCCGGCGGCCAGCTCGAGCGTGGTGAGGGCCGCGCGCCCGTCGCCGCCCGCCAACAGCACGATGGCATCGCGCGCCTTATCGTCCAGCTGGTAGCGTCCGCCCAAGCCGCGCTCGTCGGTCAGCGCGCGCTCCACGAGGGCGACGACCTCCTCGTCCGACAGCCCGTGCAGCTCCACGACGCGCGATCGGCTGATCAGCGCGGAGTTCACCTCGAAGAACGGGTTCTCCGTGGTGGCGCCCACCAGCACGAGGACGCGATCTTCCACCGCGTGCAGCAGCGCGTCCTGCTGGCTGCGGTTGAACCGGTGGATCTCGTCGACGAACAGGATGGTGCGCAGGCCGAACGCCGACAGGCGCTTGTCGGCCGCGTCGATCTCGCGGCGCAGGTCCGACACGGTGCCGCCGATGGCCGACACTTCCACGAACGTGGCCTTCGTCGTCTCGGCGATGACGTGCGCGAGCGAGGTTTTGCCGGTGCCCGCGGGGCCGAACAGGATGACCGAGCTCAGCTGGTCCTGCTCGATGGCGTTGCGCAGCCACGAGCCGGGGCCCACCGCCTCGTCCTGGCCGACCACTTCTTCGAGCGTGCGCGGGCGCATGCGCACCGCGAGGGGCGCGACTTCCGACTTTCGCTCGTTTTCCATTTCAGTAAATAGCGTATCCATGCCGCATATCGTATCATGCGAACGCCTGTTTGCCTACCTATGTTTGTGGATTCGACGAAACAACCGGATGTCAAGACTTTATTTTGACAGTGCTACCCATATACTCAAAGATAGGTCCTGCCCTCGTAGCCATACTTTGCGATGGACCGATGCTGATACATGAGGGAGCTCAAGATCGCGCGTGAAATGGGGATTCGTGTCTGTCGATACGAAAGCCAGGAAGCGAGCTGCGAGCACCCACCTTTTAAGGTGGGTTCATCCTTCTGGCCGGGGGCGGGGCTTTCTTGCTCAAGTGCACCCATCGACTTCGAACGAGCACGTCCCGCGATCGTCGATGCCCCAGACCCCTCCTTCACAAGCGCAAGCACCCTCGCGACCGCCTCGAGGTGCCTCGCGTGATGCGAGCACAGAGCGCAATGTGATGCAAAATCGGATTTTTGGCACGTCGCCGCGCTCGTTCATCAGGCCCAGCTGAACGTGAGCTGGAGTTTTCCGGGATACCCTCCGCCACCGAAGCTTAAAGCCCGTTTCCGGAAGGCCAGGACAAGCCAAAAACTCGATTTTGCATCGTAGAGTTCCCCGCATAATGCACAGGGAGATGCTAACGGGGCAAGAGGCGCGCCGGACCGGGATGGCGCCACCAACCTGCCTTCGTCTTGCCAGCCGCGCCCCTCGCCCGCCTGCTCGCGAGCGCGAAGCTCGCCGTTCGACAGACGCGAAAGGGGCTGCAACGTCGACGTTGCAGCCCCTTTCCTTTGGGAAGCCGTGCAGGTCGCGCAGCGGGGAGGGAGGCCGCGCTGACGAGGGATCGCTAGGCGACGGCTTCCGAGTTGGCCATGTTCTTGCCGGCGATGCGCCCGAACGCGAACGAGAAGCTCACGTAGCAGCCGCATCCGGGGTAGTTGCCCGGAACGCCGAAGATGTTGGAACCGGTGTCGCAACCCGAGCAGTACAGGTGCGGGATCGGCTCGCCCCACACGTCGAGGACTTGAGCGTCCGTGTTGATGACGAGGCCGCCGTGCGTCTCGGCCAGATTCATGGCCGGCACTTCCATGTACCCGTCGGAATCCATGTCCCAGCTGTTGTACACGTCGTTGTACTGCACGTTGTAGTGGTACTGCTGCGCCACCTCGATGGGATAGTAGTTGCACATGTTGTACAGATCGGCGCCCACGGCCATGGCCGCCTTCACGCCGTCGCCCGTGCAATCCTTGCACATGTAGGTTGCGTAGTCGAGCGCGTCCTGGCAGAAGCGCTCTTGCATGTCCAAACCGGCCGGGAACCCACCCGTGGCCAGCATGACGCCCTTGTTCGCCTTATAGAACACGGTGCCGTCGGGGCCTTCGGCTTCCACGCCGACGACCACGCCCTCGGCATTCGTCACCAGCTTCACGAGCGCGGTGTTGAAGACGGCTTCGATGGCGTCCTGCTTCTCGATGCACGCCAGCAGCGGGTCGAACAGCTCGGGCCCAGAGTTAGCCGTATTGTCGGGAGCCGCCTTGGCCCAGTGGGTGCGCGGGACGGCCTCCTCCTGCTTGACGCCGAACTTCTCGTACTCGCAACCCGTCGCGTCGAGGCAACCGCCCACGGCGCCGTTGTGACGCCCCTCGTCGACCGCGCTGTTCGCCTCGGCCATGGCCACTTCGAAGCACGGCTGCCCCAGGTACTCCTCCGCAAGCGCGTCGAGCCAGTCGACGTTCGGGCCGGCCACGTCGGCGTACGCACGCGCGATCTCCTTGCTGCACGTGCCGTCGGTGCAGGTCATGACCCAGTCGTACAGAGCATCCGCGCTGTCTTCGATGCCGAGCGCCTGCTGGATCTTGGTCGGCGCCCCCATGATGGCTCCGCCGCAACGGGCCATCGAGCCGCCCGGCAGCGCGGCTTTCTCGAGGATGATCACCGACGCGCCGTTCGCCGCCGCCTCGATGGCGCAGGAAGCGCCGGCCGCGCCGTAGCCGCATACCACGACGTCGGCCTCTTTCGCCCATGCGATGGACGTCGCATCCGAAACCGGCTCGGACGCCGCGTTGGCCGAGCCTCCGCCGGACGAGCACCCGGCAAGCGCCCCGCCCGCCATCGCGATCGCCGCGATGCCGGTGCCCTTCAAGAAGTTCCTGCGAGTAAAGCGTGTGTCGTTCCCCATGATCGTACCTTTCCCTTCCTCCGATATGCCGCCGCGGCCAACCTCGGGCGCGGCGGGGTTTCACGGCGATGCCGCGTCATCCCTCAAGCACGTCCTAGCTGTGGCAGGTGTAGCATTCGTATACGTCGGCGTGATGGCAGCTTGCGCACGCGCGCTGGGCCTTTTTCTCGATGGTGGCGCCCGAGACGTGCGTTTGATGACAGCTCGTGCAGGTCACTTCGGCATGGTCGGCCGACTCCGGCAGCGCATGCGGGTTGACCACGGTGCCGTTCGCATCGGTAAGCGTCTCCACGCCTGCCGTGGCGGCCGCAACCTCGTCGAGCGCATGGCAGCTTTCGCACGTCGCCGCATCCACCGCCGTGCTCTTCAACACAGCCTTCGCCGCTTTCTCCGCCGTCGCCCCCTCGTGGGCCGATGCGAGCGTCGAAGCGTCGGCGTGGCACACGGCGCACGCCGTCCCCTCGTGCTGGGAGGCGGCGCAAGTGCCATCATCGAACGACGCTTGCTCCTTCGCGTGGCACATGCCGCAATCGCTCGTTTCCGACCAGGAGAAATCGACCTGCACCGCAGCCGCTTCGTCGTCTTTCGGCGAAGCGGCGCCCTCGTTCGCCTTCGGCGCGCACCCAGCGAGCCCGCACGCCAACGCCGCGAGCGTCAGCACCGCGACCGCTCCCGCCCGCATCGATGAGCAAGCTGCCTTTCGTTCGTCACTTTTCATGATTCCCCTCGTTTCCCCGTGTTCCTATACTGCAAGTGTACGAGGTGTAACGAATCGGTTACAAACGTTTTCGCATGATGCGGCGCATCATGCAATTCGAGGGAATGAACCGAAAAGGGAGGTGCTTGAACTGGGAGGATTCGGAAACGCCTTACGGGCGAGCGTAGGTTGCGTGCATGCGCATATGCAATTCGTTCGTCTTGGATTTAAGGGAAGCGTCCACCCCCGCGTACAGCTCGGCAGTGACGCGGCCAAGCTTTCCCGTGACCAAGGCGGCGCTCACTTCGCCCTTCTCGGTGAGGGAGATCGCCTTGTGACGGCGATCGGCGCCGGGTCCGTACGTCACGAGCTCCTTGCGGGCGAGCTTCGCCACCAGCGCGGAGGCCGACGTGCGTTCCAGCATGAGGGCTTCGGCGATGGCGGCGCAGGCCAGCGGCATGGGGCGCGCCTCGAGAACGGCCAGGCAGCGGTATTCCGCAAACGACAGGCCGGCATACTGCGCGACGACGCGCGACCAGCGCCGCAGCAGCGCCGCGACGATCATGAGGTACGCGGGCGTGAGCACCCGATGGCAGAGCCGGTTGATCTCCTCGGCGCCGACGCCCAGCTTCTCGGCTACCGAAGGAAAGGAGCACATGATCTCTTCGATGTCCTCGTCCGTGTGGTTCGCCCACACCGACGACCGCAGGCTTCGGAACACCCCTTCGTATCCGCGCTCAAGCGCACGGGATCCTTCGGCGCGTTCCGCGAGGACGGTCAGCCGCCCGTCGCTCGGGCAGCGCCCCTTGTCGACGAAGCCGGCGCGCGCAAGCGCGTTCGCAGCTACGACCACCGTGTTCGCGTTCGCCAGGGCGTTGCGAGGGAAATCGGCCAGCAGCAATGACCCGCCGTGCGAGCGCACCGACGAGAGCAGGCAGAACTCGAGATACGACACCCCGGACGCCTCGGCGATCGTCTCGCCGATGCGACGATGCAGATCGACCACCACCGTCGCCAATTGAGGCGTGAACAGCACTTCGTCTTGGATCATGCGGATACCCTCCTTCGATGCCTCCCCGCATCTGCTTGGGCGCCTCTGCATATTGTGCCCTATAGGACACCTAGTATACCGCACAAGCCCGTACTCTTTGCCTATGACTCAGACAACCAGGAAAAATGTCGGCCAGCGCGTCCGGGCGCTTCGCGAGCAGAACAATCTGACGCAAGAGCAGCTTGCGCTCATGACCGGCGTGGGCCGGTCGTACCTCGCCAAGGTCGAGGCGGGCAGCCGCAACGCCACCGTCGACTTCATGGAGAAGATCGCGCTCGGCCTGGGCGTGACGTTGGGCCAACTGTTCGAAGACCTGTAGCCCCTCGGCGCCGCGGCGGCGAGGGGTCTCGGACCGGCACCATCCCCCCGTTACCGCATCTCGTGCCCGAACCTGCAGAAAGGCAGACGCCCTCCGCAGAGGGCGTCCGGGAAGGCCGTGAACGTCAGGCGCTGGGAAACCGCAGCACGAACGTGGTGCCCTGCCCCTCGGCGCTCTCCACCTCGATGGCGCCTCCGTGGTACATGACGGCATGCTTGACGATGGCCAGGCCGAGCCCTGTGCCGCCCGTCTCCTTCGAGCGGCTCTTGTCCACACGGAAGAAGCGCTCGAACACCTTGTCATGCAGCTCTTCGGGAATGCCCGGCCCCGTGTCGCTGACGCGCACGACCGTCTGCCACGCCTCGTCTCCCGTAGGCGAGCCCTCCACGCGTTCCGACCCCACCTTCATGGTGACGCTGCCGCCCTCGTGGTTGTAGCGGATGCCGTTCTCGATGAGGTTGTACAGCATCTCCTCGGCCAGCGTCTCGCTGCCCGCGATGCACGCCGACGCACCCTCCACCTGCACCTTCACGTGTTGGTCGGCGGCGAAGCTGGCCAGGCGGCCCGCCACGCGCTGCGCCACCACGTACAGGTTGATGGCCGCTGCGCCATCGTTCTCGAACGCCGACTCGTCCAGCTTCGACAGCGTCAGCACGTCGTTGATGAGCGATCGCATGGTCTGCGCCTCATCGTAGATGAGCGCCGCGAACTTCTGGCGGTCGGCCGGCTGCACCATGTCGTTCTTCATGAGCTCGGCGTAGCCCGATATCACCTGCAGGGGCGTCTTCATCTCGTGGCTCACGTTGCTCGAGAAGTCGCGGCGCATGTTCTCGGCCTCGGCCAGCTCGGTGTTCTGAGCCTTCAGCTGCCGCTGCTGCTCGTCGATGCGGATGAGCAGCGGGTCCATCTCCTCGTAGATCTCGTTGTCGAGCGGGTTGGCGAAATCGAGCGCGTCGATGGGCTTCATGATGCGGCTCGTGAGCATCTTCGACAGCAGGAACACGAGCACCACCGCCACGGCCAGCGCCACGAGCACGGGCATGAACATCTCGCTGAGGAACGACAGCAGCGAATGACGCGTCTCGGACAGGCGCACGATGCTGCCGTCGTCGAGCTTCACGGCAGCGTACACGGTATCGGTGCCGAGCGTCTCGGAATAGCGCATGGTGACGGCCTCGCCTTGGGCAGCCGCCTCCTGCACTTCGGGACGGTCGGCATGGTTCTCCATGGCGTCGGTGTCGGCTGCGCTGTCGAACAGCACCGTGCCGTCCTCGGCGATGAGCGTGTAGCGTGTCAAGCCGCTGAACTGCTCTTTCAGCGCCGGGGCGTTCTCGGACGACGGCGTGGCGTTCAGGTAGCGCGCGGCGTCCTGGGCACTGGCGGCCAGCTCGGTTTCGGCATCGTGCTCGTAGGACAGATAGTAGATGGTGGTCATCGTCACGGAAAGTGCCACGATGATGGCGAGCGTGAACGCGAGCACGCTCGTGAATATCTTGCCGGACAGGTTCTTGACCTTGAAATGGGTGGGGCTCATGCGCGCGCTCACGAAGTGGGCTTGATGCAGTAGCCGACGCCGCGCACGGTGCGGACGAGGGCATCGGCCCCCTCCTGCGCCGCGGACAGCTTCTGGCGTAGCGTCTGCACGTGCACGTCCACCGTGCGCGTCTCGCCCACGTAGGTCATGCCCCACACGTCCTCGAGCAGCTGGCTGCGCGACAGCACGTGCCCTTGGTTCTGCAAGAGGGTGTGCAGCAGGTCGAACTCCTTGAGCGTGAGCGTGATGGGCTCGCCCGCCACCTGCACGGTGTGGGCCGACACGCACAGCTCGATGGGGCCGCACGCCAGCTCGTCGTCGGCCACCACGGGCGGCGCCGAGGCGCGGCGCATGAGCGCGTTCACGCGGCTGACCAGCTCCATCATGCCGAAGGGTTTGGCCAGGTAGTCGTCGGCGCCGGCGTCGAGGCCGCTCACCGTGTCGAACTCGGTGCCCTTGGCCGTGAGCATCATGACGGGCAGGTGCTTCGTCGCGGGGTTCTCCCGCAGCATGTGGAGGATCTCCAACCCGTCGATCTCGGGCAGCATGATATCGAGCAGCACGAGCTCGGGGAGGCGCTCTTTGCAGGCGGCGAAGAACTCTCCCGCCGCGGGAAAGCCCGCGGCCTCGAAGCCGGCCTGCTTGAGCGCGTACACCGTCAGGTCGCGGATGTTGGTATCGTCTTCAACGTAGTAGATCATCGTGGGGGCTCCCGTGGAACGTTCCAACCGTTTCGGCTCATTGTAAAGCAGCCGGAAAGCGACCGCAGCGCCGGACGAGTCAAATTTGCGTAAAGTGTTGCGGAAGGGACGCGGCGCCACTCCCCTCCTTCAAGTCCTTCTGCTGCATCACGATCGCCGAAGAGGGCCAGCTGAGCCGTCTTGTCGAAATCCGACTCGCACAACCTGTCCCGGGTCACGCGATACCGATCGAACTCGCTCTCGGCGAACGCTTTGGCGATCCCATGCGTCATCTTGCCGTACGAACATCCTGCCGCACGGGGGTTTTCGGCAGGAATCTCCCCTATTGGCAACCCCGTTTCCCGCCTGCGTCTGCGACCGGTGCCGCAACCTGGCCTTTCCCTTCCGATTCTCTCGAAACGGAAGACCTCGGCGAAGCCCGATCGGCCAACAGGGGAAGTTTCCGCCAATCGCAGCCCCTTTCCGCCGCAAACTCCTCGTGCATCCCCCCACCGCCGAAATGGCAAGGAAATACCGATTTCGGAAGTACGCGACGCTCCGGATGGGAGCTGGGAGCGTACGGCGGGACGGGGTATCGTCGCGACCGGGCATTATGCAGGACAGGACCTCCCGGCGCGCCGGCGACCCGGCCTGAAACTTCCGAAATCGGTATTTTCTTGCCGTTTCGGCCTCGATCGGAAGCCAGGGACAGGACGCTCGGGACAGGTACGGCTCGTCGGGCGTCATGCCCTCGCATCCACTCGCAAATTCAATCGCCCGACGTCCCTATTTAGCCGAAGCGTCCGGCGACGTAGTCCGCGGTGCGGGGGTCGGTCGGGTTCGTGAAGATGTCGTCGGTCGAACCGGACTCCACCATCTCGCCCAGCAGGAAGAACGCGGTCTTGTCGGACACGCGCAGCGCCTGCAGCATGTTGTGCGTCACCATGATCACCGTGTACTTGCTCTTGAGCTCGCCCACGAGATCCTCGATCTTCGCAGTGGAGATGGGGTCGAGCGCACTCGTGGACTCGTCCATGAGCAGCACCTCGGGGCGCACGGCCAATGCGCGAGCGATGCACAGGCGCTGCTGCTGGCCGCCGGACAGGCCCAGCGCGTTCTTCTTGAGACGGTCCTTCATCTCGTCCCAGATGGCGGCGTCGCGCAGGCTCTGCTCTACGATGACGTCGAGGTCGGCGCGGTTCTTGATGCCGTGCGTGCGCGGGCCGAACGCCACGTTGTCGTACACGCTCATCGGGAAGGGGTTGGGCTGCTGGAACACCATGCCCACGCGGCGGCGAAGGTTGTTCACATCAAGCGAGCGGTAGGCGTCCTCGCCGTCGAGCGTGATCTCCCCTTCGACGCGACAGCCCGCCACGAGGTCGTTCATGCGATTGAGGCTTTTCAGCAGCGTGGACTTGCCGCAACCCGACGGGCCGATGAGCGCCGTCACCTGGTTTTGAGGGAACTCCAGGTTGATACCCTTCAACGCGTGGAAGTCCTTGTAGAACAGGTCGAGGTTGCGCACGCCCATCTTCACAGGCGCATCGGCGGGAGCCTGCCGACCGCTGCGCTCGACCGTGCGCACGCGAGCCTGCGGCAGGTAGGTGTGCGCGGTCGCGGAGGCTGCGGCGCGCGTCGTGGTCTTCTCTACGGTAGCGTTAGTCATCTTGGTTTCCTTTGCTCATCTTCTTCGCGGCGAACGTGGCCAGGAGGTTCAGCACCACCACCATGACCAGCAGCACCACCGCCGTCGCGTACGTTTCGTTCACATGCAAGCCTTCGCTGGCCAGCACGTACATGTGCACGGCCAGGGTGCGCGTCGAGTCGAACAGCGCCATGCCGCCCTGCTCGAGGAAGTTCGGGATCTGGGCGATGGAGCCCGCCGTGAAAATGAGGGCTGCCACCTCGCCCACGCAGCGGCCCAACGCCAGGATGACGCCGCCCAGGATGCCGGGAACCGCCGAGGGCAGCACGCAGCGGAACACCGTGCGCAAACGGCCCGCGCCCAGGCCGAAACCGCCTTCGCGATAGGCGTCGGGCACGGCGATGAGCGCTTCCTCGGTGGTGCGCATGACCACGGGCAGCACCATAATGGCCAGCGTGCACGCGCCCGCCATGAGCGACAGGTTCCAGTGCAGCGCCGTCACGAAGAACAGCATGCCGAACAGGCCGTAGATGATGGAGGGGATGCCCTGCAGCGTCTCGGTGGTGGTGCGCACGATCTGGACGAAACGGCTACCGCGCGGTGCGTATTCAACCAGGTAGATGGCTGATCCCACGCCGACGGGCACCGCGAGGGCCAACGAGAGCGCCGCCATGAGCAGCGTGTTGACGAGCGCCGGCATGAGCGAGACGTTGTCGGAGGTGTACTCCCAGGCGAACAGGCTGGGCGTGAGGTACGGCACGCCGTTGACCAGGATGTATCCCACGAGAAACAAGAGCACCGCCGTAGTGAGCAACGCGCCCAGGTACACGAGCGATCGCAGCAGCGCCGACACGACGCGACGCGTTTTACGCTGGCGCGTTTCCGCAACGGCGAACAGGGCATCGATGCGGTCGTCGGAATCGGCAGGCGCCGCGGGGGCGGAACCGGCCTCGTAGGCTATAGTGAGCTTCGGACTCATTACTTCATCTCACCTCGCTTCTTGATTACGTTGAACAGCATGGTGATAAGCAGGATGAACACGAACAGCACCACGCCGGTGGCAACGAGGGCGCCTCGATGCAGGTCGGCCGCATAGCCCATTTCCAGGACGATGTTCGCCGTCATGGTGCGCACGCCGTTGAAGATGCTCTCGGGGATGAGGGGCTGGTTGCCGGCCACCATGATGACGGCCATCGTCTCGCCGATGGCGCGGCCCACGCCCAGCACCACGCCGGCCATGATGCCGGAGGTGGCGGCGGGCACGATGACGCGGAACACCGAGCGCTCGTGGTCGGCTCCCAGCGCCAGCGCACCTTCGTAGTACTTCTTCGGCACGGCATCGAGCGCGCTCTGCGCCACGGTGATGATGGTGGGCAGGATCATGATGCCCAGCAGCACGGCTGCCGCCAGCAGCGACAGGCCGTTGCCCGGCATGTTCGCGCGGATGAACGGCACGATGAGCACGAGGCCGAAGAAGCCGTACACGACCGACGGGATGCCGGCCAGCAGCTCGACGCCGGGCTTGAGCACGGCTGCAATCTTTCCGCTGGCGAATCGCGAGAGGAAGATAGCGCACAGAAGGCCCGTGGGCACGCCCACGACGATGGCACCGGCCGTCACGTAGATGCTGCCGATGATCATGGGGAAGATGCCGTAGATATCGTTGGCCGGCCGCCACGTGGTGCCGAAGAGGAACTCCGGCAGGCCGATCTGCGCGATGGCCGGCACGCCGTTGGCGAACAGGAAGACGCAGATGAGGGCGACCGCAAGGATCGAAATCCCCGCGGCTCCCACGAACAGCGCCTTCGCGATGCCTTCCTTGATATGCGGGTGGGACATGGAAACTCCTTGGTTTGGCAAAGTCAGCGAGAGGTGCCGAGGGGTCCCGAATCGCCCCGTTTCGCGCAGCGAAAAGGGGCGATTTGGGGTGTATCGGCACCTCGCAGCGTCGAGCGCTTCCGGCGGCTGCTAAGCAGACGGAACGATATCTTCCCAGGTGGTCAGTTCGCCGGTGTAGATGCCCTTCACTTGGTCGGACGTCAGGTTGTCCAGCGACGCGCCGGGGTTCACGATAACGGCGATGCCGTCCTGCGCGATGACCGTGGCCTTCACGCTGCTCTCGGAGTCCTTGAGCTCGCGAGAGACCATGCCGATGTCGCAGGTTCCCTCGGCGGCCATGTTCACGCCGGTGGTCGAGTCGGACTGGTTGACCTCGATGGTGACGTCGGGGTTGAGGGCCTTGTACGCCTCGGACAGCTTCTCCATGACCGGGGTTACCGACGAAGAGCCGGCGATGACGATCTTGCCGGACTTGCCGGAAGCCGTGTAGGAGCCCGCGTTGTCGGCCACGGAGATGCAGCCGTTATCCTCGACCACCTTCTGACCCTCGGCGCTCATGATGTAGTCGATGAAGTCCTGCGCCACGTCGGAGGTGCCGTCCTTCGTCACGATGTTGAACGGACGGGCCACCTTGTACTCGCCGCTCTTCACGTTCTCGGCCGTCGCCTCGGCGCCGTCGATGCTGAGCGCCTTCACCGTGTCGTTCAGCGAGCCGAGCGAGATGTAGCCGATGCCGTTCTCGTCGCCGGACACCGACGTCATCATGACCGACGTGGAGTTCGTGATGGCCGCAGACGGAGTGGTCATATCCACCTTGTCGCCGTTCGCGTCCTTCTCCTCGATGCCGAACAGCTCGATGAACGCGCCGCGGGTGCCGGAGCCGTCTTCGCGCGAGTACACCGAGATCTGGCCCGAGGGACTTGCGGAAGCGGATGCACCGTCGCTTCCGTCCGCTGCAGTCGCGCCGTTTCCGCCTGCGCAGCCCGCGACGCCCAGCAGGCCGAACGCGAGCACGGCCCCCATCGCCACCATCAGCAGTCGTTTCTTCATGTTGTCTGTTCCTTTCGTTGGCGCCTTGAAGGCGCATGGTGTTCGCTGAACGCGGGCCCTCGGCCCGCTGCGACAACCATGATGAGGAACCAGCATCAAAGGAGTGTCGGAAGCCGATCAAATCTGAGTAAAGTTTGAGGACGCATGACGTGCGCACGCGTAATCGGCCACGATACAATGGTCGGCGGAGGGAATACCGCACGAAAGGGGCATCATGAAGCTTTCCGCACGCAATACGCTGAAGGGCACCGTCACCGCCATTCATCCGGGCGCGGTGAACGCCATCGTCATCCTCGAGCTGGACGGAGGCCAGCTGATCACGTCGACGATCTCGATGGGCTCGCTCAAGGATCTCGATCTGGAAGTGGGGCAGACCGCCTACGCCATCGTCAAGGCATCGTCGGTTATCATCGGCGTCGACGACTAGCGAAGCCTCGAGGATACGCCCGCGTTGGATTCGCGAGGCACGCGCGTAGGACGCGCGTGGAATCCGCGGGGGAAACGGCGGCAGGCCGCGTGGAATCCGCGTGAGAAGCGCGCTGGATCCCCGCAAGATCGAGGCGGATCCGCGCTGGATCTGCGCCATCGCCGCGTGATACCGCGTTGCTATACTGGTAGGCACGAAGCGCGGAGGCGGCGCGGCACCACACCCCTTTCCACCAGATGCTCCCGAGTGAGGGACCGTGCGGAGGGAGGTGGACGCCATGACCGTTTTGGCCTTGATCGCGGCGATCCTTGAGTTCGCTTCCAGTTTGCTGGGGTTCTTGACCGCAATAATGGAGCGGCTCCCGATCCGCAAGGACAAGGAGCCGTAAGAAAAGTAGCCAAACCGCCGAGGCGATTCGAGAGCCGTGGGGAGTAACAGCTCCCTGCGGCTCGCCTCTATTATACGAACATGCGCCTCAAAAGCAAGCGCGAACGCGATCCCCCGCCTCTCGGCATCGGCCGGTCAGCCTGCGTCCTTTCGACGCTTCGTCAGTACACGTTGTGGATGACCTCGGCGGACCCGAGGAGATTGTCCACGGGCAGCGTCGAGCCGTCGTCGAGCACCACCGTGCCGTCGAAACGCCCGAATACCTGGTGCTGGTCAGAGCGGATCAGCTTGAAATCCATCCAGTCCACACGGTCGAGCAACGGGGTGAACACGAGGTCGAGTCGTCCCTCGTCGTCGGTCATATGCCAGGGTTGCATGAGCTGGAAGCGATCGGCCGTCTTCTTCGCGCTCGCGCCGCCCGTCTTCTCGGGGATGCCGAAGTCGACGCGATGGAGCTTGTGCGCCACGCCGTCGACGAACGCCATGTTCTCGGACGCGGCCGACGTATCGCCGAACCCGTATCCCAGGTTGAGCCCGAAGCGACGGCCGCCCTGCCATCCCTGCGCCACGGCCCAGTACCACGTGTTGTCGCGCGTCCACACGCCACGCCCCCAATCGAGCAGGCCGAACGAGTCCTCGGGGCAGAACCCGTGCACGAGCAGGCCCTTCTTGAAGCTGCCGCGCGCTCGCATGGCGACGATCTTCTGGTTGTAGTAGAACGCGAGCGGGTCTTCGGCCCACGGCGTGCTGATCACCATCGAATCGCGCGGCTCCTCGTCGAGCACGGCCTCGAACGACAGGTCGTCGTTGTCGTCGAAGTTCGCGAACCACACCTTGAGACGGCGCTGCCCGTCTTCCACCTCGAAGCGGAACGACACGCGGTTGTTCTCGAACGCGGTAACGCCTTTTTCCGAGGTCGCGGGCAGCTTGAATCGCCCGAGGGGAAACGGCGCGATCACGCTCGCCGTGTGGGACGTGGCCTGGGCGAAGTCCATAACCGAAGCCGAGATGAGGCCGACGTAGCCCATGTCGCCCACGGTGAGCGCCACGGCGAATTCGTCGTCGTTCACCAGGTAGTAGTCCCACTCCTTGATGCGGTACTTCGGCGCTTTGATGCGATCGCGGTCGTACGTGCGCACAAGCGACGTGGCCCAACCGCACGCGGCCAGCGCTCCATCGAGGTGGTGCAGCGGGCCTTCGGCCAAACGCGTTTCAGACATGGTCTCCCTCGCCTCCTCGCTCACGATTGCTCCTCTTTCCCGATGCGCAGGGCCCGCGCCATGCGCTTGCGGAAGCTCGGTTTGCGCTTCTGCTTGGAAGCCGGCTTCGGCTTGGGCTTCGGTTTCGTCTTTGCCGAGCCGTCGGCCTCGCGCGCTGCGGCTTCATCGGCTTCTCGCTGCGCGTCTTCCAGCACCTGCTCCGCGCGCTCGGGCGCGGACGTGCGGGTCAGCGGGGCGACGGCGCGCAGTACCGCGTCGGTGGCGCGGCCGGTGGTGCGGCTATCGGCCATGCTGAACGAGATGGATCCCGCATAACCCTGTGCGGTGATTTCCGAAAACGTGAGCTTCGGCTGCTTGACCACCTTGCCGACGGTAGCCGCCGCCTCGCTCGCCTCGTGCTCGATGGCTGTCGCCACCTCGTCGAGGTGCTGGCCGTCGGTGGTGACCACCACGGCCAAGCTCACCTGGTTCGTAGGAGGCAGGTGCGTGAGGGCGGTCTTGCTGATGATGGAGTTTGGGATGAGCACTTCCTCGCCCGCGCTGTTGCGGATGGTGGTGTGACGCCAGGTGATGTCTTTCACCACGCCCGTGGACGAGCCCACCTCGATGTTGTCGCCCGGCTTGATGATGCGCAGCAAGCTGACCTGCAGGCCGCCGATGAGGTTCGACAGGGTGTCCTGGAAACCCAGCGAGATGGCGATGCCGCCGATGCCGAGCGCGGTGATGGCGGCGCTCACGTCCACGCGGAAGCAGGTTGACAGCATGATGCACACGCCGGTGATCCACACGGCCCCGCGGGCGATGTTGATGAAGATGGAGCTTGAGGGAAGGTCGCGCTCCTCGTTGATCTCGAGCACACGGCGCAGGAAGCGTCTCGTCAGACGCGCGATGACGGCCGTGATCGCCAGAATGACCACCGCCGAGACGGCCGTGGTCACCCAGTCGGTGCGCACGAGAGCGTCGATGTAGTTTTGAAGCTGTTCCATGCCGTTATCCTACCATGTCAGACGAGATACGGGGGCGATGAGACAAAGGGACGGGGTTACTGTCTCATTTCGCACGCGAAATGAGACAGTAACCCCGTCCCTTTGTCTCACCCGCCTTCACCACGACGGGGGCTTTTCAGGGAAGTCCTCGTGAGTTTCCCATAAAACGATGCGCCCGTGGGTTCGGGTTGCGGGAACGTCAATCAATCGTTGGTTGCGGGAGCCGCGCCAGGGCAGATCGAAGGAATGCTGCGCCTGGACGAACGGGCCGTCCACCAATACGTCGGTCTGATCGAGCAGCTCGCGTGCGGCCGCGTCGGGAAAGCCGGCCTCCAGCTGCTCGTAGCGATAGCCCGAGTACGTCCATACGTTCAGCCCCAGCTCGCGCACTTGGAGCGCCAGTTCGGCGCAGGCTGCGGCCTGTTCGAACGGTTCGCCGCCCGAGATGGTGACGCCCTGCACCAGCTTGTTGGCCGCGATGTCGGCCACCACGTCCTCGATCGCGCGCATCGTGCCACCCATGCATGGCTGGCTGTCGGGATTGTGGCACCCGGGGCACGCATGCGAGCAACCCTGCACGAACACGGCATAGCGCAACCCCGGCCCGTCGACAATGGAGTCCGGAGCCGCGCCGTAGAGACGAATGGTGGTAGGTGTGGTCATTGGGCTGGGCCCTCGCGCTACACGCAAAGGTCTAAAGGCAAGTCGGAAATATCCTTTAGCCTGTTGCCCTCAACTAAAATATCTAGCAACTCCAGCGCATCCTCAGCGCCTACCGCCTCAATAGAGTTCCTCAATTCGTACAATGCAAAATGATATACGCAATCAATGTCTCCCGTCCCGAGCGCCAACGAGGATATGCGAGATGGCAAAGGTTCGGCCGTTACGACAGCAATATGTGGAAGCGACCCCTTTCTGTTTCTTATTAGATTCAAAGCTTCTGTACGACTGTTCTGAGCCCGATCACTGCGAATAGTCCATTTGGCCGAAACTGAAGCATGCAAAATGGGCAACGAGCGATATTTGGCACGGATATCTGCCAGTGTACTCACACTATCATCAACCAAGTAGGTCGGAACATTAATGAAATCATCATCGTAAGGCTCACGGGATATCAATATGTCTGGACATACCAAATAATCATTCCCGAGAACAGTAGCCAACGCTTCGTTTTCCCGAATAAGCGCATTTATTTCTGAAAGATGATGGTACTGCACAAAAGAAGATGTTTTCGTTCTGCTTCTATTGCCCAATTTCTCAACTGACCATATTCCCGGACGAAGATTTCCCATAAACAAGAATGTCTCTTCAAGGAAAACTTTCACTGCCTCTTCGAAGTTAGATCCACTTGTTTGTCCTGCAATTTTTTCGAATTCAAGAATCTCTAATTGGTCGGCGATCCCTTTCGCTATGGCAATCGAGAGTTTGCTTCCTTTATCAGCATTCGACGGTATTCCTTCAGCGGAAACTGTCAACGTACCCTTTAGAAGGCTGGCATGAAATCTATCACGCGCGACCGCGACAAGTGGATCCATCAAGACACCTCCGTATCTCTAAGCCTACAGACCTTGCGACTGGCGGAGGAAACGCGTTTCCAATCATCCTGCACGCCTTTGTTTTTCCCTTTCCGAAACTCCAATCATCAGGAAAACCCTGAATGCGAGCTATCATACGACTGGTCAATCTGGGCATTCCCGAAAAGTCTTTAGAAGGTGCCTCATTGGCAACACCCGCACCATCAACCCCGTACACCGCCCATGCCTTCTTTGCTCGCGTCGGGCCAAGATCAGGGCCCCCGTGCTTTTTAGAACCTCCAACTATAGTCGGAGCAATCCCGTTGGCCTTCTTCGCCCATTCGTCCACAAGTGTCCAACCATCTTCTGCCATAAGGTCATGGAGAAGCTCACCAATAGTAGGGGTGTCTTGACCATGGGGTTCAGGATACTTGAAAGTGTCAATCTCATTTTTGCTGATACCCACTATTACCACGCGCGGTCTTAATTGCGAAACCCCATAATCAGAAGCATGCAGCAATTTAATCCTTGTTCTGTATCCAAGACTATCAAGGCTAGTCAATATCATATTCCGATAGTCTTCGAATCGGGGATCAAGAAAACCTCTCACGTTTTCAAGCATAACCGCTCGCGGTCTAATCTCATCAACAAGACGCAACGCCTCGGGAAACAAATCCCTTTCGTCATCCTTACCTAGTTGTTTGCCAGCATGGGAAAAAGGAGGACAAGGGACGCCCCCCGCCAAAAGATCCACGCATCCCCGAAAAGGTTTTCCGTCGAAACACCGCACATCCTTGCAATGAACAGGCCAGTTTGGTCGGTTAAGTGAAAGTATGTCGCAATATTCTTTTTCGTACTCGACAAGAGCGACATGCTCGAAGCCAGCCTGCTCCAGACCAAGCGCCTGGCCACCAGCACCTGCACATATTTCGACGCTCTTCAACATTCCAACAACTTTCTTCGACATATTTTATTAATTATACTAAAACATACGTTCGCTATCAAGAAACACTTCGGAGCAGGAGCCCCAGCGCAAAAGGGCAACTCGGTTTGATCCTTAACCACTTCCGCTCGCTAGTTTCTGCCTACGCTAGCCTACGGCATCGCGTGAGGACGCGCGTACCGAAGCCCACAGCGTCGACATGTTTCGCCGACTTGTAGGCCTATGAAACAGGATGCTACATCTGATGCTTCACTCGGTCGCCCTCTTCGGCGCGCTTGGCGTCGTTGAAGCGGTCGAGGGTGCCCACGAGGTAGCCGGTGATGCGGCGGATGCGCTCGAACGAGTGGCCGTGCTCGGCCTCGGTGCGGCCGCACTTGGGGCATACGTCGCCGATGATGCCGTTGTAGCCGCACACGGGATCGCGGTCCACCGGATGGTTCACCGAGCCGTAGCCGATGCCGCTGTCCTTCATGTGGCGGATGACGGCCTCGAATGCCTCGAGGTTCTCGGTGGGATCGCCGTCGAGCTCCACGTACGAGATGTGGCCCGCGTTCGTCAGCGCATGGTACGGCGCCTCGATCTCGATCTTGTCGAACGCGCTGATGTCGTAGTACACCGGCACGTGGAAGCCGTTCGTGTAGTAGTCGCGGTCGGTGACGCCGGGGATGGAGCCGTAGCGCTCGCGGTCCATGCGCACGAAACGCCCGGACAGGCCCTCGGCCGGCGTGGCGATGAGGCCGTAATTCAGCCCGCGCTCCTGCGAGATGCGATCGAGGTACGAGCGCATGTGGCCGATGATCTCGAGGCCCAGGTTCTGCGACGCCTTCGACTCGCCGTGGTGCTTGCCCGTCAGCGCCACGAGCGTCTCGGCCAGGCCGATGAAGCCCAGCGACAGCGTGCCGTGCTTCAGCACCTCTCGCTGCTCGTCGGTGGGAGCCAGCTTCTCGGAGTCGATCCACACGCCCTGGCCCATGAGGAACGGGGCGTTGTACACGTGCTTGCGCGCCTGGATCTCGAAGCGCTCGTCGAGCTGCCCCACCGCCAGCGCCAGCTTCGCGTCGAGCAGATCGAAGAACAGGTCGAGATCGCCCTTCGAGCGGATGGCGAGGCGCGGCAGGTTGATGGACGTGAAGCTGAGGTTGCCGCGGCCAGGCGCGATCTCGCGATCGGGATCGTACACGTTGCCCATGACGCGCGTGCGGCAGCCCATGTAGGCGATCTCCGTCTCGGGCGTGCCCTTGTAGTACTGCGCGTTGAACGGCGCGTCGATGAAGCTGAAGTTCGGGAACAGGCGCTTCGCGGAGCAGTGCATGGCCAGCTTGAACAGGTCGTAGTTCGGATCCTCGGGGTTGTAGTTCACGCCCTCCTTCACGCGGAAGATCTGCACGGGGAAGATGGGCGTCTCGCCGGAGCCGAGTCCCTCCTCGGTGGCCAGCAGCATGTTCTTCACGACCATGCGGCCCTCGGGGGTGGTGTCCATGCCGTAGTTCACCGAGCTGAACGGCGTCTGCGCGCCGGCGCGGCTGTGCATGGTGTTCAGGTTGTGCACGAGCGCCTCCATGGCCTGGAACGTCGTGCGGTCGGTGTCGCCCATGGCGTTCTTGGCCGCGTAGGCCACGGCCTTGTCGGCGGCCTCCTCGGTGGCGCCGGCCTCCACGAGCGCCGCGCGCACGGCGGCCTCGAAGCCCTCGTCCATAGTCAGGCTCGCCCAGATGCCCGTCTCGGCCTCGATGCGCGCGAGCGTGTCCTGCGCGAACGCGCGCGCATCTTCCACCGCGTCGCCGACGAGCAGGTCCACGGCTTCGGCCAGGTGCTTCTTGTACAGGCGACGGTACGTCTTGCGCACGCCCTCGGCCAGGCCGTAGTCGAAGTCGCAGATGGCCTGTCCGCCGTGCTGGTCATTCTGGTTGCTCTGGATGGCGATGCAAGCCAACGCCGCGTAGCTGGCGATGTCGTTCGGCTCTCGCAGCACGCCATGGCCCGTGGAGAAGCCGCCCTTGAACAGCTTGCGCAGCTCGATCTGGCAGCACGTGGTGGTCAGCGTGTAGAAGTCCATGTCGTGAATGTGGATGTCGCCCTCGCGATGGGCGCGCGCGAACTTCGGGTCGATGACGCACATCTCGTAGAACTGCTTGGCAGACTCGGAGCCGTACTTGAGCATGGTGCCCATGGCGGTGTCGGCGTCGATGTTGGCGTTCTCGCGCTTCATGTCGGAGTCCGACGCCTTGGAGAACGTGATGTCCTTGAGCGTCTGGATGAGGCGGCTGTTCACGTCGCGCGAGCGGCTGCGCTCGGCACGGTACAGAATGTAGGACTTGGCCGTCTGCACGAAGCCCGACTCGATGAGCGTCTCCTCCACGAGATCCTGCACGCCCTCGACGGACGGCGTGCCCTCGATGGCACCTTCCTCGAGCTTGTCCACCACGCGCTGCGCGATATCCTCGGCCGCGGCGCGATCCTGCATGGCGCCGCACGCCTGGAACGCGCGCTCCACCGCCTCGGCGATCTTGTCCTGCTTGAATTCCACCGTTCGGCCGTCGCGCTTCATGATGGTCGTGACCATGCTTCGAGTCCTCTCTTCGTGCTTCTTCTCGGTTCTTCGTTTTGCCGTTGCGAGCTGTGGTTTCGCCCGGTTTATGCGCAGGGTTTCCACACGATCTGCGCCTTGTTTTCCACAATATGTAGTGGTGGTTTGTGTTTGGAAAGTGAACATATAGTACCCGCGTCTGCTTCGGCGCGCAAGGGGGTATCGATAGCCGACACGTCGCTCACACATAACGCAGAGGTGCGATTCACAGAGTATCCACAGGGTGCGGGAGATTCGAAACCGACGGGTTACGCGGGACGCCGGCGCGCTATTGGACGGTGCCGTACACCTGTCCCCACGCATGCCCGCCGATGGCCGAGTTCAGCTGGTCGCACAGCCGCTGGCGCGTATAGGCGCCGGGCGGCAGCAGGTTGACGATCTCGGCGAGGTCGTCGGGCAGGTCGGCGGCTTCGGCCGCGACGACGATGTCGAGCCGGCGCAGCCGCTCCTTCGGTCCCCGCCCGAGGTACAGCGAGTCCACCACGTCTTGCAGCGCGCCGTAGTGCGGGCTGCGAACCACGTTCGATCCGGCCATGCCTACTCCTCCACGTCCGGACGCACGACGTCGAAGCCCTCGCTGGCCGCCACGAGCGCGCCCGCGTAGGCCGGCGTGGCCGCTCCGACGCCACGGAGGAACTGGGCTCCGGACGCGCGCAGCTGCGTGGCCGCACCCACCAGCACGTCGGGGCAGTAATACGGGTTCTCAAGCGTAGCGTCGCCCTGCTTCGGCTTGTGCTCGCGCACGATCAGCTGGGCGAGCACGGGCAGACGGCCCGCGCCGCTTGCGCGACGGGCGAAGGTCGCTGCGGCTTCGAGCGGCGCTGCGGTGGCGAAGCCGACCACGCTCGCCTCGTAGTCCACCATGACCGCGAGCGCGTCCTCGAACGCATGGCGGCCATCGGCCAGCATGCCGTCGGCGTCGACGTCCACCGACGCGAACACCGGCGCGCCGCTGACCTGGCGCACGCCCATGAGCGCGCACTTGAGGTCGGACGGGCTGGCGAACCCGTTGAGGAAGAACGCGTCGAACTCCTGGCCGTCGCAGGCGCGGGCGGCGCGGGCGTACTGTTCGCGGTTCTCGTTGAGCGACGACTTGCTGGCGGGGTCGAGGGGCAGCCCGCACGGGCCGACCTCCACGAGCAGGTGCTGGGGCTTCAGCTCGCGTGCAGTCGCGAGGCCCGCACGCACGATCTCCACCGCGCGATCCTCCATGCCGCGATGCGCCAGGCGCGCCGGCGTGATGCTGGCCGTGTTCGCCACGAGGCACTGCGCGCCCGCCACCTTATTGAGGCGCAACGCGTCGCGCACCGCCTCCGGTTCGACGAGGTTGGCGAATTCGAGGTCGTGCTCGACGTCGAACCCCTGGCGGGCCAGAACCGCGGCGACGGGCGACGACAGCACGAGCATATCCTTATGAAAGCGCAGAGCGATATCGGGCATGAAGGCATCCTTTCGTCAGGTGCTCCATGATACCAAAAAGCCCCGCGCGCGAACGGCGCAGACGCGCCGGCGGACGGAAGAGGGCGCGACGTTCACCGATGCTTCGCCGCCGTTTCACAGGACGAACATGAGTCGATCACGTGTTCTTCAAGGCTTACTTTTATACTGGGTCCTGCAAACGAAAGATTCCCCTCCTTTCAGTTTGTACTGCTTTTCCCCTTACAAAGCAGTGGCGGCACCTCGGTGCCGCACATCCCCCTCCTTGTGGCCCGGTGGAGCTCCCCTCTCCCCGGGCCGATCTGTTTCTTGCGGCGCGTATCAGCGGACGCAGTCTGCCTTTCGGCGCGATGCGGGGCCGACCGTGCATCGGCGGCGGGTTCGGCTCGACGACGGCTGCGGACGCGACGGGTGCGCGGTTCCTCTCTCTTTCCTAGTGTAACGGTGGCGGTGCGCTGACATGCATAGGCTGAGCAGACCGTTCCGTCCGCTGGCAGAGATCGCACGATATGAACGATTCTGCGCCCTGATCCGCGAAGCCAAATGAGAAAACTCCAGGTCGCAAAAAGTTAGTCTTGTCTATTCTCGTTCATATCGTGCGATCTCTGCCAAGCCGATAAAGGCGCGGCCGGCAGTGTGGGACGACCGACAGTGTGGGACGGTCGGCAAAGTGCGACGGTCGGCGGGGTGCGCTCGGCCGCGAGACGCTCTCGCGAAAGCTCGCGGACGCCAAGCGCCGAAGGCGCACCGATCGGCACCACTTTCTTCACCTGCGGATTCAGCGATTTCACATCGCTTTTCACATCGCCGATGTGATTCCCTTTTTCACGGACGGCCCTATAGTGCGTGCTGTCGCAGCGGCGAAGACGCCGTGCGGGAAGGACCGATCCTTGAGGAGGGAATCATGGAAGCAAGCGTATCGAGAAGGAAGTTTCTGGCAGGCGCCGGCATGGCTGCAGCCGGATTGGCGGCGTTCGGCATCGCCGGCTGCGCGCCGAACGGCGAGACGAACGCCGCCGCCGACTCGGGCACATGGGATAACGAGGCCGACGTCCTCGTTATCGGAGCGGGCGGAGCCGGGCTCACCGCGGCCGTCGTTGCCGCGCGCGGCGGCGCGAAGGTGACCGTGCTGGAAGCCGCCGCCATGGCGGGAGGCAACACCGCGAACTCGTCCGGCGTCATCCAAGCCGCCGGCACCGAGGAGCAGAAGCAATTCGCCGGCGTGTCCGACGACACGCCCGAGAAGCATGCCGAGTACTATCTGCAATGCGGCGAGGGTCAACTCGACGAGGAGCTCGTGCGATTCGCCTGCGAGCAGGCGCCCTCGTGCATCGAGTTCATGAAGGAGCTCGGCATCAAGTACGAGGTGGTGTACGGGAACGGCACGGTGCCGAACGTCGATCCCTCTGTCATCGCGCCGCGCATCCATCTCGCCGGAACCGACGAGAACGACCTCATGTACGGCCAAGCCCATGTGGCAGCGCTGCTCAAAGCCGCCGAGGAGGCGGGCGTCGAATTCGTCTACGACACCGCGGCCCTCCAACTCGTCCGAAACGACGAGGGAACGGTCACCGGCGCAGTCGCCGACGACAAGAAGCGCTACCGCGGTAAGAAGGCGGTCGTCCTCGCCACGTGCAGCTACGATCGTAGCGAGGAGTTTGCGAAGGCGTTCAACTATCATATGGTGCAAGCGCTGAAGGACGGCCGCGCTCTGACCGCGCCCACGAACACGGGCGACGGCCTGCGCATGGGCATGTCGGTCGGCGCCGCCCTCGAGGGCATGGGCGGCTTCATCGGGCTGTCGAACAACATCGGAGGCACCCCGACGCTTCCCGGCGTTCCCGAAGTGCCGGGCATCATCGTGAACAAGTACGGTCGCCGCTTCGTGAGCGAGTCCGATCATTACGCCTGGGTCCTGCGCGCCATCTTCGCGCAGGAAGATCACGTGGCCTGGGGCGTGTTCGACGCGAACGCCGCAGCGCTCACCGGCGCCGTCGTGGGCGGCGTGAGCCCGATGAGCGACGATTTCGCGAAGGAGATCGCCGACGGCTCGGTGCTCAAGGCCGACACCGTCGAGGAGCTTGCCGCCCAGATGGACGTGCCCGCCGCGAACCTGCAAGCCGCGCTCGACACATGGAACGCCGACATGGCCGCGCCCGAAAAACGCGACAGCCAGTTCCCCACGCGGGCATGCGGGCTCGAACCCATCGACACGCCGCCGTTCTACGCCACGCGCAGTTACGATTACAGCTTGGGGGCGCTCGGGGGGTTGAAGATCAACACGAAAGCGCAAGTTCTCGACACCCAAGGCGAAGCCATCCCGCACCTGTACGCCGCCGGCCAGGTAGCCGGAGGATTCATGGGCTCGTACTACCCGGGCACGGGCACCGGCATCCTGGCGACGCTCGCGTTCGGACGCAGCGCAGGCGAGAACGCGCTTGCAGAGTCGGAGGCCTAAACGCCGACCCGCCTGCGTCCGCCTTCCGAAGGGGCCTGGATCACCAGGCCCCTTCGTTTTCCGCGCCTCCCCTCTCGACGAGGTCGATGAGCTCCTGTTGGGAATGGACGTCCAGCTTGCGGTACACGTTCTTCATGTGAGTGCGGGGTCGTGTTGTCCGAGACCACCAGCGTCTTCGAGATGTACGCGCGATTGCGCCCGCGCGCCAACATCTCGAAAACCTCCTGTTCCCGCGCCGAAAGGCCGTAGCGCGTCGCCCATGTCTGCAAGTCGATGGAAGGCTCAGGGCCCTTGACGATCCCCCCTTCCCGTAAAGCGGCGCGCATCGAACGGTCGAACGAAAGGATGCCCGCCATCAACAGCAGGTACACCACGACGAGCGAGACCACCGCGAGCGTCGCCTCCGAGCCTTCCACCGCCTCGAGGACGAACAGGCCCAGCAGCGAGCCGGAGCATTCGGCGGCCACCAGAACGAGCAGCCCCAACGTGAAGCGCCGCGGCAGCTCCGAGCCATCGCGCGCATCGGCCCACAACGCCCACACGATGAAGTAGAAGCTGTTGAACCCGACGATGCACACGCCGAGGATGGCCTCGCGAGCTCCCGAGAACAGCGGAAGCATGACGAACGCGATGCCGATGACCGGGATCGCGACGAAGCAGACGGCTTTGATGAGCTTGCGAGAATCGAGGAACAGCGCCGTGAGGGTTATCACCAGCGCGGAGATCGCGAACGAGACGATGGTGGCCGCATTCCCCACACCCCCATCCGACGGGAAGGCTCCTTCGGCGAGCCGCTGCATCAGCCCGTAAGCCAACCCGACGATCGCCGGCAAAGCCACGACGCGCACCGTGCTGAAGCCAGGACGGGCGGTGCCCTGAGACTGCGTCGACGACGCAGCCCCGTCGCGAACCGCCAGCACCGTGAACGCTGAACCAGCGGCCGGCAGCAACGCCAATACGAGCTGCTGCGCCGTAGAAGGGAGGAGCAAAAGAACCGCGTCGAGCGCCGAGGCGACGAGCAAGGCAAGAGCCACGTCGATGAGCAGGGCCTTCGCCCCTTTACGTGCAAGCGACACGCCCAGCAAGACCAAGAGGCCGGCGCTGCCGGCTCCCGTCAAGGCCACCCCGACGGGCTGCAGAACTTCGGAAGACGCCATCGCAGGCCCGAAGAGCAGCGTGACCGTTCCCGCGAACAGCAACGCTCCCGAAACGACGGCCGCGACGCAGGCGCGGGCGACCAGGCGCGCGGCGACGAGCAGCGCGACCAACAGTGCGGCCGCTTCGGAACCGAGCCACAGAGCGCGCATCTGCAGCACGTCGCCTTGGCTCAACGGGAACAGGCCGAGTTGCACGTCGCTCCAATACAAGCCGAACATCCACGCAAGCAGCGCGGCGAACGCCAGCCACGACGCCGCGTCGACGCGCACCCGCCGAAGGGTGTCCGCGCCATACGACGTGGCGGAACTTGACATGCGACCCCACCTCCCATGATCGAATCTCGACGATCATACCCCAACGCCTCGCCCCTTCGGCCTAGCAAAACGCAGCCTCCATCTCTTGCTTTTTGTTGACCGGAATGCTCCTGTTTACGAACCGTTACATAGGAGGCCTCCGTTTCACAAAACGCGCACGCCCACGTCATACGATGTTCGCGAACGTTTCGTATACTGGGTCCTGTAAACGAAAGGCTCCCCTCCTTTCAGTTTGCCTCTGCTTTACCCCCTTAGAAGCAGAGCGATGCGCAAGCGTCGCATCATCCCCCTCCTTGTGGCCCGGTGGAGCTCCCCTCTCCCCGGGCCGATCTGTTTCTCAGGGACGCGCACGCCACCCCCGCCCGCCCCCATCGCGCTGCGTGGCGCCGCGGCCATCCAGATGTTTCACGTGAAACATTTGTTCTGATTCCCCGTTCAGCGAATAACGTCCGACGAGAAGCGACTGACACGAACGCCCCGCCCCTTATGCATCCGACAGAAGCTCGGATGGCAAGTTTTCACCGGATTCGGACGTTTGCGGCCCGCCTTGGGCGAGCAAGGCGCTATCGGCACGACAGGGGTTTCTCGCGACCAGGCATTATGCGCGGCGGAGCGTCCCGGCGCGCCCGCGGCCCGGTCCGAGACGTCCGAGTCCGGTGAAAACTTGCCATTTCGGCGGCGCGACTATGCGCTGAGGGCACCTGTCGGAGACGAGGCCGGGCCGGGGAGTATGCGCCAAACGGGATAGCGTAACATTTGTTCTGATTGCCGCAAGGTGTATGATGATGACCGGACTACCGAGAGCAACTGGAAGGGGCTCCATGGCGTACCTCAAAGACAAGGTGTCGCGCTTGCCGCTGCCCGTGGTGCCTGCCACGCTGGGACTGCTCGTGCTGAGCGGGTTCTACGACACGCTGGGCTTCCCGCTCGTCCATTGGCTCGCCGTTATCGCGGCCACGATCGTGGTCCTGGCCTACTGCCTGAAAATCGCGTTCCACCTCCGAAGCGTCGTCGCGGCGGAGTACGCGAACCCCATGCTGGCCGCGCTGTACCCCACGGTGCCTATGCTCATCATGGTGCTGTGCGCATTCTACGCGCAGCTCGTGCCCGCGCTGTGGACGGCGGCCGAAGCGGTGTTCTTCATGATGCTCGGCGTGCTGACCGTGCATATCGCGGTGTTCTTCGTGCGCTTCTTCGTGCGACGCTTCGAGTGGAAGACGTTCATGCCCAGCTGGTACGTCACTACGAACGGCGTGATGGTGTCCACCGTGGCCGGCATGCAGTTCATGCCCGAACCGCTGGCGGCGGGCATCGTGGTGTGGGGCATCGTCATCTACGTGGCGCTCACGCCGTTCATGCTGTGGCGCATGAAGCGCTGCGAGGTCGCCGAAGCCATGATGCACTCGCAGGCCATCATGCTGGGGCCGTGCAGCATGTGCCTCGTGTCGTACGTCAACGCCTTCGCAGAGCCGAACCTCGTCGTGCTGGCGCTGCTGTTCGCCTGCGTCGTGGTGTCGCTGGGCTACGTGATCGTGAAGCTGCCGAAGTTCTTCAGCGTGCAGTTCCATCCCGGTTATGCGGGCATGACCTTCCCCATGGCCGTAGGCTTGCTGGCCACGAACGGGTTCGCGTCGGCCTTTGCGGCTGCGGGCTACGCCGACGTCGCCTGGGTCGCCCAGCAGATCGGCGGCGTGCAGCTGCTGTTGACCACCACCATCGTGGCCGTGGTGTCCGCACGCTTCCTGGGCATGCTCGCAGCGGGCCTGCGGCGCGACCGCGCCGAGGGCGCGCTGGCGCCCGAGCAGCTGGCCGCGCTGCAAGCTGTGCGAGCGTATCTGCGCCGTGGGTCGAGGGCGATCGAGAACCCCGCCGCTGCGGAGGAGTTCGTGCCCATGGCCGCCGGCGTCGATTGCGCGATCGACTGCGACGAAGGCGCGAGCGCCTCCGCGTAGGCAAGGCCCGTCAAGCGGCTCACGGGTTTTTCCCTATGTTTTCGCGTCATGTTTACCTATCTGTTACTTTCAAGGCCCCCAATTCACAAAACATGCACGTGTACGTCATATGATATTCAATGTCAACTTTTATAATGGCTTCAGCAAACGAAAGGCTCCCCTCCTTTTCAGTTTGCATCTGCTTACCCCTTAAAGCAGAGCGGTACCCAATAGGTACCGCATCATCCCCTCCTTGTGGCCCGGTGGAGCTCCCCTCTCCCCGGGCCGATCCTTTTTCTCGGGAAGGAACGCCTATGAAACCCATGAACATCGTGGTTCTCGAAGGATACGTGAACAACCCCGGCGATCTCAGCTGGAACGCGCTTGAGTCGTACGGCACCGTCACCGTGTACGACCGTACATCGCGCGACCAGCTGGCGCAGCGCGTGGCCGAAGCGGACATCGCCGTGTCGAGCAAAGTGATCTGGGACGCCGAAGCGCTCGGCTGGGCGCCGCACCTCAAGATGATCGCGCTCACCTCGACCGGCTACAACGTCGTCGACCTCGACGCGGCGCGAGAACGAGGCGTGACGGTGTCGAACGTTCCGGCGTACTCCACGCCCGACGTGGCACAGATGACGTTCGCGCTGCTGCTTGAGCTATGTCTGCACGTGGGCGAGCATTCGCAGCTCGTCATGGACGGCGGCTGGACGCGCGCCAAGGATTTCTCGTTCTGGAACACGCCGCTCGTGGAGCTGGCGGGAAAGACGATGGGAATCGTCGGCATGGGCAGCATCGGCCAAGCGGTGTGCCGCATCGCCCGCGCCTTCGGCATGCTCGTGGTGTTCGAGAATCGCTCGCCCAAGCCGCAATTCGAAGGAGACGGCGTGCGCCAGGTGGAGCTCGACGAGCTGCTGGCCGTCTCCGACGTGGTGAGCCTGCACGTGCCGGCGACCCCCGCGACCGACCGCATGATGAACGAGCGCACCATCGCGCAGATGAAGGACGGCTCCTACCTGCTGAACACCGCGCGCGGCACGCTCGTGGACGAGCAGGCCGTGGTGGACGCGCTGCGCTCGGGCAAGCTGGCCGGTTTCGCAGCCGACGTCGTGTCGGTGGAGCCCATGCGCGCCGACAACCCCTTGCTGCAGGCCAAGGGGCAGAACATCGTCGTGACGCCCCACATCGCCTGGGCCACCCACGAGGCCCGCGCCCGCCTGCTGGCCACGGTAGCCGCCAACGTGGGTGCCTTCGTCGAGGGGCACCCGCAGAACGTGGTGGAGTGACGTCTGCCGCCGCCCGTCCCACGCGGCGGCAGACCCGTCATCCTAGCGCTCCGGAATGTTCTTCCGGGCGTTGAGGGCGAGGACGCCGAACAACGCCACGAGGATCGCGCCGGCGATGCCAATGATGAACACGTTCGAGAATCCCGCCGCGTCGACGATGAAGCCCCATACGCTCGCGGCGAACGCACCGGCCAGCGATCCCACCATCGCGATGCGCGAATAGATGGTCGAGTACTCCCGCGTGCCGAAGATCGTGCGCACCATGAGCGGCGCCAGCACGGTCGCGCTCGCGTAGAACACGCCGAACGCGAACCCTCCCGCCAGCATGGCCGGCACCGAGCCCGGAACCAGCCACATGACGGCGAGGCCGAGCGCGCCGCACCCGGTGGACACGAACAATCCGGCGTACACGCTGGCCTTGTCGTTGATGATGCCGAGCACCACCTTGCCGATAGCCTGCCCAAGCATCGCCGCCGAGGCCAACGTCGCCGAGATCGCCACGACGTCGGGATACTGGGTGAGCGACGTCGCATACGACGGCAGGTACTGGTAAAAGTTGATGGCAAGGTTGATGAGCCCGGCGAATATGGCAACAAGGAAGAACGCCGCCGTCCTCAAAGCGACGGCGGCCGTGGCGCCGTTCATATCCTCGGCCCCTGCGCTGCCCGGCGCAGCTTCCCCCGCCCCCACCGGCTCAAGCCCCTTGTCGCTGGGATAGCTCCGAACGCAGAACAGCGTGAAGGGCAGCGCCAACGCCAAAGCGATGACGCCGAACGCCAAGTACCCCATACGCCATCCGTCGGGGCCGCTTGCAATGAAAGCGCCTCCCACCAGGTTGAACACCACCCCGCCAATGCCCGTGAACGACATGCACAAGCCGATGTAGAAGCCCACGTTTTTCCGAAACCACCGATTGATCAACGTCGGAACCGACAGGATCAACAGAGCCGCCAGCCCGACGCCCATGAACGCGCCGGCCACGTAGAACTGCCACACCGCCGTGAAGAACGACATGCAGATGAGCGGCACGCCGATCAGCACCACTGCCGCCGAGAGGACCACGCGCAGATCCTTCGTTTCCATCAGCTTGCCCTCGAACGGCAGCGCGATCGTCGTTGCCAGCAGCATGATGGTGAGGTAGAGCGCGAACACGCCCCTGCCCACCCCCAGCGCCTCGCTCACCGGCGTGAAGAAAATGCCGGCGCAGCTGAGGGCGAGCGCGCAAGGCGCGAAGCATCCGACGATGCCCGTCGCCACCACGAGATACGGAAAGAAACTCTTCTTTCCCTGCGAAGTTCCCATACCATCCTCCTCTCATTCCAGAGCGGCGTCACCTTTTCGGCGAGGCCCCTTTCTTCTGCTCCCTTTTCCATGCCCGAACGGCCTTCGGAACGCGTTTGCCGAACGCCATGATCGGCGACTTGTTCTCCCAGATGACCGGCCAACCAGCCGCGATATCCTCGGCTCCGATCACCACGTCCATCCGCATGCTGTCGAGCGCTTTGCAGTCCATGATCAGTTTCTCCCCATCGAATTTCATGCCGAACACTTCGACAACGGGGCTCCCATCCTCTGTGCGAGCCACAATCGAGGGCTTCTTCTGAGGTTTTCCCGCCATGATTCACCTCCTTGTCTAATCGATGGGGAGGGGCGGCGAACCACGGCGTCCCTCCCCGATCGAGCGGCTATTTCACGACATCGCGGAAGTCCACGCCGTAGTCTTCCAGCACCTTCTGAACGCCCGCACGCGCACCCGCCGCGATGCCGCCGCCGGGATGGCTGGAGCTGCCGAGGAAGTACAGGTTCTCGATATCGCCGTGATACAGGTGACCCTTGCCGACGATTGGACGCATGTCGTACATCTGGCTGGGCTGCATGCCGATCTGGCCGATGTCGCCGTGCTTGAACGCCGGATCCCATTCCGTGTACTCGAGCGGCGTCAAGCCCCATTTGGCAATGATGTCGTCGTCGGTGATGTTCGTCGTCATGCTCTTGAAGAAGTCCCATACCTGCTTCTTCAGCTCGTCGCCGCGCGTCTCCCAGTTGCGCCAGTCGCCGTCGAGGTTCCACGGCGCGTAGCTGTACACGTTCACCACGCTGTGGCCTTCGGGGCAGCGCGTGGGGTCGGTGAGCGACGGGATGGTTATGAGGGGCAGCTTCGGATTGAACCCGCCGAGCGTGTACATGCTGAACGTCTCCAGGTATTCGGGCTCCCACGGGGCAGCTTCGATGCAGAACGTCTTGTTCACTTCGGGACCCGTCTTGAACTCGGGCACCTTGCTCAAAGCGAAGGCCTGGTTGAGCGCCATGAAGTCGCAGTGCTTGAGGATCTTGACGTAGTGGGCGTCTTCGACCGGCGCGTCATCGCCCAGCATGTCGAACACGTCCTTGATGTTGATGGTGCTGACCACGGCGTTCTCAGCGATGTACTCGTCGCCGCTCTTCGTGCGCACGCTCTTCACCTCGCCGCCGGCCACGGTGATCTCGTCGACCCACGCGTTCTCGAACAGATCGGCGCCGTTGTCCTCGCAGCACGCCTTGAGGGCGTTCACGAAGTTGATGCAGCCGCCCTTCGGGAACGGCGCTCCGGGGTTCGCCGGATCGTGCAGCCCTGCGGTGAAGTACAGCAACGACGCTGTTCCGATGGCGCGCGGGTCGATCATCATCTCGGTGCACCAACGGGTGAAGGTGACGCGCGCCTGCTCGCTTTCGAACCATTCCTCGACGATCTGCTGCGCCGACGAGTTGAGAACGCGCTGGAATTCGCGGCCTTCAGGGCTCATGCTCATGACGTTCATCATGGCGCCGTACGGAGGGGGCGGGGATTGGGAGCCGATGCCGGCAACCGACAGCATCTTGGTCATGTACTGGTTGAATTCAAGGTACGTCTCGGCGTCCTTTTCGGAAAACTTCGCGATGTTCTGGCACGACTGGTCGATGTCTTTCGTCATGACCAAGTTCGTATCGTCCGGGAAGATCGAGCAGAACAGCGAATCGAGGTAGCAGTACTCTAATCCGTATTTCGAGAACAGTCCCAGTTCGTCACCGCGGACGATAGGGGTCTTCGAGATCATGTTATGCACCATGCCGCCCGTGTCGGCAATGTAGCCGGGTGCGATCTCCTGCGATCGCGTGCCGCCGCCGAACTCATCGTTGGCCTCCAAACAGCACACCTTGAATCCCGCCTTCGCCAGATATGCCGTGGTCAACAAGCCGTTGTGACCGCCTCCGAGCACCACGAAATCGTATGTTCCTCCAGCCATGTCTCTCCTCCTTCTTGATGAAGATGCAAGCGCGCTCGGCGCCCTCAAAGCGGGTGCGACCCGCCATCCTCGAGGTGACTGGAGTATATGTAATTGTGCATGTGAACAAATATGACCAGACTTTTGAAACTGGGTTCTGATCGGCTGAAACTATGACCAGTTCGCTCAAACTGGGTCGTTTTTTCGGGTATCAAGAACCACATTCGGGGAAGTGGGTGACACTTCTCGGGAAGGTTTTTTATGCACCCTCTTATAATGGGGCAATCAACCACTCCCGACTCTCTCAGAAAACGAAACGTCCTTCGCAAGGAGTGATGGTCAGTGAGCGTCAAGGATGCCCGGAAGCAAGAATTCGCTGCCACGTTCATGCGCCTCGTCACGGATTCCCCGCCTAACCGGCGGGTGAGCGTCGTGGACATCACCAACGCCATGGGCTGCGAGCGCAAGACGTTCTACTACTATTTCGAGAACGTCGACGATCTCATCATCTGGATATTCCGCTCGTCGTTCAAGCGAACCGTCGAGACGGAATTCAGCGGGTGCACCTTGGTCAAGCCCCATCCCGACCTGCATGATCCGTATGGCGACTGGCCGTTTTACGTGAGGATCGAGGCGGAAGACCGATTCCTGGAGCAAGGACCGTACTTCAAGACCATATCGCACCACTGGGTGGACAACCGTGAATACTACGCCAGCATGTTTCGCACCGACAAACGCTCGTACAACAACCTATTCGTCTACCTGGTGCAGCTGTACGTGCCGGCAGTCAAAGACGATATCCGCTACATGCTGGGCAGCAAGGTGGTTCCGCCAGACGTGTTGAATTTCTTGGCCGAATACCATGTCATGGGCATTTTCGGGAGGCTTCAGTGGCACTTCGGCCACACGCACCAAGACATCATGCAAAGCGCGCTCGACCCCTATTGGAATTACGCGCACACGTGCATCAAGCGCACGATCGACCACCTGGCGCAATAGAGCGTTGAGGGCGAAAGCATTCGCAAACAATCAGCGGGGCCGAGGACGAGCATGCGTCCTCGGCCCCATGCGATCGAGGGTTCCTTACCCGTTCTTGCGGGCGAACAGCACGTTATTCGTTTCGAGCCAGCTTTCCACGGTGCCGGTGTCGAAGCCGTCGGCCGGGTCGATGACGAGCGCGTACATCTCCTCCTCGCGCAGCACGGCGTCGAGCGCGTCGGTCAGCTGGATCTCGCCGCCCACGCCGGGCTCCACATCAGCCAGAAGCTCCATCACGCGCGCGCTCAGCAGGTAGCGGCCGAACACGGCCAGGTTCGAAGGCGCATCCTCGAGCGCCGGCTTTTCCACAAGCGCGTCCACCTTCCACACGTCCGGCTCGCCCTCCACAGCCGCGCCCGCGATGACGCCGAAGCGGCTCACCTGGTCGTCCGGCACCGGCATGACCGCGATGACGCTGGCACCGCCATGCGCGTCGGACACCTCCTGCATGCGCGGCAGCATCTTGTTGTCAGGCACCAGCACGTCGCCCAGCAGCACGTAGAACGGCTCGTCGCCGGTCTTCTCGGCAGCGCAGCGCACCGCATGCCCCAGGCCCAGCGCCTCGTCCTGGTACACGTAGCTCACGTTGTAGTCGCCCACGCGCTCCACCGCGTCGGCGTACGCGTCCTTCCCGCGTGTGCGCAGCAGCTCCACGAGCTCCGGGTTCGGCGTGAAGTGCTCCTCGATGGCCTTCTTCTCGCGGCTGTTGATGATGACCACCTCGTCGGCATCCGACGCGAGGCCCTCCTCCACGACATACTGAATGGCCGGACGGTCCACCACGAGCAGCATTTCCTTGGGCTGCGCTTTCGTGGCGGGCAGGAAGCGCGTGCCGAGGCCGGCAGCGGGAATGAGAGCCTTCATAGGGGAACCTTTCTTCTATAGCGCGCACGCAGCGCCGCGCGATCGGCAGATCGCCGCGAATGTTTCACGTGAAACATTCGTTCGTGCCAACGACGCAGCCAACGTACGCGAAGCGCCGCAGAAGCGGCGCCTCGTTCATTGCGTTCGATTATTGTAGCACGAGCGAAAAGCCCGTCGCTATCCTGCTACTTGGCTTGCAACTCGGCAACGGCTTCTTCCAAAACAGCCATCTGCTTCTCGGCCTTTTTGTAGCTCAGCATAATGACGAGCATGTATACCAGAATAGCCACCCACATCAGCACATACGCCCCGATGACGAACGGCATTGACGGAGCAACGGTGCTGTAAATCTCTTCGAGAACCGGATTCATGGCAAATCAACCTTCCTTCAAGTGAAACCCTTAGTCTTCCAACTGCTCCTTCAGAGCTTCAACGCGTTCGGTCAGGCGAACCTGGCGGAAGCGGAAACGGTACAGCGCAAACCCGATCATGAGGATGCCGAGCAGACAGAACATGAGCGTGATGCCCATGTCGCTCGACATGCCGCCCTCGCGCACAACCACCGGGTGAATGCTCGAGGGGATGAGACGCGTCACCATGAAGCAGATCGGCACGTCGATAAGAGCGATAATGCTGAGCACCGCACCGTACGTTGCACGACGCTCGGGTTCGTCGATAGCATTGCGCAGGATGAAGTACGCGATGATGATGAGCATCAGGATGAGGTACGTCGTCAAGCGGGGATCCCAAGTCCACCACACGCCCCACTCGAACCGCGTCCACAAGTCACCCGTGATCATCGTGCACACGACGAACAAAAGAGCGATTTCCATCGCGATCTTCGAGCACGTGTCGAAGCGGCGGTTCTTCGTCATAAGGAAGCGCACCGCGTAGTAACCCGCGAACGCGAGCGCCACGAACGACGTGATCGCAACCGGCATGTGGAAGTAGAAGATCTTCTGCGACAACAGCAACACGTTGGTCACCATCTGGCCGCCGATCATCTCGACGCCGTTCACCGCGGCGCCATTGACAGGTGAGGCCCAGAGGAATGCCAGCAAAAAGCCGATCGTCGACAGCACGGCGCCCGCAACGAGCACCGCCGGCGCAATCCGGTCGGGCCACTGGCCCGCCTCCGGAAGCTTGAGCGCCTTTTTCGTTCCCTCAGTCATACGGCTCCTTCTCTCTTAAGCGCTAATTACGAAATCGTACAGAACCCACGATGCGAGGATCATGATCACGTCGTAACCGCCCGCAAGCGCCAACGACGTCAACATCACGTCAGCATACCCCTCCGCGCCCACAATGGCCGCAGTAGTCGCAGACACGCACGCGTACAGCAGCGGAAAAATCAGCGGGATGAACAGCACGGCCAGCATGACGTCCTTGCCGCGCGTGTTGATGGTGATGGTCGACAGCAGCGTTCCGATGCCCGCCACGCCAACGGTGCCGATGAGCAACGGCACCACGAGCAGCCAGAAGCTCTCCGACGGCGTGGTGGTGGTTAGGAAGAAGAAATAGAACAGCGGCACCGCGATCACTTCCACCACCAGCAGGAACAGGAGGTTCGACGTTGCCTTTGCCAGGAAAACGACCGAACGGTCCATCGGCACGAGCAGGATGCCCTCGAGACAGCCCTGCTCCTTCTCGTGGGCAAACGAGCGGTTGAGCCCCAGCAGCGACGTGAACACGATGAGCGCCCACAGAAGACCGCCGCTCATCTGCAATACGTCGGTCGTTTGCGAGGTTTGGGCAAGGGCTGCGCCGTACACGATGATCACCAAAAGCGCGTAGATGCCCATGGAGGTGAGCATCTCCTTCGTGCGGAATTCCTGCTCCAAATCCTTGCGCAGTAGCGTTTTGTACTGCTGGAACGTCGAGGGCTTCTTCAGCGTGACTGCCATTTACGCCACCCCCATGCCAACCGTCGAGCGGTACAGGGCCGAGAACTCGTCGAAATCGAACGCGCCCTTCTCGTCGAACGCGACCACCTTGCCCTTCGCCAGCACGAGCGCATGCGTGCACATGGCGAAGCCCTTCTGCAGGTCGTGGCTCACCATGACGAACGTGCGGCCCTCGCGCTGCTGCTCGATGAGCTCGTCGAAGATCTCCACCGCGTGCGGGTCGAGGCCCGAGTACGGCTCGTCCAAGAACACGACATCGGGGTCGTGGATGAGCGCGCGGGCGATGCTCAGGCGCTGCGTCATGCCGCGCGAGAACGTGCGCACCACGTCAAGGCGGCGATGCTTGAGCTCCACCGCCTCCAAAAGCTCCAGGACGCGCGCCTCGGGGTTTTCCACCCCGTAGAGGCGCGCGTAGATCAGCAGGTTCTGCTCCGCCGTCAGATCAGGGTAGAGCATCGAGTTGTGCGAGATGAGGCCGATGTGGTCACGCGCCTTGTCGGGCTCGTCCTTCAGATCCACGCCCATGAGCGTGGCCTCCCCCGACGTGGCCCGCGACAGCGTGGACAGCACGCGCAAGAGCGTCGTCTTGCCCGCGCCGTTCGGTCCGAAGATGGACAGGAACGCGCCACGGGGCACCTCGATCGACACGTTGTCGACGGCCCGGCGATTGCCGAACACCTTCGAGAGCTTCTTCGTTTTGATCGCAGGTTCCACCACGGCCTCCATGACGGATTACGCCTCGTCTTTCGCAGGCTCGAGCTTCTCGGCCTTCTCCACCACGATGGCATCGGCGTCCACGCCCTTCGGCGCCTCCGTGTCGTCGGCAAGCTTGCGCTTCGCGCCGCGGCGGCCGACGGTGGCGATGAGCACGCCCGCCATCAGCAAGCCGAAGCCGACCCACACTTGCGAGATCAAGGGGTTCACGCGCACGTCCATCGAGAAGTCGCCGTCCTCGTTCACGCCGCGGTACACCACGAACAGGTCCTCGGTCGGGAACGAGATGACGCTCGCCACGAGCTTCTGCTGCTGCGTGGACTGGACGAACTGCACGGTGGGACTCACCGCGCCCACGAACTCGCCGTCCTTGTACACGTCGAAGTTCACCGTGTACAGGATGTCGTCGTCGTTGGCCTGCGGGTCGATGTTGTTGCCCGTGTAGCGCAGCTCGAAGTCCTGGATGACGAACGGCTCGGAAGCCGTGTCGGTGGCCTCGTCGTACTTCACGTAGCCTACCTTCTCGGTCACGTACATGGACGAGCCGATGAGGCCCACGAGGATCACGGCCATGCCCAGGTGGGCGACGAAGCCGCCGAACGTGGACGCGCGATTCACCAGCATGCCCCAAGCCGACGCCAGCACGTTGCCGCCGTGGCCCTTCTGGTAGCCGCGGATGGCGCGGCCCAGCATGAACAGCGAGTTGAAGAACAGCAGGCTGGCCACCAGCAGGCCCACCACGGCCACGCCGTTGTAGTACCACGAGGGACCCTGCTCCAAAAGACCGTCGGCCTCAGTGCCGCCCGCGGCCAGGATGGCGTTGTAGCTGGGCAGGAGGTAGGTGACGAAGTAGACCATGAGCACGGCGAACAGCACGACAGCGCAGATGGCCGGGATACGGGCGCGCTTCCAGAACTGCTTGCCCTCCGTGCGGCCCCACGAAAGCAGCGGGCACACGGCCAGGATGGCCAGGTAGATCACGCCGAGGGGGCGCGCGATGGCGTTGTACGTGCCGGCCGACACCGACTGACCGCCGAACGGCAGGATCGTAGGCAGCGCCGACGAGATCGTCAGGTACGTCAGCAGCACGGCGAAGACGACCATGATGACGTTGTTGAAGTAGTACGCGGCGTCCTTCGACAGCATGTTCTCCACGTCGTCGGCGCCGGAACCGGCCGGGCCGAAGCTCTTCCACCGCACGGCGAGGCCCACGATACCGGCCAGGATGGAAGCGCCGATGAGCACGCCGAACAGCGCGAGCGACACCGGGTCGCCCTCGAAGGCGTGCACCGACTGCACGAGGCCCGAGCGCGAGATGAACGTACCCACGATGACGAACGCGAACGTCAGGCACGCGCACATCACCGACCAGCGCTTGAACGCGCCGCGCTGACGGTACACGGTGAAGCTGTGGATGAGCGCCACGCCGACGATCCACGATAGCAAGCTGGCGTTCTCGACGGGGTCCCAACCCCAGTAGCCGCCCCAGCCGAGCACGACGTACGCCCAAATGGCACCCAGGCCGATGCCCACGCCGAGGAAGAACCAGGAGAACAGCGTGTAGCGCTGCGAGCGCACGACCCACTCCTTGGAGGAGTCGTTCACGATGATGGCGGCGATGGCGTACGCGAACGGGATGGTGAGGCCCGCGTAGCCCACGAACAAGGTGGGCGGATGGATGGCCATGGCCCAGTGCTCGAGCAGCGTGTTCATGCCGAGCACCGACGCGGCGCTCGTCAGGTTGCCCGAGCCGTCGAAGTACTTGGCCGGCGTGGCCGTGAACGGCATGTTGCTCTCGGAGAACAGCAGCACGCCCACGAACGCGGCCATCACGAGCTGCGACACGAGCAGCGCCATGGAATCCAGCTTACGGCCCGACTTCATGTTGCGCACGGCGACCACAGAGTTGAACAGCGAGATGAGCCACGCCCAGAACAAGAGCGAGCCTTCGCGGCCGGCCCACAGGCCCGACAGCTTGTAGAGCCACGCGAGGTCGCTCGAGGAATCGCTGTGGTAGCGCAGCACGTAGTCGATGCTGTAATCGCCAGCGAAGAAGCAGTACACCAGAATGGCGCAGCACACGGTGAGGGCCACCGTGGACAGCAGCACGGCCACATGGCCGCCCCAGGTGAGCGTTTCGCCCACGCCGCCGGGCTTCTTGCGGGACAGAATGGCTCCCGCAATCAGGCACACGACGGATACCACCACGCCGGCAAACGCGACGAGCAGTCCGATCAAACCTATTGTTGGCATGTACTATCCTTTCGGGGGCGGCGCGAGGCCGCCCCTCATTTCAATGGAGCGACTTAGCCTTCGAGGGCCACTTCGGTCGCGGCGAACTTGCCCTGCGCGTTCATGGAACCGGTCAGGACGAGCGAGGAGCCGTCCTTCACCTCGTCCGAGATCGCGTCATCAAACAAGACGGGGAGCTCTTCCCCGTTTTCGGGGTCGACGAGCACGAAGCGATCGCCCTCGCCCGCCGCCTTCAGCGTGCCGTCCTTCACCGTGCCGGCCACCTTCACCGGCTTGTCGACGACCTCGTCACCGTACCCCGTCAACTGGGAAACCGTGAGCGCGTTCGTGGCGTTCTCGTATTTGGACGGGCACTTGGTCACCAGCTCGCTGGCGCTCAGCACGCCGTCCTGGCCCATCTTGCCCGTGCAGATCGCCGTCACGTCGTTGCCGAACGTGGCCGAAACGCCGCCTTCGTAGCGCACGCGAAGCTGCTGGGTCGCGTCCCCGCTCGGATCGTAGATGTCGAACGTCAGCACATCGTCCTCGGTCACGAACGAATTCTCGACGACGTTGCCACTCACTTGGACTTTCTGGTCCGCGTAGTTACCCGTCGCAGCCTCCGCCACCGACACGGTCTTCGCGGAGCTCGTACCGCCCACGACGGCCAAAATGACCACCAGCACGATGACGATGACCCCGGTCACCACAACCATGCGGCGCTTCGTTTTCGCGTTCACGCTCGCCTCCTTATACGTCTCTCTCCAACACGTCATTTTCACGTACCTCAAAGTTCCGAGGAGCGCAATGGCTCGGAATTCAAAGATTCACCATGCACGGCGCGCGAGGCGCCTCGAACGGGAGCTTTACAGCCACCATTTCGTTCTTCGGACCTTTGACAAAAGGAGCCCGTCCAAGCGTTTGATTGCGCTTCGGCGGGCTCCCTCTTGCTTATTCAGTTCTCTGCTCGCGAACGAGCGGTGATGCTTGGTGGCTTACGCCGCCGAAAGCTTGTTGGCCTCGGCAACCGTCAGCCAGCCCTCCGGCACTTCGGCTTCGCTGTGGCACTGCGTGCAGTACATCACGGAAGCGCGGTGCGCCTTGTGGCACTCGCTGCACTCGATCTCGCCGTGCTGCGGCTGATGCGGGTTGAACTCCATGTCGCTCGTGGCCTTGATCAGGTCGTCGCGCGTCAGGTTGTGGCAGCTCTCGTTCAGGCAGAACTCGTCGGCGTCAACGCCGCGAGCCTCGGTCAGCATCTCCGTGTCGCGCTCTTCAAGCGGGTACACGTAGTTGCCGGTAACCCAGTTCATGCCCTCGGACATCTGCTCGCTCAGCGTCGGCACATGGCAGGCCATGCAGTCCTTGCCCTGAGCCTTGTGCGAGACGGCCAGCATCGCGTTCGTGTTGGCAACTTCGTTGCCCCACTTGTCGACGCCCGCCGTGCCTGCTTCCTGCTCGTACGTTTCCAAGTACTCGTCCATCGGCGTGTGGCAGATGGCGGCGCAGAAGCTCGGCTGCTCGTGCCAAACCCAGAAGCCGGCACCGGCTGCAATCAAGACAACCACGACAACGCCCACGACGATGGGCCACTTCTTTCCCTTTTTCTTGGGAGCGGCTTCCTCGGTCGTAGAGCCCTCGGTCGCAGGTGCCTCAGTGGCGGCTTCCACTTTGGTTTCCTCTTCGCTCATGCTCTCTAACCCCCTTTCGATTCTCTCGTCTTGCATTTCCGTTGCTTCCGTTACAAGCCGGCATCGATTTCGGTGCCAAACGGAAACACAAGCACTTTACCACATGCATACTACCGGTCAACCGACAAAAAACCTATCACCCATTTGGGGGGAATTAGCCCGGATTGCCCCCGTTTTTCGTGTGATACAGCCCTTTTCGGCAGAATTTTCAAAGTAAAGAGGTTGAAACTCCCAAGACGGGGAAAGGAAGCCAGGCTTCCTTTCCCCGTCCCTCGAAAGACGTTGGAGAGAACGTCGTAGTCGGCTATGCGAGCATCGTCAGAGCTTCGTCGACGGCGGCCTCGGCCTTGTCGAGCGTCTCGTCGGTCAGCTTGGAGTTATGCGCTCCCTCGCTGTTTTCAACCATCACGAAATCCCAGTAGAACTGAGCGTTGCGCTGGAGCTTCTGAAGCTTGGCAAGCTCCTCGGACGCAGCGGGGATGTCGGTCTTGGCCTCGCTGGCAGCCTTCATGGCGGCGATCTCGTCGGCATACTTCTCGGCGATCTTGCCAGTCATGTCTTCGATCTTCTCGCTGATGGCGGTCACGCGCTCTTCCTCATGCGCCTGGATGTCCTTGACCTGCTTCTCCAGGTCGTCATGGCACTTGCTGCAGTCGTTCTCCATCAGTTCCTTGTTCTCGAGCGGGCTCGTCCAGTTGTGGGACGTGTACTCGCCGTTCGCGCCCTCGGAGGGAGCCATGTGGCAATCCGCGCAGCCGTAGCCGGTCTTGGCCATCGGAGCCTGGGTGCCGCCGTACATGGTCTCGAACTCGGGGTGCTGAACCTTGATCATCGGAGCGAACGTGTCAGCGTGGTTCCAGTCCTTGAAGTTCTTCTCGTCGTAGTACGCGAGGATGGCGTCCGGGGTCATCTGATCGAGGCCCGTGTAGGGGTTCATCGTTTCCTTGGTCTCGCCATCGAAGTAGTACTCGTTGTGGCACTGGCCGCACACCTGGGCGTTCATCGGGGCCTTGCTGCCCTCGCCGTAGTCCTTGCCGAGCGAGTCCACGAAGTACGAACCGGTGACGTTGAGCGTCTGCGGGTCGTTCTCATGGCAGTTGTAGCAGCTGATCGGCTCGTCGAACTTGTCGATCAGGTCGTTGAACTTCTCCTTGTACACGTCCTTGCCTTCACTGTTCACCATAGCCGTGAACTGCGGGGTCTTGCAGGTGATGCAGCCGGCGAGCTGCTCCTTCTTCGTGGTACGCGGGGTTTCCTTCACCATCTGCAGCGTGTACAGGTGGCTCGCAGCCTCATCGTAGCCCAGCGCGAACGCGTAGCCCTTGTACATAGTGTTCAGAGCCGGGTACAGCTCCAGATAGTTGTGCTTCTCGCCACCGTTCTGCAGGGGCTTGTTGGACTCGTTCTCCTTGTACGAAGCGTACTGATCCGGATACGCGTCCTTCCACGATTCAGCGGTGACAACGCCGAACTCGTCCGCCTCAGGAGTTTCCACCTGAACCGGTTTGCTCTCGTCTGCCTTCTGGTCCGTCTTGTCGTCTGTAGTTGTCTGGGGCGCGCATGCGACCAACCCCATGACCATACCAAACGCACACACGGAGGCGGTCCAGACGGCAAGTTTGTTCCTCTTAGTCTTAGCCATACATTCTCCTCCCTTCGACTGACGATCTCTCCTCCACAAAATATACAACCTTTATCAACGGAATGCGCGAGAATCGGCGGTCTTGGGGGATTCCCACCAACCTCCTAGGGAAAAACCCTAGCTAACTATTCGCAGGTCAGAATGGTAAAGCTGCGCGATCAGGCAAAATGAAGGGTCGTTTGGTTAACAATGTGCAAACAGCTACTCTTGCAGCGTGAGAACCGAAGTGGGCTCCTTGTTGAGGGCGACGCACGTAGGCACGAGGGTCGCGGCCAGGACGAGGACGAAGCCCGCGAGCGAGACGACGAGCCCCTCGCCGAACGCGAGGTTCGCGAACGGGGGCAACCCCACCGCGTAGGCGATAACGGCGTTGGACGCGACCACGGCCGCCGCGCCCACGAGCGTGGCGGTGACGGCGTGGATGAGCGCCTCGCAGACGGCGGCCCCCAGCATCGTCTGGGGGCGCGCCCCGCTCGCGATGAGCAGGGCGACGTCGCGGGTGCGCGAGCGCGACGTCATGACCACGCTCACCGCCGCGCCGATGGCGCACAGGAGGATGGGGCCGCCGAACATGAGGAGAGCCAAGGTGAAGTCGATGCCGTTGAAATCGGCGTTGCCTTGGAGTCGCGTCCATTCGGCCCACACGCCGACGCTGGAATAGATGCCCGCGACCAAGCCGAAGCCCACCATGACGGGCGTCTCAACCGAGGTGCTGGCGCTCAACCCGTAGCGCGCGGTGTGCCGTGCGAGGTACCAGGCGTTCCAGTGCGCCTGCGGCACGAGCGCCGTCCACGCCCTCAGCACGGCCGAGAACACGAGGGGCGCAAGGGGCGCCACCGTCGCCACCATGAGGATGGGCACGTAGAGCGAGTAGTTCATGACCACGTCAGGAGTAGATCCCACCATGATCGACACGACCCATCCGGTGCAGACGGCAAGCGCGGCGAACAGCAGCGCGCGCAACCATGTCATGCCCGCGCGCTTGGGCTCCGGCTCGCGCAGCACGGCGAGCGGCGGCGTGGCGCCCGCGCTGCGGGCACCCTTCAACCCTCCGAGCAGGAACACGCCTGTCACTACGAGCCAGACCGTGGGCATCATCGTCGTGCCCGCTTCGGGAACAACCTGCGCGTATTCGCCGCGCGCGTCGAACACGAGCGGGAACAGCGGCACGAACGTGACCGCTGCGAGCAACGTGCCGCACGCGGCGCCCGCTACCGACACCACGGCCAGCTGGGCGAGCACCACCGCGCCCACCAGCCGCGGCTTCACGTTCGCCAGCTGCCACAAGGCGTAGGAGCGCCGCTGCACCGACACGGTCAGGTTCGCGGCTGACGCGAGCACGATCACGGCGGCGACCACCGAGAACGCGATCACCACCGAGCTGACATTCTGGAGGTTCCGATAGGCGGTCGCCGTCGCCTCGATCGACGCCGCCCAGCCGCCGATGTAGCCGCAGCCTACCGCCACGAAGAACGCGCCGAGCCACGTGACGGCGTGGTCGCGCAAGTCCGAGAACACGAGCCGCATCATGCGCGCTCCCCCTTCTCCTCCAACGCGTTGAATATCTGGGCCGCGCTCGAGCGCCCCAATTCTGCGACCACCCGACCGTCCTTCAACACGAGGACGCGGTCGGCCAGCGACGCGGCTTCCAGGTCGTGGGTCACCATCACCACCGAGCGCTGCGGGTCGTCGGCGATGCCGCGCAGCATGCCCAGCACCTCGCGGCCGTTACGCGAGTCCAGCGCGCCGGTGGGCTCGTCGGCGAAGATCACGTCCGCGCCGCCCGCGACCGCGCGAGCGATGGCCACGCGCTGCTGCTCGCCGCCCGACAGGTCGCCGGGGCGGCTCTTCTCCCGACCGCCTAGGCCGACGCTTTCGAGCACCGCGCGCGTCCGATCTGCGGAGAGCGGACGGCCCGCCAGGCGCGCGGGAAGCGACACGTTCTCCCCCGCGCTCAGCGAGGGGATGAGGTTGTACGACTGGAAGATGAAGCCCACATGGTCGCGGCGCGTCTTGAACAGCGCGGTGCGGCTTGCGCGCACGATCTGCCGGCCCATCACCTCGATGGAGCCGGCGTCGGCCGATTCCAGCCCCGACAGGCAGTACAGCAGCGTCGACTTCCCCGAGCCGCTGGGCCCCACGATGCTGACCATCTCGCCGGGTTCGACGCGTAGGCTGACGCCGCGCAGCACGTCGACGACCCGCCGCTTGCTCCCCTTCCCTGCGCTGAACGATTTCCTAACCTCGCGTGCTACAACGGTGGCGCTCATAGACTCTCCTTATAATAAGATGCACTGACCAGGACGAAGGAGCCTTCGCCTTGGGTTGAACCATATGAACGAGCGGTTTGGAATGGCGCGCGGAGCGCCTTAGCGGCTGCTCCGCGAGGAACGAAACGCCTTGATCGCGAGGCACACGATGCCGCCGACGGGCCATGCCAGCAGGAAGAGAGGTGCCGCAGGCGTGAACGCCAGCACGAGGCCGACCGCCGTTGCCGCGCACATGACGGCAGCGTAGGTGCCGCTCTCGCGCTTCGCACGGCGGGCGCGCTCGGCAAGGTCATCGTCGCACATGGCCTCGATCTGCTCTTCGCTCATACCTCCGAGCGATCTGCGGTTGTAGCGCGTGAGGTTGCAGCGCGAGCCCAATAGGCAGCTGCGCACGATGACGAACACGCCGACCGCAGCGCACATGAAGAACACCGCGCTTGCAAGCCACACGTCCGCTTGCAGCACGATGGTCGCAGCCGTCCCCGCCAAGATGAGGGCGATGCCCGCCACGAGGCCCGTCGAAAGCGTCGTTCGAGCTTGGGTTTTCTGGTCGGCCGTGTAGAAGTCGTCGACGAAGGGATGCGCCTTGCGGAACGCGCTATGCTCGAACGACGCGGGAAGGATGAGCGCGAGCCCGACGGCCGCGCCGACGAACACGAGCACGGTTGCGAAGTTCCGCACCTCAAGCATCGGCATGAGCGCGGGATCGGACAGCAGCAGCGCCAGCGCGGCGCCCAGGATGACGATGGCGATGCCGAGCGGGAGCTTCCACGCGAACGTGCGCATGGCTTGTTCGTATCCAGTCACGTCCTGCGGCTTCCCCGCCGGGACGCTGGAGGCCTCGGCGGCCGGGCGCGCGGTCAGATCGCCGCACACCAGCTCGTCGAGCGTGCATTCGAACAGGGCGCACATGCGCAGCAGCTTGTCCATTTCCGGGTACGCGCGCTCGGCCTCCCATTTCGACACCGATTGGCGACTGACGCCAAGCAGCATGGCAAGCTGCTCCTGCGTCATGTTGCGCGTGGCGCGCAGGTGTTGCATGTTGTCGCGAAAGCTCATGGGTCCGTCCTTCGTTTGTGCGATCGATGCCCCTATAGTGCGGGCGCCCCGGCGCTCGCTCAACCAACTTCCGGCTTCTTTTTCGCAGATCGCGTGACAACTTTCGGTATCGAATCGCAGGTAAGAGCGTAGTATACCCCAACGCAAAAAATCGGGGAGTCCAATGGCCTCCCCGATCAAGTTTCCGTGGTGGAGATGAAGGGATTCGAACCCTCGACCCCCACGTTGCGAACGTGGTGCTCTCCCAAAAGGTACGTATAGCACCACAATTGCTTTAGTAACTAGATTGGTGATGCGCCCTTCGCTTGCATACAGCTTGTGCTGAATGCAAGCTACTCCATTTTCTTTTTGCGGATCTTCTTCAAATAGTTCTTCTTGAACGAATTCGAACCACCGAAGAATATCGCATCGGTGGCCGTGGCCTCGGAGGCATCGTATTTCACAGCAGTCAGCTCTATCCCACAAACGAAATCTGCAACCTGGGACAAGCAATAGTCACAAGGATGAGCGTCTTTGAACAAATACGCATTCTTCGACAACGTATAGCGAATCGCTTCATGAAGCACTTCGCTAACCGCTTGCTGCCCGTCATCGTAATACACTTTAACCTTATCGAACGCTTGGAAGAAGTCGAGGTGATCGAACAAGAACGAAGTAATGTCCCGCTTCATGCGAACAAGCAGCTTGCCCGCTTCGTCAAACTCCATCTTCTTGAATAAGAAAGTCCGATATGCGAACGGAAGGTTTTGAGTGAAAACGAGGAACTTCGAAAGGTGCCTTTTCCTGGCCCCTAGGCTAAGACCGGCATATTCGCGATGGCCGTTCATGAGCGGCGACAGGTGAAAAGTTATGTCTCTCATTCCGCAGTCGCTCAGAACACATCGATACCTGCTCAGATGAGCGCTAATATCTTCACTTTGGTCGTGAAAGACTAGAGTTATCAGGTAGTACTTCGATACCGGGCCGAACTCGCCCGATTCGTCGACGAAGATTGACAGCTCTCGCAATTCTCCCCCATAAAACAAGTTGCCGGGGGACTTCCCCCGGCTCTTGGAAGTAGCTCCTTGCGAAACCACCACTATTCTTATACCACATTTTGGACGACATTCCAATAGCAATGCCCCTTCGGACAAGAATGCGCTCCATACGTGAAAATCGGGCCGGAAGGAACTTCCGGCCCGATCTGGCTTCCGTGGTGGAGATGATGGGATTCGAACCCACGACCCCCACGTTGCGAACGTGGTGCTCTCCCAAAAGGTACGTATAACATCACAATTACTTTAGTAACCAAAACGGTGGTGTGCCAACATGTACCAAATTATACTGGGCATACGTTCAGGTTGTTTTATCGTTGATGAGAAAACGTCTTTGTTGTTTTAATGTATAATTTAAATTAACTATCTTTTTAAGAAGGAGACGACATGAGCGTTAATCTTCCCTACATGCAAGCCTATGGCTTCATTTCTAAGGTACTTGAAAAGATTATACCCGCCTCAACTCCGCCGCGCTTTACTCAAGATTACCTCTCGACAAAGCTAGGCATTACAAGCAAATCAGCTCGACCTGTTATACCTTTTCTCAAGCGAATGGGCTTCTTGGGGACAGATGGGAGCCCGACAGAACTCTATACTCAATTCAGAAATTCAACATGTCGTGGACAGGCTGCTGCTAAGGCTCTCAAGGAAGGGTATGCACCCCTATTCGAATCGAACGAATATGCACATATCCTTGGCGACTCCGAGCTAAAAGAGCTCATCGTCCAAATAACCGGCCTTGAGTCAAATTCAAAAAGCGTAAACGCGATCGCTTGCTCATTTAAGGCCATAAATGAATATGCTGACTTTGAAAGCTCCAGCTCTGACGGTCCGGATAACGCAGTATCCGAATTACCGTTGTCACAGCCCGACCTGCAGAGCAGTCTTGCCCCCAATTTGGGGTTATCTTATACAATTAATCTCAATCTCCCAGCAACTTCAGATATTTCTGTTTTTGACGCAATTTTCAAAAGCCTAAAGGAGAATCTGCTGAAGTGAAGACACACGACTCTATAGAGAACTACTTGAAATTATTCCAAGTCAGTAATCAGCTTGCGGAAAACAGTCTTGACAATATCGAAGAAAAATATGCAGTGGATCTAGGTCGATCGCACATGAAGACCATCGAAGCAGATCGGGATTACTATCCACAAATCAGCCGCAGTATTCGAGTTGAAGCTTCTGAAATGGCAAAAGCATACGAAATCTTTTACTCGCTGGAAAAGACCGTTCGTGCTTTTATTGAAGACTCTTTTGACGCAGCCGGAATAACCGATTGGTGGACCGAAGAATATGTTCCACAAAAAATTAAACTGGAAACCGAGACAAGGATGCAACGGGAAATCGACTCGGGAATGACCCCAAGGTCAATGGATCCTATTGACTATACGAACTTTGGAGAGCTGAGCGAAATAATCAAGAAGAATTGGGACGTATTCAGCGGCTCCCTAAGAAGTCAGCGAGCCATGGTTAATGTCATGTCAAGGTTAAACACCCTTAGAGGACCTATTGCTCACTGTAGTCCCCTTGCGGAAGACGAGCTAATCCGGCTAAAACTCAGCGTTAGGGACTGGTTTCGTCTTATGGAGTAGCAGCCTAGCAGAAAGCTCTGCCAACAAACGTACTTCGGATTCACGAAAAGAGCCGGTTCAAATGAACCGGCTCTTTGATTTCCGTGGTGGAGATGAAGGGATTCGAACCCTCGACCCCCACGTTGCGAACGTGGTGCTCTCCCAAAAGGTACGTATACCATCACAATTACTTTAGTAACTAAAATGGTGGTGTGTCCTTCGCTTTGCAGGGTAAAACCATGCAAGGTTCTCCAAATACGCTGTTCAAGCGCTATTAACACCAGCCCCACCGAAACTCATCCGAGTAAATAGTCGCGCCACCACTGGCGATTCTGTCCACTGTGCTCGCCGAGTAAACCTATTAAGCGCTCCTGTTCTGAAGCGGAGAGCGATGCGAAGTCCTCACGCATCAGCTTGTCGGCCTTGTCGCTCGCATCATCGAGCCGCGCCGTTATACCCAGCACCTCATCAACCGAATAGCTGTCGGGAAACTCCTGTGCCATGTCTGCGGCCAGCGAGCTGGTTGCAAGTTCCTCGCGGGTACCGTCAAAGTCGCGTTTGTCCATGCCAACGTCCTTTCCTCCACTTCGGGTAAGTCTATCACCCGCACATGACCAACCAACGATCAACCAGCCGAAAGAAAAGGAGCTGATGGCTATGTCGAAATGCAACGTTCAAGCCGTTCTGAACCAGAAAGGAGGCACGGGGAAAACCACTACGTCCATCAATATAGGAGCCGCACTGTCCTTGATGGGCAAGAAAGTCTTGCTCGTGGATGCAGACCCACAAGGCAACCTTACAACGGCACTTGGATGGCAGAAGGACGCGCTGAAAGTAACCCTGCACACTCATATGGAGAAGATCATTGAAGACCAGCCCTTCCCCCCTCGTACCGGCATTCTGCGCCATGAAGAAGGATTCGATGTCATGCCAGCCAACATCTCATTATCCGGCACGGAGTTGGGGCTGGTATACGCCATGAACCGCGAGCGCATCATGAAGCTCTGGCTCGACCAGGTTAAAGACGCATACGACCACGTGCTCATAGACTGCAACTCATCCTTAGGGATGATAACCATCAATGCACTTGTAGCCGCGAACAGCGTAATTGTCCCCGTGCAAGCTCAGTACCTTGCGGCAGACGGCATGACCCAGCTCATTACAACGGTATCCCGCGTAAAAAGACAGATAAACCCCGATCTAGAGATAAGCGGCCTTCTGCTCACACTGTACGACACTCGAACCAACCTCGCAAAGCAAGTCGAACGAAAGATCAGGACTGACTTCGGGGAAAACCTCAGAGTGTTCAGGACGGTCGTTCCGACAGCGGTATCGGCCGCCGAAGCAAGCGCTTATGGACAAAGCATCTTTAGCTATGACGAAGCAGGTAAAGTCGCGGCGGCATATGCGGCGGTTGCAAAGGAGGTAACGCGAGATGCCACGAGGAAAAGAACTGCCTCTAAACCTGACCCCGTTCGATGATCTTTTCAAGAGCCAAGCGGAACGAGACGATCAAGCCAAGGAAAAGATCGAGGAAATTCCACTTTCTTTGATCGATGACTTCCCTGAACACCCATTCATTGTCCGCGATGACGAAGACATGATGCGGCTCGTTGAAAGTGTCCGCGAGGTCGGTGTCCTCACTCCGGTAAGGTTGAGACGCAAGGACGACGGACGCTACGAACTGGTGAGCGGGCATCGCCGCAAGCACGCCGCCGAACTGGCGGGGCTGGACACGCTCCCCTGCGTCGTGAAGGACATGACGCGCGACGAGGCGATCATCGAGATGGTGGACGCCAATTTGCAGCGCGAGAGAATCCTACCGAGCGAAAAGGCATACTCGTACAAAATGAAACTCGACGCGATGAAACGCCAGGGACAGCGCAGCGATCTGACTTCATCCCCGCCGGGGATGAAGTCCCAACGTAGGCAATCCCTTGAAATAATCGGCGAAGCAGGAGGGGATAGCCGCAACACCGTTCATCGTTATATCAGACTCACCGAGCTAATTCCGAAGATTCTGGCGCTCGTAGACGAGGGCAGCATCGGGATGCGCCCCGCTGTCGAGATCAGCTACTTGCCAAAAAGCGAGCAAGTGGCGCTCGCAGATGCCATCCAAAGCGAGGCGTGCACCCCGTCGCACGCTCAGGCCATCAAGATGCGGCGTTTCTCAGAGCAAGGCAAGCTCACGCCGGAAGTCGTTCAGTCGATCATGTGTGAGGAAAAGCCCAACCAGGCAGAGCAGTTCCGTATGCCCAGCGAGCAGCTATCGAAGTTCTTCAAGCCGAGCATGACCAAAGAGGAAAAGGCGGCGCGCATCGTCAAGGCGCTGGAACTGCTTGAAAAGCAGGAAAGAAAACGCAGCCTTGAGCGCTGAGAACCGACTGCGATCAAGGCTGCGTTGATTTGGGAGAGCTGTTTTCGGGTTTCCCCCTCCCCGAACCCCTCCCCCTTCCCGCGTAAGGGCACCAGCCGAAAAGAGAAGGTTTTTCTTTCGGAAGGTAAATCTCAAACAGGAACAAGGGCGATCAGGCGATTCGCTGGATCTCTGCTTGCACCTCGGCGACGCTGGTCTCGGCGAGGACGCTGTACGACGAAGTGGCTGAGTCGAGAGCCGTGTAGACCCCGAAAGCCACGAGCACCAAGAATGCAGCGAGCGCCAGCCCGAGCATGCCCTTCAAGATCGAGATCAACATCGTCATCGAACCCACCTCCAAACCGTCGCAACAACCGTATACCCGCAGTCTAGCGCCCTATCCGGTGCCGGGTAAACGATGCGATACAACCAAGCGAAGGAGCGCCCAATGGTCAAGCAACTGAAAACACGCACCGCGACGAGCCGAAACGAGCGCACACGATGAGAGAGTCAAACGCCTACGACCTCCGGTTCACGGTCGTCGAGGTCGATGACCGTGAATGTCTATTCACAGAATCACGAGTCTCGACGAACACCATCCCCCTTCCGTTCCGTAAGTACGAGGTGCGCTACGCCGACGAGGACAGAGCCGCGCACATCGCCGAAAGCGTGGACAGATGCTTTCTGGGGACGCTGATCTCACAGGATCCAGCCGACTTCAACGGATGGGACTTCCGGTACCTCGACGATGGCGAGGTCGACTTCTACTCGGGGCCTGAGACGTCGCTTGCGGCATTCGCGCAAGAGCACGGCATCGAGACGAAGCCAAGGTCGGGAAGAAGCACAAGGAGCATCGGTCTTACGGAGTACGCGGACGACTTCGCTGGCGATCCGAAATACGGCTATCACCTGTCCTTCGACGGCTCGCGGCTTATGAGGGACGACGAAACAATCGATGGAGCGTATGAGAAGCGACTCCAGACAGATCGGTTCACGCACTTCTCCCGCGACGGCGATTACGTCATGTTCTCCACCGCTGCGGACGGGACAGTCGGCGAGCTGATCGCGAACAACTCCTTCGCTGAAACTGGATTCCTAGACTCTATGGAAGCCGTCCTCACAAGGACGGGCGAAGAGCGGGTGCTTTTCATGGACGACGACGGAACCCGTCCCTACCTGCCGGAGTTCGTCCGCGACTACGAGTGGGACGTGAAGGGGCAAGATGCCACGAAGCTCGCCTACTACGACGTTGAGACGCAAGGAGCGAGAGCGCTGTATACCGAACACACCGTATCCCCGGACACAGTGCCCAAAGCACTTCACATTTACGAGATCGACGGCGACCCCGCGAACCCCGACGGCAAGCAGCGGCTATCCAAGCGCGCTTACGTCAACTTCCAAGGAACGCTGATAACCGAGCGCCCCCTCGACCTCGGAGCGGACGGCGCGATCTACCTAGACCCCAAGGACGTGAGCCTCCACTCGGACGCACCCATCAAACTCAAAGACTTCGCGCGTGAGTGCGGCGTGCGCATCAAGCCGCCGAAAGACCGCGAGAGATAGGAGGCGAGCGCCTATGGCGAGCACTTACCGCAGCATCTGCGACCTGTACGCCGAGACGATGAAGTCGCTCATGGAATCGCCCGGCAGGTGGCTAGGCTTCCTACGGTCGGCAGGACGGAACTACAAGCTGCCGTTCCATGAGCAACTTTTGGTGCATGCCCAGCGCCCGGACGCGACCGCCGTCCTGGAGATGGAGCGGTGGAACAATCGGTTCGGCCGCTGGGTCAACAAGGGGTCTACAGGCATCGCCGTCTTCGGGGAGCCGGGCAGCCCGCGCTTGCGCTATTACTTCGACGTTTCCGACACGCATGCAAGCCGCTACGCACGGCCAGTGCCGCTTTGGACGGCAAAGCCGGAGCACGCCGACGCCATCCTCGAATCCCTGCGCGAGTCCTTCGACGTTCCCAAGGATGAGCGGGAGCTGACGCTCGCCGTCGAATTGGCGATGCATACCATCGTCGCCGACAACCTGGGCGACTACCTCGACGACCTCAAACTCGCCGTAGAAGGAAGCCGTCTAGAGCTGATGGAGAACTCGGTTGTCCGCAGCAGCTTCAGAAGGGCGGTTTACGAGTCGGCGGCCTACACGGTCTGCCAGCGCATAGGCATTGAACAGGGTATCGAGGGGATAGCCCCCGAACGCCGCACCCTCGAACTGTTCAACACCCCGGCGACCATGAACGCGCTCGGGTGTGCGGTGTCCGATATGTCGGAAGTCGCGCTGCGCGAGGTGGCGCGGTGCGTCTTCGATCTCGAATCAGAGCGCGGCACTAATCGCAGCGTTGCACCCGGCAGCGTCGCATTCGATAATCCGACGAAAGCACCGACGACAAGGAGCGAGGATGGAGATCACCTACGAGAAGGTCGGCGACTATCATCTGCCGATGCTGGAACCGGGCGAGAAGACCGCACCGAGCTTGGGGATGTGGGCGCAGATGAGACTGAGCTACCTCAAGAACCACCGGCGGGCGCTGTACACGAACCTGCTCACGACAGGCAAATTGAACGCGCATCTGGCCGAGGTGGAGAGCCAGGCGACGGAGACGATGGAACGGCTCACGTCGCAGATGGCGAAGCGCGAGGGCGTGGACGAGACGATGAAGAAGGCCGACCGGATGGGCTGGGTGGGGATCATGTACGGCATCCAAGCGAGCGCCCGGGAGACGGTGATCCGGGACCTGATCCACAGCTAGCGGCGCTCCCCAGCGAGCGCGAGCAGATAGACGCCATCAACGAGGCGGGCGAGCAATCGCCCGCCTCGTTCGTTTCCGGGGGCGAACCCCTTGTACCGCTCGGCACGCCCGTCCGAATCGGGGCTGACGTCTACGAAATTGCCGGGTACGAGGGCGACACGGTGGTGCTGCACGACCCCACGTCGCCCCTCTTCCCCCGCGAAATGCCGCGTGCCGAGTTCGAACGCAAGCTGAGGGAAACCCCGCAGCCGGAAACAGCGGAGACGGCGAAAAGCGAAAACCCACCATCCGAAAGAAAAATCCCTAGGCGCACCGCAGCCCGCAAGCCCAAGCATCCCGCCGCCCCATCGGGGCAGTCCGCCCTCAACCTGAGCCAGAACTTCGCGATCGACGACGACCGCCTCGGCGAGGGCACCGAGCGGAGCCGCCTCGACGCCAACCTCGAAGCGCTCCGAGTGCTGCACGAGGTCGATTCGGCGGGGCGCGAGGCCACGCTGGATGAGCAGCGGATCCTGTCGCGATTCACCGGCTGGGGAGCGCTCGCCAAGGTGTTCGACGAGCGCACCAGTGGCTGGCAGAAGGAGAAGGCGCTGGTGCGGGAAACCCTCACCGAGGCCGAGTACGAGGCGGCGCGAGCGTCCACCCTCAACGCTCACTACACCTCGCCCGTCGTGGTAAAGGCGATGTACGAAGCGCTCGCCAACATGGGCTTTGCGGGCGGCAACGTCCTGGAGCCGTCCTGCGGCACGGGCAACTTCTTCGGCCTCCTACCCGAAAACATGCACAGCAGCTCGCTCTACGGCGTGGAACTCGATCCGACGACGGCGCGGATCGCGCAGCTCCTGTACCCGCAGGCCGACATACGCGCCACGGGGTTTGAGAGCGCGAGCTTCCCCAACGACTTCTTCGACGTGGCGGTAGGCAACGTGCCCTTCGGGAGCTACCAGATCGCGGACAAACGCTATGACGAGCACCGCTTCCTCGTTCACGACTACTTCTTCGCTAGAAGCCTCGACCTCGTGCGCCCCGGCGGCATCGTCGCGTTCGTCACGAGCAAGGGCACGATGGACAAGAAGAACCCCAGCGTGAGACAGCACCTGGCCGAGCGCGCCGAGCTGGTGGGCGCGGTGCGCCTACCCAACACGGCGTTCGCCGCGAATGCGGGAACCAAGGTCACAGCCGACATCGTCTTCTTGCAGAAACGCGACCGGCCAATCGTCTGCGAGCCGGACTGGGTGCATCTGGGCGAGACGAAGGACGGCATCGCCGTCAACTCGTACTTCGCCGAGCATCCAGAGATGGTGCTCGGTACCATGGTGCGCGGCAACGTGCTCCACTACGGGCGCGGCGACGAGACTTCCTGCGAACCCATCGAGGGAGCCGTGCTTTCCGAGCAGCTACGAAGCGCCGTCGCCAACATCCACGCTCAAATCGCCGAGTACGAGCGCGACGAGCCGGATGCCGACGAGGGGGACGCCATCCGCGCCGACCCGAGCGTGCGGAACTACTCCTACGCCGTTGTGGGAGGCAAGGTCTACTACCGCATCGACTCGCTCATGCACCCCGCTGAACTAACGAAGACGGGAATAAGCCGCGTTAAGGGCATGGCGGGCATCAGGGACGTGCTGCGCGAGCTGATCGACCTGCAAACGAGGGACGCGCCGGACGACGAGATCGCAGCCTGCCAAGCCGAACTGAACAGCCTCTACGACGCTTACACAGCGAAGTACGGCATCTTGAACTCGCGGGGCAACTCATTGGCTTTCGGGCAGGACTCCGGCTACCCGCTCCTATGCGCGCTGGAGGACTTGGACGACGAGGGCAACCTCGCTGGCAAGGCCGATATGTTCACGAAGCGCACGATCCGCCCCAGCGCGCCCGTGACGCACGTCGAAACGCCCTCCGAGGCTCTGGCCGTCTCGCTTGGCGAGCGGGGACGCGTCGACCTGCCGTATATGGCGGAGCTTACTGGGACGAGCGAGCAGGATGTCGAGGACGGGCTGCGAGGCATCGTGTTCCGCGACCCCGCGAGCGGCACCTGCCTGGCCGCCGACGAGTACCTGTCGGGCAACGTGAGGGACAAGCTGGCCGTCGCGCGCGACTTCGCGGAGCGCGACGAGAGGTATCTCCCCAACGTCGAGGCGCTGGAGCGGGTGCTGCCCGAGGACATCCCCGCGAGCGAGATAGGCGTGCGGCTCGGCACGACATGGGTGCCCGCGAACGACGTGCAGGAGTTCGTCTATGAGCTTCTGGAAACCCCCGAGTGGAGGCGTGGCGAGATACGAGTGAACTACTCGCCCGTCTCGGCGCAATGGAGCGTCACGGGGAAAAGCCGCGACAGCGGCAACGTCCTCGCCGTCTCGACGTACGGCACGAAGCGGGCGAACGCCTACCGCATCATCGAGGACAGCCTCAATCTGCGCGACGTGCGCATCTTCGACTACTTCGAGGACTCCGACGGCAAGCGCAAAGCAGTCCTCAACAGCAAGGAAACCGCAATAGCATTATCAAAGCAAGATGCGATCAAGGAGGCTTTCAAAACATGGGTATTCGCCGACTCCGAGAGGCGGGCGCGACTGGTCAGAAAGTACAACGACACGTACAACTCCATGCGCCTGCGCACCTTCGACGGCACCCACTTGACCTTTCCCGGCATGAATCCGGAGGTCAAGCTGCGCAAGCACCAGGTCGATGCCGTGGCGCGCATACTCTACGGCGGCAACACGCTGCTGGCTCACGAAGTGGGCGCGGGCAAGACCTACGTGATCGCCGCAGCCACGCAGGAACTCAGGCGCATTGGCCTCGCGACCAAGCCCCTCATCGTGGTGCCCAACCACCTGACCGAGCAGTGGGCGTCGGAGTACCTGCGGCTCTATCCGGCTGCGAATCTGCTGGTCGCATCCAAGCGGGATTTCGAGCGCAAGAACAGGCGGCGATTCTGCGCGCGCATCGCCACCGGCGACTACGACGCGGTGATCATGGGACACAGCCAGCTTGAAAAGATTCCCGTCTCCGTCGAACGGCAGGAGGAAATGATGCGCCGCGAGATCGCCGAGATCGCGCAGGGCATCGAGGAGATCCAGGCGCAGAGCGGCAAACGCGTATCCGTCAAGCAGCTAGAGTCCTCAAAAAAGAAACTGGAGACGCGCTTGACACGACTCAACGACCAGGAGCGCAAAGACGACGTGATCGAGTTCGAGCAGCTGGGGGTGGACAGGCTTTTCATCGACGAATCGCACTACTACAAGAACCTTTTCTTTTTTACAAAGATGCGCAACGTCGGCGGCATCGCGCAGGCCGAGGCCCAGAAGTCAAGCGATTTGTTTTTGAAATGCCGCTACCTCGACGAGGTGACGGGCGGCAAGGGCACCGTGTTCGCCACGGGCACGCCGGTCACGAACTCGATGGCCGAGCTGTATACCTTGCAGCGCTACCTGCAATACGACGAGCTGTCGCGCATGGAACTCGCGCACTTCGACTGCTGGGCATCCGTTTTTGGCGAGACAGTGACAGCCTTGGAGCTTGCGCCGGAGGGCACGGGATACAGGCAGAAAACGCGCTTCGCCAAGTTCTTCAACGTGCCTGAACTCATGGTTCTCTTTCGCCAATTCGCCGACATACAGACCGCCGACATGCTTTCCCTTCCCACCCCGAAGGTGAACTGCCACAACGTTTCGGTCGAACCTTCGGAGTTCCAACGCGAATTGGTGCAGACCCTCGCCGTGCGCGCTGAACGGGTTCGCAAGGGAATGGTCACTCCGAAGCAGGACAACATGCTGCTCATCACCAACGACGGGCGAAAGCTGGCGCTCGACCAGCGCCTTGTAAGCCCCGAGCTGCCCGAGAGCGAGACCGGCAAGACAGCCGCCTGCGCGGCCAACGTCTTCGAGATTTGGGAGCGGCACAAGGAGGCGCGGCAAGCGCAGCTCGTGTTCTGCGACTTGTCCACGCCCAAGGCCGACGGGGCGTACTCCGTCTACAACGACATACGCGCCAAGCTGATCGAAAAGGGGGTGCCCGAGGACGAGATAGCTTTCATTCATGATTTCAATACCGAATCGAAAAAGGCCGAGCTATTCGGCAAAGTAAGATCCGGGCAAGTGCGCGTGTTGCTCGGGAGCACGCAGAAGATGGGCGCTGGCACCAACGTCCAGACGCGGCTCATCGCCCTGCACGACCTCGACTGCCCGTGGCGGCCATCGGACTTGCAGCAGCGCCTTGGCCGCATCGAGCGACAAGGCAACCTCAACGACGAAGTGGAGGTATACCGTTACGTCACCGAGGGCACGTTCGACGCCTACCTGTACCAGCTCGTCGAGTCGAAGCAAAAGTTCATCAGCCAAATAATGACCTCGAAGTCGCCCGTGCGAGCCGCCGCCGACGTGGACGAGACGGCGCTTTCCTATGCGGAATTGAAAGCACTCGCCAGCGGAAACCCCCTCATCAAGGAGCGCATGGACTTGGAGGTGGAGGTGTCGCGTTTGAAGCTTCTCAAAAGCGACTATCTGTCGCAGAAGTACGACCTGGAGGACAAGCTCGTGAAAACCTACCCCCAGAAGATCGCCGCACTGAAGGAGCGCATCCGGAGATGCGAGGCTGACGTGGATACGGCAAGAGCAAACCCACCAGCCGAGAAGGAGAGCTTCAGCATGACCGTGGACGGCACAGTGCACGGCGACAAAGCCGAAGCCGGACACGCCATCCTGGAGCACGCGAAGACCCTAGCTTCGCCCTCGCCCGTGCCGCTGGGAAGCTACCGGGGGTTCGCCCTCGAGATTGGGTTCGATTCCACTTCGCGTCAGTTCGAGGTTTACGTCGCTGGATCGCTGAAGCGCGCGGTGCCGCTCGGCACAGACGAGGCGGGGGCGATAACCCGCATCGACAACGCTATCGGACGGCTTGCACAAGACCTCGAGGCGGCGAAGCTGACCCTTGGGGACACCGAGAAGCAAGTCGCGAACGCGGAGGCCGAACTCGCAAAGCCCTTCGGCAAGGAGGCCGAGCTAGCCGACAAGTCGAAGCGTCTTGCCGAGCTGGACAAGCTGCTCGACATGGACAAAGCCGACCAACCGCAGCTTTGCAACGAGGATGGCGCTTCACCCGAAAGAAAGTCCATCGTTTTGGAGAGGTGAGCAAGGAAGCCTTATCGGAAACTAGGGACGGCTTGGCTACCGATCATCCAACGTCGGGTCGTCGGTCAGCGCGCCAGGTTGAACTCCTAATGCGTCGGCGATTCTGCACAGAAGGGAATAGCGGATGTCGATCTCGCCTTTCTCAATCTTTATCAAATGAGAGTAACCCGTTCCCACTACGAGCGCAAAACGGCGTACGGAAAGATTCTCCGCCATGCGGAGCTCTCTAATGCGCTGCCCGAGTTGAACCTGTCGATTCGCCGAATTCATTATCTGCACAGCCTATGAGGTACAATAAGGTTACTGGTGCGTGAGTACGCACCAGTAACCCGAAAGACGAGACTTGGAGATTAGGACGTTTCCTTACCCTTATGCGACGAATCGCCCAACCCGATATTCGAGGAATTCAATGGATAAGCTAAAGAATAGGATTCAGGAGATCGTCTGCGAAGCTGGCGCCGTCTTCTCGGTACTCGAAAACGAGGACGACGTAAGTGAGGCCGAGCGCATCCTTTATCGTCAGATAGAAGAACGCTCGATGGCCGTCAGATCAGCACGCTCGACGAGCGAGAGCGCGAAGAATCCAGAAGCCTCTTGAACGCGACTCGTCATTTTATGCATGAATGCGCAGGAGTAAAAGCGTCACTGCATGAGTTCGGACGCGTCGACCCCGAGAGCGTCGGCGATTTCCCAAAGCCTCACGTACTTGACGTTGCATTCGCCGCGCTCCAAGGCGCTAACATAGTTCTGCGAACCGCCGATCATTGCGGCAAGTTTTTCCTGCGAGAGCCCTTGGGCTTTTCTCGCTTTGCGAATGGCAGCGCCAAGCAACGGCACTCTGTCTTTAGGGGCAATTTTCTCCATATGCGAATTTTCGCCCGGAATTTGAAATGTTTTAGCGTGTGCGCACGCTAAAATAGCTTTTATTTTCGCAATGCATCTAAGGCGGGCATCGAATGCTGAGAGACGTTGATCTACGAAGAATTGCCACCATCGCCGACCATGTCGAATCTCTTTTCGAGACGCTTTCGGATGACGAGACATGCAAAGTTGAGGCGATGCTCCGTTTTGAAATCTCGTATCAAGCGGCGATAGCCCAATCCAGATGCGTCGAACCACCGAACGGATGGGATCTCTGCGGGCGACGCTAATTCCAAACCGTGCGCTCCCTCGACACCACAATCCCCAGACAGCCCATACCACTAAACAGGAGGCAAACACCTTCGTTGTCGCACACGGGTACGACGAGAGAACCGGGGAATGGTCGCATGACGACTACCTTGACACAGCCGCAGAGGCCGCCGAAACGTTGAACCGTAAAACGGTCAGACACCCAAGAAGCAGAATGCGCGAACATCGGGAGCCGGAGCGATAGACGCAGGGGACTACAAAAAACTAGAGCGGAATCACTTTCCGTGATTCCGCTCCGCAAAAACGTCGAACGTTTTTCTGTGTCCTGACAGTATGACAGGTTAAAACCATCTGTCAAATACCTTCTTTAGAAAACCGAACGACGACGAGATCGTGTTGTTTGACGCATAGTAGGAAGCGTGCTCGTCCATCCGACGGGCAAGAGCCGACAAGCTTGCGGATGCCCTGCGGTGGGAGGATTCCCCGCACACCATCCGCGTGTAGGCATAGAGCGTCGTCGTGATTTGCTGGATGGCCACGTTGCGCATTTTCCTCCTGCGCAACGCCTTGGAGATACCGGCGGCGGCCAGCGCATCAGAAACGGGCTTGTAGTTTCCGATCCGTGAGTCTTGACCCACAAATCCGTTGACGATATTGGATGAGTGAGCCGCCGCGTTCCTCACCGACTTCGCTTGGCGGAGAAGGTAGTGCTCGTCCTTCAGTACCGAATCGCGCCAACGGTCAGCGCAGAATTTGTAGAAGCCGATGAAGGTTCCGAACGATACCGATTCAACGAACACCCAGACCGGCATATCGTTTCGATATTTCGCGACCATCTCACCGCAATAGGGATCTCTGGACATAATGTCCAGCTCCCCCTCGATACGCCGCCTCCTAGCCGTGGAGAGGGATGCCAAATAATCGGACACGACCGAATAACCGTCTTCCCCCTCCCTTCCCCCGACCATGTTGAGCAGCTTCACCTTGGAAAAGTGCTCAATGTCGAGCGTCATGGTGAGGAGCGTGTATCGCAAAAGCTGGTCGATGGACGCCAAGTCCTTCAAGTAGGCGAAATCAAGATTGGCGTACTCCCCGTCGTGCGTGCCGCCGTACCGAACAGGGAACAGCTTGCGATAGGAAGCGACCTTGTAATAGTTGTTCTTTTCGACAAGATATTGAGCAGCTTCGGCTTTGCTGCATTCCTCGAAGCGCACACCCCGGGCTTCAAGATGCTCTATCTGAGCCTCGACCGACAGCATCGGCTTGACGTTCGTTCCCGCTAAACGCGCTTCATCCATCGTGTACCCCCTATCGGCGACAGCCATTGTACCAAGGTTCGCGCCTGACCACGAGTGCATTGCTCAAACTCCCAACTCCATTTCCCCATTCGATTAAAAACGCCTGGAGGTGCCCCCATGCCCTACATCGACCCGTCCGTGATCGCGCAAGTCAAGCAGATCGACCTCTTGACCTACCTGCAACAGCGCGAGCCAAGCGAGCTAGTGAAGATCGGTCCGTGCGCTTACGCCACCAAAACGCACGACTCGCTCAAAATCTCAAACGGCAAATGGTACTGGTGGAGCCGAGGGTTCGGCGGCAGAACCGCGCTGGACTACCTCATCAAGGTGCGCGACATGAAGTTTACAGATGCCGTCAACTGCCTGTCCGGCCATCTTTCCGCGCCCGTGTCGAAACCGACCAGAGACACAGCGCCGGAACCGAAACGCCTCCTGCTGCCCCCGAAGCATGACAACCCGTCGAAAGTTGTTTCGTACCTCGAATCTCGCGGGATCGCCCACAGCGTCATCGAGCATTGCATCGACGCTGGCACCGTCTACGAGTCGCGGCGCGGCAACCTGAGCAACGCCGTATTCCTCGGGCGCGACGCAAGAGGCATCCCTCGATACGCCGCCATACGGGGATGCAAGGGGCGCTATCGCGGCGAGGCCGAAGGTTCGGACAAGCGCTACTCGTTTCGTCTCGCGAACTATCCCCTCAACCTGGTAACACACGTGTTTGAATCCTCAATAGACGCGCTTTCCTACGCCACGATGCTCGAAATGCGTGGGCGCGATTGGAGGCGCGAGAACCTGATCTCGCTCGGCGGCGTGCCGCCTGTTTCAGCACGCCCCGGAAAGGAGAGCATCCCCGCCGCGCTCGCCCAGTACCTCGCCGACAACCCCGACACCGAAGCGCTGCGGCTGCACCTCGATAACGACGGGGCAGGGCTCAACGCCGCAGCACTCATCTCGACGCTGTTGAGCGCGAGGTACGAGGTGTGCATCGAGCCGCCCGGATTCGGCAAGGACGTGAACGACGAGCTGATGGCGCTTACAGGTCGGACGACGCCAGAAGCTAAGAGGCGCGTCCGGTGAGCGGCCGGTTCTTCTTTTCGGCTGAGTGCCCCTGAGGTCTTAGCAAGCATCGCGGATGGATAGCCTCGCGGCCATCCATCCACCCTTGCAGGGGGCAAGCCCCCTGTCCCCCGCAATCTGAAACCGATCTACTATGCTGCGTCGAACACATCGTAATAGCTTTGAATTATGCGGTATTTCTCGACTGACAACTCTTTCGCCATTCGTTCGAGGCGATTGCGATCCTCTTCGCTGTAGATGCTGAAAACGAATTCCGCATCACGACATCTACCGGCTATCGCCTTGAAATAAGGCCAATCTATTTCGTTATAGGAATGGCCGAGGACAATCACGTGCCGCATACCCGAACAGCGACTCAGGAAATCATCAAGCCTCTCAGCAATTAACTCGACGGGCTTGTAGAACTCTGAGAGGTAATCGGTACACTGGTCGTAAGCGCGCCTCAACCTCGCATCATCACCCCCAAGGGAAGCGTTCAGTTCCCTGGAATTTGGATGCGTTCGGTGTCCCATGATTAACGAGTCCTTCGATAGAAGGGTGCCGTGAATATGGATGATCTTGTTTCGAGGGACACCGTACACCTTTTCCAAAAGATCGGTGTAATTGAAGTTCAGCACCAGGCTGTCTTTTGAGTCAATCCTATACTTTTTCGAAGGGGGCAACTCCACACTGCTTATCCATTCGTAAAAAGCCTCCTTCAACGACGTTATCCAGGATAGATCCATGTCGTAGTAGAACTCCAAGGTATGGTTGTCTCGATCCTTAAACTCATCACTGCTATAGGAAACAAGTTCACTGGTCTTGTCTTCGTTGTAGTCATTCAAATAATCAGTGCTCAATCCCTCCATGTACTTCTCGAACTCAAACCACATCTCCTCGGAAGGCACCTCGGTGTATTCGCTGATCGATTCAAGTCCTTCCCAGACATGATCGCCGCACTCTTTAAGGAATTGTCGAAAATCGCAGAATCCCGTGGCCATACCATGATCAAGATCGAAGCCGTTCCCAATCACGATCAGCGTTGACGCCGATCCTGCCTCGAAGTCAGTTGGAAACGTTGCCCTTTCTGAGATGGGTCCCGAATTGTCAACGCGGTAGTTTTCAGCCCCTTCCATATAGGCTTCTCCATACGCTTCCGATGGATTTTCGAGCCGGTATTGCAGCCTATCTATGACCGCCATGAGGCTGTCCCGCATTTCCTCATTTGAACAGTACGCTTTCAAATAGCCCGATCCCCGCTTGGCAAACTCGTTCAGATGCCATTCATCGTGCTGAGGAAAATCGTGAAACAGATCAGAACCGAGATAGATGGGCAGGCACCGCTCTAGCACCATCTTGGCTGCAAGAAGATCATCGTCAAACGTCGTTTCCCTGTGCACGGTTTTCGCTCCTCATCCCACTACGGATACAACAGAAGTCTTCCCACATATTACCTTCCACCCAAAAACCCAGCAAGGAGATCACCTATGCGCATGAGGAACCGCACAGTGCTGCTGCGCCTGACCGACGACGAACTAGCCCACCTGCGCGCGCTCGTCTCCAAATCTGGGCTGTCGCAGGAAGCCTACCTACGCTCCCTGATCGCCGGGCTGCGTCCTCGGGACAAGCCGCCGCCCGACTACTACGCGATGACACGCGAGTTGCATGCCATAGGTAACAACATGAACCAGATCGCCGCCAAGCTGCACTCGCGCGGCGTCATGGATTCCGAGCGCTACGACGAGGAGGCCCGCAAGCTCGCGACGGCGCTCGCCAGGATAGCCGCCGCCGTGTCCTCCCCCGAGAGGATGTGAGCGCATGGCGACTACGAAGATATGGCCCGTCAAAGGCAGGATCGACCACTTGGTCGACTACGTTCTCAACTCCGAGAAGACCGAGCACCGGCTCTACGCGACCGGCATCAACTGCACCCCTGGAAGCGCGACAGCCGAGATGAACGCGACGAAACGGCTCCACGGCAAAGTCGGGGGCACCGTCGCGTTCCACGCTTACCAGTCGTTCGACCCCGGCGAGGTCACGCCCGAGACGGCACATGAGATAGGCACCCGCCTCGCCCACGAGCTATGGGGCGACCGCTTCCAGATCGTCGTCACGACGCACGTAGACAAGGGTCACGTCCACAACCACTTCGCCGTCAACTCGGTGAGCTACGCGGACGGCCGCCGCTTCCACTGCGACGCGAGGGAGTACCGCCGATTGCGCGCGAAATCGGACAGGTTGTGCGCCGAGCACGGCCTGTCGGTCATCCAAGACCCGAAGCACGGCAAAGCCAAGCACCACGCCGAGTGGAACGCCGAACGCGAGGGCAGACCCACGTGGCGCGCCATCGTCAAGCAGGACGTGGACGAGGCGGTGGACAAGGCGACGACCGACAAGCAGTTCTATGCCAACTTGAAGGCCATCGGCTACGAGGTGAAGCTCGGCAAGGACATCTCGGTGCGGCCTCCCGGCAAGGAGCGGTTCGTCCGGCTCGCGCGCAACTTCGGCGACGAGTACACCTACGAGGGCATCGCGCGGCGCATCCTGGCACGCAAGCCAGTCCAACCGCCCATCGCCAAAGCCAAGGCGACCACCCAGCCGAGGAAGATGCCGCCTGCACCGAAAGGCAGCGTAGCCGCGCTCTACCGCCACTACCTCTACCTCTTCGGCTTCTACGAGCAGCACGGCGACCCCAACAAGCGGATGCACTTCCTGCTCGCCGAGGATCTGCGCAGCTTCGACAACATCGTCGTGGAGTCGAAGCTGCTGGACGAGCACGGCATCGTCACCGACGCCGATCTGCTCGCCCACATGGACGGCCTCGACGGCGAGATAAAAGCCCTGTGCATCGAGCGCAAGGCGATCCGGGCGCAGCTCCGAAAAGCGGGGGTATCAAAGCCGGATGCGCCGCCAGACCCCCGGGTAACCCAGATAAACAAGCAATTGAAAACGCTCAGGCGGGAGGTGAGGCACTGCGCGAACATCGCGAAACGCTCGGGCGTGCTCGTGGCGAAGATCGCGGAAATGGAGCGGCATCAGGCCGAACGGAAGAAGGACAAGGAGGCGAAGAAAGATGGACGCATCGGAACAAGCGGCAGAGCAGATCGTGCGCATGACACTCGCAGGTAGCGAGTTCGCCGTCAGGCTCACCGGAGCCGGAGCCAAAAACGTGGCCGCAGGACTCATGGCCGCAGCGGCCGGCACGGAGAAGACGAAAGGCAAGGCACGGCTCTCGACCATGCTCAAAAGCGGCAAGGAACTCAAGGTGTTCCAACTCAAATCAGACGATTTGAAGCGGTTCGCGGAAGAAGCAAAGCGATACGGAGTCCTCTACACCCTCGTCAAGCCGGAGTCGAAGGGCGCGGGAGAGCTGGACGTGATGGTCAAGGCCGAGGATGCCGCCAAGGTCAATCGCATCCTCGAAAGGCTCGGCTACGGACGGGTGGAAGACCAGCAGGCGACGACGGTCGAGCCTGCCGTCGAAGCCGAGCGCGGCGCGGAGCCGTCGGAGCCTCAGCGGATGGAGCCAGACCACGAGCAGGCGAACCTGGACGCGCTGGCCGAAATCCTCGGCTCGCCCGAGGGCAAGGATGCCGAGGTGCCGCCCGTCCCTTTAGGGCAAGCCCCATCAGAGTGTCCGTCAGAGCCTATATCCGAGAGCAAGGAGCGCTCAGACGCGGCTACTGACTCCAAGACCCCCGACGGGCGCGACCGCAGATCGGTGCAAGCCGACATCGCGGAACTGCGCCGCAAGAGGCTCGCGCAGGCTGCGGAGCCGCCCGTACTGAAAACGCCGGAGAAGTCGGCAGCACCCCCAGCGCCCGTCGCCCCGAAAAAAGCCAAAACCCAACCGGAAAGGTAGGCATCAATGGAAAACGTCTACTCGTTCATCGAGGCAAACAGCGGCGCGACCGCACGGAAGGAGCCGCAGAAGCAGTTCGACAAAGAGGCATGGAAGGAACGCAAGCAGCAGGAGCGGGATGCCGCCTACGCGCTCGGCGACGAAACGGCCATCCGCGTGAACGAAGATCCCGAAGCGCTGCACGGATACCTGGGCGTGATGGCTCGGTTTCCGGAGCGCTCTGCGCTGAACAACCTGCTCATATTCGCCCAACGTCCGAACGCCTCCCGCATCGGGGACAGGGAGCACTGGCACAGGGAGCACGCCCGCGTCAAGGGTTCGGGCTTCGTCCTCATCGAGCAGGGCAACGCCTACGAGCGCGAGGACGGCACGCTCGGCAGCTACTTCAACGCGGCGCGCGTGTACGACGAGAGCGAAACTACCGCGCGCAAGATCCTCCCCCGGCGCTACAAGGAGGAAAACGTCGTCTTTGCGCTCGTCAAGACCGCGAAGCCGCGCATCGTCGTCGCCGACGACCTGCAAGGCGAGCTGGCCGTCTACGACCGCGTTGGCGATACCCTACAATTGCAGAAAGGACTCGACCAATCGCAGCTGTTCTGGGCGCTCGCCAGCGAGCTGGCGCAAGCCGAGTTCGCGCGCCGCGACGAGGGATGGAGCCGCGAAGCGTGCTTCGGCCGCGCCGAGCTTGCGGCCACTGCGCTGGCGAAGCGCTACGGCATCGACGCGCCCCCGGGCGATGCGCCAGCCCCGGCACCGAGGGGCGCGGATGCGAAGGAGGTGCGCGCCGCCCTGTCCGACGTGCAGGGCGCGGTCAAGGCGATCAGCCGACAGGCGGCGCTCGAACTAGACAAGCCGAAGGAGCGCGAACAGGCGCGCGGGCGATGAGGCGGGACGCAACCGCCGAGATCGCACTCGTGATCATCGGGATTCCAGCCGTCGTCTGGCTCGCCCTGCTGGTCGCGCCCGCGCTCGCGATGGAGCGCACGCAGCTCCTGGTTGGACTCGCAGCAGCGATGGAGCACCCTTTTTCTATCCAGATCATCGAAAGCAGCTTGCAGACCGTCTTCGTCGCACTCGCGGCATACGCGCTCGGCATAGCCGTCTACTTCTCCTCGCGCCGCAATTGGCGGCGTCGCGAAGAGCACGGCAGTGCCAAGTGGGGCGACGCGAAAGCCATAGCCCGCAAGTACAAGGGCAGGACGTTCGCCGAAAACAAGATATTCACCGAGCACTTCCGGCTCGGCTTCGACGCGCACCGCCACAGGCGCAATCTCAACGCCCTCGTCGTCGGCGGGTCCGGAGCGGGCAAGACGCGCGGCTACGCCCTGCCCAACGTCATGCAAGCGAACAGCAGCATGGTCGTCCTAGACCCCAAGGGTGAGATACTGCGCGCATCCGGCCATCTGCTCGAAGCGCAGGGCTACGAGGTGCGCGTGCTCGACCTCGTGAACCCGCACCTGTCCCACTGCTACAACCCGTTCAAGTACCTGCAAAGCGACGGCGACGTGCAGCGGCTCACCACCAACCTGTTCAAAGCCACCACGCCCAAAGGCGCGGTCAGCCAAGACCCGTTCTGGGACACGGCCGCCAGCATGCTGCACCTGGCGCTCGCATTCTACCTGCTTCACGAAGCGCCGAGCGAGGAGCAGAACTACCCCATGCTCATGGAGATGCTGAGGGCTGGCGAGGTGCGCGAGGACGACGACGAGTACACGTCCATCCTGGACGATCTGTTCGACCGCTTGGAGATGGAGAAACCCGACCACATCGCGCTCAAATACTACCGCGCCTACCGCTCAGGCTCCGCGAAAACCCTCAAGTCGATCCAAGTGACGCTAGCCTCCCGTTTGGAAAAATTCAACCTGGACTCGATTTCTAGCTTGGTTTCGACCGACGAGCTTGACCTGCCGTCGCTCGGCGAGCGCAAGGTGGCGCTGTTCGCGGTCATCCCCGACAACGACACGTCGTACAACTTCCTCGTGTCCATCCTGTACACGCAGATCTTCCAGCAGCTCTTCGCGCTGGCCGACGGCAAGCACAGGGGAGGCCTGCCCGTGCACGTCCATTTCCTCATGGACGAGTTCGCCAACGTCTCCCTACCTGACGACTTCGACAAGATATTGAGCGTCATGCGCAGCCGCAACGTCTCGGTTTCCATCATCTTGCAGAACCTGGCGCAGCTCAAAGCCCTGTTCGAAAAGCAATGGGAGTCCATCGTCGGCAACTGCGACGAGTTCCTTTACCTCGGCGGTAACGAGCAGAGCACGCACAAGTACGTGAGCGAGCTGCTGGGCAAGGAGACGATAGACACCAACACATACGGCAAGTCCACGGGTCGCTCGGGCAATTACACGACGAACTGGCAGGTGTCGGGACGCGAGCTGATGACGCCCGACGAGGTGCGGATGCTGGACAACTCCCAAGCCCTCCTGTTCGTTCGCGGCGAGCGCCCCATGATGGACGCCAAGTACGACCTCGCGAAGCATCCGAACGTGCGGCTCGCGACCGAAGGAGGCGCACCGCCCTACGAGCACGGACGTGATTCGCGCTCGGTGGCGAGCATTGAAAGCGTGCCCGGCGTGGATGCCCGGTTCGCAAACCCGTCAGACACACCCGCGCCCATCCCCAATACGCGTTACACGATCCTCAGCAGCGAGGAAGTGGAAGAACTACTCGGCATCGAAGGAGCATGATATGAAAATACTCGCCAAAATCAAGTCAAACCCTCGTAAAGCCCTGGCAAACGCCGGGGCTTTTCTTTTCTCGCTCGCGGCGGTGATGCTGTGCGTGCCTGAACTCGCGTTTGCAGACGGCGACCCGCTGGCTGCGGTCAACAACCTGTCCACGTTCATCTTCGGGTTGATACGCGCCATCGGCCTCATCATCCTCGGCTTCGGCGTGGTACAGGTCGGCCTCTCGCTAAAAAGCCACGACCCGTCCCAGCGCGCGAACGGGTTCCTGACCGTCGCGGGCGGCATCGTCATCGTATTCGCGAAGGAAATCCTCGACATCATCACGGGCTAAGCGTCCTTCCCGTGCGGGCTTGGCCGCGTTGCGGTCAAGCCCGCATCAACCACCCGAACAACAGAATAGGAGGTGACTTTTGGATTCCGACAACTGGATAGTCCACAACCTTCAGAGCGCTCTCGACACCTGGAACGGGAAGATGGGCGAGATCGTAGGGCTGCTCACGACCTCCCCGGCGGACTTCAGGGGCGGCGGCATCTGGGATGCGGTGCTCGCCATCCACGGAGCCGTACAGGCTATCGGCCTGTCGCTGCTCGTGCTCTTCTTCCTGGTCGGCATGGTCAAAACCTGCGGGTCGTTCGCCGAGGTGAAGAAACCCGAAGTGGTCTTCAAATTGTTCATCCGTTTCATTCTCGCAAAGGCGGCCATCGTCTACGGCCTCGAACTCATGATGACGTTCCTCACCGTCGTGCAAGGCATGATCGGGAGCATCCTCGCAGCCGTCGGCTTCGACGGCGCGTCCCCGACCGTGCTGCCGCCCGAGATGATCGAGGCGATAGAGGGCGTGGACTTCCTCAACTCCATCCCCCTCTGGGCGGTGACGCTCCTGGGCGGCCTGTTCATCACCGTGCTCTCGTTCGTGATGATACTTTCCGTATACGGACGTTTCTTCAAGATATATATGTACACGGCACTCGCCCCGGTGCCCCTCGCGTCGTTCGCGGGCGAGCCGTCGCAGTCCATCGGCAAATCGTTCGTCAAGTCCTACGGAGCCGTGTGCCTGGAGGGCGCGATCATCGTGCTCGCCTGCATCATCTTCTCCCTTTTCGCCGGGTCGCCGCCGACAGTAGATTCCTCCGCACCCGTCGTGACGCAGGTGTGGGGCTACGTCGGCGAGATCATCTTCAACATGCTCGTGCTCACCGGGATGGTGAAGATGGCCGACCGCATCGTGCGCGAGATGATGGGGCTTTAACCCCGCGAAATCCCAACCGCAACCGAATAAGGAGGCTTCGCCTTCATGGAAGTCAAGATCAATCGCGAGATACGCGACTACGCCGAGTCGGTCTTCTTCGGCATGAGCTTGCGCCAGTGCCTCTTCGCCGCTGCCGCCTGCGCGGTCGCCGTCGCGCTCTACTTCGCCCTCGACCCCTACTTGGGAATAGAAGAACTCTCCTGGGTCTGTATCCTCGGAGCCGCACCCTTCGCAGCGGTCGGCTTCGTCAAGTGGCACGGCATGAGCGCGGAGCAGGCCGCATGGGCATGGGTCAAGTCGGTGCTGCTCACGCCCAAGCGCCTCTCATCGCGCCCTGAAAACCTCTACTACGACGCGCACGAGCAGGAGGCCAAGCGCTCGGCCAGTCCTTTAACACGCCTCAATTCCATTCAACCGCGTGCAGCAGCAACCGAGCCTGACGCGAGCGCTCCGGACAAGCCCGATGCGCTCGCACCCAAGAGCCTCACCGACCGCGTCAACAACCTTTACGTCAATTTGCTCGCCCGTCTGTACGAGAAGGCGAGCGGAAAGCGAGACATGCATGATAAAAACGCTCGTTAAGATGCGGCGCGCCGAGCGCGAGGGATTCGCGCGCCCGAAGTCGGTGGAGCAGGCCGTGCCCATCGCCCAGGTCTGGGAGGACGGCATCTTCCGCGTCGGTCGCGACAAATACGCCAAGACATACCATATCGCGGACATCAACTACGCCGTGGCATCGAAGGACGACAAGGACGCGTTGTTCTTGGAGTATTCCGACCTACTGAACTCCTTCGACCCCGGCGCTACCACCAAGATCACCGTGGCCACGCGCAGGCTCGATGCCCAAGAGTTCAGGAAGAGCATCCTCATCCCGTACCAGGACGACGGATTGGACGAGTACCGAACCGAATACAACAGCATGCTCCTGGACAAAGCGGAGCGCACTAACGCGATGGTTCGCGAGCTATACCTCACGGTGTCGGTCATCCGCAAGAGCGTGAACGAGGCGCGTCGGTACTTCGACCGCACCACCGGGGAGTTGTCGGTGCATCTCGCCCGCCTCGGCTCCAAGTGCACGGAAGTGGGAGACGAGGGCAAGCTGCGGCTGCTCCACGACTTCTTCCACGCGGGGCGCGAGGAAGAGTTCTCGTACGACCGCGCGGACAGCGCCCGCAAAGGCCATTCGTTCAAGGACTGCATCGTGCCCGAATCGTTGGAGTTCGAGCCGGGTTTCATCAAAATCGGCGAGCGCTTCGCGCGCGTGCTCTACCTGAAGGACTACGCTTCCTATATCAAGGACAGCTTTTTGACCGAGCTAACCGACATGGATAAGTCGCTCGTGCTCTCCATCGACGTGATACCCGTGCCCACCGACGAAGCGGTGCGGGAGGTCGAGAACCGCCTTTTGGGCGTGGAGACGAACATCACCAACTGGACGCGCAAGCAGAACCAGAACCTCAACTACAACGTGGTTGTCCCCTACGATATGGAGCAGCAGCGCAAGGAATCCCGAGAGTTCCTGAACGACCTCGTGGCACGCGACCAGCGCATGATGTTCGGTGTCGTGACGCTCGTGCATACCGCCGACACACTGGAGGAACTGGACTCCGACACCGAGGCCATCCTCTCCTGCGCGCGCAAGCACCTTTGCCAAATGGCGGTATTGAAGTACCAGCAGCTCGACGGCCTCATGACGGCACTGCCAATAGGCGTGCGCCAGATCGACGCCCTGCGCACGCTCACGACCGAGAGCCTAGCCGTACTCATGCCATTCCGCGTGCAGGAAATCATGGACAACGGCGGCTTCTATTTCGGTGAGAACGCAATATCGAAGAACCTCATCCTCTACGACAAGTCCCGACTGATGAACCCCAACGCCTTCATTTTGGGCGTGCCGGGAGCAGGCAAGAGCTTCAACACCAAAGAACTTATCGCCATACTCGCCCTCTCCACACGGGACGACATCATAATCTGCGACCCGGAGCGCGAGTACGCCGCCCTCGTGGAAGCGCTCGGAGGTGAAGTCGTCCGCATCGCGGCGGGCAGCGAACATCACATCAACGCGCTCGACATGACGGAGGGCTACGGCGACGGCGGCAACCCCGTCATCGACAAGAGTGAATTCGTCCTGTCGCTTTTCGATCAGCTCGAAAGCAAGGGGCTGAGCGCGCAATCCAAGTCCATCGTGGACAGGTGCACGGCATTGGTCTACGCCGAAAGCCGCGCGAACGGGAGCACGCCTACGCTCGTGACGCTGCACGACGAGCTGCTCGCACAGCCAGAGCCGGAGGCACGCGCAATGGCGTTATCCCTCGAACTATTCACCTCCGGCTCGCTCGATGCGTTCGCGCACCCCACGAACGTGGACACACAAAGCCGAATCCTGGCCTACGACATCATGGATCTCGGAAAGCAACTCAAGACGATGGGTCTGCTCGTGATCACCGACGCGATGCTCAACCGCGTCACCGCGAACTGGCGGGCGGGGAAGCGAACGCACATAGTCATCGACGAGTTCCACGTGGTCTTCGAGAGCGAATACAGCGGGGCGTTCTTTAACAGCGCATGGCGGCGCTTCCGCAAGCGCAACGCCTACCCCACCGCGGTCACGCAGAACGTCGAGTACCTGCTCGATTCCGTGCTCGCCTCCACCATGCTCTCCAACTCCGAGTTCGTGGTCATGCTCAACCAGGCTCCCGCCGACCGCCAGAAGCTAGGCGACCTCCTGAACATCAGCCAGGAGCAGATGGGCTACATCACCAACGCGGACGAGGGATGTGGCCTGTTGCGCTACGGCAGCGCCATCGTCCCCTTCGAGAATCGGTTCCCCAAGAATACCGAACTCTACAAGCTCATGACCACGAAGCCGGGCGAGTAGGCCGAGCCTCCCCGGCCTACCGCCGTAAAGGAGGCAGCGCTTGGAAAGAGACATCAAGAAGCGCCGCGTCGTCAAGGACATCAAGACGCTCGCCCGCCGAACGGGCGCGGCGAGCGCCGCCAAGGATGCAGCGATCAAGACGAGGGACGCGGCGAACGGCACCGTCGTCGCCCAAGGCGACGAGCAGAGCCGCCCCGAGGACGAGGCGCAATCCGGCGGCCAGCGCCTCGCAAACGACGGCGCAGCAGCCGCGCAGCGCCGCATCCTAACCAAGGCCGCGCATCCGCGAGCCAAGACCGAGCGTCCGCGAGCGGAACCGGCGAAGGAGCACGCGAAAGACGCCGAGAGGAAAGCGCGCCGTGAGGCGGGAGCGCAAGAGCCGGAACCCCCCTCTGCACCTGCGGGCGCAGAGGGGACGAGGGCACCGGCCGAGAAGAGAAAGGCAGGAGCCGCCCCCAAGCAGCCCAAGGCCGCGATGCGCCCGAGGCCGCAGGCGAGGCCTCCGAAGCAGCCATCTTCGCAAGCCCCGAAGCCGACGGCGAACATGCTGCAGGCTATAGCCCGCCGACGAGGCAGCGCGCGCCACGCGGCATCCCACGCCCCCAGGGCGGCAAAGAGAGCGATGGACGGCGCGGCGGCGTTCGCCCGGATGGCCGCCGCATCCGCGAGGTCGCTCACTGCCGCCCTTACCGTCCTCGGGAGCACCGCGCTATCGACGGTGGTGGTGGTCACGCTCGCGGGACTCGTCGCAGTGTCGGCGTTTGGCATCTTCTTCTGCGGCGGCGACCTCGGCGACGGAAACCCTTCCCTGCGGGAGATGGTGGCGCAGCTCAACAAGGAGCACACCGAGCGCATCGAGCAGATCAAGACCGAGAACCCCCACGACAAGGTGGCTCTCACGGGCACGAAAACAGCTTGGAAGGAAGCTTTGGCCGTCTACGCGGTCAAGACGACGACGGATGCGAACAACCCTCTCGACATGGTGACGCTCGATGCAGCACGCCAGCAGCTCGTCAAAGATGTTTTCTGGAATATGAATAGCATCTCCAGCCGCGTTGAGGCGAAGGAAATCACCGACATAGTTCTGGAAGAGGACGACGAGGGCAACCCGGTAGAGGTCGAAAAGACCACCACCGAGAGAATCCTCTACATCGAGTTGTCACACACTACGGCAGACGAAGCGGTGAGCGTCTACGGCTTCGATGCCGAGCAGGCCGACATGCTCCACCAACTGCTCGCGGAAAAGAACGACCCGCTTTGGCAGTCGGTGCTCTACGGCGTCGGGCAGGGCAGCGGCGACATGGTGGAGGTAGCGGCATCCCAAGTCGGCAACGTGGGCGGCCAGCCCTACTGGTCGTGGTACGGCTTCGGCGGCCGCGTCGAATGGTGCGCGTGTTTCGTCAGCTGGTGCGCGAATGAGTGCGGCTACATCGAAGACGGTTCAGTGTTGAAGTTCGCGTACTGCCCAACCGGCGTGCAGTGGTTCAAGGACGCCGGACGCTGGCAGGATCGCGGGTACGCGCCGCAACCGGGCGACATCGTGTTCTTCGACTGGGGCGGCGACGGCGTTTCCGACCACGTGGGAATCGTCGAATCGTGCGACGGTTCGACCGTGCACACCATCGAAGGAAACTCCGGCGATGCATGCCAGCGCAATAGCTACGGCATCAATAGCGCATCGATCATGGGCTTCGGCACACCCATCTAACTGCAATACCGGACGGGGAGTTTACACTCCTCGTCCGGTATCAATCGTCTGCGTCACAAGAAAAGCATTGCCACCACGTACAGTACGATGCAAACAAACAAGATTACTGCTAAAGTTGAGCGCTTTGTTCGCAGCGAGTCGATCATGCCAAAGAGAAAGAATCCTATCATGGTAAGACTGAGAGCCACTTGTGTGACCTCACGCGAGAGTCCAAAGAAAGACCTTGCTACTATGACCAACACTACTAATACCGCTGCTACAACTATTGCAATCTTGTTGCATGCGATGCCCCTAGCGGGCTTTTCATTGCTCATGATCTGCAGCGTTAGAACAAGCAGTTCCAGAGAGTGAACGCCCCGGAAGCCGTCGCGATGAGAGCCCCACCAGGTCCCGACCATGCCAAACCGGCAACAGCGGCTGCACTACTGATCAGCATCTGATTGTAGCATCGACGTTCTTGGGCGTTCAGTTTCACTGTGTGAGGCACCGGTCGATTGTTCGCAAAACCGTGGGAATTGCACCATGCTCGCGTGTAAGAGTCAGTGCAATTACCGCGAGTGCGCGGCGCGATCCCGCTATCATAGGTATCGCCAACATAGACAGCATCGGTTCCGCCGGAAACTGCCTGACCGCCGCTAGAGTCCGCGAAAGCCACAGCTCCAGTAGGAAGCATTAGGGAAAGGCATAGAGCTAACGAAGTGAGTGCCGCACCTGTTTTCTTCATGATACTCTCCAATCATTGAAAAGGCTTGTATTCTCCAGCGACCGATGCCCCCTTTCCTTTAGAGCGCTGGTGCTCATTTGTTGTATTGAACATATTCATTCAGCAACTTGAACGAATCCTCTTCGCCCTGTGCCGAGCCAATTATTCCTCCTTGATCGGTCACTATGAAAACCGTTGGAATATGCTCCAGCTCATATGAGTTGTATACGCTTCTGTCTTGATCAAGGTAGATCGGAAAATCTCCCCGATGGCTTTCGATGTCATCGAGATTTTCGTCTTGTGCAACCGTAAACAGATTCTTTTTTATGACGTCAGCCTCATCCGCTTGATCAATCTTCTCTATTAGCGATTCGCAATGAGGACACCATGATCCCCAGAAAAGCAAAACATTTTCTTCTCCGGATTTGAGGTTGTCAAAATAGCGATTTTCGCCGCCCAAGCTAAAGTCAGGGGCCTTCTCTAATGATGAGAAGGTTTGCGAGTATGGTTCGTGGTGCTTTGGAAGAAGGAAAACAGAGACAGCGATAGTCACCGCCGCAACAACGGCGATCAATAAGATCGAAAGAATAGCAACTCGCTTCTTGTGCATTTGCCGCACCTCCCATAAAAGTAAGACTAAAATCTGAATCTCATTTGTTCTTATATGATTATCATATAATTCTTAATGAAGATTGTAGCAAGAATGTCACTAAAATACTAGACCTTTTTCATTTTGTCTCCGTCGTCAAATGGGGAAGCATTCCATTGTTAGCCGAGTTAGTCTGCATCGCTAGATCATTCACTTTTGAAAGCTGATGAAATGCATTTCGATCCTCGAGAATAAATAAGAGCTATTTCTATCCGCAGATAGCCTTAACAAGCACACGGATACACAAATCGAGAAATCTCATACCGATAACTTCACTTTTGTACGTTCTTCGTCTGTAAAGACGAGGGGCCTTTCTTTCCGCACATTGACAAACGTATACCCCTAGCCCAGCAAGAACAAGAGCGCGGCACGCGAAGACGGTTCTTATGGGCTGGAAGGATCTGTACAAGATAGGAGAAACAATGAACTACCCATATTTCCCTATGCGCATACCACCTCCGGCACGAACCACTCTCGTCGCCACAACGGCAGTGTCTCTACTGCTCGCAGCGCTCGCTCTCTCATTCGCGGTGACCGACGCATACGCCGTGGAAAACGAACCCGGACCGGGCGTCGTCTACATGCAGCACCGCTTCGCCGACGAGACGAGCATCCGCGAGACACCGCTGCATCGCGCTTACGCGACCTATACCAGCGACAGGCAATCCTACACCGCCCGTGTGAACGCATCCGGCGGCTCAGTCAACATCGAAGGGCGGTGGAAAGCGGAGGCCAACGGGACGGACATCACGGGCGAGTGCTCTTACGATCCCGATGCCGGACTCGTCGTCATTCCCAGATCGCACCTCCACACGCCCGTGACCGTGACCGTCGACCTCGATGCCGAGCAAAGCGCTAAGACGTTCGAGGTGAGCGTGAGCGTCATCGCAGGCGACGAGCCGGGTCAAGCAAGCACGATGCGAGTAGCTACGACGGCGGGCAGCACGCGCTTATCCGTACCCGTATCCGGCTCCGTCAAGGCAGTCACCCAGGACTCGCGAGTCCTCGACACCTCCGAGTACAGCGTAGCCGACGGCGAGCTGACGATCGAGGGAAGAACGGCACTGACCGGCTCGATCACAGTCTACCTCGATGGCTACGCGCCGGAAATCGTCGACCGAAACCCGATCAAGGACTACAACGACACCATCATCCAGCGTTCGCTCCGCAGCGCCTCGCCTATGAGCATCATGGCTCGCTCCGACCACGGCGGCTGGTTCGACGGATGGGGGTGGATTTGGAGCACGAACCAAGGACCCGGCGCTTGGGACTACACCGACTACACGATGACCTGGAACGGCAACACGATGTACCTCAACTGCTGCGAGCACGGGGTCTACCACATGCTCGAGAGCGAGGGCGGTGGCGGCAGCGTTTACTTCACGGCCTCACGCACGTCCTCCAGCCTCGTCAACCAGTACGACACCTACGACGCGACCACCGTCTACCACCACAAGGTCTACCGCAACACCTACTACCTGTACGTCAACGCGGGCTACTACCAAGATGTCGACGGCTACTGGAGCGAGGACTATGAGACGGTCACAACCTCCCCGCGCTACGGCGGCATCGACCTGACCAAGGTGTCGGCTAGTCCGAGCATCACCAACGGCAACGGCAGCTACAGCACGGTCGGGGCTGTGTACGACATCTACAGCAACCCGCAATGCACCAACTGGATCGACTCCATGACCACCGCCAGCGGCGGTAAAGCCAGCAAGTGGGGCTTCCGCGCCGGGAGCACCGTGTACATCAAGGAGTCTAAGCCGTCCCCGGGCTACAACCTCGACACGAAAGTGTACTCGGTAGGGATCACTGCCGACCAGTGGTCGCACGTAAACGGCGGCATCGTGCACGAGCCGCCGAAGACTGCCACCGTGCGATTCTTCGCAGACGGCGACCTTGTGCACTCCGTCACTCGTCCGCTGGGCACGAGCCTCGCGACGGTCGACCCGGACATTCGAAAGGCAAACGAGCTGGCGGCGAAGCCGAACTGCACACCCGGCCTCGACGCGTGGTACTACAACTCGGGCTGTTCGTCGAAGTTCGCGGGAACCACGTTGCAGGGCGATCTGAACCTGTACGCCAAGAACGTCGCCACCGTGACCTACGCCCCGACAGCAGGCTCGCCGCTGGCCGAAGACCTCCCCATCCGCAAGGCCATGTCGGATTCGTCCCCGGTGCTCGACGTTGCGCGGGACGTACTCCCGCCGTCGCGGCAAGTCGACTGGGGACATAAGATCACGCTCAAAGATCCCCGGCTGAAAACCCTCTACTACTACGACGACGGCGAGCGCTGGCGCACCTTGCGATGGCGCGGCGACGGATGGTATCTGAACTCGGCCGCCACAGGCAGCGCCGCCAAGACGCTGGAGGTATTGCGGGACACGACAGTGTACGGCGACTGGTCGCGCTCGACCTTTGATGGGATCTACTCTTGGTAGGGGCTATCGCGTCGGCGATCTTCTGCGGGGCGCTCTGCGGGCTTGCGCCCCACATCGCCGCGCGCGTCATGGAAAGCCGAAGGAAAGCCCACCTTGCATGGTTCCGCAACGGGGCGACGAAGTACGCGGAATCGCTCGAAGCCGGACGGGAATGGGCACGAGCGCTGCCGCGCTTGATCGAAGACAAAGCTATCGGCAAGGAGGATGCGGCACTCGCGGCGGTGCTCGGGGTGCCCGGCCTCCCCGATGCTTCGGCGCTCCCGACCGTGGCCGAGATCGACGCGCGATTCGCGCTCCCGAATCGGCGCCTGAAACGCCTCGCCGTCCTGCTCGCAGTCGCGGGAGCCATCTTAGGCGCGGCGCTCCCCCTGCTCGGGGCGAGCTTGGAGCAGGCCGTGTTACTGGGGGCGATAGCCAGCACGTGCGCCCTGATGGCGATCATCGACCAGCGGTGCCGAATCATCACCGACGGCACCGTGGAGCTGCTTTGCCTGCTAGGCATCTGCCTGAGAGTCGCCTGCGGCCAACGATCCGAACTTATCCCGATCTGCATAGCTGCCGTCCTTATCTGCGTCTGCATGTACGCGGCTGATGCCGTCTACGCGCGATTCCATTCGGGCCGTAGGGCGTTTGGCAATGCGGACAAGAAAGTCGTGGCCGCAGTCGTGGTCTGCTCGGGCGCGTCAGGCATCGCGCCCGCCGCCGCATCGCTCATCGCGCTCTTGGCGGCGACCCTTCTCATATCCAAAGACCGTGCCGCGAAAAGGGCGTTCGGCCCCTACGCGGCGGTGGCCATCCTCATAGGGGCAATCGCATCGGCAACGGTGTGAATGCATATACGTATTGAACGAACGAAAGGAATGCACATGGAGGCAATCATCAAGGCACGCAACGGCTACATGGCTCGACGCATCGGGCTAGAGATCGGCGGCGGGCAGAGCCACTTCGTCGAGGTAATCATCGTCGTGCTCATCGTGGTCGTCATCGGCATCTTCATCTACACGGTAGGCGTGCCGGGACTCGAAAAACTGTGGAACGACGCGATGGCGCTCATCGGCACCATCAAGCCGTAAGGAGGCCGGATGCGCAAGACGAAACCTAGGCTAACCACCGAAAGCGGCCAAGCCGCGTTTTGCGGGCTCGTCGTCGCGCTCACCGTCCTGGCAGCACTCGCCCTCCCCGCCTACGAGGCGGGGAGGGCGATCAACGACCGCGTCCTTGCCGCCTCGGCGGCAGAGGACGCGGCCAAGGCGGTCGCGGCAAACCCGGCCATGACGCAGGCGGAGCTTGACGGCTACTTGGCGAGAGCCTATCCCGACATCGCCGGATCGGCGAGCATAACCATGAGAACAGGAGCGCAGAAGATTGTGCCCTACAGCCACCGCCTCAACTCCGGCGACGGCAGCTATCAGTCCCGCCCATCCAACGCGGTGAGCAGGGACGTAACCGTAAACGTGAGCGTTTCAAAGGACTACGCGACGGCGGCGGGCGCCTTCGTCGGCGCGCTCACAGGCACGGGCGGCTACACCGTGTCGGCCACCGGCCACGCCGCGATAGACGAAACCGTGTCGAGCGGGAGGTGGTGACATGGTGGCAACGGACAACCCGTCAGCCGAAAGGGGTCAATCCCATATCGCGGCGACCTGCATAGCGCTCGCCCTGTTCTCCTTCATGATGTTCTTTTTCGTACAGGTGTGCTGGGTAGGCTACCAGAGCCTATCGTTCGACCATGCCCTTTACCAAACGTCATGGCAGCTCGACCAACAGGCGCTCGACAAGATCAAGGCGGGCGGCGACGTGGACGGCTACGTCAGCGAGGCTATCCTCGCCGATTGGACGCAGATCGACTCGAACGACCTGACCGTGGAGGGCGCGACCTGTGCGGTCGATGCCAAAACGTCCGCGCACGACCTGTCCGGCACCGACGACAACGAGGCGCTGCTGATCGAGCGCGCGACGAAGACCGTCACGACGGCGCACATCGCGGCGACGGCCACCCTGCGCGTCAAGCTGCTGTTCCCGGTAGTCGGCATCGACGAGTTGAGCCTAGTACGCGGCATCGACAAGGTTCAGCAAATCTCAACCAGATTCGAGGTGTCGTGATGGGCGCGCCCTCCAACCCGACGCGCGAGCGCGGAGAAACGCTCATCCTCTGCATCGCAATCGTCCTCGTGCTCCTTGCTTTCCTAGCAATAGGCTTCGACCTGCCGCGAGCTGTCGCGGCGAAAACCGAACAGGAAAGCGCCCTCAACCTCGCACGCGAGGCCGAGATGACGCCCGCCATAGGGGTGGTCGCGAAGAACTCCGACGATCCCGGCGCGCTCGTCGCCGCCGAGCTGGTGCGCTCGCTGCGGGCGGGCGGCTACGAAGACCGTATCGAGGTGTGGTTCCACGAGGTTCCCGCCGCCGACCTGCCGGAGAACCGGCGCGTCTTCGGCTACGAGGTGATTTTGATATCCGACCTCGACCCCGTGTTCGCGCGGGTGCTGGGGGCAACGGACATGCACGTGGCATCGTCGCTCGTGTCGCTTTCGATGCCCTATGCGGAGACGGTGACGTGGCGGCCAACCAACGCCCGTACAGGCGCGTACACCGCGCAGAGCGGCAGCGAGAGCATCGCGTTTCAGACGAAAACCTACAGCGACCTTCCAAGCGCTTTGCGCCGGGAACTGGTGCAAGGAACCGAGCAAGCAAACTGACAAACAGAGAGGCTGACAAGACATGAACAAAAAAGCTGAATTCGACGCGGGGAAGAACCCGGGCAAGAAGAACCCCTCCGAAGCCGTGCGACCGACAGACAAACCCAAGATGCTGGCGTGCGCCTGCGCCGCGCTGTGTGCGCTCACAGTCGGCACGGCGGTCTGGGCAGGGGTCAACGTGAGCGGCGCGACCGGAGAGGTCGCGCAGTTCAAGGCGGCGACACGTCCCGCCGTAGTCGCTACGACCGCCATTCCCTCGGGCACCGTCGTCGGAGCGGGGGACGTGCGCCTCGTGGACGTGCCCGAAACCTACCTCGCAGAGGATGCTGCCGCAGATCCCGCGTCGGTCATCGGCAAGACGGCGACCGCCAACATCCCCGCCAACGCGCAGGTAGCCCAGTCCAACCTCGCAGGCGCGGGCAACGTAACGGCGCTCGCCGAGGCAGTGGAGCCGGGGTACGTGGCCGCATCCATCGCCGTCAACTCGGAGACGGGCGTGGCCGGCCTTGTACGCCAGGGCGATTACGTGGACGTGCTCGCGGAGGGCGGCACGGTCATCGAAGGCGCGCGCGTGCTCGCCTTGGACGCGCAGCTCGCAGGCGAGATCACGCAATACTCCACAGTGACGCTCGAAGTCACGGCAGAGCAGGCCGGGGACGTGCAGGCGGCGCAGATGGACAGCGCCGTGCGCCTCGTGCTCAACTCGCGCGTCGCCGAGGCGGTTTAACGATGGCGGCAACCGATGTGCGCGGCTTGGCCGCAGAGGTCAAGGCGCGCGTCCAGGAAGAGCTATCTGTCGAAGTCGCCGACCTCGGCCGCCTGCCAGACGAGGACGAGTTGGAGGGAATGATCGGAACGATCTACGGCAGGATGGCCGACGTACTGCCCCTCAACGCCGAGGATGCGGCCGACCTGCGCCGGAGCCTTGTCGACGACTTCCTGCACTACGGTCCCCTCCATCCCTACCTGTCCGACCCGACCGTCACCGAAGTGTGTGCGAACGGACCCCGCGACATCTTCGTGGAGGTCAACGGCAGGATGCGCCGCGCGGAGGGCGCGAGCTTCGACAGCGACGACCACCTCATGCGCATCGTCAACCAGATCGGCCAGCAGGTCAACCGACGATGCGACGAGGCAGCGCCGATCATGGACGCGCGCCTGCCCGACGGTTCCCGCGTCAACGCCGTCTCGCGCTCCGTATCAATTGACGGCACCGCGCTCACCATCCGCAAGTTCCCCGCCGAGCGGCTGACCGCCGAGGACTACGTGCGCTGGGGCAGTGCAAGCCCCGCGATGATGGCGTTCCTGGCCGCAGCGGTGGCGGGACGGTGCTCCATCGTCGTCGCAGGGGGCACGGGCGCGGGAAAGACCACGCTGCTGAACATCCTTTCGCACGCCATCCCCGATGACGAGCGAATCATCACCATCGAGGACGCGGCGGAGCTGCAACTGTCGCACGATGACCTGGTGCGCATGGAGAGCCGTCCGGCCAACATCGAGGGGGCGGGGCGCATCACGATCCACGACCTGCTGCGGACGGCGCTGCGCATGAGGCCGGACCGCATCATCGTCGGCGAGTGCCGCGACGCGGAGGCGCTGGAGATGGTCAACGCCATGACCACGGGGCACGACGGCTCGCTCACCACCGTCCACGCCAACGACGTGCCCACCGCGTTCTCCCGGTTGGAAGACATGATCCGTCGCTGCGGCATCGGCTACGACTCCACGACCATCAAGCGCATGATCAGCCAAGCCGTCAACCTCGTAGTGGTCGTCAGACGCTACGTGGACGGCTCCCGCAAGATCGCCTCCATCACGGCGCTCACGGGCGGCATGGAGGGCGATGTGATCTCCAAGGAGGAACTGTTCCGCTTCGAGCCTGCGGGCTTCGACGCGTCCGGCCGCCAGCTCGGCGAGTTTCACGGTTGCGGGGTGCCGATGGACGGCATCATCGACCGCATCAACTCGTGGGGACAGGCGGTGGACGACGACTGGTTCTTCGACCGATTCGATCCCGAAAGGGGGTGCCCCGTATGAGCATTGCCGCAACCGCAACCGCCATCATGGCGCTTGCGCTCGCCACGCTCGCATTCGCGCTCGTCATGTTTTGGAACATACAAGTAGCATCGCGGGATGCCGAGTACGCGCGCAGGATCGGGTACACGGCGCGCACGAGCGCCGAAAACGCCCGCGAACCGAGAACCTGGTTCGGACGCTCGCTTTCGGCCAGCCTGACCCGCGCGGGCATCGAGGCCAGACCCTCCGCAGTTCTAGCGGCGACGGCGAGCGCCTGCATGCTCGCGGGAAGCCTGCTGTACTTCGCTTTTGGAGCGGCGGGTTTCGTCGCAGGCGTCGCAAGCGCAGCCGTCGGCGCTCGCGCCCTCATGGACTATTCAGGCACGAGGCGCGCAAAGTCGTTCGGCAGGCAGCTTGCCGACGCGCTCCCGATGACCGCCCAGCATCTGCGTGCCGGAATGTCGGTCGAAACGGCTTTCGCGTCGGTCGCCCGTTTCGTCCCGCAACCCGCCAAAGACGAGTTCCAGCGCGTTGCAGACGAAGTGCGATTCGGGCGCGTGCCCATCGACAAGGCGCTCGGGCATATGGCCTTGCGCACCGGAAACACGGACGCCGAGTTCTTGGCAACCGCCGTGGGCGTACAGAAGATCGGCGGCGGCAACCTAGCGGAACTGCTCGAATCGACGGCGGCGAGGATGGAATCGACGCAGGAGCTGCAAGGCGACATCGACGCGATCACGTCGCAGGGGCGCTACGCCTCCAAGTTCATCGCGGTGTTCCCGTTCCTCGTGTTGGGGGTAGTGGTTTTCGGCGCGCCGGACATCGGGGCGGCGTTCTGGTCGAGCGTTTGGTGGCCGCTCGTCGTGGCCGCACTCATCGTACTGGACGCTGCGGCGCTTGTCGCAGTACGTCGCATATACAAGATGCCGACCGATTAAGGAGGCAGCATGACCATCGTCTACGCAAGCTGCGCGGCGATCATCGCAGGCGTCGCATCGTACCTCGTAATCTTCGGGCGCATGGCGCGCACCGAACCCGCGCGCGGGAGAACCGAAGCGGCATCCCGGCAGCACATGGCCGCGCTGGCAAGCATCGCCAACAAAGTGCTCCCGCAAACCCAAGAGGCCGGAGGCAAACTGCGCAAGCGGCTCGCCAGCGCAGGGCTTGCCATGTCGCCGGGCACCTACCACGGCCTGTCCGTGCTCCTGTGGGCTGCGACCATCGCCGTCCTCGTTCCCGCTATAGCAGCCCTCGACATGCAAGCCGCGCCCAAGGTCGCGCTTGCCGCACTGGCCGCCGCAATCGTGCTGCTGTGCCCGAGAGCCGCGCTGTCGGTCAAGGCGAGGGTGCGCCAGGAGCAGATCAAGGTCGCCTTGCCGCGAGCGCTCGACCTGCTGGCAACCAGTATCGAGGCAGGGCTTACACCGCAGCGCTCAATCCGTATCGTGGCGCAGCACAGCAAGGGAGCACTCGCCCATGAGTTCGAGTTGGCCGACCGCGACATGGCCATCATGCGCTACACGCTGCCCGAAGCCCTCGACCGCATGGCCGAGCGCTGCGGCGTGGAGGCGCTTTCGCAGTTCGTCGCGGCGCTCAACGCGGGCACAGCCGTCGGCGCGTCCGTCGGCGACGTGCTCAAAAGCCAGTCCAAACACGTGTTCGCGCGCCGCCGCCAGGAGCTGCAAGCGCGCGCCAACAAGCTCCCCGTGCGAATGATCATGCCCATCGGCTTCCTCATGTTGCCCGCCGTCATACTCGCGTTCGCAGCCCCTGTGGCGATCAGCCTGATCGCCAAGCTGTCGGGGGTGCAATGATGGCCGCGCTGATGGTGAGCGACGGACTATCCGCGACGCGCGTGGCCTACTCCAACCTGCGAAGGATGCGCGCGCCCTGGACGCGTGCGCTCGGTCTAATCGGCAAAAAGTACGTCGATCCCCGATGCGCGTACCTGTTCAACCATTGCCCTTCGGTGCATACGTGCTTCATGTCGCTGCCCATCGACGTGATCGTATGCGACAGAGATATGCGCGTGCTCCACGTTGAGACGATGCGCCCTTGGTGCCTGTCGTCGACTAGGATACGAGAGTCCCACGCAATCATCGAAGCTGCTGCGGACAGCGCTGCGGAGCTGGGCATAAAACCGGGATGCGTTCTACTCGTTGAATTTTCGTAAAGAAGTCATTCGGTTCGAGTAATGGAACAAACTTGTTCCCAAGTTGGTCTCAATCGGCATCTCCCGTCTGGAAAAATAACCAGGCGGGAGACTACTTTATGAGTCTCTTTTGTTTACTACTAGATTAGAAATGTTTCCGCAGAGTTCAATGCGACTGTACAAATCGTACGCCAGCAATCTCAATTCAAAAGCACGGATAAGAAACAGCGGGATCATCGACAAAAGGCAATCACTACATTTCAGTCGTAATGCTCTATATGAGTAAGCATACTCTAGCGCTATGAACGAGAAAGATCCTCAAATATGCTTAAAGTCTCTCGGACGTGAAGTGCGCATGCATCGTCAGAAGCAAGGACTGTCTCAAGCAAAACTCGCGCTGATGATCAACAGTGGTCAATCGTACATTTACAGAATCGAAAGTGGAAAAATCAATCTTGGGATAGATAAGCTCATCCGCTTAGCCAACGCTTTGGGTATTGACGTGGCAGACCTGATCAAATTCTGAGTTGCCTAATACCGTTCGAATATCTTCACAGCTCATCCTCTTCATCGGGGACGTACTCGACCAGATCTCCTGGCTGGCAATTGAGTTCTCGACAGATAGCATTGAGGGTCGAATAGCGAAGAGCCTTGTTCTTGCCTGTTTTTATATGAGACAAGTTGATGGGAGCTATACCCACTTTGCTTGCAAGGTCGTTTAGCGAAATTTTGCGGTCAGCCATCATTCTATCAAGACGAGAAATTATTGCCATTGTTGAATCCCGCTTAATCGGTTTCGTCGGTCAAACGCTGCAAAAGCACACCGTATCGAAATAGGACGGATATTCCGTATAGTATAACGGCAAAGAACAATGGTTCAGCATTAATTCGTAAGTGTCTCTGTTCCATTCCGTGATTGCCAAGCGCAGAATAATCAACGCCTGCCATATTGAATGCGTATGTAAATCCCGTAGAAAGAATAGTGTCAATGATTACCAACGCAACGAGTAAGAGCGCAGCGTACCGAAATCGAGATACTTGTTTCATCGTAAAGGGAGATTCACCATTCACGACGTCCGAAAACGAACGGTAGGCGACGAAAAGCAACAAGAGAGTCACCACGCCATAAGACGCGACATACGATATGCCTTTCAATTTGCGTGCGTCCACTCCTGCTGTTGCGGCATCCGTAGTCATCAGAACCAACAAAAGGAGCCAAGCAACAAGATAGACAGCTGAGAAAATAAGCGAAATGTTTTTCAGGTGTTTGCACACTCGTCTTGCGCCCGATAATGACGCTTCCAACTCCCGAAACTCTTCGCCGCCCATATTATCTCCTTCGATGACGCAAGCCATCAATTCCTACATTCTTCTTATAAACCGTTTTCATACCGCAGAGCAACGTCGAACCACTTAGTACCCAATTTCGAGTATTCCGATCGCAAAGCAAAGTGACATCATTTGAGCTTCAGAATGAAACAACATTTTTTCACCTCCTTTATACAGAGAACAGCTTGACTGTATGCGTTTCATAGTTCCTTGTCTTGCAAGGGAGACGATCAACGTGAGTCAATGCATCTCCCAATACTCTAGATTTAGTATCTTACATGATGTTTCCTACTCAACGTCTAATCTGTCGTAAAAAGCATCAACTAGATTGATATTTATATATCAATCTATCTTAATTAGATATTTTTATTCGATTTTTGAATTAATCCTTCACTAACTTCTTACCTCCCCGTCCGTACAGATGGGGACCGAAATCCGGCTCCTAAATATGATCGGAAGGAGCCGACAGTGCCTCGTTTCTACGACACACATCACACCCTATCTAACCACTCTCCCATTTACCGTGTTTCGGTATCGACAGCAAATGGAAAAGTGGATATTGAAGTGTCTGAAACCATATATGAAGAGATAGGCTCTTTACAACGTGAGTTTTGGCGTATTGAGCGTCGCGAGGCTCGTCACACGTATCATATTGAGCAGATGAGCGATTGCGACCTTCCATATTCGCGCCTTATCAAAAGCCCTGAGCAATTGCTAATGGAACGACTGGAAACGGACGAGATCCGACAAGCACTTCAGAAGATCCCGCCCCTCCAGCTAAGACGTTTTCTGTTACGGCACCTCATCGATCTTCCGATCAAGCAGATTGCTCAAATCGAAGGATGCTCAGAACGAGCGATTAAATACAGTCTCGCTTTGGCTCGAGAGAATCTTAAAGAACTTCTTTCCTGACAGCTTCCTTTTCCTTTGCCCCTGCGTCCGTAAAGACGAGGGGCGTTCGCCTCTCTGCACCTTGATACTAGAATACCCGCAAGCCCTTGCAAGGACATGAGCGCGCCACGCCATGAGGGTCCTCGTGGGCTTACGGGATAACTTCGCGCTTATTTTACAGCGCATCGTTAATTACGAGCCTCGCGTTAGGACAATCCCTGCGCGAGGCTCATCTTCATACCTCCGAAAGGACATCGCTCTATGCATACACACGTCATTCGTGGAGACGTTTTTCTGGCCGACCTCGACCCTGTATGCGGATGCGAGCAAGGCGGCACAAGGCCAGTCTTAGTCGTGCAAAACAATATCGGCAACAGCCGGAGTGCAACTACCATCGTCGCCGCAATAGCCCAACGCAAACCGTCGCAGCCAACCCACGTCGCGATCTACGATGCACCACTGCAACCAGACTCAGTAGTCATGTTGGAGCAAATTAGAACAATCGACGAAAAGCGCCTGGCAAAGAAGCTGTGTACGCTCGACGCGAAGCGAATGCACCTGGTTGACATCGCCCTCGTGGCTAGCCTAGGCATTCGTCTCGCGCCGCGCGATCCGATGCTGATGACGCTCTGCCGCACCTGCGCCCAGTCTTTTCGTGATGCCAACAGCTTCACGCTGCGACAAGTCAACTTGAATCAAGACACGAAGGAGCTGTGCACGGTATGCAACATGCACACCGGATACGACTTCGAGGTAACGCGCCTGTAGAACCCGTTTCTCGTAACCATTGGAATACATCGAAGGAGGCCGAGACGAGCGATTCCTCAGAAGAACAAACCATTGCTCGAAACGATTGTCCCAAAGTATCTTACGAGATTGAAGTCGCGGGATGCTCTGCGATTGTATCGTTTGCATCAAATTCTCGCTGCAAACGCGAGCTATCCGAGCTGGTCGGAACATTACTCGAATCGTATGCCCTTGCCCCGCAGGATGCGATCTCCGAAATCGCACCTTTGCCTTGATCGAATGGTCGCCGTAGACTTATCTGTGCTGGACGAGCCAGAGGCGCACCTTGACAAGCGAAAGGACACATCACCGCTCAACCGAGGGCGGGTGATGATATGAAACGAGTTTATTGTCTCTACCGTGTTTCGACTGCTAAGCAGGTAGAGGAAGACGACATCCCGATGCAAAAGCAGTCTTGCCGAGAATTTGTGGATGCGAAACCAGACTGGGTTCTGGCAAAAGAGTTCATGGAAATGGGAGTGTCGGGCTTCAAGGTTTCCGCGAAAGATCGAGATGTCATCCAAGATTTGCAAAAGGCGGCTATTGAGAAGAAGTTCGACGTGCTGCTTGTATTTATGTTTGATCGCATCGGTCGCCGCGAAGACGAAACACCGTTCGTCGTCGAATGGTTCACACAACACGGCATCGAGGTTTGGAGCGTCAAGGAAGGCCAGCAGCGTTTCGATAACCACGTCGACAAACTGCTGAATTACATTCGCTACTGGCAAGCGTCAGGCGAGAGCATTAAAACGTCCATCCGCACGAAAGAGCGCATGGGTCAGATTATCAAGGAAGGTCGATTTAAAGGCGGGGTAGCTCCATACGGCTATCGGCTCGTACACAAAGGCCGGGTAAACAAACGCGGCCATAATGTGTACGACCTAGAAATCGATGAAAAAGAAGCGGCTGTCGTCAGGTTGATCTTCGACCGGCATGCCAATGCCGGAATGGGACCGCAATCTATTGCTGCATTCCTTACAGCCCATGGCATCCTGAACCGCGAGGGGACGAACTTTGTTGCGCCCTCTATCAGGAACATCGTTTCCAATCCCGTATATCGAGGTATTCTCCGTTGCGGTGAAAGCGTTTCGGAGGTGTTCGAGCACCTACGCATCATTGATGACGATACGTATTTCCGTTCCCAAGAGCTAATCAAGCAGAGATCCCAGAAATATCAGGAGCGGAGGCGCATCCCTCGAAAGTTACCGTCCGAGTGTTTGTTAACAGGCAACATCTTTTGTGGTCACTGCGGGGCAAGGCTCATTACCTCTACAGCGGGGGCGAAGCGTGTTCGACCCGATGGCTCTATCGAGAATCGGCGCTGGTGGCGCTATCTTTGCTACAACCGGGTACGGCACAAGGGCGTGTGCTGCGGCCAAACAGCCTATGTCGCTACAAAGGTCGACGAAGCAGTAACCGAAATCGTGCGCGACTTACTGTCCCGCCTGAAACGAGTCCCAGTTTCCACCATCGTTGAAAAGCGATTCGGCGAGGAGGTGGGTAGCCTCGAACACAAGCTGAAGGATGCAAAAACCTCACTTTCCAAGAAAACTGAGGAGCTTGCATCGCTCAAATCGGAAGTTGTCAAAGCCATACGCGGCGAAAGCAGCTTCGATCAAACCCTGTTGAACGAGTTGATTCAAGCAGCGTCTGAGCAAAGGGAAACGAGCGCTCTTTCCGTTGAGAAGATTGAGGAAGAACTGGCCTCATCGAAAAGCAGATTGACTCCACTCAAAGAGCAACACGACCGCTTTGTAAACTGGGCAGATATGTTCGATAGCAGCGATCTGGACACGAGAAGGATGATCGTATGCCAGCTCATCGAAAGCGTCACCGTATCACGCGACTACAAGTTGGACATCAAGTTGGCCGTAACGATGGAGCAGTACATGGAGTGCTTAGAGAACCCCAGCGACTTCGCAGCATGAGCAAAGTCGGTTAAAACAAAAAGCCGGATTCTTTTGTTAAAGAATCCGGCTGTTGATTATGGTGGAGCTTAGGGGATTCGAACCCCCGACCCCCACGTTGCGAACGTGGTGCTCTCCCAGCTGAGCTAAAGCCCCATATCAAGTTGTACACGTGCACTGTTTCCGTGTTTCAGCATTATACCAAAGAGGACGCATACGTTGTGATGGTATACGTACCGCTTGGGCTCCCAGCTGAGCTACATCCCCACGGAGTAATACGCTTTCGCGCGAGGCAATATTTTGCCTGTATTGCGACCGTTTGTCAAATGGCAATTGCCCCCGATTTGAAAAATGCACACGAAAGGGACTTACAGCTCGTTTTCGTCGTCGAGAAACATAGCATCGGCCTCGGCGGCGGAGACGTGCTTGAGAATGTCCCCCGGCTGGCATTTGAGCACTTCGCACAGCATATCGAGCGTGCTGAAGCGAACGGCTCTGATTTTACCGGTTTTGATGCGGGAGAGGTTCACGTTAGTGATCCCCACTTTGTCAGCAAGATCATTCAACGAGATATGCCGATCTGCCATGACCTCGTCGAGATGAAGAACGATTGGCATCGAGCCCACCTACAAGGTTTCGTCCGACAACTTTTGCAGAAGGACGCCGTATTTGAATACGAAAGAGAAGGCGAAGACGACCGCAGCAGCTATAAGAGCGAACAAATCGACCGTCGCGATTGACGGACCAGCCCAATCCTGTCGAGCGAAAGAAGAACAATATGTAATGGCGAACTCCAAAATTGCATACACAAGCAACGCGATCGCCATCAAGCGCAGTCTTCTAACTTGAATCATTGTGAATGGCGAACAGCCTTTTGAAGCATCTGAAAATATTTTTATTAGTGTAACGCACGTTACGGCCATAACCCCACACGAAAAAACATACATGACTAACGCTGGTAGGTTCAAATATCCTATGTTGTTGATGGAATTCGAATCGAATAGAGCGATGGCCATAACAATAATTGTAACAATCCACCATACACAGACAAATGCAAAAACCAGTTTCATGAGCGCACAGATAAGTTTACAAACTTTATTCGTTCTGATAAGCGATGACTCTGTTTCTTTGGCATCGGCATCCATCATTCTAAACCTCTCAAATCACACCGGGATATTACGAGACCTCTTTCATACAGTATGAAAGAGGTCTCGTAATAATACAAATGTTGATCGCTTGAGAACTTAAATGCCAATTGCCAGACAAGGACCCCCATTAAGACCAATCGGCAAGCAGATAGAGTAGGTCTCTCCTTCGCTATAGAACAGCATTCTTTCACCTCCTTTGCTGTAGGGATTCGGACATGGCTTTCCCCAGGACGTCGTAGAATTCCTGGGTCATCAGGCAGTAGGAGTCTTTCGCCTCCAGGGTGCCTGATTCGAACAGCGAGCGGGCTCGGCAGCCTCCCCCGCAGATTCGCAGGTAACGACACGTTCCGCAGTCCTCGAACCGTGCGGCATCGAGCGCCTGGAACATGCGGGACACGTCGGTTTGCAGCGCGTCGAGCACCGGCCCCTCGAACGCGTTGCCCATGGCGAGCTCGGGGCGTTGCAGCATGTGGCATGGATAGATGGTGCCGTCGGCATCCACGCTGAGCGACTTGCAGCCGGCGCCGCAGTTGCGCTTCACCGTGAGGTTCACGCCCACGGGCGCATCCATCGCGGGAAGGGGCTTGCCATTGTCGAGCGTCAGCAGCGCGCGGCCGAGCATGCGCAGCTCAGGCTCGCCGGGCAGCAAGCCGCCCAGCACCTCGTCGTTCGGCTCGCACGTCAGCAGGCTGAAGTTGAGCGACGCGCCCAGATCACGGGAAAGCTGCACGTAGGAAGCCAGATCGTCCACGTTCTTCGCATGCACGGTGGGAATGATGTGCGCCGGGATGCCGGCGCGCTGCACCATGCGCACGGCCTCCACCAGCTCGTCGAAACGCTGCTCGCTGCGAATGTACGCCGGCGCGGCGGCCGAACAGCCGTCGAACGACACCGACACGCAGTCGACGTTCGGCGCCAAGCGCTCAAGCGCCTCCTCGGTCATGCGCGTGCCGTTCGACAGCACGGTGACCGAGCCGATGCCGCAGGCGCGCTTCGCGTGCTCCACGATGTCGGGAAGGTCGTCGCGCAAGAACGGCTCCCCGCCCGAGATGATCAGCTGAGACAATCCGGCGGCGGCAAGCCCTTCCACCGCGCGCTTCATGTCGGACAAGGACGCGTCGGCCAAGCGGTTGCGGTGCTCGTCGAGCGAGTAGCAGCCCGCGCACGTGAGGTTGCAACGTTGCGTGACGTGCAGGTACGCCGAAACCACTCGCGGCTCGGCCACCGCACGCTGGAAGAAGCCGCCGCGCGTGAGATGCTCGAGCAAGGCAGGATCGACCTCGATCACGTCGTCTTCGGGAACGTCTTCCTCAAGCATGCGCGCGCAAACCGCGGCGCCCTGCTCGGTCAGGCCGATGGCGTACCCCGTATCGAGACAGCCCACCATGGGAATCCCCGCGAAGTCGAACAGTACTACCTCTTCGGTGAATCTCATGCCAGCTCCTCGTCGTGTGATCGATGCGCCCCCGAAACGTATGCCGAGAGGGTCGTTTCCCCATGCTTCCCAAGGAAATACTATCATCCAGGCAAACGTTGCCGCTAGGGGCTTTTCAAATACTACAGCACAGCGTCATGTAATGCCACCGTTACAATTGGCGTATTCGCAGCCGATCTGGGCATTCACTCGGCGTAAAACGTCGAAGCCAGCACCACAGATTTAACGTTTTATGATAAATTGTCTGACGTGACGAATACCGCACAACCACGTTCCCTCGCCGAAAGAGCCGCCGTCATGAATATCAGCCAACTGGAATATTTCGTGACCACCGTGCAATACGGGAGCTTCTCCATGGCTGCGAAGGAGCTGTTCGTCACGCCCCAGGCCGTCTCGAAGTCGGTCGGCGATCTGGAGCGGGAGCTGCGCGTGCACCTGTGCGAGAAATCGGGCCGCAGCGTGAAGCCCACCGAATTCGGCCGCATGTTCGCGGCGCGCGCATCGGAAGCGCTGTCGTGCCTGCTTGATCTCGAGACGCTCGCGCGCCATCAAGAGCGGATCGAAGCCGATGAGGGCCGCGTCTCGCTGGCCGTGGCCTGCTCGCCCTGCCGCGGCAACGTCATCCGTGCCCACGACTTCAACGCGTTCGCGAAAGCGCACCCGCGCATCGAGCTTTCCACCACCTACCATTCCAGCGGAGCTTGCCTCGGCGCGCTCGAAGAAGGCGTGGTGGACGCCGCCGTCATCGTGGGCCGCACCGGCAAGCCGGGCCTCTCGTGCGTCAAGCTGCTGGCGTTCCCGCTGCACGTGGCCGTGGCGGAGAACCATCCGCTGGCTGCCGCCACGTCCATCCGCATCGCCGACCTCGAGGGAACGTCCCTCGCCGCGCCGGAAGACTTGCGCTACTGCCGCAGCTTCATCGCCGACCACCTGCGGGCGCGGAAAGTGGAGCCGAGCTTCGCCTCCCTCGAGCCGTTCGTGGACCGCAATCGCGACTTCCTCGAAAACGAGCGCGGCGCCCTGTTCGTGGCGCCGGATCCGGCCCTCGAAGCGCTGTATCCCTCAGCCGTCGTGCGGCCCCTGCATGCGGAGGACCAGATGACCGTCCCCTTATGCCTGGCCTACGCAGACGCCGTCGAGAACCCGGTGCTGCCGCACCTTGAACGATACCTCCTTGCGACCGCAGCGCGCATACGCCGCGACCTGCGATGAACGCAAGCAGCGAGAACACGAGCGAACCATCGGACTTGAAAGGGATGACGTTGATGAACACTCCCGCGGATCGTGAATTGAACAAGCGCCTCATCGATATCTCCAAGGCTCTCAGCTCCCTGTTGTGCGGGGCCTCGACCGACGAAGACGCATCCTACATCCGCGACGAGGCCCTCCGCACGGTTGCGGAGCAATCCGAGGTGGCCCGGCTGAGGCTCTCGCGCGTCGCATCGGGAAAGTAGCACCGCTCGCACGAAGGCCGGCACCCTGAACGGATGCCGGCCTTCCCGATTGGAGACGAAACGAATTGAGCCCCGTCGCCGCCCGCTAAGCGTTCGCCACCGCCGAAGCGCCGGCGATGCGGCCGAACACGATGAGGTCGGTGAACGAGTTGCCGCCCAGACGGTTGCCGCCCTGCACGCCGCCCGTCACCTCGCCTGCTGCGAACAGGTTGGGAATGGGCTCGCCGGCTTCGGTGCACACCTGGGCGTCGGTGGTGATGCACAGGCCGCCCATGGTGTAGTGGATCGTAGGGATGCGCTTCGAGGCGTAGTACGCCGGGTCGGACAGCTCGGTGCCGAGCAGCTCCTTGCCGGGCGCGATCTGCGTGTCGGCGCCGGCGCGCACGCAGGCGTTGTAGCCGTCCACCGTCTCGGCCAGGGCGTCGGCCGGCACGCCGATCTGGTTCGCGAGGTCCAAGATATCGTCGGCCTTAAAGCTGTGCCCCTTCTCCACGAGCTCGGCGATCTGGTCGGCACGGTCGGACGCGATGTCGGTGGAGTCGACGAGCAGCCACATCTCGTCGTTCGGCTGCTCGAGGATGGCGTCGGCGATGGTGTCGCGGCGCTCGTCCTCGCGGATGAAGCGCTTGCCCTCGTCGTTGACCATGACGTAGTTCTCCACGCCCAGCCAGTTGCCCACGAACGTGGCCACGCCGCCGTTCTGCGGGTCGCCCAGCGGGTGGATCTGCACGAGCTCCATGTTGCGCAGGCCGGCGCCCACGCCTTCGCCGAGGCCCAGGCCGTCGCCCGTGGACGAGCACACGTTGGACGAGGGCATGTCCTTCGTCACGCGCTTGTCGTACTCCATGGCCAGCTCGGCGTTGCGGGAATAGCCGCCCGTCGCCAGCACCACCGACTTCGCGCGCACGGTGACCGCCGCGCCGCTCGAAGGCCGCGTGCCGCTGACGCCCGTCACCTCGCCGCCCTCTTCGGTGAGCTGCTCCACCTTCGCATCGGTGTACAGCGTGACCTTGCCGCTCTTGTCGGCGCAGTCCTTCAGGCACGACACGTAGTAGCTGCCGCCCTGATCGCCCTTGTTCTCAACCTCGACGGCATGGCCGCGCTGCCACAGACCGCCGATGGCCGTGAACGGCTCCTTCTCGTACACGAGGCCGTGATCCTCCATCCAGTGCACGGCGTCGAGCGCGTTGTCGGCGAGGATGCGCACGAGCGCGGGATCGCCCAGCTCGTCGCCGCCTTCGAAGGTTTGCTGGTAGAAGAAGTCGGCCGAGTCCTCGATGCCGAGGGGCTCCTGACGCTCGGGGTCGGGCGCGTTGAGCGTGCCCTCGCCGGCGTTCGTGTTGCCGCCGTAGATGTCCATCTTCTCGAGCATGACCACCGTCTTGCCGGCCTCGGCTGCGGTGACGGCCGCCGCGAACGCCGCGCCGCCGGAACCCACGATGCAGACGTCGCAGTCCTCGTCGATGGCCGCTGCAGGCTCGAGCCCCGTGTCGGCCTTCTTGAGCGCCTTCACGTCGCCGCCGGCCGCATCGACGCACTCGGCCACGGCCGTGGCGAAGGCCATGGACGACAGCGACGCGCCCGTGACGGTGTCGAAGTTGAGGCTTTGGGATGCGAGGTACTTGTCCTTGAGGATGTTGATGGCGGCGTCGCCGATGTTGCGGCTCTCCTCCTGCTCGACGTCGATGGCCTCCATGGCGTCGTCGGTGAACGTGACCTTCACGTTGATGGCGCCGTTGCGGCCCTCGGCGCTGGCCTCGTACGTGCCGGCCTTATAGGCTTGCGCGCCGGCGCTGCCGGTCGCGTCGGCTTTCGGCGAGCATCCGGCGAGACCGAGCATGGCCAGCGCCATGGTGGCGGCGCTGCCGCAAATGAACTGGCGGCGGTTCAGCTGAAGGCGCGTGCGCACGTTCGCCTCGATGCGGCTCATAGCCTCTTCCATGCGGGCACGGGCGGCGATTTCGTTCGGGTTCTGGATCATGGCTCCTCCTTGGTTCGATTCTGTTCCCTCACCTATTGGACGCGGCTTTGGCCGGGCCGCGGTCGGATCGCGGTCGGCTGGCGGGCGGGAAATCAGGGAGGGGATGCTCGCCGGCCGATCGCGATGGGTCCATGATGCAGCCGAAGCGAACGGCGGAACAGTACACGGACGGGGTGTTTTCGCAGGTTGCCCCATGACACGAACCGGGTGATATACTGTGCGGCATGGAATATCACGACGCATACGACCCCATCCCGCTCGAGGACGTGCACGAGACGCACGGGCCCAACGACGCGGGCATGATGACGCATCAGTTCTACGCGTTCAACACGATCATCACCTTGCAGGCCTACGCCGATTCCACGCAGTGCGCCCCCGCGTTCGATGCCGCGCGCGCCGCGAGCCGCGCGTTCGAGCGCCGGCTATCGCGCACGCTGCCGCACTCCGACATCTCGCGGCTGAACGCGGCCGCGGGAGAGCGCGTGGCCGTCCACGACGACACCGCCGAGCTGCTGCGCGCCGCCAGCGGGTACTGCGCCGACAGCGAAGGGCTGTTCGACGTCACCGTGGGCTCGGTGGTGCGGCTGTGGAACTTCCACGAGGGCGTCGTGCCCGAGCGCGCCGACGTGGAGCGGGCGCTGGCGCACGTGGACTGGAGGGCGCTGCGCGTGAGCGAGGTCGGAGAGCGCGGCGCATCGTGGGCGCAGCTGGCCGACCCGCAAGCAGCCGTGGACGTGGGCGGCATCGCGAAAGGGTGGATCGCCGACCAGCTGGCCGCGCTGCTGGCGCAGCATGGGCTGGACGCGTTCGTGGTGAACCTGGGCGGCAACGTGATGGCTCATGGGCAGAAACCCGACGGCAGCCCGTGGCGTGTGGGGCTGCAGGACCCGCGCGACAAGAACGCCATCGTGGGCGCCGTGGCCGTGCGCGACGCCTCGGCCGTGACGAGCGGGGTGTACGAGCGCTGCTTCGAACGCGGCGGCGCGCTCTACCACCACATTCTCGACCCGAAGACGGGCTTCCCTGCGACAACCGACGCCGCAGGGGCTACCGTGGTTGCACGCCGTTCGATCGATGCCGAAGGCTATTCAACCACCCTGCTCGCCCTGGGCATCGAACGCGGCATAGCCTTCGCCCGCGAGCGCGAGACCATCCTGGGAGCGTGGTTCGTCGACCGGGACGGAACGGTACACGAGGCGTAGCTCGCCCTACCCCCGTGCGATCAGGTCCAATATCTCCTGCTTCGAGTGGACATCGAGCTTGGCGTAGATGTGCTTCGAGTGGGAGCGCACGGTGTTCTCGCTGATGAACAGGCTTTCCGCGATGTAGCTTTTCGAGCGGCCCTTGCACAGCAGCTGCAGCACCTCCACCTCGCGCGCCGTCAGGCCCCGCTCGGCGCCCAGGCGCTCGCAGCCCTCGTCGATATGCGCGAACATCGATTGCTCGGGGGTGGGGCCCTCGAGGTCGGCGAAGATGCGGCGCTGCGAGAAGTTCCCCTCGTTGAGCGCGAACACGGCGGCGATGGTCAGCAGGTACGCCAGCACCTGCAGCACGGTCGCTCCCACGCCGTGCACGCCCTCCAGCTTTCCGGCCACCTCGCCCAGGGCGAACGGCAGCGAGTAAGCGATCCACCCTGAGCCGAAGATGACGTAAGGCGACGTGCGCGAATGGTGTGCCACGTCGGCCAGCATCGTCCAGAACAGCATGACCACAAGCGTCTGCGCGATGGAGATGAGCACGAGCGCCCAACCCGCCCACGCCGACCCGATAACGGGCAGGAAGAACAGCCCCGTGGCCGTGAACAGCAGGATCGCCCGCCACAGGCTGGAGAAGCGCAGCAGACCGCCCTTCGCGAACACCCACCACAGCACGCACAGCGCCACGGCGATCTCGGCTCCGTGGTGCACTGTCGTCATCATCCAGAACGGCGTGTGATCGGCCTCGATGGGCATGCCCTGGATCACGCCGATGATCAGGCTGTACGCAGCCACGCCGAACAGGATCTTCCACGGGATGGACGTGGGGTTCTCGTCGTAGAACAGCCGTGGCGCGCGCTCTACCGGCGGCTGCTTGCGCTGCGCGCGGCGCGCCAGGGCAGCCGAGACGAAGGGCAGCGCCATCAGCACGACCGCCGCCGGGACGGGCGGCAGCAGGTCGATGGGCACCTTGAGCGCAGATCCCACGGCCATGGCGCAGAAGATGCAGGCGATGGCATCGCGGATGTCGAGCTTCGCGTAGAACGGCGCCCATTGCAGGTACAGCCACGCCACGCCGATGCCCGCCGCGATCGCGGCCGCCGTGGCACCGACGGCTCCCGTGACGGGAAGCGGCACCACGAGCAGCAGGGTTGCCGCCGCCTGCAGCGCGGCCAGGGGCCAGTCCAGCTTGGGCGCGACGCTGCTCGCCTTCCCCTTCCAAGCGAGCAGCATCACCGCCAGCATGAACGCCGACAGCGCACTGTAGAGCGGGATGCCGGTGACCACGCCGCCGAAGTCGAGTCCCGCGCGATGCGCCACGCAGTAGATCCACACATGCGGCGCGCAGATGCCCAGGTACGACACGTCGAAATGCCGCAGCACGTACGGCAAGCGCACGCCTTCCTTCGCCTGGTCTTGCGCCACCGCCCCTCCTCTGCGTCGGTTTTCGCGCCGGTCCCGATTCGGCCTCGGCTTTCATTCCGCTATTTTAAACGCTGACCTCGCCGCGCGGCAGAGGAACTCTCCCCAGAATGCAAAACGGGTGCCGCAACCGCGACACCCGTGCCATTGCCGGAACCGGCCCTAAACGCCGTTAGGACAGGACCTTCTCCTCTTCCTGCTCGTCCACGCTGTCCGCCGCGGGCATGCCTTCGGCGGATTCCGGCACGAACGGCTCGAACAGCGGCTCGCCGTTCTGGGACAGCTCCACCATGCCCGTCAGCACGTCGACGTACTGGTAGGACTGGCGGGAGGTGCGGCCGCGCTTGCGATCCACCTCGAGGATGAAAAGCTGCGGGTGCACCTGCATGAGAACGCCTTCGCTCTCGACGATTTTCGAACGACCCATGTTGGCCCGAACTTTCAGGCGTTGACCGACGAAGTCATGTAACGTATCATGAATGGAGTCGACGATTTTGGCTTGTTTCGCTAAATCCATGCTCACTCTTTCTCGCGTATGCCAGTGTGCAGAAATGACAGCCTAAAATTATACCACCTAAGTCAATACTCTACAGAATCTGCACGGATTGTCCCCAAATCCATAACAATTGCGTGCCGCTGCATGCGAGAATCCCCAGATGAGATACGCGGTTCCCTCCCTCCTAAAACAACAGTTGAAACGACGAGGCACGACGCAATCGCGGAATGCCGTCTGCGGACGGAGCCCGAGCGTCGCACCGCGCGCATGCTAGAATGAGGCGCACATGACGACGCGCGAAAGGACAGGCTCGTGAGCTCGAAGGAGCACAAGCAGAAGAAAGCCGCGAAGAAGAAGGCGAAAGCGGCGAAGGCGGCTGAAGCCGTCGCGCTGGAAGGCTGCGCGTGCCCCTGCTGCAAGAAGCACTGCCCCCTTGCGAAGCCCAAGTGCGGCAAAGGCAAGGCCGTCCGCGCGAAGAAGCTCGAAAACGCGAAGGTGCGTTAGCTACCCGAAAGCAGGCTCGATGCTTGTCCTGATGAGGTCGATGCGGTCTTTCGGGCGGGGTTTGAACAGCGATGCGATGGCCACGACGAGACCCTTCTTCCGATTGAAGTAGATGCAGGTGCCGCCATCGCCGAGGGCCGCGCAGGCTCCCTCGCCAGCGTCGACGATCCACCACAGGTAGCCGTAGCCCCGGTCGATCTCATTCCAGCGCGCATACTCGCGCAGGCACTCGTCGAGCCAAGCCCGCGACACCAGCTGACGACCGTCCCAGATGCCGCCGTCGAGGCACAGCTGGCCGATCTTCGCCATGTCGCGCGGCGTGAGCGTGAGGCCCCAGCCCGCCGTGTTCACTCCTTGCGGGTCGGCCACCCAGCCGCTGATGCCCTTCGCTTTGTTGAACGCGAGCTGCTCTTCCTTGCTCCCGAATGTGATGCTGCCCTCAACCTCGATGCCGAGCGGGCCGAAGAGACGCTCCTGCGCGAAGGCGAGCACCGGCCGACCCGTCGCCCGCACGAGGATGCCCGAGAGGATGTCGGGGCCGATGATCGGCGCGTAGCGGAACTCCCCCACCGCCCCCTTGCCGCCCAGCAGGTCGAGCGAGGCGCGCACCCAGTCGTCGCTCGTGAAGTACTTCGTGTAGGGAGCGGAGCGGTACTTGTACGGCGCGGTCATCGTGAGCAGATCGCGCACGGTGATGCGCTGGATGGTGCATTCGCCCCGCTTGACCGCGTAGTCCGGGAAGAAGTCGAGCACGCGCTGGTCGACGCTTTCGAGGAGGCCTTCGTCCAGCGCGATGCCGTACAGCAGCGCGATCACGCTTTTCGTAACCGAGAACACGTGCACGGCGGTTGCGGAATCGCACCCGTTGTCGTACGACTCGTGCGCCACCGCGCCGTTTTCGAGCACGACGATGCCGGCGATATTGTCGTCTAACCGATAGTCCATAAGAGCCCCTTTCGCTTGAGTTTCCCCAGCTTAAGGGCATTAAAAATAGAATGCAACCGGAAAAGCGGGCGCGAACGGCGCACCGAATTGCAGGGCTATGTGATGCAAAATCGGGTTTTTGGCAATCTGCTTCGGGTTTCGGCACCGCGAAGCGAACCTCGTCTCGAAGAAACCCCCGGTCGTGATTCTTCCAGCACGGTCAGAGAACCCGCAGCACCCGACGAAATTGCCAAAAACCCATTTTTGCATCATATCGAGGCGCGATTTCGCGCACAAGGTCAGGCTGGCGAACCGAGCTGCTGGTAGGCCCTTCCCAGGCGCACGAATGCGGGGAGGTCGAGGGTCTCGCCGCGAAGCTTGGGGTCGATTCCGGCACGTTCGAACAGCTCAGGGAGCTGCGCGATGACGCGCGCGCCCTGCGGGCCGTGGCCGGCGAAGTAGGTCTTGCACGAGTTCGACAGCGTCTTTCGCCGCGTGGCGAACGCGGCCTCGGCCATGGTGCTTGCGGCGGCTATGGCGTCCGCATCGAGCTGCACGCCGTCGTCGTCGAACACCGGACGGCGATCGAGGCGCAGCACGGCGCTTTCGACGCGCGGCGGCGGGAAGAAGTTGCCCGGCCCCACGCCGAAGCGACCCCTCGGCTCCACGTGCAGGCGCAGCTTCACCGTGTAGGCGCCGTAGGTCTTCGTGCCCGGGCAGGCAGCCATGCGGTCGGCCACCTCCTTCTGCACCATCACGGTGGCGCTTTCGAGCGACGCGAACTGCTCGAAGTAGTCGAGCACCACGGTGGCGGCCACCGCGTAGGGCAGGTTCGCCACGAACTTGTTGGGCAACGCGCCCGACGGGGCGCCGGCCACGCGCAGGTCGTCCATCGTCAAATCGAGCGCATCTTTGCCGATCAGGGAGAAGCGGTCGGACCAGGGCGCGAGCGTCTCCGCCAGCACGGCTGGCAGGTCGGGGTCGCGCTCCACCGACAGCACGCGCCCGGCGCATCTCAGCAGCGCGATGGTGAGCGTGCCGATGCCCGGCCCCACCTCCAGCACGTAGTCGTCGGGCGCGAGATCGGCGAGCGCGACGATCTTCTGCAAGATGGCGTCGTTGATGAGGAAGTTCTGGCCGAACGAGTACTTGGTGGACAGGCCGTGCGCCTCCAGGACGGCGCGCGTCTGAGACACGCTGGCCAACGGCGAAAGCTTCGTCATCGGACGCCGCCGGTGCCAGCCCCGAGCGGGAACGTGCCCTCGGGACCCGTGCACGTGTACGCCGAAGCGGGGTGCACACGGCCGCCCTCGAACACGTCGGCACCCGAGGGAAGCGCGCCGTCGGCGCCGACGAGGCCCACCCAATCGTGCACGGATTCCAATGCGAAGCCCGCCACGGCCAGCGCCGAGCGCACCTCGCCCACAAGCGGGCCGAACCCGTGCGGGTCGCCCCCCTCGCCCACCACGTACAGGCTGGCCGGGCGCTTGGGCTTGGCGCGCCAGTTGGCGTAGAAGTACGGCTGCAGGCGGTCGAGGAATGCCTTGAGCTGGGACGGCGCGCCCGCGAAATACACGGGAGACACAACCACGAGCTCGTCGCAGGCGTTCAGCATCTCGCGCACGCGTAGCATGTCGTCGGAGATGATGCAGTACAGCTCGTGGCGGCCCTTGTTGCTCGCGCACGTCTCGCACCCCGTGCACGGGGAGATGCGGACGTCCGCAAGCGACACGAGGTCCACGCGATCGCCGGGGTCGGCCTCTTCGAACGCGAAGCGGACGGCCTCCGCAACGCCCGCGCTGCGCCCCCGCGCCCGGGGGGAACCGCTGATGATGAGTCGCTTCACAAGCGTCACGCTCCTTTGTTCTTCTGCCAGGCGGTCGCCGGGCGGTCCAGCAGTTCGCGCGCGTTGGCCATGAGCTGGGCGAGGAACTCCTCGCGCTGCGCCCCGGGAGCCCGCCCGCACACCTCGGCGAGCCGCTCGGCCGTGAACAGCACGTGGTCGGGCAAGCAGGTCATGCCGCGCATGGGTTCGGGCGTCATGTACGGCGCATCGGTTTCGGTGAGCAGGCGGTCCGCCGGCACGCGGGCCGCAGCCTCGCGCACCTCGTCCGCGTTCTTGAACGTGAGCGCCCCGCCGAACGCCACGTAGCATCCTGCCTCCACCCACGGCTCGAGCGTGGCCCAATCGAGGTTGAAACAGTGCAGCAGGGTACCCGCCTCGGGGAAGCCCTCCTCGCGCATGATGGCCAGCGCCTCGTCGTGCGCCTCGCGCAGATGCAGCGCGATGGGCAGCCCCGCCTCCTTCGCCAGGCGGATCTGGCGACGGAAGGCCGTGCGCTGGTCGTCGCGCGGCGAGAAGTCGTAGTGGTAGTCGAGGCCGATCTCCCCGAGCGCCGCCACGCGCGGGTCTTTAAGACGGCGGCGCAGCTCGTCTTCGAGGCCGTCGTCGTAGAACTTCGCGTTATGGGGATGGCAGCCGACGGCGATGCGAACCCGCGGCACGCGCGGGAAGGGGTCGCTTCACGTCCAGCCGACGAAGCGCTTGGCCGCGGCGGCGGCCTCGAACCGCCACGAGTTCAGACGGTCGAACGTGGTGGAGCCGTCCTCGAACACGTCCACGATGGTGCAGACGAACTCCACCTGATGCGCCGCGCAGCGCGCGAGCGCGTAGTACGGGTCGGGCAGCAGCTGCAAATGCGTGTGCGTGTCCGCCACCGGCCCTTCGAGCTGCGGGGCGTCGACCACACGGTACGTGCCGCGCTTGCGCTTCTGGCGGAACAGCGGGTCGTCGAAGACGGGCTCCGCGCTCTGTTCGTCGGTCATGGTCGCGTCCTTTCTGCATCGCGGGTCAAGCCTAGTCGGAGAGGGGCGCCCTCGGATGTGAGACTCGTGCGAGGGCGCGCCGCAACGTCGAGCGGTTCCGGCGGCCGGCTGGCCGCCGGAGCGAGATTACGCCATCGACAAATCGACGGCGTCCATGTCCAGGCGCGGGAACAGGGGGTCGCCGATCTCCACCGGGTTGCCGGCGGGCAGCTGGCCCCAAGCCGTGGCCGCCTCGATGTCGGTCACGGCAGTCACGTCGCCCAGCGACAGGCGACGGAACACCTCGGCCGACGTGAACGGCATGAGCGGCGCCATGTACAGCGCGATGATGCGGATGGCCTCAAGCGCGTTGTAGATGACCTCGGCCAGCTCGGCTGCGGTCTCCTCGCTCTTCGCGAGGTTCCACGGCGCGCTCTCCTCCACGTAGAGGTTCACGCGACCGGCCAGCTTCTGCACCGCAGCGGCGGCGCGAGTGAAGTCGGCGGCGCCCAGAGCGGCGTCGTATTCGGCGTACAGCTCGTCGGAGATCGCGCGCAGCGGATTCTCCTTCGCCCGCGTCTCGGCGGGCACCTCGGGCACCAGGCCGTCGAAGTACTTCTTCGTCATGTTGAACACGCGGCTGCAGAGGTTGCCCCAGGTGTTCGCCAGATCGGCGTTGTACACCTGCACCATGCGCTCCATGGAGATGGAACCGTCGGCGCCGAACTGCACGTCGCTCATGAAGTAGTAGCGGTACGCGTCCACGCCGAACACCTTGCACAGGTCGGCCGGCAAAAGCCCGTTGCCCTTCGACTTCGACATCTTCTCGCCCTTCGTGAGCAAAAAGCCGTGGCCGAACACCGTGTGGGTGATGGGCATCCCGGCCGCCATGAGCATGGCCGGCCAGATGACGCAGTGGAAGCGCGTGATGTCCTTGCCCACGAAGTGGTACTGCATGGGCCAGCGCTCGTCGAACTCGCCGGCGCGCTCGCCCTCGTCGCCGTAGCCGATGCCGGTGAGGTAGGCCAGCAGCGCATCGGCCCACACGTAGGCCACATGCCCCTCGTCGAACGGCAGCGGCACGCCCCAGTCGAACGTGGAACGGCTGATGGAGAGGTCCTTCAGGCCGCTCTTCACGAACGAGACGATCTCGTTCTTGCGCGTCTCGGGACGGATGAAGTCGGGGTTTTCCTCGTAGAACGCGAGCAGCTTGTCGCCGAACTCGGACAGCTTGAAGAACCAGTTCTCCTCGCCGCCCGCCTTCTGCACGGGACGCTTGCAGTCGGGGCACACGAGCTGCCCCTCCTCGTTCTTCTCGAGGTCGCTCTCGGCGTAGTACGTCTCCTCGTGCACGCAGTACCAGCCCTCGTAGCTGCCTTTGTAGCACCAGCCCTTGTCGTAGAGGTCCTGCCAGAACTTCTGCACCGTGACGGCGTGGCGCGGCTCGGTGGTGCGCACGAAGTCGGTGTACGTGATGCCCAGCATGTCCCACGCCTCGCGGAACGCAGGCTCCATGGAGTCGCACCAGGCTTGCGGGGTCATGCCTTTGGCGGCGGCCGTGTCGGCCACCTTCTGGCCGTGCTCGTCCATGCCCGTGACGAACGCGACATCGTAGCCGTTCATGCGCTGGTAGCGCGCCACGGTATCGGCGGCGATGGTGGTGTACGCCGTGCCGAGGTGCGGGGCCGCGTTGACGTAGTAGATGGGGGTGGTGAACGAGTAGGTTCCCTTTGACATGGTGATTCCTCACATCTCGGGGCCGCGCGGCGCATGATGCCTCGTCGGCCGGTTTTCGAGCGCGTTCGCGGATGATGCGGCGCGCTTGGACAGAACCGCCCGCCAGCGCTTGTTCGTTGTCGAGCGGCAACTGGCTATTGTAGCACGAAGGCAGCCCACGCTCGGCTGTCTGCGCAGATCGCACGTGAATGTTTCACGCTGGAACGCCGCGCCTTACTTCAAGGTGGCCCGAACCTTAAGAAATGCTTACAGCACGCTTAAGTTTCACTTGCGTTGTGTGAGGATCGGTCACCAAGGCGGCACGGCACCGTATACTGGCTGCAACGAAGGTTACCCGATCGCTGGCGTCCGACAGCATCCCATTGGCGAAGGAGGAGTGCATGCAGACGAATCCCGTGCGACGTTTCGCCTCGGTGCTCGGCTCCCTGCTCGGATGCTTCCTCCTCATCGCCCTGTTCATGGTGCAGCTGCGCTACATGGGTTACGAGTCGGGGCTCGTTCCCGTGGCGCACGCCGACACGAGCGTCGACGTCGCGTACGCGTCGCCGAGCCCGCGCAGCACCGTCACCGCCGAATACTGCAGCGAAGTGGTGGCCGCCCTCGACCCGGCCAACCCCTCGGGACGCACGTCCACGCAGATGACGTTCGACGACTCCTGGTTCTTCCACGATGCCCGCACCTACCAGCACGACCTGGCCACGGCCTGCTCCGTGCTGGCGGCGGTATGCAATTCCGAATCGCAGTACTACGACGGCGTGGCCGGGTCGGTGCCTTACGCCGAGCGGACGCTGGGCGCGCTCGGGTTCCACGACGTGCGCACCGAGTCGTACGCGATGCGCAGCAGCATCCTCGACGAGGTCAGCTCGTTGCTGGTGGGGTCGAGCGACGTGGCCGCGTACACGCTGGCCAGCAAGACCATCGCCTCCGAGCAGGACGGACAGCCCGTCACGCTGCTGTTCGTGGGCATCCGCGGCACGTACGGCGCGGAATGGCTCAGCAACTTCAACTTCTTCGGGCAAAGCGCAGGCGAAGCCGACCATCGCGGGTTCAAAGCCGCCGAGGAGGAGGTCGAGGAAGCCCTGCGCTCCTATGCGCATGAGCTGGGCGTCGACCCGGCCCATACGCGCATCCTCATCACGGGACACAGCCGCGGCGGGGCCATCGCGAATCTGCTGGCCGCCGATCTCGACGTGCCCGAAGACGACGTCTCGGCGCTGGCGCCCTCGTCGGGCATCTACGCCTACACGTTCGCCGCCCCGTGCGCCACACGCGCGACCGACCGGCACGACGAGGCGTTCGGCAACATCTTCAACGTGGTGAACGAGGCGGACGTCGTCACGCAGCTGCCGCTCTCTTCATGGGGCTTCGGTCGCTACGGCTCCAAGGTCACGCTGCCGAGCGCTTCGAGCGTCGGCTTCGATGACTCGTACGCCGTCGTGCAGACCGCCTACGAACGCAACACCGGTTACGCGCTGGGATGCGACGAGGACGCGTTGGCCGCGCTGAGCGCGTTCGGGTCGACGGCGTCCAACCACGTGCCCACCCTCGACGTACTGGCCAGCCCGCTCGGCATCATGGGCGCCGTGCAGTCGTTCATCGGCCTCGACCTGTCGGACGCGCTCACCGCCCACTACCCCGATACGTACATCGCCTGGATGCAGGCCGGCTCCGCGCACGCCGTCGTCGCTTGACGCGCGGCCGCGCGGGCGTGCGAACGCCTGGCGTCGACGATCCGTAGATTGCGCCGCAGCACCGCATGCGATACCGTAGTCTGCGAGGTGATACGCATGAAAACCGACCGACGCAAAGAATTGCGTGATGCATACAAGAACCGCCGCCCCGACATGGGCGTGGTGGAACTGCGCTGCCTCGCCACGGGCGAGCGCTTCCTGGGCACCACCCGCGACGCGGCCAAGGAGCTCAACAGCCTGCGAGCCAAGCTGGACGGAGGCGGGCACCCGAACCGCCAGCTGCAGCAGCTGTGGAACGGGCACGGCGAAGACGGCTTCGCGTTCGCCGTGGTGGACACGCTCGAGTACGACGATCCGGAAGAGGTGACCGCCGACGATCTCGACGCGCTGCGCGAGCTGCTGCTGGCCGACGATCCCGCCGCCCGCAAGATCTGGAAGTGAGCGGCGGCTTATTCGAAGTAGAACAGGTCCTCGAACTTCTTGTCGAGCGCGATGCATAGGACGAGGGCGAGCTTCGCCGTGGGGTTGAACAGCCCCGTCTCGATGGACGAGATGGTCTGGCGCGACACGCCAACGAGCTGCGCGAGCTCGAGCTGCGAGAGCCCCGCCTCGGCGCGCGCCGCTTTCAACCGGTTGCACAGCTCGAGCTCGCCGTCGTTGTCGTGCACGTCGTCGAACCCGAGGGACGGTAGTTTGATCATCAGGCAGCCCTACATCGTGGCGAGGACGTGGTGGACGATCATGCCGAGAACCGCGAGCGTCACCAGGATGCCCACCCCAAGCGCTGTTTTGTAGCGAAGTTGGTAATACTGGTAGAAGTTCATGGCCGCAACGCCCGACATGACGATGGCGAACGACACGTCCGTGCTCTGGCCGTGAAGGGAATCCCACACGAACAACGGCGCCCACACCACCAGCATCACCGTGACCATGACGTAGCTTGCTCGCCACTGCATCAGCTTGAACCGTTCGTCCACGTTCCCATTGTCGCGGCGGTTTTTCTCGAGGATCTCGTCCTTGTCCATAAGAACCTCCTTCTTGAGGCGGGTGCCCTTCGCTTCGTGCACGCTTGAACAGCGTGGGCGCAAAACAGGTGCCCTGACAAAGTTGCTTTTGGCAAACTTGGATATGAGGCAGGCAGGAGGTCTTGCGACCTGGGAAAACGGAGATCGTCTTCCCAATCCATCGGGATCAGCCGCCCCAAACCCCGCCTCACTTTGTCATGGGGCGCACTTTGCGCCCAACTTCGGCAAACCACGCGTCCGCGCTCTCTTGTTATGACAAGTTTTCTTATCACAGTGCCAAGTATACTTGGCATGATTGCGAAATGCAAGCTAAGCGTTGCGAATCCGGAACGGCATTCGCGCTTCTTTTGCTACCATGCTCGTCATGGAAACGAACGACCCCGCATCTTCACCCGAAACCGTCGACGCCGCCGCCCGGCGCGGCAAACCGCGCACGCTCGTCGTCGTGCTGGTTGCCCTCGGCATCCTGCTGTGCGTGCTGGCGGCCGCGTTCCTCGCGTACGCGAGCGACTCGTACCACGACCTGGACGCGAACCATCGCAACCTCGTATCCACCGAGACGCTGCCCGTCCAGCAGGGCGACGGCTACCTGGCGTTCGGCGACCCGAACGCGGAGATCGGGCTCGTGTTCTACCCGGGCGCGAAAGTGGAGTACAGCGCGTACGCGCCGCTCATGCGCGATCTGGCGGAGCGCGGCTACCTGGCCGTGGTGGTGCAGATGCCGTTCAACTTCGCCTTCTTCGACATCAACGCCGCCGACCGCGTGCGCGCGGACTTCCCCGCCGTCGAAACGTGGTGGGTGGGCGGCCATTCGCTGGGCGGCTCGATGGCGGCGCAGTACGCGGCCGACCATGCCGACGACGGCGCACTCGACGGCCTCGTGCTGCTGGGTTCCTACTCCGCGAGCGACCTATCGGACACCGACCTGGGCGCGATCTCCCTGTACGGCTCGAACGACCAGGTGCTCAACCGCGCCAAGCTCGAGGACAACGCCCACCTGCTACCCAAGGGAGCTGAAACCGTGGAGATCGAAGGCGGCAACCATGCGAGCTTCGGCACCTACGGCCCGCAAAACGGAGACGGAGAGGCCACCATCACCCCCGCCGACCAGCAAACCCAAACCGCCGACGCCATCGACGCTTACATACGGAGCCTCACTCCCAAGGACAGCGAGGCCGATCAGCCCATCTTCACGAACCCGAGCGAGTACGAAACGATCCAGAACACGAGCGCAACCGCCGCGTAAACGCGCATGGGGCTCGACGCCTTCCCGTCTTTGCGATGACGCATGACGAACACGAGGTCCACCACCATGAGCGCGAGCGCGGTGTAGCCGATCCATCCATGGAAATCGGCCGGGATGATGCCCTGCGCTTGGACCATCATGCAAACCGTCGCAACCGCGTCGCACACGACCGCCACGGTTTGCATGATGACGTTGCGCTTCTTCACCGTGCCCGTGATCACCGTCATCAAGATGCCCACCACGTACAGCACCAACGCCGTGGTCGCAAGCAGCGCCCCGATCATAACCGGAATCGGCATACGCCTTCCCTTCTCTCGGTTTCTCCCCGCCCAGTATACGCTCGTGCCGATCGCTTCCCCATCGGGCTAATTCCGATGCAGCCGCGTTTTCCGCGGCAGAAACGCCATCCCGGCGATGAAGCCCGCCACGATGAGCGCCGCTTGCACCTCGAAGCTCACGCCGAAGCCGAAAGCGTCCACACCCAGCTCGTTGGCCGACGTCCAGGCCATGACGGCGATGAGCGCCGACGACGAGAGCGCGCCGAATATCTGGCGGAACGACGTGATGATGGCCGTGCCCTGCGCGATGTCCTCGAGAGGCAGCGCCGCGCAGGCGTGGGCGGTCATCGGCATCATGAGACACGCGACCCCCACGGTGCGCACGCCGTACAGCACGGTCACCGCCCACTCGGGGGTGCTCGCGTCGCACGCCGCGAACGCCAGCGTGCCTGCCGCCATCACGATGCTCCCTACCACGATGAGGGGCCGCGCGCCATGGCGGTCGAGCAGCCGTCCCGTCACCGGGTTCAAGAACCCCAGCAGCACCGCGCCCGGCAGGATGGTCAGCCCCGAAACCGTGGCGCTGCCGCCCTGCACGTCCTGCACGAACAGAGGCACCATGATGGACCCGGCCATGAACGCCATCTGCGACACCATCACGAGCATCGTCGACACGGCGAACGTGCGATTGCGGAAGCACGAGAGCTTGAGCAGGGGATGCGCGATGCGCAGCTGGCGGCGAGCGAACGCGAAGAGCGCCCCGGCCCCGCCCGCGAGCGCCGCCAGCGACACAAGGTCGAAGGTGCCGTCGGACTCCATCACCGTCGTGCCCAGCATGATGGCGCAGAAGCCCACCGTGTACAGCAGGCCCGACGGCGCATCGAAGCGCTCGCGCGGCCCTTCGCGCTTCACCGCGTCGGTGAGCACGAAGAACGAGAGCGCCACGACGACGACCGTCACCGCGCCCAGCACCACGAACACCGACCGCCAGCCCCAGAAGTCGATGAGAAAGCTCGACACGGTGGGCCCGATGGCGGGCGCGAAGCCGATGATGAGGCCCACGAGGCCCATCGCGCGGCCGTACTCGCTTTTCGGATACACCGACAGCGCCACCACCTGGATGAGCGGCAGCGCGATGCCCGCGCCTCCCGCTTGCAGCAGGCGCGATATCAGCAACAACGGGTAGTTCGGAGCCACGAGCGCGGCGGCGCAGCCGACGACGAAGCACATCATGGAGGCGATGAACAGGTTCTTCGAGTTGACGCGGTGGACGAGGTACGCCGTCATGGCCGAGATGAGGCCGAGCGTGAAGATGTAGGACGTGGTGAGCAGCTGGCCGAGCGAGGCGTTCACGCCGTACTCGTGCATGATGGTGGGCAGCGCGGCGATCATCATGCTCTGCGAGATGCACGCGGCGGTGGTGCCGGCCATCATGACCGCGAGCACCACGGTGCGCTGCCGTTTCGGCAGCCCATCGACCTCCTGATCTGTTGGGTTCGCTTGCTCCATACTTCCATGATAGCAGCGTGCGCAAGGGGGGGGGGCGAGCCCTCCCTACCGCAGCTTCGCGCGGCGGGTGCGCCAGTCGGGCATGAACGCGTCCATGAGGGCCTTGAAACGCGGGCCGTGGCCGCGCTCCAGCAGGTGGCACAGCTCGTGGACCACCACGTACTCGAGGCATTCGGGCGGGTAGAGCGCGAGGCGCACGTTGATGCAGATGCGACCCGTGGACGGCTGGCAGCTGCCCCAGCGGCTCGTCATGTTGCGGTACGCCAGCGTGCCCGCCTTCACGCCCATGATGGGCTCCCACGCCTCCACGAGCGCGGGAACGCACGCCTCCACCACGGCGCGCCACGCCGCCACCTGCTCCGGCGCAGCCTCGGCCGCCACGGCGGCCGGCGATGCGGCGACCTGGGCGAGCTTCGCGTCGATCCACGGGCGCTTCTCGCGCACGAACCGCTCCACGTCCCGATCGCGCACGTACGTCGGAGCCGACACCTCCACGAAGCCGCCGCTGCGATGAATGCGCAAGTTGAGGTTCTTGATGCGTTTGCGTGTGAGCCGCACGACCAGGCCGTCCACCACGAGCTCGATGGGCGGCTGCGACGCCTGCGCTTGCGAGCGCGCCGAACGCGCCCGCGGGCTCATGGGGCCACCGCCCGCGGCTCGCGCGCGCCGCGCACGAACCGCACGAGGAACGCGGCGGTCAGCGCGAACGTGGCCGCTTCGGCAGCCGGGAACGTGGCCCACACGCCCGCCATGCCGAACAGCGCCGCCAGCGCTGCAGCGAACGCGAGCATGGCCGGGAGCCCGCGCACGATGGAGATGGCCAGGCCGCGCGCCGGCTTCTCCACCGCGCTGAAGAACGCCGCCGCCACGATGTTCGCCCCCGCGAAGAAGTACCCGAGGAAGTACACCCGCATGCCGTCCACGGCGAGCGCGGTGAGCTGCGGGTCGTTGTCGCGATTGAACGCGAGCGCCAGCGGCTCGGCGGCAAGCGCCACCGCCGCGTACGTGACCGCGGCGATGACGAGGGCCGTCAGCAGCGCCAGGCGCAGCACCGCGCGCACGTCGCGGGCGTTGCCACGCGCGTACGCGTTGCTGGCCAGCGGCTGGATGCCCTGCGCGATGCCCACGAACAGGGCGTTCGCCACGAACGCGAAGTTCGCCACCACCCCGTAGGCCGCCACGCCGATGGTGCCCTCGAACGCGAGGATGACGAGGTTGAGCACGAGCAGCACGAGGCCGCCCGACAGCTCCACCACGAACGACGAGAACCCGAGCGCCGCGATGTGTCCCATCAGCCGCGCGCGCAAACGCAAGCGCACCGGGCGGAACGTGTTCTTCCGCCGCAGGAAGTGGACCGACAGCACGGCCAAGCTCATGAGCGGTGCGAACCCCGTGGCGAACGCCGCCCCGAACATGCCCCATCCGAAGCCGAAGATGAACAGCGCGTCGAGCGCGATGTTCCCGAGGCTTCCCACGAGCATGGCCGCCATGGACAGCTGCGGGCTGCCGTCGTTGCGCACGAACGGCAGCAGCACGTTGTTCAGCAGGAACAGCGGGGCGAACGCGAAGATGGTGCGCAGGTACGTCTCGGTCAGCGGCAGCGTCGCCTCGTCGGCGCCGAGCAGCGACGACAGCGGCGCAGCGAACGCCTCAACCCCTACGAGCAACACTGCCGCAGCAGCGCCCGCCATGACGAGCGCCGTGGAGAACACGCGGTTCGCCCCCGCGCGATCGCCGCGCGCGGAGCACACTTGGAACTCGGTGGCCGCGCCGATGCCCAGCATGAGGCCCGTGGCCTGCAGCACCGTGTACAGCACGATGGAGAAATTGAGCGCCGCGAGGCCGTCCGAGCCCACCCCGTTCGCGATGAAGAACGTGTCCGCCAGGATGTACGCCGACAGGCCCACCATGCCCAGCACGTTGAGCGACACGTAGCGCGCGAACGGGCGCGTCATCGACGAGGCGCCGTCTCCGATCGCTCTGTTCGCCCCGCGCGGCATGCCTGTCGCCTACGCTCCCAGCGCGATGTCGTACGCAACGTTGCGCGCGACGCCGAACTCCTCGGCGATGGCGCGCGCGATCTCCTTGTTGCGCGCACCTGCGGCCTTGAGCTCGACGGCCCGCTCGCGCGCGGCGGCTTCGGCGTCCTGCTCGGCAGCGGCGTCCTCGGCGGCGCTCGGGCCTTCGATCACGAGCACGATCTCGCCCTTGATGCCCGCGCCCTCCCGCTCGCGCGCCGCGAACACGTCGCGAACCTGCGGCAACGGGCCGCGCACCACTTCCTCGTGCAGCTTCGTCAGCTCGCGGCACACGGCGATCTCGCGATGCGGCAGCACGGCTGCGAGCGCGTCGAGGGCGGCCACGAGGCGGTTCGGGCTCTCGTAGAACAACAGCGCCGCGTCGAGCGCGCGCAAGCTCTCCACCGTAGCGCGCCGCTCGGCATCCTTGCGCGGGAAGAAGCCGCCGAAGTAAAAGCGCGGGTTCGCGCTGCCGCTGGCCACGTACGCCGTCGCCGCGGCGGTGGGGCCCGGGAGCACCTCAACCGGCACGTCGGCCTCGCGGGCCGCGCGCACGAGGCGCAGCCCCGGATCCGACACGCCCGGCATGCCGGCGTCCGAGCAATAGGCGATCATCTCGCCCGCGCCGACGCGCTCCACGAGCGAGGCAGCGCGCTCGCCGATGAGCGCCTCGTCCAGGCGTTCGAGGCGCTTCTCGATACGATAGGCGGCCAGCAGCTTGCCCGTCACGCGCGTGTCTTCGGCACACACGACGTCGGCCGTGCGCAGCGCTTCGAGCGCACGCTCGGTCATGTCGCCCAGGTTGCCGATGGGCGTCGGGCATATGATGAGCTTGCCGGCCATGTGAATCCCTCCGCTGCTGCGTTTGCTGTGGCCTACATTGTCGGGCATGCGGGCCGCCTTGGCAAACGTGCCGTCGACGCGCCCGACGGAATGGACACAAGCAGGCGCCGCCAGATTCGCATCCTCTTGGCACAGATCGCACGATATGAACGATTTTTTGCAGCCTTTCGCACTTCTTGAAGAGCATATATCAGCAAATCCCCAGGTGGCGTTTCAACGTCGTCCTCGAGAATCGTTCATACCGTGCGATCTGTGCCAAGAGTGCATCGCCTCCCCGCACCGCACCGGCGAGCAAAGGAATCGCGTGGTATCCTTGGCGAGCGGAGCACCCGCCGCTCGCGCTACAATGTTCGCAGCATATCGACCCGAGAGAAGGGATTGCGCATGCAGCAGCAACTGACGAAACAGACCTCTGAAGGCTTCCTGCTGGTCGGGCGCATCGACGCGCCGGAGCGACCGAAGGCGGCAGTCGTCATCGTCCACGGCCTGTGCGAGCACTTCGGACGGTACGACTACGTGGCGGAACGGCTGCTGGAGGCAGGGTACGCCGTCGTGCGCTTCGACCATCGCGGACACGGACGATCCATGGGGAAGAAAGTGTGGTACGACGATCGCATGCAGATCGTGTCCGACACCGACTTGTTCGTCGAGGAGGCGCGCGCCCAGTTCCCCGGGCTGCCGGTGTTCATGATCGGCCACTCGATGGGCGGTTTCGGCACTGCCAGCTACGGCACCGCGCATCCCGGCAAGCTGGCCGGCTACGTGCTGTCGGGCGCCTGGACACGCGACCATGCGGGCCTGGCCTCCGGCGCGGTCGATCAGGGGCTCGATCCCGAGACGTACCTGCCCAACGAGCTGGGCGACGGCGTATGCTCCGACCCCGCCGTGGGCGAGGCGTACCTGGCCGACCCCTTCGTGATCAAGGAGTTCTCAGTGGCGCTGCTGCGCGCCGTGCACGACGGCCATCTCTGGCTGCGCGAGCAGGCCGCCGCGTTCGCCGACCCGGTCATCCTGCTGCACGGCGCCGACGACGGCCTGGTCGATCCGCAGGACAGCATCGACATGTTCCGCGAAGTCTCGTCGGTGGACAAGTCGCTTCGCATCTACGCGGGCCTGCGCCACGAGATATTCAACGAGTTCAAGAAGGATCGCGTCATCCGCGACGCCGTCGAGTGGCTCGACGATCACCTCGGGTAGCGCGTGGCGCAAGCATCGGGCCCTCGCTCTTGCACGAGCGAGGGCCGCTCATGCAATGACAGGCGAGCCGCAGGGAGCTGCTAACTCCCCACGGCTCTCGGACTCGCTTCGGCGGTTCGGATTTCTTAGCGCGGTCCCGGTTCGTCCTCTTGGGACGACCGGGGCTTATCTTTCGGGTGCCTGGCGGGCAACCGTTTGCTTTCGAGCGCATGCAGGTCGCGAGCGCCTCTCGCGCGCTTTCTATACTGGAAGCAAACCCGCGAGAACCGGAGGCATCCCATGACCGCATCTTCCACCCCTCCCCGTCCCTACGACAGCCTCGACAAGCTCTACATCGCCGGCACCTGGCGCGACGGCGGCAGCGGCGAGCAGGCCCAGGACGTGAATCCCTACAACCAGGACGTCCTGGCCACCCACGTGCTGGCCGATCGCGCCGACGTCGACGACGCATACGCCGCCGCCGAGCGCGCCCAACGCGAATGGGCCGCCGCCGCTCCCGCCGAGCGCGCCGGCGTGCTTCGTCGCGCCGTCGAGCTCTTCGACGCGCGCCACGACGAGTTGGTGGCGTGGTGCCAGCGTGAATCGGGAAGTATCCGCGCGAAAGCCGAGTTCGAGGTGGGCGCGGCACGCAACATCACCGAGGAGGCGGCGTCGTTCCCTTATCGCATGCACGGCGATATCTTCGCTTCCGACACGCCGCACACGGAGAACCGCGTCTATCGCCAACCGCTGGGCGTCGTGGGCGTCATCAGCCCCTGGAACTTCCCGATGAACCTGTCGAACCGCTCGGTGGCCACGGCGCTAGGCTGCGGCAACGCCGTGGTGCTCAAGCCCGCCAGCGACACGCCCGTCACGGGCGGTCTGCTGCTGGCGAAGATATTCGAGGAAGCAGGGCTGCCGGCCGGGCTGCTGTCGGTGCTCATCGGGCGCGGCGGCGAGATCGGCGACTACTTCGTGGAGCATCCCGTGCCGAAGCTCATCACGTTCACCGGCTCCACCGCGGTTGGTCGCGGGATCGGTGCGAAGACGGCCGGCGGCAAGCACATCAAGCGCGTGGCGCTCGAGCTGGGCGGGAACTGCCCGCTCGTGGTGCTCGACGACGCCGACGTGGCCCGCGCCGTGGACATCGCCATCATCGGCCGCTTCCTGCACCAAGGGCAGATCTGTATGAGCACGAACCGCATCATCGTGGACGCGTCGCTCGTCGACGAGTTCACTGAGCGCTTCGTCGACCGCGCCGCCAACCTCGTGTGCGGCGACCCGCTTGACCCGAAGACCGACATCGGCCCCATCATCAACGAAGCCCAGCTCACCGACCTCCTCCAGAAGATCGAGCGCGCGCAGCAGCAGGGCGCCGAAACGCTGCTGGGCGCCGAGCCCGACGGCCTCGTGCTGCCGCCCGTAGTGTTCGGCAGCGTCGTTCCCGCATCCGACATCGCGATGCAGGAGAGCTTCGGCCCGCTTGCGCCCATCATCGCGGCGCACGGCGAGGAGGAGGCGCTGAAACTCGCCAATATGAGCGACTACGGCCTGTCGTCCGCCGTCGTGGGCGGCGACGTAGAGCGGGCCACCGCGTTCGCGCTCAAGATCGACGCCGGCATGACGCACGTGAACGACATGACCGTGGCCGACGAGCAGCACGTGCCCTTCGGCGGCGAGAAGAACTCCGGCCTCGGCCGCTTCAACGGCCGCTGGATCCTCGAGGAGATGACGCGCACCCACTGGACGAGCGTGAGCCACGCCCCGCATCCCTATCCGTTCTAGGAATTGACGCCGCTCCCGCTTGTGCACTAAGCGAACAGGTTTCGATATGGCATTCGACGGACGCAGCCGTGGCGGCACCTCCCTTCAGCCGCGGCTCACGGATCCTTCGACTACGGCTGCGGCGGCGAGGGCGTCGACGAACACCTGCGGCTTCTCGTAGTGGATGTCGTGGCCCGATTCGACGACCATCGTCTCGCAGTTTGTCACGAGCTGTCGCACGCGCGCAGCGTCGTCGTCGGAGTTGGCGGCGAACAGGATGCCGTCATCGCCGTAGTTCGTCTTCGCCTTGAGGTACACGGTGGGGCACGCGATGCGGCTCAGCACCTCGGCTTGGTCGACGCCCTCGAACCAGGAGCCGTCGCAGAACGTCTCGCTGAACCGTACGTCGAAGTCATCGTAGAAGTACAGGCCGCGCACCCAATCGTGCGGCACCCACGCCAGCGTGAGATGCGCGTCGGGTCGGGTGGCGCGCTCGGCCTCCGTCCACGCGGCGATCTTTGGCTGCAAGCCGCCGAACAGGCGGAACAGGTAGCTGTGCTGCGCATAGAACACGGCGGGATCGGCCACTTCGTCCTGGTTGAGGAAGGCGTGCGTCACTTCGAATCCGTCCTTCCACACGAAGCAGCCGGGCTCCTGCCGCATCTCGTCCGGCGTTACGCGGAAAAACGGCGGATCCTCCAGCACGCACCCCGTCACCCGCTCGGCGTCGTTGGCGGCCAACCAGGCGGCGACGATGCCGCCTGACGAATGGCCCGACACGAGGTACGGGCCGCCGATCTCCTGCGTGACGAAGGCCTTGAGCGCCTCGCCGATGGCCCGGCACGAGTAGAGCTCCTCGTCGTGGCTCGACTCGCCGTGACCGAAGCAGTCGACGGCGAACACGTGGTAGCGCGCGGCCAGGTCGGGCAGCACGCGCGCGTAGTCCTCCCACTGCATCGACTGGCCGTGCACGAGCACGAGCGCCGGACCGTTGTCGGGGCCCTCGGCGTAGTTGACGGTGGCGGTGGCGTCGGCGGTGCTACCGGGCGCTTCTTCGCCACGCACCGGCACGCTCACCTGCGCTTGCTTCTCCGCGAAACCGGCCGCGTACGCCTTCGCGAGATCGCGCTCCTCGCCGTGACGGTTGGTGTCCACGTACCACGCCAGCGCGGCTGCGATGCACACCGCCAGCACTCCTATGACGACAGCTGCGATCATGCCGATCCTCCTCTTCCCGACGGTGCTCATGCGTCCTCCTCGCCTCGAAGCCCGCACCGCCGAGCGGCGGGGCTATCGGTCGACCATGGTGCGGAGCATCGACACGCGGTCCATGAACTCGTCGGCTTTCAGGATGGCGAGACCCTGCTCCTCGTCGCCCAGCACGAGCAACGCGTCGCCGGCCTCGATGCCGAACAGCTCGCGCGCCTGCTTGGGGATGACGATCTGTCCGCGCTCGCCCACCGTGACGGTGCCGAACAGGTGCTTGCCGCGCGGCGGCATGGGCAGCACCGTGCCCTGCGGGTCGTAATCCACGAGCGCGTCGAGCGACACGTCGAGCGCGCGGGCCAACGCCCCCGCGTTCACGAGGTCGGGAGCGGATTCGCCCGTTTCCCACTTCGTCACGGTCTGCCGCGACACGCCCAAGCGCTCGGCCAGCTGCTCCTGCGTGAGCCCGATCATCTTGCGCCTGCTCTGAATGTTCGAACCGATCATGATATTCATACTCCTTGCCGTCCATGGTAAGCCTTCAACCAGCCCCGATCCACCAACCGATGATGACACGAACCCGAAACCTTGTCGCGTTTCGTTAGCAAGAAGGAAGGAAGCGCACGTTCGCCCCCGCCTCTCGCCCCCATTCTCTGCTCGATGCGCCGCATCGACGAACCGAGGTGAAATTGGCAGGATATTCCCCTATTGGCAACTTGGATGCGGCAAGTGTGCCTCGCAGGTCGAACGCTACCGGAGAAAGACCAGGTTGCGGAGGCGAGTTCGCAAGCGAAACGCGATCAGGTCCGGATCAGCTTACCAACAAGGGAATATTCTGCCAAAAACAGCCTCCGTGGCGGATGCTGGCACATGTCCTCCCGCATCTTAAGGAACCAAACAAATGTTTCACGTGAAACATCCGGCCCACAGACGCGAAAAAGCCGCCGCATCGAGCTTCGACGCGGCGGCTTGCGCGATCTTGGGTGCCGGGCGCGAACCTACAGCAGCTCTTCCACGGCCGACGCGACCACGTCGGGGATGCTGGTCGTGGGCTCGAAGCGGCGAACGACGTTACCATTACGATCGATAAGGAACTTCGTGAAGTTCCACTTGATGTCGGGCTTGCTCGCGTAGTCGGGGTCGGCCTTCGCCAGCAGATCTTCGAGCACGGGCTTCAGCTCGTGGCCTTCGTCGAAGCCCTCGAATCCCTTCTGCTGCTGCAGGTAGGCGAACAGCGGGTCGGCGTCTTCGCCGTTGACCTCGATTTTCGCGAACTGCGGAAACGTCACGCCGAAGCGGGACGTGCAGAATTGGGCGATCTCCTCGTTCGTGCCCGGCGCTTGGTGGCCGAACTGGTCGCACGGGAAGTCGAGGATGTCGAACCCGCGCTCGTGCAGGGCGCGGTACAAGCCTTCGAGCTGGGCGTACGTCGGCGTGAATCCGCATTCCGTCGCTGTGTTGACGATGAGCAGCACGCGCCCCCGATAATCGGAAAGCGCCACGTCGTCGCCCTGCTGGTCCTTCACGGTGAAATCGTAGATGCTAGCCATGGGTCCTTCTTTCGATGAGGTGGTCGTTCGTCTGAGATGTTCGAACCCATGATACCGTTAAATGATACTTTGTTACTAACATTTTACGTAACGGTCATTCATCGGTTGTCTGCGGCGCACGGCGGCGATGCGAAAACCCCTCACGCCCAGCGTACCGCGGCTGCTTCCTTTGGGGCGGTGCGGTGGTAGCGCACGGCGGGATGACCGACGACGAGGGTGGCGACCACCTTCTGGCCGCGGGACAGCCCCAGCTCACGGCGCAGCGCGCGCGACGCGGCGGCGGCCATCGAGAAGTAACCGCTGTACAGCACGCCCAAGCCGCACGCCTGCGCCATGAGCTCCATGTTGGAGGCCGCCAGCGCGCCGTCGATGTCGTTGCGCGCGACCACGACGATGGCCACGGGCGCGCCCTTGAAGAAGAACCGGTCGTCGATACTGGTGCGGCGCGCCATCGAGTTCACGAGCCGCACGAAAGGGAGCACCCGCCTGAACAGGCGAACCGCCCGCGCCTCGAAGCGCGCGATGCCGTCGCGCAGCACCACGTACGACACGTCTTGCGCGTTTTTCGCGGTGGGCGTCAGCCGTCCCGCCTCGATGATACGGGCGACGTCCTCCTCCGACACGGGCTCGTCGCTGAACCGGCGCATGCTTCGGCGCGCGGCGATGGCCTCGAGCAGCCGATCCGCGTCGAGGGCCGGCGGCGCGCCTGCGCCCAGCTCGCGCGGCTCGTCCTCGAAGCCGGTCATGGACACGGCCCCTTTCGGGCAGATCGCGACGCAATGCCCGCAGAGGATGCAGTCCCGGGCGATCACGCGCGCCTTGCCGGCTTCGACCGCGATGGCGCTTGCGGGGCAATCCCCCTCGCACAGGCCGCACCCGATGCACCGCGCCGCGTCGATCACCACGTCGTGCGCTTGCCTCATGCGAGCTCCTCCGTCCACAGATCATGACGATGCCGATCACGCGACTTCGGCCCGTATTCGATGGCACCGGTCGGACACCCTGCGATGCAGGCCATGCAATGCGTGCACGAGCCGCGCCACGCGGGCTTGCCACCGGACAGCGCGATGTTGCCAAGCGGGCAGCGCTCGACGCATCGACCGCACGCGACGCACGCATCCGAGGCGGCGAACTTCGCATCGTGCACGAGCGCCGGGTAGAACGCGACGTTCACCGGCCCGCTGCGAAACCGATCGCGCAAATCCACGGGGCGATCGGGAAACGGCTCGCCTTCGCCGACGAGGGCGGCCAACTCGGCCACGCGCGGCTCGGCGCGCTCGACGATGGCGCGGCACGCTTCGGCATCGGGCGTGTTATAGAGCGCCAGGTAGTTCTCGGGCATGACGACCGGCGCGAGCCCGCGGAAGCGCAGCCCGGCGCTCATGCACAGCTTGCGCGCGTACGCTGCGGCATTCCCGCAGCTCCCCGCGCACGTGAGCACGAAATACGCATCGAGACAGCCTTCGAAGCGCGCGCTGCGGATCCACCGATCGACCACACGGGGCATGCGCCACGCATACGTCGGCACGACGAACACGAGCGGCCGCTCCGAGCGAAACGACGCGGGATGGACGTCCTTCATCGCCTGGTTGATGGAAACGACCTCGTCGCCGAGCGCCTCGGCCAACCGTCGCGCTGCCCATTGGCTGTTTCCGGTGCCGCTGAAGTACAAGATCATGACGCATCTCCCATTCCGGTGGTATCATTCTATGTGATACATTTTGTATCAGATATGGGTATGCCGTCAATCCACCTACCGGAGACAAAACGGGGTGATCTGTCTCATGGACAAGAGGAAACAGGAGAACCAGCGCGTGAAAGACCAGCTGCTGGCCGCGTTGATCGAGTTCTCCGGCCGCAAGGACTGGTCGAAGGTGACCGTCACCGAGCTGGTCGAGCAGGCGGGCGTCGCCCGCGCTTCGTTCTACCGCAACTTCTCCTCGGTCGAGGAGGTGGTCGAGTACGGCATCGGGCAGGTCACGCAACGTTACCACGAGGGCATGCCGGACAGCGACGTCGACAGCCGTGCCCGCCTCGAGTTCAAATTCCGCTTCTACCAGGAGCACGCCGGCCTCGTGCTGGCGTTCCATCGCGCGAAGGCGGGCACGTCGCTGCTCGACCTCATCACCGATTGCGAGATCGAGGCCCGAGGCGACATGCCGGCGAGCTCGCTTTCGCGCTACGAGCTGTACTTCAGCGCCGGCGCGTTCTACAACGTGCTGCTCTGCTGGCTCGAAGCCGGCATGCCCGAGCCTCCCGACGTCATGGCCGAAGCCTTCGCCCGCATGGCGGAGGGCGTTCGCTGACGCTGTGCCGCCTGATTCCGCCTCTCATGCGGAGTAGAAGTAGAAGTTGCGAAGGATGAGCGCTGATGGCCGGAACCGTGTCCCTCTACCTACAAGACAGAACGTTGGCGAAGCTCGATGCGGCAGTCGAACGGTGCGCCGCCGAAGATCGTGCGAAGGGTTTGACCGGTCGCGAGGTCACGAATCGGTCTCGTTTGATCGAGCGCATCATCGAAGAGCACCTTGCCGCCGAGCCCAAGCTGAGCATGGAAGACATCCGATACCACGTGGTTTCCCTTGCAGAAGAATACGGCGCAGAGAAAGTCTCCCTCTTCGGCTCGTACGCACACGGCGAAGCGAGCGAGTCGAGCGACGTGGATCTGCTGTTGGAAAAGGGGGCTATTCGAGGTTTTCGCGTGCTCGATTTCCAAGACGCGCCCGCCCGGCGCCTCGGCGAGAACTTCGACGAGGGCGGTGTTTCACGTGAAACATTCGTACGCTAAACGGGTTCTGGGTACATCACGCCGCCTTCGCCCAGCATGACGAGGATATCGTAGTCCATGCTCCAGCCGCCAGTCCAAGCGTCTTCGTAGCAATAGGGGTCGAAGGGCGGGAGCGAGTCGAACAGCGCCGCGACCTCATCCACCTCTGCGCGATGCTCTTCGTGGTGGTACGACACCCGATTGCCCTTCTGGTGATACGTGGCGTTGTCGACCGTGACATGCTCGAACCCGAGCGCCTCTATGTCATCGGCGGCCTCGCGCGCGGCCCCCTCCTCGCCGCTTGCGTTCAGCACGAGCACGGTGATCTCGCCTTTTCCCGCGCGAAGCGGCTCAGGCTCGGTCGGAGCGGCGCCCCCGGCGGGCTGCTCGCTTTTGGCGGGCTGCTCGACAAGGGCGCCATCGCTCGGAGGATTTTGCGGTTCAACGCTTGACGCGCACCCGGTCAACGCCGCGCCGAGTGCAGCGACGACGACGATCCCGACCATCCGTTTCAGCATCTTGGACCTCCTCGTATCGGCGGTTCCGGGCGCAGGCGCCCCTTACGCGCGCTTCGTCTCTATCTCAAGCTCGCCGGCATCCTCTTGCGTGGCTTGGGGGCGCTTGGCGTTCACGAACCGATCGCGCGTCTTCTTCGCCTCGGCCTCCTTGTCGGCCAGGTTCGCCTTCGCCACCGAGATCATCAGCTTGATGCGGTTGAGCTGGTTCACCTCGGACGCGCCGGGGTCGTAGTCCACCGCCACGATGTTGCTGTCGGGGTAGCGGCGGCGCAGCTCCTTGATGACGGCCTTGCCCACCACGTGGTTCGGCAGGCACGCGAACGGCTGGGTGCACACCACGTTCGGCGCGCCGGTGCGGATGAGCTCCACCATCTCGGCCGTCAGCAGCCATCCCTCGCCCATCGAGTTGCACAGCGACAGGATCTCGCTGGCGTACTCGGCCAGCTCGTAGATGTCGGCAGGCGGCTCGAAGCGGCTCGAAGCCTCGAGCGCCTTCGTGACGGGAGCGCGCATCTTCGCAATGGCCCACAGGCCGATGCGCGAACCCACCGCACCCTTCGCCGAGCGCCCGAGCGGATCCTTCTGGAAGATGCCGCCCGCGATGCCGAACAGGAAGAACTCGGCCAGGCCCGGAACCACGGCCTCGCAGCCCTCGCGCTCGATGACGTCGACGATCTGGTTGTTCGCCGTCGGGTGGAACTTCACGAGGATCTCGCCCACCACGCCCACGCGCGGCTTCGTGCCCTCGCCGGTCAGCGGCAGCGTGTCGAAGTCCTCCACGATGCGACGCACCGTGTCCTTGAACTCGCGGCGCTTGAGCCCTCGGCGCAGCTGCGCCTTGCACGTGGCCATCCAGTGGTCGAACAGGCGGTTCGCGCTGCCCGCCTCCACCTCGTAGGGACGCGTGCGGTACAGCGCCATCATGAGCAGGTCGCCGTAGAAGATGGCGTAGGCTGCCTGCAGCAGCATGGCGGGCGTCACCTTGAAGCCCGGGTTCTCCTCTCCGAGGTCCTTGAACGACAGGGCGATCACGGGTATGTGCGGCAGGCCCACGGCCGCCAGCGCCTTGCGGATGAGCGAGATGTAGTTCGTGGCGCGGCAGCCGCCGCCCGTCTGCGTGATGATGACGGCCAGCTTGTCGGTGTCGTAGCGACCCGACATGACCGCCTCCATGATTTGGCCGGTGACCAGGATGGACGGGTAGCAGATGTCGTTGTTCACGTACTTGAGGCCCGCGTCCACCGCGCCGTGGTCCACCGACGGCAGCAGCTCGAAGTTGTAGCCGTTGCGCTTGAAGATGTCCACGAGCAGGTCGAAGTGGATGGGTGCCATCTGCGGGCAGAGGATCGTGTAGCCTTCGTCCTTCATCTCCTGCGTAAACACCGCGCGCGGGAACTCGGTGGTGGCGCCTTCGCGCTGGCGGAAGCGCTCGGCAACCTCGGGCGCGGCCTTCTGGGTGAACGTCTCGGGGGTGGCGCCGGTCAGCTTCGCCGCGATGGCGGCTTCCGTCTGGCCCGTCTTCGCGTCGATGGCCGCTTCGGGCGTGGCCTCGAACGTGTCGGGGTCGAAGCTGACGGCGGGGCAGCCGCGCGGCATGCGCTCGGCGTCGGCCTTCTCGTCGGCCTGGTCCTTGAGCGCCGCCAGCAGCGAGCGCACGCGGATGCGCGCCGCGCCCAGGTTCGACACCTCGTCGATCTTGAGCACGGTGTACACCTTGCCCGCCGCCTCGAGGATCTCCTGCACCTGGTCGGTGGTCAGCGCATCGAGGCCGCAGCCGAAGCTGTTGAGCTGGATGAGGTCGAGGTCGGCTCGCTCGGTGGCCACCTTCGCCGCCGCGTACAGGCGGGTGTGGTACATCCACTGGTCCACGAGGCGGATGGGGCGCTCGAGCGTGCCGAGGTGCGCGATGGAGTCCTCGGTGAGCACGGCCAGGCCGAAGCTGGTCAAGAGCTCGGGGATGGCGTGGTTGATCTCCGGGTCGTTATGGTAGGGGCGGCCCGCCAGCACGATGCCGTGCGTGCCCGTGGCCTCCATCCAGGCGAGCGTCTCCTCGCCCTTCGCGCGGATGTCGCGCTTGAAGGCCTCGTCCTCGGCCCATGCGGCTTCCACGGCAGCGTCCACCTCGGCCTGCGTGGGAGCTGCGGCCGAGCCCATGAGCTCGGGGTGCGCCTCGACCAGCTCCACGAACAGGCGCTTCTTGAGGTGCTCCTTCTGGTCGTAGGGCAGCCACGGGGTGAGCAGCTTCACGTCGGACGTGCGCAGCTCGTCGATGTTGAGGCGCAGCGCCTCGGGGTAGCTGGCCACGATGGGGCAGTTGAAGTGGTTGCCCGCGCCCTCGTCCTCCTGGCGCTCCCACTTGCTGCACGGGAACCAGATGAAGTCGGGGGCCTTGTCCAGCAGGTTCATGATGTGGCCGTGGCTGAGCTTCGCCGGATAGCACACCGATTCGGACGGCATGGACTCGATGCCCGCCTCGTAGGTCTTCTTCGTGGACGGGTCGGACAGCACCACGCGCCAGCCGAGCTTCGTGAAGAACGTGAACCAGAACGGGTAGTTCTCGTACTGGTTGAGCGCGCGCGGGATGCCCACGCTGCCGCGCGGGGCGTTCTCGGGCGCGAGGGGCTCGTAGTCGAACAGGCGGCTGCTCTTGTATTCGTAGAGGTTCGGCACGTTCTTGCTCTCGTCGAGCGTGCCCGCGCCCTTCTCGCAGCGGTTGCCCGTGATGAAGCGGCGGTGCTTGCCCGTGGTCTCGTCCACGCCGAAGTCGTTGACGGTGAGCAGGCAGTGGTTCGAGCACGCCTTGCAGCGCACGGTCTTGTGCGTGGGCGACAGCTCCGCCAGCTGCTCGAGCGTGAGCAGGGTCGAGCACACGGCGACGGGCGCGGCCAGCTCGTCGTTCTCGGAGCTCCACGCCGCTCCCGCCTCGGCCTTGCGCGCCTCGAGCGCCACGGCGGAGTGGTAGCGGTCGCGCGCGAGCAGCGCGGCGCCGAACGCGCCCATGTTGCCGGCGATGTCGGGGCGCACGGCCTGGACCTCGGACAGCTGCTCGAACGCGCGCAGCACGGCGTCGTTCAGGAACGTGCCGCCCTGCACGATGACCTTCGTGCCCACGTCGTGCGGGTCGCGGATCTTGATGACCTTGAACAGCGCGTTCTTGATGACGGAGATGGCAAGGCCCGCGGCGATGTCGCCCACGGTGGCGCCTTCCTTCTGCGCCTGCTTCACGCGGCTGTTCATGAACACGGTGCAGCGGCTGCCCAGGTCGACGGGGCGCTCGGCGCGCACGGCGGTATCCGCGAACTCGGCCACGTCAAGGTTGAGGCCCGTGGCGAAGCTCTCGATGAAGCTGCCGCAGCCCGAACTGCACGCCTCGTTGAGCATGATGTGGTCGATGACGCCGTCCTTGACGCGCAGGCACTTCATGTCCTGGCCGCCGATGTCGAGGATGAACTCGACGCCCGGCAGCATCTCCTGCGCGCCGCGCAGATGCGCCACCGTCTCGATCTCGCCGGAGTCAACGCGCAGCGCCTCCAGCAGCAGGTGCTCGCCGTAGCCCGTCACCGTGGCGTGACCGATGCGCACGAGCGGCTCGCCCGTGTCGGCGTCCACCGGCATCTCGTTGTACAGGTTGGAAAGCGCCGTGCGGGCGCAACCCAGCACGTCGCCCTTGTTGCTGGCGTAGTGCGACCACAAAAGCGCGCCGTCCTCGCCGATGAGCGCGGCCTTGAACGTGGTGGAGCCGGCGTCGATGCCGAGGTAGGCCGTGCCCTCGTAGTCCATGAGGTTGCCGCGACGCACGCATTCGCCGTCATGACGGTTCTTGAACTGGGCGTACTCGTCCTCGCTGGCGAACAGCGGGGGCAGGCGCACCACTTCGGAGCCCTGGATGTCGCCGAGGTTCTTCAGGCGATCGAGCACGTCGTCCAAAAGCTCGGCCTTCACCGTCTCGCTGGCCGCGCCCGCGATGGCGCAGCCGCCGGCCACGAACAGGTGGGCGTTGTCGGGCACGATGATGTGCTCGTCGTCCAGCTCGAGCGTCTCGTAGAAGCGCTTGCGCAGCTCGGGGAGGTACTGCAGCGGGCCGCCGAGGAAGGCCACGTGGCCGCGGATGGGCCGGCCGCACGCCAGGCCGCTGATGGTCTGCGTCACCACCGATTGGAAGATGGACGCGGCGATGTCCTCCTTGCGCGCGCCCTCGTTGATGAGCGGTTGCACGTCGGTCTTCGCGAACACGCCGCAACGGCTGGCGATGGGATACAACGTGGTCGCGCCCTGCGCCAGCACGTTCAAGCCGCCCGCGTCGGTGTTCAAGAGCGCGGCCATCTGGTCGATGAAGGCGCCCGTGCCGCCGGCGCACGTGCCGTTCATGCGCTGCTCGATGCCCTGGTCGAAGTAGATGATCTTCGCGTCCTCGCCGCCCAGCTCGATGGCTACGTCGGTGGCGGGGATGAAGGTTTCCACCGCCATCTTCGAGGCGATGACCTCCTGCACGAACTCGATGCCCAGCCACTGCGCAAGCAGCAGGCCGCCCGAGCCCGTGATGGCGATGGTCATGCGCTCGGTGCCGAAATCGGCCGCCGCTTCGGACAGCACCTCCACGATGGTGGCGCGCACGTCGGCGTGGTGGCGACGGTACACCGAGAATTTCACCTCGTTGGCCTCGTCGAGGATAGCCAGCTTGACCGTGGTGGAACCCACGTCGATGCCGATATGCAGGTTGTTGTTCTCTTCCATAGCTCCCTTGCCTTACAGCTTGATCGATTCGCCCGGTTTGATGAAGAACAGCCTCATGGCGATCAGCGCCATCTCCTCCGAGCTTTCCTGCATGCCCGTTTCGATCCAGCGCGTGATGACGCCGAGGTACGCGGATGCGAAGAACGCGACGTAGTAGCCGACGAACGGCGACGGGTCGTTGCGGTAACGCTCGTGCAGGATGGATTGGACGAGGTTGGTGCACACGGAGTCGCGCAGGCGCGGGCCGAAGCCCACGTCGCCGCCCGGGCCGAGCGCCGCATGGAGGAACGCGCCCTGCTCGCGCAAATAGTCGAACAGCTCCACGAGCAGCGGCAACGGCTGCTTGCGCGCCCGGTAGCCCAGAAGCGAGCGCACGGTGAGGCTCTGCATCTGCGCCTGAAAGCGATCGAGGTCGTCCATGACCTCGGCTTCCAGCTGGGCCAGCAGATCGTCTTTGTCGCGGAAATGGTTGTAGAACGTGCCGCGGTTGAGGTCGGCGCGCTCGCACAGATCGTTCACCGAGAAGCCGTCGAAGCTGCGCTCCTCCATGAGCTCGATGAGCGCGTCGCGCAGCGCGCGCTTCGATCGCGTGATGCGGCGATCCTGCGGGGCAGCCGTGCTTCGCGCCGCCGCGACAGCGACGGGAGCGGGCGAAACGGTTGTCGTGGTCATGATCACCTCTAATTGAACAGTTGGATCAATAATGAACAACTTGTTCATTATCGCTCATTATAGCCGTTCGCGACGGGAGAAGCAACGCGGGAGAACCCCGCGTTTGGACGAGGAGCGCCGCACGACGTGCGGCACGTCGTGCGGCACGGCGCCCCTTCCGCGCCCTTTCCGCGACGTGCTGCGCCTCCCGCCTTTCGACCGTACGTTCCTTCGGCCGCGCGGCTCGTCCGCCTCCCGCGGACGCACCTTGCCTGCGCCTCCAGCGGGACGCGCCCCGCCTGCGTGCCCCGCGGTACGCGTCTCGTACGCCTCCCGCGGGCGCGCCTCGTCCACGGCGCGCTGCGTGCGCATCGCCGCGCGGCGGCGTTCCGGATGTTTCACGTGAAACATTCGTTCGCTTTCTCGCGCCTCCGCACGCCGATCGCCGCCGCGTGCCCTTCGCGCTCCCACCGTCCATTGTCACCCTCATTCTCCAATCGCGTTGACACGATCCGATCCCTCTCCTACCATGCACCCATGGGAACCAAGGAACAACTGCTGCGCCTGCTGGAGGACAACCGCGAGCGCTACGTGTCGGGCGCCGCGATGGCGCAGGCCATCGGCGTGAGCCGCAACGCGGTGTGGAAGGCGGTCGAAGCGCTGCGCGCCGAGGGGTACGCCATCGACGCCGTGACGAACAGGGGCTACGCACTGTCGCAGGAGAACGACCTGCTGTCGCCGCAGGGCATCGAGCGATTCCTGCCGCCCGACCACCCCTTCGCCATCGTCGTACGCAAGCGCGTGGACTCCACCAACTCCGAAGCGCGCCGTCGCGCTGCCGAGGGCGCGCCCGAGGGGACCGTCATCGTCGCCGAGGAGCAGACCGCCGGCAAGGGGCGTCCCGGCAAGACGTTCTTCTCCCCCGCATCCTCGGGCCTGTACCTCAGCATCGTGCTGCGGCCTGCGCTGGCCGCCGACCGCGGCCAGTTCCTCACCTGCGCCGCCGCCGTGGCGGGCGCGCAGGCCATCGAGCGGGTGACCGGCAAGAAAGCCCTCATCAAGTGGGTGAACGACATCTACTGCGACGATCGGAAGGTGGCGGGCATCCTCACCGAGGGCATAGTCGACATGGAGTCAGGGCGTTTCGAGCATGCGGTGCTCGGCATCGGCGTGAACGTGAAGCCGCCCACCGACGGCTTCCCCCGCGACATCGCCGACGTGGCGGGCGCCGTGCTCGACGACCGCACGGGTGCCGTTCGCTGCGAGCTGGCCGCCGCCATCCTCACGCGCTTCTGGAGCCTGTATCAGCACGTGGGTGACGCCTCGTTCTACGACGAGTACCGACGCCGCTGCTTCCTGCTGGGCCAGCCGCTGGTCGTAACCAGGGGATCCTCGCGCGTGCGCGCTCGAGCCGTCGACCTCACGTCCGACTTCAAGCTGGTCATCGAGCTGCCCGACAAAACCCGCTGCGAACTCCCCTACGGCGAGGTCAGCACTCGGCTCACCTAGCCCACCGCTCACTCGGGCGGCCGCGTGCCGCGCGCAATCCACGCACCCCTCGGTCACGCCGATGTTTCACGTGAAACATCTGTACGGAATTCCCGTTCGGCGCATGATCCTTGCCGGGCTTCGCCCGGATGCACGGTTTCCGCCTTTATGTTGCGAATTCGCGGCACCCGGAGGCATGCAGGGCTATGCGGCAGAGGCCGAACTGGGGAAACGCGTGCGTTCGGCACGGAACGTGGAGCGCAGGAGGCCTCAACCGCAACATAATGGGGAAAACCGCGCGCCGAAGGGCATGCCGGAGCCGCGTCGCGCTCGGTCATGCGTCGAACGGGGGGCAGAATATCTGCTCCCTTCTTCCGGCTGCCCTTGAGAAGAAACGTCGAAATCGAGCGAACCGCGACGCCGCCGACCACGGGGTTTGCTATGCTGTTCCGCACGATCACACAACGCTTGAGAGAAAGACGGGGCATCATGCAGATCACGCCTGCTGAAATCGCCGAGACGCTTGCCATGGTGAGCAAGCAGCACCTCGACATCCGCACGATCACGCTGGGGCTGAACCTGCGAGGTTGCACGGACGCCGACATCGACGTCATGGCGCGCAAGGTGTACGACCGCATGACCACCGCCGCCGAGCGCCTCGTGCCCACGGCCGAGCAGCTCGAGCGCGAGTACGGCATCCCCATCGTGAACAAGCGCATCTCCGTCACGCCCATCGCCGAGATCTGCGCCGCCACGAACGCGACCGACCTCACCCCCATCGCCGTAGCCATGGACAAGGCCGGAAAAGAAGTGGGCGTCGACTTCGTGGGCGGCTTCAGCGCGCTCGTGCACAAAGGCGCTTCGAAGGCCGACAACAAGCTGATGGAGTCCATCCCCCACGCGCTGTCCGTCACCGACAACGTGTGCTCGTCGGTGAACGTGGGCTCTACGCGCGCGGGCATCAACATGGACGCCGTGCTCAAGATGGCCGGCATCATCAAGGCCACCGCCGAGGCCACGGCTGACCGTCAGTGCATCGGCGCGGGCAAGCTCGTCGTGTTCTGCAACGCCGTGGAGGACAACCCCTTCATGGCCGGCGCGTTCCACGGCTCGGGCGAGGCCGACGAAGTGGTGAACGTGGGCGTGTCGGGTCCCGGCGTCGTGCGCGCCGTGCTGGCCGACTTGGCCGACGACGCCGATATCACGTCGGTGGCCGAGGCCATCAAGGCCACCGCGTTCAAGATCACGCGCGCCGGCGAACTCATGGCGCGCGAGGCGTCCAAGCGCCTCGGCGTGCAGCAGGGCATCCTCGACCTATCGCTGGCGCCCACCCCGGCCGAGGGCGACTCGGTAGCCGAGATCCTCGAGGCCATCGGCGTGGGCCAGTGCGGCGGCCCCGGCACCACGGCCGCGCTCGCCATGCTCAACGACGCGGTGAAGAAGGGCGGCGTCATGGCGTCCTCGTCCGTCGGCGGCCTGTCCGGCGCGTTCATCCCCGTGTCCGAGGACGCCGGCATGATTCGCGCGGCCGAGGACGGCGCGCTGTCGCTCGAGAAGCTTGAGGCCATGACCTGCGTGTGCTCCGTGGGCCTCGACATGATCGCCGTCCCCGGTGACACGTCCGTCGAGACCATCTTCGGCATCATCGCCGACGAATGCGCCATCGGCATGATCAACTCGAAGACCACCGCGGTCCGCCTCATCCCCGCCATCGGCAAGACGGTGGGCGACCAGCTCGACTTCGGCGGCCTGCTGGGTTACGCCCCGGTCATGCCCGTGAACAGCCACGCTGGCACCACGTTCGCCCACCGCGGCGGCCGCATGCCCGCCCCCCTGAACTCCCTGAAGAACTAGCAGAACAACAAAAACGCGCTCGAAGGCGGCCCTGCGGGGCCGCCTTCTCGTTACCACGGTATTTCCTCGTAGGTGAGGCCCTTCTCCTCGGCCAGGTAGGCGAACAGCTCGTCGCAATCGAACACCTTGATGGACGACTTCTCGAAATCTTTCTGGTTGCGCGTGATAATGGCGTCGGCCTTCAACCTGAGCGCGCACTGGTACACGCAGGCATCCTCGAAGTCGACCCACGTGGAATCGAGCGCTGCGTCGACATCTGCCTCGCTGAAAGAACAAACGCGTACAGCAGCGCGCACTCCTTTGAGACTGCTCTTCACTTTGCTTGCAAGCGAAGGCTTTCCTCCATCAGACAGAAGATAAAATGCGTCAGCAATCTGGGAAGAACTCATCCAAAGCTCTAACTCATGAAGAAATCCCAACATCATGAGCTTCCGCGCAGAGCTTCCGAAAGGACCGCGATCCTTCACATGATCGATGATGATGTTCGTATCAACGATAAGCTTCATTGACCATCACCGGGATCCATAAGACCCCGAGCGATAAGGCGCTCCCGTTTCACTTCTTTCAGCGTCATATTGTCGAAACGACCGGAAACATCGGGCATCTTAATACTGTCCACCCAGGCGATCGCCTGCGCGATTTCTTCCTGCGTGTACTTCCGTCGCCCCTGCTGCTCGGGAAACGGCAGCTGCTTCTTCTCCAGCACGTAGTCGTACAGGCGATTCACCGCTTGCGAGGCGTTCGTGCCCAACTGCTCGAGCATGCGGTTGCCCGCCTCTTTCTTCTCCGCCGACATGCGCGCCGTCACCATCGCATCAGCCATGCTGCACCTCCTATGTTGTACGTACAACATATGATAGCATGGAGAGCAGCGGATCTCAAGGCATGCCGAAACCGCGTTCGCCAGCGACCCACCCGATCGGGGTGGACTTTGCGAGCGCGATAAAACAATGTACAGTATTCCCAGTTCATAGACATAATTCTAAAAAACTTACGTCATCGCATCATCCTTGTTCGGATCGAGTACACCTGATAAGCTCGAAACGAGGGCGCGGCGCGGGGGAGAAATGCGAAGCGCGCGGCGCCCCTTCAAGCAGGAGGGAATATCGATGATCGACCAGCTGACGAGCGTCTACCGACCGAAACGCAATGCGCTGTTCTTGGGCCTCTGCTTCCCGCAAGCCTGGATGTTCGTGGTGAGCCAACGCGTGGTGTTCGACAAGCTGGCCTTTCAACTCGCCTTCCATCTGGGCATGCTGGCGGCCCTGCTCGCCATAGCCCTGCTGTTTCGACCCGGTGCCGAACGCGACCCGCACGTTCTCTTCCATCCGCTCAGCGCCATCGCCCTCTGCGTCACGCCGCTGCTCGGCATCGCTTCGGTGACGCTGCCCGTTTTCGCCCAAGTCGCTGCGGGAGCAATAAGCGGGCTCGGCATCGCCTTCTGCTTCTCGTCGTGGTTCCTCATCTACAGCAGCATGAAAACCAAAGACGCCTGCGGATTCATTTTGCTGGGGTTCTCGTTCGGAGCCCTCATCTGCCTCGTCATGAGCATCTTCTCCCTGACCGGCACCGCTCCCGTCCTCGCCGTCGCCTGCGTCCTGCCGTTCGGCTCCATCATCTGCGCGCGCCGCGCTTGGGATGGGACGTCGAACCTCCTGGTCAATCGACCGGGTGTTACCACGCTTCGCAAGCAGCCGCGCCGATCGTCCTCCCTTTTCCTCGTCGTCCAGGTCATCGTGTACGCCGTGATTTTCGGCAACGGCATCATATTCAGCATTCTGCAGGGAGCCATTCCCAGCTCGTCGCACGAGCACGCGATCGCCTTCGCCAATTATGCGCTGCGCGCCCTGCTGCCTTTCCTCCTCTTCATGTGGCTTGTCGCCCGAGAGGACAACGCACGGGCGAAGGCGCTGGCCAACTCGATGCTGCTGGCGCTGACGTTCCTGCTGCTCATGCTCTGGTTCGTAGCCGGCGCCTCGTCCGCCATCGCCTACATCTCGCTTTCCCTGGCGCGCAACCTCGTGCTCGTGCTGTTGTACCTCGTGCTGATCAAGCTCGCCCAGCGAAGCGCGCAGCACCCCTGCTTCGTGTTCGGCATCGGTCGCGGACTGTACGAAGCATCCGTCGCCGGCGGCATCGCAGCGTACAGCGCCCTCGCGAGCGCCTACGGGACGCTCCCCATCGAGGAGCACATCGTGCAAGCAACGGCCATCTGCGTATTCGTGTTCCTGGCCAGCTGTTTTTTCATGACCGCCCAGAACCTGCACGACGAGCAGCCTGCACCCTCGTATCCCGTGGACGACCCCGACAAGGGATGGGGCCAGGTGAAGCATGAATTCTCTCTGTCCGATCGCGAAAGCGAGATCATGCAGCTGCTCTACCGCGGACACACGAAGAAGGGAATCGCCGACATTCTCGTCCTGTCGGAGAACACCGTACGTTGGTACACGAAGCAGCTGTACGCAAAGCTCGACGTGCACAGCAAGGAGGAGCTCATCCGCCTGGTGAACGAGCGCCGATAGCGCATGCGGACGGCCAAGATCGCCGAGGGAGAGGCGATCTTGGCCGTCAGGCCGTACCGCGCCGCCGGGAGGGAGAGCGGCGGGCACGCGGGATCGTTCAGCGAGGCTCGCTTACTCGTGGCAGGTGTAGCACTCGTACACGTTCTGATGGTGGCACTGCGTGCACGCTGCGGCCGCCGTCTCTTCAAGCGGTTTCTCATCGTGCATCGTATGGCAGCTTCCACAGGTCAACGTGTCGTGACTTGCGCTCTGCGGCAGATCGTGCGGGTTCACTGTCGTGCCTTGGTCGTCGGTGAGCGCCGTCGAGGACGCGGCGGCCCCCGGTGCACCCGCGTCGGCGTGGCAGCTCACGCACGCATCCTGCTCGACCGAGGTCTTCGACAGCTTCTTCGCCCCCTTCGTATCGGCCAGCGTGACGCCGTCATGGGCCGCGGCAAGGCCGTTTTCATCGGTGTGGCATTGCACGCATTGCAGGTTGGCATGGCTGGTCGAAACCTGGCACGACGAGTCCGTCAGCGACGACGACTGCGTCGCATGGCACAGACCGCAATCGGCATCGGCCGACCAGGAGAACGGGGCGTCGCTCGCCGCCGCCTTGGCCGTATCGCCCGCCTTGCCCGCCTCGCCGCCCGCTTGCTGCGGCGTGCCGCCGCACCCGGCAAGCGACGCGCACAGCGCGAGCAAGATCGCCGCCGGCACCAACGCGCGCATGCCTTTCTTCGCGGATACGTTCATGAGCGCTCCTACTTTCCGTCGCTCGCATCCCACGGCTCGAGATCGCCTGCATGCAGCATGGCGAAATGGCCTGTGGTCAGCGCTTCAGCAATGTTTCCCAGGTTGTAGTTGCCGCCGTTCAGCGATCCGAACTCGCCCACGTTGTACAGGCGGGGAATCACCTCGTCATTCGTGTCGAGCGTCTGGTTGTGCTCGTTATGCTTGGGACCGCCCTGGGTGTTGATCATGCCCATGCCCATCTCGATGGCGTAGAACGGCCCGTCGTCGAACGCCGCCATCGTCTCGGGATCGCGTTTGAAATCGGAATCGGCGCCTGTCTCGCATAGGGCGTTCCAACGCTCCACCGTCGCCGCCAGCGCCGCGGCGTCGACGCCTTCGCACTTCGTGCCCGAAGGAGACGTACCCACCATCGCCGCAGCGAGCTCTTCGATGGTGTCGGCTTTCACGATCCACCCCTGCTCGAGCGCCCAGGCGTTCGTCCATTCCTGGCCGAGCAGCTGGTGAACGCCCGCGTACGACACGAGCGACTTCGGCTTCGTCGACTGGATGTACAGCGGTGCGGCGTCAAACGTCGCCTGGTCGAACACCATCCAGTACGGCAGGTTGGAGAATTCGTACGTGTCGGTGTCCATGTCGTACCACACCGTGCGCTTGCGCGTGTGCTGCGGCGAGTGCGATAGATTCTTCGTCTCGTTCACGAAACGCTCGCCCTTGTAGTTGACGAAGAACCACGACGAGGCGTCGGGGAAATGTCCCGCCGACTGCATGCTCACCGAGCACCCTACCTGCTCGGATGGCAGACGGTAGCACGGCGATCCTATTTCGGAGCAGTCCATGTGCCACAGTTGCGCCCCCGCTTCCACACACATGCGGTGGCCGTCCCCCGTGTTGTGCGGCGTGCCCCACGGGAACATATGGATACCCCAGCCGGTGTACCACTGTTGCATCATGGGATTGCCCTCGAAGCCGCCGCACGCCATGATGACGCCTTTTTTAGCCTTGATGGCGATGTCACCGCCGGAGCCTTCGGCAACGACGCCGAGGATTTCCTTCGTCTCGGGATTCTGCACGAGGCGTTTCGCCGGCGTGGCGAGCCGGATATCGGCCCCTTTGTCGACCGCGATTTCGTGGAAGTTCCCGAACAGCTCAGAACCGCCCGCGTCGCCGCGTTCGGACCAGGCCACTTCGCCGGTCATGCGCGAGGGATCGCCGTAATCGCGCCAAACCCAGTAGATCTCGAGATCCTCGAGGGAGTCCAACCACACGCCCGTCTCGATCTCCTGCTCGACGATGGCGGGATACAGCACGTCGCCGTCCTCCTTGCTCACCGACCCCTGGTTGAAATGCCGTAGCATCTCCACCATGCCGTCGGCATCGTCGGGCTTCATGCAGGTTTGGATGCAGCCCGTCGCGCATCCCAGGTTGCCGCCGTCGGGCTCGCTCGACTTCTCCAGCGTGATCACGCCCAGGCCGGCGTCCAGGCCGGTGATGGTGGCGGCCACGCCGGCCGCGCCGTACCCCACCACGACGACGTCGGTTTCCTCGTCCCACGCCTCGGGCATCCACCACGCTTTCTGATCTTGCGATGCCGACCCGCATCCGACCAGCCCGACCGCAGCGGTTCCCACTGCCGCCAGCCCTGCGCCTTTCAAAAAACTCCGCCTGCTGAACTGTTCCATCGTTCCTCCTTCGATCTGCACGGCTCATGCCGCCCTTGCGCTTTCGATAGTAGGCTCGACGCATTCGCGGCAGTCCCCCCGTTGCGGGTGGAACCGCCACCCGTTCAGCAGTGACTTTCGCGCGCCCGCCCTGACGAAGCGGGTGGAAACATGGCGCGAGAAAGCCCGGACAAGCCCGGGCTTTCTCAATGAACGTGCGCCCGCGTCCGGAGAGGGAAGGATCGCAGGCACCGAAGTGTTCTCGATTATTGCAGCGTCGCCGTCTCTTTATCGCGAGTCTTGATCTCGACCCCCGCCTCGGCCAGGCGTTGCTCTACTGCGATGCCGATGCCAGCGCTCGGCATTGCGTTCAGGACCCCCGCCAGCATTGAAGACGGAAGCCGTCAACTGGAACGCATAGTAAGGACCGTCGCCGATGGAAACTAGGTCCTCAGCACCCGCGAAGAGAGCATTGCGTTTCTCGGGGCGGAAGGCAAATCGAATGCTGATATCGCAAGCGAGCTATTCATTGCACCGGGAACCGTACGCACCCATGTGAGCCGCATCTACGCAAAACTCGATATGCACAGCCGCGAAGAATTCTTCGACTCGGTGGAGAAGCCTCGCCGGTAATTCCCTACTTCCCGCGCACCACCGCGCCGAAGGGCAGCAGCGCCAGCTTCGCCTGCTTGAAGCACTGCAGACCGAAGGGGATGCCGACGACGGTGATGCACAGCAGCACGCCGTTGATCAGCGCCTCAAGCGCCAAGAACACGCCGCCGAAGATGAACCACAGCACGTTGAGGACGGCCGATCCCGCGCCGCCACCGTATTCGACTTCCTTGCCGAACGGGAAGAACGCGAGCCCCGCCATCTTGAAGCACTGGGTGCCCACCGGGATGCCCACGATGGTGATGCACCACAGCAGCCCGACGAGGCACCAGCTCACGCCCTGCCAAAACCCAGCGAAGATGAACCACAGTATATTACCGATCACGCTCATGATCATCATCCTTTCGAATGGCGTGCGCTTCTTCGGCCTCGCGTCGCGACGCGGCGCGCACGAACTCGAAGAACGCGAAGATGATAGATACGATTGTGAGAACCGACACGATAAGCTGCGACATCGCCGTCGCATACTCAGCCTGGCTCGAATCGACCGCACCTAGAATGAGATAATACACACACCAGATCAATCCGAGCGCCAACATCAGCATGGTTATGAATTCGAGAACTGTGGACACGCGTTTCCTGAACGCCGTCGCCTTTCGCACCCGCTCTTCGCTATAGCGAAGCCCTCCCGCTTGGCGCGCCTGCGTGCGCATCTTGAAAGCACCGCCGAAAAATCCCACCACCACGCCGAGCGAAAGCGCGCAACACAGCGAATACAGCATGTCCATAGCGTCCTACTCTCCGTACACCGCGCGCACGAGGTATTCCACGTTGCCCTCGGGTCCCGTGATGGGCGATTCCACCACGCCCGTCACCGCGAACCCCTCATCGACCAGCGCCGCGCGCACCTCGTCCACCGTGCGTCGCCGCACGGCCTCGTCGCGCACCACGCCGTGCTCCGTCTCGTCGGGCCGCGACTCGAACTGCGGCTTCACCAAACCGATGAACACGGTGCCCGGCTGCGAGAAGCGCGCGAACGTGGGCGCGAGCGCCGCGAGGCCGATGAAGCTGAGGTCGGCCACGAGCACGTCGAAGGGCGCGCCCAGCTCAGCCGGGTCGGCCAGCTTGATGTTCACGCGCTCGAACACCGCCACGCGCGGATCCTGCCGCAGCTTCCACGCGAGCTGCCCGTAGTTCACGTCGACGCACGCCACGCTGGCCGCGCCGGCCTGCAGCAGGCAATCGCTGAAACCGCCGGTAGACGAGCCGATGTCCAGGCAGCGCAGGCCCTCGACACGCTGCCCGAACGCGTCGAGCGCGCCCTGCAGCTTGTGGCCGCCGCGCGACACGAAGCGCTTGCGGTTCTTCACCACGACCTCCGCGTCGGGCGCCACCTTGAGCGCCGCGCTCGCGGCGTACACGTCGTCCACCTTCACCTCGTGAGCCAGCACGGCACGCAGCGCCGCGTCGGCATCCGCGAAGTACCCCTGCTCAACCAGCAGCGTATCAAGTCTGATCTTCTTCATGGGGAACAGTATAGCAATGATGGCCCCGAATTCCGGAAGCGCCGCAAGAACGAGGACGGGAGACGAGCGATCATCTGAGGTCGGCATCCGCCCGATAGGACTCGATAAGATCGATCAACTCCTGCTTTGAATGCACGTCGGTCTTTGCATAGATATGCTTGATATGGGTTTCGATCGTGCTCTTGGAGATGGTCATGGTTTCGCGCATATAGGGCACCGATCGGCCTTTTCCCAAGTAGCCCAGCACTTCCGTTTCGCGCGCCGACAGCTTGAAGTCGTCCGAAACGCGAGCGATAGCATCGACGCCCTGCTCCAGCGGCTCGTCGTGCAACGCCGGGACCTCGGCGACAGGCTCGTCAAACCGCTTCTGCAAATGCACGAACAGCGGAAGCATGACGACGCATACGCAAATGAGAAAGAGACACGTGGCCTGCACATCGAACGAGGGGGCGAACGATCCCAACAAGCCCCCCAGCAAGAACCCCAACTGCGTCACTGATCGAAAAATGCCGAACGTCTCGCTGGGCAAGCAGAGACCCTTGGCGGTTATGCGAGCGAATATGGCGAAGAACAGCACTTCCACGTACAGCGTTGCCGTGCACGCCAGCACGAAGGCAATCGTATTGCAGAGCGCAGCGTCCAACGAGCGAAGAGAAAGCGAGAACACGATGAGCGGGATGACCAATTCGTAGAGAAACGAGAAGTTCAACCGGCTTGCGTGCGCTATGGCGAACGCGGCGACGCATCCCGCAATCACGCCGCCGAACGCGTACGCCACGATCATGTCGTCGCCGAAAAAAAACAAATCGCGCGGAGCAAAGCTGGTCACCACGAACCCGGTTGCGATGCTGCACGTCATGGAGCAGAGGGCAAGTTTCGCAAGGGACGGCAGCACCTGTTTGAAAGGCTCTTCGGCTGAAGGGAACACGAAGTCGGGCGCTTGTACGTTCTTTCCGAGAAGCAGCATAACGCACGAAACCAGCGGGTACAGGGCGGCCAGAATGCCGGATGAAGGCCATGGAAGCACGTACGTCAACAAAGCCGCTGCCACGAACACCGCCAAAGAAGCCGGTATGCACGATTCGGCGTCCTCTTGGCCTATTTCGCAGAACAGCTCCCCCCACGCCACCCACAGCGTCGACGACGCCAAACCGCCCAGCGCGCTCACCGCGAGCAAGGGAGGCCAACCGGGCATGATGTAGAACAGCAGCGTTGTTGCTGAAACGACCGCCGACGAACCCAAAATGACGATCGGCCCCAAAGGAACGCGCTTGCGAGGACGGAACGCCAAGGCCAAAAGGCCCACTGCGGAAAACGCCAGCGAAACGCACAGCGTGGCACGGTTCTGAAGGCTGTCGGACGGGAAGATGCCGCCCGAGAACCACGACCCGTACACCCAGGCGAGCATGAGCCCCAACCCAAGGAACCGGGTCCGAGCCCGCCCGAAAAACATGTCAAGAGATTGCACCCAAACGAACACGACCGTCCCCCCCCCGCTTTCGATAGAGCCCCATTGTAGAGGGACGCGAAGAACGATGGCAATCCCGTGAAAGAGGGGATGCGCCTCACCTGCGAAAACAAGAAATCCCGTGTTAACACGATGCAAAACGCGAGCCGAAAGAAGCACAATGCGCCCAGATCCAAAACGGGTCGCAAGGACGATCGAAAGAAATGGGGAATTGCGTATGGCATCGAAAACCGTTCTGAGCCGCCGGCACTTCATTGCAGGGGCATTGGCGGCAAGCACCGCCGCCGCCTTGGGCGCCACGGGGTGCGCCCCGGCATCATCCGGATCGCCGAAGGACGAAGGCGCGCCGTCTTCCGACGGCGCTTCCCCTTCGGGCGCCGTTCCCGCCGGCGATGCGCCGGCTTGGCTCGGCGAGGCTCCCAGCATCACCGACGCCGACTGCAAGGAAACGATCGACACGGAGGTTCTGGTAGTGGGAGCCGGCTGCTCCGGCTTAGTGGCGGCGAACTTCGCCGCCATGGAAGGCGCCGAAACCCTGCTGATCGAGAAATTCGACAAGGGCACCGGCCTGCGCGGCTCCGCCATAGGCGCCGTGGGATCCCGGAAGCAGCAAGAAGCCGGCGTCGTGATCGATCCCATGGAAATCTGCAACGACCTCGCCCACTATTCGCTCAACAACTCCTCCATCGACCTCCACCGCCTCTGGACGGATCACTCCGCAGAGGCCGTCGATTGGTATTGCGATCTGGTCGACGGCGTGGATCAGTGCAAAATCGATCTTGAGTGGAGCATGCCCAGCCAGGAAACCCGCTACGCATGCTGGCCCACCGGACACGGCGCCATGCTCGACAACGGCAAGAGCGGCAAAGACGAAGCCAGCGGAGAAGGCGTCACCTACGCATGCGTGGAGGGGAATTTCACGGCTCAGTCCAACGCCACGCTCAGGTACCAGACGAGCCTGGAATGCCTCATCAAAGAAGGCGACAAGGTAGTGGGAGCCTATGCGAGCACTGCCGACGGCAACTACCTGCGCATCAACGCTTCCAAAGGCGTCATCGTAGCCACCGGCGGGTACGCGAACAATGCGGAGATGTACACCGCGCTGCAAGCCGATAACGCAAAGGGCCTGTGCGGCATCGTCCCCTTCGGCAACTTCAACGCCCAAGGCCAAGGCATCAAGGCCTGCTTGTGGGCCGGAGCCGCAAAGGACGAGATTCCGACGAGCATGGTGTTCGACCGCGGCATCATGCGCCCCGACCAGGCGCCGGGCGATCCTTTCGCGATGGACTTCGGCTACTTCCATATGGCAACCCAGCCGTTCCTCAAGGTGGACATCGAGGGCGAGCGCATCACCAACGAGTCCTCCCCCTACGACTTCCTCATCCATGCGCTGGCAAAGAAGAGTCGTCAGCGCGCCTGGTACAACATCTGGGACTCCCAGTGGCCCGCCGACATCGAGCGCTTCCACACCATCGGCTGTTCCGGCCTGATAAAGGGAGAAGGCACCAACCAGATGGATCCGGAAGGCGTGGAGGGAACGGCCGCAATCATCGAAAGCCTGGTCGAGGAAGGCAAGATCGTCAAGGCCGACACGCTTGACGAGATAGCCGACGCGTTCGGCATCGACAAAGAGACGTTCTTGGCCACCGTCGAGGAGTACAACGGTCTTTTCGATGCGCAGAACGACACGCAGTACGGAAAAGAAGCTTTCAGGCTGTCGGAAATCCGCACCGCGCCCTTCTATGCATGCAAGCTCTCGGGCATAGCGCTCTGCACCCTCGACGGCATCAAGATCAACACGAAGTTCCAGGCGCTTGACGCCGACAACGCTCCCATCGAGGGCCTTTACGTCATCGGCAACGACTCCGGCAACTATTACAACGGCAGCTATCCGAACCTGGCCGCCGGCCTCAACGCCGGCCGGTGCGTCACCTTCGGCATGCTGTGCGGAAGGCACGTGGCGAACCTGTAGCTTGACGCAAGCCAGCGGCCCCGGTCGGCTCCCCTGCGACCGGGGCCGCGCTCGCACATCGCTTTGCGCAGGAATGGTCAGGATTCCCCGCGCGTCGTTCTCTACCATGGAGGGTGCACCGCATCCGAAGACGAGAGGAACGACATCGTGAAAACCGCCACCATGACCTTCAAGAACCTGACCGGAACCCACTACGAGGCGGGGCAAACGCTGGCGCATTGGGTACGCACGCGCCCCGACCTGCTGCAGCGCGCCATCCTTCCTCCGGATGCCTATCCTCAAGACAAGCTGCGCGCCATCGAGGATTTGCTCGACCGGCACTGCGCCGGCGTCAACGAGGAGATCCAGGGCTTCGCGGACGGCCTCGGAATATCGCCCGACCAGGCGATGTACTATGCAGCCACCTACGTGGAGCGCGGCTGCAGCGCGATGGCGGCCTTGCCCTCCCGCACCGCGAACGGCCACGCGCTCGTGGCGCGCAACTACGATTTCACCGACGAGATCGAGGAGCTGTGCTTCGCCTACACCGACATCGACGGGGCGTTTCGACACGTTGGCTCCCTGCTCAACCTGTTCGGTCGCTGCGACGGCATGAACGAGCACGGACTTGCCGTGTGCATCACCAGCAACGGCATCCCCGTGGGCAACTTCGAAGGCGGGCGCAAGGCGGGGGTCACCGGCTTCATGTTCTGGGCCGTCGTGCGCAGCATCCTCGAGCAGTGCGCCACCGTCGACGAGGCGGTGGCATGGGCGTTGGAGGCGCCCATCAGCTTCAACATCAACCTCATGCTGGCCGACGGCGAGGGCCGCATCGGTTTGCTACAATGCATGGACGGCCACAAGGGCTACGAGGTGCTCGAAGAGAGCGGCCCGGTGGGCACGGCGGATCATCTGGCGGTGACGAACCACGTGGTGCTGCCCGACGTGAAGCCGTTCGAGACCGAGCTGCTCGACAACTCGATCAAGCGCCTCGCGGCCATCGAGCGCTTCTTCGACACGCACCCCAGCGTGTCGGCCGACGACCTGAAAACGCTGCTGTCCACCCCCTACCCCGACGGGCTCTGCTGCCACTTCTACCCGATCTTCTTCGGGACGCTGCGCTCCATGGTGTTCGACACCGCCGCGCGCAGCATCGAGATGACCTGCGGATCCCCTCGCGCGAACGCTTGGCGCCGCTTCGCCGTGGAACCGCTCGACGAGCAGGATTTCAGCATCGACCTGCCCTGCGAGGATGCGAACGAGGAATTCTTCCGCATCCTGTAAGCCCGCACCCGTGAAAGGAGCACCGCTTTGGACTACCGCGAGGTCATCGGCGAGGCCATCGTGTTCATCGAGAACAACCTGCGCGAGCCCCTGAACGCCGTCATGGTGTCCAAGGCGGTGGGCTACTCCTACTACCACTTCCATCGGCATTTCCTGTTCGCGATGGGCGAAACCGTGGGCAGCTACATCCGCGGCCGGCGGCTGACGCAGGCGGCCTCCGAGCTCGTGCACAGCGACCGGAACATCCTCGACATCGCCGTCGGCCTGCGGTTCGAATCGGCCGAGAGCTTCTCCCGCGCATTCAAGAAGAAATACCGCCTGACGCCGAGCGCTTACCGCAAACAGGGAGTGGACGCGCTCATCTCCAGCCATCCGCCTCTCGACCCTGCGGACGTCGGCGGTTTGATCAGCCTGAGCCCGGACATCGTCGAGGTACCCGGCATGCGCGTCCTGGGGCTCACGTACGAAATGAGCGTCGCCGAGAACGAAAGCCCTGCGATGTGGGCACGGTTGAACGACCTGCTGGCGCGCGCGGAGGGAGCGCCCGTCGTCGGCGATCGGTACGGCTTTTACGAAAGCGGCGCCGATTGCAGCCAGACCACATTCGAAGAGGGAACCGCCGTGCGGGCGTTCATAGGCACGGCGAGCCCCGAGGGCTGCACCATCGAGGGCTTTGCGGAGAAGCGCTTCTCTGGCGGGCGCTACGCGAGGTTCGTCCACCGCGGCAGGGTCGAGGATCTGCCGTCCACCTACCGTTACCTCTGGGGCGTCTGGTTTCCCCAAAGCGGCTACGATCTGGCCGATCGCGACGATTTCGAGCGCTACGGCCCCCGCTTCCTCGGCCCCGACGAGACCACCTCCGAGATCGAGGTGTTCTTCCCTATCGCGTGAGCGGGGCAACCTGAATAGACGTTATCCCTCGATCTCGTACAGCCGCATGTCGCCTTCGCTCAGCAGAAGCTCGAACCCGGGCGTTTGCTCGTCGATCGATTCGATGCCGCGCCAATTCTCCTCCTTGTAGCGCAGCTTGAGCGTGGTGCGATCTTCGCCTTCCGGAACGTCGAGCATCAGCACGTAGCGCGCGCCGATCTCGTCAACCACGCGCCGCACCTCGCGCGACGAGGCGATGTCGCACAGCTGCGTTCGCAGGATCTCGCTCTCTTCGGCACTTCCCCGCCCGGTATCGGACGAGCGCCTGAAATAGGTGTTGATCCCTTCCACGCCGTAACTCCAACAGCTGCCGTCGCTGGGAACGTTGATGACGAGCGAGCCTGCGGGAATCAGCTCCATCGCCTGCTTCACGAACGCGTCCTCCTCGCTCGTCAGCGCTTTGTTCCACGAATAGCGCGTCGAAACCTCTCGATGGATCTTCGCCAGCCCCGCTCCAACATCGGCGTTCCCTATCAGCTTCGCATGGAACGGGAAGAACTGGCACGCCAACATGAGCGCAACGAGGATGCCCACGGGCAGGCGCCAGCATGTCGGATGATCTTTTTGCACCTTCATCGCCTTCGCGCACCAGCCTCGCGCAAGATCGACCAGCTGCACGAATCCGAGCGCAGCCAGAGGAATGGCGAACAGGGCGGCCATCGCTCCCGTACGGTTCAAGTCGGTGTACCAGAACCCGGTGAGCAGCTGCTTCACCGCGCCGTCGGTCGACGCATCGACAACGTATGCCAAAAGCGCGAACGCGTACGCTACCGTCATCCACAGGAAGCGTCTGTTGCGGCACGTGTAGATCACGCCGGCAAGCACGGCGACGCTGAGAAACGGCTGCACGCCTTGGCGCACCGTGAACATGAACAGCAACCCGCTAACGATGGCCTCGACGGGCGACAGCGTTGCCTCCCACGTGTATTGGACGACGTTCTGCAAGAACGGCGCAAGGTACAGCGCCGCCCACCCCGCACAGGCAACGACCATCAGCACGATCGCCCCTGCAACGCGCTTCCGAGTGAGACACGGCGCATCGTCACCGGGTAGATAGAAGATGCGACTGACGCAGTAGAGCACAGCCCAAATACCAAGCGTGAACGCACCGTTCGGTTGCGCAAGCGCTATGGCGGCCAGTCCCACGGCCACCGCACACGCAAGCCGCACCTTGCCCGAAAGCCCTGCAACTTCGATGGCCCCCATGAGCGCTACGAACGCGAGCGGGATCAGGATAAACGCGAGCATATTCGACAGCAGCTGTCCGAACACGACGAACCCCCAGGGGAACCCGCAAAACGCCACGACGAACAGGGAGCCAGCCCATACGATGCGCTTGTCTTTCTCGAACAGCTTGTGAAGCAGCAGGCACATCCCAAGCGGGAATACGATCGCCACCAATGCGACGATCATGGCATTCGCAGCAAGGGTCACGCCGTTGCCGACGAGCGATGCCGCAACGGCCGTCGCAACATGCCAGGCGGAAGGATAGAAATTGCTGATCGTCACCTGATCGAGATACGAATGGGCATGCAATGTGGAGAACGTGCCGGTATCCAGGAACCCTCGCACGATCGCAAGGTGCACGGTCGTGTCGTCGTTGCGCGAAAACGACTCGGGGCCGTCGATGGCCAGCAAGAAGACGACGAACGTGACGACAAGCGCCACTGCGACGTACAAGGCAGCTATCTTGCACGCTTCTCTTGCATTTCCGACTGCGATAAGCTGACGGCCCGAACCCCTCGCAACTGCTTTGCCAACCAGCAACGAAACAGCGCCGAGCGCAATAGCACTGGCAAGCAGCACCGGCCCTGAGCAGGAAATGCCCGCTTCGAACAGAACGATGCCGACCGCCGTCAAAGCGAACACCGAGAACATCGGCGCAATGGCAACAGAGGAAAAGCGGGCGATCGAAAGCGCACGCGCGAAGAGGTATCCCGGGGCGTACAGCACCGCAACGCATGCCAAAACAGCGAGCAAGAATGTGAACCACATAGATGTCCCCCATAGTAAGATCATTCGGAAACGCAGCGTCTTTCGCGAACATCGCAGTGCAGATTATACCCGCAGATACTCCGAATGCGCACCGCGGCCGCCCCGGATGGGGCGGCCGCTGGAGGGAGGGGAACGCGCGTCTTGCGCGGCGTGCGCGCTGCCGTTACAGCTCTGCCAAGTCGCGACCCAACAGGTACGACAGCGTGCCGCACACGGCACCGAGGTTCTGGCCGGGCATGACGAAGTTGTAGGTGTTGGCGTAGAAGTCGCCGGTCATGATGCCCGTGTTGTACAGGCCCTCGATGGGCGTGTCGTTCTCGTCGCACACCTGCATGTTCTCATCGGTGCGCAAGCCGCCGCACACGGTGAGGAACGTGGCGCCCGTGATCTTCGTGGCGTAGAACGGCGGCGTGGAGACGGGGAACAGGATTTCGGGATTCACGTGGAACTGCTCGTCGAGCCCCTGTTCAGCGTATTCGTTGTACTGTTTGATGGTGGCCAGCGCCTGCTCCTGGTCGATGCCGTCCATCTGCTTCACCAGCTCTTCGATGGTGTCGGCCTTGTAGTACGTAGCGCCTGTGCCGATGGATTGCTTGCCGTTCTCGGCGTTCTTGTCCCACGACGCGATCACCTCGTCGGGCGTGAGCGGCATGATGCCGTTCTCGTGGTCGATGCAGCATCCGAACTGCTCCCACTCGTCCTGCGTGTAGGCGTACGCCTTGTCCCACACGGCGTAGGCGGTCTTCTGAGGAAGCTGCAGCACCGAGATGGCGCCGTACGCGAAGTTCGTGCACTCGTTCTGGTAGCGCTCGCCGTGGATGTCCATGTTCAAGCCCCAGAAGTTGGAGATCACGCCGTGCGCCGGACCCGATGCGCCGCCGTTGATCATAGGCGGCACCGGGTACGTCTTCTGCCAGGCGGCGCCCACCCACAGGCCCATCTTCTGGCCGTCGCCGGGCATGAGGCCCGAGTACACCAGTTCGGCATCGTAGTCCACGTCGCCGAACGAGAGCGCATCCTTGAAGTGCTCCCACGCCCACGGGCTGTACTTCGCCATCATGTCGGGGTTCTTCGAGAAGTCGCCCGTGGCCAGCACCACGGCCTTGTTCGCCATGTACTTGACGTACGAGCCATCCTCGCGCTGCGCCACAACGCCCGACACGCGCCCGGTGTTGTCGTCCTCGCGGATGAGGTACTGCGCGACGGTCTTGTAATGCACCTCGCCGCCAAAATCGCCCGTGAAGATGTCGGCGTACGCCTGCGCTTCGAGCGGCGCGCCGTACAGAGCACCGAAGGGCTGCTCGTCGGTATAGAAGTTGTGCGACGCGGGCGGCACGGTGATGGTGCCGTCGGGATCGTAGTAGCCCGGCTCGAGGCAGCACTTGAGGCCTTGCTTCTCCATGTGATCGATGGTCCAGTCGATGGACTCGCCCGAATGGTTGATCCAGCGCTCCCACTTCTTCTTGTCCATAAGGTACGTGCCGGCGGTCTGCTCGGCCTTCACGATCTCGCGCGCGGTTTCGGGCGAGTAGTCGATGCCCTTAGCCTTCTGGTACTTCGACCCGATGGCGTGGTTCGAGCCGCCGCGGCTGATGGGCTTGCTGCTGGCGGAGAACACGATGACGTCGGCGCCCTGCTCGGCGGCCGACACCGCCGTGCACAGCCCGGCCATGCCCGCGCCCACCACCACGATGTCGTGCGTGATGGTCTCGGCGATGTCGGCGTCGGCCACCGGCTCGGGCGGAATCTCGAAGCTCCACTTCATGTGCTGGTAGCTGTCGGCCGTCAGCACGTCGGACGCGGCTGAGGATGCCGAGCCGGCGCTGGCAGTGCTTCCCTCGGACGCGGCGCCGCCCGAAGGCGAGCACGCGGCAAGCGCGCTTCCCGTAGCCGCCAACGCACCGGTAGCCAATGCCCCTTTGAGAAAATCTCGACGATTCAGTTCCATGCGATTTCCCTCCTTGTGATCGGTTGCGGAACACGGGTCCAGTCTTGCACGAACGCGAGCGGCTCGCGTTCACCCGCGCCTGGTGTTTCATGAGAAAAGGGGTCACATAGATCAGGTGAATTGCCGCTTCCGCTGATCATCGGCACGTCTTTTTGGGCATCGGCCATCGAAGCGCCGATCGATTTCGCCTACAATAGCGTTTGGGGAGGGGTTATGGCGCATACGGAGAAAACTCAGCTGTTCTTGGTGGCCACGGGGTTCGCCTGCTTTTTGGCGATGAACTCGTTTTCGCTGTGGGGCTTTTCGTTTTTGCCGCAGTTCGCGTTCGGCGCGAGCGCGCAGGACAGCTGGAGCACGCCGGTGCAGCTCAGCAACATCACCGCGTTCTTCGTGTACTTCGTAGGTTCGACGCGCTTTCCACGACTGTTCGACCGCGCACCGTTCTTCGAGGCCGTGCTGCTCATCGCGGCAGGCATGATCTTCCTGCTGGGATTCTTCGTCACGTCGTCATCCGTCATGCTGACCGTGTCGGCGATTCTCGTGGGCGTGGGAAGCACGTGCTGCTTCATCTGTTGGGAGACGGTGCTGTCGCTCAGCGAGCCGCGCGAGACGAAGAAGCAGATCATCCTGGGGTCGGTCCTGTCGCTGCTTCCCTTCGGCCTGTTCTTCGCGTTCGGCCAGGCCGGCTTGCTGTTCACCGAGTCGCTGCTGGCATTCTGCAACCTCGTCCTGCTGTTCTTCACGCTGCGGTTCGCGGGCGGTGCGCCCGTTGCGGCACCTCCCGCGACGCCGACCGAGCAAAGGTCGCCGCGCGCGCCGTCGCTCATCCGCCGTCACTTCTGGAAGCCGCTGCTGTGCATCGTCATGATCGGCGTGATCTCGCCCGTCATCGGCTCGGTGGCGTTCTCGAACGACCTCGCGTTCTTCGAAAGCTGCGCTATCGTGTTCGCGGCGAACCTCCTATCCGCGGCCATCCTCGCTATCGTCTGGCTGGCCCTCGACAAGGAGACCACCATCTCAAGCGCGTACGTCGTGCTGTTTCCCGTGCTCATCACCGCGTTTCTGGCGTTCCCCTTCGTAGCCGAGCAGTACCGCATCGTCGTGGTGTTCGTGGGCAGCTTCGGATTCACGCTGTTCTCCATCGTCATGATGGTGTCGTGCATCGCCATCGCGCGCGAACGCGGCCTCGGCCTCGTGTTCGTGTACGCGCTGTTCGCCGGCGTCACGTACGTGTCGCGCCTGATCGGTCAGGGTTTGGCTGCCGTGATCGGCCGCAGCTCGCTGTCGCAGGAGACGCAGATCGTGACGAGCGTGTTCGTGCTGCTGTACGGGTGCTCGTTGGTCATGTTCATCCTCGTGCGGAAAAGCGCCGCGCGACCGAAGGAGCCCGCCCCCAGCGGCATCGACGTGCTGCAGCAGGCGTGCGCGCAGTTGGCCGCCGAGCATGGGCTGTCGGCGCGCCAAGCCGAGGTGCTCGACCTGCTGGCGCACGGCTACGACGTGCCGTCCATCGCGAAAAAGCTGTTCATCTCGGAAAACACCGTGCGCACCCACACGAAGAAGATCTACGCCCTGCTCGACGTGCATGCGAAGCAGGAGATCGTCGACCTCGTGAACGCCCGCTGCGACAGAGGCGCCGAGGACGAGTAGGGCATTCGGAATGTGCGGTTTTCACCGGAATGTTGCGCTGGACTTGCGTCTTCGAGCCGTTCTGCAAACGCGACCTGGTAAAACGCATGCGAATCCCCGGCTCGCGGTGCATCTGCGACGCATAAACGCAACATTCGGGTGAAAACAGCACATTCCGGACGTCAACGTGCGGCATCTTTGCGCAACGTTAACGTGCAAGGCGCGTCTTTCGCATCCTCTTAACGCGCGCGTCCGTATGCTGCTTCTCGAACGGAAAGGAGCATGCATGGACGCAATCGGGATAGCATCCCTCGTCATCGCCGGGTGCGGGTACACGGCCGCGGCGCTGTTCTTGCTGGGGCTGCTGTTCGTCGACGTGACGGAAACCGGTTGGCGCATCAGGGCGCCGTGGCGTTGAAACCCTCCCGCAACGCACGGCGGCCGCCCGAGGGCGGCCGCCGGAGCAAGCTCGATGCGCGCTCTCGCGCTACGGCAGCAGCAGCTGCGCGATCTGCACGGCGTTGAGGGCCGCACCCTTGCGGATCTGGTCGGCGACCACCCACATGGCCAGGCCGTGGTCCACCGTGTCGTCGCGGCGCAGGCGGCCGACGTACGTCTCGTTCGTGCCGGCCAGCAGGCCCGGCATGGGGTACGTGTTCGTGGCGCAGTCGTCCATGACCACGATGCCGGGGAACGCCTCGAGAGCCGCGCGCGCGGCCTCCACGCTCACCTCGTCGGCGAACTCCACGTACACGGCCTCGGCGTGGCAGCGCAGCACGGGCACGCGCACGCACGTGGCGGCCACGCGGATGCCCTGGTCGCCCATGATCTTCTTCGTCTCGACGACCATCTTCCACTCTTCTTTGGTGGAATCGTCCTCGAGGAATTTATCGATGTGCGGGATGCAGTTGAACGCGATGCGATGCTGGAACACCTCGACGGTCAGCTCGTCGTCGGGCGTGCCGCCGAGGAACGCGCGCGTCTGGTCGTACAGCTCGGCCATGGCCGGTGCGCCGCCGCCGCTGGCCGCCTGGTACGTGGACACCACCACGCGCTTGATGGGCGACAGGTCGTAGAGCGGCTTCAAAGCCACCACCATCTGGATGGTGGAGCAGTTCGGGTTCGCGATCACGCCGTTGTGCCACGCCACGTCGCCCGGGTTCACCTCGGGCACCACGAGCGGCACGTCCTCGTCCATGCGGAACGCGCTGGAGTTGTCGATCATCACGGCGCCGGCCGCGGCTACGGCCTCGCGCATCTCCTTCGACACGCCCGCGCCGCACGAGAACAGCGCGATGTCCACGCCCTCGAACGACTCCGGCGTCATTTCCTGCACCGTGAGGTCGCCCGCCGGCACCTGGCCGCAGCCCAAGAACGGCAGCGCCTTGCCCGCCGAGCGGGCGGACGCGAGCGCGCGCACCTCGGCCGCCGGGAAGTCGACGTCGTGCAGCACCTGCAAGAACTCGGCGCCCACCGCGCCCGTGGCGCCCGCCACGGCCACCACCGGGTTCGCCGACATCTTCTTTGTCCAAGTCATCGTCAGTCCCCTATCTACCCTTGTTCATCTTCGCGGCGATTTCCTCGGCGCTCAGCTGCGTCTCCTCGAACACGCTGTCGGAATCGAGGTCGAACGCCTTGTGCAGGCAGCGCACGGCCGCCGCGGCCTGCGCGCCGTCCACCACGACGGACAGCCGGATGGGCGACGTCGAGATGGCCAGGATGTTGATCTGGTTCTCGCCGAGCGTCGAGAACGCGCGTGCCGCCACGCCGGGCGACGACTTCATGCCCGTGCCCACGAGGCTCACCTTCGCGATGTCCTCGTCCACGTCGTAGTCGCGGGCGTTGATGTCGGGCAGGATGCGCTCCACCGTCTCCTTCGCGCGCGGCAGATCGGCACCGGGGCACGTGAAGCTGATGTCGGTGATGCCGTCCTCCGAGATGTTCTGGATGATCATGTCCACGCTCACCGTGTTGCCCGCCAGCGCCGAGAACACCTTCGCGGCCACGCCGGTCATGTCAGGCACGCCGCGGATGGTGAACTTCACCTCGGACGTGTCGTGGGCGATGCCGGTGATGACGGCTTCCTCCATCATGTCGGTCTCCTCCTTGATATAGGTGCCTTCGGCGTCGGAGAACGCCGAGCGGGAATGAATGACGACCTGGTACTTGCGCGCGAACTCCACGGCGCGCATCTGCAGCACGCCGGCGCCGGAGCTGGACAGCTCCAGCATGTCGTCGTACGAGATGACGTCGAGCTTCTTGGCGCGCGGGCACACGCGCGGGTCGGCCGTGTACACGCCGTCCACGTCAGAGTAGATCTCGCACACGTCGGCGCCCAGACCGTGCGCCACCGCCACCGCCGTGGTGTCGGAGCCGCCGCGGCCGAGCGTGGTGATGTCGCCGTTGGCGTCGATGCCCTGGAACCCGGCCACCACCGCGATCACGCCCTTGTTCAGGGCTTCCATGATGCGCTCGTTGTGCACCTTGACGATTTTGGCCTTGGCGTGCGTGCCGTCCGTCTCGATGCCGGCCTGGCGGCCCGTGAAGCTCATGGCCTTGTAGCCGCGCGCCTCGATGGCCATCGCCAGCAGCGTCATGGACACCTGCTCGCCCGTGGACAGCAGACGGTCCATCTCGCGCGCCGGCGGATTGTCGTTGAGCGAGGCGGCGAGGCCGACGAGCTCGTCGGTGGTCTTGCCCATGGCGGACACGACGGCAACCACCTGATGCCCTGCCTGCTTCTTCGCGATGAGCTTCTTCGCGACCATCTGGATGCGCTCAGGCGAAGCGACGGACGTGCCCCCGAATTTTGCTACGATTAGCGACATGGTGCTCTTTCTCGTCAGGTTGAACCCAATCGGCTGTCCACTATACCAAACAACCTGCTTGGCGAGCCAGAGCGACCGCCGCCACCTGCCGTTTTTTCACGGGGAAACAACAAGCGAGCGCCTCAGCGACGCCTACACCTGCAAAACGAACGGCCGCCCGCGCACCGTGGCCACCTCGAGCGCCACGTCGTATACCTGCTCGAGCAGCGCCGGCGTCACCACGTCGCACGGGTCGCCCTGCGCAATGACCCGTCCGCCGGCGAGCGCCACCAGGTGGTCGCTGTAGTGCAGCGCCTGGTTCACGTCGTGCAGCACCATGACCACCGTCATGCCGTACTCCCGGTTCAGCTGTCGGACGAGATGCAGGATGTCCAGCTGGTAGCGCACGTCGAGGAAGGTGGTGGGCTCGTCGAGCAGCAGCACCTGCGAGCCCTGCGCCAGCGCCATGGCGATCCACGCGCGCTGCGCCTGGCCGCCGGACAGCGACGAGACGGGAAGCTTGGCGAACGGGGTGAGGCCCGTGGTTTCCAGCGCCCATGTCACCATGCGCTCGTCCTCTTCGGCGTCCGTCGCGTGCCCGATGCCGCGATGCGGGAAGCGCCCGTACGCCACGAGCTTCTCCACGGACAGATCGACCGGCACCGTGTTGCGCTGGTGGACGATGGCGACGAGCTTCGCGAAATCCTTGAGGCGCAGCTGGCTCACGTCGCCGCCCCGCAGGAAGATGCTGCCCGCCTGGGCTTTGAGGTTCTTCGTCATGAGGTTGAACAGCGTCGACTTCCCCGAGCCGTTCGCGCCGATGAGCGTGGTGACCACGCCTTCGCGCAGCTCGAGGTCGAGGTCCTCGAAGACGCGTTGGTCGTCGTACGCGAACGACAGCCCCCGTATCGTGAACACGTTATTCGCCATAGTTGTTCCGCGCCTTCCTCAACAGCAGGATGAACACCGGTCCGCCGACGATCGACATGATGACGGCGGCGCTGATCTCGTACGGAGCCGCCACCGTGCGGCCGATGGTGTCGGCCAGCAGCAGGCAGAACGCCCCCAGCACGATGGAGTACGGGATGAGCACCCGATGTGCCGTGCCCACGAGCAGCCGCGCGATATGCGGCACGACGAGGCCGAGGAAGCTGATCGGCCCGATGATGGCCGTGCTGATGGATGCCAGCAGCACGGCCACGGCGGAGATGGCCAGGCGATTCTTGTTCACGTCGATGCCCAGCGAGCGCGCCGTCTTGTCCTCGAGCGCCAGCAGGTCGCACCGCTTCGCCGCGAACAGCGCCAGCAGCAGCCCCACGAGCGCATAGCTTGCGAGCGTCCACAGATCGTCCCAGGTCTTCATCGTGATGTTCGCGTCCACCAGGCTGGCCACGCCGCTCATGGAGGAACCCGTCCCGGAATCGAACGCCGACATGATGCCCGCGAACACGGCGCTCACGGCCACGCCGACGAGGATGATGCGCAGCGGCGCCAGGCCGCCGCGCCACGACAGACTGTACACGATGAGGAACGCGGCCATGCCGCCCGCGAACGCGAACAGCGGCGTGAGTAGGAACAACGCCGGGAAGAACGCCGTCATGAGCACGGCCACGAGCGACGCGCCGGAGCTGATGCCGATGATGCCCGGGTCGGCCAGCGGGTTGCGGATGGCCGCCTGCAGCAGCACGCCCGAGACCGCCGTGGCCGCGCCGCCCGCCATGGCGATGAATATCCGCGGGAAGCGCAGGTCGTAGATCGTGGACACCGTGTCGTCGTAGGCCACGAACAGGCCGTTGAACAGCTGCTCCGGGCTCACCCGCAAGCTGCCCGTGTTCACGGCAACCAGAAACAGCCCCACGAGCGCCACCGCCGTCACGACGAACGCCGCCCCTTTGCGCAAGGTGCTTACCATGCGATACCTTCCTTATCCCTGTTTGTCCACGATGCTGGAGACGCCGCTCGAGCCCGCGCCGCCCGCGATGCTGGCAGCGGCGTCGGCCACGGCGTCGGCATCCTCCGTTGACGAGGTCGCCTCGGCTGCGGCGGAGGCCGCTTCGCCCACGACGGTCCCGTCGCTCCCCTCTTCCTCCCCGTACAGAACGGTGCGCAGCTCCTCCAACGCGTCGGGGTAGTCGAAATCCGCGCTCATGCCGAACTTGTCGGAGGGGAGGTCGTACACCCGGCCTTCCTGCACGGCGCGGAAGTGCTTCCAGATGTCGTTCGTGGCGAACTCGTTGGCGAACATGGCCATCACCTGGGCGGGCAGGGCGTGGGACGTGCGCAGGATGATATCGGGGTCGCGCGCCTGCATGTCCTCGGTGTTCACGTTGATGAACTCCTCGTCGGCGTCGGCGTAGACGTTCTCGCCGCCGGCCAGCTCGACGAGGCTGCCCACGTAGCTGTTCGGCGTGGCCACCACGTACGAGCCGGGGACGCCCATCAATATGAGCACCTTCGGGGATTCCTTGCTGCCGTTACGGGCGCGATAGTCTTCGATGAACGCCTCGTACTCGTCCACGAGCGCCTGCGCCTGCTCCCGGCGGTCGAACGTATCGCCCAGGTAGGCTATGGAATCGTACAGGCCTTGGACGCTGCGCAGGTTCAGGAACACGGACGCCTCCATGATGGACGCGTACTTGGGCTGCAGGTCGCTTTGCAGCGAGTTGGGGGACAGGACGTAATCGGGCCGCAGCGACTTCAACAGCTCCAGGTCAGGGGACATGGACGTGCCCACCCGCTCCACGTCGGCGTAGCGCTCGGGCAACCCGCGCGAAGTGGTTGACACCCCCACCAGGTCGAGGTCGAGCTTGTCGCACACCTCGGCGATGGCAGGCGAGGTGGCGACGATCCGCGGCTCGTAGGAGCCGTCCTCGCTCTCCGAGCGCTCGGGATGCTGGTCGACGCACCCCGCCAACTGCAGCGAGCAGGCGAGGCACGCCGCGAGGACGAGCGCGCCCGCACGGCGCGCCGCACGCCCGACCCCGCAGGTCGTCGACGCGCGCTCAGGCACGGCTCGCACGCTCATCGGCATCGAGCGCCTCGCCGGCGTCGGAAGCCTTGTCGCGGCCGGAGCCTGCGGGCGCGCTCGCGGCGGCGGCTGCCGCTGCGGCGGCGCTCGCCTGCTTCGCGCGCTTCGGGCGCAGGTAGACCGCGTACACCGCCACGCCGGCAACCACGATCACGCCCGCGGCGATCCCCGCGATCAACGCGAGGGTGCCGCCGTCGAGCGACGCTTCCGCCTGCTTGCCGCCGGTGACCTCGCGGCCCTCCCCGTCGAACTCCTGCACGCCCTCGTTCGGCGACGTGCCGGTCAAATCGTCGGCGTCCTGCACGGGCTCGTCCTCGGCGGCTTCCGCGTCGCCGGACGTTCCGGAGGCGTCGGCGTCGGCGGCCGAGGCCGCCGCGAGAGCCGCATCCTCGGTGCCCTCGCCCGGCGTCACGGTCTGCACGAACGTGCCGTCCGCATCGCCTTCCTGAAGCGCCCCGAGCGAGATGAAGTAGACGACCGCGCGACCCATGGGGATCACGTCCATGGAGCAGCGGACGGTCGCCGCCTCGCTGGGAATCGCGAAGCGGTAGTCGGCCGTCGCCGTGGAGGTGGCGCTGTCGGTGCCCGTCTGCATCTGCACGGCCTCGACCGGCTCGTACGACGATCCGTCCGCAGACACCTCGAGGGCGATGCTGCTGATCTGGTCAGCCAGCTTGAAGCGCAGGCTTGCGTACAGCGTGCCGTCCGTGTCCCGCTCGATCAGGGCGTTCTCATAGACGATGCTCGTCACCATCGACTCGGCCAGCGCGACGTTGCTGCTGCCGGCGGCGTCTTCGATGGCGCCCGTCGCAGGGTTCTCGTAGGTGGGGTTCGTCGCGGCCGTGTACACAGCCGAGACAGCGGCGAACGCCGGCCCCGGGGAAACGGCGCTCGCCACGAGGACGAGTACCGTTGCCAGGGCGCAGGCCGCCGCGCATGCGGATCGAATACGCGTGGTCATACCGTGCCTTTCAGTAGATGCTTACTTCCGCTGGGTCATGCGGCGACGGGCCGTCATCGCAACCGCGGCGCCCGCGACGAGCGCGCCACCCGCCAGGGTCATCAGACCCGTGGTGGCGTCGCCCGTTTGGGCCAGGTTGGACGACGAGGCGGCCAAGCCGGTCTGGCCCGTGCCCAGGTCCTTCGCCTGCGAGAGGTACAGGTGCATGTCGGCCACCTGCGACTGGCCGATGCCCAGCTGCTCCATCATGGTGATGGACATGCTGATGGGGATCACCGTGTCGTTCTCGGCAGCCGGGATGGACAGCGTGAACTGGTTGCCGCTCTGCGCGATCGCATTGCCCTGGTACGACAGCGATTTGATGTACTCCAAGCCCTGCCCCGACGCGGCGAAGCTCACCGTGAAGGTGCCGTTCTCCTGAGGACGCACGAGTGCCGTGTCGCCGAAGTACTGCGCCGCCATGGACTTCTCGGTCACGCTGCCCTGCTTGAAGAACGCGATGGGCACCTCGTAGGTGTGGCCCACCTGGAACGAGACGTTCTCGCTGGCGTTGAAGCGATCGATAGCCTCCTTCAGCGACGTGGCGGCCTGGTTGACCGCGTCCTGCGAGGCGTTGGCGTCGTTCAGAACCGCACGGGCCGCGGAAAGCGTGCTCTGCAGGCTCTCCCACGCCGCATCGCTCTTCTTGCCCTGCGTCAGAGCGGAGGCCTGGTCCACCAGGCTCTGGAGCGCTGTTTTGTCGACGCTCGTCACCGGCGTGTCGCCGTTCTTGAGCGCGATGGTGGACGTGTCCACCGTCATGGCGTACGTGATGTCCATGTTCATGGAGCCGCCCACGTGCAGGGCCAGATCGATCGCGCTCTCGAGCGAGGGCACGTTGACAGTGTACGTCTTGTTGGCGGATTGCTTGACGGCCTGGCCGTTGTAGGTGAGGTCGCCGATGGCGTCGTCGTAGCCCGTGGAGCCGCCGAAGTACACCACCACGTCAAACGTGCCGTCCTCCAGCAGGCTCAGCTCCACCGCGGTGCCGAAGTACTTGGTCACCATCTGCTGGAGCATGTCCTGCATGCCGGCGAACGAGCCGGCGCCCGCATAGCTTACGGAAGCCGTGTACGTTTTGCCGACCACCATGCCGTACTGACCCGACGGGGCCTCCTTGTCCGCGCTGGTCTTGAACGTCTCGATAGCGGCGTTGAGCTGGGCGGTCACGCCGTCGACGCCCTGCTGCGGGATATTCTCGTTCGCGGCGGCTTTCTCAGCCGAAGCGATGGCCGCCTGCAGCGCGTCCCATGCCTCGTCGGTCTTGTTGCCCTGCGTGAGCTTCTTCGCCGCAGCAAGCGCCTCGTTCAGCTTGGCCTTGTCGACCGTTTCAACGTCGCCGCTGCCGTCGTCAGCGTCGGGCACGTTGCTCAGGTCGAACGTGATGGTGTCGGTGATCACCATGGGCATGTTGTCCGAGCTCAGCGACACCTCGATGCTGGAGGGCAGCTCCTTGAAGGCCAGGACGAACGCGCCGTCCGTCACCGCGTACTTCGCGCCATCGTACGTGAGGGCGAACCCGGCAGCGGCCGCGCCCGTCGCGGTGACCGGCAGCTTCACCGTGTAGGTGCCGTCCCGGTAGACGATGGTCGCCTCCGACTCCATGAAACGGGATGCCATGCTGCCGTACTGCGCCCACGTGATGCCGGCCGTGTACTCCTTGCCCTCCACGATGGTATCGTCGGAACCCCCGTCGCCACCAGGCTGTTCAGGATCGGGCGTCGCAGCCCCTTCAGTGGCGCCGGCCGTGTCGAAGGAGGCGAAGGCGCTGTGCGTCATCTCGCGGTTCATGGCGGGCACATAGTACGTGAAGCCCACCTCGACGGCGCCGTCGATGCTGTCGACCGTGCCCGTGAACACGTAGTTGCCATCAGCATCGCGGGTCAACGCGGTGGGAGCCTTGTCGGCGCCCAGCGTGAGCGCGCGGAACTCGTAGGCGTCGCCGGCCTTCACGACGAGGGTCACGGTGTAGGAACCTTCGCCCACCTGCACGGTGGCGTTGGGGTCGATCATGTTTCCGGCCATGGAGGGCTTGCCGCTTGCGTCTGCGAACGAGACGGGCACAGTGTAGGTCTTGCCGACCTCTAGCTGGTCGCCCGCGTCGGGTTCGGTGCTGGGGTTCGGATCGGGAGTGGGCTCGGGCGTCGGTTCGGGATCGGGAGCCGGTTCAGGGTCGGGCGTTGGCTCAGGGTCGGGGTCGACCGCCGGCGGCTCCGTCGGCAGGCTGGACGCGTCCAGCGACAGGTTCACGCCCACCGCGCCCATGCCCATGTCCTGCATGGTTTTGATGGTCAGCGACACCCCGATGGAGCCGGTGAGCGTGCTGGAGAGTATCTGGAACTCGCCCGCCCCCGTGGAGACGGCCGCCGTGCCGCCGTACGTCATGCCCAAAAGCTCGCTCATGCCCTTGTCGTTCGCCGAAACGCGGATGTCGTAACCGCCATCATGGTAACTCACCGTAGCCGTCTTGCTCAAATAGCTCGCAGCCATGGACTCGGCGCCCGTCGAAGCGTTCAGCCACGACACCGGCACCGTATACGTTCGGCCTTCCTCCAGGTAGAACCCGTCGTTCGTGGCTGCGGCAGACGCCGTCGCCCCACCCGATCCGTCTGCCTGCGCAAGCGCCATCGTCGGCACCATGCCCGCGGTCAACGTCGCCGCAAGCATCACCGCCGCACCGCGCTTCGCAAACGCGAACCTCTGCCTCGATCTGATCATTCGCACATCCTTTCGTCTCATGGCCGCGCCCCTTGCCTTTCGTCGCGCGCCATCGGCACGCGCCTCGTTTTGTTAGACAAAGCTAACTCAACGTGAAAACAAGGGCCCGCATCGGGGCCGCAACCAACCGTCTCTCCTACATGATCGTCCATCACTATGCGGTGAGGGGCGCGCGGCGACAAGCGTGAAAACGCGAATCCCGTTCATGAATTTAACGGGCTGTTTACAAATTTCGAACATAGTTAGCTACAACTAACATTATGATGGGCACGGGGCGTTCGAGAACTCCGAACGCCCCGTGCGGCACCGCTTGCCGCAGGAAAGCCCGTTCGGGTTTCCAGAACGACCGTCGACGCATCGGAAGAAAGGAACCGCGCCCGCCGATGAGGACCGAATACCTTGAGGAGTTCATCGCCTTCTCCCGCCATCTCAGCTTCAGCGAGACGGCGGAAGAGCTGTTCATCGCGAAATCGACCCTGAGCACCCATATCGCGAACCTCGAGCGCGAGCTTGGCCTGAAGCTGATCGACCGCGACAACGACAACGCGCTCACGCAGGAAGGCGCCCTGTTCCTCGACGGCGCGAAGTCGGCCCTCGAAACGCTCGAAGGCACCGTGACGCGCTGCACGCGGTTTCGGGAGGAGGCGGCCGGGCGCGTGCGCATCGCCTGCCTCACGCCCACGGCGTCCCTCGCCTCGCTTTTGAGCGAGCGCCTCGAGGTGCCGTTCCAGTTCGTCGACCGGGAGTTCCGCGAGCAGCCGTTCGCGCCCCTCGACACCAACCGCGCCGACATCGCGCTGCTGTGCGATTTCTCGTACTTCCCCCGCCTCGTCGACGAGGCGCTGGCGCGCGGCCTCGCCTACCGCCCGGCGCGCCCGTTCCCGGCCGTCATCGCCATGATGGCCTCGCACCCGCTAGCGGCGAAGCGCCAGCTTTCGCGCGACGACCTGGTGGGAGCCTCCATCATGACGGAAAGCATGCTGGCCTACGAGCACGATCGCATCCTGATCGACCGGATGCTAGGCGCCGACCTGCACCTGTCGTACGCGCCCGGCAGCATGCAGAGCTTCTCCGATTTGCTCATCGCCGACTTCGGCACGGCGCTGTACATCACGCCCAAGGCGACGGCCAGCCTGTACTGCGCACGGCGCGACGACGTCGTCCTGGTGGACCGGCTCGACGGCGCGCCGTTCGGATTCCCGCTCGTCGTGGCGTGGCGGGCCGATGCGGACCCCCGGGTGATAAGCGCGGCCGAGACGATCCACGCCTGCCTGAAGGAGCTCGAACAGCTCGAGAACCTGGCACCGCGCGACCGCGCCATCAAGGCGGCCAGCTGAGGGAACGCTATCCAGCCTGGTAGATAGCCTCGAGTTCGCCGCCCTCGACGAGCGCGCACAGGGCGTTGCTCGCCTGCTCGCTCTCGATGCCCATATGCTCGAACCGCTTCGCCAGCTTGAGGCAGTACGACAGATCGCCGGATTCCAGGGACAGCAGGGCGGACGTGGCTTGTTCGTTCAGTTTTCCAAACATGAGGTGCTCCTTTCCTTTTCGTTGCATCCAGCGTACTGCGCTGAGAAAAAGAAGCGTTTGGACGAATGGAGAACGTGGGCCGTCGGTTTTGGCCGATCGTACAAAGGGATTTGCCATAGAGCCAACGCGCTGTGCGGGAAAATCGGGTTTTTGGCAATCCGAGCCTCGCATTGTGCACCGGGGCGAACACGCGACCTGGTGTTTTGCCGTCGAGGGCTCCGCCGAAAGACGTTTCGTCGCGGCAAAGCCCGGAAAGGACTGCCAAAAACCCGATTTTTCCGCACACAGCGCTATGAAACCGTGCACGGGCGCAACGCGTCGGAACGCGCCTCAGGGTTGCAGCAGGGGGTTCGTGTGATCCAGATAGACGAGCCCCAGCAGGAACGTGAATTCGCGGTCGGGGGATTCGGACATCCCGAGCACGTCCTTCGCCTTGCGCAGACGGTAGCGCAGCGTATTCGGGTGCTGGTGCAGCGCTTCGGCCGCGAGGCGCAGGTCGCCGTAGGCGCGCGCGACCGCTTCGGCCGTCGCGGCGAGCTCGGTGCCGTGGGCGTCGTCGTACTCCTCCAGCAGCGCGCGGTGCAGCGCCGCGGTGCGCCAGAACAAGCGGCCCTCGCACGCAGCCGCTCGGAACGCATCGTGGTGCAGGTCGGCCCAGGTCACCACGTCCTCGTTCTCGATCTCCGCGGTCTTCAGCGCGGCAAGCGCCTCGCGCACGCTCATGTCGCCGTCCGAGAGCGGCGTCTCCTCGCCCACCCCCAGCGATACCGAGCCTGCGGTTCGCATGCGCTCGACCAGGTCGCTCTCCGAGCGCGTGCGCACCCCTGCAGGCGGCTGCGCGTACGAGACGAACGCGAGCAGCGCGGCGTGGTAGCGGAAGACGAACGTCGCCTCCACCACGTCCCAATCGCGTTCGAAGCCGCGCAACACCGCAGACAGCGCGTCGAGCGTCGCGTAGAGCGAACATTCGTCGAGCGATCGCGGAGCCGCGGCGATGCACTGCACGGTGGAACCCGTGGTGCCCGCGAGCTCGTACAGCGCCGCGCGCGCGGCCTGCGGATCGTGTCCCGACAGCAGCTTGTCGAGGATGCGGCCCTTGTCGGATTCCTCGGCATCGCGATGGATGAGATCAAGCGCCTGGTACGCCACCACCTCGTGATAGCCCCCGTCGTAGAGGTACAGCGGCACGCCAGCATCCTCGGCAGCCACCACCACGCTCTCGCTCACGATGGGACGATACACCTTCTTCAAGGCAATGCCCGACACGCCGCGCGCGATCAGAACGAGCAGCGACCGTTCGGACAGCTCGGGATCGTCGCGCGCGAAGCCCAGGTTCGTCACGATGAACTCGCCGGGGACGTACGACAGGTATCCGTTGTCCTTGTCGGGGGCGCAGTCGAGGATGCCCACGTTGCGCACCTCGCGCGCACCGGCGCCGGCGCACTGCGTGATGGGCTGCACCTGCTCGAACGCCGGCAACGCCAGTATGTCCGCAACCGTGATCATGGAGCCTCCTCCCGAAACCTTTCGAGCCCATGATACCGCAGAAGCCGCACCGCGCGGCATACAAGATGCTTCACGTGAAACAACCGGGCGTTTGAGAACGGATGTTTCACGTGAAACATCTTGGCACAAAATCGACGATATGAACGATTTTTGGACCTCGTTTTCGACGCTTTGCAGCATTATCCCAGGTCGACAAGTACCGCAAGGAGTGAAAATCGTTCATATCGTCGATTTTGTGCCAGCCGTACGAGCAGGGCGCGGATCGGGGGCTCGTTGAGGGCCAGGCCGGATGCTGAGCGCAACGCAGGGGCGGGGCCCGTCAAGCGACTCAGCGCCGAGACGGCACGCCGGGGCCGCTCGACATTCGGCAGCGCGCGCACCCACCCCGCGCGCCGCCGCGCGCTCTACACCTCGTTGACCAGCTTGAACACCCGCTCTTTCTCCCCCTTCAGGAAGTGGACGATGTTCTCGCAGCTCAGACGCTCCAAGTCCTCGATGGCCGTGGTCGAGTAGAACGCGGAGTGCGGCGTGATGATCACGTTGTCGCGTCCCACCAGCTTGTTCGTGGCCAAATCGGGCGTCTCGTCGTACAGCACGTCGGTGCCGAACGCGCGCAGCTTGCCCGCGTCGAGCGCCGCCACGAGCGCCTCCTCGTCCACGCACAGGCCGCGACCCAGGTTGATGAAGATGGGACGGCGCGCCATGGCGTCGAACGCCGCCTCGTCGAAGTAGTGCACGTTGTCGTCGGTCAGGCACATGTGGTTCACGATGATGTCGGCCTGCTCCAACAGCTCGCCCTTGCTCACGCGCGTCACGCCGCGCTCGGCGAACGCCACGTCGTCCACGTTCGGATCGCACGCGATCACGCGCTTCACCAGGCCCGAAGCTTTCTCGGCCGTACACTTCCCGATCTTGCCGAACCCGACGATACCCAACACCTGGTCCTCCAGGCGCGGCCACTGCGGAGCGGCGGCATAATCCCACTTGTGGCGCTCGTCGATCTCCTTCTGGTAGAACTTGAAGTGCTTGTTGAGCGCGTTCATGTACGCGATGGCGCTTTCCGACACGTCCCACGTGCAGTACTCGCCGATAGGGCACACGCCGATGCCGCGCTTCGTAGCCTCCTCCAAGTCCACCTGGTCGTATCCCGTGGAGTTCAGCGACACCACCTTGAGCTTCGGCGCGTGGGCGAAAGCCTCGGCGTCCACCGTGACGAACGCCGTGAGCAGCGCGTCGGCATCGGCCATATGCTCGTAGAACTCGTCGCGCTTGCCGTCCTCGTACTCGTACACCTCAACCTCCACGTCGGCACCGAGACCCGCTCGCAGGGTCTCGGTTTCCAGCGTGTGGTCGGGCATCATGGAGTCGGGATGGTCGCAAATCAAAACCTTCATGACAGCCCTTCCTTTCAGTCGCGTCGCGCGTTACGGACGCTCGATGGGCTGCGTGAGGCAGTGGGGGCCGCCGCCCGCATGCAGGATCTGGTCGAGCGGCACGTCGATCACGTCCAGGCCCAACGCGCGCATCTTGTCGTTGATATGCTTGTTCTTCTCGATGGCGATGACCTTGCCGTCGCCGATGCACTGCACGTTGCAGCCGTGCTTGTACATGTCCTCGCTAGCCACGGGGATCAGCTCGAAGTTGCGACGCTTGAGCATCTGCAGGAAGTTGTAGGGAAGCTGGTCGATGCAAGCCAGCGCCACCTGCGGGGCCACGATGTTGAAGATCATGTCGAGGTGCAGGTTGTCCGGCGGGCACGGCACGCCCACCACGGTGTAGCCGAACTTCTGCAGCTGGTCGCGCAGGTTGTCGACGCCAGCCTGGTCGGTGCGGTCCACCTGGCCCCATGCCAGCGTGTGCTCGTCGATCATCCAGAAGTCGCCGCCCTCCATGCAGCCCGCGTTCACGCGCGCCACGATGGGAACGCCCATCTCCTTGAGCTTGTTCTCGTACGCCACGGCCTCGACCTGGCGAACCGGATGGCGGAAGTGGCCGATCACGGCGCCTTCCTTGATCATGCAGCCGTAGTCGCGGGCGAACGTCATCACCTCGAACTCGGGGCGCGCCTCCACTTCCACGACCTCGATGCCGTTGGCCTTGTAGGCGTCCACGAGCATCTGCCACTCGGCCACCATGACGTCGTTCTTCTCCTGGTCGCCCTTCTTCATCCACTCGGCGGTGATCACGTTGATGCCGTTGAACTGGTAGTAGCGCGGCGAGCACATCATCACTTTCTTCAGGGTGTTCGTCGCGTTGGACACGTACACTTTCTCTTCAGCCATGGGAGGCTCCTTTCATTGGTATGTTCGCGAAACTCGTTTGAGAACCGGAGCGCGCGGGGCGCTCCGGGAAAGCGGAGGGTTACAGCATCACGGCCACGGTGAGGAACACGCAGCACACGAGGAACAGGAAGCCCACGATGGGCGCGGCTTTCTTCACCCAGTCGCCGTAGCTCATGTGGGCTGCCGAAGTGCAGGTCATCACCACGATCGAGGTAGGCGAGATCATCTTTGCCAGGCCGAGCGCCATGCAGTAGATGGTCACCATGATGGCCACGTCCACGCCGGCGAACTGCGAGAGCGCCGCCATGATGCCCATGGTCGCAGCCGCCAGGCCGGTCGACGACGGGATGAGGCACGCAATGAGGAAGTAGCAGATCAGCGCCACGATGACGAACGCGACGGGAGGCAGGGCCGACAGCGTGCTCTCGCACATGTGCAGGATGGTGGGCGTGATCTGGCCGCCGTCCATCACCACCTGGATGCCTCGCGCCAGCGGCACGACGAATGCGGTGGAAACCAGCCCGGCGGCGCCCTTGATCAGCGTGTCGATGATCTTGTCGGCCTTGTAGCGCATGACGATGCCCGCGAGCAGCGTCATCACCATCACGAGCATGGCGATCTCGGGGAAGTACCACGAGCCGAACGGCGTGATGTCGCTGCCCAGCACCTCGCGCAGCACCGGCGTGACGCCGATCCACGCGACGAACTGCTCGAAGAACGTCCAGTCCGGGTTGATGGACGTCCACGGCACGCACCCCACCACCATGATGGCGAACGTGAGCACGAAGATGGCCAGCACGCCCTTCTGACGGCCCGACAGCTCCAGGTTCTCGTTGGTGGAAACCGGGAACTCGATGAGATCTTGCTTGCGACGGAAGAACTGGACCGACTTCTCGGGATGCGCCTTCACCTTGTCGGCGTAGCGATTGATGATGAAGATGACGAGCCCCGTGAACACCACGAGCATCAGCACGCGCATGCCCATGCCGTCGCCGGCCGAGATGCCCGCGATGCCTGACGCGATTCCCGTGGCGAACGGGTTCACGGTCGAGGCCAGGCAGCCGGCCTGCGTGCCCAGCACCACGATCATGATGGCCACCACGGTGTCGAGCCCCAGCGCCAGGATCACCGGCACGAACATGAGGAAGTACACGATGCCCTCCTCGTAGGCGCCTTCCAAGGTGCCGAGGAACGACATGAGGCACACGAGGATGCCGATGAGCAGATGCATGTTGTTCTGGTTCTTCATGGTGATGCGCTTGAGCGCCGTCTTCACCGCACCGGTTTCCTCCATCATCTCGAGGAAGCTGCCGAACAGCAGAATGGTGAGCGAGATGGCGATGGCGCCGCTGATGGCGCCCGAGCCCAGCATGCCCGTGATAGGCGCCATGAACACGTCCCACAATCCCTGGGGATTGGATTCGACGATGTGGTACGTCCCCGAAATAGCGTCGCCGTTGGCGTTCAGCTCGTATGCGCCGCCCGGCACGAACCAGCTGAGCACGGCGATGAAGCAGATGACCCCGAACAGAATGACGTACGTGTTCGGCATCTTGAATTTCTTCTTGCCCTTCACGGGCTCGTTGTCTGACATGGAAGCTCCTCTCCTCGACGCTTCCGGCGTATCGAGGCAGCAGCCGCCCAAGGGTGCCGCCGAAGCGGCATCCTTGCGGGGCCCAAACCTCCCGCGCGGTTCTGCGCAGAACCGCGCGGCGTACCGGGAATTGGTGTTAGACGCGGGGGATGTACAGATCGCCCAGAGTGGCCGCCATGATCGCCTTGATGGTGTGCATGCGGTTCTCGGCCTGCTGGAACTGGCGGCCGTGGTCGGAGTAGAACACCTCGTCGGTGACCTCCATCTCCTTCACGCCAAAGCGCTCGGCCATGTCGGCGGCGTACTCGGTCTCGGCGTTGTGGAAGGCCGGCAGGCAGTGCAGGAAGATGTAGTTCGGGTTCTTCACGTGCGACAGCAGCTCGGCGTTCACCTGGTAGGGCGACATGAGCTTCACGCGCTCGGCGAACTGGGACTCCTCGCCCATGGCCGCCCACACGTTCGTGTAGATGGCGTCGGCGTTCTCCACGGCCTCCACCGGGTCGTTCGTCACCGTGATGATGGCGCCGCTCTCGGCGGCGAAGGCCTGCGCCAGCTCGATGATGGCCGGATCGGGCTCGAGCTCGGCCGGCGTGGCGTTGTAGTAGTTCACACCCAGGATGGCGCTCGTGATCATGAGGGAGTTCTGCACGTTGTTGCGTCCCTGGCCGCAGTAGGCCAGCGTGAGGCCCTCCAGCTTGCCGAAGTTCTCTTTCATCGTCATGAAGTCGGCCAGCATCTGCGTGGGATGCTCCTTGTCGGTGAGGCCGTTCCACACCGGCACGCCGGAGTACTTCGCGAGGTCCTCGACGTGCTCCTGCTTGAAGCCGCGGAACTCGATGCCATCGAACATGCTGCCCAGCACGAGCGCGGTGTCGCGCACCGTCTCCTTCTTGCCCAGCTGGATGTCGTTCTTGCCCAGGTACTCGGGGTGCGCGCCCAGATCGATGCAGGCCGTGGTGAACGCGGCGCGGGTGCGGGTGGACGTCTTCTCGAACAGCAACGCGATGTTCTTGCCCGCGAGGTAGCGGTGCTCGACGTTGCGCTGCTTCAGATCCTTGAGGTGCTCGGCGAACCCGATGAGGTACGTCAGCTCGTCTTTCGTGTAGTCCCTCGTGGAGAGGAGGCTGCGTCCCTGGAATACGGAATCGGTCATGTGAAGCTCCTTTCGATGGATGTCCTAGCGCCCTCGTTCCCGACGGACGTCACGCCTGATCGGTGCGACCCCTCCTGGCAGGCCAGGTTACGAGAAGCATCATACGCAGCGGCGGGAGGGCACCCCTCTGGACAGGTGGACAAAACCCGAGCCGTGGGCTTTGTCCGACTGAACAAGGGGTGCCGAGCAACGGAAATCTAGGATGAAACGCGAGAGCGGGTTCTTCCAACGGAGTGGGGGTCGCAGATGGTTCTATCGCCTATCGACTACATCATCATCGCGTTGTACTTCATCGTCATCGTCGCCATCGGCTTCATCGCGGCACGGTTCGCGAAAACGAAGGAAGACTACCTCGTGGCCGGCAGACGGTTGTCGTTTCCCCTGTTCTTCGGGTGCATGGCTGCGCTCACCTTGGGCGGCGGCTCCACCATCGGCAGCGCCCAGCTGGGCTACGAGTTCGGGTTCGGCGGCATCTGGCTCAACCTGAGCATCGGCCTGGGGCTCGTCGCGGCCGGCTTCCTCGTGACGAGCAAGCTGTCGAAGCTGCGCGCCCTCAGCGTGAACGAAGTGGTGGAGAGCAGCTACGGCCCGGTCGCGCGCGTGTTCAGCTCGGCGCTCACGCTCATCTACACGCTCACGCTGAGCGTGGTGCAGGTCATCTCCATCGGAACCATCATCAACGGCGTGACAGGCATCGATGCCACGCTGTCCATGCTGGTGGGAGGCGGCATCGTCATCCTGTACACGTTCGTGGGCGGCATGTGGTCGGTCACCATGACCGACATCGTGCAGTTCGTCGTGAAAACGGTGGGCATCCTCATCCTGGCCCCCATCTTCTGCATTTCGGCCGCCGGCGGCTGGGACGCCCTCGTCAGCAAGGTGCCCGAGACGTACCTGTCGGTGGGCAGCATGGGCTTCGACAAGAGCTTCGCCTACCTCGTGCTGTACGTTCCCGGGCTCATCATCGGCCAGGACATCTGGCAGCGCATCTTCACCGCGAAGAACGAGAAGGTGTCGAAGGCGGGCACCGTGTGCGCAGGCGTCTACAGTGTCTTCTACGCGCTGGCCACCGTCGTCATCGGCATGAGCGTGTTCGTGCTGCTGCCGCACCTGGACAACCCGCAGAACGCGTTCGTGGTGGGCGTGTCCACGTTTTTGCCCGTCGGGGTGCGCGGGCTCATCCTGGCGGCGGCGATGGCGGCCACGATGTCGGTATCGAGCGGCACGATTTTGGCGTCGTCCACCATCCTGTACAACGACCTGTACGTGCGCTTCGTTCGCCCGCGGATGGCCGAGCGTGCGACGCACCTCAAGGAAGTGACTATCACGCGCCTGTTCGCCCTGCTCATCGGCGTGGTGGTGATGGTATGCTCGCTGTGGATCAACGACGTGCTGGTGGGCATCGACCTCTGCTACGGCTATCTGTCGGGCTGCGTGTTCGTACCGCTCGTGGCCAGCTTCGTGCTCAAGAGGTTCAGCCCGAAGGCGGGGCTCTACGCGCTCGGCGTGAGCACCGTGGTGGTGACGGCGTGCTTCGTCGTCGTAGGAACGGCGAGCTCCGTCCCCATCGTGGCGGGCATGGCTTCCGGCTTCGCGGCGTACGCGGCGGCGAACCTCCTCAGCAAGCAGAAGGTGCCCTCGCCGTTCGAGTGAGACAGGGGGACGGGGAGTGAGACAGAGGGACGGGGTAATTGTCTCATTTTGCGGGCAAAATGAGACAATTACCCCGTCCCTCTGTCTCACTCGAACTCGGGCAGGAACACGAGGCTGAGCAGGCTGATGAACACCTTGTCGTCCTCGTGGGGGATGCCCAGCACGGCCTTCATCTTGCGCATGCGGTAGCGAACGGTGTTGGGATGCTGGTGCAGCTCCTCGGCGATGACCTTCACGTCGCCGTGCCAGTTCACCAGCGCCTCGGCCGTGCGCACGAGCTCGGTGCCGTGCTCCTCGTCGTAGGTGGCCAGCATCGAGCGGTACAGCTCGCTCGCGCTCATGAACAGGCGGTCGTAGCGAGCGGCGTTCGCGAACGCGGACAGGTGCAGCCCCGACCAGCGCGCAAGCTGGTCGCCATGGCGCTGCGCGCTCGCCGCGGCGGCAAGCGCCTGACGGATGGCCAGATCGCCGTCGCTCAGGTGCACCGCCTCGCTCACGCCGCAATGCAGGTTGCCTTCCATGGAGGCCACGGCGATGCATCGGCGCTCGGCGGCCGCCTGCTCCTCGTCGCTGGCCGAGCCGTAGGACACGAACGCCAGGATATGCTCGCGATAGCGGCACACGCTGGACGACTCCACGGCCGCGCATCCGTCCCTCACCGCCGCCAGCTCCGAAGACACGGAGTCGAGCATGGCGTAGAACGAGCACGGGTCGCCCGCGCGCAGCGCGAACGCGAAGCACTGCAGCTTCGAGCCTGTCGCGCCCACGAGCGCGCTCAGCCGCGTGCGCACCTGGTCGCCATCGTGGGCGGTCAGCAGCTCGTCGAGGGCCTTGCCCTTGTCCAGCTCGTCGCGGTCGCGCTGCAGCAGGTCGAGCGATTGGTACGCCACCGTCTCGTGGTAGGCGCCGTCGTACAGGTAGAGCGGCACCCCGCGCGCCGTGCTCTCCTTGCGCACCGCGTCGCTGATGGGAGGCTCGTACACGGTTTTGATGGCGATGGCGGCCACGTCGCGGCGCAACATGGCCAACAGCGACTTCTCGGCCATGCCGGGGTTGCCGAACGCGAACCCGAGGTTCGTGAGGATGAGCTCGCCCGCCACGTACACGCTGTACTCGTTGTAATCGGGAGGGCAGTCGAGGATGCCCACGTTGCGCACCTCGCGCCGCTCGGCCCCCTCGCAGGGGGCGACGAGCTCCACGTTCTTGAACGCCGGCAATGCGATGATGTCCGCAACGGTAACCACGAGCCCCTCCGTTTCCCTTGTGCGCGAGAAGCGATCTTCAAGAAGATGCGCTACGGTACGCATGATAGCGTATCGCAAGAGGTACGGGGGAATAAGACTCGGCAGCGATGCCCGATTGGCTTGGGGCCGTTCTCCCGAAACTTCGACAAGGATCCAACACGAGCATGCCGGGTTCCTCATGCAGGATGCTCTCCCGGAAGGTCAAGGCCCGCAACAGAGAAACTTCAACCCAGGAAGGCTTCCTATGCCGAAGATTCCTACGGCTCGCATCGCTCGCTCAGGATGGCGAACCTCCCAAGCGTCTTCGGTCAGGACCCAGCGCTATCCCATTCCAACAGCACGAATTTGCAGGTATGAACGATTTTGAAAGAAGGCAAAAATATCGACCTGGGATTATTGCGAAATGGCGCGTTCGCAAGGGAGAAAAATCGTTCATACCTGCAAATTCGTGCTGTCGAACATCCTAGACCCGCCATCGCGAACGGAAGCAGCATGCCAGAGTCGAAGGATCTTCGGCCATGGAAGCCCCATCGTCGACCGTCCTTCGACTCGCTCGGCTCGCCCCCGCTAGCCGCGCACCACGTAGGAGATGGTGAGAAAGCCGGACAGGGCCCCGATGCAGGCGCACACGCAACCTTTGAGCACCATCATGGGAACGAACGGCAGCGGAAGCGGCAGCACGACGCCCACGATCAGCGCCAACGCCAGCCCCACCGCCACGGCGGCGACGGCGGCCACCAGGCCCAGCACGAGCATCGCACCCACGTACGAGCGCGGCAACAGCCGTGCAACGGAGGGCGTCTCTTCAGGACGGGCGAAGCGCTCGGCGTTCAGGTCGTGGCGCGTCAGCGGAACCACGCACGCGAACAGGATGATGCCCAGGATGGCGCCCGTCAGCGTGAGATCCATCATGATGTCGGGCAAGCCGAACGTCACCTCGGGCTGCGCCGCATGCATGGCGGCGAACACCGCCGCGTTGACGATACCGTTGACCAGGCCGTAGCCGATGACGCACTTGTTGGCAGCATAGGCGGAGAACGTTTTCTGGGCTTTTTGAGCCGTTGCGGAAACCTCCATGGAGCACCTTCCTCTCAGGGTGAACGCCCCGCATTATAGGAAGCGAACTGCGGTGTTCCCGGATGAACCGCTGCCGGAACTCCGGCACGGGACGCACCCCTGCCGAAAGGTGCGCCCCTGCCGAATCCGTTGCGGACCCCTGTGCAGATCAGAGGAAAATCCTCCACCATCTGCGATTTCTCAAAGACAACGCCCCCGGCCTCAAACCTCGTCCTCTCCGTTTCTCTCGCAGCGTCCGTTCCCGTTTTGCCGTTGCTCCGGAACTGATTCTGCCAAAGCGCCCCGTTCGCGTCATTAGAATGAGCGCCAGCAGACCTGCTCACACGCAGACAAGGAGGAAGCATGAAACAGAACAACCCCGCAGCATCGAAGGAAGGGGGCGTCGAGAAGTTTCTCGTCCTGCCCATCCTGGTGCTCATCATGGCCCAGATGGGGACGTCGGGTGACAACGGCGCGCTCGGCCTGGCCAACACCGAGCTCGTTAACATCCTCGGCGCCACCACGCCCGACATCCAGCTGGCCAACATGGTGTACTCGCTCATGGCCGGCGCGTTCATGATCGCCGGCGGGCTCGTGGGCACCATCATCGGCTGGCGCAAGAACTTCCGCATGGGCGCCGCGCTGTGCGCAGCGGGCGAGCTGGTCATGGCGCTGTCGCCGAACATGACGGTCTTCATCTGGGGAGGCCGTATCCTCGTCGGATTCGGAGCCAGCTTCATGATCCCCTCGGTGCTGGGCCTCATCCCCCACATCTACCATGGCAAGAACCGCATGCTCGCATTCGGCTGCATCGGCGCCGCATCGGGCCTCTCGGCGTTTCTGCCGCTGTTCCTCGGCATCATCATGCAGATGGGCGGCTTCCGCGTCACCTACGGCGTGCTGGCCGTGTACTTCGTGCTCGTGCTGGTCATGTCGCTGAAGATCCCGGCCATCGAGAAGTCGCAGGAGAAGCTCAAGTTCGACGGCCTGGGCACCGGCCTTGCAGCCGTGGGCCTGTTCCTGTTCCTCATCGGCCTGTCCCGCATCTCGGCTTGGGGCCTCATCGAGCCGTTCGCGGACTGCCCCTTCACCATCTTCGGCATCTCGCCGGCCCTGCCGATGGCGGCGCTCGGCCTCATCGTCCTCGTCGTGCTCGTGTTCGTGGAGAAGCGCGTCGAGGCGAAGAACGGCATCGCCCTGATCCCCCAGTCGTTCCTCAAGACCCCTCAGGTGCGCGCCGGCCTCATCGCTTCGGCCATCACGTTCTTCTTCATGGGCCTGCAGGCCATCCTGCTGTCGCCCTACCTGCAGCTCGTCGCCGGATGGTCGCCCATGCTCATGGGCGTGTCCGCTCTGGCCGTCGGCATCCCCACGTTCCTCTTCTCGATGGGCATCCCCAAGTTCATGCCCAACGCCAACCCGCGCCGCGTCATCCAGATCGGCTACTGCGTCATGGCGCTGGCCTTCATCCCCATGGGCTTGTCGCTGCAGGGCAGCACCGTCACGCCGCTCATGTGGGTGGGCCTGGCCGTAGCCGGTGCCGGCGCCGGCATCGTGAGCTCGCACACGAACAACATCGTGGCGCTTGCCGTGAACGAGCGCGACGCCTCGCAGTCCGGCGGCATCCAGACCACCATGCGCAACGTTGGCCAGGCCATCGGCGTGGCGGCCGTCGGCGCGGTGCTGCTGTTCGGCATCACTTCGAACATCACGTCCGCCATGGAAGCCAACCCGACCATCACCCCCGCCGTGCGCGAGGCCGTGTCCGAACGCAACCTCACGCTGATGGGCGACTCTCAGTTCGAGCAGGCCATCGCCGACATCCCCATGACCGACGCCGAGAAGGCCGAGCTCGTGGCCATCAACTCCCAGGCCCGCGTCAACTCCACCATCACGGGCTACGGCGTGTCTGCCGTGGTCATCCTCGCAGGCCTCATCACCACGCGCTGGATCACCGTGTTCAAGAAGGAAGAGGAAGGCGCTCCTGCCGCTGCAGCGGCACCGGCAGCGACCGACGACGAGGAGCTTGCCCCCACGCCCGTCTGATACCGCACCTTGCCGGGCGTTGCGCACCGCGAAGCGCCCGGCCCTCATAGAACAGAACGGCACCTCGACGGGTGGGATAGCACCCCACCCGTTTCTTTTGCCCCGCGCACCCCGCGCGCCGCGCTTCATCCAAGGTACCAAGGTAAGGAGTTCCCATGACCACGCTTTTCCACAACGCAACCTTCTACACGATGGTCGCCGAGGGCGATCGGGCCGAGGCGATCGTCGTCGACGACAACGGCGCCCTCGCGTTCGTCGGCTCGCTCGACGAGGCCCGCCGCCAGGCCCCGGGCGCCGAAACCGTCGACCTCGAGGGAGCCACCGTGCTGCCCGGCTTCATCGATCCGCACGGTCACTTCGGCGGCTCCATGCAGTACGTCCTGTACGCCGACCTGTCGCTATGCACCTCGTTCGAGGATATCCAGCGCGTCATCCGGGAGTTCGTCGCCGAGCGCAACGTGGGCCCCGACGGCGTGGTCATGGCCACCGGCTACGATCAGAACGAGCTGGTCGAGGGGCGCCATCCCGACAAGAACGTGCTCGACGCCGTGTCCACCGAGGTGCCCATCCTAGCCGTGCACGCCTCGAACCACATGGCCGTGGCGAACAGCCTGCTGCTCGACATGGCGGGCATCGACGCGTCCACCCCCGACCCCGAAGGCGGACGCTACGGACGCGTGGCCGGCACGCAGGAGCCCGATGGCTACGCCGAAGAGCCCGCGGCCGTGAACGCCTTGTACGCCATCACGCAGCCGCGGATGAACCTCGACCTCAACGCCATCGCCGACGACATGCAGCTCGTGTACCTCGAGAACGGCATCACCACCTGCCAGGACGGCGCCACCCCCGCATCGTTGGCCGGGCTCCTGTGCGGCATGGCCGAGGGCGGAAAGCTCAAGCTGGACGTGGTGTCCTACCCCATGCACGGCGAGGACGTGGACGCCATGCTGGAGCAGTACGCGGCCTTCGACGGCCCGACGTACCGGGGGCACCTGCGCATCGGAGGCCTCAAGATGTTCCTGGACGGCTCGCCTCAGGGCATGACCGCGTGGATGACCGAGCCCTACGTCAGCGGCCCCGAAGGCGAGGACGACTGGGTGGCGTACGGCACGATGACCGACGAGGACGCCATCGCCTTCGCGAAGAAGGCCATCGACGGCGGGCACCAACTGCTGTGCCACACGAACGGCGACGCGGCCGGCGACCAGCTGCTGCGCGTGTACGCCGCCGCGCTCGAAGCGTCCGACAACCCGCGCAAGCACGAGCTGCGCCCCGTGATGATCCACTGCCAGATGATGCGCCCCGACCAGTACGAGCGCATGCCCGAGCTGCACATGGTGCCGTCCATTTTCGCGTCGCACATCTGGTACTGGGGCGACGTCCATCTCAAGAACTTCGGGCCCGTGCGCGGCGGCCGCATCAGCGCGTGCGGCGACGCCCTGCGCGCCGGCCTGCCCTTCACGCTGCACACCGATACCCCCGTGCTGCGCCCGAACCTGCTCGAGGCCGCCTGGTGCGCCGTGAACCGCGTGACAAAGAAGGGCGTCCAACTCGACGAGGACCAGAAGATCGACGTGTACGACGCCATGCGCGCCATCACGGTGAACGGCGCCTACCAGTACGGCGAAGAGGACCGCAAGGGCACGCTGGAAGCCGGCAAGCTGGCCGACCTGGCCGTCCTCGACCGCGACCCCTTCACCATCTCCCCCGCCGACCTCCGCGACGTGCGCGTGCTCGCCACCATCAAGGAAGGCGAGCGGGTCTACGGGTAAGAAACAGCGAACGAAGCGTCAAACGAGCGAGAGGGGGATGGCTGCGCACTGCGGCCATCCCCCTCTCGCTTCACGCCGCGCGCCCTTCGACGCCCCTCCCCTTCCCTACTCCGGGAAGCTGCTGAAGAAATCGCTCTCGTCGGGCACGTCCGCGATGTCGGCATGAGCCTCCAAGAGGCGCTTGAACCCCTCGGTGGCCGGCGTCAGGTCGCTGCGCTCGGCCAGGGGCACGAGCAGCACCGCCGCCATGGAGCACCGCTTCCCGGACACGTGCGCGTCGCCCTCCATCTGGTACAGCACGGCGCGCGTGCGCTCCACTCCCTCGCAGCACAGCGCCAGCACGAGCGTGCGGCCCTTCACGAACGACAGCGTTTCGAACAGCCACACGAACCGATCGTACGTCATGTCGATCTCGCTGTTCGCCAGCAGGTCGTCGTGCAACCCGCGCACCACGCCCACATTCTTCGCGCCGCGCTTGAGCTTGCGATGCTCCCATGGCAGCTCGGCCTCGTGGCCGCTCTTCCACAGCGGGATGGACGCGACGATGCGCTCGATATCGCGCTCGTCGATGGTGCTCGACACCACCACCGAAGGGAAATCAACCGCCAGCGGCTCGAACGAGATGAGGAAGTCGAAGCGGTCGAGCAGGCCCACGTTCGACCGTGCGCACTCCGATTGGATCTCGTCCTCGCTGACGATATCGGCCACGCGCACCTTCGACACGAGCTTCTCGATGCGATGCTTGCCGTACAGCGCCATGTCGATGCCGCAGTTCACCACGAGTCCCGCGCGGTACCGGCGCTGGTAGTCCACCTGCTCGAGGTATTCCAGCAGCACGAGCGCGATGCGCGCGTAGTCCGAGCCGTGCAGGTTCGCCTCGCGTACCGGCTCCACGTCCACCAGCACCGACGACAGCAGGCAGAAGCTGTCCATGGTGTCGTACTTCACGGCCAGCTCGTTGGGGTTTTTGATGGTGAAGCCGCAGGCGCGACGCGTGAGCCCGCTTTCCACGAGGATGCCGAGCGGCTTGACGTACGAGGGCGGCACCTCGCTCTGAAAGCTGTTGGTCAGCGCCCGCACGATGTCGCGCGCGATGTCGAACGCGCGCTCGTCGGGAACGTACTGGTCCATGAGCTTCGAGCTCCACTGCCAGGTGCAGCAATCGGCCATGTCCTGCAGCAGATGCATCTCGGCAAGCGACACCGTGATGCCGAAGTGGCGCTCGAGCCGCGTACGCAGATCGGAGAAGTACGGCGTCAGCGCACGATGGCTCGCGTGCGAGGATATCGTGTAGCCCAGCCTGATGCGCGACACGGCGATCTTCAAGTACACGGTGAGCTGCCACTGCGCGTTGCTCGAGAAGCGGAAGCCCATCGACTCCTGCGCCTCGTCGATGCATCGTTCGTAGAACCCCTGGTCGTGCTTGTCGACTCCCTCGCCGGTCAGCCACGGTTCGATGCGCTGCTTGATGGCGCGAGCCGAGAACGACAGCAGCACCGACATCACGAACCCGCGCACGATCCACTCCGCACCCTCGAGCGTGATGCTGCGTCCGGTGGTCAGCGCGATGCCGTAGGGGGCCAGAATGCGCTGCCACCAACGCACGTCGGCCTGTATCTGCTGCTTGTTCGTGTACAGCCGATGCGCCAGCGACTCGGCGGTGTGCGCGCCGGGAGCGCAGGCGAACATGGTCATCTCCTGGCACAGGCGCTCGAAGCGCGGCTGCATGGAGAACTCGCTCTCGTCGAGCACGCACACGAGACGGTTCCCCTCGCCCTGCGCCAGCACGAGGCGCATGCCCGCTCCGCGCTTGCCCACGATCTGCGAAGAGAATCCCTCGCGCTGCAAAAACGCGGCGATCACCTTCACGTCATTGCGCACGGTGCGCTCGGAGCACCCGAGCCGTCCGGCAAAGTAATCGCACGTCTGGAATTCGCTTGCCTCGAGCAGTTCGCGCAGCAATGCGCCTTGCCTCACGTTCATCGCCAACCCCCTGATTTGATACGGCGGATATGAAACGTCGCATCTCCCATTTTACTGCACCCGCCCAGAGGCGTACCTGGCGTCCGGGGTGCATGCGTTCCGTTGCTCCGGCAATCGTCCTCGTACGGCAGCGCAAGGTTGCCGCAACTCCGGCAATTGTCGTTGACGGACGGTTTCCCGGTGCGGCCTACAATACAGGGCGGAACCGGATTCGCAGCATCGACCTGCATCTCGGCTAAAGGGGTTTTCCATGTCAGCTCGTTCCCAATCACGCACGGCCGCATCCGCCTCGAGGGGGTCTTTCTCGTACGCCCCTCTGGTTGCGCTGATCCTGGCGCAGGTGGGCACCACCAGCGACAACGCGGCTATGAACATCGCCGTTGCACAATTGTCGTCCCAGCTGGGAGCTTCGTTGGGCGACATCCAAGTGGCGAACACCGTGTACGCGCTCGTGGCGGGCGCCTTCATGATCGCCGGCGGCATGCTGGGCGTGTCGTGGGGATGGCGCAAGACGCTGCGCATCGGCCTCGTGCTGGCCGCCGTCGGCGAGGCGTGCGCGGCGCTCGCGCCCACCATGGTAGCGTTCACCTGGGCAGGCCGCCTCATCATGGGCCTGGGAGCCAGCCTCGTGACGCCCGCCGTGCTCGGATTCGTCCCCGGCCTGTTCCAGGGGCGGCGCCGCGCTATCGCGTTCGGCGCCATCGCCGGGGCCGCGGCGATATCCACGCTGTCGCCGCTCGCGCTGGGCGCGCTCATGGACGGTGCCGGCTTCCGCATGACCTTCGGCGTGCTCGGCTTCTACTTCGTGCTGGTCTTGGCCAGCACGGCGCTGCTTCCGGCGTTGCGCTCCTCCGGCCATCCCGCGCGCCTCGACGGCGTCGGCACCGCCCTGGCCGCGATCGGGCTGGGAATGTTCCTGTTCGGCGCGTCGCGCATCTCGGCGTGGGGCGTGGTCGCGCCCACCTCGGGATGCCCCTTCACCCTCTTCGGCATCTCGCCGGCGCTGCCGCTGACGGCGTGCGGCCTCGTCCTGCTCGTAGCGCTCGTCCCCATTGAGCGGCGCATCGAGCGCGTGCACGGCAGCGCGCTCATCCCGCGATCGTTCATCGAGAGCCGTCCCGTGCGCGCGGGCCTCGTCGCGGTGGCGCTGCCGTTCTTCTACATGGGCGCGCAGGGCATGGTGATCACGCCGCACCTCCAGCTGGTGGCCGGGTTCTCGGCGCTGCAGACCGGTGTGTTCTCGCTGCTGTCGGCCCTGCCGATGTTCGCGCTGGCTACCTTCCTGCCGAAGGTCGCCCCGCACCTGTCGTCGCGCCTGCTCATCCGCGGGGGGTTCGTCGCCATGGCCGCCGCCTGCGCGCTCATCGCCCTCGGGGTGACAAGCGACGGCGTCGGGCCCACGTTGTTCGCAGGCGTATGCCTCGGCGGATTCGGCGTGGGCGCGGTGAACTCGCAGGCGAACAACGCCGTGGCATCGGCCGTCTCGGGCCGCGACGCGCAACAGTCGGGCGGCATGCAGGGCGCGGCGCGCAACATCGGCATGGCGCTGGGCACGGCCGCTGCGGGCACGTCGCTGCTGCTGACGCTGTCGTTCGGCATGGCGGGCTCGCTTCCCGCCGACGCCGTGGACGCCGACGCACGGGCGCTCCTCATCGAGCAGAGCGCCGCCTACACCAGCAACGAGGGGTTCCTGGACATCATCGAACCCTACGGCATGGCCGCCGCCGCAGCCGACGGGCTCGCGGCCGCCCATGCCGAAGTGCAGACCGAATCCACCCAGGTCACGTTCGCGCTGCTGGGCCTCGTGATGCTCGTCGGCCTACTGGGGACGCGCCACCTCGTGCAAACCGCCGTTCCCCGCACCCGCCCCGCAGCCGCAGGCTCGTCCGATCCCAAACTCGACGTCGACCTCGAAGACGCGGCCCTCCAGAAGTAGCGCGAAGCGGCATGGGCAACGGCGTGCCGCGCCCGGGTGTTTCAGAACGGGTATCCTGACCCCCTGCTTGGCGCAGAATCGCAGCGGAAAGGGGCTGCACTGGCAGGAATTCCCCTTATTGGCCGATCAGGCTTCGCCGGGGTTTTCCGTTTCGGGAGAATCGGAAGGGGAAGGCCAGGTCGCGGCGCCAGCCGCAGGCACAGGCGCGAAACGAGGCTGCCAATAGGGGGGATTCTTGCCGAAAACCCCCGTGCGGCAGGATATTCGCACGATCTAGGCTGCGTTGCGCCAAACAGGGGTTCGAACAGATGTTTCACGTGAAACAATCGCCCCTCGCGCAGCGCGGCACGCCGCGCACACCCCACCCGCCTTACGAAGACGTAAGCCGCACGTAAGGGGCGATCAAGGCACCCGTAAAGAGGCCACGATATAGTGGAAGCCGTACGCTTCGAGGTGAGGAGATCGCATGGACAAGACGTTGAGCACCACCTGCAAGGCCGTCGGCGCGACGGTGATGATCGGCATATTCGTGCTGGTCGCGTGCCTGTTCTCGGAAAGCAGCCGCATCGTCCGGCCGCCCGCCCGCACGCGCTAAATGTCCCAAATGGGGACTGTCCCCTTTTGGGACATCACTCCTTGCTTTGGGGCATGCGCGCGAGCAGCACGAAGCCCAGGACGAACAGCACGGCGATGGACAGCACGCCCAGCGACGAGTTCCCCGTGATCTGGGTGAACACGCTCACGAGGAAGGTGCCCATGACGGCGGCGTACTTGCCGAAGATGTCGAAGAAACCGTAGTACTCGTTGGCGTGCTCCTTCGGGATGAGCTTGCCGAACTCGCTGCGCGACAGCGCCTGGATGCCGCCCTGGAACAGGCCCACGCAGATGGCGAGGATCCAGAACTCAAGCGCCTCGCGCAGGAAGAACGCCGCGAACAACGTGATGCAGAAGTACGCGCCGATGGCCACGAGCAGCATGCGCTTCGTGCCGAACTTCGACGACAGGCGCCCGTAGGCGATGGCCGACGGGAAGGCCACGAACTGCGTCACCAGCAGGGCCAGCACCAGCTGCGTCGCGTCGATGCCGAGATCGGTGCCGTAGCTCGTCGACATCTTGATGATGGTGTGCACGCCGTCGATATAGCAGAAGAACGCCAGCATGAAGTAGCGCAGGCGGCGATCCTTCCAGATGCGCTTGAGCGTGCGCAAGAGGCCCGCGAACGTATCGCGCACAAGGTGCGCCGCGCGCTCCTTGTAGTGCGTCTGATGCACGTTCTTGATGAGCGGGATGCTGAACGCCACCCACCACACGGCCGTGATGAGGAACGCGATCTTCATGCCGATATCCATGGGAATGCCCACGCTCGGCCCCATGAGCACCACCACGAGGCAGGCGATGAACGGCACGCACGATCCGATGTAGCCCCACGCGTAGCCCTGCGACGACACCTCGTCGTAGCGCTCGTCGGTGGTGGCGTCCACGAGGAACGCATCGTAGAACACCATCGAGCCGTTCAGCATGATGGAGGCGACGACGTAGATCACGAGGAACGCGAGCGCCGCCGAGGGGATGCCCAGCGCGGCCAGCGCGATGGCGCCGGTGCCCACGGTGCCGATGAAGAACTTCTTCTTGTTGCCCTTGAGGTCGGCGAGGCTTCCCAAGATGGGCATGAGCAGCGCCAGCAGCAGCGAGGCCACCGTCTCGGCGTAACCCCAGGCCACCACTACCGACGAGCCCGGCTCGGCCAGCGTCTTGAAGTACACGGGGATCAGCGCCGTTGCAAGCAGCACGAAAGCCGAATTGCCCACGTCGTAGAGAATCCAGCTCTTCTCCTGCTTCGTCAACTTGCCCGCCATGGCCGCGCCTCTCGTCTCGTCTGCATCAACTTGGGAAGGCTTCTTCACAAGTGAGAAACCGAAGGTTAACAACTGCTTCCTCATTGTATATGATAGCGCGTAGCGACACCGGTAAAATTCACGTCAGAACGGAGCGTCATCCCCATGCCCGCACTCATAACCCACGATTTCTTCGGGCGCGACGTCTACGACCGCCTGTACACCCTCATCGGAGGCTCGCGCGACGAAGCCGAGGCGTTCCTTCTGGGCAACCAGGGGCCTGATCCGCTGTTCTACACGGTGCTCAGCCCTCAGCTGCGCGAGCACAATCGCCTGGGCTCTACCATGCACAACAAGAAGCCGAGCGAGCTGCTGGTCGCATTCAAGAACTCCCTCGACATCCTGGGCAGCGCCGAGCGCGAGGTCGGACGCGCCTATGCCCTGGGCTTCCTGTGCCATTACACGCTCGATTCCACGATGCACCCGTTCGTGTTCTTCCACGAGTACCGGCTGTGCGATGCCGGCGAGCCCGGCCTTTCGCGCGCCGACGGCAGCGAAGTGCACGGCGTCATCGAAAGCGAGCTCGACGAGCTCGTGCTGTTCGAGAAGCGCAACGAGACCGTGGCCACGTTCAACCCCTCCGCCGAGATCCTCAACGCGAGCGACTTCGTGCTGCACGTCGTCTCGAAGATGTACGCCTACGTCGCCCTCACCGTGTACGGCGAGATCGTTCCCGCCACGATGTTCGAGACGGCCGTCAAGGACTTCCGCGTGGCGCAGCGTTTGTTCTACTCGCCCTCCGGTCGCAAGCGCGCCGTCATCGGCCGCGTCGAGGAGCTGCTGCGCCCCTTCTCGTTCTACAAGTCGATGAGCCATCGGCCCGTCGCCCTCACCGAGAGCCCGTTCGACAACCGCGCCCGCGAAGCGTGGGAGAACCCGTTCACGGGCGAAGTGCGCACGGCGAGCTTCTGGGACCTCTTCGACGAAGCCCTGGACAAGGCGCAGGACAACGTGTTCGCGTTCGACGAGGACGGCTTCGACCTCGCAGCCGCGCGCGCCATCACGAAGGAGCTGGACTTCTCCGGCGAGCCCGTGGTGGCCCTGGTGGTGTCGGTCGAGGACGGCGCGGTCAGCGCTCCGCCCGTCGACGAAGCATAAACCCCCATGCTGGACGTCGCCCTCACCATCCCCTTCTGGCTGGAAATGGCCGCTGCGCTGACCGGCGGCTTGTCCGGCGCCATGAGCGCCGTGCGTGCGCGCTACGACATCTTCGGCGTGGCCTGCATCGCCATCATCACCGGTTTGGCCGGCGGCATCATGCGCGACATCCTGCTGCAGAACTACGGCATCTACGCCTTCCAGAAGCCCACGCTCGTCTTGGCGTGCGCCATCGCGGGCGTGGTGGTGTTCTACTTCGGCAAGCTGGCCACCTACCTCGACCCCATCGTCGACCTCCTCGACAACCTATCGGTTGCGCTGTGGGCCGTCATCAGCGTGAGCAAGAGCCTGTCGGCGGGCCTCGACATCATCCCGTCCATCATCCTGGGCACCATCACCGCCGTGGGCGGCGGCATCCTGCGCGACATCTGCATGAACCGCGAGCCCGAAGCGTTCCAAGCCGGCGCGCTGTACGGCAGCGCCGCGCTCGTGGGCTGCATCGTCTACGCGCTGATGAGCCAGAACCACATCCTGGACAACTACGCCGCCCTCGCCTGCGTCGTGCTGGTGCTGGGACTGCGCTACGCGTCGCTGTTCTTCGGCTGGCGCACGAAGCCGCCGCGCGACTACTCCGACGTGGTGACGAGGGCGGTGTCGAAGCCGGTGCGCTCGGTGGCGAACCGCGTGCGGCCGCCGAAGGGCAAGGTGGAGCGCGACAAAGAGCGGCACGGCTACGAGAAGCTGCGCCTGTTCTGGGCGCGCATGAACGGCGAGTACGTGGCGGAGCGGAGCAAAGGCGACCGGACGTCCGCGGCGCATGAGAGCGCATCGCCGGACCCGTCGAGCGTGGGCGCCAGCGACCCGAGCGACCGCATCGTCGTGAACCGCGAAGAGCTTCGCCGCATCGTCGGCTCCGACGAGGAGAAAGAACGCGACCCCTTCGAGCCGCGACGGTGAGCGAGGCAGAGGGGCGGCGGTGAGACAGAGGGACGGGGTAATTGTCTCATTTTGCGAGCAAAATGAGACAATTACCCCGTCCCTCTGTCTCACCCAAGCGCGCCGCGGAACGCAGGAGCTCCCTATGCGTTCTTCAGCAGGATCCCGCCCATGGTGTCGGCGATATGCTCGGAGGTGTCGACGCATTTCTCCATACGATCGAAGATGCGCAGCCACATGACCACGCGCAGGGCGTCGTCTCGTTCCTTGCCATAGAGGCTGCGGTTCACCTTGAGGTACAGCCGATCGGCTTCCTCCTCGTAGGCGTTCACGTCGATGATGAGCTGCCTGATGGCCTTCGACTTCTTGAAGTTGCGGAAATCCTTCATGGCCTTGTCAAGCGTTTTGCAGCTCTTCTTGATGAGCACCGCGAACTCGCGCGCATGCTCGTGCATGTCGCTCGCGCGGTACATGTAGAAGCACAGCACCACGTCCTCGATGAAATCGATGAGGTTGTCCAGGTTCTGCGTCAGCGCGATGATGTCCTCGCGCTCGATGGGCGTGATGAAGTCGTGCGACAGCATCTTGTAGACGGCGTGGCTGTACTCGTCGCTCTCGTTCTCCAGAGCGTGCGCGCGCTCCATCAGCTCGCGCACGCTCTTTCCCGATGCGTAGCTGTCGATCACCTCGATGAGCAGCTGCGCTTCGGCCACCGCAGCTTCGGATTGCTTTTCGAACAGGTCGAAATAGTCCGCCTTGCGCTTCTTGCCCATGAGGCCCCCTTAGCGGGTCGTTGCCGATCCTTACACGTTCTTCAACAGGATGGAGTTCATCGTGTCGGCGGCGTGCTCGCACGAGTCGCAGCACTTCTCCATGCGATCGAAGATCTGCGACCACACCAGCACGCGCATGGGGTTCTCGCGGTCGTGCGTGTGCAGCTTGCGGATGACCGTCATGTACAGCTGATCGGCCTCTTCCTCGTAATCGTTCACATCGATGATGAGCTGCTTGAACGTCTTGGACTTCTTGAAGTTGCGGAAGTCCTCCATGGCCTTGTCGAGCGCCACGCAGCTCTTCTTGATGAGATGGGCGAACTCGAGCGCGTCGTGATGGATGAAGTGGACATCGTACATGTAGAAGCGCTGCATGACGTCTTCGATGTAGTCGATGATGTTGTCGAGGTACTGGGACATGTTGATGATGTCCTCGCGCTCGATGGGCGTGATGAAGTCGGTGGCCACCGTCTTGAAGATGGCGTGGTTGATCTCGTCGCCCTTGTGCTCCAGCTCGTGCGCGCGCTCCATGACCTCCTTGAGGTGCTCGGCCTCGGTGAAGCCCTCGATGGCCTCAATCAGCAACTCGGCTTCCTGGACGGCGACTTCCGTCTGCTTCTCGAACGCGTCGAAATAATCGAACTTGACCCTCTTGCTCACCGGTCCTCCTCTACGAGAACATTAAGAACAGGTGGGCGAACGCGAACCCGAGCAACCCGCATCCCGGAAACGTCAGCACCCACGTTTTCACCATGTCTATTGCAATTCCCCACTTCACCGCGCTTTTTCGCTTCGCTGCGCCCACGCCCATGATAGCCGTCGTGTTCGTGTGCGTCGTGGAAACCGGCAAGCCGGCGAACGTGGATAGCATAAGGCAGAAGAACGTGGCGACGCTGGCGGCGAACCCCTGGAACGGTTCGAGCTTCACCATGTCCAAACCGACGCTCTTGATGATGCGCTCGCCGCCGACGGCGGTGCCCAACCCCATGTTGAGCGCGCAGAAGAACATGAGCCACACGGGCAGGATCATCTGGTCGGCTTGGCCGACGCCCGTCGCCAGCGTGATGGCCAAAACGAAGATGCTCATGAACTTCTGGCCGTCCTGCGCGCCGTGCATGAACGCCACGCCCGCGCCCGAGGCCACCTGCGCCCAGCGGAAGAAGCGCGACGTCTTCTTGCGATCCATGTTGCGGCAGACGCGCCCGAGCACTTTGGAATTCACCCAGCCCAGGAAGAAGCCGAGCAGGGTGGACAGGAGGATACCGTACACGACCTTGATCCACTCGCCTCCGTTGATGGCGTCGAAGCTGCCCTGCAGCGCGATGGCCGCGCCCGTCAGGCCGGCGATCAGCGAATGGCTCTGGCTCGTGGGGATGCCGAAATACCAGGCCACGGTGCCCCATACGATGATGGCCACCATCGCGGCCATAAGCGCGATGAGCGATTGCTGGGAGTTCCCCCCGAAATCGACCATGTTGAAGATGGTATGCGCGACGGCGGCGGTGAACAGCGACACCACCAGCAAGCCCAGGAAGTTGCACACGGCCGCCATGATGATGGCGAGCTTCGGTTTCATGGCACGCGTCGATACGACGGTGGCAATCGCGTTCGGTGCGTCGGTCGCCCCGTTCACCACGATGACACCGATGTTGAGCAGGGTCACAACCACGAGGATCGGGTTGGACGCGAGCTCGGCGATGAACGAAGCCCACTCTATGGTCACGAAATCCCTCTCGACAAAACAGCAAAAAGGTTCAGCATTCCCCAGTTTAACGTAAATCTAACAAAGCGAAAGGGGCTCCTTGCTCTTTTCACGTCGGATTACGGATCAAACGGCAAAATGCAGGTAAAGCGCTCGATGCCTGTTCCTAGGGTAAATCCCCCGTAATTGCTAGGAGTTAACCCGCGAGGCATCGATGCGTGATAAAGTAAACGTATCGAGGGGAGGCTCCGATGTCGGACGTGGGGCCGGGGGAGGAATCGATATGAACAAGCGCTTCCAGCTGCCGTTGCAGACAGCGGATCTGATCGCAGGATTCATGGTATGGGTCATCCTGTCGTCGCTGCTTCCGTACATCAAGCAGGACATCTACATTCCTCCCGACCAAATAGCGCTCGTCACCGCCATCCCCGTGGTGCTGGGATCGGTGCTGCGCGTACCCTTCGGCTACTGCGCGAACCTGTTCGGCGCCCGCGCCGTGTTCCTGGCCAGCTTCATCGTGCTCGTGGTGCCCGTGTGGTTCCTGAGCGAGACGACCACCTGCCAAGGGCTGCTTATCGGAGGGACGTTCTTGGGCATCGCCGGTGCAGTGTTCTCGGTGGGCGTCACGTCGCTGCCGAAATACTACCCGAAGGAGCGCCACGGCTTCGTGAACGGCGTGTACGGGTTCGGCAACATGGGCACCGCGCTCACCACCTGGCTGGCGCCCGTCGCCGCCGTGGCCTTCGGCTGGCGCATCGCCGTCAAGCTGTACCTCGTGCTGCTGGCGGCGTTCATCGTGCTGAACTTCGTGCTGGGCGACCGCGATGAGCCGCGCGTGAAAACGCCCGTCGTCGAGCAGCTGAAAGCCATCGGGCGCGATGCGCGGCTGTGGTACCTTTCCCTGTTCTACTTCGTGACGTTCGGCGCGTTCGTGGCGCTGACCGTGTACCTGCCGAACTTCCTCACGTCGCATTACGCGATGGACGGCGTGTCGGCGGGTATTGCCACCTCGGTGTTCATCGTAGCGGCAGCGGCCGTGCGCGTGCTGGGCGGCTGGCTGGCCGACCGCTTTAACTGCTACCGTCTGCTGGCGGTGGTGTTCACGGGCATCGTCGCGGGAGCCGTGGTGCTGGCTGTCGCTCCGGGGCTGCCGGTGTACTTGGCGGGCATCTACCTGGTCAGTCTCGCATGCGGCATCGGCAACGGCGTGGTGTTCAAGCTCGTGCCGACGTACTTCACGAAGCAGGCCGGCCTTGCGAACGGCATCGTGTCCATGATGGGCGGCCTCGGCGGCTTCTTCCCGCCGCTCGTGCTGTCGGCCTCGACGCTGCTGTTCGGCACGAACGTACCCGGACTGGCCGCCTTCGGCGCCTTCGCGCTGGCGTGCTTGGGCATCGCGCTGGCGGTGCGGGGTAGGGAGCGCGCCAGGGCATGAGCGCGCGACCAGCTTGCCGACGTGAGACGTGCCGCCCCAACTAGCGTGGACAAAATCGGCCTTCGGGACTGATTTTTCGCTCGGGTTACCTTGGTTATAAACTTTCCACCAGGGGTTTCTCAATTCCTCATGATCGTTACGACATAAAATCAGTCCCGAAGGCCGATTTTGTCCATGATCTTACGAATTAGATAATCATCATGCGTCAGAGCTTAGGAGATGCGCTCGCAACGCTCCTTGCACGCCCGATGGGTCGAGCCGCTCCTCGCGAAGGCGTCTGCCCAGCCGCTTGGCCAGCAGACGGGCGATCCGGTCCATCTCGCGAAGGTCGTAGGTTTGCTGTTGGGTGAGCGTCGCCACCTCGATTCCCAAATAAGCCAGATCGACGCGCCTGCTCGCATCTTCGGCGATGCGCGTCGCGCCGGTGTGGTGAAGGTTGGAATCGTACTCGATGGCGAACTTGGCTTCGGGCCAGTAGAGATCGCATTCGTAGTAGCTTTTCTTCACGAACGGGCGATCTTTCTGCGGCACCGGGATGACGGCATTTATCACCGGATACGGGAGCCCGTACCCGCCCAGCCTTGCGGGAAGGCACAGAAGCACGACCGTCACCGTTTCCATCGGAGACCGGGAGCCGTCCCTCACGAAGCGCAGGACCCTGCGCGCTTTCGCCGTCCCCCGAACGCCTTCCATGCGCTGCAGAAAACGCTCGAGCGCAGCGACGCTGACCAGAGGCGCGCGCTTCGCAAGCTCGTCGAATTCACCGACGCTCCGAGCATACCGCCCGCTCAGCTCGAAGCCCGTTTCGATTGCATGGGGAAACGAAAGCGACGTCGCCAAATCGAAAAAGCATGCAGCTGGAGTCGCCACGTACAGCCCCTCGGCCAGCCGAACGACACTGCGGCATAGGAGATCGCATGACGTCACATGACTCCGCACCGCGCTTCTATGGCTGCGCGACGCCTTGTCGTGCACGAGCACATGGATAGGGCTCGAGAGAAACGAGAAACCGCGATCCCCCAATGATGCGAATTCTTGGCAGCGCGGCTTTTCAAGCGGAGCATCGAGAATCCGCCGTGCAGAAGCGGGCGGCAACCGGTTCACGTGCGCTGCATAGCGCCAGAATTCCATCGCCGATATGTTGGACAGGAGGATGCTCACAAGAGGAAGCCTACCATGTTTCGACTCGCATTGAATCTATCCCGTCAGGTTTTGCAGCTGCTTGCCACTAGCTTCGCACGGGGAGGCTCTTGGCTCCCGTTAATTATACAGGTCACGACGTCATGGACAAAATCGGCCTTTGGGACTGATTTTTAAGTAGCGTCATCCTCGGAAAACAGAGAAACCCCTGGTGGCGAGAAGCCGATCCAGAGGTTTCGAGCGAGAAATCAGTCCCGGAAGCCGATTTTGTCCACGCATGCCGAGCACGCGGGACAGCGAGTCGCCGTCCGCTTACGCGTAGTATGCGAACACTCTTTTGCGTTCGTTGCCGATCTTGGTGGTGCTGTTGTGGCCCGGCAGGACCACCGTCTCGTCCGGCAGCACGGCCAGGCGCTTGAGCGAGCGGCGCATGGCGTTCATGTCGCCGCCCTGGAAGTCCACGCGGCCGATGGAGCCGCAGAACAGCGTGTCGCCCGAGATGAGCACCGGCGCGCCCTCGGGGTTCGTGCCGAAGCGCGGGTCGATGAACAGGCAGATGCCGCCCTCCGTGTGACCCGGCGTGAGGATGACCTTCCACGGCATGTCGCCGATCTTGAGGATGTCGCCGTCGTTCACCACGTGGTCCACCGGGCACGGCGTGAAGCGCATGTCGTCGCGCGGCAGCTTCTTCTCGCCCGAGATGATGGGCGCGTCGATGGCCGAGGCGATGACCGTGGCGCCGGTCTTGTCGCGCAGCTCCTTGGCGGCGCCCACGTGGTCGGAATGGCGATGAGTCAGGACGATGGCGTCCACCGAGCCGCCCGCCGCCTTGAGTATCTCGTCGGCCTTGCACGACGGATCCACCACGATGGTGGCCTTGCCGTCGTTGATGATGTACACGTTGTTCTCAAGCATGCCGAGCACGAGGTACTCGACGGGCACGCACGTGCCCTTCACTTTGGAAGTCATGAGTCGCTCCTAGTCTTTTTCTTGCCGCCGCCGGCCTTGGGCACCATGCGGCGCGCGTCGAACACTCCTTCGATGCTGCGCAGTTTGCTCAGCACGATATCGATATGGTTGATGTCGGACACCTGGAACAAAAACCGCATCTCCACCATACCGTCGCGATGCGACGTGGTGGAGCTGGACAGCACGTTCGCGCCCTGCTCCGACAGGATGACGGCCACGTCGCGCAGCAGGTTCATGCGGTCGAGCGCGTCGAGGAACACCTCCACCTTGAACGACGTGTTCTTCGGAAGATCGTTCTCCCAGGCCACGTCGATGATGCGCTCGGGAGTTTGCTTGAGGTCCTGCGCGTTCGGGCAATCGGCGCGGTGCACCGACACGCCGCGGCCGCGCGTCACGAAGCCGAGGATCTCGTCGCCCGGCACGGGGTTGCAGCAGCGCGACAGGCGCACGAGCACGTCGTCGACGCCCTTCACCACCACGCCGTTCGACGTGTGCGCCTCGTGCTTCTTCGGCGCCTTCACGCTGGTCAGCATCGGGGGCAGCTTGCCGGTGGACATGTCGCCGGCCACGTAGTCCATGGCGGTCTCGGCTTCCTTGCCCTTGTCCACGAGTATCTTCAGCAGGCGGTTCGCCACATGCTGGGCGCTTTCCTTGCCGGTGCCGATGTGCACGAGCATGTCGTCGGCGTCGTTGTAGCCCATATGGTCGGCCACCGACTTGAGCGCGCGCATCGACTGGGCGCTGGATATGCCCAGGCCGTGCTTGCGCATCTCGCGCGACAACCGGTCGCGGCCGTATTGCAGATCGTCCGAGCGGCTGACCTTGCTGAAGTACGAGCGGATCTTGCTGCGCGCGCTCGGCGTTTTCACGATGCCCAGCCAATCGCGCGAGGGGCTGGCGCTCTTCTGCGTGAGCACCTCCACGCGGTCGCCCAGCTGCAGCTCGTAGGTCAGCGGCACGATGGCGCCGTTCACCTTCGCGCCCACGCAGTGGTTGCCCACCTCGGTATGGATGGCGTAGGCGAAGTCCACGGGCGTCGAGCCCGAACGCAAGCTCATGACCTCGCCCTTCGGCGTGAACACGAACACCTCCGTGGGCGCGAGGTCCACCTTGAGGTCCTTGAGGAACTCGCGCGAGTCCTGCGACTCGTCCTGCCAGTCCACCATCTGGCGCAGCCAGGCCAGCTGCTGGTCGAGCGCGTCGCCGCTCTTGCCGCCCTTCTCCTTGTAGCGCCAGTGCGCCGCCACGCCGTACTCGCTTTGGCGGTGCATGTCCTCGGTGCGGATCTGCACCTCGAGCGGGCGGCCGGCCGGCCCGATGACCGTGGTGTGCAAGCTCTGGTACATGTTGAACTTCGGCATGGCGATGTAGTCTTTGAAGCGGCCGGGCATCGGGTGCCACAGCGTGTGCACCGCGCCGAGGGCCGAGTAGCAGTCCTTCACCGACTTCACGATGACCCGCACGGCGATGAGGTCGTAGATCTCGGAGAAGCCCTTGCCCTTCTTCGTCATCTTCTGGTAGATGGAGTAGAGGTGCTTCGGACGGCCCATGATCTGCGCTTGGATGTTCACCTTGTCCATCTCGTCGTGCAGGATGGAGATGATCTGGTCGAGATAGCCCTCGCGCTCGGAGCGGCTCTCCGTCACCATGCGGCTGACCTGCTTGAACTTGTTGGGCTCGAGGTAGTAGAACGACAGGTCCTCAAGCTCCCACTTGATGTTGTTGATGCCGAGGCGGTGCGCGATGGGCGCGTAGATCTCCAGCGTCTCGCGCGCTTTGAAGATGCGGCGGTCCTCGCGCAGCGCGCCGAGCGTGCGCATGTTGTGCAGGCGGTCGGCCAGCTTGATGACGATGACGCGGATGTCCTTGCTCATGGCCACGAACATCTTGCGGATGGTGGCGGCCTGCTCGTCGGTGAGGCTCTCCACCTCGATGCGCGTGATCTTCGTCACGCCCTCTACCAGCTGCGCCACCTGCGCGTTGAACTCCTCTTCCACCTGGTCGCGCGTCACGCTCGTGTCCTCCACGGTGTCGTGCAAGAGCGCGGCGCACAGCGTTTCCACGTCCATGCGCAAATCGGCCAGGATGATGGCGACTTCCACGGGGTGCGCCACGAACGGCTCGCCGCTTTTACGGCACTGCCCCTCGTGCGCTTCGCTCGCAAAGCGGAACGCCTTCGCCAGCATGGCCTCGTCGTCCTCGGAGAGGTACACCGAGGTCAGGCGTTGCAGCTCGGCGAAGCGCTCTTCGGGCGTGCGCGGCTCCTGCGCGTCCTTCTTAGCCTCGGGCGCGAACGATTTCTCGGCCACATGGGGCCGGCCGAGCAGGTTGTCTTCCACGGTCTGCTTGTTCGACGTCGCCTCGGGTGCGCCGCCCAGCAGCTCCTCATGGTTGTTCTTGCCCATTGCTCCTCCCTTCAAGCGTGCGCGCTAGCGCGCGTCGCCCGCCGCGTCACCCGGCAAAATGGGGCGCGACACGCGTATATGGAGGGTAGCAGAATCGCTCTTCATCGCCCAGTCCCGGAATGCGTGGAACACCTCGCGCTCCCCCAAACCTTCACGGTACCGTACGCTGTCCGTCAACTCCACCTTGTCCTGCGTCTCCACCACGTGGATGGAGCGCGCCATGCCGCCCTCGCCGAACGCCGTGTGCGTCTCGATGAGGCCGAGCTCGCGGAACACGGCCACGCCGCAGGCCGCCGACGCGGGGCTGACGGGGAACGCGTCGGTGGTGGCCGCCTTCGCGAGGTCCGCGTTGCTCATGGCGAAGAACGCCTCGGAGCTCTCGCGCTGCAGGCTGCGCAGGCGGCGGTACACCTGCGCCAGGCAATCGTGGTCGGGGGTCATGTCGCGCAGGATGCGCTCGTTTAAGGAGCAGTCGCCGCGGTTGAACAGCAGGTGGATGCCCGCAGGCTTGCCGTCGCGGCCCGCGCGGCCGCTCATCTGGTTGAACTCGATCTCGTTGAACGGCAGGTGGTACAGCACCACGTGACGGATGTTGGGGATGTCCACGCCCTCGCCGAAGGCGGACGTGGCCACGAGCACCGACAGCGCGTCGGTGCGGAACAGCTCTTCGATGCGCTTGCGCTCGGCGCGCGCGAGGCCGGCGTTGTAGAAGCCGATGAGGGGCGCCAGCTGCGGCACCCGCTTGCGCAGGGCGCGCGCCACGGCCACGGACTGCTCGCGCGAGTTCACGTAGATGACCGTCTTGTCGCCCGACGCGATGAGATTCGCCAGGTAGTCGTCGCGGTTCTTGAGGTTGCGCTGGTCGTCCACCTCGAGGTTGGGGCGCGACGCCGGATCGTACACGCACGCGTCCACCGGCAGCTCGCGCTTGATGGCGGCGGCCACGTCGTCGTCGGCGGTGGCCGTGAGGGCGAGCACCGTAGGGGCTTCGCCGCCAGGTCCGGCCAGCTTCGCGATGGCGGAACCGATGGTGGCGTAGGCCACGCGCTGTCCCGCCTTCGCCAGCCCGATATGGTGCGCCTCGTCCACCACGACGAACCGCACGCGGCCCGTGGCGACGAACTCGTCGGCGTGCCACGCGAGGAACTCGGGCGTGGTCAGCGCGATGTCGTACGTGCCGTCGGCCAAGCCGGCGAAACCCTGGCGGCGTTCGTCGGGCGTGCTCTCGCCCGTGAGCGTGATCACGCCGATGCCGAACGAGTCGAGCGCTTCGCGCAGGTGGAAGGCCTGGTCGGCGATCAGGGCGCGCAGCGGGTACACGAACAGGCTGGCCTCGTGGTTCGCCAGCGCGCGCGTGGCGGCGTGCACCTGGAACGTGAGGGACTTGCCGCGGCCCGTGGCCATGATGCCCAGCGTGGATCGGCCGGCGCGCAGGTGGTCGAGGATGGCGCGCTGCGCGTCGTGCAGCGGCCTGTCGCCGATGATGGCGCGCACGATCTCCTGCTCGAGCGCGGCGGGATCCTCCTGGGCCTTGCGTTCCCAACAGGCGCGGTTCGCGGCGCGGGCTGCCTCGTAGGCCTCCACGTCCTCGGGACGGTGCGGCGCGTTCGCGCACAGCTCCGCGTCGCTCGTGGCGTACAGGTCGGCCACGAAGCTGAGGTTCTCGGGGTTGAGGCACGCCTCCAGCGCGCCGCACGTGCGCGCGGGCGCGAGCGATTGCAGCATGGCCTTCACCGACTTGCGGCCGCGCCATTCGTCGATCTGCACCTCGAACGCCGCGTTCACCACGCTGTCGGTGCGCATGAGCGATTCGATGTCGGTGCAATGGAACATGATGCCCGACACGGTGGCGCGCCCGTCCGACAGCGTGCACGAGAAGTGGTTCTTCTCGGCGCCCACGGCGCGGCAGTTCGCCAGCATCACGTCGCGCGCGAGGTACACGGGCACGGGATGCTCCTGGCCGAACGGGGCCAGCTTGTCCAGCTGCGCCACGTTGTCCAGCGTGAGCTCGTCGAGGCTGACGCAGGCGTCGATCTTGACGAGCGGATGGAACGCGCCCTCGGGAAGCGCATCCATGTAGGCGCACAGGCGCTGCTCGAATTCGGGCAGCTTGTCGGCCGGCAGCGTGACGCCCACGGCTGCCTCATGGCCGCCGAAGCGCGTGAGCAGGTCCGACGCGCCTTCCACGGCCTTGAAGAGGTTCACCTGGCCCACGCTGCGGCCGCTGCCGCGCGCTTCGTCGCCGTCGATGGTGAACAGCAGGCTGGGCACGCCGTACGTGTTGACCAGGCGGCTTGCCACGATGCCCTTCACGCCCTCGTGCCAGCTCTCGCCCGACACCACGAGCGCGCGCTGGCCGTGGTAGATCTCGGCCGCCTGGGCCTTCGCGATCTCGGACAGCTCGGCCTCGATGGCGCGGCGCTGGTCGTTCACCGATTCCAGCTTGGCGGCCAGGCGGTTCGCCTCCTCGAAGTCATCGGTCATGAGCAGATCGAGCGCCAGCTGCGCGTCGCCCATGCGGCCGGCGGCGTTGAGGCGCGGAATGACCGAGAAGCTGAGGTTCGTGGCGCTGATGGGCTTGTCGGCAGCGCCGCTGGTGGCCAGCAACGCGGCGATGCAGGGGCGCGGCGCGTCGTTCATGCGCGCGATGCCGTCGGCCACGAGGGCGCGGTTCTCGTCGCGCATGGGCATGAGGTCGGCCACCGTGCCCAGCGTGGCGAAGTCGGTGAAGTCGCGCCACAGGTGCGGCTGCCCCAAACGGCCGCCCAGCGCCTGCACGAGCTTGAGGGCGACGCCCACGCCCGCCAGGATGGAGCTCGGGCACGCCGGGTCGCACTTCGGATCGGCCACGGGCACGCCCTCGGGCACGAGATCGACCGGCTCGTGGTGATCGGTGATGGCCAGGCCGAGGCCCGCCTCCACCACGGCCGCTGCCTCCACCTTGCAGGCGATGCCGCAGTCCACCGTGACGATGAAGTCCGGGCCGAACGAGCACGCGCGCGTGATGGCGGCCTCGGACAGCGCGTAGCCTTCGTCGAAGCGCAGCGGGATGAAGGGCGTAGCCTGCGCGCCGAAAGCGCGCAAACCGCGGGTGAGCACGGTGGTGGCCGAGATGCCGTCGAGGTCGAAGTCGCCGAACACGAGGATGTGGTCGCCGCGTTTGATGGCGGCTTCCAGCGCGTCGGCGACGTCGGACAGTCCCGGAATGATGTAGGGGTCCAGCCAGTCGCGCTCGAGCGACGGCTCGAGGAAGCGATGGACGGCTGCGGGCTGGTCGATGCCGCGCGCGACGAGCGTCGCGGCGATGAAGCGGGGCAGACCGAGTTCGCGTTCGAGGCGCACCACGGACGCGGGGTCGGCCGCTCTGATGTTGAACTGGGCAGACATGGCGCTCATACCTAACATGCGTGAATTCGAATAGTTCACGTTCCATTGTCCCACAATCGAGGTGCGGTGTCACCGGCAAAGGCGCGGGCGGCACACGCGACATGCACGAGAGATGCACCGAAAGTTTATTCGCCGAAAAGGCGTCAAATGAGAAAACAAGATTATGCCAAATGAGAAAACAAATTGAAGCCAAATGAGAAAATTCCTATACTCTCTTTAGCGTGAAGCGACGAAAGGATCGAAAGACGTGAAAACCTACCTACCCAGAATCGCCGACGGCATGCTCGCTGATCGTCTCAAGCGCAAGGGAGCTGTGCAGATCAAGGGTGCAAAATGGTGCGGAAAGACCGAAACGGCCAAGCAACAGGCGAAAAGCGTGCTGTATCTGCAAGACCCTGACGTCTACGAGCAGAACATGAGAGCGGCGCTCGTGAAACCCTCGCTCCTTCTTCGAGGCGATGAGCCACGCCTGATCGACGAATGGCAAATCGCTCCCCAGATATGGGATGCCGTGCGATTCGCCGTCGACCAAGATCCCGAGCCAGGACGATTCATACTCACCGGCTCCGCGGTTCCGGGCGAGCGTCCGCTGCACTCCGGCACCGGCCGATTCGCCTTTCTCACCATGCGACCCATGAGCCTGTTCGAATCGCAAGAGTCGAGCGGCGAGGTGTCGCTCGCCTGCCTATTCGACCCATCGACGCCGATCGAAGGCGTTTCGAGCCAAACCATCGAAGACATCGCCTTTCTCGCGTCCAGAGGCGGTTGGCCGGCATCGGTGCTCATCCCCAACAGGCACGCGGCACTCGCTACGGCGCGGGACTATGTAGAAACCATCTGCGAGGAGGATATTTCCCGCGTAGACGGCGTTTCCCGCAATCCCGACAAAGCACGCGCGCTGCTACGATCCTACGCACGAAACATCGCGACACAGGCGAGTGACGCAACCTTGCGCGAAGACATGAGCCCGGCGGGGGAAACGCTCTCGCAGCCCTCGCTGAGCAGGTATCTCGACGCATTGACTGATATTTTCGTCATCGAGGAGCTGAGCGCATGGAATCCGCAGCTTCGCTCGAAAACCGCCGTGCGCACCTCCCCTACTCGATGCTTCGTCGATCCATCTATCGGCGTCGCTGCGCTCGGAGCAAGCCCCGATCACCTGCTGCAGGATTTGCGCACCTTCGGGTTGCTCTTCGAGACGCTTTGTATCAGGGATTTACGCGTATACGCCGATGCGCTTGGAGGGCGCGTGTTTCACTATCGCGACAAAAGCGGGCTCGAAGCGGATGCCGTCATCGTGTTGGACGATGGGCGATGGGGGCTCGTCGAAGTCAAGCTCGGAGACGCCTACGTCGACGAGGGGTCGAAGAACCTCCTTCTGCTTGCCGACAAAATCGACCAGCAAGCTATGGGGAGCCCCGCATTCCTCGCAGTCATCACCGCAGAAGGTTATGCCTACACACGCGATGATGGAGTGCACGTCGTTCCCATCGGATGCCTGAAGCCATAGCCTTCAATCAGATAATCCCTTCCCATCAGGAAAAACGATCGGTTCATACCTTTCGTGCTACAGCGGGGAACCCTTTCGTGCGATAGCCTGCGGCCCGGCAAGCGCATAGTGCATCCCGTTGGCAGCGATTGAGACGATCGCGCCGCAACCGAACAAGGCTAAGGGAACGGGAAAGGGAGAACGACATGACGAACGCAACCACACAGCACGCACAGCACAACGGCCTCTCGAGGAGGAACTTCCTGAAAGGCGCCGGCATCGGCGCGGCGGGCCTGCTGGGCGCCACGGCGCTGAGCGCGTGCGCCGGCAACGCTTCAGCGAAGACGGGCGACGGCTCTTGGGATAAGGAGACCGACGTCGTGGTGGTTGGCTCGGGCGCCGCGGGCGTATCCGCGGCCATGGAGGCGCTCGAGGCGGGCGCGCAGATCATCATGATCGAGAAGAGCAAGATGACCGGCGGCATCACCAGCGTGTGCGAGCAGTACTGCGCCTACGACTCCAAGCTGCACCTTCCGCAGAACTTCGACGACGTGGAGGATAGCGCCGAGATCATGCTGGAGGACGCGATGCGCGTGTCGTACGGCACCGCCGACGAGGCGCTCGCGAAGGTGTACTGCGACAACTCGGCCGACAGCCTCGACTGGATGATCGACCACGGCTGCGAGTTCAAGGACACCCTGCGCGTGTCCGACGGCCGCCACGGCCAGGGCAAGTACATCCTGGCCACGCCGGGCGACCTCACCGTGAAGCTCTCGGCGGCCATCCAGGCGGCCGGCGGCGAGATCATGGCCGACACGCCCCTCACCGAGCTCGTGCGCGACGACGAGAGCGGCCGCATCGTCGGCGTCGTCGCCGACGACAAGCGCATCAAGGCGCGCAAAGGCGTGGTCATCTGCACCGGCCCCTGGTCGGACGACGACGTGCTGATTCCCCGTCACCTCAAGGCCGTGCCCGAGACCGTGCAGAAGTGCGCTGAGACGCTGGCCGCCTTCGGCATGCCCTACGGCCCCTACACCGGCGAGGCCATCCGCGCCGCGCAGAAGGTGGGTGCCTCGGTGCGCCACATGGAGTACATCATGTTCGATCCCTACTACTCGGTGCCCGAGGTCATGGAGCAGAAGGTGGCGCCCGCCGGCGTGACGCGCGCGGTGAACCAGGTGCTGCTCACTCCCGAGGGCGTGCGCTTCACCGACGAGGGCCAATCGCGCGGCGACATCGCGCTCGACGTGATCGACCTGCCGGGCAACGTCTACTACCCCGTCATCGACGGCCGTCACGTTCCCGACGTCACGGGCTCGATGAAGTTCACGGCCGACAAGCTCGACGAGTTCGTGGCGGGCGGCTTCATGGCGAAATCCGACACGCTCGAGGGCCTCGCCGCCGAGATGGAGAAGGTGTTCGGCATCCCGCAAGCCGCCTCGCTCGCCACCCTCGAGCGCTACAACGGGTTCTGCGAAACGGGCGTTGACGAGGAATTCGGCAAGGACCCGCACCACATGACGCCCATCGACCAGGCCCCGTTCTACGCCGGCCCCGCCGAAACCTGCCGCGAGATCTACACGCACGGCGGCCTGGAAACCGACGCCGAAGCGCGCGTGGTGGACTTCGACGGCGCCGTGATCCCCGGCTTGTACGCCGCAGGCATGTGCACGGGCGGCCCGCTGGGCAGCATCACCATCTCGGGAAACTGGCAGATGAGCTCCATCGTGTTCGGCCGCATCGCCGGCAAGAACGTCGCCGCCGAAACCGCCTAGCCCGCACGCCGCCCGCGAACTCGCGCACGAGGCTGCGCATTGCGGCTCCTCCCTCCCTCCTGCGAAGGCCGTCGGAATCCCCTCCGGCGGCCTTCGCCATGAAGGAACCCTATCGTCGCTGATGAATGGCGGTTTCCATGCGATCGATGAGGTCGAGCAGCTCCTGGCGCGAATGGACGCCGAGCTTCGCATAGGCGCGGCGCAGATGGGTCTTCACCGTATGCTCCGACAGCATGAGGTAGTCGGCGATGTAGCGCGCGCTGCGGCCCGACGAGAACTCGCCCACCACCTCGAACTCGCGCGCCGACAGGTCGTAGGTGTCGCGCAGCAGCTCGAGCGCTGCGGCGTTGAGCGACTCGATGGACGCGGTTGGCTCGTTCATCTCGTCGGGCGCGTCCACGTAACCGCTCTCCTTGCTCTTCGCGAACAGCCACAGGTAGCTGAGGAACAGCAGCGCCACCGACGCGCCCAAAAGCCAGATGATGGCGGTCAGCGCGATGTCGAAATGCTGAGACGCGAGGAGGCCCACGTCGGTGGCCGCAAGCGCGCGACCGGCGGCGATGGACAGCTGCGATGCGCCCACCGCAAGACCCAGCAGGAAGAGCGACGGCAGCTTGCGCTCGTAGGCCTCGCTCGTGAACGCCATCCAGATGAGGCAGAAGAACGTGATGAGCAGCACCACCATGAGCGGTCCCGACCACGTGGTGTCGGCGGGGTTCGCGCTGCGGAACATGAGCACCGACATGAGCGCCAGGGCCGACACGGGATAGGCCACGTCGATGCTCGCCTTCTTCGGTCGCACGAGCACGAGCCCCAGACACAGCGTGAACGACACGACCACGCCGAGAATGGACGTGACCGCTGTTTGGGCGTAGTGCATCCCGCTCGCGATGTCCATCTGCACGACGAACCCGCACGACGCCGAGAACACGATGGCGCCTGCCACGGCGCGCTTCGTGCGCGCGGCGAGCTCCGCCATCGACGTGGCGGGCGCGTCTTGCGGCATCATCACCTTCGCTACCGATTCATCGGCGCGCATGCACGCGCCCAGCGCCACGAGCGAAACCACGAGGGTCGCGAGGAACACGAGGTCGCGCCCGAGCGGGAACAGGGCCGTGCTCACCGGCACGAGCAACGTGTCCACCACGTAGCCGGCCGCGATCATGGGCAGCGCCCAACTGGGACGGTAGCTGGCGAACACCTGCATCCAACACAGGATGATGAGCGCCCACCCCACGCCGCCGGCAAGGGCCGCCACGAAGGGCACGACGCCGAGCGTCTCGGGGCTGGCGGCCAGCGCCACGCGCGCCACGAGCGCGCAGCAACCGCCCACGAACAGCGGCAATGCGCGGTCGAGGCGCCCGAGGTACGAGAGGATGGCCACGCTCAAGTACGTGATGCCTCCCGCCGCGACGCCCGCGACCGCGTACGGTTCGGGCGAGTACGGCCCCGTGCCCAGGTCGAGCAGCCGCGCGCCCTGCAGAAGCCCGAACCCCACGACGGCAACCGCCACGAGCAGCCGCGTCTTTTTTGCCGCATCCAGTTGCACGCCCGCACGCCCTTTCCCCCGCCTTGGTTTCCTGCACGCAGTATACCGCGCCCCGTGGCGCGGCGGGGCGCGCCAAGAGCGCGTCCTCCCTACATCTGCTCCACCAGCACGAGCAGCTCCTGCTTCTTGTGGATGTCGAGCTTCGCGTAGATGCGCTTCGAATGGGTGCGCATGGTGTTCTCGGATATGAACAGCATCTCGGCGATAGCCGGGCCCGAATAGCCGCGCACGAGCAGCTCCATGACCTCGGCCTCGCGGCTGGACAGGCCGTAGAGCTCGCTCAGGCGCTTGCAGCGCTTCGACACGCGGTCGGCCAGCTGCGGCTCTGCGCCCGCACCGGCCGACGTTGCCTCGTCACGGGAGCGCACCGCCTGCGTCACGGCGATCTCGGCCGACGTCTCCTTTTGCGGCGCCTTCGGCGTGAGCATGAGAAACTCCAGGCGGTTCGTGTGCAGCTTGCCCACCTTGCGCCCCACCAGCGCGATGAGCAGCATCACGTACAGGGCCACGAGCGCCACGAACGACAGCTGCTCCACGCCGAGCCCCGCCGCGCTGCCCGAGGCGTAGCCTACCAGGTAGCCGCACATCTGCATGAAGTAGGTGATGGTGCCGTAGAACGCGAAGATGAGCACCGGGTTGATGCCGCTGTCGCGCGAGATCTGGCCGCAGTGCATCATCATGAGCACGGTCGCCAGCATGAAGCACGCGTACGTCACGCCGCTTCCCACCGTGGTGAACGCGGAACCGGCGAACGGCAGCACGATGAGGCACGTCGCTGCGATGGGGAACAGCACGCGGAACACGCTCATGAGATCCACGTGGATGGTGCGCCGCCGCCACGCCCCGTAGAACACGGCCACCACGGCCAGCAGCGCGAACATCGAGAAGATGTTGATGGTGCTGAGCAGCTCCTGGTGCGTGACCGCAATGAAGCGGATGGCGCCCGAGCAGAACCCGAGCGCGCCCACCGACAGCGCCGGAAGGAAGCTCTCGCGCAGCGCGTTTTTGTACACCACCGCATGCTCGCGCGGGACGTCGTCGAACATGGGCTGCTGCGCATCCGTCGCTCGCGCGGCGATCCACAGGCACAGCCCGGCCAGCGGCACCAGCACCAGCGGTATAAGGTAGGCGGTGAGCGCCGTGGGGATGAAACACAGGAAGAAGTACAGCAGCGCCGAGAAGCCGGTGCCCTTGATGAGCGCGAGGTTGCCCCGCGCGCTGTCGAGCGAGGCGAACACGCGCTGCCAGCTCATAAGGTAGCCCGCCGACCCCACGCCGATGAGCGCTGCCGCGCCCACCACCAGCACGAGCGCGAGCGATTCCAGGTACATGGCCCCCACCAGCATGAGCGGCCCGAATGCGAGCGGCGCCGAGAACGCGAGCACATGCGCCCCGCGCGAGAGGCTGGGCCGGGCCCACGTGAAGGCCATGGCCGCGCAGAACGCCAGCCAGAACGCGGCGATCTGAACCGTGTAGAATACGATGGTGGTGAGCGACGTTTGGCAGAATGCGGGCAAGTAGGGGTAGATGCCGCCCCAGATGGACGTTGCGTTGATGGATAGAAACGTCGCGTAGCCGAAGCTTGGCACGTCCGGTTTCAATGCTGATGGAGCACGCATGTGCGAGAGTCCCCCTCCTTATCACCGTAGGGTCATTCTAGCAGACGCGTCGGACGCCGCCAGCCAACATGGTGACAGGGTGATGCTTTTGACCTGGTAATATACAAATATCACAACATTCTGGTGACAACATCGCGAGCGGCGAGCGCCTATAGTCTGCCGCAGACGAAGAGGCCGCGCCGCCGTTGGGAGGCCTCGCACGAAACGAGAATGGAGGGGGTTGCATGTCAACAGATCGCACCACGCTGACCCGCCGCACGTTCGTCGCATCGACCGGAGCGCTGGGAGCGCTGGCCGCCTGCGGCACCGCGGCGAGCACGCTGTACGCGCCGACGCCGCAAGCGTACGGCGACGAGGGCGGCGACGGCGAGAGCATCGTGTGGACGCACTGCCACGTCAACTGCGGAGGGGCCTGCGTGCTGCAGTGCCACGTGCAGGACGGCGAGTTGAAGTACGTGGAATCGGACAACACCGGCGACGCGTCGTTCGGCGCCGTGGAGGCGCGCGCCTGCCTGCGCGGACGCTCGATCCGCCCGTGGCTGGGCAGCGCCGACCGCCTGAACTACCCCATGAAGCGCGTCGAGGGAACGAAGCGCGGCGACGGCCAGTACGAGCGCATCAGCTGGGACGAGGCGCTCGACACCATCGCCAGCGAGTTCAAGCGCATCACCGAGAAGTACGGCAACGAGAGCGTGTTCATCCAGGAATGCTCGGGCGTGGAGCAGAACATCATGATGAACAACCCATTCTTCCGCCTGTTCAACCTGCTGGGCGGCGAGGTCACCCGCTACGGCAGCTACTCGAGCGCCGCCATCAGCTTCGGCGCCGTGCCGTACACCTACGGCAAGTCGTGGGGCAACCGCTCGCTCAAGACCATCCAGGAGGGCGAGCTGGTGGTGCTGTTCGGCTTCGCCCCGAACGACATGCGCATGGCCGGCGACGGCCCGGGCTACGACTTGAACGTGGTGCGCGAGAAGAAGAACGCACGCATCATCGTCATCGATCCGCGCCGCAACGAGACGTGCACGAACCAGGGAGCCGAGTGGATCCCCATCGTGCCGGGCACCGACGCGGCGCTCGTGGCGGGCATCGCGCACGAGCTGATCTCGCAGAACCTCGTGGACCTCGACTTCCTGCACACGTACTGCGTGGGATTCGACGAGGAGAGCATGCCCGAGGACGCACGCGGCAAGCACCTGTCGTATCGCGACTACATCATGGGAACCGGCTATGATCAGGTAGAGAAGACGCCCGCATGGGCCGCCTCCATCACGAAGGTCCCGGCCGAGCGCATCGTGAAGCTGGCGCACGAGATCGCCGAGTCCGACCCGTGCTACATCTGCCAGGGCCTCGGGCCGCAGCGCCACACCAACGGCGACAACGCCGCGCGCGCCATCATGGTGCTGCCGCAGCTGGTAGGCCAGGTAGGCAAGCCCGGAACCACGTCAGGCGGCACCATCGGCAACGACGACATCGGCCTGAGCTCGCTTCCCACGGGAGACAACCCCATCAAGACGAAGTTCCCGAACTTCCTGTGGCCCGAAGCCATCCGCGACGGGGCGAAGCTCACCGCCACGAATGCCGGCATCCAGAACGCCGACAGCCTCAAGGTGGGCATCAAGTTCCTCGTGAATTACGGGAACAACATGATGGCCAACCAGAACGCCGACATCAACTTCACCACCGACATCCTGCGCGACGAGAGCCTGTGCGAGTTCATCCTGCAGTACGACGTGGCGCGGACCGCCTCGTGCAACTGGGCCGACATCGTGCTGCCCGACCTCACCCCGCAGGAAACGTACAGCCTGACGGCCGCCGGCGAGAGCAACGACGTGGAGGGCATCCGCTTCGGCCAGCCCCTCTACGAGCCGAAGTTCGAACGCCGCGAAGTGTACGAGGTGTGCGGCGAGCTGGCGAAGCGCCTGGGCGTGTACGACGAGTACTCCGAGGGCGGCATGACGCGCGAGGACTGGTGCCGCAAGCTCTACGACGAGCTGCGCGAGGACAAGCCCGAGCTGCCTACGTACGACGAGGGCGTGAAGATGGGCGCGTTCACCTACGACACCGGGCCCTCGACCGACGTGGACAAGTTCATCCTCGACCCCGAGGCGAACCCGCTGAAAACCGCCACGGGCAAGATCCAGATCTACTCCCCCGAGCTTGCCGAGATGGCCGAAACGTGGACGGTGCAGGACGGCGACGTGATCTCGCCCATCCCCGTGTACTATCCGGGCTTCGACGGACCCGACGCCACCACCGACGAGTTCCCGTTCCAGATCGTGGACTTCCACCACAAGGGCACGACGCACTCGACGTACGCCGCCAACGAGGTGCTGCACAAGCTGTCGCCGTTCCAGGCGTGGATCAACCCGATCGACGCCGAGCGCCAGGGCATCGCCGACCTCGATCCCGTGCGCCTCGTGAGCGCGCAGGGCGAGATCCGCACCACGGCGAAGGTGACGAACCGCGTGATCCCCGGCGTCATCATGTACCCGCAGGGCGCGTGGCACGATGCCGACATGCAGGGCGACCGCGTGGACCACGGCGGATGCAGCAACACGTTGACCAGCCGCCATTGCGCCCCGGTGTCGAAGGGCACGGGCCAGCACAGCGTGATCGGCACGATCGAGAAGGTGGAGGGGTAAGCCATGACGCAGTACGGATTTTACTTCGACGCGACGCGCTGCACGGGCTGCAAAACGTGCGAGGCCGCGTGCCGCGATTACCACGACCTGCCGCTCGAGCTGTCGTACCGGCACGTGTACGAGCTGGAAGGCGGCTCGTGGAACCAGGCGGCCGACGGCACCTGGACCACGGATTCCTACACGTATTACACCTCGTTCGCGTGCAGCCACTGCGCGAACCCGGCCTGCACGCACGTGTGCCCCACCGGCGCCATGCACAAGGACGACAACGGCATCGTGTCGGTCGACACGCACCGCTGCATCGGCTGCGGTTACTGCGAGCTGGCCTGCCCCTACGGCAACCCGCATGTCGACCGCGACAAGGGCCACAGCGTGAAGTGCGACGGCTGCGCCGAGCGCGTGGCCGCGGGTAAGCAGCCCGTGTGCGTGGAGGCGTGCTCCATGCGCTCCCTGTCGTTCGGCCCGATGGACAGCCTGCCGAGCGGCGGCGAGCTGGCCGCTGTGGCGCCGCTGCCCGACCCCAGCGTGACCACGCCGAACTTCCTCATCAAAGCCTGCGCCTCGTCGCAGCCGTGCGGCTCCACGTCGTGCGTCGTCGCCAACGCCGCGGAGGTGAAGTAACATGGGAACCGGATTCGAGCACACCGCGCTGGCGGTATTCACCACCCTGGCGCCGATGGGCGCCGGAGCGTTCATCGCGCTGGCGTACGCGTTCATAGCCGGCCAGCCCGACGAGGCCGCCGCGAAGCGCCTCGATCGCTGGACGGCCCTCCCGCTCGCCGTGCTGGCCGTGGGCTTCCTCGGCGCATTCATGCACCTCGCGAGCCCCTTCAACGCCTTCGGCGTGTTCACGGGCGTGGGCGCCTCCCCGCTGTCGAACGAGATCCTCGTCGGCGTGGCGTTCGCCCTGCTGGCCGTGGCGTACTGGGTGCTGGCGCTGGCCGGGAGGCTGTCGTTCGCGTTGCGCAAGACGCTGCTCGTGGTGCTTGCGGCGCTGGCCGTGGTGTTCGCCGCCTTCTGCGGACTGGCCTACATGATGTACACTATCCCCACGTGGAACACGCCGCTGTCCATCGTGCAGATGGTGGGCTATATGCTGGCGGGCGGCACGGTGCTGGGCTTCTGCACCGTGGGCTTCGCCCAGGTAGGCCTGCCGAAAGGCGCGGGCACCGTGGCGCTCGCGCTGACGCTGGCCGGCGTGGCGGTGGGCACGGTGGGCTTCGGCGTGCAGATCGCAGGGCTCGATGCCATCCGCAACATCTGGTCGTCGGCGGCCGAGCTCGTGCCGGCCATCTGGATGCTGCTGGGCGCGTTCGCGGTGTGCGGTCTCGTCGCCGCGGCGCTGACGTTCGTCGCGGCGAAAAAGGCGTTCGCGCCGGTGCTCATGGCGGCAGCCTGCATCATCGTCGCCGCAGGCATCTTCGTGGCGCGCATCGGGTTCTACGGCTTGTACATGGGCATTGCGCTGTAAGCAGGCGCGACGAAGGAAAGGGGCGGCAGCATGGAGACGGCGCTCAACGAGATCACCCTCGTGCTGTTCACCACCATCGCTCCGGCGGGCGTCATGGGATACCTCACCATGGCGCTCGCCATCGTATTGGCCCGCGACGAAGAGCGCGCCGGCACCATCAGCCGCTACCTCGTGGTGCCGCTCGTGCTGGCCATCTCGGGGCTCATCGCGTCGGCCACCCATCTGGGAACGCCCGCGAACGCGCTGTACGTGATCACCGGCATCGGCCGCTCGCCCCTTTCGAACGAGGTGGTTGCCGCCGTGGCGTTCCTGGCGCTGGGCGGCGTGTACTGGATCCTGTCGTTCCGCGACGACCTACGACGCTCTTTCCGCGTCGCGTGGCTGGCCGCCACCGCGGTGGCGGGCTTCGTGTTCGTGGGGTACATCGCCGTGGCGTACTCGGTGCCCTCCGTTCCCACGTGGAACCTGCCCACCGCGCCGCTGACGCTGTGGCTGAACGCGCTGTCGAGCGGGCCTTTGGTAGGGCTGTTCGGGTTGCTGCTGGCGCGCCAGGAGCCGAGCGGGCGCATGACCGCGGCGCTGCTGGCGCTGACCGCGCTTGCCGCTGTAGGAAACGCCGCGGTGCTGGGGATGCAGTGGCAGGAGCTGGGCGGCATCGCGACCACCACCACGCGCGCCGTCGACCTGGTACCGGCGATGCCGCTGGTCATCGGCGCGTACGCCGCGTGCGAGGCGATCGCCATCGCGCTGGGCGGCGCGGGAGCGCTGCGGCGCACCATCGGCGGCGGCAACGACCCCTTCGCCGCCGCGCAGCGCACGCGGGCGGCGCGACTGGCGCTGACGGCCACAAGCGCGGTGCTGGCGCTGGCCGCATGCTTCGCTGTGCGCTTCACGTTTTACGCGCTGCACATGACGCTGGGGGTGTGAGACAGAGGGAGACAGAGGGACGGTGAGACAGAGGGACGGGGTAATTGTCTCATTTTGCCCGCAAAATGAGACAATTACCCCGTCCCTCTGTCTCACCGTCCCTCTGTCTCACACCCCGGCGAGGAGGTAGCGCAGGTACTCGTAGGCCTGCGCCTTCGTGCAGCGGCGTTCGCCGAGCAGGCTCCATTCCAGCACGAGGAACAGCGTGTTGCCGAAGTGGTCGGCGATCAGCTCGTAGGGGATGCGGCCCGCCACACGCTCGGGGCAGGCGCGCAGCATCGTGCGGATCTGGGTTTGCATGACGCCGCGCAGGCGGTTCAGCAGGTAGCCCGAGCCTGCATTGTAAGCAAGCGTGCGCTTCACGACGTCGAGGTGCGCGGCGCACAGATCGTACGCGCGATCGAAGCACACGCGCAGCCCCTCCTCCGCACTCATCGACGAGGCCTCGTCCAGCTGCAGATGCGCCCCGATGCGCATCCAGCCGTAATCCAGCAGATCGTACTTGTCGTCGAAGTAGTTGTAGAACGTCGCGCGCGGATACCCGGCACGTTGGCACAGCTCGTTGACCGTCACCTGCTCGAACGGCTGCTCGGCCAGCAGGGTCAGCAACGACCCCGAAAAGGCGTCGAGCGTGCGCTGCGCCCCGCGCGTGGGCTTCCTCGTCACGTCGTACTTCATCGCCGACCTCCTTTCGACTTCGCGCTTCTTGGCGCAGCAAACCCGATTTTGGGCAGATTCACTCATTTCGTCCAACGTTTGACAGAGCGGGCGAAGCCGTCTCTTGCGCTGCCTCGCCGCTCATTCTATGGTTGATTCCAACAATTGACAAGTGTCCAAGATTTGACAGATGCACAGGCGTGCACGCGCCGAGCGATACGGGAGGAACCGATGATCTTCTACTATTCAGCCACCGGGAACAGCCAGCACGTGGCGCGCCGTCTCGCCGACGCGCTCGACGACCGTGCCATTTCGATCAGGGCATGTCGAGACGCGGGCCGCGCGTCGTTCGAGCTTGCGGAGGGCGAGGCCGTCGGCTTCGTCACGCCCACGCACTTCATGGGGCTGCCCATCCTCATGACCGACTTCTTCGACGCCCTCGACCTCCGAACGAGCGCCGTCGAACCCCCGTACGCCTACCTCGTGGCCACGTTCGGCAACTTCAGCGGCACGGCGCGCGTCATGACCGCCGACGCGCTGCGCGTCCGCGGCATCCCGCTGGCTGCCGCGTTCGGCGTGCGCATGGTGGACACCTGGACGCCGATGTTCGACGCATCGGACGACGAGCGCAACCTGCGCATCACGCACGAAGCGGACGCGCGCGTCGACGACATCGCCGTTCGCATCCGCGCCCGGCAGACGGGCGCGCACCGCGTCCGCACGGGGCCGCCCCTCGTAGGCTCGCTCATGCACGCGCATTGGCGCGCCTGCCGGTCCACCGCGCCGTTCTTCGTGGATGCTTCCTGCATCGGCTGCGGCGCGTGCGCCCGGAACTGCCCCGTGGGCGCCATCCGCATGGAAGACGGTACGCCCGCCTGGACGAATGACTCATGCGCGCAGTGCCTCGCGTGCTTGCATCGCTGCCCCGCGTTCGCCATTCAGCACGGGCCGAACACGAAAAAGCACGGACAGTGGGTGCATCCCGACGAAATTCCGACATCTCGGCAATAAGCGCACCGGCCTCCCCCCATCATCTCCGGATGCCGCGCAGGGACCTTTTCCTCCTCTTCGGAACAATCGCCCTCTTCCGCCCGCGCTGTTCCCGGAGAGGCGAAAACATGCGCGCACCGTTCCAGCGACATACGAACCTCGCTCCGGCGTGCGGCGTCCACGTCGCTGCGCTCGAACGCGTTCCTCCACCGCGCATGAACGCTTGGGGCCACACCGTGCTGCGCGTCGCGTTTGCGCAGACCGGATCTTCGAACAACGCTTTATCGCATTGCTCCTAACGCGTTGTCAGAGAGCAAGAGGTATGAACGAGTTCACATTAATCCTCAATGATACTAGGCCACGCCTACCCCAATGACTCAAGCAGGAGCAGACATGGCTTAGCGAAAACCATCATCGAAAAGCAGCAAGGTCGCCTTTCAACGACTGCGGTGATCCGTTCATCTTTGCTAGCGCGACCCCGTAAGGTACAGGCCTTCAGTTGTCTCCTCGTTCTGATGACTCATTGTAGAGATCGCAATATAGACCATTTCTCAGAAGAAGTTGCTCATGCGTTCCTTCTTCGACAACGGCTCCATCCTCGAGAACAATAATCCGATCCATTTTTTTGACAGTATTAAGTCTGTGAGCTGCGATTATAACAGTCCTTTCGCATTGTGCTATGTAGTCGATAATCTTTTTTTCAGACAAGCCATCCAGGGAACTTGTAGGTTCGTCCATGATGATTACCGAGGGATTCTTTAAAAGACTGCGTGCGATTGCTATTCTTTGCTTTTGACCTCCAGAAATATTCATACCGTTCTCAGATATAATTGAATGAAAACCGGCGTTCATTTCTTTCGCGATACCGCTCACCCCTGAAGCTTCGAGTACCTCAATTCGAGACTTATGAGAAATATCCGCACCATCGAGCATCAAGTTCTCCAAAAGAGTATCACCGAACACGATTGGATCTTGCGGAACAAAGCATATCATATTGCGAAGAGACCCTTTATCATACCGAGACACAGCAGTGCCATCGATCGCGATCGTTCCTGATGTCGGACTGATCAATCCACTTATAAGCTTAAGCAGAGTACTTTTTCCGCTTCCGCTTCTCCCGACGATAGCCACTTTCTCGCCTTTCTTGATACGTAAATTCATATTGCATACCACATATCGGTCAAAGCGGCTGAATTTGAATGCCACGTTTTCAAGTTCTATCTCTCCAACATGCCGCATAACTTTGGTGCCCGAGATGTCTTCCAACAAACCTCTTTCTTCCGTAACATCAGCTACCTGATTTAGATACGACTTCAGAAGCATGAACTGGGAAACAGAACCGATGAGCTTCGAAAAAGGATCAGATAAGTATGATGATAGGGTCATAAAAGCAACAACCAGACCTAAAGTCATTGAGCCCATCTGAATCTCCCGAACGCCAAACATGAGAACAGTGATTGGAAGGATGAAGATGAGGGTGCCTGATATGCTCGACATCCATGCGGTGATTTTTCCCTGCTCTTTAAGGCCATCCAGGCTCTTTCGGTATCTTTCCATCCATTTCAAAAGAAAGTGCGGTTCTTCACCGAGCGATTTGACCGTCTCTATTCCAGAAAACAATTCCACTGACAATTGCTGAACATCGCTTTGGGCTTCCATCACTCTACTATTGATTGAATAATTCCATTTTGCATAGACAAGGGAGCTAAACACAACTATGGCGCAAATCAACAGTACAATCAGAGTCAACTCAACCGATGCGACTAACATAAACGCAATGTAAACAAAGAGGAAGAGCATATCTATTGCGTTCTGTATAGCGCTTCCTGACAACGTAGCCTGAATCATGGAAATCAGGCTGGACTTATATATCATCGAGCCAGAAGACCTGTTGATATAAAACTGTAATTTTTTGCTGAGTGCCTTTTCGTAAAAATTCTCCGACAAACATTTGCTCCAGTTTAGCTGGAGACTTGTAAGCAGCAATCCATTGCACACAGAAGATAAGTAGTAAAGTACCCCTATGACACATACAAGAAATACGATCCGTAAGACAGACACCTTATCGACAGCGACATTGCCATCAACTACGAATTGTGTTGCAACCGGAACAACGAGGGTGAGCATTTTCAAGAGAAACATTACGGCAACAATCCCAATTATCGTCATTTTGGTATTTTTTGCCAATATCAAGAATTGCCGGAAGATGCCCTTTCCGCTAGTTCGGTCATGTAACTTTTTTTTCGACGCCTTGGCTTCCCGAACCTCATTAATCACAAGCGAATACCGTGAGAAGTGTTTATAGAATTCCTTTTCCGAATACGACACTTTTCCCATTTTAGGATCCATCACGAAGTATCTGCTTAAACAGACTCTATACAATACAACAAAATGACTATCGTCCCAAAATACAATGCTCGGCTCTCTTTGATCTTTAAGACACCCCGGATCTAATACGCGAATGCCTTTGTAGCCCACACCTTCATCTTCTAAGATCATTTTGATGTTCTGGAGGGTCAAGCCCCCTTTAGGGGATCCGTATTTGTCACGAAGATCGCCAAGCGTAACAGGCACGTGATGGTATTGTAGTACGCATGCTGCTGCGGCGAGCCCGCATTCGCTATGTTCAGATTGGAATATCGCGTTTATCTTAGCCATGGAATCATCCTAGCGAATGAAAATAATCTGCAAGCCTGTCGTAGTTTATAAGACCGGTTTTCGTCCAATATGCCCGCTCGGAACATTTCTGATCCTGCCTAAGTACATTTAGCTTCCATGATTGGAATGCCGCCTCCATGCTCACGCCCGGACAAAGAGAGTCTGGGTTCTCCATCGCTGAAATGCCCGCCTTTACCACGCTATCAAGTTTTTTTAGATCAAGCTTCTGCTTGCTTGTTTGCACTATTTCGCATGTACGAACCAAACCTAACCCATCGCAAAACTGCTTAAGATAGTTGGAAACTTGCGTATGACCCGTGCCATCGGAAGTTACAAGAGTCTGGCAGGGCTTCTTAGCGAAATAGAATAAATGAGCTAGGTGGCAGAAGCGGTCGATAAACAATTTCATGTCCGCAGTAACAGCTCCGTAGTATGTTGGTGAAGCAAAAATGACTAGGTCAGCTTGCTCCAGTTTTCGTTTAAGCATACGCGTGTCATCAAGGTTATCGCGTTCGTTTTTATCCGCCCCCAAGAAAAAAGGCTCCGCAGGGTCTTCTGAATGATTCAAGACATAATCGTTCGGTGTCATGATCTGCACCTCTATGTCTGCTTTTTCGCGGCAGTAACCGTCACTTATCTGCTCAAGGATCGCACGGGTGAAGCTATTTCGTTGCCGCGAGCCACAAAATGCAAAAATTTTTTTCACTGGTTTCACCTCTTAAATAAAAGGAGATAGGGAAATAGCGGGATGTAAACTATTCGCAACAGTAAGTGCGACCCCGGCCAAGCCTGTAAACAGGCTATAGTTCGTAATTCCGGTAAAATGATCAATTTTGATGTTGCCGCTTTGAACGTCAGAGCGAATAAGCTCATTACAAAATCGCTCGGCCTTTTCGGAGTATAATTTATTATCGTCGAGCTTACTAATATCAAGGTAGTACTGTATCCTGCCACAATTGCCATGACAGAGACAGTCGGTTCGAAAACGGGCATCGTCTAAGCTGCGATGAAGCTTTGGTACGATTTCTGGCGCAGGAAAGCTCCCAGTAACCTTTTTTACATAATGTTGCCCCAGCAAATATCCGAGGGTTCCGTTGCACCATGTGGCAGGCAGATCGGGGCCTGTCTGTATCGTTTCAGCACACATCATGCTAAATTCTTCAATGCGATCAAGATATATTCTATTTTTGGTCGCTTCGTATAATTTTGACAAAGACACGATATGGCCCGATAGTCCATGCCCTATGCCTACGTTGCCACCGACCGTCTGTGAGCCATCAATTAAGTCAAGAGTGCGATGGGCTGCAGCAATAGCGTTGGACAAATAGCGATCATCGCCCATTATCTCGAAAAGTCTCAGATATAGGGGTATGACTCCGGATAAGCCTTGCAGCCAATCGGCATTTGTGGCTCGATCCAGATACGATGGAAAATACTGATCCAAGCTGGCCAAATATGACATGAAGGACTCTTGGCACGGATCATCCTCATCGATAAGATCAGCGAACCTCAAAAGCGAATGAAGTCCGAAGAACCCGCTATCGGCCGCAGTGACTTGGAGGCTTCCCAGAGCAGAATTTGATATGTAATTATATAAATTATTGTATTCTTCATTTTCGCAAATCCGACTCAGCGTTTTAAACAGTTGGGCAAATCCAACAAGTCCGTTGTAGTAATCACAGGGAGCCGGTCCGAGATCGAAATCATTTATGACTCCCTGAGAAACAACCAGCCATTGCGCCGTCGCTTTGTCATGGTTAAAATATGCTGATTCTATCATCTCGCGAGCAATCGATTCTGCGAACTCGAGGCTATCAAGCGTATTCGCAATCGTCGCATGATGAAGTTCGTGGTTGATTTCCATCCCTTTGCGGCCGAGCGTACGCATTTTAACGATACCAATTTGCTTTTCTACGTTTTCAATAGAAATCGATTGCAATTTCTCAATCACAGCTTCTCGAGGAGTACTCATGAGAGCATCTTTGACAATGTCACCGGCCGAGCTCTCTACGTTCCTGCTGTCCAGATGCGCATAAAAGATAGGAACGTTGTCAAAAAGCATGTCGCGATACTCCAGTTGTGCGATACGTTTGTTCGAGACGGGATGGGTATAGAGATTTTCTAGAACCTTTTCTACTTCCGCAAAATCAACGAGACAGCTTGGATGCCTAGTAAACAGAAGAAATTGCATATATTTTCCGGTATCTCTGAAAAGAAGTCTTATTGCATAGTCCGGCAGAGACCTGACAAGCTCAATGTAATCGTCCTTGCTGGCCAAGAAACATGACATAACCCTCTTGAATCCATCAACTATCTGACCAACGTATTCGGAGTAGTCAATTCTAAGGTCGTTATAGTAGACTCCATTCTTGCTTTCGCCGATCGAAACATTGCCTAATTCAAAACGCGCATTATCAGTGTTTAAATCTTTGGGTATATAGTCCTTCTTGCTAATCGTTTGCCCGTATCCAGACAATCCGCTCATGTCAATTGAATTGCCCTTGGCATCTAATTGCGTTTTCTGCGGAAGCATAATGCTCGAAACGACGGAAGTCCTTATTTCGGTTGTGATTCGATTGTCGTACAAATCGTCGTTTTCGTACCCCGTCGGCGTGTTGAATAAAGTTTCAAGATCTACTGCAATAGGGTATTCTGCATTTGAAATGATATTTTCATAATGCATGTCACTTCCATTGCACAAGTACATCATGGCAAGCAGCTGTCCATATCTGATGTAGTATCTCTCAACCTCTTCTTTCGAAACGCATGGCTTCTGCTCAATGAACTCCGACAATGTGAAGTCGTTTTTATAGATCGACGATGGCATTTTAATATCAAGGATCATTTCTGAATCGTTGAAGTATTGGACAATTCGATCGAAACATCGTTCAATTTTGAGATTGCGCGGTTTGTACACAATACTTCCCTCGTTAAAGCGGATTACAACGACGGACTTCCCTTTAGCGTGCGTATCTCCTTGCTCCATAGCCAATTCTTCAATGCAGAGCTTTCGCGCTCCATGGAAGAAGGTGTCTTCAATGCTTGACCAGGTTTCGGTCAGATGCTCAAAAAAACTATTAACGAAGGAAGTGTAATATTCCGTAGCAACGACCAGCTTTCTCGTCATTGCCGGATAACGGCAGTAAAGCCCTTTGAGGTTACTTTTGGAGCCTGCGATAGCAATAAAGCTCTCAAAACGGGCTTCTGCCGTGTCACCTGAAAGTGCACCTTCTTGCTTCATTCTGTTCAATTCAAGGACAAAGACCTTCACAGCGATAGACAGCAATCTATTCGCAAGGCACTCCATTATGTTGGCTTTTGCTTTTTCGGAGAGCTTATCGTGCAAATTTGATCGCGAAGCTGATATATCTTGATCGAATTTATGAAGAAAATGACGTATCAGGTATGCATAAGATGATGCATCATCCGAATCGAAGCAATTGTCAATGAGGCGGATTGCCTCTTCGATCGGGCTTTCTTCCGGCTCCTCCGACAACGGAAACTCAAAACCTGGGTCAATGCTACGTTCGAAACATGCAATCGGCCAGTTGTTGAGTCTTAGAATGTTGGCGAAAACTTTTGAGTTTACAGTGCTCTTTCTCGCCGTCCACTTTTCAGTGTTTCCGTAAAATGTAAGATCATCCGGCACGCCAAGTTTTTTAATTATGGAGATCCTTTCGTCGATTGTAAACTGCCCGATATTAAATACATTCGAAGTAGTCATTTTTTACCTCTCGGTCGAATATCAAGAAGGTCTCCTATAGTCAACCGCCATGAACGAAATCGCTTCGTCCATGGCGGTCTTTGTGATGGTTGCATCGTGGACCTTGGCCGACATCATATGCCGCATTAGTATTGCAGACGCTGTATAACTTTAAACAGCTATTGCGCTCCCAATCGCATAATATGCGATTCCTATGCGCAATTCGTAAATGCTGATGCAACCCATGACACGGCTGCTCCGGAAACCGCTGAGAGGTAGCTGCCGACAATGTATGTTGTCCACGGAAGACTGAGTGCCGGAGTCGACATAGGAGCGATACCATCGCCACCTGTTACAAAATTCATCTCACTGTCGGATAAATCCTCAAACCTCAAGCCAACAATCTGTTGATCCATCTTGACTCCTCTGCAAGATCGATTGTCTGTCCAATCCCGACGAATTTGATCTATGGCTATCGTGCAACCCTGGTCAAACTGCGTCGAATTGCCAAGTACTTAATGCGTGGTGACATACGAAACCAAGCTCACTCCAATAGAGACGAGAGCCGAACCCGCCGTCGCAAACGAGAGGGTTGAAAGCGGCGAAGCAGGCGTTACGGACGCCGGCGCTATGCCATCACCGCCCGCGATGAATGCCATATCTTCCATTGTCAGGTCTTCAAATTTCTGACCTACGAGAATAGGGTTGTCCATGTCCATTGTGCCTCCTTAATTGGTATGCATCCTGTCACTAATAACAATTGTTATATAGCGATACGGTGATTGCAGAAACGCCTGTTATAGCGCTCACAACGATGGCGGAAGGAACCGGAGTGACAGATGCCGGCATCGCGCCGTCTCCTCCAGCAATAAACGCCATTTCTTCCTCGCATAGACATTCAAAGGTTATGCCAACGAGACCGCCTTCGCATGGAAGCTCCTGCATAATTAGCCCCCTTTCGATAGTTAACCGCGAATAAGACTACATCGATGCAGTTAAAATCCTATCACTGGGGTGATAGACAATTTGAAACCAAAGCAACACCAAAAAGATGCTGCACCGAAAAACATTTTCCGCGTCTTCAAATAAACGGTGGTTGAGATATGAACGCAGCGACTTAGCCACCGCTCAAAAGGAGAATGGGCCCTGCCCGACGGGAAATTGCCATGACCTTCTCCTTCGACGCGCGTCTCCGGCGGCCCGCATGCGGTCGACCGCCTTCGCGAGCAGTTGGACCACGTGGAAGCGATCTGCGACGCGGTTGGCGGCGGCATGTGGAAGGCGATCCCGCTCGCGAAGGCGATGGACAGGTCGCAGACCACGTCCTCAACCCTCGACGCGTCGCCGCCGCCGACGGCCGGGTCGTCGGCGAACCCCGCGGCTATCCCCACTTCGCGTCCCCCTGCACCGGCACGACGCGCTTGGCGTCCAGGTCGACGAAAACCGAGAGGCGGTCGCGCCCGCGCATCTTGGCGGTCTCGTCGACGTCGACGGCGCGCACCCCGAAGTAGGCGACGAGGCATGGGCACGCGTCACGCAGGCCCCGACGAGCCGCCAGGGCCTCGTGTCCGTCTCGCACAGGAGTTCCGCGATGGCGCGCACGTCAGTCCGACGGCAATATGACCGCGACCTACACGGCGAACAGAGAGGTGGAGTGCCCTCGGCCTTCCAGGGGAACCGGACGGTGACGATGCCACGAATCGGGCATTCGACACGAGGCACCTTGCATTGGGTGATGGTCCCGCACTGCCAGAGGTCGAGATAGCACCACTCGTTCTCGCGTGTGTCGCAGGCGACGTGCATGCCGCACGCTGTGCATAACATGGGCGATCTAGTCGCCTTCTCTATAAAGACGTAGAGCTCGTCGCGCGAGCCTCCGACTCGCCTAAACTCGACGTCGACGACCCTCCACCGAGGCCCTAGACTCAGCGACTCCTCGAAAGCGCCGCGAATACCGCGGCTAGCCGGTCCATGGCTTCTTCCTCGCCTCTTTCGTTCGGTTCATCCATGATAGCGTTTCCCATAACAAGGACGACTCACGTGGCAAGTTCGCCTTGGCGAACCACAAGAAACAGCGAAGGGGCAAAGGTGGGAGGATTGGGAGAATGGAAGGATACATCCGGTTCGCTGTGCGACTAATAACCTAATTGCACCTCGAGTTAAACAGGTTATTAATCTCATTTAAGAGTTATCACTTTACTACAGAATACTGGCGAAGCATTCGTAAAACGCATATTCTAACTTCACATTTTAATAACATATGCAAAAATATATTTGATTGAACTGCCTAGCGCTTCAAAAAAGAGCACGCATTTCGCTTCGAGGGTCTGCCTCGAAGCGAAAATACAAAAAACAAGATGATGTATACGGCTAGCACGACCATTAAACACGCCATCAAGACAAGGGTCGACGGATCTTTGAGTAGGCCCATAAATGCAAGTCCGAAGATTATCGATCCAAATAGAAAGTAGCAGACAAAAAAAGACAGCGATGACGTTTTTACGAGGGCGAGACGAGTCGATTCTTTGTCCCAAACACCTGAGGGGCTGGCCGAGCTGCATCCGTTAGGAGCTTTTTGCGGGTTGGGATAGTCTCCTTCTCGGTTGACTGAATCATTCTGCGACGTCTGCTCGGACGCTTTCACCTTCACTATACTCATAAGTCTCCTATCGGTGATGTTGTCAACGACGATGGTACAAAAGCAATCTTCGTCAGTAAAGCAACGAAAATATTTCCAAAATTATTTTTTTTTGCTAATTAGTATTATGTGATTAGAGGCAAGGTTCTTGGCGAATAAACATTCTTGGTTAGTCGCAAACCCTTAAACTCATACACGATATTTTATCCTGAACAAATGCGCCCCGCGTACCAAGGACTTATTGCGATTCTGCCAGGTCAAGAAAGAGGGCGATTACGTCAAGCGATGCGTTGCTTGCTTTGCTATGCATTTGAAAAGAATCCTACCTGATATCATCCGTTTGGCGGAGTTGATGATGCGTCTTATAATTACACTATCGCGATGGTAAGCACTGGTATGGGAGGATTGTCCTAACACCCAACTATTAGCGCCCATCCATTTACTAGCGAAACGACTCCATTGGCGAGGATTGCTATTTTTCTTGTAACTCGAGTCATCGGTAGAATATCATTCTTGCGATCAAATAAACGGAACTTCGGCTTACACAATTTCTGACATAATGAATACGTCGGCTATCGCGCGAGTGAGGAAATGTAATACGCCAGGCTCGATAAAAGAGGATTCTGATTGTCGGCACGATGCACAAAGTACACGGGTATCTCAAATGTGGCACTTTTCGATAACGGAATAAACTTTGCGTTGGGGTAAAGACCGCGCACGTAATTATCGTCCATTGCGAACATCGCACCGCAATGGATACCCAAAAAATCTTCATGGCCTTTCGTGAACGGAGGAAGCTCGACATAGTTCGGAAGGAAGCCCGCATTCTCCAATTTGTCGGTGATTATTGATAGACAGTATCTGAAGTCATTTGGTAATGCGATATATTCTTCGGCGAGATCGCTTAAAACAATACTTTCGCGCGAGGCGAGACGATGGGATTTATCAACCACGATGACCGGCTCAACGCCGAAGACTTTGATAGAATTCATGTCGGGCTTATTGGCCGGCCCAAGGATAATGGCCCCATCGAAAACCCCTTCCTCGACAGCGTTCAGACACACCCCACTTGAGTTACATCTCGTTATTAACGAGATGCCAGGATTGCGCAATTTAAACTCATCGAAGTCTTCTGGATGAATTGCCGATCCTCGATGGGGCGAAATGGATATTGCCAGAGATATTGATGAAGTAAGAGGCTTTTCAACACGGGCGTCTTGAGCAGACAGTTTTAGCTCAGTTAGAGAATATAAAATTCTATTAGCCTTCTCACAGAAGGTTAATCCAAAAGCTGTGGGCCTTACACTTCTTCCCGCTTTAGTCATTAAGACCACATTCAGTTCTTTTTCCAAATCGTTAACTGCTTTAGATATTGCCTGCGGGGTCAGATATAGAACTTGCGCAGCTTTCGCATAACTGCCGTGTTGCACAGTGGCCACATAATACTCAAGTTGATTGACATTCAATGTTTGCCTCATCACAGATCAAAATCATAATATAAGACTTTAATTTCTTAAAGTAGTACTTTATATTAGCCATAAAGTTTAAGTTGGTCAATTAAAAATATGCCAACGGGTCCTTCATCCCAGATCGTCCTTAAACAAATTCGTTGCTACACGCAAATTCATTTTTTATATCGCAATTAATAGTTTCTTGCGTTCAAACAATGCAACGATCTCAATTGTGTCAAAATTGAACTGCAACTAAATTCGCCTAAATGCGTGAACAATCTTCTACAGATTATTTGAAGATGGATATGAGGAAGAAGGAGACCGAATGCTCTTTTACAGCGAAATAGAAACTCTGGGGATGTGCATGACCATTGGAGTAGAACAGGTTTTCTGCGTAAATATCGGTGCGTAGCAAGAGGTGCAGCAGTTGCTTACTGAGTAAAACTGGCTCGTTATATTACAATACCGTAGACTGTATTATTCGGGATAGGCACACTTAAATTATCGTAAGCTGAGAAGGGCATGGACTAATGCAAAATGGAGAGGAAAGCATAAGCCTTTCACTGAAGCGAGTTAGGAGTATCGGCAAGATCATACAGATAGTTCTCTTCATTGGCTGCGGTACTTTCAGTCTCATTTGCGTCATTTGCGGACTTGTTGCAATTGCTTCGCAAGTAGTCTCTGACCAGTTCGCATTCCTCGAGAATGCGAACGCACAATCGTTCGCCTTATCTGCCGTGTCTTTTGGTTTACTGGCAATAGCAACCAAGATTGGATCCGACATAATTGGATCTATCAGGAACGATACTACCCCATTTACCCATAAGCAGGTATCGCGACTCAAATGGATTTCGCTATTTCTAGTCCTAGATGTCCTAATCGGTGCCATATCTTCCGTTTCCGGTTCTTGGTTCAACGTCGAAGGGTTTATTGTGGGCGTTGCTCAGAACGCAGCATCTACATTGACTTTGTCAATCAATTTAGGGGAATTGGTGCTTGCGACTGCTTTGTATTCTGTGTCGCTTATTTTCCAATATGGGGTACTTCTAGAGGACTATTCTGATGGTTTTATTTAGGCAAACGAAATGGGTGTAGTTATAAGACTTGATCGCGTCCTGGCTGATCGGAAAATGACCCTCTGCGAATTGTCGGAAAGAGTTGGTATTTCGACAGTGAGCTTGTCTCGAATGAAAACTGGCAAAGTTCAAGGATTCAAACTCTCCACTTTGGCTCGGATTTGCGATGTCTTAGACTGCCAACCTGGCGACCTTTTAGAATACGTTCGCGATTGATAGCTTCTCGTCCGATAATGGAGATGTAGGTTATTGCAGTAGGAAGAGCTTTCATCAGGGACTAGACGCAATGATGCAATTCACAACCTGACTCCTTAAACATTTAAAGCGGTGGTCTTTTTGCATGATGGATGCAAAGAACAAGCTAAGTGGACGAATAAAACCCCTGCGAAGAGGGATAGTTAAATTAGCATGACTTCGCATTGGACGGTCAATGCAAATTCGAAGTGATTTGACATAGTCTAATAGCTAATCATTACTTACTGTTACTCTGTGTCAGAGGATATGACTGATGAGAATCGGCAAAGCCCCCTTAATGCAGATCGCGGGTTAGTCGGCAATTGTTCTATCGGCAGAAGCGCGGTCTCGTACCACAAACAGACGATACGAACAGAACATGCGAAACCCAGCTTCATGTCGTTGAATATCCTGCACGATGGCCCCGTCTCCAAGCCGCTCCATCGCACCGATAGGCAGAAAAACGACGAGCAGGATGCCGATTGGCTTGCTCGCATGTTTCTCGCTGACTCGTCAAAGGCGATGCGCGTGCCTTCGGTCGAGGAGGAAAACGTTGCCACCCCTCTCGCCTACGCGGCGAAACGGCAACCGATCCGAAACAAGCAAAACGCTCACCAAAACCCGTTGGATCAAGACGTTTCGAACCTGAGCCGGATCCTACGAATTTGAGTAGGTTGCAGACACCTTCGCGTTTAGAACGAAAGTGTCTGCGGTTTTACGAATCGAGGAGCGCCTTGCGGCGGTGAAGGAAGAGATACCGCGTATCACAAGCCGCTTCTCCCGAACTAGCCGAGCGCATGCACGGCATAGGAAGGATCACCGCTTCGCATCCTTCATCGGTCTCGTGTCTTCCGAGAACTCCACCGGCAACAAGGCCACACACAAAAAATCTCCAAAACCGACAACCCACCTGCGCCGTACGCAAAGATTCAGGGAACGGCTGAGAGGCGCTGCGTGTGCGCGGCGCGAAGGTCAATAAAGCCAAGGTGGCTGTCACGTGCGACCCGTGCGTGAGAGACTACCACATCGCGGTGGCACCCGCATAAGCAGGCGAAGAGCCTGCTTCGACATAGGAGCGGCGCAGCGTAGCCGAAGGCATCCAAATGGGACAACCAGACCCTGTTTTCGGGGCAACACACTGATATGAGACTGTATGAGGTGTTTGACGTCGGAAACACGTCTTGGCGGCGAGGACGGCGCAAGGTCGATACCCATCCATTCGACAACATGGGCCGGACATTTTTCGCCTATTGACAAATCATCGGCCATATGAAACCACCATCGATACATCCGGATTGTTGTATTTTTGAGCGGATTGCGCAAACTCGAAATTCCCTGAAACAATCGCGCCCCCTGGCTCGTATGCTAGAGCAAGGGGGTGAGTCGATGTCAGCTGAAAACCGCGCGCAGCCGCGCCGCACTGAGGCGTTCATGGCCCGCGCCATGGCCGACTGGGGCGACGCTGTGTATCGCCTGGCACTGGGTCAAACGCGCTCGAAGGCCGACGCCGAGGACGTGTACCAAGACGTGTTCATGCGGCTGTACAGCGACGCAACCGAATTCACGAGCACCGAGCATCTGAAGGCGTGGCTGCTGCGCGTGACCATAAACCGCTGCCGCGACCTGGCAAAATCGACTTGGAACCGCCGCACCGTCGCGTTCGACCCCGTGCGCGACGACGTTGCCGAGCTCGTGCGCGACCCCGCCGATGCCGACGTGTGGGATGCGGTCGGACAGCTGCCCGACAACCTGCGCTCGTCCGTGCACCTGCACTACGTCGAGGGATACACCACCGACGAGATAGCCCGCATGCTGAACAGCCAGCCCGCCACCGTGCGCACCTGGCTCTCCCGTGCCCGTGCGCGGGTGAAAGACCTGCTCATAGCCCGAAAGGAGCGGGAGGGCGCGCACGCTGCGCCCCTTCCTCCCATCGCAGCCGACCCCTGCGACCCCCGAAAGGAGGTGCCCCATGACTGACGACCCTTTGACCCGATACGCCGCTTTGATGAACAGGGCCCACGCACCGCGCGACCTCTCGCGCGCCGTCCTCGATCGCATCGAGCGCCAGCAAAGCGAGCAAACCAGATCGAGCGGACCCCGCCACCAAACTGCGGGAGCAAGCCCTGCACCTGCGGCGTTCTCCGTCAAACGGCACCGATTCAGGGGCCTCGCGATGGCTGCCTGCCTGTTGCTGCTCGCATCCATCGCGGGGCTGTCGCTGGCGCTGCCGCACTTCGCCAAGCACGGCCAGCCGTTCGGATTCGACATCAGCGCCTACGGGGCGTCGGGCAACTCGCTGCTGGCCATGGGCGAGGACGGGCGCATCCTGTTCGAGGCTGACATCCTGTTCCGCGTGCCGCCGGACGACCGCTACGCCGACGAGGGCGTGTACACCGGCTGCATGTTCCGCATCGAGGGAGATGACATCGTGCGCGTGCAGGCGCACATCGACAAGGGCGAGCTGTACCGCTACACCTACGACGAGTTCGCCTCGGGCGCCTGCCCCGATCGCTGGGCCGAAGCGCTCGAATGGAACACGACGCTCATCGGCGAAGGGGCCTTCCTCAGCGCGTACGACCTGGTACAGCCGATCAGCTCCCCCGCCGAGGGCGAGCAGCCCGACAGCGAAACCGTCGGCGTGAAGTGCTATCAGAGGCTGGGCAGCACCGTCGACCTTCCCGTCACCGACGCGGCGGGCTCGCGCCTGTCCGATTATTGCTTCGGATTATGGACGAACGAAGACGCCGGCGTGGTCACCGGCTATCAGGATTACATCGACACGCTCGACGGCGCCACGCTCACCATCACCATCGAGAAGGCAGACGGCAGCCACGCCACGAAGTCCATCGAGCTGACCGCCGCCGACGTGAAGGCGAAGCTCGTGCCGTCCGAAACGGGCGCCACGCCCGAGCTTGAGCTGATTCCGCAGGTCGTCGACCCGTTCGAGGGCGGCGTGCAGGAGATGCTCAACAAGCGCAACGAGGGATTCACCTGGATCCACACCCTGTACGGCTCCGTGGTCGAGGAAACCTGCGAGCCCTTCCCGTTTGCGGACGAGCAGCTGCCGAGCCTCGAGCGCCCGCTCACCGAGCCCGCCGCCGAGCCTTCGCCGGAGGCGGCGTCCGCGGAACCCGAGGAAGAAGTCACGCCCGAGGACAGCTGGGTGGTGTGCAAGAACCCGCTGCGCCTGGGCGAGACGATCGACGTGCGGTTTCCCACCAACGTGACCGGAGATGGGGAGTTCGCGTCAACCGGAGCAAGCGGGTCGGCTGAAGGCTTGCTGACCTGCACCAACGGCACCGTCAGCACGCAGATTCCCGAAGGGGTCAGGGCGGCTGACCTCGCATCGTCTCACCAAGCTCCCCTCGGCGAGTTGCATATCGATGAGGATGGTTCCATCGGCGAGGGATTCGCATACGCGACCATCGACGTCACGGTGAAAAACACGTCGGACGTGCCGTTCTACGCAGACGCCGCGCAGGGGTGGTTCGGCACCATCCAGGAGCTGGGCGGCGAGCAGTTCTTCGTTCAAAGCAAGTCTTCTTGGCCGCTGTGGGCAAGCGGCATCGAGCGTCCGGCAAGCAACCGGAACGGGAATTCGTTCTTCGTGCCGATCCAGCCCGGCGAGACGAAAACGTTCACGGTGCTGCACGTCGTCGCCGTCGACGAGCTGGCAGACCCCACGTTCTCGTACCACTACCGCAACACCTCCTACGGCGGTCGCGCCACCGCCACCTACCGCATCGGCAGTCTCGTGCTGCCCTGACGGAAACCCCGCAGCGCCCACCCCTCCCAGCGCTGCGGGGATTTTCTCCTCCTCTCCGGAACAATCCCCCTTCCCGACCCGTATTGGTACCAGAGAGGTGAATGCATGCGCTTGCCGTTCCAACGACATACGAACCGCACCGCTGCGCGCGGCGGTTCCAAACAGCTGCGCTCGGACGCGTTCCTTCGCCGCGCCATGGACGCATGGGGCGATACCGTGCTGCGCGTCGCGCTTGCGCAGACCGGCTCGCCGAGCGATGCCGACGACGTGTTCCAGGACGTGTTCATGCGTCTGCTGGAGAACGACACCGCATTCGAAAGCGATGAGCACCTGAAGGCATGGCTGCTGCGCGTTACCATCAACCGTTGCCACGACCTGGCGCGTTCGGTTTGGAACCGTCGCACCGAGGGCTTCGAGCGGCAGCACGTCGACGTTGCCGCGCCCGACGCGTTCCGCGCCGACATCTGGGAGGTGGTTGGCGCGCTGCCGGCCGATCTGCGCGCCGTGGTGCACCTGTTCTACGTCGAGGGATACGCCACCGAAGAGATCGCAGCCATCATGGGATGCCGTCCCAGCACCGTGCGCACCCGCCTCCACCGAGCTCGCCAGCAGCTGCGAACATCGCTGCAGGACGAGATGGACGAACCTTCGCATCGCCCCGAGCCAAGCCGGGAGAGGAGTTGAGCTATGAGCGAGCACCGCACATCCGACCATCGACCGACCCTGGACGACTACTGCTCCATGATGCGCGACACGCACGCCTCCGACCAGCTGAGGAATGCCGTCCTGAGCAAAACGCGCGCTCGTCGCAACGGCGAGCGCCCAGCTTTTTTCAAGAGCAGCCGCATCAAGATTCTCGCAATAGCCGCCTGCCTCGTACTGCTGGTAGGCCTCGGCACGACCGCGCTCGCCCTTAACTCATCCATCGGGTTCGGCAACCTCGACGACAAGCCAGCCGAGCCCGCCGAGATCGACGCAAGTCCCGGAACAGGCACGGAGGAAGAATCGGGCAACTCGGCAACGCTTCACACGGAGCAGTTCACGGGAGGAGGCGGTTACAGCGGCCCCTGGTACAACCCTGCCGACGACACGTTCTGGAGCTACGAGTGGGCAGGCTACAAGTACCACTTCCCCGTGTACTGTACCGGCAACAACATCGAGTCGATCACTTATGAAATCGAAGGGGAGCGAAGCTACTTCGAGATCATCGACAAAACCGTCACCGCCGAACAGCACGCGAACGGCGTTCACACGTATCACTATCCCAAGTCCGTGACGTTCGACTACGATCACCAGGAATCGATCGACGATGAGCGTATCGTGGAACTTTACATCGGGTTCCCCCTGTCGGATTCCGGCCTCGAAGCATACAGCACGTTGAGGACTAGAGGATATTCCGAAGAAGCTAGCCGCCAGCTGGATACCGCCGTAGAAAAGAGCGCTGCAGAGGAGATCTCGACTTCTCGGCTTACCATGACCGTCACGTACGCCGACGGTTCGTCGCAAACGAAGGCGTACACGATCGATCCGGTCCCGGACTTCGACGAATTGTACGCGCAATACCACGACGCCCGCGAGGCCTTCCGCGATGTTGAACCGCCGAAGGGCGACGCAACCAGCGAGGAAATCGACGACTTTCAGAACAAGATGCCCCAGATGCCCAAGCTCTACACCATCACCGAGGTCGTCGAGGGATAAGCTGCGGGGAGAGTGCGTCGAGCGAGACGCGCCCTCCCCATCGACTTCACTCGAGGAACAGGACGCTCGTAGGCTCAAGGGCTCGCGCCAGCTCCTCCTCGGTTGGCAGGCAAAGCGTGTAGCGCGACGCGAACAGCCCTTTCTTGTCGGCCAACGCGGAGTACTTGGCCACGGTGGCGTCCTTCGTTGCGCAGAGGATGATGCCGATGGTGGGGTTATCGTCCGGCTGCGTGCAACGATCGTCGAACAAGCGCACGTAGAAGTCCATCTGGCCGACGTCCTGCGGTGAGATCTTCCCCGTCTTGAGGTCGATGAGCACGTAACATTTGAGGATGCAGTTGTAGAATACGAGATCGACGTAGTAGTTCTCCGTCTCCGCCGCGATGCGTTGCTGGCGCGCGACGAACGCGAACCCTTTGCCCAGCTCCAAGAGAAACTCTTGGAGTCGGTCCATGAGCGCTTGCTCCAACTCGTCTTCACGATACTGCGTGCGTCCGCCCATGTCGAGGAAGTCGAGCACATACGGGTCTTTGAGCAGCCCGTCAGCTTCGGTAGTCGGCTCGAGCTGTTTCACCTCTTGCCGCACGCCTTCGCGCCCCTCTTCGCGTGTGGCAAGGAGGCGCTCGTAGTAGAAGGAGTGGATCTCGCGATCGAGCTGGCGCACAGTCCACCGCTGATCGACGGCTTCGCGCATATAGAACAGGCGCTTTCTCTCATCCACCACACGTATGAGCAGGCGATAATGAGACCAGCTCAATTCGGAACACAGTGTGTTCCGAATTGGAAAGGCTAGGTGAAACTGCCTCATGTGCCGAAGAGCACGCTCAGTAAACCCCTTCCCGAACTCATTCGTCAGCCGCTCGGACAAGTACTCCATCAGGTGCTTGCCGTACTCGGCGCGATCTCCTTGCGCTTCCACGATCTGGCGCCCGATCTCCCAATACGCCTCGACCATCGCGTCGTTCACGGCAACTGCGGCGCGTTTTCGCGCAGCAGCCAGCGTATCGCGAACCGAATCGTACACCGCAGCATCGGCGCGAACCATGGAATCGTCCATGCTTGCTCCTCTCGTCCCCAATTGCACCGGAGCGCATCGTCGGGGTATTCCGTTGTCGTAGAGGATCTTGCAAGCGTGGTACGGGCGGCGCGGAATCCCACCGCCATCTATGGGCGCTCTCAGAAAAGAGTGCGCTTGCACTGGCTCTTTTGCGGAATATTATAGCACATAGTACAGAACATTTGTACTCATTTTGCTCTGTTTTACCGAGCGATACTCGGAAACTCGCCGCCTGAGCCCGGGGCGGCGTCCTGTAAACCGACACCGGCTCGACAGCGAGAATGCAGACTCGTGGCGGTTTTTGACGGAAAACCGCTTTCGAGCGAGGCTCCGGATCTACGAGCATGTGGCCGGGTTTCAGGAGCGACCTTTTGTCTGGTCAAACAAAAATTTCATAGCCTCGTGTCGAAAAGGAGCGCCCGCTCGAACGCGGTTTTCCGTCAAAAACCGCCACGAGCTTACCAGTCCGCCGCCGAACTGCTGCAGAGGCAACTCGACCGCACATCAAAAAGGGACCGGATCAAACGATCCGGCCCCGGAGATTGCTGGGCGCTTGCTGCTGGTGTGCTGGTGGCTCGTTCGCGAGTATGGTGGCGGGTGCGCCCCGGTTTCAAACCGACCGAAATCGGTGGTTAGGCGGTCACCTGCGCTTTCGTCGCGTTGATGTGCTGAAACACGGCCGCGGCGCCCGGGATGACGTCCACGGAGCCGTCGGCGGCCACGGACAGCAGCGTCGGCGCCTGCATGATGCGGTAGCGTTGAGCGAGCTCCACGTTCTCTTCGGCCAGCAGCTCCTCGTACGCGATGCCGGCGGCATCCATCTCGGCGGCAGCGAACTTGCAGTTCGGGCACGTGCGCGTGGCGACGAGGTAGAGGCCCGCGGGAAGCGTGCTATGGTCGGCGGCTTGCTCCGCAACGGGGATCGTCACGTGCGAGCCAGCTTGCCCGACGGTCTCGGCCGCCGCCGTCACGGCCACGGCGCCTTCGCGCGTCAGATGCGAATGCCCCAGGTCGTACTCCACGCGATCGGCGAATTCTTGCGACTTGCCGTCGTTCCAGTTTTTCACCGGACGGTAGTAGCCGGTGATACGCGAGTACACCTCAGTCTCCTCGTGGCAGCACGGGCACTCGTACACCTCGCCAGCGATGTAGCCGTGGTTCTTGCACACGGAATACGTGGGCGACATGGTGTAATACGGCAGCTTGTAGTTCTCGGCGATCTTGCGCACGAGCGTGGCGGCTGCCTTCCAATCGGGCAGCTTCTCGCCCAAGAACGCATGGAACACGGTGCCGGACGTGTACAACGTCTGCAGCCCGTCCTGCACGTCGAGCGCGCTGAAGATGTCGTCGGTGAAGCCCACCGGCAGGTGCGACGAGTTCGTGTAGTACGGTTTGCCCTGCTCGTTGGCCGTGATGATGTCGGGGAACTGCTCCTTGTCGTGCTTGGCGAAGCGGTACGTGGTGCTCTCGGCCGGCGTGGCCTCGAGGTTGTACAGGTCGCCGTATTCCTCCTGGTAGTCGGCCAGACGAGCGCGCATGTGGTTGAGCACGTCCTTCGTGAACGCCTGCGCCGGCTCCTGCGTCATGTCTGCGCGCAGCCACTGCGCGTTCAGGCACGCTTCGTTCATGCCCACGAGGCCGATCGTAGAGAAGTGGTTCTCGAACGTGCCCAGGTAGCGCTTCGTGTACGGGTACAGGCCCGCGTCGAGCAGGCGCGTGACCACTTCGCGCTTCGTGTGCAGCGAGCGCGCGGAGACGTCCATGAGATGATCGAGACGACGGTAGAAGTCGGCCTCGTCGGTGGCGAGGTAGGCCAGGCGCGGCATGTTGATGGTGACGACGCCGATGGAGCCCGTGGACTCGCCCGAGCCGAAGAACCCGCCCGACTTCTTGCGCAGTTCGCGCAGGTCGAGGCGCAAACGGCAGCACATGGAACGCACGTCGGACGGCTCCATGTCGGAGTTGATGTAGTTGGAGAAGTAGGGCGTGCCGTACTTCGAGGTCATCTCGAACAGCAGCTTGTTGTTCTCGGTTTCGCTCCAGTCGAAGTCGCGCGTGATGGAGTACGTGGGGATGGGGTACTGGAAGCCGCGGCCGTTCGCGTCGCCCTCGATCATGATCTCGATGAACGCCTTGTTCACCATGTCCATCTCGGCCTTGCAGTCGCCGTAGGTGAAGTCCATCTCCTTGCCGCCCACGATGGCCGGCTGGTCGCGCAGGTCGGCCGGGCACACCCAGTCGAGCGTGATGTTGCTGAACGGCGCCTGCGTGCCCCAACGCGACGGCGTGTTGACGCCGAACACGAACGACTCGACGCACTGCTTCGTTTCCTCGTACGTGAGATCGTCGACCTTCACGAAGGGCGCGAGGTACGTGTCGAAGCTCGAAAACGCCTGGGCGCCGGCCCATTCGTTCTGCATGATGCCGAGGAAGTTCACCATCTGGTTGCAGAGGCTGGACAAGTGGCTGGCCGGCTTCGAAGTGATCTTGCCCGGCACGCCGCCGAGGCCTTCCTGGATGAGCTGCTTGAGCGACCAACCCGCGCAGTAACCCGTCAGCATGGACAGATCGTGCAGGTGGATGTCGGCGTTGCGGTGGGCCTTCGCCACCTCGTCGTCGTAGATCTCGCTGAGCCAGTAGTTCGCCGTGATGGCGCCCGAGTTCGAGAGGATCAGGCCGCCGACGGAGTACGTGACCGTGGAGTTCTCCTTCACGCGCCAGTCCTCCACCTTGACGTACTGGTCCACGAGGTCCTTGTAGTCGAGCAGCGTCGCGTTGGCGTTACGCACCTTCTCGCGCTGCTTGCGGTACAGGATGTAGGACTTCGCCACGTCGGCGTACCCGGCCGTGGAAAGCACCTCCTCCACGCTGTCCTGCACGTCCTCGACGCTGACGATGCCGTCTTTGATGCGAGGTTCGAAATGCGCGGTCACGTTGAGGGCCAACAGGTCGATCGTGGAAGGATGGTACTGTTTCTCCAACGCGTCGAACGCTTTGGCGATGGCGCTCGAAATCTTTGCGATGTCGAATTCCGCGATCTTGCCGTCGCGCTTTTGAACCTCGTACATGCTCGCTCCTTTTGCTGTGGATTCGCTTCGTTTATGCGGCAGCGGACCGTCGTCCGCGCCTTGTATGCGGTAGCCCCCACCCTACCAGCGTCGCGGGGGTCAGTCAATGTTTGTCACCCATATGTTGAAGATACAACCACAAAGCACAACTATATATGGTAGGTTTCGCCATCTGGGGTTTTGCGCGGGCGCTCGACGAGGCTCTACGAAAAGCGACCTGCGCGTTTAGAACAAAGCACCGCGCGGTCCGTTTTGCAGACGCCCCGCGCCGAACCTTTCGGCGAGCGGCAGCGGGTTTGATCGCTAGGCTTCGGGGAGCTATGATGAAGCACGCAACCGATCCGAAGGAGCTCCCACCATGACCCATTTCCCCCTGCGCCGTGCCGAGCGCGCCATGTCTCGCGACGAGGCGCTGGCCGTGCTCGACGCCGCGGAGTTCGTCACGGTGTCCACCGTGGACGACGACGGCATGCCCTACGGCGTGCCGCTCTCCTTCGTGCGCATGGGCGAGGCGCTGTACTTCCACGCCACAAACGAAGGCGGCCACAAGACGGTCGACTTCCGACGCGACAACCGCGTGTGCGCGACCGCGGTGACGGGCGTCAAGGCGTTCTTCGAGGACGACGATTTCACTACGAGCTTCCGGTCGGTCATGGCGTTCGGTCGCATCCGCGAGGTGTCCGACGTGGGCGAGTTCAAGCACGCGCTGGTGAACCTGTGCATGAAGTACGTGCCCGAGGCGAAGCACGGCATCGGGAAGGCGATGGAGCTGGAAGGACCGCACACGGCTGTGTGGGCCATCGACATCGACGAGCTCAGCGGCAAGGCGCGCTCAGGCCCCCGCCACGCGGATGCGGGTGCGGACGCCGCAGGTGCCTGCGCGATCGCGGGCGCACGGGAGACGGCGTAGCCATGCGCATCGCCGGCTTGCAGAAGCTCACGCTGCTCGACTACCCGGGCAAAACCGCGGCCACGGTGTTCACGCCGGGCTGCAACTTCCGCTGCCCGTTCTGCCACAACGCCGATCTGGTGACGGGCGGCGCGGCGCACGAGACGACCGCGGGCGCGAGCGCGAGCGCCGACGCCATCTCGCTCGACGAGTTCTTCGCTTTTCTGAGCAAGCGCCAAGGGCTGCTCGACGGCGTGTGCATCTCGGGCGGCGAACCGTTGCTGCAGCCCGGCATCGAGGACTTCTGCGCACGCGTACGCGAGCTGGGGTACACGGTAAAGCTCGACACGAACGGCAGCTTCCCCGACCGCCTGCGCGCCCTCGTGAAGGCCGGCCTCGTGGACTGCGTGGCGATGGACGTGAAGAACGCGCCGGAGCGGTACGCCGAAACCGTCGGCGTGCCCGCGTTCGACCTCGCGCCGGTACAGGCCTCGCTCGACTTCCTGCTCACGGGCACCGTTCCCTACGAGGTGCGTACCACCGTGGTGCGCGAGCTGCATACCGCCGACGACCTGCACGCGCTGGCCGCGTGGGTGCAGGGCGTGCAGGCATGGCACCTGCAAAGCTTCATCGACGCGGAAAGCGTGCTGGGCGGCACCGGCCGCTTCCACGCGTGGGATCCCGACGACTTGAGAGCGCTGCTGCCCGAGCTGCAGCGACTGGTGCCCACCGTCGCGCTGCGCGGCGTGGAGTAGCGCGTCGTCGCGGGACGCGGACGAGCGCGGCGCGGCACCGCACGACGGTGACCGCTTCGCCACGTTACCGGCGAGCTTCAACCCTTTTTCAAAGCGGCATCATGACCGGCGATTCGCCGGCGCCCCGCCCTATACTGAGAGCTTGGCGCGCTGCACGGCGCGCCGGTTTGACGAGGACAAAGGGGGATGCATGCGTTCACGTTGGTTGGTTCTCTGCGCGCTTGCGGCGTGCTTGCTCGCGCCGCTGACGGGGTGCGTCGCCTCGCAACCGGAAGCCGCGCCCGAACAGCCGGCAACCGAGTTCGGCACGCCGTCTGACACCGACGGGGATGCTACCGCAGCCACGCCTCAGCCCGATGCCCAACCGTCCCACGAGCCCACGCTGGACGAGCGCGCCGCCGACAAAACGGCCTCCCTCACCCTCGAGCAGAAGGTGGCGCAGCTGTTCATCGTGCGCCCCGAATCCATCACGGGCGTGGACACCGTCACGCAGGCCGGCCCCGCCACCGAAGAGGCACTGCGAGCTTATCCCGTGGGCGGCATCGCCTACTTCCAGAAGAACCTGCTGGACCCCGACCAGACCGCCGCTATGCTGGCCAACGCGCAGGCGTATTCCGAGGAAGCCGTCGGCTTGCCGCTGTTCACCTGCGTTGACGAGGAGGGCGGCACCGTTTCGCGCGTCGGAGGCAACCCCGGCTTCCCCATCGAGAACGTGGGCGACATGGCCGACGTCGGCGCCGCCGACGACCCCGCGGCGGCAGAGGAGGTCGCGCGCACCATCGGCACGTACCTGCACGACCTGGGCTTCAACGTGGACTTCGCCCCCGACGCCGACATCTGCGGCGACCCCGCCGTCGACGTGATGGCGCTGCGTTCGTTCGGAACCGACCCGCAGCTCGTGGCGGCTATGGTGGAAGCGCAGGTCGAGGGGTTTGAAAGCGCGGGCATGCTGTGCACCGCCAAGCACTTCCCCGGCATCGGCGGCGTGATGGGAGACAGCCACGAGGGCGCCATCGTGTCCGAGAAAACCCTCGACGAACTGCGCGCCTTCGAGCTGGTTCCGTTCGAGGCAGCCATCGCGGCCGACGTCCCGTTCGTCATGGTGGGCCACCTTTCGGCGCCGAACGCCACGGGCGACGTCGTGCCCGCCTCCATCAACCCCGCCATCGTCACCGACCTGCTGCGCGAGGAGCTGGGCTACCAGAACCTCATCATCACCGACTCGATGGGCATGGGCGCCGTAGGCGACGTGGCCCCCGAGCAGATGGGCGTCGCGGCGCTCGAGGCGGGCGTCGACATCGTGCTCATGCCCGAGGATTTCGCCGCCACCTACCAAGGCGTGCTCGACGCCGTACACGACGGCCGCCTGACGGAAGCGCGCATCGACGAATCGGTGCAGCGCGTGGTGAGGGTGAAGCTCGCGCTGGAGGAGTAGCTGGTCCTATCGCCAACCTCAAGCGAAACCCTGGTGAACCACTACACGTCAACATCGGAAGCGGGACTGATCGCATAGGCTATCTGCGCAATATCGACCGCATCGGAGCAATAGGAAAGCTTCGCATTCGAGGGGAGGGCAAGGCCGAAAGAAACGACAAGCTCGCCTCGTTTCGAGCCTTCCTGCTTCGGAATGATGAACCCAGAAGCCACGCCTCCCCCGGAGGTCGAAAGCGGCACATGCACCGAAGATCCGGCAGACGGGGTAAGCACCATCCGAACTCCCTCGAGCGTGGACTGATCGGCGAAAATCGAGCTGGCCGCAGGAAGCACCTCGCTTTCGATCGCGGTCACGCACAAGGGCTCAACGGTCGAAGACACAAAAGCTCCGGTTTGCCCCGTCGCCTTTCCGGCCGCATCGATGGTGACGCAAGGTGCGGCAGGCACGGAGCAAGAGATACGAAGCGACCATTGGGCGTAGAGCGTTACGGTATCGCCAGGCGTCACGGCCAGATCGAGCACCGACGACCCGTCAGCATAAAAGTCGCCCGAGCCGTCGGGCTGCGTATTCCATCCTGCGAACGCATAGCCCGTACGCACAAATCCGTTCGCGGTCAGATTCTTGGATTCGCCGAAAACCATGGGCATCGATTCCATCGTACCCTGCCCCTCGTTGGAGTCGAACGAAACGGTGTACAGGCTCGTCCACTTCGCATAGGCCGTCGCATCTTCCGTGAGCGGCGTTCCGAAATCGTAAAGCGTCTCGTACGTTTCGTCGCAATACCAGCCATCGAAGCGATGCCCTGCCCACGACGGATCGTCTGGCCTTACGGGTGCCGAGTTGTAGAGCACCGCCTGAGACGCAACGGTCGAACCCCCGGGAGAGACAAACGAAAGAGTCACGGTCAATGGGGCGCCGCTTGAGGAGTCCGTCACTCTAATGCCGAGCGTCGTCGATCCGGGCTGTCCCGTGGACGGATCGCTCGAACCCTGCGACGAGGATGAATCCGTGATGCGCAGCCCCAGCTGCGTGCCTTCCGCGAACGCGGCCGTAGGCATCGCGAGCAAGCAGACGAACGCGAAGACTAAGGCTGCGTACGCAAGACCGGGCACGTTCTGCGCATTCAACCGTCTGGTCATGGCGAATAGTTCCTTCCGATGTCAGAGGCAGAAGCAGGGGCAGGTGCCCGGCAAATTGCTCGTGGCGGCAGTGCCACTCGCAGGGTCGCCATTCGAAGCCATCATAAGATAGTTCGAAGCGGTACCCGGGCTCACCGTTCGCATCCACCAAGGAATCGCTTCCGATTGCGATGACTGCTTGCCCTTCACCATGCTGGGATTCGGCGTCCAGCTGTTCGGCACTTTTCCCTGCCAGTATTCGTATTGCGAACCTTCGTTGCTGAGCCACGCCAACGTTGATATGCCGCTGTAGATGCCGTCCGAAAGCTCTCGATAGCTCGCGAGAAAAAGACTGTCGTTCGAAATCTCAACAGCGGGATCCGTCGAAGTTCTGTCTGGGCCGTAGTATTTCTTGACAGGCACGATAGCCTGCTGCAAAGCAGGAGGCACCTGGTCCCAGATGATGTTTTCGTCCTTCCCGTCGATCGTCGTATCCACACCGGGATTCATATTCGCCCGCAGCTCGCTTTGCCCCCAGCCTCCTATGCAGTTTGCAGCATCCTTCATTCGATACGTCATATCCAGCAGGTTCTTGAACTGGAACGTGAGGCCGGCCTTGCCGCCGGATACCTTGTCGTCATGGTTGATCCCGATAATTCGCAAGTCGTACGTTTGGCCGTCACCCCATGCGACCTTGCATTCGTACGCGGAATCGTCAGCGATATAACCCTGATAAACCTTCCAATACTCGGAGGACTCGCCGTTCGACGAGATGTCCTCGGCCTGAGCCTTCACTTCATCGAGGCTATACACGGAATTCTTCGAGACGTCTTTCAAATAGAAGCTCACGTTCTCAAATGTGCAGATCACGTTAGCGAGAGGTTTAACGCTCATGCCGTTATCGGCTGCGGACGACCGCACCGTGGCACCTTCAAGATTCAACCGATAGGTACAGTCGAGCCCGCCCTCTGCGGGAATCAAGAAGTCCTTCTCGCCACGAGGCTGCGCAGAACGAACCTCTGCACCGTATCCAAAATCGACGGCTTTAGAAACGTCATCGCCAGGGTACAGAGAGAAGAGCGCCTGGGATTCGAGCGCAGGGGAACCGTCGCCCGCCTCAAGGAGAGCCGAGGCCCCAACGTCTTCGCAGGACAGATTCGACAAGGTCACCATGCCGTTCGAATTGTTGACGAAGCGGCCCTTCGACGTGACGCTCGTCGCCGGGTTCGCCACGTCGTAGCCGTTGCCGTCGCCGAAGGTGACGGCGACCGGGGCGGTGACGCTGATGGGGGCCGCGGCGGCACGCTCGCCGGCGAGGTAGGCGGACGGAAGGAGCTGGCGGTCCTCGCTGACGACCGCGGGCTCGGACGAAGAAGCGTCGGCCTCGCCGGGGGCCACCTCGACCGAGCGCGAGGCGCGGGCGAGCTCGACGCCGTCGAGCGTCAGGGAGACGGCCACGTCGGCCGCGCCCTCGGACTTGCCGGCGACGGAGCCGTCGGCATCGACGGACAGGGGCTTCGCCGGGTATGAGTAGGACGCCTCCACCGGCTCGGGGGCAAGGAGCTCGCCGCCCTCGAGGAGGTCGGCGGTCTCGCCGGCGGCCAGGGCCAGCGGCTCCGCCGAGAGCGTCGCGGCGTACGGGAGCACGTGGTTGCCCGCGGCGGGAAGGCCGGGGCTCCAGGCATCCTCTGAGCCGGCCGGGCAGTAGACCGAGACTCCCGAGCACTCGGCGAGGGCGTCGGGGGCCACGTCCGGGCTGCCCAGCGCGACGACGCGCGAGAGCGAGCCGCACGCGGCGAAGGCGCGCGGGCCTACCGTCCGGGCGCTTTCGGGGAGCCAGGCCTCCGTCAGGGCGGTCGCCTCGAAGGCCCGCTCGCCTATTAATGTGACGCCGTCGGGGACGTCGATGGAGGCGAGCGAGGTGCAGCCCGCGAAGGCGGCGTCGCCGATCGCCGAGACGCCCGCCGGGAGGATGACGGACTCGAGGGTCGCCAGGTTCGAGAAGCCCGCGGGGGCGACGGCGCTCACGCGATAGGACGCGCCCCCGACCTCGGCGGTGGCGGGGATCGAGAGCTCCGAGGGGGCCTCGCCGCCCGCCCAGGAGGCCGAAAGGGTGTAGTCGTCGAGCACCTCGAAGGAGAGGCCGGCCCGCGGGGAGCCGGGATCCTCGCCTTCGGGCGCGTCGGGGCCGGCAGGTTCCAGCTCGGCCGTGTCGCCGGGGCTCGCCGGCTCGGCGAACCTCGCGAAGCCCGCGGCCTCCCAGACTTCGCGGCCGGCGCCTTCGGGCAGCGCGACGACGGCGGCCTTCGCGGCGTCGTCGAACGCGTCGGGCGCGATCTCGCGCACGTCGCCCAAGACCGTCAGGGACGAGAGGGCGCAGCCCGCGAGCGCGCCCGAGCCGATGGCCTCGACGCCCTCCGGGACGACGACGGCCCCGCCCGCGCCGGGCGGGCACGCGACGAGCGCCTTCACGTCCTTGGAATAGAGGATACCGTTCCGCGAGGAGAACGCGGCGCAGCCCTCCCCGACTTCGGCTTTAAGGAGCCTCCGGCACCGGGAAAATGCCGAGGCAGGGACAGTCGCCGTCTGGTCGGGGAGCATGGCCGCGCCCTCCTTGCCCTCGGGAACGAGCAGGAGGTCTGAGAGGTCCTTCGAGAAGAGCATGCCGTCGAAGGAGGAGTAGGCTTCGTTCTCGTGAGAGACGGCGATGCGGGACAGGGAATCGCAGCCGGAGAGAGCGCCGTCGGCGATCTCGGAGACGGTCGCGGGGATCGAGAGCGACTCGATCTCGGAGCCTTTAAGCAGGGGCCCGCAGCGCCCCTCGTCGTCGGCGACGCCGATCGCCCGCACCTCGTAGGGGTCGCCGCCGCTCGAAACGCGCGCGGGAACGACCACGTCGGCGGGCAGCTTCTCGCCGTACCAGCCGACGAGCGCGGCCGACGCGCCGTCGGGCTGCACGCGGAACACGAGGCCGTCGGCGCGCAGGTCGCCGGCGGCGGGCTTGGGGTCTTGGGAGAGCGGCACGCTCGCGGCCGCTTGAGAAGGCGAGCCGCCGGACGATGCGGTCGAACCGGCGGGATCTTGAGCGCCGTCGGCGAAGCCGACGGCCGGGGAGTCGGTTCCTTCGGAACCTAGGCTAGTTGAAAGCCCCCCCCCCGGAGGCGTTTTCCGGGTTCGGGGACGTGCTAGTTAAGCCCCCCCCCCCGGAGGTTTCGGAGGCCGCAAGCGCGCTCGACGCGCCGGCCAGGGCGAGGCCGAGGGCGAGTGCCGCCGCGCAGGCGGCCCTGCCGAGCCCCATCGTACGAGCCTTCTGGTTCCTCATGTCTCCCAGCACCTTCGCTTCTCGTTCTCGATATGCGGTATTTATCCCGCACTATGGTGGATATGTCCCACAGTATAGCCGTCGAAAACGATTTGTGAAGGGGCGAATTTCGGAGGCAAGGCTGCAAACGCAAGCGCCCCCAGGACGCATCATACCACCCTTCAATCGAGAAACGCGCTTGCGAACAGGTGCTATGAATCTCAGGAAGCGGGGCCTATGACGTAGGTCAGCTGCGCGACGTCGGCGGCGGATCCGACGAAGGAAAGCTTCGCGTTTGCGGGAATCGACAGGCCGAAGGACACCGAGAGCTTGCCCTTAGTCGGGATGGCGAAGCCCGCGGGCTGGCCGTCGCCCGAAGTGGCGAGGGGCACCTGCACGGGCGAGCCCGCGGAGGCGGGCGGCGTGAGCGTCACGCGCACGCCCGAGAGGGTGGTCGCATCGGCGAAGACGGACTCCACCCCTGCGAGCCTGGCGCTCTTGACGGCGCTCATCTCCAGGGGCGCGGCGGAGCCGGAGACGAACTCCTGGTCCTCGCCCGTGACGGCGCCCAAGGCGTCGACGGTGACGGCGGCCGCCGTCGGCACGTCGCAGACCACCTGGAGCGCCCATTGGGCGTAGAGCTTGACCTCCGAGCCCGCCGTCGCCGAGGCGAAGTCGACCTCGGCCCCGTCGGCGTAGGGCGCGCCCGAGCCGTCGGGCTTCGTGTTCCATTCCTTGAAGGTGTAGCCGGTCCTGGTGAAGGAGTTCGCGGCCAGGGCCTTCTTTTGGCCGACGACCATATCCATGGGGGCCATGTCGCCCTCGCCGCCGTTCTTGTTGAAGGCCACCGTGTAGCTAGCAGCCCATTTCGCATAGAGCACCTTATCCGATGCCACGGCAGCATTGAAGTCGTAAGGCTGGGTGCATCCGACGTCGGAGAACCAGCCTTCGAACTCGTAGCCGGCTTTCGACGGGTCGGCGGGCCTCGCTGCCAAGCCACCATGGTCAACCGTTTGAGAATCGACGAGCGTGCCGCCATCCGTTTCGAACGATACCGTGTAAACGTGTACGGTCCAGTGCGCATAAAGGATCAGGTTTCCAAGCACCGCGGCATCGAAGTCGTAAGCCGAGCCACCGGAAGGCTCCGTGAACCATCCAGCGAAGGCGTGGCCTTCCCAAACGGGATCGGCCGGTTCGGTGACGGCCGTGTTGTACGCGACAATCTGATCGCTCACTGCCGATCCGCCATTTGCGTCGAACGTCACCGTCACGGTAAGCGGAGCCGGATTCGACGAGTCGGTCACTCGGATGCCGAGCTGGGTCGAGCCGGGCTCACCTTCCTCGCCCGAACCTTGGCTCTGCGAAGAATCGGTGATGCGCAGGCCCAGCTGGGTGCCAGTCGAACCATCGGCGAAAGATGCACCGGGAAACGCTATCGACATCGCAAGCGAAAACACCAACGCCGCGCCAAGCATCTTTCTCATTCTTTCGTGCAACATTACTTCCGCCATCCTTTCCGCACCTCCATTAGAGGCAGAAGCAGGGGCACACGCCATTCGAATTACTTGCACCGTTATAGCTTCCAGGATTACCGTTCGGAGCTACGAAGGCGAAACTCGAACTTCCCTCATAAGGAGCAATGGAGCGTTCCCACCAGATAATCGCCGACGAAGAGGACTGATTGCATTTGGAAAGAAGAGGGTTTCCTGCAGCATTGTTGGTCACCTTGCCTTTCCAATACTCATACTGGTCGCCCTCTTGCGAAGTCCAAGGATAGCTGTCCGACCAATAGCTGCTTGCAACAAGCTCCGAGTAACTCGCTACGAACAGCTTATCAGGAGAAACAACGACGGTATCCGCATCGCTAGACTGCGCGTATCTCTTTTCCACCTCCACGATGGCATCCTGCAACTCGCCAGGAACCATGCTCCATATGGCGTTATCGTCGGTTCCGTACGCAACGCTGTCCTCTCCCGGATTCATCCGGGCTCGCAACTCGCTCGCTCCCCAACCTCCTGCATTAGTGTTGAACGAGGAAGTTCCCGCGTTAAAACGATATCCTTTGTTGTAGCCCCAATCGTCTAAGTCATGAGGCTCGAGGCAGTTCACGAACTGGAAGGTGAGGCCTGCCGTGCCGGAATTGTCTGACTTGGTGTCGTGGTTGACGCCTATGATCCGCACGTCGTAAGAGACGCCGTCCCACTTCGTCTTGCACTCGTATCGTTTTTCGTCGGATACGTAGCCGATGTACCGATCGTAGTACGGCGACCCCGCACCTCTGGCGGAGATATCTTCAGCATGTGCCTTGACTTCGGCTAAGCTGGCTATCGTTGTCCTTGAGATAGAAATCGTCAGTTTCTTCACCCTGGCCAATCGCCTCAAATGTGCAGGTCAGAGTGGATAGTGGCTGCACCGACATGCCGTTATCGGCGGCAGAGGCCTTTACTTGGGCGCTTCCCAAATTCAAACGGTACACGCATTCCAGCTTAGAACCCGCATCGATGGAGAAAGCACCGATGCCCAGCGTTACGACGTTCACCTCGGAACCGTAACCGAGGTCGACAGCCTTCGAATCCGCACCTGACGGATAGAGGCCGAAAAGCTTCTGGGAGGCCAAGGCCGGTGCTCCCGACCTTGGCTCGAGCACCTTGTCGGCACCGTTGTCGGCGCACTCCACCTTGGCAAGTTGAACTTTGCTGTCAGAATTGTTCTCGAAGTAGCCCGTCGAAGTCACGCTCGTCGGCGGATTGGCCACGTCGTAGCCGTTGCCGTCGCCAAACGTAACAACAATTGGAGCGGTCACGTTAATGGAAGTCGCTCTGGTGTTGAGCGAAGCGAGATATTCAGCAGGCAGAATCGGACGCTCTTCGTTGATTTTCGGAATTTCCGAAGTCGGGACACTGCCAGTCACATCTTCCATAGAGTCTTCACTCTCAGATTCGCGTATCGGCTCGTTCGTCGTACGCTCTTCCATTGCGAGTTCGTTATGCAAATCCTCAGCATTATCAGGCTGTGCGTCATTTTCCAAAGGTGCCGACTCGGCATCAAGTGGGCTTGCGACAATCGTCTGCGTTTCTTTCGAATAAAGTGTACCGTCCTCCGAGTAGAAGGCCATGTTGCCCTCCCCGACCTCGACGGCTTTAAGCCTCGGGCACCGGGAAAATGCCGAGGCAGGGACAGTCGCCGTCTGGTCGGGGATAGCAGCTACGCCCTCCTTGCCCTCGGGAACGAACAGGAGGTCTTCGAGATCCTTCGAGAACAGCATGCCGTCGAAGGAGGAGTAGGCTTCGTTTTCTTCCGAGACTATGATGCGCGCGAGGGAATCGCAGCCGGAGAGGGCGCCGTCGACAATCTTCTCAACAGACGCGGGAATAGTGAGATACTCCACTTCGGAACCCTTGAGAATGGCTTCGTCTTCGACTGCGACCACCTCAAAATTGCTCGTCCCAGTCGACACGCTGGCAGGGATCGCGACGTTGCCAGGAAGCGCCTTTCCGTACCAGCCGACGAGCGCGACGGACGCGCCGTCGGGCATAATGCGGTACACGAGGCCGTCGGCGCGGATCTCGCCGACCATCACGGGCAGGGAGTCTTTCGAAAGAGCGACCTCGCTTTCGATGCGAGCCACAGCCGGGGTGTCGTCGTCAGCCTCGCCTTCTAGATTGGCAGCCTCTCCAACATCAAAGGTCGCGAAAGATAGAATAAGAGCAACGAGCGCCGCCATCGCGTATTTGGCACAAACGCACTTACAGCTTCCTTGTTTCACGCGATCCTCCTCTTAGACGCTCTCAGACAGAAAGAGTCGAGCTCGCTTAATCAAAGCGAGCCCTATCAGGCACTCTTCAACTTGTACGGCAGTATTCTAGCGAGCTCTTATAAGACGAAATCGGGTTTGTCCGCTATATAGGACAAGTTCATCTCGATAGCGATCAGTCTCAAGCCTTTTTCTCTTTCGAAGATATGATTGCCCCATGGGAGGTTCTCTCTTTTCGTTTGCTTCAACAGCAAAAGAGAGCTGTTAATACGTGGGCTTATCCGAGTCGTTGAACAACATCTTCTACGAACGCGATCTGACGCAGGCCGACCTGTGCAGGATGTCGGGCATCACCACGAGCATGATGTCGGATTACGTTTCGGGAAAGAAGGAGCCTACGCTGCCCAAGGCCGTCGCCATGGCCGACGCCTTGGGCATTTCGCTTGATGAGCTGGCCGGACGTTCGGTACCGCAGATCCCGCTCGAGCGCCAGCTGATCAGCAGCTTCCGCGCGCTCAAGCCCGAGGGCCAGGAGATGCTGGCCACCCTAGCCCGCGCGCTGCGCTCCGTCTACTGAGACAGGGCAACTTCCCAAGCGCCTGCGCGACGGGCGCTTGCGGGCGATCGCTTGGCAGAGATCAAACGATATGAACGATTCTGCAACGGTTTTTCGTAAGCCAGATTGAGAAACCCCAGGTCGGTAAAAGTAAGCTTCGGCTATTCTCGTTCATATCGTGCGATCTCTGCCAAGCAGCGCAATCGCTGCGCTGCGCTGCCCTCGCCAGAGGCTGGCACTCCCCTCGCCAGCGGCACGCCGTTGCCCGAGCCCTCGCAGCACGCGCCGCCGCGGCCTCCGAGGACCCGATGCCCGACGTGCCCGGGACATCCGATGCGCTCCGCATCGGTTAAGCGGCTTCCAGCGCCTCGGCTTCCTCCGCAGCCTCGCCTTCCGCCAGGTTCGCCAACCCCTTCCGCAGCACGCGGAACGTGATCATCCCGATGACGAACGCGATGGCCGCCGTGCCCACCGCCACCGGCACGAGGTTTCCGCGGAGCGCATCGAACAGGCCGCCGTAGACGAGCTGGCCGATGGGTTGCGCGCAGTTCGCCATCGACATGGTGAGCGCGATGACCTTCCCCACCAGATGTCCCGGCGTTTCAAGCTGCACGAACGAGATAGCCTGGATGCTGAACATCGTCGCGCACGCCATGGACACGAACAGGCCTGCCACCACCATGCCGTACGCCGCCATCGCATCCATCGGCACGCCCAGCACCACGGCGATCGGCAGCAGCCCCAGCGCCGACGCCAGCAGGAACAGCGGCGCGCTGCTCAGCTTCAAGCGCTTCGCGAACACGCCCACCGAGATGCCGCCCGCCAAGCCGCCCAACGCCATGGCGCCCTCCGCGAAGCCCATGTACTGGTTGGGCAGCCCGAGGATCTGCGTGATGGTCACCGGCGCGCCGATGAGGATGAACGCCGTCAGCGTGAGGTTGATGCCCGCGACGAGGAAGATGACCTTGAGGATGACCGTGCGCTCGTGACGCAAAAACGAGAAGCTCTCGGCGATGTCGTTCGCCACGGTGCGTACCACGCCCACCGTGCTGCGCTCGATGGCGTCGCGGGGAATGCGCACGAACAGCACGATGAGCAACGTCGAAAGCGCGAACGCCACGCCGGACACGAGAACCACCGGCTCGATGCCGAACAGCCCGAACAGCAGGCCGCCCAGCACAGGACCCACGAGTCCCGACAGCGCGCTGATCTGGCTGACGATGGCGGTAGCGCGCACAATGCCTTCGCGCGGCACGATGAACGGCACCGCCGCCTGCACCGTGGGCTGGTACACGCTCTGCGCGGCGTACAGGACGATGAGCGCGCAGATGGACAGGCCGACGAGATCGATAACGCCGTCGAGCGCGAGGAACGCGCCGCAGGTCACCGCCAAGATCGCGTCGAGCGCCGCCATGATGCGCCGTTTGTTCACGCGGTCGGCTGCTACCCCGCCGATCGGCGTCAGCACGATATAGGGGATCCAGGCGCAGGCGGACACCGCTCCCATGAGCGCCGCCGACCCCGTTTGGTTCAGCACGTACAACGGCAGGGCGAAGCGCAGCACCGCGTCGCCGAACAGCGAGGCGATCTGCGCGAATATAACTGAGACAAACGATCGATTGAGCAGCGTGTTCATTTCTCTTCCTTTCGTTTACATACATTCAGTCGGTATGTATAGAGGGTAAAAAAGAAGGTTGCAAGGCAACCATGGTTCCAGTGCGAAGGGGAGCTCGAAAGCTTAAGGCGAAATCCAAGCTTAGCCCGCCCTCCCCCGGCCCGTTCCTCCGAGTTTCAACGCACGGGATGTTTCACGTGAAAACATTCGTTCGCATTTTCTACGAGTTCACCGCATCGAGCCTTTCGTTGAATTGACTGCGATACCCCTCCAAAAGGGACGCCACCCCGTCCTCCGCCAGGGACAACCCGCCGAGCGCTTTCACGACGTCGATGTAGTAGTCGATGCGCGTACGCAGCTCCTTCGCGGTGCACGCGCGGAACATAGGGCTGGCCCACAAGTTCGCCAACAGCACGATGACCTCGCTGAACTCGCGCGGGTAATCCGTGACGATGCTGCCGTCGCGCACGCCCTGCTCCACGATGGGCAGCACGAAATCGGGCACCGTCTCGGCGAACACCGATTGGTACTGCATGCCCAGCAAGCGCGCGTTCTTCACCGGGTCCACGTCGGGGGCGGCGTTTGCCCACATGTCCATCTGCGGCCCGGCGACCGAAGCCGCGAACAGGGCTTGCAGCTTCTCCGCTCCGTTCATGCCACCATCATCGCGGATGCGCCGAAGCTCGGCGTACAGCGCCGCGTTGTCGCGGTCAAGGGCGGCCGACAGAATGTCCTCCTTCGACTTGAAGTGGTGGTACACCGCGCCTTTCGTGAGGCCGCCCAACCGATCGATGATGTCCTGGATGCTGGTTTTGTCGTACCCTTTCTCGTAGAACAGGGCCAGGGCCACGTCGAGGATGCGGTTCACCGTTTCCTCGGGATGCTTGTTGCGAGCCATCGGCCCTCCTCTCCACGCATGTACATACATACCAACGGTATGTATCCTACGATACTCCGGTGGAGATGGCAAGAAAAAGTTTGCCGCGCCCTGCGACCAGCTTCATACTGAGGCGCATGCCCCCAAGCGATCAGAGAGAACAGGAGCATCGACCTATGAGCACCTGCCTTGTTGCACAATCCGGCGGACCCACCGCCGTCATCAACTCGAGCTTGGCCGGCGTCGTGCGTGCCAATCAGCTGAACCCGCTGTACGATCGCGTCTACGGCGGGCTGTACGGCATCGAAGGCACGCTGGACGACCGGCTCTACGACCTCACCGACCTCACGGGACGTGACATCGAGCTCTTGCAGCAAACGCCGTCGTCGGCGCTGGGCACCTGCCGCTACAAGCTGAAACGCGGCAACGACGCCGATTATCGCCGCCTGGTGGAGGTGATGGACGCCCACGACATCTCGACGATGTTCTACATCGGCGGCAACGATTCGATGGACACCGTAGACGCGCTGGCCGAGTGGGCGCAGGCGAATGCGCCGGGGAAGCGCTTCATCGGCATTCCCAAGACCGTGGACAACGACCTGGTGCCCGTGGACCACTGCCCCGGCTTCCCGAGCGCGGCGAAGGTGGCTTGCGAGATCACGCACGCCACGCGCCTCGACTACGACGCGTACACGCGCCCCGAGGTGTTCGTGCTCGAGGTGATGGGCCGCGACGCGGGCTGGCTGGCGGCCAGCTGCTGCGTCACGGGCGACGTGGACTTGCTCGTGCTGCCGGAGGCTGACTTCGACCAGAACGCATTTCTGGCCGAGGTGCGCAAGAAGTTCGACGAGACGGGCAAGTGCTACATCGTCACGTCGGAGGGCGCGCACTATGCGGACGGCACGTACCTATCGGCCGGCTCTTCGGCGAACGACGGCTTCGCCCACGCCGTTCTGGGAGGCGCGGCGGCCGCCATCAAGCAGATGATCGTCGACGCCGGCATCGTGCCGCGCGGCATCGTGCAGGATCTGTCGCGCGCGGCGCGCTCCAGCAACTTCGCGCAGAGCATCGTCGACCGGACCGAGGCATGGGAGCTGGGGCTGAGCGCCCACATGCGCAGCGCCGATCCCGCGTTCACCGGCCAGGTGGTGGGCGTGCGCCGCGACGAGGCCGCGGCAGCCAACGGCTTCTACAACGCGAAGTTCTTCGCCGCGCCGGCAGCCGAGTTCGCGAACTTCGTGAAGCACTTCCCCGCCGAGTGGATAATGCCGAACTACCAGGGCATCGTGCCCGAGGCGGTCGAGTACTTCCGTCCGCTCATCAAGGGCGAGCCGCGCGTGGTCATGGAAGGCGGCATCCCCGCCACCATCGTGCCGTTCAACCGACGATGACGACGCGGCGGCGGGTGGCGACGGCGGGCCACAAGATGTAGCAAGATGTAGCGGGATCGCTGTTGCGTCGTCTCGCTATGGATTATCGCTTTTGCTGCAGTAACCGCTCCTCCGTTCGCGCATGACAGCAAACAGGGACGTTTAACGTAAGGTCGCCGGCAGCCCCAGCTCCACGACCAGCACGTTTCCCTTCACGCGCGCGGACAGGCGCATTCCCATGGAGGCGGCGAGGCTGGCAGACACGGCCAGGCCGAGGCCGCTCCCGATCGCGCTGCGGGCGTCGTCGGCGCGGTAGAAGCGCTCGAACAAACGCTCGGGATCGAGGGCGGCGGGGTCGGGCACCTCGTTCGCGAACGTCACGCAAGCTCCACGCTGCTCCACCGCAAGCGGCCCCGAGCCGTAGCGCAGCGCGTTCGCCACGAGGTTCTCGAAGATGCGCGCGAGAGCCTCGGCGTCGGCGTCCACGGAAAGCGCCTCGTCCTCGAAGTCCACGCATGGCTCCCATCCGCGCCGTTCGAACGCGGGGAACTGCCCCACCAGCACGTCGGCCAGCGCCGGCAGCACGGCCACGGGGACGAGGTCGAGCGCGAGGTCGGGGTCGTTCGCCTGCGCGTAGGCGAACAGCTGGTCGAGGAGCGCGCCCATGTCGTCGAGCCGCGCCTCGGCTGCGGCCAAGCGCCGTGCGCGCCCGGCCTCGTCGCTCTCGTCTTGCGCGAGGCGCAGGTACCCTTTCGCGCCCATGATCGGCGTGCGGATGTCGTGCGAGAGGCTGGCCAGGTCGCGCTGGAACTCCTGCTGGCGGCGCTGGCCGTCCAGCCGCTCCTGCTGCGCGGCGTCCAGCTGGGCGTTCACCGCCTCAGCCAGCTCGGCGAACGCCCGTCCGGGCACCTGCACCGTCATCCGCGCGTTGCTGCGCGCCTCCCGCCCGCGCAGGAACCTCGCCATGCGGCGCAGCTCCCGACCGCATGCGACCCACGCAAGCGCAGCGCCGACCGCCAAGCACGCGATTCCCACCAGCATATACATCATCCGCACGCCCTCCGTACCTTAGACGTCCCTCTTCCGGCACGCCGTGAGCGACAGCGCCGCGCACACGGCCGCGATCGCCCCGAATACGATAAGCCCTTGCGCCGCCGGCGACAACCCGGCCACAGCCGACGCGCCAGTTTCGAACAGGCCCGTGCCTCCCGCCGCCAGCCGCTGCTGCACGGACAGCGGAAGCCACTGCACCGCATCGCCCACCAGGGGCATGGCCGGCGCGAGCACGGCAGCCGCCCCCAGAGCCATCGATTCGACGAAGCCCGTGGGCACAAGCGCCGCGAACACGACGCCGACCGTCTTGCTGCGCGTCGCCCATGCGATGAGCGCGGCGAGGAACGCGTACGCCGTCAGCACGATCCACGACAACCCCGCCCAGCTCCAGTACTCGCCCACCGTCTCCGTGCGCTCGTAGGAGAATCCGAGGACCGCGTACACCGCATCCGACAGGAGCATGCCAGCCAGCAGGAAAACCGCGCACAAGGCCGCGATCAGCACGAGCTTCTCCGCGAAGTACGCCCTGCGGTCGCCGCGTCCCGCAAGCACGTTCTTCGCGAACCCCGTGTCGAAGTCGGACGAGGCCAGCAGCGCCGCCAACACCGCGACGATCAGCCCGAGGAAGCCCACCATGAACGTGTTGCCGTAGGAGTAGGTGCGGCTGCCGATAACTTTCTCGTTGAGCGCCTGCACCTCCTCGGCGTCGAGGCCGGCGCCGTTCGGCGCGGTGAGCGTGACGGTCGCGCCGCTCTGGCGCGCCTCCTCCTGCGCTTGCTCGTTCACCATCTGGGCGAACTCGGGCGTGGTGGCGAACCAGACCAGCCCGGCCGCCCCCATCACCACGAGCGCGAGGAAGGCCAGGGCCACCCACAGCATCTTGCCGCGTACGAGCCGGAAGACATCGGATTTCAACAGGTTAAACATGGTGCGCACCGCCTTCCTCGCCCGAAACGGCGCCCGTTGCCCCACGTGCGCCGCCTTCCATAAGCTCCACGAAATAGTCCTCGATGTCCCGGCGCACGGGGTTCAGCTCCAGCACCGTCTGGTCGGCGTCGTGCAGCAGGCGCGACACGGCCGCCGCGTCGTAGTCGCCCGAGACGGAGAGCGCCCCGTCGGGCAGCGCGCGCAGCGTCGCCTGGGGAAACGTCTCTTCCATCAGCGCGAGCGAACGGGCCGGATCGACGGTGCGCACGCGCAGGCTGTCGCCGCATTCGGCCTGCATCTGCTCGGAGGTCATCTCGCGCACCATGCGGCCCTCGGCGATGACGCCGAAGCGCGTGGCCACGCGATCGAGCTGGTCCAGCACGTGCGAGCTGATGACCACCGTCACGCCGAGCGTCTGGTTCAGCCGCACGATGAGGTTGCGCATGGCGCGCGTGCCCTCGGGATCCAGGCCATTCAGCGGCTCGTCGAGCAGCAGCAGGTCGGGCGAGCCCACGAGCGCGAGCGCGAGGCCCAGCCGCTGCTTCATGCCGAGCGAGAAGCCCTTGGCCTTCTTCTTGCCCACGCCGTCCAACCCGACCAGCGCAAGCGCTTCACGGCAGCGTGAGGGGGCAGCCGCCACGCCCATCGCCAGGGCCTTCGCCATGAGGTTCTCATAGGCGGAGAGGTTGGGCACGAGCCCCGGCGCTTCGATGAGCGCCCCGACGCGCGACGCGCCCTCCGGCCGACCGCACTCCTCCATACGGTTGCCGAACAGCTCGATCTCGCCCTCATCGGGCGTCACCAGGCCGCAGACCATCTTCATGACGGTGGACTTCCCTGCCCCGTTCTTCCCGACGAACCCGTAGATGTCGCCCTGCGCCACGTGCAGGTCGAGCCGGTCGACCGCGCGCTTCCCGCGGTAGGACTTCGTGAGCCCCCGCGTCTCAACAACGTTCATGAACGCTCCTTTCCGTTTGCCTTCTCACCGTGTTTCCAGCTTACGGAAGAGGGTTTCAGGAAGGATGAACCAACCTTTAAGAAAGCTTGAAGAAGCCGACGGGGAATGTGCCGGCGGGCCCGCCGTCATCGACCCTCGTCGACCGCCAGCTTGAACCCGAGACCCCACACGGTGCGGATGTAGCCGTCGGTGCCGGTGGCCTTGAGCTTGGCGCGGATGTTGGACACGTGCACGCTCACGGTGCTGTCCTCGGCGGCATAGGGCTCGCCCCAGGCCAGCTCGAACAGCTCCTGCTTCGTATAGACCTTCCTCGGGTGCGCGGCCAGAAGATCCACGATGTTGAACTCGGTGCGCGTGAGCGGCACCTCCGCGCCGTCCACCGCGAGCGTGCGCGCGGCGCGGTCGATGACCCACGCGCCCACGCGCAGCACGTTGCCGCCCGGCTGCGGCGCGAGGGCGCGACCGCAGTGGCGCAGCTGCACCTCGATGCGCGCGAGCAGCTCGTCCAGGTCGAAGGGCTTGGCCAGATAATCGTCGGCCCCGAGCTTCAAAAGGTCAACCTTGTCGGTGGCGCTCGTGCGGGCCGAGGTCACCACGATGGGCGTATGGGCGTCGGCGGCACGGATGAGCCGCACGATATCCTCACCGGGAAGGCCGGGCAGCATGAGGTCGCATACGATTACGTCGAACCCCTCGTCGCGCGCGGCCGAAGCCTCCAGCACGAGCAGTGCCTCCGTGCCCGAGAACGCCTGCGTGCACGCGTACCCCGCATTTCCCAGGTGGTCGGCCACGATCCTGCTGATGTGGGCGTCGTCCTCCACGATGAGCACGGTCACGCCTGTCGTCGCATCCGTCACGCTCGCCTCCCCTTCATTCATGTTCGCCTTGGATTTCTCGGAGAATCCCATGCACAACGGCAAGTATGCACGATACGCAGAACTTTACAACGCCTTCCCAGCAGAAAAAACCGGTCGCTTCCGTTGCGCCGCCGACCAGCCCGCGCTCATCGGCGGCCCGGCCCTCTATGGCGAAGGCTTTCGCCGCACGTACCGGTGCCTCCTCAGCGAGCACTGTCGGCCGAAACGTGCGCTTTTCAGCGAAAAACCGACCGTTTGGGCCGACAGTCGCCTCGGGCCGTCGTCTACAGCCCGCGCGAACGGATCCAATGGCGCAGGTACAGGCCGCCGATAACCGCCGGGATCACGGGCGACGCGGCCTGCGCCACGAAGATGCCCACGTAGCCGAAGCCCAGCACGCCGCTCAGCAGGAACGCCAAGCCGAAACGCACGACGAACGCGTCGATGAGCGAGTTCACCAGCACGAGGCGGGGCGAGCCGGCCCCCAGCGCGAACGAGTCGAAGCTGTACATGGCCGCGTAGAACAGCCCGTTCACGCTGCACGTGATGCGCAGGTACAGCACGGCGATGTCGAGCGTCGCGGGATCCGTCAGGCCGTACGCGCTCACGATCAGCGGAGCCAGCAGCTGCACGACCACCTGCACGCCCACGATCACGCTCACGTTGAACGTGACGCCGAGGCGTGCCACGTCGCGCGCCCGGCTCCATGCGCCCGCGCCCGCGTTCTGTGCGGCCGCCGTGGTGATGGCCTGGCCGATGGCCCAGCACGGCAGCCCTGCGATGGTGCTGATTTGCAGGCCGACGCCGGCCGCGGCGGCCACGTCGGTCCCATAGCGGTTCAACAGCCCGGTGACCAGCGCGTACGACAGGTTCACCACCGCCATCTGCACGGCGGAGGGCACACCCACGTGCAGCACTTCGCCGACGCTCGCGCGCAGCGGCGCAGCGGCGCGGACGCCGCAGGCGAACGCTCCGGTCAGGCGCCCGCCGGGAAAGCGCCGCCGCACCACGACAAGCGCGCCGACCCCTGCCACGCTCTGCGCGACGACCGTCGCGATCGCCGCCCCTACCACGCCGAAGCCCGCCGGCCCCACCAGCACGAGGTCGAGCGCCACGTTCACGAGCAGGGCAACCCCCACCAGCGCCAACGGCGTGCGCGCGTCGCCCTGCGCCTTGAGGAAGGCGGCTGCAGCGTTCATGAGGAAGGGCCCGACGGAGCCGCAGCACAGCACCACGGTGTAGGCGCAGGCGCCGTCGAGCGCCGCCTCGGGCACGGCGTTGGCCGTGAACGCCGGACGCGCCAGCATCGTGCCCAGCACGGCGATCGCCGCCGCCCCCGCCAGCGCAACCGCGATCGTGGCCGCGTACGCGCGCCGCTGGCCGACCACGTCGCGCGCGCCCACGAACCGCGCGATCACCACGCCGCCGCCCGCCGTGAGACCGATGACGAACGCGTTCACGATGAAGGTGGCGTTGGTCGCATTGCTGATGGATACGAGCCCCACCGCACCCATCACCTGACCGACCACCACCATGTCGACCGCCTGGTACACGTATTGCAGCAGGTTCACCGCCATGAGCGGCAGCGCGAAGGCGAGAAGCTGCCGGAACAGCGGCCCCTCGGTAAAGGAAAGAGGAGCGTTGGATTCGAGTTTGATTGGTGCTTTCGACACGGTTGCTCACCTCTGAGAATTCGGGAAACGGAATGCGGAATGCGAGCGGGACGCGACCGGCGCGTCCGACGCTGCGCGCAAAAAAAGCGCCGCAGATGAATCATCACCTGCGGCGCTCAAAGGATTCCGTCATGCCGGCATCGAAGAGGAGACGTGCCTGACCTGGGCAGCGCGCCTATCGATGCCGATGAGTATGTCCCGGTGCTCCGTGCGATGCTTCATCGGCGATCATGCGCGGAGCCGTTACTCTGCAGAGTTTCATGCGTGCCTTCTCGTTGAGGCGGATACAGCGTCGCCCAGCATACCGCGCCGGGCAGGCGCGGTCAACCCGCGGGAGGCGCGGCGGGGACGGCTGCAGGGACGGCGGGGTTGGCGGACGTCCCGGTACCCGCGTCGTCCAGCACAACCTTGCCCCATGCGCACATCTGGTTGAGGATAGGCACGAAGCTCGCGCCCCGCTCGGTGAGCGAGTACTCGGTTTTGGGCGGCACCTGATGGTACAGCTCGCGATGCACCATGCCGTCGGCCTCGAGTTCGCGCAGCTGCTGGGTCAGCATTTTCGGCGTGGCCTGTGTCATCTTGCGCTGCAGCTCGCCGAAGCGCAGCACGCGCGCGTTGCTCAGGTGCCACAGGATCAGCACCTTGTGCTTGCCGCCCACGATGTCGATGGTGGCCTCCACGGGGCAATGGTACGCGCTCGGACAGGTTTTCATGCGCAGCCTCTTTCGCTCGATGCAGCATCCGCCACGGCACTCGACGCGTCGTGCAGTGCGTCGCTCGATGTGTCGCTCGACCTGCCGTCCAATACTATCTTTTTGGGTAGTATATTCCAAAAAAGTGTCTACTTGTTCTGAGGATAGCAAAGCGTAGGATGAAAGGCGACCGAACACCGGAACCCCAACCCGAATGTTAGGAGCACCTCATGACGTTTCTCGACCTCGCACGAAAGCGCTGCTCGATTCGCGCCTACCAGCCCGCCCCCGTCAGCCAGGAGCTGATCGACGCCATCGTGGAAGCGGGCCGCGTCGCGCCCACCGCCGCCAACCGCCAACCGGTGCGCGTCGTCTGCGCGACGAGCGCGACAAGCCTCGCTCACCTGGGAGAAGCGGCCAACTTGCACGGCGCGCCGCTCGCGCTCGTCGTGTGCGTCGACGGCGAACGCGCCTGGAAGCGTCGGGCAGACGGCTGGTCGTCCGCCGAAGTCGACGCCTCCATCGTGACCGACCACCTGATGCTCGCCGCCGCCGACCTCGGCCTGGGCAGCGTGTGGATCTGCAACTTCGATTCCGCAATCGTGCGCGAAGCGTGCGCACTTCCCCCGTCGCTCGAGCCGGTGAACATCCTGGCCGTCGGGCACGCCGCCTGCGACCCCGCCAGCCCCGACCGCCACGCAACCGAGCGCATCCCCTCAAGCGAATTTGTCGTCAACGGGTAGGATCGAGGGAGGTCGAAAAAACGTACATTTGGTTCCGACTCCCTCTTTGGCACAATCTCCGGCTCGGCCCGATCCCCGACGGGCGCGTCGCCCCATGGGCGCTCCGTGCATCGTTTCGTCGCCGGAATGGCAAGTTTTCACCGGATTCGGATGTTTGCGCCCCGCTCGGAGCGGGCGGCGCATCTCCGACGAGACGAGGGTTCCTCGCGACCAGGCATGATGCAGGACGGAGCATCCCGGAGCGCCCGCGGCCCGACCCGAAACATCCGAATCCGGTGAAAACTTGCCACTTGAGTCCCCGTTCGATGCACGGAAGGCAGGAATTCGGAACCGGGCTCTGAGACAAAGGCGAACCGAGTTCGCCACCTTCTACTCGATGGTGTCGAGCACGGCGCGCAGCTCGCGTTGGACACTGCGCTCGACGTTCGTCCCGATCACCTTCGTGGCGATCTGTTTGATGGCCGAGCGAGCATTGCCCATGGCGATGCTCGTGCCCGCCATGCGCAGGATCTCGTAATCGTTCATGGAGTCGCCAAACGCCATCACGTCTTCGGCGCGCACGCCGTGGGCAGCCATCACCTGCTCGATGCCGGTGGCCTTGTTCACGCCGCGCTGCATGACGTCGATCCACTTGCGGCCCGACGGCGCGAACACGAAATCGGCCTCCAGTTCGCGCGTGAGGGCATACGCCATGTCCATGACGCCCTCATCGCAGTACACCGAGGCTTTCAAGATGTTCACCTCAGGCGACGGCACATCGAACACGCGCACCGGGTTCGGCAGGTTCTTGTCCACCTCGCGCTCGAAGCGTTCCTCGTCGTCCAGAAGGTAGCTGCGCGTCTCGTCGAACAGCGCGAGATGCAGCGTGTCGAACAGGTCGCACGTGCGCGCCAACCGACGCAGCGCCGCATGCGAGAACACCTCGCGGTCGACAAGCGTGCCTTCGATGACGACTTGCGCTCCGTTGGACGCGACGAAGTCCATGCACTCCACCACGGGCTCGAACAGCTCGTTCAGCGTGTCGAAGCGACGGCCGGACGAGGCTACGAACCGGATGCCCGCGTCGCGCAGGCGCAGGATGAGATCGTACGAGCCGTCGGGCACGCACTGGTTCTCGTCGAGAAACGTACCGTCCATGTCGCTGGCAATGAGCTTGACCATGTGAGAAGCCTCCTCGAAATCCGTCGTATGCCGTCATTGTACGCCGCCCCCTCCAACCCGCATGAGCCCGCACGGAGACTTTGCACGAACTTGAAACCTGTTTTACAAAATCCCAGCTCAATCAGCCTCGCAACCTGAGCGTGCGCAAAGAATCGCGAAACGCACCACCAGGTTGGTAGAACGCGCGGGCGTGCAACCGCATGATGGGAACCGTCGAAGCGCAGCCGCAAGGACCGACGCTTCGGGTATCATGCATACAACGTTTGAGAAGGGACCACCATGAGCTTCGCCGACAACCTCGTATACCTGCGGCAGCATTACGGCATCACGCAGGAAGGGCTCGCCGAGCAGCTGGGCGTGTCGCGCCAGACCGTCAGCAAGTGGGAAGCCGGCACGAACTACCCCGAGATGGACAAGATCCTCGTGCTGTGCGACTTGTTCCACGTCAATCTCGACGACCTCATGCGCGGCAGCGTGCACGTGGCCAAGGAGAACGACACCGAACGATACGATGCTCATATGAACCGCTTCGACCTGTCCATCGCGGCCGGCGTGGCGTGCATCCTCGTAGGCGTGGGCCTGAACGGGCTGCTCGATGCCCTCGGATGGCCGGGGAACCTGCAGGCCGTCGCGCTGCTATCGTGCGTAGTCGTCGGCGTGGTGCTCCTCGTTATGGGAAGCCTCAGTCACGGAGAGTTCAAGCGCCGCAACCCCTCCATCGAGCCTCGATACTCAGCCGAAACGCTCGACCGCTTTGGCCGACGGTTTCCCCTGTTCACCGCGCTCGGCATAGGCATCATCCTGCTCGACGTCATCATGCTGATCGGTCTCACGCCCGACGAGGGCACCATCCTCGTGGGCGGCGTCTCGCTTGAAGAGCTCGCCATCGCCCCCTTCATGTTCATCCTCGCCATCGCCGTGGGCATCCTCATCTGGGCCGGCATGCAGAAATCGAAGTACGACCTATCCGAGCTCACCTACATCGCGCACCGCCAGGACCTCGGAGGCGACCTGCCCGCCTCTGCCATCGTCAAGACGCCCGAGCAGATCCGCGCCGACCGCATCATGGGCGTCGTCTGCGGCGTCATCATGCTGCTGGCCCTGATCGTGTTCCTGGTGTGGGGCTTCGTGCCACTGCTCGACCCGATCGGCGGCTGGGACGGCTTCGACAAGAACGAGCTGCGCGACCTTATCCGCGACGGCCAGGGCGGCTTTTACATCAGCTGGATCGCGTTCGTGGTGGGCGGCATCCTGTGCGGCATCACCTGCCTGATCGGCAGCGTGCTGTCGAAGTCGAAGGACGATTGGATCGCCGAAGCGCGTCAGGAAGACGCCTGGATGAAGTATGCGCAGCAGGACGCCAAGGAAGACCCCTGGGCCCGCGGGCCCAGGGGTCTTCCTTGGCGTCCTGCTG